>JAJVHY010000015.1 GCA_022072455.1 Verrucomicrobiia bacterium | reverse complement strand
TTCAGTTCGGCCACGTCAATGCTATGCTTCTGCCGGGTCATGGATTGGTTCTCCTTGTGTTTGTTGTTTGGCTAGCAGGGAGAACTACCATGACCCTTCTATTTGCTGAACCTTTCAGACACTACCAACGATTTTATGGTGCCGCGGAATCATTCTGCGGCACCGAAAGTTGATCCCGCCGCACGGGCGGATGATTCGGCGGTGCCGGAGCAGGCGGCCGGGAAAGCGGCGAGGGGGCGTTGGAGACGCACGGGGCGGGTCCCATTACCGTTGTGTCCGTTGAACTCGTGGGGAAAGATGTCGGCAAGCGTGCAGCGGAAAGTTTGCTTGAGCTTATTGAGTAATTCGCGCGTGAAATTCTGGTTGCGATTCTCCAGTCGATGCACGGTGGAGCCGGAGCAGCCAATCAGCCGGCCAAACTCTTCATAGTTTTTTTCGCCCCGCCGCGCGCGGATGAACTTCGCGAGTTGTTCGTCCAGTTCCACGCGCGGAGTGTGCCCGAAATGCCATTCCACATGGGGAATATTTCCACGTTCAGGGGGCGCCGTCAGAGCGGACTTGGTCGCGGACGACTTGGAAACTCAGCGACTTGTCGAGAGCCAACGCGCTTGCCATATTCGGAAGCGTGTCGCCCAGCTCAAGAATGGCCGCGTTCGCGGAGGCACCGTAGGTTTATCGCCGTGGGCTGTCAAACGTGAATTCAAACACTTAGGGTGTCCGCTTGACTTCGTGCGAAACTCACCGATAGCAGCAAGCCGGTCAGACTTCTGCCACCGGCACGACGCGCCGCTTGTGGGAGGACTTGATCGCGGCAAACGCAATCCGTGTGGCGCGGATGGCGTCGTCGACGCCGCAGACTTGGGGGCCTTCGCCGTTGATTTCATCCACGAATGCGTCGAGTTGATGCGCCCAGCCTTTGTCGGGTTCGGGGCGGAGGACGAGAGCGGTGTTGTTTTTTTCGACGGCTTCCTGACAGGCGGCGGCGCGCTTCTTGAGCCAGCCACTCAAACCCAGTTCGGGGCCAATACCGGGGAACTCGTCGCGAATCATCGGAAAGGTCTGGCGTGCCGGTACGCCTTCAATGCCGGCGGTGCGAATTTCCAGCATGTGATCCACCACGACGGCGGCACCATTGCCGAAGACTTCGTAGAGTTCCTTGGGGTAGCCAAAGGTGCCGTTGGCGCTCATGCTGATGGTGGCCATTTCGCCGCCGGCGTACCGGATCACGATGCCGTGATTGAGCATGCCGTTTTCCAACGCGATAACTTCCACCGGCTCGCTGGCGAGAAACCAGTTGCAGACATCGGTGAAATGCGTCATCTCAAACAGCATCGCGCCGTGCGGGGCTTGTTCCTTGTCGAACACCCACCCTTTCCAACTCCACCAATCGTCGTTGATCCGCACCGACATGCCGGCGACGCCGTCTTCTGCAAGAACCGGGCGGTCTTTGCCTTCGCGGTCGAACCGCCAGAGGCACGGCTTGGGATTCGCCATGTGTTGCCGGAAGATTTTCTGGGCGGCGACCATAGCCGGCGAACTGCGCCGGTTATGGCCGACGCAGAACGGGATACCGGATTGTTGGACGACTTTGCGGATCTCGTACATTTCGGCCAGCGTCCGGGCGAGCGGTTTTTCGCAGTAGACCGGCTTCTTGAATTCGGCGGCGATTTCGATGACTTCCAACCGGATTTTTTCGGTGGTTGAGAGACAGATCACGTCCACTGCAGGATCGGCGATGGCGGCCCGGTAGTCTTTGGTGATGCGGACCGGTTTGAATTTGTCGCGCACAAGATTGAGCGTCGCGTCGGACCGGGCGCAACAGACGTGAAGTTTGGCCTTGGCGGAGCGGTTGATGTTCGGGAGGTGGAACGACTGCGCGAACATCCCGCAGCCGACGACAGCGAAGTTGAGGGGGCGTTTCATTTGACGCGGGGTGCTGGGGCATTGGTCGTGGTGGTTTTGGACTTAAACGCGCCCCGCAGCAGCCAGTGGCGTTTCAAGCCTTGCACGAGATCGTCGGAATTGGTGACGAGCGTGGAAATCTCGCTGAGCATCTGGTCGTTGGATTGGACCTGGACATTCAAGTTGCTGGTGATGGCGGCCAGGTTGAGCAACGTCTCATTCAAACCAAGC
This sequence comes from Verrucomicrobiia bacterium, assembly GCA_022072455.1. Taxonomy (GTDB): domain Bacteria; phylum Verrucomicrobiota; class Verrucomicrobiia; order Palsa-1439; family Palsa-1439; genus CAINDI01. The sequence continues at coordinate 207,315 of JAJVHY010000015.1, read as the reverse complement.
ACCAACATGGCGATCTGCCCTTCCAACGCCGCCGTCGGCCCGGTCAGATTGCCGGTAATCACGGTGGCATTGCTGATGACCGGATCGAGTTGCGCCACGGTGCGGTCGAGCGTGAGCATCACGGCGCTGCTGTTGGTGAGCAGCCCGTTGGCGTTCGCGAAGACGTCGTTCAATTGGTTGGTCAACGCGACGATGTTCGGCAACGCGCCTTCGACCTGGCCCAGCAATTTCTCGGCGCGTTCGGTGACACTCGGTGATTCCTCCGGCAGCAGGAACACGCCCTTCGGGGCTTCGGCCAGTGAAACCATCTTGCCGTTCACCAGCACTTCGCTCGGCCGGTCATTAAAGTCTTTGACGGTCGGCAACCCGGTCACGCCTTTGGAGATTTCCAGTTGCCGGCCCAGCAACCCGACGTTGGCCACCTTGATTTTCGAGTCGGCCCAGATATAGCCGTAATACGGCCGCTTGATTTCGATGCCGACGAAGACGTTGTAGTACGCGCCCGGCGGTTCGGCCTCGATGGAAGTAATCGCGCCGATCTCGAACCCCATCATCTTCACCGGCTCGCCCACTTCCAGCCCTTCCGCACTCTGCACAAACGTGTAGTACGGACACCGCGGCACCAGCCAGCCCCGCCGTTCGGCCGTGTGATAGAGGTAATACGCAAACCCGGCCACCAACAGCAGCAGCGCGCCGACGACAAACACGCCGACCCAGCGTTCCCCGCGTTCTGGTGCCGGCGCATTCATCGGCCGAAATACCCCACCAGAAACACCACATCCAGCAGGACGCACAGCGCCATGCTCTCGACCACCGCGCGCGTCGTGGCTCCCGGCAACTCCTCAATCCGCAACGTTTGCACCCAGCCGTGATAACAACTCACCACGCCAATGACCACCCCAAACAAAATCGCCTTCAACCCGATCAACCCAAAATCCAGCCAATGCACCGCGTTCGCCAACTGCCCGGTATAAACCTGCCACCGCAACGGCACCCCCTGCAGAAACGCCACCAGATACCCGCTCCCCAGCGCAATCGCGATCAAGTAGATCGTCAGACACGGCACCGTCACCGCCAACGCCCGCACCCGTGGTCCGACCAATTCCCGGAGCCAATGCTCTTGCGTCTCATGCGTCCCCAATTCCACCACCAACGCCGGCCCCGACCGGGCCGCCACGAGAAACGCCACCAGCAACGGCCCCAACTCCCGCAACACCACCGTCACCATGACGGTCCCGATATATTGATGCGCGCTCACTTGCCGGAGCAACGCCACCGCCTGCCCCACCACCAACACCCCCAAGGCCAACCCCACCAACCCGGTCAGCGGCAATTGCCGGAGCCCAGCCCGCGCGACTTCCCGGCGCGTCGCCGCGCGCGGGGCCCGCACCGCCGCCAGCACCGCCGCCCGCGCAAACCGGGCCCGCCGCCGCAACCCAGCCGGCGCGCGAATCGCCAGTTCACCGAGATGATCCACCCAGGTTGTCATGGAATTTCCAACAGCGCCCCGTAGCGAAGATTGCGTGTGCTCACCGTCAACTCATACGCGCCCACCGCTTCCATGGCAAACGCCAAGGCCGCCCCACCGGCCACGATGATGTCCGCGCGGTCGACCGGCAGGCCGGGCACTTGCCGGCGTTCCGCCAAAGTCAGCGCCTGCAACCGCGCCACGAGCGCCAGCACTTCGTCGAACGTCCGCACTTGGGCAATCCTGACCAACGTGAGATTCGCGCCCCCGGTCGCGATGAACTTCCGTCCCGCCGCCCGGTAATCCCGGAGCGCCGTCCGGTAAGTCGTCCGCAAGAATTGCGCGAGCGCCGGGAAGTCCTCGCCAAACCGCTCCGTCATCCGCACCGCGCCGAGCGGCAAACTCAGGTGCCGCTCAATCTGCCCAGCCGCGCCCTGGATGAACTCGACGCTCCCGCCGCCAACATCCATCACGAGCAACCGGCTTGTCCCCACCGCCGGGTCGCTGCACACCCCGCGGAAAATCAACTCCGCCTCCCGGTCGCCGCTGATGACTTTCACTTCCAGCCCGCATTGCCGGCGGACGGCGTCGAGAAACTCCTGCTGATTGGCCGCGTCGCGGACGGCACTGGTTGTAATCCCGCAGATACCGGCGACCGCATGTTCTCGGGCATCGGCCATGTAATCGGCAATGGTCTGAACGGTGCGGGCGATGGCCGGCGCGGCGAGTTGCCGGGTGGCGTGCACCCCTTCCCCAAGTCGCGTGGTCTTGTCTTTCGCCACCACCGGCACTACCTGCCCGTCGTGAACGTCGGCGATGAAGAGCTTGACGGTATTGGTGCCGATATCAATGACGGCGCGACGGTGCTTCTTCATCACTCGTTGTGAGGAATCTTCACGGTCGAACCGCCGATGAACTCGCGGATGACAGCTTCGCCGGGAATGACGGCGGCGATTTGTTCTTTGGTTAGACCTTCGACTGATTCGAGCAGCGATTTGACGCGGCGATACCGGATCTGCGCATCGAGGAAACCCCGGTATTGATCCACCGCTTCCGGCGTCGGCAGGTGGCCGCCGGGGCCGATGAAGTACGGCTTCAACACCGGTAAGTCGAACGGCAACCCGCCGTTGACGACGTGATCCGCCTGCCCCATGAGCGGAATGATTGAAAACAGTTCGCCCCACCGGACGTAGTGCCAGTGCAGCATCGTCGAGAGCGGACTGTGATTCCGGTGTTGCACGTCGCGGAGCATCCGGCGGATGAGACGGACATCGGGGAATTTCGTCAGGCGTTTTGTGCTGCCGTCGCCTTCGTAGAGGACGTTGAGCGTCTCAATGTAGACGCGAAATTGCGCGCTCGGGTCGATGCCTTCGGTAATCGGCGGGTAAAATCCGTGGAGACAGTCGAGGAGCAGAATCTGGTCAGGTTCGAGTTTGACCGGCTTCGAGGCGGTGCGCCGGCCTTCCTTGAAACTGTAGACCGGCTTTTCAATCGTCTTGCCGGCGAGGAGGTCTTTGATGTGTTGGTTGAGCAACTGGATGTCGAGCGCTTCGGGCGTTTCAAAATTGCGGTCGTTGATCCAGTCGGTTGGATGTTCGATGAGCGCCCAGAAATAATCGTCGAGGTTCATCATCAGGAACCGAAGTCCCTGTTTCTGCAAACGCTCGGTCAGCTTGACCGTCGTCGTGGTCTTGCCGGAGGAACTCGGGCCGCTCACCCAGAATAACCGGATCTTGTCGCCGGCATTCAGGCGCGTCATGACTTTCTTCGCGGCTTCGTCGAGCGAGGCTTCGTAGACGGCGAGGGAATCGTCCACGAGTTGTTTGATCTTGCCGGCGCGGACGATCTCGTTGAGGCCGGCGACGGTGTCACAACCGCGTTGCCGGTTCCATTCGAGAGTCTTGTCCATGCGTTTGCGCGGAAAACCGTTGCCGACGAATTGCGCGTCGTTGATCGCGCCTTCCCGCAGCCAATGCCGCCCCCACCGGTAACATTCGTACGCGTCGGCGGTATTCTGAAAGCCGTAACTGCGGAGGACGTGGATGACCAAATCCTGAATCGTCTCGATGGTCGGCGGGAAGTTGGCGATGAGGTGATGCGGGTCGGCGTTCAGGCAGATGACGACGGCGTCGGCGAGAAACTCCCCGACTTTTTCTTCGAGGGCGTAGGCGTCGAAGAGTTTGTCATTGATGCCGGGCAGATAATCTTGGGACAGCCCACCGATGGATTCCGCCGCGCGCATGATGGCGTGGAAGATGTGTTTTTCATCGAACGTGACGAGCGCCCGATTCCGCTTCTGCGCCTTGATGATGCGGTTCTGGACTGGCATGGGATTAACTCTTGCCTGTGTCTTCGCCGGCCAACAGCACCCGGTGAATCAACCCAGCCAGCGCCGCGCCCAGCAGCGGCGCGAACCAGAACAGCCAGAGTTGTTTGATCGCCCAGCCGCCGACAAACAATGCCTGACCGGTACTCCGCGCCGGATTTACAGAGGTATTAGTTACCGGAATGCTGATGAGGTGAATGAGCGTCAGCCCCAATCCAATCGCAATCGGCGCAAACCCCGCCGGCGCGCGCCGGTCAGTCGCCCCGAGGATGATGATCAAAAACATGAAGGTCATCACCACTTCGGTCACGAACCCGGCCACCATGGAATATTGACCGGGGGAGTGTTCGCCGAATCCGTTCGCCGCAAACCCACCGCTAAGACTGAATCCGCTCTGTCCGCTGGCGATGATGTAGAGAATACCGGCCGCGACGACGGCTCCAAAAACTTGCGCGACAATATAGGAAACCAACTCGCGCGCAGGGAAACGTCCCGCCACGGTCAAACCAATGGAGACGGCCGGGTTCAAATGGCAACCGGAGATGTGCCCGATCGCATACGCCATTGTCAGCACCGTCAGCCCAAACGCAAACGACACACCCAACAATCCAATTCCCACACCGGGAAATGCCGCGGCCAAGACCGCGCTACCGCAACCGCCCAGCACCAACCAAAACGTTCCGATGAATTCCGCCGTGGCTCGCGTTCCGAGTTTCATTGAGTAGCCTCCCATTAAGAATACCGGCAGCCTAACGAACCGGCAGTGCGCCGGTCAATCCCGCGTTTTCAGGCTTGACCGGCAACCTTTGATTCACAATCCTCCGGCAACAACCAACCCTTTGGGAGACCTTGTATGTCAAACGAAAGCAAATGCCCTGTTATGCACCAGCACACCGCCGCCAGCACTCCGTCGAATCAAACCTGGTGGCCGAATCAACTCAACCTGAAATCTCTCCGCCCCAACGCACCGGCAGCCGACCCGATGGGCACGAAATTCAACTACGTTGACGAGTTCAAAAAACTCGATCTCGATGCCCTAAAGAAAGACATCGAAGTCGTCCTGACCACTTCCCAAGACTGGTGGCCGGCCGACTTCGGTCACTACGGCCCGCTGATGATCCGCATGGCCTGGCACGCGGCCGGCACGTATCGCATTCACGACGGACGCGGCGGCGCCGGCACCGGCATGCAACGTTTCGCGCCGCTCGGTAGCTGGCCCGACAACGCGAACCTCGACAAAGCCCGCCGGCTCCTCTGGCCGATCAAACAGAAATACGGCAAGAAAATCTCGTGGGCCGACCTGCTCGTCTTCGCCGGCAACGTGGCGCTCGAATCCATGGGCTTCAAAACTTTTGGCTTTGCCGGCGGACGTGCCGATGTTTGGGAGCCGGAAGACGTGAACTGGGGCATGGAGAAGACATGGCTCGCCGACGAACGCTACAGCGGCGACCGCGAACTCGCCAACCCACTTGCCGCCGTGCAGATGGGTCTGATTTATGTGAACCCCGAAGGCCCGAACGGCAATCCCGATCCCATCGCCGCCGCCAAAGACATCCGCGAAACGTTCCGCCGCATGGCGATGAACGATGAAGAAACCGTCGCGCTCATTGCCGGCGGTCACACGTTTGGCAAGACCCACGGCGCCGGTCCGGCCAACCACGTCGGCCCCGAACCCGAAGCCGCCCCCATCGAAGAGCAAGGCCTCGGCTGGAAGAGTACTTACAAATCCGGTAAAGGCGGCGACGCCATCACCAGCGGACTCGAAGTCACGTGGACGACGACGCCAACCAAATGGGGCAACAACTTTTTCTGGAACCTGTTCGGCTATGAATGGGAACTGACGAAGAGCCCAGCCGGCGCGAATCAATGGGTCGCCAAAGGCGCTCAAGCCATCATCCCGGACGCCCACGATCCGTCGAAGAAACATTTGCCGACCATGTTGACCACCGACCTCTCGCTCCGGTTCGACCCAGCCTACGAGAAGATTTCCCGACGGTTCATGGAAAACCCCGACGAATTCGCGACCGCTTTCGCCAAAGCCTGGTTCAAGCTGACGCACCGCGACATGGGCCCGATCTCCCGGTATCACGGCGCGCTCGTCCCGAAAGAACCGCAAATCTGGCAAGACCCCGTCCCGCCGGTAACGCATAAATTGATCGGCGCGAACGACGTCGCCGCGCTCAAGAAAAAGATTCTCGCGTCCGGCCTGACCATCTCGCAGCTCGTCTCGACCGCCTGGGCGTCCGCAGCCACGTTCCGCGGCACCGACAAACGCGGCGGCGCCAACGGCGCGCGCATTCGTCTCGCTCCGCAAAAAGATTGGGAAGTCAACAATCCCGCCGAGTTGGCCAAAGTTCTCAAGGCGCTGGAAAAGATCCGCAAAGAATTCAAGAAGCCGGTCTCGCTGGCGGACTTGATCATCCTCGGCGGTTGCGCCGCTGTCGAACAGGCTGCGAAAGATGCCGGCGTGAGCGTGAAGGTCCCCTTCACCCCCGGCCGAACCGACGCGTCGCAGAAGCAGACCGACGTCGAATCATTCGCCGTGCTCGAACCAAAAGCCGACGGCTTCCGCAATTATTCTGCCCACGGCCCGCGCTGTCCGGCCGAACATCTGCTGATTGATAAGGCCGCGTTGCTGACATTGACCGCTCCCGAGACGACTGTGCTCGTCGGCGGCCTGCGCGTCCTGAATGCCAATCACCGGCAATCCCAACTCGGCGTCTTCACCAAGCGCCCGGGGCAGTTGACCAACGACTTCTTCGTCAACCTGCTCGACATGGGCACCGAGTGGAAGCCCACGTCCGAAGCGGCGGATGTCTTCGAAGGCCGCGACCGCAAGACCGGCAAGCTCAAGTGGACCGGCAGTCGCGTGGATCTCGTCTTCGGCTCGAACTCCGAACTGCGTGCCCTCGCCGAAGTCTACGCCTGCGACGACGCTCATAAGAAGTTCGTCCAAGACTTCGTCGCCGCTTGGAACAAGGTCATGAACCTCGACCGCTTCGACCTCAAGTAACCGGTTCAGTTCACAAACAGGGGCGCGGCAACAACCGCGCCCCTGTTTCATTTTCGGAAAGCCGACGCCGTCTGCCCGGTCACCTGTCGGTATTGCCGGCTGAAATAGAACACATCACGGTACCCGAGCGAATCCGCGATTTGGCCGATGGACATTTCCGTTTCCCGCAACAACTGCTTCGCCCGCTCAATCCGCGCCTGAATCAGAAACGGCTCTGGCGCCAAGCCAGTCGCGGCTGCGAACCGCCGCGCGAACTGCGACCGGGACAACCCCGCCCGCTGCGCCAACTCTGTTACCGTCCACCGGTGCCCGGGATCCTCTCGAACCAACTCCACCGCCTCACTGATCCGTAAATCCTCAGCCACCGTTACCGGCTCCTCGGCTTCCGCACATAAGTGCAACAACATCTGCGCCACAATTGCCGCGCTCTGCTCCCGGCTCCGCGCCGTCCCGCTCCGGTAACTCGCCTCACACCGCCGCGCCAATGCCGCGAAAAAAACTGCGTCGCGCACCGTCACCCCACGCACCGGCAACTCAAACTCCCGGCAATCGAAGTGCACCGCAAAGACGCGCAAGCGGTGCCGCGGATCATGCCGGGCTTTGATCTGTGCGCCGGGCTGGAAAACGAAACAGGTGTGCGGGCCGACCGGATACATCACCCCATCCAATTCCAACTGCCCGACTCCGTCGAGAACGTACCACAGGTCATGATCAGTCAATGGCGGCGGACTCCAACTCCAACCGGCTTCGCACCGATAGATTTGCGGCGGCAGATTGATCTTCACCTCCGGCAGGCGCATGCGCCATAAGTACAAAAGTTTGCCGAGCCTGTCCATTGTCGAAATCGCCCGACCTGTGCAAATTATCGGCCATGAAATTCCCGGCCTGCCCGACGACGTTGACGCAACCCGAACGCGATCAATTCCAGCGCGACGGTTTTCTGGCGTTTACCGATGTCCTCAGTTCATCCGAAGTGGCGACCGCTTGCGCCACCTTGAGCGAACTCGTCCAGCGCAGCGTGCGCGACGCCGACTTCTCGTTCAAGGCCGGCCGCAACGCCCAGTCGAAGAGCAGCCGCTTCTTCGTCCAGTTCGAACCAAGCCAACAGGGAATTGATATTCACACCCAGTCCGACGCCGAGCTCGAATTACGCGTCCGCAAGCTGATGTGGTACTGCGAGGTCAGTCCGTTCTTTGAGACGCTGGCGACGAACCACCCGCGGATCCGCGGCGTCGTCGAATCGTTGCTGGGCGCGGACCCGATTCGGTTTCAAGACATGGCGCTGGTCAAACCACCGTTTATCGGCACCGAGAAACCGTGGCATCAGGACAACGCCTATTTTGCCGTCACCCCGCTCGAAGCCGTCCTCGGCGTCTGGATCGCCCTCGATGACGCGCTGGTGGAAAACGGCTGCATGCATGTGCTCGTCGGCGAACACAAAGTCGGCCCGCGCAAGCATTATCACGGCACCGATTGCGAGATCATGCCCGACCGGCTGAATCCCCAGCGCGCTGTGCCCGTGGAATTGCCGGCGGGCGGGGCGATGTTCTTCGCCGGTATGCTTCCCCACCAAACGCCACCCAACTCATCCCCGCTTCGCCGCCGCGCGTTACAGTTTCATTACCGGAGCGCCACAAGTCAGATCGTCACCCAGGACGAGTACGACAAAGTCTACGCCGAACCCGACGGCACCCCGGCGTCTTGTGCGGCCATCACTTCGAGCAAATCATGAATGCCGCCGCGTACATCCACTCGCTCCACGCGCATCTGGCCATCCAGCGGGCCGGCGAAGTGGTCAGCCGGGAAGAATACCTCGATTACATGACGTTTCGGGCGAACTCCCGGCCGTTGTTCACCGAAATCTTCGGCCCGCTCCTTGGCCTCCGCGACGAATGGAAAACCCAAGGCGCGACTCCTGACGAACTCAGCTTCGCCGCCTTCCGGTATCGCAATGCCCAAGAGGCCAACCTCCCAGTCAACACCGGCTGGCTCGGAGGCGACGCGCCGGTCATTCTGGAAGAAAGCGACGACCAGCTCGTCTACCGCGACCACATGGGACGGCGGATGGAAATGGCGAAGAAAGCCGCGACGCTGGCCTTGCCGACGACATACCCAGTCACGACGATGGACGATTGGCGGCGCATCAAGCACCACTACGAATTTTCCGCGACGCGCGTCGGTGAAAAGCCGTCTGTTCCCGGCAAAGTCATGACCGCCCATATTCCCGGCGGCTTCGACGAACCCCGGCAACTCATGGGCGAGGAAGCGCTCGCGCTGGCGTGCTACGAACAACCGGAACTCATCCACGACATTCTCCAGACCATCGGCGATACCGCAGTCCGAGTGCTCGCAGGCGTCGAAGATCTCGACCAGCTCGCCGTCCACGAAGACATGGCCGGGCGCAGCGGGCCGTTGCTCGGCCCGAAACAAGTCGAGGAATTCATCGCGCCGTATTACCGGCGGGTGTGGGCAGTGGCGCAAGAACGTGGCGCGCGACTGTTCAAGCAGGACAGCGACGGCGATATGCGGCCCGTCTTACCGGCGTTTGTGGCAACGGGGTTGAACGTGATTTACCCCTGCGAACCCACCGCCGGCATGGACATCGTGAAGTTGCGCGAGGAGTACGGCCGCCGGCTCGCATTCATCGGCGGCATCGACAAACACGTCCTGCGAAGGAGCCGCGAAGAAATCGTCGCCGAGTTGGAATACAAGATCCCGCCGCTCGTGAAATCCGGCGGCTGTGTGTTCGGGCTTGATCATCGCATCCCCAACGGCACCCCGCTGGCGAATTACCGGTTTTACATGCAGAAGGTTTGGGAACTCCTGTAGGGTGCGCTATTGCGCACCATCCTGGTTGATACCCTCCCAGCGGTGCGCAATAGCGCACCCTACTCCATTGCGGTTTTATCCAGATCGGCAAACGTGATGGCAGCCGGCTTTCGCGCCCCACAAGCACAACCCCATTCGATCGCATAGACACCCCGCTCGATCCACTGCTGGAAACTGGAAAAACTCCACTGGTGCGGACAAGTCACCAAACCGTGTTTGACCGGGTTGTAGTGGATGTAGTCCAAATGGCGACCAAAGTCGGTGTCATCGCGAATGGTGTGCTCCCAGAAACTCCGTTGCCAGACGCCACGCCGTCGCCGGTGCTGCCGTGAATCGGTCATCGGTTGCTCGGCACCACCGGCCAACAGCCAGTCCTGCGTAAACGCTCGCTTGATCCACGCGATACGCCGTGGAAAATCCACATCACCGCCGGGCAATGTCCAAAGCATGTGGAGATGCTCCGGCAATAGGACAATGGCATTCAACTCGAACGGCCAACGCTGCCGGCACTCCGCGATTGCGGTACGCAGATTGGCGCGGGCTATTTCGCCAGCAAACAATGGGACGCGATTTTCGGTCACCAACGTGAAGAAGTAGGTCGCGCCAGGTACAAACCAGCGTCGATAATTTGGCATTAGTAGGGTGCGCTATTGCGCACCGAGTTGGTTGTTATGATTTCCGAATGGTGCGCAATAGCGCACCCTACTTCTTGAACAAAAACATTTGCGGCGTTTCGTTGACACTATTCTTCTTCTTGGTCTTGGCAAGCTTCGGTTTGCCGTCGGCGCTGATCTCGGCTTCTTCGAGGTTCGCGAGCACTTCCTTGGCCCGTTGGATAACGGCCTTCGGTAAGCCGGCCAGCCGACCGACTTGGATGCCGTAACTCTTGTCCGTGCCGCCGGGCAGAATCTTGTGGAGGAAAATCACCTGGTCGTGCCACTCGCGGACAGCCACGTTGTAGTTCTTCACGCGCGGCAACGTTGCCGCCATCTCGGTCAACTCGTGGTAATGCGTGGCGAAGAGTGTCTTCGCGCCAACAGTATTGTGTAAATGCTCAGCCACCGCCCACGCGATGCTCAAACCGTCGAACGTACTCGTGCCCCGACCGATTTCGTCGAGGATGACGAGGCTCTTGCCGGTGGCGTTGTTGAGGATGTTCGCGGTCTCGTTCATTTCGACGAGGAACGTACTCTGGCCGCGTGACAAATCATCCGTCGCGCCGATGCGCGTGAAGATGCGATCCACCAAACCGACGGTCGCGCTCTTGGCCGGGATGAACGAACCGATCTGCGCCATCAACGTCAGCAATGCGACTTGCCGGATGTATGTGCTCTTACCGGCCATGTTCGGGCCGGTGATGATGAGTACGAGATTCCCTTGGGCGTCGAGCAACGTGTCGTTGGGCACGAAGCGTTCCTCGATCAACGTCTGCTCCAACACGGGATGCCGGCCATCAACGAATTCGAGTTTGTCGCCATCGTTCACAACTGGCCGGCAATAGTTCTGATGCCGGGCGAGTTCGGCCAGACCGGCCAGCACATCGAGCGCGGCGATCGCGGCGGCCGATTGCTGAATTTCGGCCGACTTCTCGATGACCGCTTTGCGGACTTCCAGGAAAAGCTCGTACTCCATCGCGTGCGCCTTGTCTTCCGCGCCGAGGATTTTGTTCTCCATCTCCTTTAGCTCAGGAGTGAAGTACCGCTCGCCGGTCGCGACCGTCTGTTTGCGGATGTACTCCGCCGGTACTTTTGCGAGATGCGACTTCGTGATCTCGATGAAGTAGCCGAAGACCGACGTGTACCGAACCTTCAACGACGGGATACCGGTGCGTTCGATCTCGCGTTGCTGGAGCGCGGCGATCCAATTTTTGCCGTCGGTCATCGCGCGTTTGAGCTCGTCGAGTTCGGCCGAAAAGCCCGACCGGATCATGCCGCCTTCGCGAACCGTCAGCGGCGGCAACTCCTCGATGGCGCGACTGATGAGTGCGATGAGATTGGGTTGCTCGGTGATTTGGGCAGTCAGTTCCCGTAGGAGCGACCTCCCGGTCGCGACCGGGAGGTCGCTCCTACCAAGTGTATTCCGCAGGCCCGGCAATGCCGCGAGCGATTCCCTCACCGCCACGAGGTCGCGGGCGTTACCGGTGCCGACACTCAACCGGGCCAGTGTCCGCTCCATGTCGCGCACGCCGGCAAGCTGTTCGCGGAATTCCGCCAGCACGTGCGCTTCATCGCAAAACTTCGCGATCACGTCCTGCCGGGCCACAACTCCGGACACATCGCGCAATGGATGCGTCACCCACTCCCGCAGCAAACGCGCCCCCATCGGCGTTTTGGTGCGATCAAGGCAATGGACGAGGGAATGTTTCGAGTCGAGCAATTCCAGATTCCGCTGAGTGACAGCGTCGAGCACCATGTAGTCGCTGACGTTGTAGACGCTCAGCCGGTGGATGTGCCCAGTATTCCGCCGCAACGCTTGTTGGAGGTAATGCAACGCGCCGCCGGCAGCCCCGAGTCCGACGGTCAGATCGCGCGCGCCGAAACCGTCGAGCGATTGGACTTTGAAATGGTCGCGCAAGGTGAAGAACGCGGTCTCGCGTTCGAACGTCCAACCGTCGTATGGCGCTACGCCCGGAATGATTGCCTTCGCCTCCTCGAACCATTCGGCCGGGACGATGATCTCCGCGGGTTTGATGCGGGTGAGCTCGTTCTGCAACTGCTCCACGGTTTTCAGTTCGGTGACTTTAAAGTCGCCGGTGGTGAGATCAATGAGGGCGAGGCCAAAGCCGGGGCAGATCGCAGCAAGGAAATTGTTGCGCTCGGCGTGAAGGATGTGGGCGTCGAAGTGCGTGCCGGGACTGAGGATCTGCGTGATGTCGCGCTGGACGAGTTTGCCGGGTTGGGCTTCTTCGAGCTGGTCGCAGATGGCGATTTTCTTGCCGTGTTTGAGGAGTTTGCCGATGTAATTTTCGGCGGCGTGATGTGGGATGCCGCACATCGGGGTGCCGTTGCGGGCCGTGAGCGTGAGATTGAGCAGACCAGCCACGGTCTTGGCGTCGTCGAAGAACATCTCGTAAAAATCGCCCAGCCGGAAAAGCAGCAGCGCGTCGGCGGGAATTTGACTTTTCACGCGCCGGTACTGCTGCATCATCGGGGTCAACCCGTCAGAACTGGAACTCGCCATCGCCCACGGATTATAGCGAGGCTGTCCGGGAAAACAACTCGCGCAGCGCCTGCCGGAAATCTTCGATATCGAAGGGTTTCGTCAGCAGCGTGTTGCCGGTGGGATAAATGAAGCTGGTGCGACCAGCCGCATGGGAGGTTTGGCCGGTAATGAAAATGAATTTATCGGTGAGGTAGGGAAAATCACGCTCGACCTGCCGGAAGAGGGATTCACCATCGAGGCGCGGCATCATCAGGTCGCAGATGACGGCGTCGTAGGTGCCCGTACGAAACCGGTCGAGAGCTTCGAGGCCATTGGTGGCGATTTCAGAGCTGCAGTTGTCGTGGTTCAAGACTTCGGTCAGCAGGTCAGCGAATTCGAAATCGTCTTCGACGATCAACACGTGCCGCATGACAAGGGCCGGCGGCATGGCCTACGCCGGGAAGGCGCCCTCGATGACTTCGAGGACGACGTGCATCAGCAACGTGTGCGCTTCCTGGATACGGGCGGTGTCAGCGCTCTCGATGACGAGCGCGATATCCACTTGTCCACGGGCCTGACCACCATCCTTGCCAAGGAAGCCGACCGTCGTAATCCCGCGCGCTTTGGCTGCGGCAAAAGCACGCAGGACATTCGGTGAATTACCACTCGTCGTGAAGCCGACGAGCACGTCGCCTTTCACGCCGAGGCCTTCCACTTGCCGGGCGAAAACTTCGTCGTAGCCAAAATCATTCGCGATGCAGGTGAGCGCCGTCGGATCGGCGTTGAGACTAATTGCCGGGAGTGACCGGCGGTTGCTCCGGTAGCGGCCGACGAATTCCTCGGCCATGTGCATGGCGTCCGCCGCACTGCCACCGTTGCCGCACGTCAGAATTTTGCCGCCGTTCTTCAAACACGCGACCACGGCGGCAGCGAGTCTGTCGAACGCGGCTTGCTGTTTGAGCACCGTTTGCATCGCGGCGCAGGAGTCGGCAACGGCTTTGGCGAGGAGCGTATCCATCGCGCGGACTGTAGCGTTGCCGGCGCGCGCATTCAACGATGTTTTGCCGTGACCGGCCAGCACGTCCAATCGGCAACGGGGTCGCGCTGCAATGCCGCCGGGAGCCGGCTCGACCATTGCGCGGTGAGTTCTGGCAAACCGGGGGCGTTGACCCGGCTGGCTATGGAGAGCGTCAGACAATACTGCCCGGCATCGTGGGCGGCAACCAACTCCGCCGGCATCGTCCGTTGCGCAGCCCGGTGCGTCTCCTGAATGAATTGCGCGAGTGCGGTGCCGATGAACCACGGTTGCGCCATGCCGAGAATGTTGTGGCCGGCATTCCATTCCAGCCAACCGTTGTTCAAGGTGTTGACCGGCCCCGCGGGCAACGCCGGTAGCTGGCCGATATAGGTCATGGCGACACCTTCCACGTGACGCACCAGCGGATCCGTCACCGAACTCTGCGCGCGAATCCGGGCGCACGCCGCCGTCGTCGCTGCCCAATCAGGAGCGGGGCCGCCAACCAAGCCGAGGATCGGCAGGTCGGCGTAAAAATCACCGCGAATCAAATAGGCCTCGGGGAAGACATGCCGGAAGGTGCGGGCGATGGCCTCGAATTGCGGGCGCGTCAGTTGAAACATCGGCAACCATTGGCAATACAGTCCGCCCGGCCGCAATGAGCGCTGGACGGCTTGGAAATGTTCGCGCGTAAACAGCCGGCCTTCACCGGTCCGCCACGGCAGAAACAGATCGCCGACGACCACATCGTACGCCGCCGCTTGCGCGGCGATGACCCAGCGCGCGTCCTCCTGGATGAACCGGACGCGCTGGTCGCGAAACACATCGCGGTTGAACGGCGCGAAAAACCGTTCGGCGTCGCACAACACGAGCGGCGACAACTCGATGGCGTCAATCTGTTCGATACCGGGAAACACCGTTGCACCACCCACGGTACTGCCCGTCGCCACGCCGAGACACGCCACGCGCCGCGGCTGACCATGCAACACGAGCGGCAGGAGCGCCTGGCGTTCCTGATTTCCCTGCGCGCGCGACCCGCCGAGCGTGTAACTGTTGTTGAACAACATCCGCCAGTCATCCGGCGCGGCGGTGACAGTGGCCACCACGCCTTCCCGGCCCACCGCCACTGACGCGAGTCGTTCGCTGCGCGGCACACTGACTTGCGGCAAACGCGGCGTGATGAACGCGCCGAGCGCGAGCGACACCGCCACCGCCACCAACCCGAATCCCACGCGCACGTTTGGCACCGTCCACAGCAACAACACATACCCGCACGCAAACACCAGCAGACTCGTCCAAATACCGAACTGCGGACTAATCCACGCCTCGGTGCAATGCGCGCCGAGCCAACCGCCGAGCCCGTTCCACGCCAGCAGCACACCGACACTGCGCGGGTCCACCGCCTTGAGCAGCAACGGGAACAACAACCCGCTCACCAACAAGACCGGGCACAGCGCGAGCAACCCAATCCCGGCGAGTTGGCCGACGTACGGCAATGGCGTGAGTTCGTACGGCAAAATCGTCAACCCGGGCCGCAACCACAACAATACGCATGGTTGCCACGCGCACAAAAACGCCGCCGCCAGCAACACCCCGCGCACGCTCAACCGGTCCCGCGCCGCGGACACCAACCACGCCGCCCCGGCCAGCGACAACAACACGAGCGCGAGCACAGCGCCGCTGGAAAACAACGAATTGATGGAGATTTGCAGGAACTGCCGTTGCATCACGACTTCGATGCCGAGGACGAGAAACCCCGACCCGAACGCCTGCCAGCGCAGCCGGGAATCAACAGGTGCCGGCGCGCGCACCGCGACCGGCGCGTTCGCCTGATCCTGCAGCAGCCACGCGCCGGCAGCGACGAGCAGATTCAGCCCAATGGCCGCGGCCCCCGCGCCCACCGTCCCCCACGCCGGCAACGCCCAGAGCAACGTGACGACTACGCCGGTCACTCCGCCGAGCGTGTTGATCGCGTACAAGCCGACGGTGTTCGGCGTGCGCAACGCCGCGAACAACCACGGCAACACGAGTCCCATCGCAAACGCCGGCGGTGAAATGAGGCCGACCTGCAAAAGAAATTTCAAGCTACAACTTGGCGCCCCATGCGCCGACAACAACACCCCAGCTGCGAGCACTCCCACCGCCAACTCGGCCAACGCCACCGCCCGCCACGCGCGCGCCGGTTGCCAACGCGCCGCCGCCCACGCACCCAACGCCAAACCCAAAAAGAACGCGCCAATCACATTCGCGAACGTGTCGGCATTCGCCCCCAACACGTCCACCATGCGTCGCGTCCAGATCAGTTGATGCGCCAACGCGGCGGCCCCGCTGCCGAACGCCAGCACCGCCGCCACCCGCGCGCGGTTGGAAAGAAAGCCCATGAATGGAAAGGCGGAGCCGGGGATGCGCCCGGCTCCGCCTGATCCTTACGACGTTCGCCGCCGCCGAATCGTCAGCACCAGCGACACGAGCGCGCCACCCACCAACGCCAGCGTGCCGGGTTCCGGCACTGCTAGGAAGTTAACGTACAACGTCTCCGACGGCGCGTGAATCGGGCCACTGCCAATCCCGTTGGTCGAGATGTCGTACAGTGTGAACCCGATCGTGTACAACCCCGGTTGATCCACGGTGAACCGCCGGCCGTGAATGTGACCGAAAGGATCGGCACCGGGTGCGCCAGCCGCTGCACCGCTCAACAACCAAGTGCCCGTCCCGGTCTGGCCGCTTTGCAGCGACACCACCGGCACACCACCCTGCCAGAAGCTGAACGTCGCTCCAGACGGACCGGTGACTGAGGTGAGTTCAATGGCCAGCTTCGCCCCCAACGCTGCCGCGTCAGGATCGGGGCCACCATTGGCCGATGTGGCCGGCAACGCCGTGATCGTGAGATTCACGTTGAAGTAACCGGCGTACGTCCCGGCATTCGTGTACGCCATCGTCACGATGTAGCCGGAGTTGGTGACGAAGTCCGCCCCGTTCGCGAAGAACAAGGCGTCGTCCTGATTGGTGCCGACAGCGCCGGCATTCAAGTGCCCATGCTGGGCGTGGGCTACCGAAGCCGAGAGCCAGACGGCAACCGCCGCCAAGCCCCCGGCCAAACTACGATAACTGATTTTCATTTTTCCTTTTTTGTAATGGTTATGGAATTCCACCCGGATGCACAAAGCGTGAACCCGGTTGGGTTAATTTTTTGGTAACTGCCGACCAAGAGAGCAACTCCACATGGCCATCCGTGAAGAGATAATTCGCCGCCCCGAGATGCCGGGTCACCGCCACTTGTGCCGCGAACGCCGCGGGCACATAGCCCGGCCCGTCATCGGGATCGCCAGCAAAATGGTAGTGATCGGATCCCACGAACCGGTCATCCATCTCCGCCAGAAACACCGTCTCCGCCGGCACAGGAATGGACGATAGCCGCGAATAATCCAACGTCTCCGCGCCATAGGGATTAGGGGTGACGAGGTCATTGATCGCATAGCTGTACATCCGCGTGCGATGGCCATCCACAGGGCAACGGTAACAAACCCGCCCCCCCGCATACGGCTGCAACGACCCGACCCACGAGGCAAGGTGATGTTGCGAATCCGGCAAACGCCCGACGTTGTCGTCCGTGTACATCACCGTGGCAATGCCGATCTGCCGCAGGTTATTGAGACATTGCGTCGCCAATGCGCGGCGCTTGGCTTTCCCTAATGCCGGCGTCAACAACGCCGCCACCACGCCAATCACCGCCACCACGACCAACAACTCCAACAATGTAAACCCACATTTTTTCCGCGGAAACGAACTCATGGAATTCTCCGTCCGACATGGAAGACACTCTCTCGATCAAACTCGATTCACACCGGTGGCAGTTGGCCGGGTCAACC
The DNA here is from genome assembly GCA_022072455.1 of Verrucomicrobiia bacterium. Lineage (GTDB taxonomy): Bacteria > Verrucomicrobiota > Verrucomicrobiia > Palsa-1439 > Palsa-1439 > CAINDI01. Next base: position 189,654 of record JAJVHY010000015.1, on the reverse strand, counting down.
CCGACCCGCCACGCGGACGATCAATCATCAAGCACTGTGGGCAGGAGTTTCCGGCGGAGGATCGAGTGGCGCGCGGACACGGCTGACGGGCATCCGGCGCAACCCAACGACTGTCTGCGAAGTTGCGGCCGGTGGTTCAAAACCCAGATTATCCGGCAAGACGGTTTCGCACTTCAGAACGAAAAAACTTGGTCCACTGTCCCCCGAACCACAGGCCGGCGCGCAAAACGCCGGTTCGGACCGCTCCACACTGGCCAGCTCAGCGGCGTGCGTTTCAGCGGTGCAACAGCATTTCGCGCCCTTGGGATGTCCGGCACAACAGGTACAATTGGCCGCCGCGCATTCAGCAAGCGGGGCGCGGGCGGGCAGACTGGCCGCCACTTGCTTGGCCGGTAACAGCCATTGCGAAAATAGCACAGCCGCCACCAGCCACATGACAATCATGAAGCGTGCAACGTGTCGAAACATGCGAACCCGAGGCCGCCCTAATATCACCCCACATCATCCCTGTCAAACTCCGTCCGGGCGGGAGGGGCAGTTGAAGCCCTGGGGTAATCGGAACGGCGGCTGGTGGAGTGCGTCCGTCCCGGACGCATTGCGTTGCCGGCGCGCGCATTCAACGATGATTTGGCTCAGGTTTAGTAGGGCAACCCCTTGAGCGCGGTCTGCCAGGCTTTGGCGTAATCTTTGACGGCGCGATCCGGCTGTCCAGCGGCAGCATTGGTGTCGCCGCGGGCAATCGCTTGTTCTGCCGACGCGACATTCTTGGGCGCGGTACCCAAGTTCGCCAAATCATCCGTCGCGATGGACGCCAACGATTGCGCACCGGTGCTGATTTGCCGAGCGAGCGCCAACCATTGCGCCGCGTCCACGCCGGTATCTGTGCGCTGGCTCAACTTGACGAGCGTCTTGGCGGCTTTACCGGCGCTGCTGAAAGCTTTCTTGCCGGTGGCGTTCAACCGCAGGTCGCCCTGCCAGTAGCCGCCATTGAGCACGTCCAACAAACTCGCCAGGACTTGGCCAAGTTGCTTCTGGTTGGCGTCGCCGGTGACGTTGATCTGGAGCGACTGAGCTTGAACGTACGCGCCTTCCAGAATCGTGCGCGGCGTTTGAACGGTCACGGTGAATTGACAGGGCGTTTGGTTGCCGGAGAAGTCGAACGCCGTCGCCGTCACGATGGTGTTACCGGGCGGGAAGACGCTCCCCGATGGCGGCGTCAACAAGACCGACGCGCTGGAGCAACTGTCCGTCGCCAGAATTGTCGGCAAGGTCAAGACCGTTCCCGCACCGGTCAGGGCGTTGGTGATGATGTTGCCGGGACAGGTGACCTGCGGGCCAACGGCGTCGCGGACGACGACTTGGAACGTGCAGGTGTTGGTGTTACCGGCGGTGTCGACGGCGGTGGCGACGACCGCGTTCGAGCCGACGGCAAAGACCGTGCCGTTGGGCGGATCAAATGTCAGCGTCACGCCGGAACAATTGTCCGTGGCAGTGACCGGGTAGGTGATCGGGCCGGAGAGACATTGACCGGGCAACGTCGAGGTGCTGATGACGCTCGGGCAGGTCAAGACCGGCGGTTGCGTCTCGGCGACCGTGACGGTGAAGGAGCATTGCGCGACGTTGGCGTCGAGGTCGGTGACTTGGAACGTGTTCGTGGTGACGCCGACCGGGAACAACGCGCCGCTGGGCAACCCGGCCAGTTGAGTGATGACCGCGCTGGCGCAGTTCGGCGTGGTGACCGGCGTGTTGAAGAAAACCACCGCGCCGCATTGGCCGGGCGAGGTGCCGGTGGTGATGTTGGCGGGACATTGAATGGCCGGCGGTGTCGGCCGGTCAATGACGACGCTCTGCTGCTGCGTCGCGGTGTTGCCGGCGAGGTCGGTGTAGACCCAGTTGACGGTGTGGGTGCCGCGGGCGGTGTAGTTGGTCGGATCGCTGGTCGTGGCGGTAATGGCACCGGCACAGGCATCGGTTGCGGTAGGCCGGCTGAGAGTGATCGAACAGGCGTTCGTGAGAATCGGGAGGTTCGCCACGTTGGGCACCGGCGGTGTCGTGTCCGTGGTGATCACTGTCCGCGCGACGGAATTGCTCAAGCCGCGCGAGTCAGTGACGGAATACGTCAGCGTCGCAGTACCCGAGGTGGTCAAGGTGCCGTTGGTTTTAACCTGGATGAGATTGGACAAATCAAACCGCAACACGGCACTCGTCGCGACGGTCTGATTGTTGGAATTCAAACCCCAGCCGGCAATCGCACCGCCATCGGCAATCGCCAGGCTGTGATATGTGCCGCCGGCAATCGCCGCGGCGCTATGCAAGTGCGCCGGAGGCGTCCTTTGTCCGTAAGTGTTGTTGCCCCACAGCGTCACGGCACCATCGACGCCGAGCGCCAAACTATGGAAACCGCCGGCGGCAATCGCAACGACGTTGCTCAAGTTCGCCGGGACGAGCGCTTGGCCGAAATCCACGAAGGGAAACAGATTCGACAAGCCCGCGCCCCACGCCACGACTTGGCCATCACCGCGCAACGCCAAACTGTGATACGCGCCCGCCGCAATCGCGACCACGTCGCTCAAACTGCCAGGCACATTGGCCTGACCGTAATTCACTCCGTCTTCCGGCACAGCGGTGAACGTCCCGCCGCCCCACCCCACGACGGTGCCGTCGGTGCGCAACGCCAGACTGTGATACCGGCCGGCCGCCACGGTGACGGCGTTGGTGAGATCGACCGGAATGGTGGTTTGGTTAAACGTGTTATCACCCCAGCCAAACACGTTACCGGCTTGGTTTACGGCGAGACTGTGGAAACCACCGGCGGCGATGGCAACGATATTGGTCGCCTCGGCCGGGACGGTGGACTGCCCATTGCCGTTGCGGCCCCACGCGATCACCACGCCGTCCTCGCGCAGACCGAGGCTGTGAAATTCACCCGCCGCGATGGCGACCGGGTCAGTCAACTCTGCCGGGACGCTCGTTTGGCCGAACGAATTATCGCCCCACGCAACGACGCTGCCGTTCTGTCTCAACGCGAGCGTATGCGTTCCGCCGCCGGCCACACTCAACGCATCCCCGCACGTGTTACCGGCCAGCGCGTCGGGATCGACGAACGCCGCGAGACATTCATTCGTCACCACCGCGCCGCCCAAAAGTTCGATTGCCGGCACCGTGGTGGATGCCGTCTGGAACGCGCCGATGTCCATCGTGCCGCAAACGAAGCGCGGTTCGCCGCGTTGATCAGTGAACGGTGGATACACCGGCAACCCGCCACCGACAATCGGTTCAAACGGTGGATACACCGAGCCGCCAGCCGCAATCGCCGCGCTGCCGGGCGCGAGCGCAATCGTCGCGGTGGGACCGCCATTGTTTTGGAGACCGGCGGGGTCGAGACCGGCCGGCGTGTTGTTCTGGTCGCCGGCGGCGGTGAGCGCGGCGACGCCGGTCGAATCGTCAGAAAGATTGAAGCCTTTCGAGGTGACGGCGCCGCTGAGGTTGCCGCCGGTGTTGGCCGCGAAAAGTGTGTTGTCCACCGTCGCCGTGCCGGCATTGTTGAGGCCGCCGCCAGAGTTGCCGGCGATGGTGCTCTCGGCGAGCGTGAGAGTGCCGGCATTCAGAAGCGCGCCGCCGGTGTTGCCGGCCAGTGTGCTGATGACAACCGTGAGGCGGGTGCCGCCATCATTATAAAGACCGCCGCCGGAGTTCGCGCTCACGAGCGAGCCGGCCACCACCGTCGTTCCATCGCCCGCATAAACGCCTCCACCAGCCACGGCGGTATTGCTGAGAATGGTGCTGCGATTTACCTGCGTGTCGCCAAACGTGGCGAGGCCGCCGCCGCTGGTGGCGGAGTTCGAGTGCACCGTGGCGGTGTGAAGCAGCAAGCTGCCGGGTTGATCGTTGTAAATCCCGCCGCCGGCATTCGCGGCGTTGCCGGTCAGGACGGAGTTGGTGACGGTGGCGCTGCCATTACTGGAGAAGAGACCGGCCCCGCGGTCGGCTGTGTTGCCGGCAACGGTCGCGCCGTCCACGATGAGGGTGGCACTGTTGTAGAGGCCGCCGCCGTCGAGGGCGTTGTTGGTGCCGATAAGGCTGGCGGTGACGGTGAGGGTACCCTCGTTATAGAGGCCGCCGCCGCCGAACGCGCCATTGCCGGTAACGGCGCTGGCTTGGGTGAGCGTGAGGGTGTTGCCGGCATCGTTGTAGACGGCGCCGCCGGCATTGGCGGTGTTGTTGCGGAACGCGCTGGCGCGGATGGTGGCGGTGCCGTTGGTGGAGTAGAGGCCGCCGCCGAAGGTGGCGCTGTTGCCGGTCAGAGTGACATTGGTCAACGTCACGGTGCCGTGGTTGGCAATCGCGCCACCGGAGTCGGCATTGTTGGTGGCCAACGCGCTGCTGGCGAACGTGGCGGTGCCGGCGGCGACGAAGAGCGCGCCGCCCTCCGTCGCGGCATTGCCGGCGAGGGTGGAGTTGTTGACGGTCAGGACGCCGTTGGAGGTAAAGAGCGCGCCGCCGGCGGTGGCGGTATTGTTGGTGAGGGTGACGTTGTTAAGGGTGAGCGTGGCAAAGTTCGCGATGCCACCGCCGTTGGTGGCGGTGCCGCCACTAATGGTGAGCGCCGCGAGCGTGGCGGTCGCGCCGCCGGTCACCGTAAAGACGCGGGAGGTGCTCGTTCCAGTCACCGCGAGATTCGTCGCCCCCAAACCGTTAATCGTAATGTTTTTATTGATGAGCAATTCACCGCTGGTCAGCGCGATGCTTTTCGTGGCGAGAATCGGGTCGAAGACAATGGTGTCGCCGTTGTTGGCATCCGCAATGGCTTGACGCAATGAGCCGGGGCCACTATCGGCAATGGAGATGACGGTGATGGTGGCGGCGTGAGCCGCGAAGGCGGCCAGTGAAACGGCAGCGACCAAAAGTGAACGCAGGTAGGTTATCATAGGTAATTTTCCTCAACTCGCACGAAAACTGGAGCCGACAGTCGGACTTGAACCGACAACCTTCTGATTACAAATCAGATGCTCTACCGATTGAGCTATGCCGGCGTTTCACCGCGGCGACTATGCCGAGTTTTTCGGGGAACTGCAAGTGCCGGCTATTCAAAAGTCGCGAACGCCGCACCGAGGTTATTGATTAAATCGGTCGTCACCATCGACCGGCTGCCGTGCTTATCGGCGGCCAGATCGCCGGCCAAGCCATGCAGGTAGACGCCGACTTTGGCGGCTTCAAGGGCTGGCAGGCCTTGCGCCAGTAAAGCGCCGATGATCCCGGTTAATGCATCCCCCATCCCGCCCTTGGCCATACCGGGGTTGCCGGTGGCGTTGATCCAGAGCGGACTGGCGGCGTCCGTCACGACGGTGCCGGCTCCCTTCAAGACCAACGTCACCCGTTTGTCGCGGGCGAACTGCCGGGCGGTTTCCCAGCGAGTGGCTTGGACTTCTGTTGCCGATTTACCGATCAACCGGCCCATTTCACCGGGGTGTGGAGTGATGACCACGCCCGGCCGGATCGCCTCGGGGACCAACGCGCCGGCATCCAACACCACATTCGTTGAAAAATCCTGTTGGACCGGCGCGCGCAGGCCGGGGCCAATCGCCACGGCGTCAAACTTGCCGGTCACAGATTCCAACGGACAGGGCATGATTTCCGGTGGGCATTGCGCGGCGACAATCGGGTAGATTTCGCGCGGTACCGCCAGTGTCACGAGGCCGACACCCGCGCGGGCGGCGGCATGGGCGCACAACACCGGCGCACCGGTGTAGCCTTCGCTGCCGGCGATGATGAGGAGATGACCGCAGTCGCCCTTGTGCATGCTGCGCCGCCGGGCGGGTAAATGAATATCACCGGGGGCAATCAATTCGATGTCGCTCACGACGTCGCCACTCAGCCCGATATCGGCGACTTCAATTCGCCCGGCCGAATCGAGATTCTTCAGCAGCTCAATTTTCGGCAAGCCAATCGTCACGGTGACAGTTGCGCGCACCGCAAAACCCGACGGGACGTCAATCGCGACAATGGGAGCTGATTGGTGATTCATGAACTCGATGGCGGCAGCGTAGGGTTCACGGACGACGCCGGTGAAACCCGTCCCGAGGAGGCCGTCCACGATCACGGCTGCCGCCGGGAGTTCATCCGGCCATTCGAGGACTTTGACGCCGACGAGTTGTTGAAAATGATGGAGCGCGGCCCCGCGCAATTCGCCGCGCCGGCAGAGCAGTGTCAGCGTGACCGCGCAGCCAGCGCTGGCCAGATGCCGGGCGGCGACGAAGGCATCGCCACCGTTGTTGCCTTTGCCGGCGAAGAGGAGGACGGAGCGGGCATCGCGTTTTTTTAGCAGGGCAAAAGTGGTGCGGGCGACGGCATAACCGGCGCGTTCCATCAACTCGATGGCCGGGATGCCGGCGGCGATGGTGCGTTCGTCGAGGTGCCGGATTTGTTCGGTGGTAACGGCCTTCATTGGCGGAAGTTTAGTGAACTTCCCCGGCAAAAGCAACGAACCGGCGGTAGTGGGCTACTTTCGATTTACTGAGTCTTGACCACACTCGCCGGAGTGTTACGCTTCACGAATGGTAAAGCCAAAGAAAAAGCGCAAAGGTGATTTCGCACAGGTAGCTAGATCGGTGGTCATGGATGCTGTCCGCCTGACTGAGAAGCCGATTATCCCGCCAAAGGCGCCCCAGAAGAACCGAAAACCTCGTTAGGCGCGCTGCGGAGATTTTTGACCGGAAAACGAGCGGTGTAAATCAAACACTTGACAGATGGCTCACTCTAATGTAATAAGTGAGCCAGTGAATATTGAACAGATAAACAAAGAGCTCGCCACCCTCGACAAGCAGTTTGAGCATGCGCGAAAAGCATACGAGGAGGAGCGATCTGCTTGGTTGAGGATTAAGGAAATCGCGCTTTCAAAACAGCACCAAACCAAGTTACCCGTCGATCCTATCGTTATTGACTCAATTCCTAGAACGGTTATTTCAAGTGGTAAAAGCAACAATCGGCAAGCCATACGGGACTTTTTGGCAGGCTGGACTGGTAGCTTCACAATCCCTCAGATTCTTGAGGCAGCAGAGAAATCGAACCATCCTTCATCTCAACTATCTCAGAATGTGTGGAGTTCAACCGTCTTTTGGTTGTGCCAGACCGGCGTCTTAGCCGTCGTCGAGCCGCGCAGGGGCAATCTACCTGGCAAATATCGCGTTATCGTTGGTCAGAACGAGCTTTTGACGCCAACGAAAAAGCCAATCATACGGGGTTATCCGCTTCAGAGCATAGTCGCAGAGAGCATTAAACATATACCACAGAACCGGTTCGGAAGGAACGAACTGACTGAGTTTGCCGTCAAACAATATCCTGAGCACAAGGAGCGTCTAACGGTGGACATCGTTGGTGCCGTGCTCAATCGTTTGGCTCAACATGAGGTTGGGGTGCGAATAATTGAAAGAAGCACGCAGGGAAATGTTTACGAAAGAATATGAGATCGAAATACAACGGCCACACCCTTTCGGATGTGGCCGCTAGAACAGGCAACAGCGTCTATCCTCGCAGTTCTACATGGGGAGAACCGCTGGGGCGAGTAGTCACAAGCTACTCGCCTGCCTCAGTTTAGACGGGCACGTAGGTTAATCGGCAAACCGCTGGTCCCTTACAGTCCAGAGTTGCGGGTCCAATCCCCGCCGTGTCCAGTCTAAATTTATTGTGTGGTCAATATATCAAGCCGCGACTTTATGTCAAGCCCAACCTTGAGCGTACCCATTTAGATTCACCAACGCCGGCAGCCTTTGCATCGGCGTTGATCTTTTCCTTCTCCTCTTTGGTAAGCCTTACGTCGAGGCGTTCTTTGCGTCTATCCCTCTCAGGCTTTTTGGGTCGGCCTCTCTTTTTCACAGTAGCAAGATAGGTCAAAGAATATTTATTGTCCACACAAATAATAGTTGACGGTTATATTTTTTGTGTGTACATCTAATCCATGAACAAGCTGACTACTCAGAAGCGAGCGCAAGTGATTTCGTGTCTAATCGAAGGTTGCTCCATGCGCTCCACTGTTCGCATGACTGGCGTGTGCAAGCGCACCGTGGCTCGGCTCGTGGTGGAAGCCGGTGAGGCATGCGCCAAGTATCACGACGGCATCATGCGCAATCTCAACTGCAAGGTGCTACAGGTTGACGAAGTGTGGAGCTTCACCTACTGCAAACAGGCAAACATTCCAAAGGGAATGGAAGGAAAGAAAGGTATTGGCGATACTTGGACGTGGGTCGCGATTGATGCAAACAGCAAATTGATTCCCGCTTACCGCGTGGGTAGTCGTGGTGCTGAGGATGCCTACTTTTTCATTCACGATCTCAAGGCTCGTTTGGCTGACCGCGTGCAACTGACCAGCGACGGTCACAAAGCCTATCTGCAAGCTGTCGAAAGCGCATTTGGGGCGGATATTGATTTTGCTCAACTGGTAAAGCTCTACGGTAACGAACCTGCACAGGGGGAAGTGCGGTATAGTCCGGCAGCGTGCACCGGTGCGCGGAAGACTCCGATCACTGGCCGTCCTGTGGATGCTCAGATTTCTACCAGCTTTGCCGAACGGTCTAACCTTTCAATCCGAATGGGTAATCGTCGCTTTACCCGTTTGACGAACGCATTCTCAAAGAAGATTGAGAACCACAAGCACGCGCTGGCATTGTACTTCATGCACTACAACTTTTGCCGCATCCACACCACCTTGCGAGTGACGCCAGCAATGGAGGCGGGAATTGCTGACCATGTGTGGAGCATCGAAGAACTTGCTAAATTGCTACCTTAAATGAAAGTAGCCCACTACCGAACCGGCGGAGGGATTGACAGGGACGGTGGGGCTGTGGCAAGAGGCACGGCGCATGTCTTCGCTGATCGCCACCGGGCTGCAACCGTTTGTCGCCAATGGGTCTTTGGCCGGGGCGGTGACGTTGGTGGCGACGGCGGTCAGGGTGTTGGATGTGACGGCGGTGGGGTTCGCGGACATCGGCGCCGGCAAGCCGATGCAGCCGGATAGTCTGTTCTGGATCGCGTCCATGACCAAACCGATGACGGCGGCGGCGTTGTTGATGTTGGTGGATGAAGGCCGGGTCAATGTCGCGGATCCGGTGGCGAAATATTTACCGGAGTTCAAAGGGCAGATGGTGGTGGTCGAGAAGGACGACGCCCATGTCTTGTTGCGGCCACCGGTGCATCCGATCACGGTTCACAACATCCTGACGCACACCAGCGGGTTGCCGTTCAGTTCGCCGGTGGAGCAACCGACACTGGATTTGTTGTCGTTGGCGGTGCGGAGCGCGTGTTATGCGCAACTGCCGTTGCAGTTCGAGCCCGACACCAAATATCTATATTCCAATGTCGGCACCAATCTTTGCGGGCGCATCATCGAAGTTGTGAGCGGCCAGGCGTACGCGGATTTTCTCGCTACCCGGCTGCTGCAGCCACTCGGAATGGAGAATACGACGTTTTGGCCGAACCCGGCGCAATTGGCCCGGCTTGCGAAAACTTACAAGGCCGATGCCGCAAAGACCGGCTTGGTTGAAAGTCCCATCGCGCAGTTAAGTCAGCCGTACTCGGATCGGCGGCGGGAGGCGTTGCCGGCGGGAGGGTTGTTTTCGACGGCTCAGGATTGTGCGCGGTTTTGTCAGATGGTGCTGAACCGGGGGGTCTTCGGCGGTCGCCGCTATTTGTCGGAGGCGGCAGTGGCGGCAATGACGCGGAAGCAGACGGCGCCGGGTGTTGCGGAGGCGTATGGATATGGATGGCAGGCGGGCGACGAATGGGGCGGTCACGGCGGCGCGTTGGCGACCAACATGGCGATTTCCTGGAAGAATGGCTTGATTGCGATTTACCTCGTCCAACACTTCGACTTCCCGAATGGCGGCAACCGAGCCATCGAGGTGGTGCGTAATACGGCACCGTTATTGCAGTAAGAACCAACCGGGGAATGGCATATCTAACAGGAAGAAGTCATTGTCAACCAGACCGCTTACCGGGTAGAAGGTACACGCGGGTTGAATTGTTTCGTTAAATACCAATCAGTAACGTGAAACTACTTACCGCCATTTTTATCTGGGCTGGACTGAGCGCCGGCCTTTGGGTTGGCCACGCGCAAGAGGTCGCGTTGTCGGCGGAGGAATTCGCGAAGCTCGATACGTTCGAAGGTCACGAGTTGGCGAAGGCCGACAAGCTGTTCGCTGCAAAAGATTTTCGGAGCGCGGCGGCGGCGTATGAGGCTTTCCTCGTTCAATACGCCAAATCCTCGGCGACCGCGTATGCGATTCTCCGCAAAGGCCGGTGTCAACAACTCGGCAACAAGCGTTTCGAGGCCATCAAGACCTACACCGAAGTCCTGGACTATTTTCCCAACGCCGTCCAGTACGCTGCCGCCGCGCTCTATTACATCGGTGTCTGCCACGAGGCCAACGGGCACGTTGAAGAAGCCCTCAAGTCCTGGACGGAAATGGCGCGGGACGTGGATTACCAAAAACACTTCCTGGCCGCTGGCGCGTTAACCTCGCTGGCTGACAACCTCCTCAAACTCGGCCGCATTTCCGAAGCCGCCAACTTCTACGAGCAAGCCGCGACCAATTTCCGCCGCGCCAACCCCGAGGTTTACCGCGAGGCCATTTCCAAAATCATGCGCATCCGCATTCGCCTCCAGCCCGACCAGCCGAAATTGCGCGAGTTTTACGACAAACTTGACGGCTTTGAAGGCAAAGGCAGCGACGGCGATTACTGGACGCGCGTCCGCACCAGCATCCAGCATCAAGCCGGCACTTTCAGCGAAGCCGAAGCCAAAACGCGCGACACATTCTACCGGTACTGGGCCGACCAGATGGAGGGCAAGTTTGCCAGTTGGGATGATTACCAGATTGACCTCGCTGGTTTCCGGCGCGCTTACGAACGCGACACTGGCAAATGGACGGAGCGCCTCGACCGGCAATTCCGCGACCACCAAAAACCCGACGACTTCGACCGGGTCATCAAATGGATCCAGCTATTTGCCGGCCAGAAACCAAAAGTGCAGGAATATTATGGCAAACTGAACTTCGCGAAAATGAACAACGCGCAATTGCAGCGCTTGATGCATATCCTCTTCCAGACTGTGCAAGACGCCGGCATGGCGAAAAACGTGTTCGACAAAATCCGCCTCGACCAGATGAACGACAACGAAAAAGCGAACCTCGCCCGGTCCGTCTGGAATTTTGGCAACGACCAAATGGTCGAAGCCCCCTGCCAGACGATGACGGACAAGAATCGCGGGGTGATGGAGCGCCTGCGTTACTACGAATACAAGCGCAACGCCGGCAAAGGCCTGCCGCTCGCCGACGAAGCCACCAAGATTCCCGCCGTTGCCAAGGAGGCCTATTGGCTCAAAGCCAATCTTCTCCAGAATACTGGCCGTTTCGCCGACGCCATCCCGGCCTATCAAGCCGCCGACAATCCACCGGCCAACCTCTGGCGCATTGTGGATTGCCACCTCGGCTTGAAGAAACGCGACCAAGCCCTCGCCCAGTTGCGCGAGATTGAAAATTTCTTCAAAGACCACGCCGCGGAGGCCGCCCTGCGCATCGCGTCGCTGCACCGCGACGACCAAAAACAATATGTCCGCTATCTCCGCGGCATCCTCAAAAAATATCCGAAAAGCAGTCAATCCAACACGGCCCACCTCGAACTCGAACGCTTGGGTGTGCCCATCGGCGGAGGCGTAGATGCAGAATAAACTCTGGTCCATCCTGATCCTCGCAACACTCTTACCCCTGACCGCGCACGCGGCCCGCGAAGCCAAAGCCCGGCCCGACGCTGCCCCTGGTGAAAGCGAACCGCAACGCCTCGTCGAAAAAGGCCAGGAACTCCTCCAACTCAAGGATACCGAGCGCGGCGTCAAAATGCTCGAAACCGTCCTCGAACAATACCCCAAGAGCCGCGCCCGGTTCGGTGCCCAACTCGCCCTCGGCCGCCACTACGTCGCCGCCATGGATCTGCCCAAAGCCATCGGCTACCTCGCCAACATTCGCGCCATGGAACAGCCTGACACCGAACTCAACCCGGCCGATCGTGAGACTTACCTCGAAGGCCTCTACCTCCTCGGCGTCGCCTACTTCCAAGGCCGGCAATTCAGCACCGCCTTCCCCATCCTCCGCAAAATCACCAACGACTACCCCAACTCCGTCTGGGCCAACCAAGCCTACTACTACATCGGCATGTGCCACTTCGCCCAACAGAACTGGGGCAAGGCCATCGAAGCCCTCAGCATGGTCGGCACCTTCGTGGACGCCGATAGTCCCACCATCCAATTTATCGAAGCCGGTCGCCGCTTCTTCGTCAAAATCCAAGATGCCGACCTCCCAGTCCTCACCGCCCTCGGTAAACCGGTCAACGTCACCATCGAAACCGCCCGCGGCGACAAAGAAACCATCGAATGCGTCCCCCTCACCGCCGGCAGCGACGTCTACATCGGCTCCCTCGCGACCGCCATCGGCCTCGCCAAACCCGGCGACCGCGTGCTCCAAGTCATCGGCGGCGACTCACTCACCACCCGCTACACCGACACCAACGATGAAACCGGCAAACTTAATGTCACCCGCGAAGCCCAAGTCAAAGTCGTCTCCACCGGCGTCCTCAACTTCACCCTCGGCGACTACGAAACGCGCGCCACCGCCGCCTTCCTCGACCAACCCCTCTTCGTCGTCCTCCAAGACGCCGACCTCGACGTCTCCCCGGCCGCCGACACCGCTACCCTGACCATCCTCGCCCGGTACAAAGACGAAGACAACGTCCCCGATGCCAGCACGAAAGGCGTCGACGTCGAAAAACTTCTCGCGGCCGGTCAACAGGCTTACCAAACCCGCGACCAAGTCACCCTCAAACTCAGCGAACTCGGCACCGCCCCTGTCCACACCGGCCGGTTCGGCGGCAAACTCACCATCGGCCCCGCCGAAACCGGCAAGCCTGCCGATCAAGGTGACCAAATCCTCACCTGCGCCCTCGACGACGAAATCATCCTCACCTACACCGATGACCGCCACATCAACGGCGAATCCCCCCGCACCGTCGAAGCCCGGCTCATCGTCGGCGGCGAAATCGACAACCGCCCCCGCGCTTCCCAGGATGTCGTCAACGATCCCGTCATCAAAGCCCGCAAAAACCTCGTCGAAGCCACCGCCTTCCTCGAACTGGCGCGCATCTTCCAAAGCATGGGCCTGATGAAAGGCGCGAAAGAGAAATCAGTCGAAGGCCTCGACCGCGTCGCCTTCGTCATCCGCTCGCAACGCAGCGTTCCAGTCGCCCTCCAACAAGACGCCTTCAAACTCAAATGGGAACTCCACCTCGCCGCCGACGATTTTGCCGCCGCGATGGCGACCTGCAACGCCTTTAACCGCCTCTTCCCCGACTCCCCGTTTGCGGACCAAGCGTTGATGGGCATTGGCAACATCCGCCTCGAAAACAAACAATACCGCGAAGCGATCACTGTCTTCTCCCAAGTCCTCCAACTCCCCAAATCCCAAGCCAAAGCCGAAGCCCAATTCCGCATCGCCGAAGCCACTGAGGCGCTGGCCGGCACCGGCAGGAAAGATGCCGCCGTTCAGCAATACAAAATCTGCGCCGAACGCTACCCCGACAGCGAATTTGCCGGTGCCGCGCTGGCCAAACTCGTGGACTACTACATCGAAACCAAAGACTTCAGCCAGGCCACCAGCCTCCTCGAACAAGTCTTTCAGGACCACCCCGACGCCGCCTTTCTCGACGCGATGCTCTTGAAATGGGTCCTCGTCGCCTACCGCTCCGGCGACGTCGCCAAAGCCTACGACAAATGCGCCAAGCTCCTCATGGAATACCCCGAAAGTTCCTACGCCGAAAAAGCCAAACAGATCATGCCCCAAATCGAAGCCCGCTTGAAAAAATGAAACCCTACCTGCTCCTCCTCCTGCTCGCCACCGGCGTTCACGCCCAATCCTCCAACGAATTCGTCGCCCTCGTCGAGCGCGTCCAAAAAACGCCCGGCGCCGCCACCACCGCCGAAGTCACCAAACTCCTCCAACTCAGCCAAGAACTCAACCGCCCCTACACCGCCGCCACTGCCGTCAAAGCCTACTTCACCCAGAACCTCAACGTCCCGGCCCCGTTGCTCAAAGCCGCCGCCGAAAACGCCGCCTTGGCCGGCGACTTCCGCACCGCCGTCACCCGCTACAAACAATACCTCCGCCTCGTCCCCGGCAACGCCGAATCCTCGGTCATCGCCGCCCGCCTCTACCAGCTCCAGGTTGACTTCCTCGGCGCCACCGACGACGCCTACCGGTTCATGGACGAATTCGGTGACAGCCTCCGCCAATCCGTCGCCGCCCGCCGGTACGACCAATGGTTTCTCAACACCGCCCGCGCCCGCCGGCAGCACGTTGCCGTCGCCCGCCGGCTCGGCTTGATCCTTGCCGATCAACTCCCGGTCGAACTCGAACGCCTGGTTTACTGGGAAAGCCTCGAGTGGCTGATGACCGAACTGGCCACACCGACGCCCGAACTCTACCCCGCGCTCCCGCACCTCCAACGCCTGCCCGCTTTGATTCGCAACAGCCCGCGCATCCAAACCCGCCTCCAATTCCTCGTCACCAACCTCGCCACCCGCAGCACCCCCGGCGATCTCACCCCGCTCGTCACCGCCGCGCGTGCTTACCTCGACGCCGCGCCGAACTCCGACACCTTGCGCGACATCGTCCTCTGCCTCGCCAACAGCCGGTACGAAAACCCGACGTTGACCCAAATCCTCAATGTCCGTGGCGAAATCTTCCTCTACGCCTTCGGCAAATTCACCGACGCCGAACGCGAAACCTTCCTCAACCGCTCCGACCTGATGACCTCACTCGCCACCCCGGCGCAATGGACTGCACTGGCTGCCAAACACCCCGCCATTTTCCGCAAATCACCGGGCGCGCTCAAAATCCCCTTCACCCCCGCACCCGCCGAAGTCTTGCCCGAATCATGGCGGCTCTCCTTCACCGAAATCGCCGCCCAAATCCGCGCCGTCCCGGCCGCTGACGCCGTCAAACTGATGCAAACCCCGTTGCCCCTCTTCAGCGTCGAAGCCGCGCGTGATTACATCACCACCACCGCCGCCAAAACCGACAAGACGCAACTTCCCGCCCTCCTCCGCACCCTCGACTGGGTGCCCTACACCCTCGAACAACGCCGCACGGTCTTCACCAGTGCCCAAAACGAATTCAAACAATGGGCTGCCGACCCCAAGAACAAAGAGCAAGCCGCCGTCATCACCGCAGTTGATGCCGCCTTCAAACAAGCACTTGACCCGGCGACTGGCGATCCCGCCAAAGCACCCAACCCGCTTTGTCAGCACCTCGCCAAAGCCGTCGTCGCCACTCGCGCGAAAGATACACCGGGGTTTCTCGCTGCCGCCCGCGCGGCCTATGCCCTCCTGCGCGACTACGACATCAAAAAAACTCCCAGCGGCAGCGCGGCCCTCGCCTACCTCCTTCAATCCCGCCCGGACGCCTTCGACTTCCAAGCCGAAATTCTCGCCGACCAATTGACCCGGTACGAACCCCAAGCCGCCAACCGCCCCCTCCAAGAAACCGTTACCGCCCTCATGGCCAATCGCGCCCGCTACACACAGCTCAGCGGCGTCTTCGCCAAAGCGCTCCTCGACCAACTCGCGAAAAAACAATTCCACTCCGAAATCTTCCACTGGTTCCGCCTCTCCCGCCGCCTCGAATCCGGTCTGAACCAGAACCTCCACCCCGAAGTCCTCGCCAAGATGATTGACCAGAAAGTCCTCCTCCAATCCGCCTACCGGCCCGACCACCGCAGCGCCACCGCGACCTACCAATACCTCATCCGCAACGAATTCAACGCACTCGCCAAAAACTACTCCGTCCTCACCGCCTTCGACGAAATGTTCGCCGCCGAAGTCCGTGCCACCCGCTTCGTGGACCCCGCCTTCTGGCTCTACAGCACCGACGAAAAACGCCTCGCCGCCAACGCCACCGCCGAAGTCCTCGGTGACTACGAAAAATATCCGTTCGGCTACGAATCCGAAAAAGAGGTTTACACCCGCACCGCCTTCTTCGACATTCACAACCGCGCCCTTCTCGCTGACCCGCCAGTCCGCGCCGCCCTATTCGCCAAACTCGCCACCTACGCCGGCAAAACCCGCTTCGACTACTACGCCAACGGCGGCGCTTGGATGGCGACCCAAGCCGACGCCAGCACCGAGGCCGGTCGCAAAGAATTTTTCGACCGCTTCAACGCCTTCACCACCCTCGCCGCTTCCCTCCCGATCACCTTCGGCCGTCCCGGTCTCACCCAGCTCGTCCGACTCACTCCGGCCAAACTCACGGCCGCCGAATTTGAAACCGGCCTCCGTCTGATTCAAAATGCCAACGTCATCCCGTGGGCTCCCGGCGCTGGCCATGACCGGCTTGGCATCCTCATCTTCGAAGCGCTCCGCGCCGAAAACCGTGACGCCGAACTCTTCGCCATCCTGCCCCATCTCTGGCGCATCCAACGCGATACCGGCGATGCGAACCTTGCCCGCGCCCTGCTCGAACCCGGCCTCGCCGCCGACCTCGCCGCGGTCAACGCCACCGTCGGCCTCGACCTCCTCGGCGCGACGGCCCACGAAAGCCTCCGCAATGCCCTCGCCGCCATGCGTTCCCGCGCGCTGGCCAACATCGGCACCATCATCCCCGTCGAACGGAGCGACCGGCGTTACCCGCTGTTCGCCGCGCAAGCCGCCTACCTCGGTGGCAAACTCGACAACGCCTGGCAACTGGCCAGCACCAGCGCCGACCTCATCTCCTCCACCTTCCGCGAACTCGACCCGAACTTCACCATCTGGATCGTCGAAAAACAGACTGACCTCGGCAACTTCGATGACGCCGAAAGCCTCGCCCGCACCCTGCTGCAATGGGTGGACTCCGCCCCGACCAACTTCGACCCTGAAGTGCGCGCGCGCCTCTACGTCGCCTTCGCCTCCATTGCCTTTGCCCGGCAGGAATTTCCCCGCGCCCGCGCCCAATTCGAACAAATCGCCACCGCCAAGGAATACGCCGACACTGACGCCCGCCGCGAAGCCGAGTTGAAAATCGCCGAAGTCGACCGCCTCACCAAACACTACGACAAAGCCACCGATCTCCTCGAGAAACTCGCCCGCCGCAAAGACCCCTACCTCCAAGCCCAAGCCAACTACCAACTCGCCCTCGTCAAATTCGACCAGGAACAATTCCCCGAAGCCCGGCAAGCCCTCGAACAAGTCTTCGCCCTCGAACCCACCCACCCCAACGCCCGCATCCTCGAAGGTAAACTGTATCTCAAACTCAAAAAACTCGTCGAAGCCACTGAAGTTCGCGTCGGCCTCGCCGCCAACCAGCAGACCATCGTGCCCGGCCGCCCGCTCAAAATCCAACTCGAAGACCGCAACCTCGCCATTGCCGGCAAATCCGCCAACATCGAAATCCGCGTCTGGGCCGATTCCGGCGACGAAGAAATCTTCAATCTCCTGCCCTTCGGCGATTCCAAGACCAAATTCGAAGGCACCCTCAGCACCACCCTCGGCGCCCCGAAAAAAGGCGACCGCCTCCTCCAAGTCCTCGGCGCCGACGTCGTCCGCTACGACTATTCTGATAAATTCAAACAGCTCCACAAAATCACCGCCGGCGATCCCGCCAATATCAGCGTGATTTCCGACGCCGAACTCGCCATCTCCTCCGGCAAAATCCTCTCCAAGGCCGAACAGGAAGAACGCGCCCTTGAAGCTCAAATCCGCGCCCGCGTCGCCGTGGACGACACCGCCGAGAGTTCCGTCGCCCTCAGCACCATCCGCGCGGACAACGAAATCAAACCCGGCGCCGCCATCAACGTCCGCGTCACCGACCTCGACCAAAGCACCACTGGCGGCAAAAACACGCTCACCATCCGCGCCGCCACCACCAGCGGCGACCGTGTGGATGCGTTTGTCCTCGCCGAAACCGCGCCCTATACCGGCGTCTTTGAAGGCAAGCTTCCGACGGCCTCGGCCCCGGCCACCGCGTACGCCTCGGACTCCGAAGAAGGCCGCGAGCCCAACTTCGTCATCGCCAAAGGCGATCACCCGGCCTGGGTTGGTCTCGCCGACAACAACCGCCCGAAAATCTTCAACGTGGACCTCAACAACAACGTCCCCCTCGGTCAACTCGTCATTCAAGCCGACGTGCCGGGCCGCAAACTCAAAAACTTCCTGCTCCAAACCTCGCTCAATGGCCGCGATTTCAACAATGTGGCCGCCTGGCCGACCGCCCTGCCGATTTGGGATGGGGCCCCGCGGTGGGAAGTGGCGCCTCTCGCGAGCGGTCGCCCGCTCCCCCTCACAGTCGAGCAATGCCGTGATTACCTCGACGTTGGCTATCTTGCCGCCGGCGCCAGCAAAGCCCTGCAACCCGGCACGGAAAAACTCAAAACACCCGGTACCGCCTGGCACATCGCCCGATTCTCCGGCATCGTGGAATTGGCCGAACGCCAACTGCACACCTTCCGCGTCGACCACAAAAACCAACTCAAAAACGTCCACTACCTGCTGGTGGTGGACGGCCAGACTGAAACCCGCTCCCCGCACGAAATCACCCGCTCCCTCAGCAAAGGCCAACACCGGCTTGACCTCTACGTCCGCGTCCTGAAAAACGCGCCGATGGAGTTTGAACTCCTGATGGATGATAATCCCATCGTCTTCGCCCCCAAAGCCACCGGACTTCCGCAGCCGGCCGTGGTGACGGCGACAAATACCGGCTTCACCGTGGCCTTCGCCCCGGACAGCCGCGCCCGGGTCCTGCGCCTCTGGCTCGTGGACTTCGAAACCGATGCACCGGCGATTAAACGCCTCACGTTGACCGATGCGACCGGCCTGACCGTCTTGCCGGCCGCGGCCGACGTCATCAATGCGCGTAAAAACCAAATCCTCGAGGTCGTCCCCGGCGACCGCGTCACCATCACCTACGAAGACCCGCGCGTCATCACCAAAGAACGGCAAGTCCTCACCGAATCGCTGCGCGCCACCTATCACAACGCGACGTTGAGCGCGTGCTTCATCGAAAGCCGCGTGGATGCCAATGGCAACCGCCGGCCCGAGTACATCCCACTCCGCCGCTTCAAACCCGGCGATGCCGTCAACATCTTCATCAAAGACGCCGACGGCGACATCAGCGACGCGCAGGACAAAGTGAAATTCTGGGCGCGCGTCGGCGACGGCCAACGCATCAACCTCGAAGCGCTCGAAACCGAACTCCATTCCGGCGTCTTCATCGGCAAAGTCTTTCCTGTCGCCGGCGCGCCACAACGTCCCGCCGAACTCACCGTCCGCTCCGGCGACGACGTACTCATCGGCTACCTCGACGAAGAAAACACCGATCCCGGCGTGCCGTGGGATCGCACCGTGGTCGTCGAACAAACGGTCGAAACCACGCCGGTCTTGAAAGTTTACGACATGGTCTCGCGCCCCCTGACTGAGGATGAACTGAAAGTCGCCGCCCGCGCCGCCGAAGGCAAACACCTCGAAGAATTCATCCCGGTCACCCGCACGGTGGCGGCAGTCTGGAGCAATCAAGCCGCCAGCGCCCTCGTCGGCACACCGCTTCTGGTGGATCTGGTCTATCCGACCATCGCCCAATCCTTCAAGAGCACCGCCACAATCCTCGTCCAAGCCGGCAAACCACAACCCTTCGACCCAACCCTGCCGGCCACCATCACGCTCACCCGTGCGGTGGGCGATGCCGGTCGGTTGGCGCCGCCGCCGGGCTACCGGGAAGTGCAGGTGCGCGGCAACCCGCGGGCGCGCGATCCGCTGGAAGACGGGCGCTTCCAATTCATGATCCCGATCAAACTGGGGCAGACCAGCCTCAAGGAAGATGATTTCGTCTCTGTCTCAGTCCGCGGTCCCGCCGTCGATACCCAGGGCGAGACGCGCTGGGTCGAAGGCGAGTCCAAAGTCCCCGCGCTCGGGGTGCGGCCGGGCGACGAGATTCGCGTCGCGTTCCAAGTCGGCACCAACTGGATCACCCAACACGTGGCGGTAAAGGCCGATGCGTTGTTTGATGTAATGGAGCGGCGCTATCAACAGCCGGTCAGCTCGCTGCACGTTGGGGAATCGCTCTATTTCCGCGTGATTGATCCGCTTGGCGATACCACCGACGAAAAGGATCAACTCGAAATCAAACTCGTCGCCTCCTCCGGCCCGAGCACGACGTTGAAACTGACCGAAACCTTCTCGCACTCCGGCACGTTCAAAGGCCGGGCGGATGTGGTGTTTGCCGGTGACGCCGCCAAGTCGAACGCCACCGATGTGGTGCGCGTAAACTACGGTGACACGATCCGCGCGATTTACCGGGCGGGCGAAGTTGAACGGACGGTGCAGGTGTTCAAAGGCGCGACCGGCTCGGTGTTGCCGTTCACAAAACGCTTCAAGGATCCGGAAATTGCCGTGCAAACGCAGTTCACGATCGCGGAAGCGTATTTCGAAATGGCCAAGAAACACCGCGAACTCGGTCAGGAAGAATTGTCGCGCCAGGAAATCGCCCAGGGCAAGAAACTGCTCGAAGAAGTCATCCGCGATTACCCGAACACCGAAGCGCGGGCGCAGGCGGATTACCTGTTGGCCGACCTCGCCTACGAAGGCGCGACCGACGCCGCGACCGAGGAAGCCAAGAAAAAGGCGTACATGGAAGCCGTCGTCCGTTTCAGCGACATCGTGGCGACCTACCCCGACAGCGCGTACGCGCCGAAAGCGCAATTCAAGAAAGCGTTGATCTTCGAGAAGACCGGCCAGGTGGATCAGGCGTGCGAGGAGTACGTCAAACTCTCCTACCGGTATCCCGACAATGAATTGGTGGCCGAAACCATCGCCCGGCTTGGCCAATACTTCCTGACCAAAGGCCGGGAAATCCAGGACAAGGCGGCGGCGGAAGCCAGCGTGGTAGAAAAAGAAAAAGCGCTCATGCAAGCGCGCGACATGTTCAAGACCGCCGCCCAAGTGTTCAGCCGCTTGGCCGTCCGATTCCCCGACCACAAACTCTCCGGCAAGACCACCGTGCTCGCGGCGCAGTGTTACATGCGCGCCGAAGATTTGCCGAAGGCCATCGAAGTCTTCAAACGCGTCATCGAAGAAAAGAAAGCCGAACCGGATTTGATCGCACAATCCATGTTCTGGTGCGGCGAGTGTTACATGAAACTCCGGCAACCCGATTACGTGAACGCTTACCGGATGTACAAGAAGCTGACGTGGGATTACCCCGAGAGCAAATGGGCCAAATCGGCGCGGGGACGCCTGACGGAAGACGCGTTGGTCCAAGTCGAACAAAACGATCAGGCAGGCACCAACTGAGCCCACTCCCCAATCCCGAACGCCAACTGGTGGACACTGCCAACCCGCAGTGGACGCTGCCGACTGCCACGAAAGTTGACGTGGGCCGGTGGTGGCAGCCGGCCCGATTGTGGGCGGTCGGAACAGAAACCGAGTTGCTGCTGGTCGCCGCC
Source organism: Verrucomicrobiia bacterium (assembly GCA_022072455.1). Taxonomy (GTDB): domain Bacteria; phylum Verrucomicrobiota; class Verrucomicrobiia; order Palsa-1439; family Palsa-1439; genus CAINDI01. Next base: position 168,147 of record JAJVHY010000015.1, on the reverse strand, counting down.
GGACCGCGGCCGGTCGTGGTGCGGGTGCCGTTGACCGACCTCCGCGCGAGTTTGTATAACGCCGTGACCGGTGAAGTGATTTTGGCGCCCGCCACCGGCGTGCCGTATCGGTGTTTGAAGCTGGCCCCGGTGGAAGGCCATCAATTGCTGGCGCAGATCCAGCAGAAGGAGACGAGTTCATGTTAGAATACATAATTAAAGGCGGGCCGCTGATGATCCCGCTGATGATCGAGAGCATTTTGGCCATCGGCGTGTTCATTGACCGCGCGCTGGCGTTTCGCGCCAACGGCCGGGTGGACACCCGCGCGCTCCGGGCCAAAATCCTCCAACTCTTGAACGAGGACAAAATTGCCGAGGCGGCGCAGTTGTGCGCCAACACACCCGGCCCGGTGTCGGCCGTGTTGCTCGCCGGCTTGCAGGCGTATGAGAAACACAGCCACGCCACCCAGCGCCCCGAAGTCCTCCGCCCCTTGGTCGAAGACGCCTTGGAGGACTACTCCTACTCCGCGATGAACGCCGTCCAGAAACGGCTCAACATCCTGTCATTCATTGGCAACTCCGCGCCGTTGTTGGGCATGACCGGGACGGTTACCGGCATGATCAAATCGTTCGCCGCGATTGCCGGCGCCGGTGCGCTGCAAGGTGGCATCGTCGCCGCCGGCATCTCCGAGGCGTTGATCACCACGGCCGCCGGGTTGTTGATCGCGATGGTTGCCGTCATCCCCTTCCACTACTACTCCAGCCGGGCCGAACAGATCGAACTGGAAGTCCACGAAGCCTCCGCCGAATTGCTGGACTTCGTCACTCTCCGGCATTCCGAAGCCGCCCGCTGATCCGCCATGCCGGCGCGCCGTCAACGCAAACCCAGTGAAGCGAACGTTCCGACGGATTCGCTGTCGGACGTCGCATTTTTGCTGATCATCTTCTTCATCCTGACGACTTCCATCCAACGGATCAGTGGGATCACCAGCGATATGCCGGCAGCGCAACATACCGATGCGACCGCGACGCAGGACAAAATGCCGGGGATCAAATTGCGCGACGGGGCGCTGACACTCGACGATCAACCGATCGCCATCGAGGACTTGCGGGCCAAGCTGCTGGCGTTAAACCTGCCCAACCGCCCCGAAGGCGAGCGGATCGTCGTATTGGAAGCGAGCGGATTGGTCAACTACCAGCAGTACTACGAAGTCATGGCCGCCGTTAGCGCCGCCAGCGGCGTGTTGGGCGTGGTCGCTGAAACACCGGGAGGCGGCCGATGAGAATGCCCCGCCGGAAACGTCGCGGCATCGTCCTGCCGACCGCCAGCATGGGCGACATCGCGTTTCTGCTGACGATCTTTTTCATGGTGTGCAGCAATTTCACGAAGGAGACCGGCATCAAAATGGAGTTGCCGCAGGTCCCGACGGTGCGCCAACTGGAAGAATCCGCCATCTCGGTCGCGATTGACGAGGAAGGCAAGATTTACCTGCAAGGCCAGGAAATCCCGGACGCGCAGTCCATCGAACTCGGCGTCACCGCGCTGCTGGAAGGCCGGACGGATCCGACCGCGCGGCTCGTGATGTTCAAGTGTGACAAAGCCGTGGACAAAGCCGTTTTCGAGCCGGTGTTGGACGCGATTGGCAAAGCCGGCGCCACCATCGCCGCCGTGGGCGAACCAAGTACCAAGTAATGAGGAACAACCGATGAATGAATCCCAAGATGTCCTGAAAATGTCCCCGGAAAAATTGATGGCCGGGTTCACCCGCAGCCGCTTCGGTCTCTGGATCGGGCTGGCGGTGGTCGTCCATGTTTTCTGCATCGGCACCCTGTCGCTCGGGTACATCCGCGACACCTGGATTGACCCCGAAGGCGCGGCGGAACGCAAAGCTGCCGTCGAGGCGCTCGTAAAAGCCAACGCCCCCAAACCACCGGCCCCACCCACGCCGGCCCCGGCCCCCGCGTCGACCAATGTCGCCGCCGCGCCGGTCAGCGACAAGACGTTGATGCAACAACGCAGCAACGCGCCCATCATCAAAGCCATCACCGACTTGCCGGACAAAACCGAAATTCCCAAACAACCCAATGACCTTGGCATTTCACTGGATGACACCCGCGTGAAGTAATGGCTTCCGCCCCCGCCCAATCGGCGCGCCACTCGGTGCTGTGGCTCGTCACCCCGCTGGGATTGCTGGCAGCCTTCGGCTTGCCGCTGGCCGTGCGTTTACCGGCGGCGTCTGACGAGTGGTTGCTCCAACACCCGCAAGCCGGCCCGGCCTTCCTGAGCGCCGGCATTCCTGGCGTGTTGAATGTGTTGGCGATCTTTTCGGTGTTTGCCGCGCTGGTCGCACTGGCCGGATTCGCGGCCGGGTTCACGCGCCGGCCATGGGCGCTCGGATTCATCCGCAAATGTCTGATCGTGGTCGCGGCTTGGGTGTTTGTCTTCCTGTACGCCGTGCTCGCCGCAACCGGCGTCATCAGTGACCGGAGCGTGTTGATTGATGACGCGCCGGTGGACACCGTCCGGTTATTCTACTGGCGCTGGGATTTATGTTGGCCGGCCGCCATGGTGTTCCTCTGGGCGGTTGGGCTCTATATCTATTCGTGGCGCCGGCATGTGATTGAAATTTTCCGGCCGCCCCCGCCGGAGCCGGTGCTCGGCGATCAAGTCGTCGAAAATCTCCGCACCCACGGAAAAGATCCCCGGTATCGGCGCAGTTTGCTCCAGAGTTTTGGGTACCACATCGCGATCATCATTCTCCTGCCGTGGCTGCTGCAACTCAGCGGCTGTGTCGAACCGTACCGGGTGCCGAAGGGCAGCGGCAACCCGGTGGTGGCGCTCGTCAAAATCGTCAAGCCGAAGCCGAAGGAAAAAAAGAAAAAATACCTCGTCAATCCGAACTCCCCGATTTCGTTCTACATCCCGCAACTCGATGATTCAGACGTGCAACAAAAAGTGGATGAGATGACCCAGTTGACCTATGTGGCCAATGCCTCGCGCGTGGTTGGCAAGATGGGGGCCGGCGGCGGGAAGAAAGGCGGCTGGCCCGATGGGATGGACAAGGCCGTCGTCCGCTTCATCCGTCTCGAATACAGTGGCCGGGGTTGGGATGACGGCATGGATTCGCTGACGCGCGCGGACGTGAATTTCCTCACTGCGTTCCGGCGCATGACCGGCTTCAAGGTGGCGGCCCAAGGCGAAAGCCATCCGATTTCGTCGTTGAAGAAATACCCGAAAGGCTTCGCGCCGCCATTCGTCTACATCACCGGCGACGGCAGCATCAACGTCGCGGAATCCGACGTCAAAATCCTCCGCGACTACCTACAAGATGGCGGCATGTTGTTCGCCGATTGCGGCAGTCCGCAATGGCACACGGCGTTCCGCAGCTTCATTGGCCGCGTCTTGCCGGGGAATCCGTTGCTGACGATTGCCGACGATGATCCGATTTTTCAAGCGCCATTCACGTTCGCCAACGGCGCGCCGCCACTCTGGCATCATGGTGGCCGGCGGGCGCTCGGCGTAAAATACAAAAATCGGTGGGTCGTCTTCTATCATCCCGGCGACATCAACGACGCGTGGAAGACCGGCCACAGCGGCCTGGACCCGCGTCTGGCTGACGGGGCCATCGAAATGGGCGTGAACATCGTTTACTACTCATTCACCCACTATCTGGAACTGACGCGGAAATACCGGAAATGATCGCGCGACTATACGACTATTTTGGCGTTCTCGGCTGCGCGTCCATTGTCGTCTGGGCAGTGGCGTTGCTGGTGCTGGTCGGCTTCGTCCGGCACCGGAAACGCGGCTGGTATTACGTGCTCGCGCTCGAATTGGCGGTCATCGGCTGGGTGCTGGCCGTGGTCAACTCCGAACGCGTCAGTTCCGTGCGCTTGGCTGAGGAACCGTTGACGGTCGCACCGGTCGCGGCGGACGAGGTTGGCTTGGAAGCCGGCGTGCCGGCTTACCGGCAACAAGGCAAACAGCAACGCACCGCGGGCAAAACGGTCAGCGTCGAAACCGGCGTGGCCCCGCCGGACGCAAAAGCGGAACGGACCTTCAAGGAAGACCAATTACTCGAAGCGAACCGGCTGGACCGGTGGAATCTGTTGCTGGCGCGCGGGACGTTGTGGTTGGCGCTGCTGGCGCTCATCACCGATTATCTGGCGCGATTCAACCGCACGATCGGCGGTTCATATCCGTTGCCGCTGGCCGCGCCGTGGTTGGACCGGCTGGTCCCGAAGCCGCTGACCGTGTGGGCCGGGACGACGGAGTTGCCGCCGTTGCTCGAAACTTTTGTGCGCCGGAGGGAGACGTTCCTCTATTTCACGGCGGCCGACCCGTGGCCGGAGCCGGCGCTGCCGCGCTTGGGAAAATATTGGCCGTTGCCGAAACTCGTGTACGGCGTCCCGGCGGATGCGGAGTTTTATTTCGACGCAGTCTGGTTCAACCGGTATTGCGTGCTGGTGCCGGCCGCGAACGCCGCAGTCGTGTTCCGGCAACTGGCGGCGTATTTACAGTGGCGCAAAATGACCAAAGCTGCGGCGCGCCAAACGGTGACCGTGGCGTGGGATCTCCCGGAAGCGCCGCCGGTGGATCTGCGGGAGTTGTTTGGCGAAACCAATTTCCGATTTCTTGTACGAAATCCCGCCATGGAGCGCAGGGAGTTTGCGGAAACACTTCCATGAAAAAGCTGATTGCAACTTGGCCGGTTAATTGGCAAACAAACACGCGCGAGCTTGCGAAGGATTTCCGTGTCGGCTGATACTGCTCAACACACACAACGCGGTTTGACTATCCGGTCGTTCGTGATTGCGATCGTGGCGATGTTTGCCATGGGTGTGTGGATTGAATACGAGGAGCTGTATAATCTTTACGGCGGGCCGCTCGCCGAGAATTCCCCTCCCAACAGCGCGGTCGGCGTCATCTGGGCCCTCCTGATCATCAGCGCGTTGCTCTACAAGCTGCGCCGCCCGTTGCGGCTGGTGCCGGCGGAGTTGGTGGTGATTTACGCGGCGCTGGTGTTGTCGGCGCCGTTGATGACGCAGGGGATGTGGCACCGGTTCTTCGGGTTGGTGGCCGGCCTGCCGCACAATCAGGATTTCAAGTCCTACCAGAGCCTGCCCTCGATGTTATGGCCGCACGGGCCGAATCTGTGTCCGAACCCAAAGTTTCAGCAGCAACTCGAAGGGTACCGGCACACGGGCGGCGGGACGGTCACGTGGGCGGATGTGCAGGTGCTCGGCAAGGACGTGCGCTCCAGTCCGGTCTTGTCCAACGCCGGCGACCCGCAGGCACAGGCAACGTTGGAGTGGACGATTTACCGGTATGACGCACAGGGCCGGGAGGTGTTGGTGCCGGGGGAGAGCTTCCTCTTCTCGGTGCTGGTGAAGGCGGAGGGGTTCACGAAGGGGTCAAGTTATTTTGCGCGGTTGCAGGCGGATGACGGGCCGGCGCAGCCGCTGTTCATCAATGCGGAGGAAACCCGGCCGACGTTTGCGCTGCCGGGAGGCTTTCAACGGGTCGGCGTCAATCCGGTCAAGATTCCGACGGATTTGAAAGACCGGCTGACGTTCCGGATTGGCTTGGCGGGCGACGGGCGGTTGACGGTGCAGGACTTGGAATTCATCAACGTGGAAGCCATCGCGGGGGCGTATGCCGGCCGGCGGGTGGTGACGGAGAGTGAGCTGGCGAACTTGCCGCCGGACCAGCGGGATTTCACGATCGTGCGGCCGGATAATTTATGGAGTGTGGCCGGGGTGAAGTATTTGGTGACCGGGTTTATTCCGTTGGATCAATGGAAACAGCCGGCGCTGGCATGGGGCACCCTCATCGCCGCGTTGTTCATCGGGTTCTTGGGGATGAACATGCTGATGCGGAAACAGTGGGTGGAACATGAGCGGTTCACGTTCCCGTTGACGATTGTGCCGAAGGCGATGTTCGAGGAACAGGTTGGGCCGGATGGCAAATTATTCCGGCCGATCTTCCGCAACCGGGTGATGTGGACAGCATTTGGGATCACGCTGGTGCTGGCGTTGATGAAGGGGCTGAATTTCTATTTTCCGGGCGTGCCCTCTCCTGACATTGCGACCTCGTCATTTGCCGAGTATGTGAACAGCCCGGTCTTGAAGGCGTTTCTGAACAACGTCGGCGTCGGGCGCGGCAGCCAGATTGGGTTGTCGTTGTGTGTTTTGGCAATTGCGCTGTTGATCGAGACCGACATTCTGTTGTCGCTCTGGTCGATGTTCTTGATTTTCCAGCTCTGGCATCTGTTTGGCCGGGCGTTCAACCTGACCCGGTACGCGGGTTATCCATGGGAATTTGAACAAGCCACCGGCGCCTTTATTGCCTATGCACTGCTGGCGATATTTGTCGGCCGGCATCACCTGGCGAAAGTGTTCCGGCTCATCTGCCGGCGCGAGGCCGGGACCGCGGAGGATATCAGCACGTATCGGGTCGCGGTCGTGCTCGTGCTGGCGTCACTGGCGACGTTGTTGTTGTGGGGGATTTGGACGAAGATTGGCGCGGGCGCGAGCCTCTTGTTTTTCGGGTACCTGTTGCTGACCGGGTTTGCGGCGAGCAAAATTCGTGCGGAATGCGGGGCCCCGTTCGGCTATCTGACGCCATACATCGGGATGCACCTGATGGTCGCACTCGGCGGATTTGCGGTATTCAAGTCGTCCGCGATGTTGGTGGTAACGCTGGCGAGCGGGTTCATGTGCACGTCGGTGTTTTTGCTCATCGCACCGGTGCAGGTGGAGATGATGGAACTCGGCCGGCATTTCCGCGTGCGGCCGCGGGACATCGGGGCCGGGCTGACGTTGGGATTGCTCGGCGGGTTGTTCATCGGCGGGTTTGTGTTGTTGTGCTGGCTGTACGGGTTCGGCGCGAACAACATGAAGACGACTTGGCCGTACGAACAGAACTGGTACTTCAATCATTTCCGGCCCGGTGACGCCAACGCCGATCGCGCGTTTGCCGCCGGTACGTTGGGTGACTTGTCGTGGACTCGTCCGGGCGAATTCTTCACGCATACCGACTTGAAAGGCTTGTCCATCGGCGCCATCACGACCGTGGTGCTGGCGTTTTTCCGAATGAAATTCATGTGGTTTCCGTTTCATCCACTGGGCTATGTGCTGGCTTCGAGCTACCTGATGCGCAACGTGTGGTTTGCCCTGTTTCTGGCGTGGGGCGTCCGGCAACTCGTCTTCCGCATTGGCGGCGCGCAAGTGATCCGGCGCGGTCTGGTGCCGGTCGCGGTCGGCATGTTCCTGGCCTGTATCGCGTCGATTGTGATTTTTGATGTCGTCGGGATTTACCTGCGAACGCAAGGAGTGATGGAAGTTTACTCGAAAATGCCGTGAAAAATCAGCAAACTGACAATCCGTGGATTAGCCAATGGCTGCTGGTCGCGCTCTTTGCGCTGGCTGGACTGGCGTTGCTCGCATTTTTCGTCCTGTTTGCCGAGCCGCCCCACCGCACCCTGCGAACACCCTACCAGCGGGATTATTCCGAAGAACCGCTTATCGAACGCCTCACCCCAACCGCCCTCCAAGCGCGCGTCGCGCAACTGGCCGCCCTCAGCGTCCGCCCCGGCGAACGCCAGATCGGCCGCGCCAGTGGCAGCCCCGGCTTTTATCGGACCGAAGAGTTGATCACCCGGGAGTTTGCCGCCAGCGGTTTGACGATCCAGAAACAGGAATTTGAAGTCGTCGTCCCGGTCACCGAGTACTGCGAAATCGTTGGCGCCGATGGCCAACCTTTACCCGGGGTGGAACTGTATCCGTTCGAGCCGTCCGGGTTGACGCCGATTGCGTTGCCGGCGGCAGGGATCAAGGCGCAACTGGTCGAAGCCGAGCGGATTGATCTGACATTGCTGGCCGGGCATGACCCGCGTGAGACCATCCTGCTGACGTATGTGGATGCGGCGGTTGGGTGGCTGACGGCAGCCGGGGCGGGCGTGCAGGCCTTGATCGTGCGCGAGGATGAAATCACCAAATCGCTGCGCGCCAATCCCGACGTACCGGCGGCGTGGGCAGCGGCGGTGAATGGTGCGGAAACGCTGTTCCCGCGGTTTGTCGCGCGCGGGCCGATTGAGAAATTTGCCGGGCAGACGGTGACGATTCGCGCCAAAGTCACCTGGCAGCTCAAGCCGGTCCGTAACATCATCGGCGTGTTGCCGGGCAAAGGGACGAGTCGGGAAGCGTTGGTGGTGACGACGTATTATGACAGCAGTTCGCTGGTGCCGGAACTGGCGCCGGGCGCGGAACAAGCGTTGTCGCTGGCGGCCTTGCTGGAATATGTGCAGGCCTTGGCGCCGTATCGGGGGCAGTTGCAGCGCGATCTCGTTTTTGTGGTCACGGCCGGACATGCCCAGGCCATGGCAGGCGCGGCCCAGCTCTTGGCGGCGATTGAAACCTTTTCGGCAAAACGGACGGATTACCGGTCGCTGGCGGACCGGCGGGCGCTGCACGCGAAGGAACTCACCGCCGCCCGGCAAGCACTGGCGTGGTGCGACGCGGGCGGCACCGGACCGATCAGTGCGGATGAATCGTTTGCTGAAGGGTTGAAAATCGCGGCGGGCGAAATCAACCTCGATATTCGCAATGAGGTGATCACGGCCCAACTCGCGTACTTCCGCGCCGGGCGGCCGATTTACCGGGATGGTTTTGCGGCAGCGAAGGCGACCGATGCGGAGCGGGCGGCCCCGGAAAATACGCATCCGTTGTTGCGCCAGTATATTGAATTGCAGACGCGCGACAATGCGGCGGCGAATTTGATGGGGTTGACAGCGGCGGAGTTGGTGCGGCGGCCGGAGTTTTTGGAGTGGGGTTATCTGCCGAAGGCGCGGGGGATTTTTGCGGCGCGCGTGGTGGATCACGAAGCGAAACTTCGACAGCTTGATGATTCACTGGCGGTGCAACAGTTGTTCGCCCGGTATGAGCGGACGTTGACGGTGAATCTGGATTTGTATTCCGGCGGCCAACAAGCGCGGCGGAATCTGGCGGTGGCGGTGGGCGTCGGCATGCCGGGGACAGTGGTGGAGCCGCAGGTCAGCGATTTGACGCACGTGCTCCTCAATCATGCGCGGGACATCCAAGTGGTTCATTGGGGATCGCGCGACATCAGTACTCGGGAAAACCGGGGGACATTGGGCGGGATGACGACGATTGAATCCGCGGTTTGGTTCCGCTGTGGGCGGCTGGCGTTTACGGTGACGAACCATGACTTTTATCCATCGCGGATCGGGACGCCGGAGGATGTGTGGCCCAACTTGGCGCTGGGGGTGATGGAGCAACAGGTGCCACTGATCGGGAAAACGGTGCTGGAATTGGCGTCGGGGCAGGTGCCATTCAAGACGATTCCACCGGGTCGGTCGGGGTTGAACACGGTCCGCGGGACCGTCTATGGCAATGCCGGGACTTCGAGTGTGGTCCCGAGTCATCGGATGGCACCGCGGACGTTTGCGCGCGCGTTTGCACGGGGCCACTTGCCGTTATCCCGGCAGGACACCCGTGGGGTTCAATTGTATCCGATTTTGGCTGCCAATCCGGATGGGGAGTTTGGGCGGGAATTTCTGTTTGATCTGTCCGCGTGGGGGTCGCCCCTGTCGGTGGCGGCCGTGCGGTTCAATGCCGCCGGGCAAGTGGAATACTTCAATGATACGTCACCGGCCAGCCAATCGTTGTTCAAGTCCCAGGCGGTGCCGGGCGCGGATGTGAATTCGCTGGGGCGTACGGAAGCCAAGTCGGTGAATTTATCGCTGTTCCGCTGCACGCCAGTCGCGTTGTACGATCAGATTAATCCACAGACAACGAAGGCGTTCAAAGGGGTCGCGTATTTGGACCGGCTCGGATTGTCGGGGCCGCCGCGGTTTCATTACAGTGGGTTCACGGCGTTTTTGCCGCCGGATTTTCTGTTTTATATCGGGCTGCAGGATGGCGCGGCCGATAACCCGGAGTTATTGACGGATCGGGCGTACATGCTGAATGTCAATTCCGAACAGCCCGCGGCGCCGGGTGAACCGGATGTGTTCGGGCGCGGGTATTTGGCCGCGGATGCGCCTGTGTTGGCGTTGCCGGCGTTTGACGCGGCGGCATCCATGTTGCGGACGAGTGAGAAGCGGCTCCAGTTGCAGAAGAAGTTTGGGATGGCCGATGAGCAGATGCTCGGATTTCACCAGCAGGGGGTGGAGTGGTTGGCGGATGCGCGGGAGAAATTGGCGGCCAAGGATCCTGCCGGCGCGGTGAATTCGGCGGGGACAAGTCTGGCTTACGCGATCAATAATAATCCGGTCATCCGCTCGCGTATTTCGCAGGCGGTGGTGGGGATTTTGTGGTACCTGGGGCTATTGGTGCCGTTTGTGTTTTTCACGGAGAAACTGGTGTGCGGGTTTACGGACATCCGCAAGCAGTTGGTGGCGATCGGGGTGATTTTCCTGATCGTGTTCATGTTGCTGCGGTTGTTTCATCCGGCATTCGAGATGGTGCGGTCGTCGTTGATGATTCTGCTGGGGTTTGTGATTTTATTGCTGACGTTTGTGGTGACGTTGATGGTCGGCGGGAAGTTCAAGCAGAACTTGAAGGAACTGCGCAGCAAGGAAGGCCGGGTCGAGGGCGCCGACATCAGCCGCGGCGGCGTGGTGGGAACGGCGTTCATGCTGGGCTTGAATAATATGCGACGGCGCAAGGTGCGGACGGGGTTGACGTGCGCGACGCTGGTCTTGATCACGTTTGTGATGATCTGTTTCACGTCGGTCTCGAACGATCTGGTCAACGTCGAGCAGCCGACCGGCCGGTCAGGGTGGAACGGATTGATGGTGCGGGATCTGAATTTCCGGTCACTGGACGCGGCGCAAGTCACCAACCTCCGCCAGATGTATGGCACGCGGTATCCAATCACGATCCATCAGTGGCTGGTGGCAGGAGTCGGCATCAATGGACTTTTCGAGAATTCAGAAATTCTCATTGATCGTGAATATGTCGTGGCCGAGAGCAAGTTGGTGAAGCGGAGCCGCGTGCATGCCGCCATGGCATTGGGTTGGAACGAGCCGATGTTCACCGGTCTTGACCGGTGGCTCACGACAAAGAAAGGCTGGTTTCCGCGCCCGCCGGATTCGCGGACGGAACGACTACAAGCGCTGGAGAGCGGCTACCGGCAGAAGAATCTGATCATCCTGCCGGATACGGTGGCGCAGGAGCTGGGCATTCGCGTCGAAGATGTCAATGAAGGTGAGCTGACCGTCAACATTCGCGGCACCGAGTATGTGGTGCAGGGAATCATTGATTCGGCCGAGTTGGCCAAATGTCAGGGGTTGGATGGCCAATCCATCCTGCCCTACGATCTGAATACGGTGCAAGGGCTGGGCACAAGCACCTCTGGCAGTGCACTCATCCCGCCGGACATCGGCCGGTTACCGGCGACGCAGGTGATCCTGGTGAATTCGTTGCCGCCCGCCAAACCGGGTTCGGACGGGCCGGTAACAGCTGCGTGTCTGGTTGGTTTCCCGAAGACCGCGTATCAACTTCGCGCGCATGATCCAGAGTATCCGCCGTTGGATTATCGGACGCAACGGCGCTTGGTGCTCGGGTATTTGGAGCGGATCGGGCAACCGGCGTATTACGCGATTGACGGGATTGCGTATTATGGGTCGCGGCAGCGGGCAACGACGTTTGCGGGGCTGTTGGAGTTGCTGGTGCCGATCTTTATCGCGGCGTTGACGGTGTTCAACACGATGCGCGGCTCGGTATACGAGCGCAAGAGTGAAATTTACGTGTACAACGCCGTCGGGATCGCGCCGAGTCATGTGTTTTTCATGTTCATGGCGGAGGCGTGCGTGTACGCGGTGCTGGGGGCGGTGCTGGGGTACATCCTGAGCCAGGGAACGGGGCGATTATTGACGGCGCTCGATATGACCGGCGGGATGAACATGGATTACAGTTCGATGGAGACGATTTACGCGTCGCTGGCGATCATGGGGTCGGTCTTGCTTTCGACGATCATCCCGGCGCGGGACGCGGCGAAGCTGGCGGCACCGTCAGAGATCGTGAGTTGGACGGTGCCCAAAGCCGAAGGCGATACGATGACCTTCTCGCTGCCGTTCACGTTCACGGCGCATGACCGGGTGGCGGTGGTCAGCTATTTTCAACGCTGGCTGGATGCGAACGGCGCGGGGAGTTCCGGGCCGTTTTTCTGTTCGCCGCCGGAAGCCCAGGTGCGCCTGCAACCGAGCGCGGTGGACGGGCACGAGGAAATGGTGTTGGCGGTGGCCAGCACGGTCTGGCTGAAGCCGTACGATCTCGGCGTGTCGCAACGGATGGAAATTTCCTTGCCGACAGATCCGGAAACCGGTGAGTATGCGGCGCGGATCACGTTGACCCGTTTGAGTGGTCATCTCGCCGGTTGGAATCGCACATTGCGTCCGTTCCTCGGCGTGCTGCGGAAACAGTTTTTGAACTGGCGGGCTACCACGGACGCAGAACGGCAGGAAATGTTTACAGAAGCCCAACAGCTATTGAAGAACGCCATGGCCAAGGAGACACCGCATGCCTGACGACCAACGCCCGGTCGTGATGGACAAGGAACTGGAGGTCTACCGTTCCGTCCTGGAGACGCCGACCGAGTTCAAGAACGGCTTTACCTGGGTCGCCGTGGCGGGCGCGTTTTTCTGCGGCCTGTTGATGATGCCAGCGTCCATTTACCTGGGGTTGATGACCGGCGGTGGGATTGCGGCGGCGTGGGTGACGCTCATCATCTTCTCGGAAGTCAGCCGCCGCGCGATGCGGACGTTGAGCCAGCAGGAATTGGTGATTTTGTTGACGGTGGCCGGCGCGATGGCCGTCGGCGGGCCATTTGCCCAATTGGTGTGGCGGCAGTTCTTCATTCAGAGCGATGCCGTGCGCGACATCGGTTTGCTCGGTAAATTCCCGGCATGGTTTGCGCCGGCGCCCATGAGTGAAGCGATTCAAAGCCGGAGTCTGTTCCACGCTGATTGGCTGGTGCCGATTTTGTTGATCTTCTTCATGACGATCATCGGGCGGATCAAGAGTTATACCTTGGGGTATTTTTTCTTCCGGGTTACCTCCGATGTGGAACGCCTGCCGTTTCCGTTCGCCGCCATCGGCGCGCAGGGGGCGATGGCGTTGGCGGAGTCGGGCGAGCGGAAAACGACCTGGAAATGGCGGGTGTTTTCACTCGGTGCCGTCATCGGTATCGCCTTTGGCTTTTTGCAAATCGGCGTCCCGCTGATAACCGGCTCATTGCTAGCCAAACCGATCCAATTCATTCCGCTGCCGTGGTACGACTCAACAACATTGACACAGGGGATCTTGCCCGCGACGCCGACGGGGGTGGTGCTGGATTTGGGCCTGATCATCACCGGGATGGTGATTCCGTTTTGGGCGATGATCGGCGCGGCGGCCGCCATGGTGTTGACGCTGGTCATGAATCCGCTGCTCTACAAGTTGGGCCTGTTGACACGCTGGCAACCGGGCATGGATACCGTCGCGACAACATTTGCGAACAACGTGGATTTCTGGATGAGTTTTGGTTTGGGGGTGACGGCCGGGATCGCGGTGATTTCCATCTACCAAACCGTTCGGGACCTTCTCAAGAAAGCGCGGGAACTGCGCGTGCGGCGCTCGGCATCGCAAGAAACCACCCGGCGCGAGAATGTCTGGGCGGCGCCAGCCGGTCGAGGTGATTTTTCACCATGGATTGCGGTCGCCATCTACATTTTCTGTTCCATCATCGTGATCGGGGTCTGTCATTGGATGGTGCCGGGTTTTCCAGTTTTGTTTCTGGCGTTTTTCACTTTCCTTTACACGCCGTTGATCTCCTACATCAATGCCCGGCTGGTCGGCATTGTCGGCCAACATGTTGAGATTCCCTTTGTCCGCGAAGCCGCGTTTATCCTATCTGGCTATAAAGGCGTGGAAATCTGGCTGGCGCCGATACCGATTGAGAATTATGGTGGGGCCGCGCAGGCGTTTCGGTCGAAGGAACTGACCGGTACGAATTTCTGGTCGTATGTGAAGGCCGAGTGTTTGGTAACACCGCTGACCTTTATTTTGAGTTTCATTTTTTGGGCGTTCATCTGGCATTCGAGTGCAATTCCGTCGGATCTCTTCCCATTCGTCAACAAGATGTGGGAGTTGAACGCCAAGAACACCGTCCTGTTGTATTCCGCCACGCTGGAAACCGGCGGGGCGCAACCGTTGTTCTACCAAGCCTTGCATCCTGGCGTCATCGCCGGCGCGTTTTCCTTCACGATGATCGCGTTCGTGTTGCTCTCCACATTCAGCCTGCCGATCATGGCGATTTACGGATTTGTCGGGGGAGTCGGGAACATGCCGCACGGCTTTGTTTGTATTTTGATCGGCGCACTGATCGGCAAGTTTTATTTCCACAAGAAATTTGGCCAAAAACGCTTTCTCCAAATCACTCCAGTTCTCGCAGCCGGGTACGGGACGGGAGTGGGCTTGATCGCTTTGATTGGCGTCGCCATTAATTTGATCGTTTCCGCAGTGTCAGCCTCACGGTTTTGATTATGGAACAAATAGGCAAACAAGTCCGCTTGCCCTTTCGCCGGGCCTTCCAGATTGCCCTGAGCGGGATTCGGATCCGCTTCGGCCGGTCCGTGGTGACAGTTTCCGGCGTCGTCCTCGGCATTGCGTTTTTGATGAGCAACCTGACCGGCCAACTCATCAAAAAGTCCATCGCCGAAGAACGCGACCAGCGAAACACCGTCAACTTGATGCTTTCACTGATCAAAGCGGAAATCGGTGAAGTGGCCGGCCGGCAGATCGCGGTTTCGACCTTCGGCCAACTCTCGCCCGTCGAGCAACTTCTCTTAACCCAACTGAAAGCCACGGCGATCGTTCGCGATGGTCCGGAGGCGGGCCTGCGCATCGTCCTCGGCGATCAACCCCAAGTCCCGGTCACCCTCGCCAGTCTGACCGCTGGGATGAGCCAGTCGGTGGTGATTGATTCCCTGGCCACCCGCGCCTATGCCGCCGGTGACACGGCGGCGCCCGTGCGGCGCGAACTGTTTTTTGGGAAGGAAAGCGAGGACCAACTCGCGAAAGAAGCGCAACTGGCGCAGACTGAAAAATTCCGCAACTGGTGGATCGTGACGATTTCGCTCCTGGTTACCGTGTTCGGCGTGGCCAATGCGTTGCTCATGTCGGTGACGGAACGTTTCCGCGAAATTGGGACGATGAAATGCCTCGGGGCGTTGTCGAGTTTCATTCGCCGGCTGTTCTTGATTGAAAGCTCCTTGATCGGGCTGGCCGGCTCCATCGTGGGGGTGATTGTCGGCGCCCTGCTGCCGCTGCTTGCGTATGGGTTTGCCTATCGGTTTGCCCTGGTGTTTGGGACGCTATCCTACGGCTGGTTGTTGGTGTATGCCGTCGCCGCAGCCGTGACCGGAACCTTGCTGGCCGTGCTGGCGGCGATCTACCCCGCGTGGTTTGCCTCGCGCATGGTGCCGGCCTCAGCCTTACGGAGCACGGTATGAACCCATTGTCCACCCGCCTCGATGAGCTCCTGGCCACGGCCGGTGATTCGGCCAAAGGCAGCCATGTCATCCGCGCCGTTGATGTGAAAAAGATCTACAAGATGGGCGATTCGGAAACCCATGCCTTGCGCGGCGTCACGCTCGACGTGCGCCGTGGTGAATACATGTCCATCATGGGCCCATCCGGTTCCGGCAAGTCCACCTTTTTCAACATGATCGGCGGCCTCGACAAACCCACCGCCGGCAAGGTTTACATTGATCAGGTGGACATTGCACAATTGGACCCGTACGAGCTCGCGTGGTTGCGCTGCCGGAAGGTGGGTTACATTTTCCAGATGTTTAATCTGATCCAAGTCATGTCCTGCATCGAAAACGTGATGCTACCCATGTCCTTCGCCGGCAAAGACAGCGAAGAAGCGCGCGACCGGGCCTTGGAGATTTTGGAAATGGTCGGCTTGAAAGAGCGCGCATTGCACAAACCCGCTGAAATGTCCGGCGGTCAACAGCAACGCGTCGCCATCGCCCGCGCGCTGGCGAATTCACCGGACATCCTGCTGGCCGACGAACCGACCGGCAACCTGGATCTCAAGACCGGCGAGGAAATCATCGAGCTCTTCCGTAAATTGCGCGACGACCTCGGCGTGACGATCATCACCGCGACGCACGACCTCAAGATGCTCAAAGCCTCCGACCGGATCGTGTGGATTGATGATGGCCGGCTGGCGCGCATCTGCACCCCAGCCGAAGCCAACATCCAAGTGGAGGATGTCCACTGATGCGCTGGCGCCGCAAATCAACTCCCCCATTGCCGCCCGCCACCGATCCGCTGACGGCGATCCCGTTGAAACCGGCCAACGTCGAATTGAAACACGACAGCCAAGGTTGCCTGCATCTCCGTCTCACGCCCCAGCTCAAGCCCACCCAGCGCAAGGTCACGCAATGGCTTGGCTACGATTACACCCACAAACTGGCGTTGGACGAAACCGGCACGGCGTACTACCAGCTCGTGGACGGCCAGCATACCCTCGCGACCATCGTGGATGAGCTGACCAAAAAACTCAGCAAAGACCGGCGTGAAGTCGCCACGATGGTCGTGATGTTTACGAAAATGTTGATGACGCGAAATATGCTCGCCCTCAAGGTTCAAGCCAAGTCATGAAGACCACGGATGTCATCGCCCGCGCCGTGGACGTGACCCGGCAATACACGCTCGGCAAAGAAACCGTCTGGGCCTTGCGCGGCGTATCCCTCAGCATTTACCGGGGCGAATACCTCTCCATCATGGGCCCCTCCGGCTCCGGCAAGTCCACCTTCTTCAACATGATTGGCGCACTCGACGTGCCATCGTCGGGACTGGTGGAATTCATGGGTGCCGACCTGTTCAAATTGCCCGAAGACCAGCAGGCGTGGATCCGCTGCAACAAAATCGGCTACATCTTCCAGACGTTCAATCTCGTCACCGTAATGACCGCGCTCGACAACGTCGCGCTCCCGCTGATCCTGCGCGGCGACGAACCCGCCCAAGCCAGCCGGCGCGCCACCGAAGTTCTCGAAATGGTCGGCCTCGGTCACCGGCTCCACCACCTGCCCATGCAATTGTCCGGCGGCCAACAACAACGCGTCGCCATCGCCCGCGCGTTGGTGAATGCACCGGCCGTCATCCTCGCCGACGAACCAACCGGCAACCTCGATAGCAAGACCGGTCAGGAAATCATTGACCTGCTGCGCCGCCTCCAGCGCGAAAAGAATGTGACCGTCATCACCGCCACGCACGACGCGCGGATGATTGCGATTTCCGACCGGGTCGCGTGGATTCGCGACGGCAAACTGGAACGCCTCGACGACCGCGCCAACCTCTCCGTTCAAACCGGCGGGATCAATCCAGGCGATGCATCCAAGCCGGTTTGACAACCGCCACTTGCCGGCGGTGCCGGCTTTACCAGTGGAGGAGTTGCACCTCTGGTTGATTGATCTCGCCCGCGCCACGCCGAACCCTGACTTTCTCAATGCCGGCGAACGGGACCGTGCGGCCCGGTATCACTTTGCGATCGACCGGCAGCGGTTCATCACCCGGCGCGCCATTCTCCGACAATTGTTGGGGGCTTACCGGGGGTGTGAGCCGGCCAGCATCGAGCTTTCCGCCAACGCCGCCGGCAAGCTGGGGGTGACCGGGGATTTGGAGTTCAATTTGTCGAGCGCGGGCGAGTTGGCGTTGTATGGGTTTTGCCGGGGCCGGGCGGTGGGAGTTGATCTGGCGATTGTCGCGCCGGATTTCGCGTGGGCGGAAGTGGCGGAGAGTTTTTATCATCCGGCCGAGGTCGCCTATTTGCGGGCCAATGTGCCAGGGCGGGATTTTTTCCGGTTGTGGACGATCAAGGAGGCGTTCGTGAAAGCTACCGGGGGCGGGTTGGGATCGCCGTTGGCGCGGGAAGATTTTACGGCGTTGTTGCGCGGTGGGCAACCGGTGCGTGAGTTGGCGGATGGGTCGCGCTGGGAGTGGGCGCAGTGGGAGCCGACGGCGACAACGGTGGCGGCCGTGGTTGTCCGGGTTTAAGCCGGTCAGGCTTTGGCTTTGTAGCCGTAGTCGTAGTACGGGTTGCCGTAGGTCGCCATGCGGGATTCGGGGACGGCGTTGAGTATGACGCCGGTGAGGGCGGCCCCGGCCTTGCGCAGGGTTTGGACAGAGCGCAGGACGGCGGCGCGCGGAGTCACCCCGGCACGGACGACGAGGCAGACAGCTTGGATGTCATGAACGAGGAGCAAGGTGTCGCTGACGCCAAAAATCGGCGCGCTGTCCACGACGACCCGATCATATTGCTCGAAAGCGGTCGCGAGCAAATCGGTGAGGCGGCGTTGGGCCAGAAGTTCGGAGGCGTTGGGGAGCGGGTTGCCGGCGGAACAGAAGGAGAGGTTTTCGATTTCGGTGGCGCGGATGTCGCTGGATTTACCGGCCAGGAAGTCAGCGACGCCGGCAATGGGATGTTTGTCGCCGAGGATTTGTTTGGAGAGGGTTGGGCGGAGAAAATCGCAGTCAATCAGAAGGGTGCGGAGGCCTTGGCGGGCGAGGCTGGCGGCGAGGTTGAGGGCGCAGAAGGTTTTGCCTTCGCCCGGCATGGTGCTGGTGAGAAGGAAGCTGTGGCACTTGTTGTCGGGATCGGTGATGGCGAGGGATGTGCGGAGGTAGCGGAAGGATTGGGCACCGGCGGACGGGGCTTCGTTGCTGACGACGAAGCGGGCGCCTTTGGCTTTGCCGTTTTTGATTTGGGGGATGGTGCTGAGGACGGGCAGTTGGAGGACTTGTTCAGCTTCGGCGAGGGTTTTGAGTGAGTCGTCCCAAAGCATGAGGCCGAGGTTGATGAGGACGCCGACGAGGAGGCCGATGAAGAGGCCACCAGCGAGGATGAGGGGGCGGTTGGGTTTGATGGAGTTGCGAGGGACTTCGGCGGATTGGAAGATTTGGAGGCGGCTCACAACGAGGTTGCCGGCCATGGTGGTCTCGCCCATGCGTTTAACGACGGCGTCGTAGAGAGCGCGGAGTTGTTCGCGGTCGCGGAGGAGGGTGTTGTAGGGGACGGTTTGGGCGTTGAGGGCGCGGACGATTTGTTCCTGTCCCTCGAGCTCTTTGATGAGGGTGGCCTCGCGAGCCTGGGCATTGTCGCAGGCTTGCCGGAGGGTGAGGCTGGCTTTGATGGTGGCATTAGAGAGTGAGGCGCGGAGTTCGACGAGGCGGCCTTCAGCTTGGATGTAGGTCGGGTGTTTCGGGAGGTAAACTTGACGGACGTTGGCGAATTCGACGTCTTGTTGCGCGAGGGAGGCTTGGAGAGCCATGACGGTTGGGTCGCCGGCAATGCGGGGTACGGTCAGGAGTTTGGCAGTGTTGCCGTCGAGCTCGCGGATGACGAGGTATTCGGATTCAAGGCGGATGCGTTCGATTTTGGCTTCACTGAGTTGGCGGGTCAGGTTTTTGATGTTTTCGCTGACGACGGCTTGGCGTTGTTCGAGGGACAGGGATTGGTCTTTGTATTCTTGGAGGCGGGAATCGACATCGGTGAGTTTGGTTTGGAGGCGCTGGGCTTCTTCACCGAGAAATGAGGTGGCGGATTGGGAGGACGAGCGGTGGGATTCAGCATCTTGCCGGATGAGTTCTTTGGCGATGGAGTTGGCGAGCTGGGCAGCCAGTTCGGGGTCGGGATTTTCGACACTGATGTCAATGATGCGGGTGCCAGGACGAAGGGTGGCGCGCACGGCACTCCGCAGGCGGTTGGCCAATTTTTCGGGCGGGAGGTTGAGGCGCGGGGGGGCGAATGAGGGGTTGGCGGTCAGATTGTTTTGAACGATGACTTGGGTCAGGAGGTTGCGGCTCTGGATGACCTGTTGGAGTTCTTTGAGTTTTTCCTGCCGCCGGTCGTCGCCCCGGAACTCGTCGTCGGCGATGCCTTCGATCTTGAGGGCTTGGGGAGCTTCGGATTCAAATTTGATGGCCACGGTTGCGGCATAGATGCGAACGGCTTGCAGAGCATAGCCCAAGGCGGCGAGACCGACGACGACGATGCAGAGGGCCATGATCCACCAGCGTTCCGTGATGAACCACCAGAGTTGCCGGAGGTTGAACGCGGCGGGCGCGGGCGTGGTTTCGCGAGTGGTTGGTTGGGCGTCGTCGTCAAACATGGAGAGGCTGGCTTTCGATACGGGGCGGATTTCTCAGAACACCCTTTCGCCGACGGTGATCATGTCGCCGGGCAGGATTTCGAAGAGGGCACCTTTGTCTTCGGGGCCGGTTGCGCTGGTGTCGAGGCGGTAGACTTTTTTCTGACCTTGTTCGAGGCGCTGCACGGTGACTTTGCCGGGGGCGCCGAGCCGGGTGTAGCCGCCGGCCATGGCGATGGCTTGCAGAAGATTGAGGGATTGTTCCGGCGGGATTTCGTAGGCGCCGGGGCGTTGGACTTCGCCGAGAACGGTGCAAAGGTTTTTGGCGTATTCGACAATCGTCAGGGTGACCTGTGGGTTGACGAGGTAGTCTTTGGCCAACAAGGCGCGGATATGCTCCCGGGCTTGCTCGGCTGACATGCCCCCCACGGTAACTGACCCGAGCAAGGGAATTGTGACTGAGCCATCCGTAGCCAACCGCGCGCGGGTGTCGAGGTCGGTTTGCCGGTAGACTTTGACTTCGATGACGTCGCCCGGCACGAGGGAACGGGATTTGGTGGTGGGGTCGCCTGTGGGTTTGACCTGCGCCCGGGCGACTCCACCAGTGGCGATGAGAAAGAGACCGGCTGCGATTATACTGCCAACGATGGTTTGGGTTAGGCGCAAATTAGAATCCCCATGATCCTTGAATGCCAATCTGGTTATTTCGGAAATCCCGGAGGATGCCGGTCGAAGCATTAGATTGATACTGATAGAAGACATTCACGGCCCCCCGCCGGGTGATCGTCGTGCCGGCGGCTGTGCGGATCGTGTAGTATTTGTCGGTCCGATTGGCAATGACCCCTGGTGTGTTCTCGGAATAGGACCGGTAATCATAACTGCCACCAACACTCACAAAGAAACGTTCGCCCAGGCCTTGCCGGAGTTGGGCGCTGCCGCCGGTCGTCACGTAGTTTTGGGCGACCTGCGTGACCGAGGCCTCTTCGCGCCGGTGGGCTTCAATTGTGAAGGACGCAGTTTCCCAAGGCCGGTAGACACCTGCCAAGCCGAGGACGGGCTGGAGTTTGCTGGATTGGGAACCGTCATATTGTCGACCTTCGATGCCGACGGTGGCGATGACATCGGCCTTGGCGGCAACGGCATAGGTGAGGCGCGCCAAGCCGCGTTCATAATATTGGTCGGGGCTGTTATCAATCGTGAATAGACCGATCGACCCGCCAAGACCGCCAATCAGTTTGGCGCCGAGGGCGCGGTTGAGGAAGAGATCCACCCCCCAGTCGCGGGAGGAGAGAAAGTCTTCGTTGTCTTGAATGGTCAAGCGTGGGCTTATTTCGAGGGAGGTTTTTTCGCTGAAAGCATACCGGGCAAGCAAGGTCGTGCGGTAGGAATCTTGCCGGAAACGTTGGCCGACTTCCACCATCGCGCCGTGGGTCTGGTTGTATTCTTGGCTGACACCCAAGGTCAGTTTCGTCAACATCCACTGGGCTGTGAGACCGGCGGAATGATCCACCGTGTTGTTGTCCGTGTGGTCACTGAAAATTAAAAACGTGGGGCGGTAATTGAGCGTCAACCAAGTGTCACGGCCCGCGGGCTTGTTGCCCAGGCCCGCGGTCAACTCTGGTGAAATCGCGGTAATGAACGCCTGCAGCCGGTTGGTTGAATTATTGCTGAGTAAAATATTGTCGTCATAGGTCACCCCGGTGGTGATTCGCGGGTGGAGATCCACCGGGCCGACGCGCAGGCCGGGGTCGGTCATGACGGGCGCACCCAGATTTTGCGCAGGCGCGGGCTGCAATGGGTCTTGCGCCAACACTACCGTTGCGGTCAGCGACACCAACACAGCCAGCGAGAAGACTTGTTTCATTCGTTTCCTTTAATCCGGCTATTCAGTGTTCTTGAGCGCGGCCAGTTCGGGCACGGCAGTTCGTTGTGGGGTGGCATCGCTGGGCGGTTGAAGTTGATACTCCGGGATCGCCCGCTTGAGCAAGCGCTTCAATTGCACGGCACTGGCAGAATGCAGGGCCCCCTCCATTCGCGCCAAAGTTTCTTCCACCCAGTCCAACGCCGCGGCCGGAGAGACGAACCGCATGATTTTGCTGTGGTTGGTGGGCTGGATGTTCTCGCCGTCGTGACTGATTTCCTCGAATAGTTTCTCACCCGGACGCAAGCCAACGAATTGGATGGCGATGTCTTCGTCGGGTTTCAAGCCGGAGAGTTCAATCAACTGACGCGCCAGATCCACGATCTTGACCGGCTGCCCCATATCAAGAACGAAAATTTCGCCGCCCAGACCTTGGGTGGCGCTCTGCAAAACGAGACTGACCGCCTCGGGAATGGTCATGAAATAGCGGGTTACTTCAGGATGGGTGACGGTCACGGGGCCGCCGGCGGCGATCTGCTGTTTGAAGATCGGCACCACGCTGCCGGAGGAATCGAGAACATTGCCGAAGCGCACTGCCATGAATTTGGTCTGATGACCGTTGTTTGCCGCGAGCGATTGCAGGAAAATTTCGGCCAGACGTTTCGTGGCCCCCATGACGCTGGTGGGATTGATGGCCTTGTCGGTGGAAATCAGGACGAAGCGCTGCACATTGAACTCGACCGCCAACCGCGCGAGTTTGACCGTCCCGAAAGAGTTGTTTTTGATCGCCTCGGCCGGGTGACTTTCCATCAACGGGACATGTTTATGGGCGGCGGCGTGGAAAACCACGGCCGGCTGAAATTGCGCGAAGATTTCGCGCATGCGCCGGTCATCGAGAATGTTGCCGATTTGCGGGATGACCAGATCACCATGCCCACTCCGCCGTAATTCTTGCTCGATCTGGAACATCTGGCCTTCGCTTTGTTCCACCAACACGAGACTTTGCGGTTGGTACGTCACAATTTGCCGGCACAATTCACTGCCGATACTTCCGCCAGCGCCAGTCACCAATACCACCCTGTCCTGTAACAAGCCCCGGATATTGTCCATCTGCAATTCCACCGGCTCGCGGCCCAGCAAATCCGTAATGTCCACCGGCCGAATCTGGCTGACTTGGACGCGCCCGGTCGCCAGTTGGCCCATCGAGGGAATCGTCGCGAAATCAAGATGCAGTTCGGCCAACATTTTGACCAATGCTTGAATGCGCTTCACCGGCGCCGACGGCATGGCGATGATGATCTTATCCAGTTTCCATTCCTTGGCTTTCTGCATCAACAACTCTGGCGCGCCCATCACCCGGATATCGTGAATCCGCGAATCATGTTTGTCCGTGTCATCATCTAAGAACAACACCGGCCGAAGTCCCAACCGCGGTTTGGATAATAACTCGCAGGCCAAGGCCGCACCGGCATCGCCCGCGCCAAGAATGCCGACACGGCGGACAATTGCGCTGCCCAAGTGCAACGACTCCGTATATATCTCGCGAACTCGCCGACAGAAAAGCCGAATGCTGCACAACACCCCGAACGAGATCACCAAATCCGCCACCATCACACTGGGGGGTGGCGCCAATTCGCCGTCGGATTTGAAATAAACGATCCCCGTGGTGACAAATGCCGCCCCCAACGTCAACGCTAACCGCCGCAGATCCGGCACCCCGAAATAACTCAACAACCCGGCAAATTGCCCGATCACAAGCAAGGACGCCAGTTGCAGTGGAATCAGCCAGAAAGCGACCCGGCAAAACTGCTGCCAGATTTCCGGCGGAAGGTAAAAGTCATACCGCAATAAATACGCCAGCCACAAACTCACCGTCAGTCCCACGAAATACGTCACCAAAGCCACCGGAATCCGGCTGTGCGATGGAAACCGCTCCCACAAAGCGCGCGCCACCGTCACCACTTCGTGGTGCCAGAACTTTCGCAATTGGCTGCTTTCCCCCCCTGATTCGTTCATCTAAATTTTCCCTGTTCCCTGACCGCGACCGCCAATTATTGTTTGCCCAATTAACCGCATATCCTGCCACAAATTCGCCCGCTGTTGATAGGCCAAATTCAACTCAATCTTCCGCGGGAGACACTGCTCCACATAATATTTTTCCACATCTGCGGCGCTGGCCAAAAGCTCTTCCTCATTACGAAACGCTAAAGTCGCCAAATCGGTAACCCCAGGCTTTAATGTCAAAACCGCACGTTGTGCTTCTGTATAACGCGCGACATAGCGTGGAACTTCTGGACGAGGCCCGACGAGGCTCATATCGCCCCGTAAGACATTCCACAACTGGGGCAATTCATCAAGTTTTGACTTCCGCAACCACCGTCCGATCCGAGTGATCCGCGCATCCCCATCTTTCGTCACCCCAAGCCCTTGCCGCTCCGCGTTCACGATCATTGTCCGAAATTTCCAGATCCAAAAAAGCTGACCTCCTTGGCCAACTCGTTGCTGCCGGTAGAAAGACGGCCCGCCGTCAGAAATCTTCACCAACAGCGCCAAAACCAGCAACACCGGACTCAATACCAACAGTCCGATCGCCGCCAAACTGAAATCGAACACTCGTTTGACCACTGGATTCGTCATCTCACTTCCGATTCGCCTCGATGATTCCGCGTACCGCCGAACTTACGGTCGCCACGTCATCTGCCGTCATATCCGGGAAAAGCGGCAACGTAATCAACTCCGGATACAATCCCGCCGCCACCGGCAAATCCTCCGCCCGGTACCCATACGTCTGCCGGTAATACGGGTGCATGTGCAACGGCAGCCAATGCACGCTGCTCCCAATCCCCCGCTCCTTCAGTTCCGTGATGAACTGGGCCCGGTCAATCCGCAGCCGATTCAATCGCAACCGGATCACATACAAATGCCATGAATGAATCCGCTCCGCCTGCACCACCGGCAAGACCAACTCCTCCACCCCACCCAGCAACTCCGAATACATTCGCGCCCATTGCTCCCGCAGTTCCCGCAGCCGGTCGGCTTGCCGCAACTGCTCCAACCCGATGGCCGCCGCAATATCCGTCAAATTGTACTTAAACCCCGGCGCCACGATCTCGTAATACCACGATCCGCTGGCCGTAAACCGCTTCCAGGCATCCTTGGAAATCCCATGCAACGACATCACCCGCATCCGGTCAGCCAACTCCGCATTTGACGTACAAGCCATCCCGCCCTCGCCGGTCGTGATCGTCTTGTTCGCATAAAACGAATAACAACTCACCGCCGACTCCGCTCCCACCGGCAACCACGGTGAGCTCGCATCCTGCCGGTAATACGCCGGACAACAATGCGCCGCGTCCTCAATCACCTTCAACCCAAACTTGGCCGCCAACCGCAATATCGCCGCCATATCCGCAATCTGTCCGCCGTAATGCACCGGGATGATGGCTACCACCTCTTCCCCACGTTGCCGGGCCGCGCTAATCTTCGCCTCAGCGTCATGGGGATCGAGATTGAAATCCGTCACCCGGCAATCCACCAAAATCGGTTTCGCGTTGAAATACCGGACCACCTCCGCCGTTGCCGCAAATGTCAATGTCGGAACTACTACCGACTGCCCGGGCTTCAACCCGATCGCCTCCAACGCCAAATGCAACGCCGCCGTGCACGAATTCAGCGCCACCGCATGTTGTTGACCGACATACCGGGCAAACTCCGCCTCGAACTGCTTCGTCTTCGGCCCGGTCGTCAGCCACCCACTCCGCAGCGTGTCCACGACGGCATCAATTTCCGCCTGGCCGATGTGGGGCTTATAAAAAGGAATCGTTTTCATTTTGTCCGCGTCATCAAACCCAAATAATGCGTCCGCAACGGCGGCAGCCACGATAGCACCGGATAGAGAACCGGCAACAACCCATTCAACCGCCGACTCAACGGCGGCAACAACGTGATCGAGCGCAATTCCAGCGCAAAATCCGGAAACAACTCCCGAATCCGCCCCAACTTCATCCCCCGCACGTTGGGATTCTGCGGATTGTTATAGCGAAAGTCATACCACAGCACGACGCCGCCCGGTTTGAGCACCCGCCGCACCTCGCCGGCCACATTCCGCGCCATCTGCGGGTCCAAAATCGAACTGAACACCGTGAACACCAGCACCCAATCGAACATTCCCGGCGCAAACTCCAACTGCTCCGCATTCCCGGCTTGAAAATGAATGCGCGGATATGCCACCTGCGCCGCCGCGATTCGCTCCGGCACCAAATCCACCCCGTACAAATTCTCCGGCCGCGCCCCCAACGGGATCAACCCGCCCAAAACCCCGCCCGCGCCACACCCAATCTCCAACACCCGCCGCTCACCCGCCGCCGGCGACCGCGGCGCCGCCCACAACGCCGCCACCCGCCGCGCGCGCTCCTCTTCAATCCACCGATTCCCGGGATTGGCGATCGACCACCGGGACTGCGCCGCCGCGCTCTCACGATATTCCTGATAAGTCTTTTGGATGCGTTGGGTTTCGTTCGCCATGCCGTCAACTCTTCCGTTCTTCTGCATGCACCTTCTTCAACGCGTCCATCAACTGCTCCGCCAACTTCTGCGCCCGCGGATCCCGCACAATCGCCCCGTGATGACCCGGCGTATCATAAAACTCAATCCCACCCAACACATACGGCCCCCACCCCAACGTCGGATCCGGCCGAATTCCTGGCGGCTGCTGAGTCGCCCGGAACAACACAGCCTTGCCGGGATACGGCTTCACCACATACTGGTCGGCTGCGGCTTCACCCACTTTTTTGGTTTGCGCGAGGACTTTCGGCAAATTGATTTCCGCCACTCGCTTCTTGAAGCGATCCCGGAACCGCCGGGCGTACCACCCCACCCGGAAAACCAACCGCGTGGTCTTCTCCCGCACATAATCCCATTTCTGCCGGCCACTCGCCGCGCGAAAATTCCCCCAATGCAACGCAAACCGGTACCGCTGATAATCCCACCACTTCTGGACACACGACGCTGTGTCGAGATACTCCGGATACCCCGGCCCGCCGGTATCGAAAAACGCCAACAGCGCCACTTTCTGCCCAGCCCGGTGCAACTGCTGCGCCATCTCATACGCCACCAACCCGCCATACGACGACCCACCCAAGAAATACGGCCCCGTCGGCTGAAACGCCCGGATCTCCCCGATGTGATGCGCCGCCTGTTCCTCGACCGTCTCCAGCCACCGCTGCTTCCCATCCAAGCCCACCGCTTGAATCCCATAAAACGGCTGGTCATTGTCCATGTACTTCGCCAGGTCGAGGTACTCCAAAATGTTCCCGCCCACGCCGTGGACACAATAAAATGGCGGCTTGCTCCCGCCCGGCTTGATTGCCACCAAGGTCTGCCACGGCGGCGTCCAACCCTCCTGTCGCAACACCGCCGCCAGCCGCTCGATTGTCGGCGCCTGAAACAACGTCACCAACGGCAGATTCTTGCCGGTGAGCTTCTCGATATGCGCCATCAGCCGCACCGCCAATAACGAATGTCCACCCAACTCAAAAAAATTGTCATCCCGCCCGATCGGCGACCGGTTAAACAACTCCGCCCAAACCCCAGCCAACTGCACCTCCAACTCATCGCGCGGCGCCACGTACGCCGGCGCGGCATCCGCCGCCATCACCTGCGGCGCCGGCAACGCCCGGTGATCCAATTTCCCATTCGGCGTCAACGGCAACGCCGGCAACAACACAAACGCGCTCGGCACCATGTACGCCGGCAACTTCTGCTCCACAAACTCCCGCAAGATCGCCGCCGTTGGCTCTTGCCCCTTGTTGCTCACGACATACGCGACCAACCGTTTGTCCCCCGGCACATCTTCCCGCACCGTGACCACCGCCTCGTGTACTTGGGGATGTTTCCGGAGGGTGGCCTGCACCTCATCCGGCTCGATCCGAAATCCCCGGATCTTCACCTGCCGGTCCACCCGGCCCAAATACTCCAACAACCCATCCGGCCGGTACCGGGCCAAATCACCCGTCCGATACATCCGGCCCCCCGGCCGGAATGGATTCGGCAGAAATTTCTCCGCCGTCAACTCGGGCCGATTCAAATACCCCCGGCAAACCCCTGTCCCCGCGAGATAAATTTCCCCCGCCACCCCGACCGGCACCGGCTGCAACCGCTTATCCAGCACGTAAGCTTGCGTATTCGAAATCGGCCGCCCGATGTTGGGGGTGCCGCCCGGCGTCCGCAACGTCCATGTCGAATACGTCGTATCCTCGCTCGGGCCGTACAAATCGAACACCTTGCTCACCCCCAGCCCATACAACTGCTCCACCATCGCCTGCGGCAAAAATTCTCCCGCCAGATTCACGATGCGCACATTCGCCGGCAACGGCCCCACCCGCAGCAACTCCGCCATCACCGACGGCACCGTATTGATCAACGTCACTTCCTTGACCGCCGGCAACGAATGCAACTCCAACGCATTCTCCGCCAGAATCACCTTCCCCCCGCTGCCCAACGGGAAAAAGAGTTCGTACACCGACAAATCAAAACAAATCGACGTCGCGAACAGCAACCCGGCGTAATCAGCCGGCGCATACACCGTGCGTGCCCACGCAACCATGACCACTGCGTTCCGGTGTTCAACCGCCACCGCCTTCGGCCGGCCAGTCGAACCGGAAGTGAAAATGAGATACGCCAGATTCGTCGCCGTGGCTGTCGCCGGTAAATTCTCCCGGCTCTGTTCTGTCACATCCAGCCCATCCAGTTCCACCACTTGCGCCGCAAGCGCCGGCAACCGGTCGCGCAACTCCCGTTGCGTCAGCAAAATCTTCGCCTGCGAATCTTCCAGAAGAAACGCCATGCGTTCGCGCGGATAATTCGGATCCACCGGCACGTACGCACCACCGGCTTTCAGAATGGCCAAAATCGCGATGATCATCTGCGGCGAGCGTTTGACACAAATCGCCACCAACACCTCCGGCTGCACTCCCAACCCGCGCAGATAATCCGCCAGTTGATTGGCCGCCGCATTTAACTCCGCATACGTCAACCGCCGCTTCCCGGCCACCACCGCCACCGCATCCGGCGTCTTCGCCGCCTGTTCCTCAAACAAGTCCGCCAACGTCTGCTCATCGCGGAACTTCAAGTACGAATCATTCCACTCGACCAGAATTTGCCGCTTCTCGGCCGCCGGCAACAACGGCAATTCCCCGATGGGCTGGGCCGGGTTCGCGACAATCCCTTCGAGCAAAGTCCGGTAATGCCCGAACATCCTGCCGATCGACGCCGGCTCGAACAAATCCGTGTTGAACTCCAACTGGATCGCCAACCCATCTTTGATGGCCTCGAAATACAAGGTCAAATCCACTGGGGCCGCCGGCGCCACCGCCTCCACCGGCGTCAGCTTCAAGCCCGCCATCTCGCGCAACGACTCTTCGTAATTGTTGGCGACGAACATCACCTGAAACAGCGGCGCGTACGCCAAATCCCGCTCCGGCTGCAACTCCTTCACCAACAATTCCAGCGGAAATTCCTGATTGGCCAGCGCCCCAAACGTCGCCTCCCGCGCGCTTGCCAACACCTCGCGAAAAGTGGTCGCGCCAGTCAACTTCCCGCGGATCACCGCCGTGTTGACGAAACACCCGATGAGGTTCTCCACTTCCGGCCGATTCCGGCACGCCACGGGTGTGCCCACCAAAATGTCTTCCTGCTGCGTATACCGGTGCAGCAACACCTGAAACGCTGCCAGCAGCGTCATGAACAAACTTGCCTTCTCCCGCCGACTCAACTCCTGCAGCCCCGCCAACAGCGCCGGCGAAAAAACCTCCTGCACGCGCCACCCGTTCATCGTCTGCACTGGCGGCCGCGGCTTATCAATCGGCAAATCCAATCGCGGCGGTGCCCCCGCGAGCGCCGTCCGCCAATATTCCAGCTGCTGCTGCATCACCGGCCCGCGCAACCGCTGCCGCTGCCGGATGACATGCCCCGCATACTGCAGCGGCAACTCCGGCAACTGCGCCGGCCGATTCGCGCAATCCGCCTCGTACAACGCACTCAACTCCTTGAGTAACACCTCCACCGACCAGCCGTCCGACGCGATATGATGCATCATCACCGTCAGCACATGCTCCGTCGGCGCCAACCGGAACAACTTCGTCCGCATCATCAAATCGCGCGTCAAATCAAATGGGCGCCGCGATTCCTCCTCCACCAACCGCTTGATCTCCGCCTCCCACTGCGCCTCGGGACAACCCGGCAAATCCACCACCGGCAAACTCCACTCCTGCGCCGGCAGGACCCGCGCGATCGGCTTCCCCTCCGGCGCCTCGAACACCGTCCGCAACACCTCATGCCGCCGGACAATCTCCCCAAAGCTCCGTTGCAGCGCCGCCAAATTCAACGACCCGCTCAACCGCACCGCCAACGGAATCACGTACGCCAAACTATTCGGCACCAGCTTGTCCAGAAACCACAGCGCCTCCTGCGTAAACGACAACGTCGCCGGCCCCTCACTCCCGGCCGCCTTCTTCTGCAAATACTCCACGATTTGCGGCTTCCGTTCCCGCAACGCCGCAATCACCGCCGGCGTCAACACCTTCGCCGCCGCCTTATACTGCACCCGGTCACCCTCCAACCAGAGCTGCACCCCTTGTTGCTCCAACGACTCTATCAGTTGCTCCACCGTCATAACTCACCCTCCGTGATCGCCTCAGCTGCCGCCACTGCCGGCGCGAGAGACTTCGCCATGCTCCGGATCGTCGGCTGCTGAAATACGACCTCCATCGGCAAATCCACCGCCAGCTTCGCCAACACGCGCGACACAATCTGCACCGCCATCAGTGAATGCCCGCCCAACTCAAAAAAGTTATCCTCGACCCCGACTGCCGGCACGCCGAACACATCCGCCCAGATCTGCGCCAACTCCGCCTCCAGCGGCGTCCGCGGCTTGACCCCAACCGGTCCCATCCCCCCGCGCACCACCGGCAACTTCTGCCGGTCAACCTTCCCGCCCGGCGTCAGCGGCAACTGCTCCAACAAAACCACCGCGCTCGGCACCATGTGTTCCGGCAACCGTCCCCGCAAATGCTGCTGCACCGCTCCCGCCGTCAACCGCGCCGGCAACTCACCCGCAAACAACCGGTCATAAAACGGCGCCTGCCGCCACCGCGTCGGCACCACGCGCGACTCCACCGCAAACGGCACCGGCGCCTGCCCCGCCCGCGTCACCACACCTTCAAAGAAATAATCCGGCCGCCGGCCATCCGCCGCCAAAACCGCCCGCGCCGTCCCCGTCACCACATCCCCCGGCTGCACCGGCAACCCCGGCGCAAACGCCGGAAAATAAACCGGCAACCAGTTCCCCGGACACCGCAAACTATCAATCAACTCCCCGCCCCCCGCTGCCAACTGCAACCACAACACCCAGCCATCAAGTCGCCCCGCCCGTTTGACCGTCAGCGTTACCGGCCGCGAAAACTCCGCCGCCATCGGCTCCTGGAAATCCAACTCCTCGAACACCGCGGTATCCGACAACACCTGCTCCGGTCGCAAGCCCTTCAACGCAATCCGCAAATCACCGGGGCCGCCATTCTGCGCAAAAATCTGCTCCACATAATGCGCCGCCAGTTCCCCCAACCGCGGCACCGGCTCCGGCAACTCCAACCCGGCAATCAACGTCGTGCAATGCCGTGGAATCATGACCCCCGTCGGCTTCAACCACTGGCGCGCCGCATTCAACAAAGTCACCGCGCCCTCCGAACTCCCCACCGACCCGATCAATTCCGACACGCAAACATCCACCAATTCTGGGATGGGAATCGTCGCCACGTCCCCGTGCAACACCCGAATCTTGTCGGCCAACCCCAACCGCTGCACCAACTCCATCCCCCGCCGGTAAGCCGCCTCCTGAATCTCCACCGCATACACCCGCGTCGCCCCCGCCGCCACACACTCCCGCGCCCACAACACATCCGCTCCCGTCCCCAAATCCATCACCACTTTACCGGCCACACACTGCTTGAGCGCCGCCCGGTAACCTTGATTCCGCTGCTCATCATGCGTCATCGCATAATACAGCGCCTCATCGTAAATCCCGTAATCGCCCGGACACGGCCAACATTCGACCGCCGCCGTCGGTTTCGGCGCGACATACGCCACGAGTCGCGGTTCATGCCCGGCTTCCGCGTGGGCCACCACCGCCGCCGCCTGCACACGCGGATGTGTCAACAACTCCGCCTCAACCTCGCCGGGTTCAATACGGAATCCCCGAATCTTCACCTGCTGATCAATCCGCCCCAAAAACTCAAGCTGACCGTCCGCCCCACTTCGGACCCGATCTCCCGTCCGATACCACCGACTCCAATTGCCGATGGAAAGGAACTTCGCCGCCGTCAACTCCGGCTGTCCCACATACCCCCGCGCCACTCCGACACCACCAATCAACAACTCGCCCTCCGGCACCTCCCGCAATTGTTCATCCACCACTTTCACCGTCACATTCGCCAACGGCCGCCCAATCGGCACCACTCCGGTCCCGTTCCAATTCGTCAAATCCGCCAGCGTTGCCGCCACTGTCGTTTCCGTCGGCCCATACGCATTCAGCAACCGCACCGTCGTCTGGCGGCGCCATTCCGCCACCACTTCCGCGTGGGCCGCCTCACCCCCGATGATCATCAACCGCACACTCGCCGGCAACTTCAGCGTCGGCTCCGCCGCCAACGCCGCCACCATCTGCTGCCAGTACGCTGTCGGCAAATTCAACACTGTCACGCCCAACTCCCGGCACTGCTTGAAAAAATGCGGCCACGCCCCCACCAGCTCCGTCCCGCCCAACACCAACGCTCCACCCGCCGCCCACGTCGGCAAAATCTCCTCCAAGCTCACATCAAAACTCAACGCCGCAAACTGCAACACCCGATCCGCCGGCGTCAGTTCATAATTCGCCACGCAACTCGCCACAAAATTCGCCAACCCACCTTGTTCGACCTCCACCCCTTTCGGCTGCCCCGTGCTGCCCGACGTAAAAATGATATACGCCAAATCCTCCGCCCGCCCTGCCGGCAACTCAATCACCCCCGCCGGTCGGGCCAACGTCCCCAACTCCACCGCCACCGCCTTCATCTCCGCCGGCAATCGCCGCCCCGGCTCCGTCAAGACCACCTTCACTCCTGTCGTTGCCACCTTGTACGCCAACCGACTGGCCGGATAATCCGGATTCAGCGGCAAATACACGGCCCGCGCCTGCCAGATTCCCAACAATGCTGCAAACACCTCCAGCGACTGCGCCCCGTCACCATACACGCCGACCACCATCCCAGGACCAGCCCCGTGGCGAACCAATTCCGCCGCCACCGCGTTCGCCTGCGCCTGCAACTCCGCATAACTCCACTGCCGGCGGCCCGACACAAGCGCCGGCGCTGCCGGCCGCACTCGCGCCTGCTCCGCCACTAATTCCACCGGTAATTTGACTGTTCCTGTCATTAACCTCTCGCTGCTCCCGTCACTTGCGCTTTCGACAACGCATCCATCAACTGTTCTGCCAGTTTCTGCGCCCGGGGATCACGCACAATCGCCCCGTGATGACCCGGCGTATCGTAAAATTCCAAACCACCCAACACATAGGGACCCCAGCCCAATGTCGGATCCGGCCGAATCCCCGGCGGTTGGTGCGTGGCGCGGAACAACACTGCCTTGCCGGGGTACGGTTTCAGCACGTACCGTGTCGCCGCCGCCTCTCCGACCTTCTTCGTTTGCGCGATGACTTTCGGCAAATTGATCTCCGCCACGCGTTTCTTCATCCGCGCCCGATACCGGCGCACGTACCAAACCATCCGATTCGACAACCGCTTCGTCTTCTCCCGCACATACTCCAACTTCTGCGCGCCACTGGCCGCTTGGAAATTCCCCCAGTGCAATGCAAACCGGTACCGGTTGTAGTCCCACCGCTTCTGCCAATACGAAACCTTGTCCAACGGCTGCGGATACCCCGGCCCCGCCGTATCAAAAAACGCCAGCAACGCCACCGCCTCCCCGGCCCGATGCAACTGCTGCGCCATCTCATACGCCACCAACCCACCATACGACGACCCGCCCAAGTAGTACGGCCCCGTCGGCTGAAACGCCCGGATCTCCCCGATGTGATGCGCCGCCTGTTCTTCAATCGTCTTCAGCCACGGCTGTTTCCCGTCCAAGCCCACCGCCTGAATCCCATAAAACGGCTGGTCATCGTCCATGTACTTCGCCAAGTCGAGATACTCCAAAATGTTGCCGCCCACACCGTGCACGCAATAGAACGGCGGCTTGCTCCCACCGGCTTTGATCGGAACCAACGTCTGCCACGGCGGCGTCCAACCCTCCTGCCGCAACACCGCCGCCAGTTTCTCCACCGTCGGCGCCTGGAACAACGTCACCATCGGCAAATTCTTCCCCGTCAACTTCTCGATCTGCGGAAACAACCGCACCGCCAGCAACGAATGCCCGCCCAGCGCAAAAAAATTGTCCTGAATTCCAATCGGCGAAATCCCAAAAATCTGCTCCCACAACTTCGCCAACTGCTGTTCCAACGGATCCCGCGGCGCCACGTATTCGGCTTTTTTCCCGGCCACCGTCGCCCGCGCCACCGGCGCCGGCAACTTCTCCAACAACTCCCCGACCGGCGCCGCCACCCGGGCCGGCATTTCCACCAACAACGTCCGCAACTGCGCCAGCGTCTCCGTGATCGTCGCCGCCGCGAATGTCGACTGCGGATAAATCATCTCCACTCCCAAGCGTGGCCCCGGCGCCACCACCAACGCCAGTTGATAATTCGACTGCACCAGCGTGTGCAGACTCTCCACCTGCAACCCCGGCCCCAACCAATGCTCCGCCGCCCCGCCGGCCACATAATTCTGAAACACAATCAAACTCTCAAACAGCCGGTACTGCCACGGCACCTCGCTCCACTCCTGCACCTGCAACAACGGCGTAAATTCATACTCCTGCAACTCCACCCAGGCGCCCTGTTGCCGGCGCAACAACGCCCCCACCGGCTCCGCCGCCGCCACCCGCAAATGCACCGGCAAATTATTGATCAACATCCCCACGATGGATTCCACCCCCGGCACAGCCGCCGGCCGACCCGACACCGCCGCTCCAAACGCCACGTCCTGCCGGCCCGAACTCCGGCTCAACCACAACGCCCACGCCGTCTGCACCACCGCGTTCACCGTCACCCCCAGCTCGCGCGCCATCTCCTGCACCGCGGCCGTCTCAGTCTCCGTCAACTCCATCCGTTTCGCGCCCGGCCCCGTCCCGCTCCCACCGCCCACCGGTAATGGCGTCGGCTCCTTCAACCCCGCCAACGCCTTCCGCCAAAACGCCTCCGCCTTCCCCAAATCCTGTTGCTGCAACCAGGCAATATAATTCCGGTACGCCCGGCTCGGCGGCAACGCCGTCGGCTTCCCCGCATAAACTGCCGCGACTTCCTGCAACACCAGCGGCCACGACCAGCCGTCCATCAACAAATGATGATGCGTCCACACCACCCGGTAAACCGCCTCGGCCAACCGCACCACCGTCAACCGCATCAACGGCGCCTCCGTCAACGCGAACCCCTGCGTGCGGTCACTCGCCAACAACTCTGTCCACTGCCGCTCCTGCGCCTTCCCGTCCAGCGTCCGCCAATCCAATTCCACCACCGGCACCGTCACCTGCCGGCGCACCACCTGATGCGGCTCACTCAATCCCTCCGTCACAAACAGCGTCCGCAACGCCGCATGCCGGTCCAACACCGTCTGCCACGCCCGCCGGAACGCCGCCGCATCCAACGCCCCGCGCACCGTGTAACACCACTGCTCAAACCCCACGTCCCCCGCCGGATTCGCCACGCTGTAAAACAACTGCTGCATCGGCGACAACCGGTACACATCCTCCAAATCCGGGTACCGCTCCAACAACCCATCCACCGCCACCTGGGAAAGCTTTGCCAGCGGAAAATCCGTCGGCGTCGCCCCCGCCACCGTCCGCGTCCGGCAATGCTCCACCAACCCGCGCAACTCCCGCGCAAAATCCGCCGCCACCGCCGCCACTGTCTCGCGCCGGAAAACATTCCCACTAAAATTCCATCCCAACCGCAACTCCCCATCCGTCACCAACCCATTGATCTCCAACAAATGCGTCCGGTGCGTCCGCGGACTCCGACTCGGACCGCCCGCCCACTGCGCCCCGCCCTTGCCGGCTTGGCCGAGATAATTAAAAATCACCCGCGGCTCCGGCAACCCCGCCAGTTGCTCCCGCACCAACCCATACCCCAGACCCCGGTGCGGAATCGCCCGCAGTTGCTCTTTCACCGACTTGATGAACGCGCCGTCGTCCATCGCCGTGTCAAACCGCAATGCCACCGGGAACAACGTCGTGAACCACCCCACCGTCCGCGACAAATCCACGTCGGCAAACAACTCCTCCCGGCCATGACCTTCCAGATCAATCAACGCCTCCGACCGCCCGCACCACCGGCCCAACGCCCGCGCCAGCGCCGCCAACAACAAATCATTGATCTGCGTCCGATACGCCCGCGGCGCCTCCTGCAACAACGCCGTCGTCTCCGCCGCCGGCAACGCCACCTCCACCGTCGCCACCGACCCTTCCGTATTCGCCCCGTCCGCAAAATCCACCGGCAACGTTCCCTCACAGCCCGTCAAACTCGCCCGCCAAAATTCCACTTCACCCGGAATCGAATGCGCCGCCAACCGCCGCGCCCAACTTTGGAACGAAGTCGTCTTCGCCGGTAACGCCGCCCCCCGGCAAGCCGCCTCCAAATCCTCCCACAAGATCTGCCACGACACCCCGTCCACCGCGAGATGATGAATCACCCACAACACCCGGCGCTTGTCGCCAAACTCGAAAATCGCCACGCGGAAAATCGGCCCGTTCGCCAGATCCAGACTTGCCTGCAACTCCGCCAGCCGCATTTCATATTCCGCCCCGCCAAACCGCGCCACCGTGACCGGCTCGCCGACCGGCGCGTGGAACTGCCGGCCATTCGCAAACCGCAACCGCAACGCGTCATGCTGCGCCACCACTCGTTGCACCGCCGCCTCAATCACGTCCGGTGCAAAATGCGTCTCCAATTGCTGCGCCTGATTCCAGTGGTGCGGCTCGACGTGGTTCTGCGCAACGAACCACCGCTGAATCGGCGTCAACGGCACCTCACCCATCACCGCACCCTGTTCACTGGCCGGCGCGACCGACGTACCGGCCACCGCCGCCAACTCCGCAATCGTCTGATGTTGGAAAATCTGTTTGGGCGTCAACTTCAGTCCGGCCTGATTCGCCTTCGCGATCACATGAATGCTCAAAATCGAATCACCGCCCAACTCGAAAAACTTGTCGTGGATTCCCACCACATCGAGCCGCAACACCTTTGCCCAAATCTCCGCGAGTGTTTTCTCTGCCGGCGTCCGCGGCGCCACCACAGCCCGCGCCAAATCCGGCCGGTGCGGATCCGGCGCCGGCAACAACCGCCGGTCAATCTTCCCATTCGGCGACAACGGCATCGCCGGTAAAAACACAAACGCCGCCGGCAGCATGTACTCCGGCAACTTCGCCAATAAATGCGCCCGCAACTCCGCCACCGACGGCGCCGCCCCGTTCGCCACGAGGAACGCCACGAGCCGTTTGTCGCCCGGCACATCCTCGCGCGCCACAATCACCACTTCGCGCACCGCCGGATGCTGCCCCAGCGCCACCTCGATTTCACCCAACTCAATCCGGAACCCGCGAATTTTTACCTGATGATCCAACCGGCCCAGATACTCGATGTTCCCGTCGGGCAGATACCGCGCCAGATCGCCGGTCTTGTACAACCGCTCACCAGCCCGGAACGGATTCGGCAGAAACTTCTCTGCCGTCAACTCCGGCCGATTCCAATACCCGCGCCCCAACCCAATCCCGGCAATGTGCAACTCCCCCGCCACCCCGACCGGCACCGGCAACAACTGCGCGTCCAAAATGTGCATTTGGATATTCGCGATCGGTCGCCCAATCGGCACCGTCCGCAACCCGCTGTCGCGCCGGCACGCCCAATACGTCACATCCACCGCCGCCTCGGTCGGCCCGTACAGATTGTGCAACTCCACGCCGGGGAGTTTCGCGAAAAAGCTCTCCTGCAACTCCACCCCCAACGCCTCGCCGCTGCAAATCACCCGCCGCAACGACCGGCACGTCCCCACTTTTTCATCCGTCAAAAACACCGCCAACATGGACGGCACAAAATGCAGCGTCGTGATCCCGTGTTGCCGGATCACCTCGACCAAATACTCCGTGTCGCGGTGACCTTCCGGCTTCGCGACAATCAACCGCGCCCCGGTCAACAACGGCCAGAAAAATTCCCACACCGACACATCGAAGCTGAACGGCGTCTTCTGCAACACCCGGTCCGCCGTCCCCAGCCGGTACTCGTCCTGCATCCACAACAACCGGTTCACGATCCCCCGGTGTTCGTTCATCGCCCCCTTCGGCTTACCGGTCGAACCGCTCGTATAAATCATGTACGCCAAGTTCCGGGAATTCACCTTCGTCACCGGCCGCGCCGTGCTCTCTGTCAATTCCCGGCCCACGATCACCACCCGCGCCTGATGCGCCGGCAACGTCGCCACGAGTTTCTCCTGCGTCAGCAACACCGGCGGCTGTGCGTCGTTCAACATGAACGCCACCCGGTCAGCCGGGTACGTCGGATCAATCGGCACATACGCCGCCCCGGCCTTCAACGTTGCGTACAACGCCACCACCATCTCCACCGACCGCTCCATGTACACGCCGACGAAATTATCCGGCTGCACTCCGAGCGTGAGTAAATGCCGGGCTAGTTGATTCGCCCGCGCGTCCAACTCCCGGTACGTGAGCTGTTGCCCCTCGAACACCACCGCCACCGTGTCCGGCGTGCGTTCGACCTGCGCCTCGAAAAGCTGGTGCAAACAAACGTCCTGCGGATACGGCACCTCGGTCGCATTCCACTGCGCCAACTGGTTCTGCTCCAGCGCCGTCAACAGCGGCACCGCCCCGACCCGTGCGGCCGGATTTGCCACAAACCCCTCCAACAACATCCGGTAATGCCCCAACATCCGCCGGATCGTCGCCGCCTCGAACAAGTCGGTGTTGTACTCCATGCTCAACACCAACCCCTGCGCCGTCGCCTCCCAGTACAACGTCAGATCAAACTTCGCCGTCCGCGTCGACAACACCCGGCTCTCCGTCTGCAACCCGCCAATCTTGCCGGCAACCTGCTCCTCGTTGATCGCCACGAACATCACCTGGAACAACGGCGAATGCGCCAGATTCCGCGCCACCTGCAACTCCTCCACCAATTTCTCAAACGGCAACTCCTGATGTGCCAACGCCGCCAGCGTTGCCGCCCGCGTCTGCGCCACCAATTCCCGGAACGTCGGATTCCCGCTCAAATCGGCGCGCATCACCACCGTGTTCACAAACAACCCGATCAGATTCTCCACGTCCGCCCGGCTCCGACACGCCGTCGGCGTCCCGATCAAAATGTCCTCCTGCCGGGTGTACCGCGCCAACAACGCCTCGAACGCCGCCAGCAAAATCATGAACAAACTCGCACTCTCCGCCCGGCTCAACTCCTGCAACCGGCGCAGCAACTCCACCGGGAAAATCTCCAGCGCCATGTCCCCCCGGTACGTCTGCGCCGGCGGCCGCGGCCGGTCTGTCGGCAAATCCAACAACACCGGCGCGCCCGCCAGCCGGTTCCGCCAAAAATTCAACTGCTGTTCCAGCACCGGCCCGCGCAACCACTCCCGTTGCCCCACCGCGAACTCCGCATACTGCGCCCGCAACACCGGCAAGCGCGCTGCCCGCCCCGCCGCCAACGCCGCATACGCCGCCCCCAACTCACGGTACAACACCCCGATCGACCAACCGTCCGACACGATGTGATGGAGCACGATCACCAACAAATGTTCCTGATCGCCCGCCCGGAACAATTTGGTCCGCAGCAGCCGGTCCCGCGCCAGCACGAATGGCCGTTGCGCCTCCGCGTTCGCCCGCCGCTGCACCTCCGCCGCCGGCAACCCGCGCACATCCTCCACCGGCAACTCCCATCCGCCCGGCGGCGCAATTCGCTGCGCCGGTTTCCCATCCACCACGTCGAACGTCGTCCGCAACGCTTCATGCCGCTGGAAAATCAACGCAAAACTCCGCCGTAACGCCTCGACGTTCAGCGGTCCCGTCAACTCAACAGCCGACACGATATTATATGTGGCGGTATTCGGTTCGAGTTGATCCAGGAACCACAACCGCTCCTGCGCGTACGACAACGGCCGCGGATCCACCGGCACACTTGCCGGATCCACCGGTGCCGCCGTCAACTCCACCACCACTTCTTCCGCCGGACGCTCCTCCGCCACCGCGCCGGCCTTCGGCTGCACCGCCGCCGCCAACTGCTCCACCGTCGGCGCCTGGAACAACGTCAACAACGGCACCTCCGCTCCCGCCAACTGCTCCACCTTCGCCATCAACCGCAACGCCAACAACGAATGCCCGCCCAACTCAAAAAAGTTATCCCGCACCCCAATCCGCTGCCGATTGAAAATCCTCTCCCACACTGCCACCAACTGCCGCTCCCACTCCGTCCGCGGCGCCACATATTCTGTCCCGGTCACAGCCGTCACCGCCGGTGCCGGCAATGCCTTCCGATCCACCTTCCCGTTCGGCGTCAGCGGATATTTCTCCAACCACACGAACGCCGCCGGCACCATGTAATCCGGCACCCGCTCTTTCAAAAACGCGCGCAACTCACTCTCCGGCGTCTCCGTCCCGAGCAAATACGCCACCAACCGTTTCTCCCCCGGCTCGTCTTCCCGCGCGATCACCACCGCCTGCCGCACCGCCGGCAGTTGTCCCAACGCTGTCTCGATCTCCCCCAACTCAATCCGGAACCCGCGGATCTTCACCTGATGATCCAACCGCCCCAAAAACTCCACCGTCCCATCCCCGCGGTACCGCACCAAATCCCCCGTCCGATACAACCGCTCCCCAGCCCGGAACGGATGCGCAATGAACTTCTCCGCCGTCAACTCCGGCCGATTCAAATAACCCCGCGCCACCCCGGCCCCGCCAATCAACAATTCCCCCGGCACACCCACCGGCACCGGCTGCAGCAACGCATCCAACACATAGAAATCCGTGTTCGCAATCGGCCGGCCCAAACTCAATGCCTGATTGGGAAGCACCCGACTCACTGCCGACCAAATCGTCGTCTCCGTCGGCCCATACAAATTCCACACCTCGTCACTCCGCTCCACCAACTGCTCCGCCAACTCCACCGGCAACGCCTCGCCCCCGCACAACACCTTCAACTTCGGCGTCCCATTCCACCCCGCTCCCACCAACAACCGCCACGTCACCGGCGTCGCCTGCAACACCGTCGCCCCCGACTTCGTCAACAGCTCCAGCAACCGTTCCGGATCCGCCGCTTCCACCCGACTCGCAATCACCACCCGCGCCCCGGTCACCAGCGGCAGGTACAACTCCAGCCCGGCAATATCAAAAGACAACGTCGTTACCGCCACCAACACATCGCTCGCCGACAGCCCCGGCTCCCGCTGCATGCTCAACAAGAAATTCACCACCGCCCGATGCGGAATCTGCACCCCCTTCGGTTTCCCGGTCGACCCCGACGTGTACAGCACATACGCCAAGTCCGTGGACTGCGGCTTCCGCAGTTCCGTCTTCTGCGTGCTCTCCGTCAACGCATCGAGAATCACCACCTGCGACTCATGCGCCGGCACCGATCCCGCCAACTTCTGCTGCGTCAAGATCACCACCGGCCGCGCGTCCGCCACCATGAACGCCAATCGCTCCGCCGGGAAACTCGGATCCAACGGCAAATACGCCCCACCGGCCTTGAGCACACCCAGCAACCCGACCAGCATGTCGAGCGACCGCTCCACATAAATCCCCGCCAACTGCCCCGGCCCCAATCCCAGCCCGGCCAGATGTCCCGCCAGCCGGTCCGCCCGTTCATTCAACTCCCGGTACGTCAGCGTCTCTTTCCCGCACACCACCGCCACCGCGTCCGGCGTCCGCGCCACCTGCGCCTCGACCAATTCATGCACACACCGCTCCGTCGGATACTCCGCCTGCGTCGCGTTCCACTCTTCCAACACCTGCCGGCGTTCACTCGCCGGCAACAGTTCCGCTGTTTCAATTCCCGCTTCGGGCCGCGCCACCAGACTTTCCACCAATGTCCGGTAATGCCCGAGCATCCGCCGCATCGTGTCGGCCTCGAATAGATCCGTTGCATACTCCAACGTTACCGCCAGACCTTGCGCGTTCAGTTGCCAGTACAACGTCAGATCATACTTCGCCGTCCGCCCGATGAATTCGACCGGCGTCATCTGCACGCCCGCCATCTGCACAGGCGTCCGCTCAAAATTATTCGCCGTGAACAACACTTGGAACACCGGCGCGTGCGCCAGATTCCGTTCCGGCTTCAACTCCTCGACCAGTTTCTCAAACGGCAACTCTTGATGCGCCAACGCCTCCAGTGTCGCCTCCCGTCCCCGGCGCACCAACTCGCGGAACGACGGGTTACCGGCGAGATTCTCGCGCATCACCACCGTGTTCACAAAAAAGCCGATCAACCCCTCGATTTCCGTCCGGTTCCGGCACGCCATCGGTGTCCCGACCAAAATGTCGTCTTGCCGTGAATAGCGATGCAACAAAACTTGGAACGCCGCCAACAACGTCATGAACGGACTCACGCCTTCCAGCCGGCTGAACTCCGCCACCGCCGGCGCCACCGCCGGCGGGTACGTCTCCACCACTGCGCTCCCGGCCTGCGTCAACACCGCCGGCCGCGGTTTATCCGTCGGCAACTCCAAGAGCGCCGGCGCATTCGCAAGCCGGTGCCGCCAGTATTGCATCTGCCGGTCCAGCGTCTCGCCCTGCAACCACTCCCGCTGCCACGCCCCATAATCCGCGTATTGAATCGGCAACGCCGGCAACTGCGCCGGCTTTCCCGCGACAAAACTCTCGTAAAACGCCGCCAGTTCCCGGAACACAATCCCCAGCGACCAACCGTCCGCCGCGATGTGATGCAGGTTCATCACCAACCAATGTTCCGTCGCCCCCACCCGGAACAACGTCGCCCGCAACTTGCACTCCGTCGCCAACTGGAACGGCCGCTGCGCTTCCAGCTCCGCCCGGCGCATGACTTCCGCCTCCGGCATCCCCGTCAAATCCACCACCGGCAATTCCACCGGCATCGCCGCCACAATCCGCTGCGCCGGCAACCCGTCCACGATCTCTAAATTCGTCCGCAACGCCTCATGCCGGTCCACGATCGCCTGTAGCGCCTGCCGCAATGCCGTCTCGTTCAGCGGTCCCGTCAACCGCGTCCCGACGGGTATGTTGAACGCCGGACTGTTCGGCTCGAACCGATCGAGGAAACACAAGCGCTCCTGCGCGAACGAGAGCGGCAACGGCCTCGTCCGGTCCAGTCGCGGAATGGCGGGCGGCGCACTCGGGTTGCCCTGTCCCACCTTCCGCAGAAAATCAATCAGCTCAGTCTT
Organism: Verrucomicrobiia bacterium; assembly: GCA_022072455.1. Lineage (GTDB taxonomy): Bacteria > Verrucomicrobiota > Verrucomicrobiia > Palsa-1439 > Palsa-1439 > CAINDI01. Next base: position 124,594 of record JAJVHY010000015.1, on the reverse strand, counting down.
TCGCTCGCGCAAGGTCGCCAGCAATTCGGGAGTCACCGCCTCCGGCGCCGCCCGGTACCGCAGCCGGTCGCCCTCGACCCACAACGTGATATTCTGCTCACGCAGTTTCGCGACGAGTTGGTCCAACGTCATGCGTTGATCCCCCCCGTCGCCGGTGTGTGTTCGTAGATGGCCAACGTGCCTTCCCGACAGACCATCCGCACGCGGCACGTCAGCAACTCCTGCCAGCGAATCTGCGACTCAAAAAAAGCTTCAGGCCGCACATAGACAATGGTCATGAACCGGGGAGCATCGTGGAGCGATTGCCGGATGTTCTCCCAGACTTTGGCGAGCACCGCCCCCTCAAATGGATTGTAGAAAAAGAGTATGTTGGCGTCGGCGGGAATTGGCCACTGGGTCGCGTCAGCCCGAATCAGTTGAATATCCTGACAGACCCGGTGCCTTGCCCGGTGACTCAGGTTCTTTTTCGCGACACGATGCAGCGACTCCACAAACTCCACGCCAATCACCCGGCGGAATGGATATTCCGCCGCCAACACGACAATCCGTCCCTTGCCGGATCCAAAATCCACGAACACATCCTGCCCCGGCCGCACGGTCACGTGGCGCATGGCGCGCTGAAACGTGTCATACGCCGCCGCCTTGTACCAATGATTCTCCGGGTTCAGAATCCCGAGTTGCCGGTGGTTGGCCGGATGCTCCGTGTCGATGCCGCGCCGCGCCTCCGCAATCGTGGTGGTGACCTCGGCCCAACCCGCAACCGCCAGGAAGCGCAAACAGGACGCGAGCCCATCGCTTTTCAGCCGCTTGATTATTCGTCGTTGGAGATGGGACATGGTGAATCAGTTTCCTGAATGCTCAAATTTCTCCGGCCACCAGTTCCGTTTCGGATATTCGCCCTTGCGTGCCGCGCGCCCACACCAGATTGTCCAGATGCCGCGCCAATTCCCCCAGCGTCGGCTTCTCAAACATCACCCGCAGCGGCAACTCCACCGCCAGCGCCTGATGCAACCGGGTCGTGACTTGCACTGCCAACAACGAATGTCCGCCCAACTCAAAGAAATTGTCGTTCACGCCGACCTGCGGAACGCGCAGGACTTGCCGCCACAATTCCGCCAATTGGATTTCCTGCGGCGTGCGCGGCGCGACAAACTCCACCTGCTGATCACGCCCGCCCGCCGCCGGCGCCGGCAACGCCTTCCGATCCACTTTCCCATTCGGCGTCAGCGGCAGCCGGTCGAGGAACACAAACAACGCCGGCACCATATAGTGCGGCAACGTCTTCCCCAAAAACTCCCGCAACTCCGACACCGGCGGCGGCGCCGACGCCACCAGGTACGCCACCAATTGTTGCTCCCGCGCCACCACCACCGCATCGCGAATTGCCGGATGCTGACCCAACGCCGTTTCAATTTCGCCCAACTCGATCCGGAACCCGCGCACTTTCACCTGATGATCCAACCGACCCATGCACTCCACGTTGCCGTCGGGCCGCCACCGTGCCAGATCGCCGGTCCGATACACCCGCTCACCGGCGCGGAATGGATTCGCGATAAACTTCTCCGCCGTGAGTTCCGGCCTCCCCAGATACCCCAATGCCAGTCCGTCGCCGCCGATCAACAATTCGCCGGCCACGCCTACCGGCTGCGGTTGGAGCGCCGCATCCACGATGTACACCTGCGTATTATCAATCGGCCGCCCGATATGAATGTCGCGCGGGTCTGTCACCCGGCAACAGGTGGACCAAATGGTCGTCTCCGTCGGCCCGTACATGTTCCACAACTCCGCGCACACCGGCAGCAACTGCGCCGCCAATTCCGCCGGTAGCGCCTCGCCACCGCACAGAATCTTCAAGCGCGGATCCCCCGGCCACTCCGTCTCCAACAACATCCGCCACGTGGCCGGCGTCGCTTGCATCACGGTCGCCCCGCAGCGCGTCAATTCCTGCCGCAATCGCAGCCCGTCCATCGCGGTTTCCTGCGTCGCCACCACGACACACGCGCCGGTGGTCAACGGCAGGAACAACTCCAGCCCGGCAATATCAAACGACAACGTCGTCACCGACAACCACACCTCGTCCGGCTTCAACCCCGGTTGCTTGCGCATCGAGTTGAGGAAATTGACCACCGCGCGATGCGGCACCGGCACACCTTTCGGTCGCCCGGTCGAACCCGACGTGAAAATCGTGTACGCGACACTCTCCGCCGCCACCCGCGCCGGCAACTCGCCGCGTTCCGTTCCGCCGTCGTCCACCACGATCACCCGCACGTTGTGCCGCGGCAAACTTTTCACCAATCGCGCCTGCGTCACAATCACCGGCATCGCCGCGTCTTCCACCATGAACGCCAATCGTTCGGACGGGAACGCCGGATCCATCGGAACATACGCCGCACCGCTTTTCAAAATTCCCAGCACGCCCACGACCATCTCAATCGAGCGCTCCGCAAACAACCCGACCAACATGCCGGGGCGCACCCCGGCCGCGCTCAATCGCCCGGCCAGTTGCGTCGCCTGCTTGTCCAGCTCCGCATACGTCAGCGTGCTTGTTTCACACTGCACCGCCCGCCGCTCCGGCGTCCGCGCCGCTTGCTCGGCAAACAACTGATGAATTGTCGCGTCCCGCGGATATTCGGCCGCCGTTTGATTCCACTCCACCACCAACCGCTGCCGGTCCGCCGCCCCGAGCAACTCCAATCGGTCGAGCGGCAGCGCGGGATTCTCCGCCGCGCTCGTGATGAGTCGCAGCCATTGCGCCAGCCAGCTTTCCACCATGGTCTGGTCGAACAAATCCGTGGCGAAGTAACAGGCGATCCGTAACCCGGTCGCGCTTTCCCACATGTTGATTTCAAAATCAAAAAAGATGGACGCAAACGGCGGCACCTCGACCTCTGCCTCCAGTTGCTCCCAGTGCAACGCCGGCTCGTCGTTGAGGTTGAACGTCACCGACACGAACGGCACCCGACTCGGATCGCGGACCGGGTTCAGCTTCTCGATCAACTCGCCATACGTGAAACTCTCGTGCGTCCGCGCCTCGGCCACTTTCCGTTTGATCGTCGTGAGATGGTTCGCGAACGACTCCGCCCCGCGCACCTCTGAACGAATCGGCACCAAATTCGAGCAATGGCCGATCATCCGGTCCGCGGCGGACAGTTCCTGCAAATCGGCCGCCAGATGTCCCGCCAACGGCACCCCAACCACAATGTCTTCCTGCCCCGAAATCCGCCGCGCCCAGACGCTGAACGTCGCCAACAGAAAATGAAACAACGTCACCCCGGCCTGCGCGCTGACCTTCTTCAACCGGCGATACTGCTCCGCGTCAATCGCCGTTCTGGCATACCCCGCGCGCAACGACCGTTGCGGCGGTCGCCCCTTGCGCGCCGGCAACTCCACTGCGGCCGGTTTGTCGGCGAACGCCTTCAGCCAATACGTTTCATCCTGCGCCCGTTTCTGCACCGCCGCCGGCGCGTGATACCACGCCACATAATCCCGGTACTGCAACGCCGCCGGCTCCGTGTCCGCCACCCCGCGCACTTGCGCCGTGTACAATCGGCTCAACTCCACCACCGCCACGTGGGTCGACCAGCCATCCAACACCACGTGATGAAACACCAGATGCAACACATGTTCATCCGCGCTCACGCGGACCAACTGCGCCTTCATCAGCGGCCCGTTCACAAAATCAAACAGCGTCGTCGTGAAATCCTCCGTCACCGCATCCACCACCCGCAACTCCTGCGTCCGCGTCGGGTGAATGCACTGCTGCTGACCGTCGGCGGAAATCGTGATCCGTAACGCGTCCGTCCGGTTCACGAGTTCCTGCAACGCCGCGCGCAGACTCTCGACCCCCAACTTCCCGCGCAACCGCAGCACCACCACTTCGTTGTACGCCCGCGACGCATTTTCGCTGAGGCTCGACGCCAACCAAATCTCGCGTTGTCCCGGCGTGGTCGGCAACGTGATCACTTCCGCCGCCGGTGTTTTGGCCACCGGCGTCACCGCCGGCACCGCCACCGCGCGCGACTGGTCCAGATGATCCGCCAACGCTTGTAACGTCGCCAGTTGATCCATCAACTGACCAAAATTCACCGCTGCGCCCAACTCCGTTTTCAGTTTCCGGCTGAACTGCGCCAAGAACAACGAATCAAAACCCAACTCCACGAACGTCGCCGTCGCCGGCAACTCCGCCGGCAACTTGCCCGAAAGATTCGCCAAGATTCCCCGCAACGTTTCGACCGTCTGCCCGGCCCCGCTCGCCACGACTGCCGGCAACTCGCGCGGTTGCACTGGCGCCGCCACAACGCCCGGCGCTTCGATCCAGTGCCGTTTCTTTTCAAAAGGATACGTCGGCAACGCCACCCGTCGCCGCTCTTCGTTCGCGTAAAACGCCCGCCAATCCACCGGCACGCCCGCGCCCCAGACTCGTCCGACTCCCTCCAGCAACGTCGGCCAATCGCCTGTCGCTGCATTCAGCGATGTCGCCACCTGCGTCCCACCGGTCTGTCGCACCATCTGGCTCAGTCCCTGCCCGGGGCCGACTTCCAAAAATAACCGCGTCCCTGCCGCCAGCAACTTGGCCACGCCGTCCGCAAACCGCACCGTCTGCCGGACATGCCCCGCCCAGTATTCCGGCCGCGTCGCTTCCGCCGCCGTGATCCAGTTCCCGGTCACGTTCGACACGTACGGAATCTGCGGCGCATTAAATTTCACCCGGCGCAACCGTTCCGTGAACGGCGCCAACACCGGCTCCATCATCGGCGAATGAAACGCGTGCGAAGTCTGCAAGCGCCGCGCGCCGGTCCCCTGCGCTTCGAGCCGCTTCTCCAATTCCGCCACGTCCGCCTCCGGGCCCGACACCACGCACAACTTCGGCGAATTCACCGCCGCCACCGCCAGCCGCGCGTTCAACAGCGGCGTCACCTCCGCTTCCGTCAACCGCACCGCCAACATTGCGCCCCCCGGCAACGCCTGCACCAGCGCCGCCCGTTCCGCGACGAGCGCCACCGCGTCTTCCAGCGTGAGCACCCCGGCCAGACAGGCCGCCGCGTACTCGCCGACGCTGTGGCCGATCATCGCCATCGGTTGCACGCCCCACGACATCCACAAACGCGCCAACGCATACTCGATCACGAACAAAGCCGGCTGAGTGAATTTCGTTTGAATCAACTGCCGGCGCGCTTCTTCCTCGTGGCCGGCGGCGGGGAACAACACCGCCCGCAAATCAAACCCGAGGATCGCCGCGCACCGGTCCACTTCCGTGCGGAACACCGGCTCCGTCCGATACAACTCCGCGCCCATCCCGGCATACTGCGCGCCCTGACCGGGGAACATGAACACCACCCCCGGCGAGTTCGCCTTCCCGGTAACCTGCGGCCCGCGCAACTTGGCCACAATCTCCGCCGCATCGCGCCCCACCACGCTCCGCCGGTAATCAAACGCTTGCCGGCCGACCTGCAACGTGAACGCGGCATCCGCCAGCGACACGTCCGCGTGTTTCTCGAAATGCTCCGCGAGATTCGCCGTCGCCGCGTCGAGCGCGGTTTCCGTCCGCGCGGAAATCGTCAACAGTTGATACGGTCGGCTCCCGCCCGACTTCGCCAGCGCCGGTGCTTCTTCCAAAATCACGCACGCATTGGTGCCGCCGAATCCGAGTGAATTCACCATCGCGCGCCGCGGTTGTCTGGCCGGTTTCCACTCGGTCAGTTTGTCCACGACATAAAACGGCGTGGCCGGAAAATTGATGTTCGGGTTCGCCGCCCGGTAATGCAACGTCGCCGGTATCTGGCCGCGATGCAGCGCCAGCGCCGCCTTGATCAAGCCGGTCACCCCCGCCGCCCGGTCAAGGTGGCCGATGTTGCTTTTCACCGATCCAATCCCGCAAAACTGATTTCGCGCCGTGCCTTGCCGGAACGCGCGCGTCAACGCTTCGACCTCGATCGGATCACCCAACGCCGTGCCGGTGCCGTGCGCTTCGACGTACCCGATCGTCTCCGCCGGCACGTCCGCAATCGCCAACGCGTCCGCCACCGCCGCCGCCTGCCCCACCACACTCGGCGCGGTGAACCCGGCTTTCGTCGAACCGTCGTTGTTGACCGCCGACCCTTTGATCACCGCGTAAATACAATCCCGGTCCGCCACGGCATCCGCGAGCCGCTTCAACAACACCAGCCCGACGCCCCCGCCAAAAATCGTCCCCGCCGCATCCTTGTCGAACGGCCGGCAATGCCCGTCGGGCGACAAAATCATTCCCGGCTGAAACACGTAACCGCGTTCCTGGGGAATGTTGAGATTCACGCCGCCCGCCAACACCATCGCGCATTCGTGGCTGAGCAAACTCTGACACGCCAGATGCACCGCGACCAACGACGTCGAACACGCCGTCTGCACGCTGATGCTCGGCCCGCGCAAATTCAACTTGAACGACACCATCGTGCTCAACGCGTCGCTCGTCGTGAACACATCCAACGCCGACTGCGGGCCCGCCACCGCGCGCATCAACTCCTGGTTGCGCACGAGGTTCTCGATGAAATACGAATTCGGCCCCGCCCCGGCAAAAACCCCGATCGCCCCCCGGTAATCCGCCACGTTGTAACCGGCATGCTCCACCGTCGCCCACGCGCATTCCAGCAACAACCGCAACTGCGGATCCATCAACGTCGCGTCGCGCGGCGTGAACCCAAAAAATCCATTATCGAAAAACTCGATCCCCGCGACATCCGCCACCGCCTTGACGTATTCGCCGGAGGTAACGACTTCGCGCGCCTCGCCGTGCCGCACGAACTCCTCGTCCGACAACACGCGGATGCCTTCCCGGCCCGCGCACAGATTCCGCCACAACTCCTCCACGCCGGCCGCCTGCGGAAAACGCCCGCTCATGCCGATCACAGCAATGTCGCTGGATGAGATGTTCAAATTTGAACTCATTCGCCCACTTGTTCGTTTTTCTCCGCAAGTCCCTTGTCAATGCGCCGTTGGGCGCGCTGGCGGAGCCCCTGACGCGCCTGTCGCCGGTCTTCTAGCAAACTCTGTTCCGACCCCGTTGGTGTGTTGCCGGCGAGTTGTTTTTTCAACGCGGCGATCGTCGGGTCGGCGTAGAACGTCACCACCGGCAACTTCACATTCAGGGCTTGGTTTAATCGCGCCACGACTTGCACCGCGAGCAGCGAATCACCGCCCAACTCGAAAAAATTATCGTGGACGCCGATCTTTTCAATCCCCAACAACTGTTGCCAAATGCCGGCCATCTTCCGCTCGACATCATCTTGCGGCGCAACGTAGGCCGTTTTCAACTCCGGTCGCGGATGAACCGCGGCCACCGCCGCCGGCGCGTTCGCGACCGGCTCATAGTTCTGCCGGGCCGCCCGCATCTCTGCCAACTCGCGTGTCGAAACCAGCACTTGCGTGAGGTTACCGGCGAGCACGCGCGCCAACACTTCGTGGCCTTCGCGCGTCAGGATTCCGGCTTTCAGATTTTCCGTGCGCTGCTCTTGCCGGGACGCCGACACTTTCGTGTCCACCGCCATCCCGACTTCGCTCCACATGTCCCAGTTGATCGCAATCGTCCGCATGCCGGTGTTCGCGTGCGCAAACGCATCGAGAAACGCGTTCGCCGCGCAATAATCCACCTGACCAAATTCGCCGATGGCCGAGTTGACCGACGAACACAGCACCAGAAAATCCGGTGGCTGTTCCGCGAGCACTTCCGCCAACACGCGCGTCCCGTGAATCTTCGCCCGCATCACTTCCAGCGCGGCCTCCCGGGTTTTCAACTGCACCGCGCCGCCCCCCGGCACGCCCGCCGCGTGGATTACGCCGGTAATCCGTCCGTGCTTCGCGATCACCGCCCGCATCTGCTCTCGGTTCGTCACATCCACGCCGGCTGACCGGCCGATTCGAATGACTTTCCCCTGCGTGGTCCGTTCGAGAAAATCCGCCAACGCGCTTCCCATCCCGCCGAACCCGCCCGTCACCAAATACACCCCGCCCGGCTTGAGCGTCGCCGCCGGCAAGCTCACCGGCATGTAAGTCTTCGTCCACCGGTATTTCCCCCGGTAAGCCACCAACGCATCCGTGCTTTTCTGCGAAAGCTCACCGGCCAGTTGTTCCACCGACCGTGTTACCGGCGGCGCGTCAATGCACGAACACGTGATGTTCTTGAACTCTTGCGGGATCACCAGCACCGGCCCCGTCGCCACGGCATTCTCCGGTCGCGGCACGCCTTCATCCACGACTTCGACGCTGCCATCCACCACGACCTTGATGTCGAGTTCCATCGTGCCGGCCGCCTGCGCCAACTCCACGAGCGGAAAGAAAATCCGGTCCAGCGCCAAATCGTCCGTGCTCGGAGTCTGGCCCCAGCCCCACAAATGCACGACGCGCGTCGGCTTCAGGTCCTTGAGCAACTTCTCGAAGTCCTCCCCCGGCAACACTTCGTGCACCGCGTGCCCTTGCCGGCGGAGGCGCTCCGTCACCTGCTGGTGCAACGGATCATTACACCGCAACACAAGATACGTTTGCCGGCCACCGACGACTTCCGCGAGTGGTGCCGCCGACCGCCAGCTGGGCGCGTAAAACCATTCATCCACCGGCCGTTTCCCTTGCTGGCGCACCGCCACCGGCGCAGCGTCCACGGCATAGCGGACCCGCTCGAACGGATACGTCGGCAACGGAATGCGGCGCCGTGGCCGGTCTTTTTTCCACGCAATGTTTTTCCCGCGGCACCACAATTGCCCGACCGCGTTCAAGAAAACTTTCAACTCACTTTGCTTGTCCGTCGCCCCGGGCAGTGAGTGCAACGCGACGCATCCTTGCCGGCTGACCAACGATTTGAGCGTCTGTCCGGGGCCAACTTCCAGAAATACCGGATCGAACTCGCGTTTGATCTCTTGAATTCCCTCGGCGAACCGGACGGCCTGCCGGAGATGTTGCGCGTAGTAGCCCGGATCAACCGCCTGCGCGTCCGTCAGCCACTTGCCGGTCAGATTGGAAACATACGGAATCCGCGGCGCCTGCAATTTCACCGACGCGACGGCGGCCTGGAACTCCGTCAAAATCGGTTCCATCATCGCCGAATGAAACGCATGCGACGTGTGCAACGCCCGGCTCGCCTGTCCTTGCGCGTCCAACAGCGCTTCAAATTTTCTAATCTCGTCCGTCGGCCCCGAAACCACCGTCAGCTCCGGTGCGTTCACGGCCGCGATGGAAAGATTCGTTTGCCGGAGCCACTCTTCGACTTTCGCGGCGCCCGCCGGCACCGCCAACATCGCCCCCGCCGGCATCCCTTGCATCAACCGTCCGCGCAACGCGACGAGCCGCAACGCCTCCGGTAACGACATCACGCCGGCCAGACACGCCGCGACGTATTCGCCGATGCTGTGCCCAATCATCGCGTGCGGTTCGACGCCCCAACTCATCCACAACCGCGCCAGCGCGTATTCGAGGATGAACAACAACGGCTGCGCGTTCGCGGTCTGATTGACATCGCCGGTGTTCAACTGAATCGACTCCCGGCACTCGTCCACCACCCGCGCAAACTCCCGCTCCTCCCGGTACAACTCCGCGCCCATGCCGGCGTATTGCGCGCCTTGGCCGGTAAACATGAAGACAATCTTCGGCGGCACCGTCGCGACCGAAGCCGTGACCGGCGCGCTCAGCACGTCGTCGACAACCGCAAACCGGGTGTCCAGATGCCGGCGGCCCATTTGCAGTGTGAATGCGGCATCGGCCAGCGAAATTTCGGGATGCGCGCGGAGATGCTCCCGGAAATTGGCCACGACCTTGTTCAACGCTGCCGGGGTGCGCGCGGAAAACACAAAAACCTGCGGCCCCGACTCCGCCGGCACGGCGGCACTGGCCGGCGCTTCTTCGAGGATGACGTGGGAATTGGTGCCGCCGACACCAAATGAACTCACGCCGGCCCGGCGCGGGCCGTCACTTTTCCATTCCGTCAATTCCTGGCAGACGTAGAACGGGCTGTTCGCAAAATCAATGTTCGGGTTCGGGTTCCGGTAATGCAGTGTCGGGGGGATTTGCCGGTGTTCGAGCGCGAGGACCGTCTTGATCAGTCCCGCCATGCCGGCGGCGGCGTCGAGATGGCCGATGTTCGACTTCACCGAGCCGATGGCGCAAAAGCCGGTCTGCGTCGTGGTGGCACGAAACGCTTTGGTCAACCCGGCAATTTCAATCGGATCGCCCACGACAGTGCCGGTCCCGTGCGCTTCAAGGTACGAAATCTGGTCGGCAGAAATTTTCGCGGCACGGTGGGCCGTTGCGATGACTTCAGCCTGGCCGGTCACGCTCGGGGCGGTGAAGCCGACTTTGCCGGCACCGTCATTATTTATAGCCGTGCTCTTGATCACGGCGCGGATGGTGTCGCCATCCCGAAGCGCGTCGGCCAAGCGTTTCAACACCACGATGCCAACGCCGTTGCCGAAGACGGTACCGCTGGCGTCCGCGTCGAACACGCGGCAATGGCCGTCCTTCGAGCCGATGCCGCCATCTTGATAGAGGTACCCGCTGGTCTGCGGCATTTGCGCGCTGACGGCGCCGGCCAACGCGATGTCGCATTCCCCGCCGAGCAGACTCCGGCACGCCATGTGAACCGCGACGAGCGACGTGGAACACGCCGTCTGAACCGCGACGCTGGGACCGCGGAGGTTGAGTTCGTAGGAGACGCGCGTGGCGAGGTAATCTTTTTCCTGATGGATCGTCAGCGGGAAACCGTACGCGCAATTCTGCCGGGCGAGCACCTGGAACATGTAGAGATTCGGACTCGCGCCGGCATAGACGCCGATGGCGCGGCCGGCTTCTTCGGGATTGTAGCCGGCATCTTCGAGCGCGCTCCAAGCGGCTTCGAGGAAGATGCGTTGCTGCGGATCGAGCTGCGTCGCTTCGCCGGGACTGTAGCCGAACAGTGCCGCATCGAAATGGTCAACTTGTTCGACGATGGCTTTGGCGCGGACGTAGGCCGGGTTGGCAATCAACTCCGTCGGCACGCCCGCCGCGCGGAGGTCGTCGTCGGCGAAAAATGAAATGGATTCGACGCCGTCGCGGAGGTTTTTCCAAAACTCGTCGAGATTGTTCGCGCCGGGGAACCGCCCGGCCATACCGATGATGGCGATGGAATCTTCGCCGACATGCGCGCGCAACGGCGCCGGTAATTCGAGCGGTTTTTCGTCGGTGGAGAGATAGGCGGCGAGTTTGCTGATCGTCGGATGTTGGTAGAGTTCGACAATGGACACGTCGCGTTTGAGGAAATCTTTCAACTTGGCGTGCACCCGGCCCATCAACAAGGAGTGCCCGCCGAGGTCGAAGAAATTGCTGTGCAACCCGACCACCCCGACTCCAAGCACTTCACGCCAGATGCCGGCAATCGCCTCTTCGAGCGGCGTCCCCGCCGGCAACGGGCGCGGCGCTTCGACCGTTGGCGCCGGTAGAGCTTTGCGGTCAATTTTGCCGTTGGGCGTGCGCGGCAATTGCGCGAGTGTGCAGAAAGCAGCCGGCACCATGTATTCCGGCAACTGCGAACGCAGAAGCACCCGGAGTTGGTCTTGATCAATTTCGGCCGGTGCGGCTGTCGCGAGATACGCGACGAGGCGTTTTTCGCCGGGAGCGTCTTCGCGCGCGACGACGACCGCTTCCTTCACGAGCGAATGTTGCGCGAGCACGGTCTCGATCTCGCCAAGTTCAATGCGGAAGCCGCGAATTTTAACCTGATGATCAATCCGCCCCAGACATTCGATCAACCCATCGGGGCGGATGCGCGCCAAGTCGCCGGTCCGATAAAGTCGCGCGCCGTTGATCACGACGAATTTTTCCGCCGTCAGTTCCGGTCGGTTCAGATAACCGCGTGCCACGCCGAGACCGCCAATGAGCAACTCACCGGGCTCGCCTGCCGTCACCGGCTGCATTTTGTCGTCGAAGATGAGGCACTGCGTGTTATCAATCGGCCAGCCGATCGGAATCGCGCCTTCGCCCGGCGCGACCCGGTACACTGTTGACCAAATCGTGGTTTCTGTCGGTCCGTACAAATTCCAGACTTCCGCGCCGGTGGCCAGGAGGCGCGTCGCCAAATCGCGCGGAAACGCCTCGCCGCCGCAGAACACGCGCAGTTGTGAGCCGCCCGGCCAGCCGGCTTCGAACAACAACCGCCACGTGATCGGCGTCGCCTGCATCACCGTCGCGCCCGAACTCGCCAGCAACGCCGCCAACCGCGCGCCGTCCGCCGCAGTTTCCCGGCTCGCCAAGACGACTCGTCCGCCGACGGTCAACGGCAGGTAAAGTTCCAAGCCGGCAATGTCGAACGACAACGTCGTGACCGCGACGAGCACATCGCGCTCCGTCATTCCCGGCTCGCGTGCCATGCTCAGCATGAAATTGACGACCGCCTGATGCGGAATCTGGACGCCCTTGGGTTTCCCGGTCGAACCCGATGTGTAGAGCACATAGGCCAAATCGGTTGCCGTTGGTTGCGGCCGGTCAGTGCGGGCAGAAATTTCCGGCATTGGCTCATCCAACACGACGACTTGCGACTGATGCGCCGGCAATGACCCGGCCAATTTCTTTTGCGTCAAGAGCACGACCGGCTGCGCGTCGGCAACCATGAACGCCAATCGATCCGCCGGGAAGTTTGGGTCGAGGGGCAAGTAGGCTCCGCCGGCCTTCAAGATCGCCAGCAAGCCCACCACCATCTCCACCGACCGGTCCACATAAACTCCGACCAACCGTCCCGGACCGACTCCCAAATCCCGTAACTGTTCCGCGCGCCGGTTCGCCTCATCATCCAATTGCCGGTAGGTCAACTGGCCGTTCGGCGCAACGAGCGCCACCGCGGCCGGCGTGCGCGCCACCTGCTGTTCGATCAGGTGCTGGAGGCATTGGACTGGAAGATTTGCAGACATTGAATCGGCCTTTTATCAAAGCACTTGCAGATGAAATGGTCACTCACAAACGTCAACAGAATTGCCATCCGTGGAAATAGTTTTTCCTATTCGACTGCCAAATTCTCGCAAACCGGCAAGACGGTTGCCGGTGCAAATGCAATTCTGAGAAATCAGATGAAACGGGGTCATTTGAGCTTCTGTTGATAGCAAACCTCAGACCATTGGGAGAAACGAATGTTCGGCGAAAAAGCCATCCTTGTCCAGTGGCATTGATTACTGGCCTCCAGGGCAACACCAATGATCCCACCATCTTTCAGCGTGGAATAATTGGCGTCTCATGACCACCGGTTGACGACGATTTTCGGGGTGAATCCACGCCTGACAATTTACCAATCTTAGTGATTTTCTGCCTTTTCCGTAGTTGGCCCGATGGTTGCTATAGGGAATTCCAGTCGAAATGTTCAAGCCACAACCAACTGGAAAGTAGCCACAAAGAATATGAAGTCAATTCAGCCGTCCCGCCACGTCGTCGGCACGCTGAGAGAAAGCTCAACCGCGCCGCCGAAACACTTCAAACGAATATCGTCGCAAACCGTCAGCTTCTTGATTCTCGCCTTCCTCGCCCTGCCATTCGCTTCCCTTTTTGCGGCTGATTGGTACGCCAGCCCCACCGGCACCAGTAGCGGCGCCGGCACGCTCGCTTCACCGTGGGATCTGAAAACCGCTCTCACCAGAAACGGCACCATCAAAGCCGGGGACACCCTCTGGTTGCGTGGAGGCAGTCATCTGGTCGGCGGCAAGTCCTTCCGCTACAATTGTTACCTCGCCGGCACCGCGGCAGCACCAATCACGGTCCGGAACTACAACGGTGAACGCGCCATCGTTGACGGCCCGATCTTGCATACCGGTGGTGGCTACGTTCGTTGGTGGGGACTCGAATTCACCACCACCATCACCGCCAACCGGCGCGCCACCCAAACCGGCTCGTGGCCGACCGACTTCTGGATCACCAACGGCCTCGGCGCACCCAACGAGGACTACGCCATCTCCGGCCTCCACAACGCCGTGCCCGGCAACAAGGTCATCAACTGTCATTTTCACGATTGCATCGGCGGCGGCGTCGGCAACGATGGTGTGAAGGCCGGCGGGATGGAGGTTTACGGCAACCTCATCCAATACAATGGCTGGGTTGCTCCCGATCGCACCCACGGCCACGGCATGTACCTCCAGAACACCATCACCAATCCCACCTTGGCCGTCACGGACAACCTCATGTTCAACAATGCCAATCACGGCGGTCAATTCTACGGCACCGACGACGCCAACAACTTCCAGATCACCGGCAACATCTTCGCCAACAATGGCTCGGTCTTCACCAACGACGTCACCGTGGGCCGCAACGTCCTTGTCGGCTCGGGCGTCGTCACCCGCAACAACACCTTCAGCCAAAACTACATCTGGCGCAGCATCGGCGACCGCGCCGCCGGCCAAGCCGCCGACCACTTCCCCGGCTACACTGGCGGCACCATCGGCTGGACCGTCAAAAGCAACATCGTCGTCGGCACCTCGCAATTCAAACTCGCCAGCGATACCGCCTTCACCGGCAACCGCTACTACGGCACCAATCAATGGGCCACCGGCTCCGCCAGCTCGTTCCCTGGCAACACCTACGCCCTCAGCCGCCCCACGACCGGCCTCGACGTCATCATCCGCCCCAATGCCTACGAAGCGAATCGCTCCCACATGATCATCTACAACTGGGCCGGCGCGAGCAGCATCACCGTCAATGTTTCCTCCGTCTCCGCCCCCGGCGACATCCTCACCCTCCGCAACGCCCAAAACTATCACGGCGACATCCTCACCCTCACCAACGTCAACGGCTCCATCATCATCCCCCTGACCGGCCGCACCGTGGCCGCACCGATTGACACTGTGAATTCACCCAAACCAGCGAGCACCTTCCCGTACTTCGGCGTGTTCATCGTCATCAAATCGAGCGGCGGAACCGGCAACACCCCCCCCACAATTACACCCCCGTCCAATCAAAGCCTTAATGCGAATACCTCCACCGGCCCGCTCGCAGTCACCGTCGGCGATTCTCAGACTGCCGCCGGCAGCCTCACGCTCTCAGCCAGTTCTTCCAATACCTCGCTCGTCCCTAACTCCGGTATCACCTTCGGCGGCTCCGGCTCCAGCCGCACCGTCACCGTCACTCCGGCCGCCAATCAATCCGGCACCGCCACCATCACCCTCACCGTCAGCGATGGCAGTTTGTCCGCCAACACCTCCTTCACCGTCACCGTCAACACCGTCAATACCGCCCCCACCATCACCAACCCTGGCAACCGCACCACCAGCGCCAATACATCCATCGGCCCCTTGACGATCACCGTTGCTGATTCGCAAACTGCCGCTGGCAGTCTCACACTCTCCGCCAGTTCCTCTAACACTTCAGTCGTTCCCAATTCCGGCATTGCCCTCGGTGGCTCCGGCTCCAGCCGCACCGTCACCGTCACTCCGGCCGCCAATCAATCCGGTACCGCCACCATCACGCTCACCGTGAGCGACGGCAGCTTGTCCGCCAACGCCTCCTTCACCGTCACCGTCAATGCCGTGAATACTGCGCCAACTATCACCAATCCGGGTGACCGCTCGATTAATGCCAATACCTCAACCGGCCCCTTGGCTATTACGATCGGTGATTCGCAGACGGCGGCTGCCAGTCTGACCCTGTCCGCCGATTCCTCCAACACGTCACTCGTTCCGACTAGCGGCATCACGTTCGGCGGTAGCGGAGCCAATCGCACAGTCACCATCACACCGGCCGCCAATCAATCCGGCACCGCCACCATCACCCTCACCGTCAGCGACGGCAGCCTGACCTCTTTTATCTCATTCTTCGTGGTAGTCAGCGCCGGCAACACCAGCCCGTCGATCTCAGGTTTGAGCAATCAGACGGTCAACACGAACACCACTGTGGGCCCGCTCAATCTGACCATTGGTGACTCTGAAACCTCCGCCGGCAGCCTGACACTAACCGCGAGTTCCTCCAACACTTCCCTCGTCCCCAACAACGCCATCATTATTGGCGGCAGCGGCTCGAGTCGCACCGTCACCATCAATCCCGCTGCGAATCAAACCGGGACAGCCACGATTGCGCTCACCGTCAGCGACGGAAGCTTGACTGCCAGCACATCGTTCACAATCACCGTCAACGCCGCGGCCCCGCCAAACACTCCGCCCACGATTTCGAGCGTGGCCAACCAGTCGATCAACGCCAACACCTCCGCCGGCCCGCTCGCCATCACCATTGGCGATGCGCAAACCGCCGCTGGCAGCCTCACCCTGACCGCCAACTCATCCAACACGTCCCTCATCCCCAATAACGCCATCACGTTCGGCGGCAGCGGCGCGAATCGCACCGTTACCGTCACCCCAGCCGCCAACCAAACCGGCACTGCCACCATCACCCTCACCGTCAGCGACGGCAGCTTGAACATCAGCACCGTTTTCACCGTGACAGTCAACGCCGTGAACACCGCCCCCACCATCACCGGCCTCGGCGCCCAATCAATTGACGCCAACACCACGTTGGGACCGCTGGCCGTCAGCGTCGCTGATTCGCAAACCGCCGCCGGCAGCCTCACCCTGACCGCCAGTTCCTCCAACACTTCTCTCGTTCCCAACTCCGGCATCACCCTCGGGGGCTCTGCCGGTAACCGCACCATCACCGTCACGCCGGCCGCCAACCAGACCGGTACCGCCACCATTACGCTCACCGTCAGTGACGGCAACCTGTCCGCCAGCACCGCCTTTATCCTCACCGTCAATTCCACCAACCCGGACGACGCTCCTCCGGAACTGACACGCATCGCCAATCAGACGGTCAGCACGAACTCCACCGCCGGGCCGCTCCCCTTCATGGTCAGTGACGCCAGCAACTCCCCAGACAACCTGACCATCACCGTCAGCTCCTCGAACACCGATCTCGTACCAAACAACTCGATTGTCCTCGCGGGCAGCGGCCACTACCGGACCGTCGCCGCCACCCCCAGCAGCCAACGCAGCGGCAAAACCACCATCACCGTCCGCGCGGCCGATGGCAACCAGGCCAGCACCACGAGCTTCACTCTCGATGTGGTCGCCCCTGTCACCAACCGCCCCCCGACCATCACGAGTTTGTCTGCCCAATCCATTCAGGCGAACACATCGCTCCTCCACCTCCCCTTCACGATCGCCGATGATCGCACCAAAGCATCGCGCCTGAGCCTTGGTCGAACTTCGTCTAATCCCGCCCTGATCCCAACCGGCAACATCAGCTTCAGCGGGAAAGGCAACATCCGCACCGTCAGCCTCACGCCGATTTACGGGCAAACCGGCACAGCCATCATCACGCTCAGCGTCAAAGACGGGTTCTTCACCACCTTCACCAGCTTCCAAGTCACTGTGTTGCCCCCGGGCGAAACCTCCGGCGGCGGCAACACCACACCCGCCCCAGCTGTAGCCGTCAACTCTTGGACTGAAGTCGCCGGCCTCCCAATTGTGGTCGCTGGCGATCCCACCACCTTCCGCTTCAAAGGCACGACCCTACCGAGCGGGTCAACCACCTATCAATGGAACTTTGGCGACAGCAACACGAGCACCCTCGGCCAACCGACCCATGCCTACGCTGACTGCGGCACCTATCGCGTCGCCGCCTCCCGCAACGACAGCCTCGGCACCCAAATCGCGAATCGCAACATCAGCATCCCCTGTCAAATGGAGATCCCCCTCCTCCAACTCAAATCCGACTTCGCCCGCCCCAGCGCCGACTCCGCCAAACTCACCGCGATCCTCCCGCTCGATCCCAAATTCATCCCCGAAGGCCAACCCCTCAGCCTCAGCATCGGCAACAACATCGTCAGCTTTACCCTCGACGCCAAAGGTCGCGCCGCCAGTCCAGCCGGCCGCTGCCGCTTGACCTTCAACCAAACCACTCAAACCTGGCAACTCGTCATCTCGCTCAATAAATCCACTTGGCAGGATGCGTGGACCAACTTCGGTATGACCAACGTCACCAATCCCGGTTCAACCATCAAAATGCCGGTGATTGTCGTCGTCAACAACGAAGCCTTTGCCGCCGAAAAACTCCTCACCTACGTCGCCGCCATCAACACCTTCGGCTCTGCCAAGTAATCAATCCTACCGCGTCCCGCGTTCAAATATCCGATCCGTCGGCAACCGCCCGACTGCCGTCCGCAGCCAGCCCAACAAAAATCCGCCGCCGTACCCGAGGTGAATCAGCGCCACCGCCATCACCAACCCCGGCCATAACTTCTTTTCCGTCCGCCAAACCTGTGCCAGCGATACCGCCGCCACTGCGACCAAATAAAATCCCACCACCGCAATCAACCCCCAGCGACCAACCGAAGAAAATGGCGCCACTACCAACCCCGCTCCCACCGTCAGTACAAACGCTGCCGGCACAAAATGCCGGACACTCGCCTGACGCGGATGCTTTCGCACCACCCGCACCTTCCAGTACCCATACTGCGCAAACTGCCAAAACAACTTCCGGTAACTGTTCCGCACATGATACCGGACCGGAATTCCCAACGACTGAAAAATCTTCCCGCCCGAGTGCCGCAACCGGAAACTCAACTCATCATCCTGATTCCGCACCATCTCCTCATCAAACCCGCCCACCGCCAACAACCGTTCCCGGCGCCAACACCCCCCATGGACCGTGTCCACCTCCCGCACCACATCGGCCGACGCCTCGGCCTTTAATCCCGCGCTCCCCAGTCCGACCGGCGATGCATACGCCGCCGCCACCGCTCGCTGCACATAACCGTTCGCCACCGGCGCCAACACCCCGCCCACACTGTCCGCGTTCAACTCCTCCCGCAACGCCACCACCCGCCGCACATAATCCCGCGGATACTCACAATGCCCATCCAACCGCACGATGATTTCTCCCCGCGCCGCCGCCACCGCCCGATTCAATCCAGTCGACACAATCCGACCGGGATTATCAATCAACCGCACCCGTGGATACTTCGCCACCAACTCCCGCGTCCGATCCGTGGACATCCCGTCCGCCACAATGATCTCCATCTGCTCGGCCGGATAATCCTGTGCCAACACACCAGCGAGACACCGCTCGATAAAATGCTCCTCGTTAAAAATTGCGATCACCACACTGATCATGGCCGCTTCACCTTGGAAATCACCGCGCGAAACTTCCCGCGTTCCGTCCGTGGAATCTCCGACACCCGTTCAATCACCAATTGTACCGGCCCCAATCGTTCCGCAAACCGTTCCCGAATCATCCGCTCCTCCGCCGCGCCAAAACCTTCCCGCGTCACCAACTTCAACGTCAACCGATCCACCGCCTCCTGCACCACCTGGCCCTCCACCACATTCGGCAAATCCATAAACACCCAATGAAACCGCACCAACTCCCGCCCATCCGGCCCCACCACCACATCCTCCAACCGCCCCACCACTTCCTCCAACACCGGCAACTGCGAGCGGCCGCACGGACACTCCTCCTTCGCCCACACCGCCACATCTCCGATCTCATACCGGATCAACGGCTGCGCTTCGCTCAACAACGCCGTACACACCACCCGCCCCTCCACCCCCGGCGGCACCGGCTTCCCCGCCGCATCCACGATCTCCACCACCCCAAAATCCGGACTCACGTGCAACCGC
Source organism: Verrucomicrobiia bacterium (assembly GCA_022072455.1). Classification (GTDB taxonomy): domain Bacteria; phylum Verrucomicrobiota; class Verrucomicrobiia; order Palsa-1439; family Palsa-1439; genus CAINDI01. Next base: position 105,020 of record JAJVHY010000015.1, on the reverse strand, counting down.
CCCGCCTCACACTCCGTCGCCAACAAACAATTCTCCACCGCCCCGTACTCCTCAAACGCCCGCACCCGCAACGCCTGCCGGATCACCCGCTTCATCTCCGCCGTCAACTTCTCGCTGCTCAACACCGCCGCCTTCGGCTCATACTCCAGCGTCAAACCTTGGGCGACCATCATCCGCGCCAGCAAATAATGCGAATACGCATACCCCGTCAGCAACTCTGGCCGGTACTTGTTAAAGCCCGCTACATAATCCGCCACATTGGCCTGTGCGATATGATACGCCGAAAAATAAACCTGCTGCTCCGCCCAGTTATACCGGTAAAACGGCGCCCGCGCCGTCCCACTCGGCACCACCCGCCGCCCCCCGATCATTGAGCGTGGCCGGCGAATGCTCGTCCCTGCCCACCCAAACGACCGCGCCTCCCGTGCCGCCATAAACCGGCGATGATCCGCCGCCGTGTACGCGATCTTCACCGGCGTCCCCGTGCTCCCGCTGCTCGAATAAAACTCCACCCGGCCCCGGCAATCCGCCGCCACAAACTCCGCGCCGCGCGCGCGCAAATCCGCTTTCGGCGTCACCGGCAAATCCCCACCCACCGTCAACCGCTCCCGGTAATACGGCACCTGTTCCACCGCCCGCTGCACCACCCGGCGCAACTCGGTCGCGACATACTCCTCCATCCGCTCCTTCGACCACCGGTCCCGCTCCCGAAACCCTGCCACATACCGGTCAAACTCCCCGCCCAACCGCTCCCGCCGGTACGCCAACCCAAAAAGTGAAATCCCCAAGTTCTGCGCCCACACCGGCACATACGGATAAATGGCTTCCAACGCATGCCCCATCAGCGCGTCAACTCCTCTAACCAATCGGCCTGCGGCGGCACCGCTTTCTGCAAATCAAACCGCTCACAATAACCGGCGCGCGAGTTGACACGGAGCTGACGCTGCAATGCCGGATCACTCAACAACCCATCCAGTTTCGCCGCCAACGCCGCCGGATCGTCGGGCGGCACCAAAAAACCGTCCACGCCATCCCGCACCACCTCCGGGATCCCACCCACCCGCGAACCCAACACCGGCGTCCCGACTGCCAGCGATTCAATCGTGACCAATGGACAATTGTCGCTCCGGCTCGGCAACACCGTCGCCGTCGCGCCGGCCATGTGCCGCAGCACTTCGCCATGTGGCACACGTCCCAAAAAAGCGCACCGGTCAGCAATCTTCTCAGCGCGCGCAAGTTCCTCGCAGGCCGCCTGCGCCGGTCCGCTGCCAATGAATTCAACGCGCACGGTCGGCTGTTGCTCGCGCAACAAACCCAACGCGCGAATCAACACATCCTGTCCCTTCGACCGCTCAAACCGCGCCGCGCACACCAGCCGGTCAGTGGCCGGCACCACCGCGTTCACTCCCGGATCATTGATCGCGTTCAAGATCACCCGGCACTTCGCGGCAAATCGCGGATGCAACCGCGCCACATCCGCCCGCGCCGCCGCCGAGACCGGCACGATCTGCGTCGCGGCCCGGTACACCAGCGCTTTTCGGTGCCAGAGCAACCAGCGCTTCCAAGCCGGGGCCGGGTTGTCAATTTGGATCTGCGTGCTCAACGTGTGATACCACGCCACCCGCTGCCGCACGCCCATCCATTTCCCGACGAACATCATCCAGTTCACCGCCACAAAATTCGCAATGAGACAATCCGGCCGGTACTCGCGAATCAACCGCCGCAAAAACAGCGCGTCCGCCAGTTTCGTCGGCCGCGGCGACGGCCAGACGTAAATCGCCGGGTTGCTCGTGTGATTTTCGAGTTCCACCACCCGATGCGGCGCGACAATCACCACCCGGTGCCCGCGCCGAACCAGTTCGTTCGCCAACGCCGTGAAATGGTGCGGCACCGGATTGTCTGCCAGCGTCGTCCCGATAAAAAAACACCGCGCCGTCATTTACCGGCCACCGTGTTGAACTGCAACTCCCACATCGGCAACACCGCGCCCCAATCATACGCCTCCGCCCAAGCCCGCGCGTTCCCGGACAAATGCGCCGCCAGCAACGGATCCCGCAAAATCTGCTCCACCGCCCCCGCCATCGCCACCGCATCATTCGGCGGCACCAACAACGCCGTCCGGTCATGCTCCAACAAATCCGGCAACCCGCCCACATTCGTGCTCACCACGCACAACCCCGTCGCCATTGCCTCGATCACACTCACCGGCGTATTGTCCACGTTCGTCGTGTTCAGAAAAATATCCCCGTGCGTCAACCACGCCGGCACCTCGGACTTTGCCACCCCGCCCACGAACGTCACCCGGTCTGTCACCCCCAACCGCGCCGCCTCCGCCTGCGTTGCCTGCAAACTCCCATCGCCCTTGTCCGGCCCCACCATCGTCAAATGCACGTCCGGATATTTCTCCACCAACAACTTCACCACCTGCGGCGCGAGCGTCGGATTATACGTCGCATGAAATGCCCGCAACCACACCAACGCCGGCGTCGCGCCCTGCCGGAGCCGATACCGGTACATCCCCAACTCGATCGCATTCGGCAACGAAAACAAATCCGCCCGGTACGGCTGCATTGCGTCGTGCAAGTACCGCGACGGCGTCGTGACGATCTTCGCCGAGTTCAACAACCGCCGCACCCGCCCCGGCCACTTCTTCGCGAACTCCGGCAACTGCCCGCCGTGCAACGTCAAGATGTACGGCTTCCCCAACTGCCGCAACGCCGCGCAAACCGCCTCTGCCCAGATGAACGCCGCGTAACTGTAAACCTCCACCTGCGCCACATCATATTCCTTCCGCCGCCGGTAAACCGTCTGCAACATGTCCGCCAACCGCATCAGCCGGTCCGTCTTGCTCGACGTCGTCAACACCGACCACCCCGCCGTCTGCAACCGGCACGCCACTTCCTCGCCCACCGTCCGCGACCCATTGGCGTTCGACAAAAAATTGCCTACCAACAATAGCGCCGGTTTCATAACGCCCGGTAAATCTCCTCGATCTGTTTCATCACTGTTGTCGCGCTATACAACCGATGCACCCGTTCACGCAAGACCGCACCGCGCTCCCGCTGCTGGAGTGCCTCCCGCAACGCCGCCGCCAAAGCCGGCCCATCACCCGGCGGCACGAGCCACCCCGCCCGCCCACCATCCAAGACCTCTGCGCACTGCCCCACCCGTGTCGCCACCGCCGGCAACCCATGCATCCCATATTCAATCAACGCCAGTGGCAACCCTTCCGACGCCGAACTCAACACCCCCACGTCGCACCCGCGCAAAATCGCCGCCACATCCGGCCGCGCCCCCAACCAGATCGCATTTGCCGGCAGCGCCGCCTTCACGCGCTCCAAATACTCCGCATTGCCGGCCTGCCCGACCATGATCAACTGCGCCGCCGGCAACTCCCGCATCGCCGCCAGCAACGTCAAATGATCCTTCTCCGGTCGCAGATTCGCAACGCAGACAATCCGCGAGCCCGGCTTCCCCGGCAATTCCGGCGGCGTGAGATTCGCCGGCGGTTCGCTCACGAAATTCGGCACATACCAGACGCGTTTCACCTTCAACCGCTCGCGCGCCCATTTGGCCAGCGGCTCGTTCACCGCAATGACACCGGCAGCGCGATGGGTCGCCAAACGATACAACCACGCCGGCCGTTCTTCCGTCGCGTACCGGCCAAAATGATCGTGCCACAACAACTTCGCCGGCACTTGCGACGCGAGAAAAACCGACGTGCCGTGGGCGTGCAAAATCTGTATGTCATTTTCCCGGACATAATCCTTCAACCGCTGCAACGCCCCAAAATCAAATCGCCCGGTCCGCTGCAAATGGAGTTGCCGAACTTCCGGCGCGACCACGTCGGCCAACGGCCCACCGGCGCGCGTCACACACAGATGACTCCGATACCGTTCCGCCGGTAAATGATTCGCGATGTTGACCGCCACGCGCTCCAGCCCGCCGGCATTCAACGAATCCACGACCTGCATGACACCGAGTGGTTTCATGCCCAGCGCTCCTCCAATAATTTCCGCAACGCCTCCCGCAGACCTTCCAGTGAATGTTGCTGCGACCACGCCGCCGCCCGTTGCCCCATCGCCTCGCTGTCCGCCCGGTTCGCCACGATTTTCTGCAACGCCGCCGTCAAGGCCGGCACATCGCCCGGCGGCACCACCAAACCCCGCCCTCCGCTCAACATCGTCGGAATCAAACCGCGATCGGACCCGATGCATACCAACCCAAACGCCATCCCCTCCGCCAGCGCCTTCGGCCACCCCTCGGAATTCGAAGCCAGCACCAACACATCCGCCTGCTCATAAAAATCCAGCACCTGCTCAAACGCGACCCCGCCGACAAACCGCACCCGGCTCCCCAGTTTCAACCGCTCCGCCTGCTCTTCCAGCGCCGCCCGCTCCGGCCCATCGCCCACGATCACGGCTTCCACGCCGGTCACTCCCGCGAGCGCATCGAGCAAAACGTCCACGTTCTTCGACTTCGTCAACCGCCCCACAAACAACACCCGCGGCACCTTCCCCAACTTCTTGCCGGCGGACGCCACCCGCGCGCGCGAGACCTGTTCCTCAGTCATCACCGACGTAAAAAACGGCACCACATGCGCCGGCTGATTCGGCCACTCGCCGTAAACCGTGACCGGCGCGTTCCACCAGCGCGACCGCAAAATCGCCCGCTGCCAACGCCAGGCCAACGCCTCGCCGGGAAAGCCCGGCCATTGCGCCGCATATTTCGCGTAACGCCGCCGGCAAAACAACGGTGCCAACACCACGCCCAACAATCCCAAATCACACGGACACCGCACATGCGCCGCGTCCGCCCGCCACAGGTACCGGCCCAACTGCGCGATCATTACCGGCAAGCGCACCAACTGCGCCCACCGCCCCGTCCCATCGCTGACCGGCACCACTGAAATATTCGGTCGTGAAAACGGCACACAATCCGCCGGCATCGGTTCATCGCTCACCGACCCGGCAATCACTACTTCTGGAAAAAGATCCGCCCAAATATCAATCTCCCGCGCATACGGCCCCAACGCATGCCACCGCCCGTCCCGCCGGTAATGCGGCATCCGCGCCACGATCAACAATTTCATGACGCGATATATCCTTCCGAGCCTTTTTGGTTCACCACCACCGCCGGCACGCCCATCACCGTGCAATGCGCCGGCACATCCCGGTTCACCAACGAATTGGCCCCGATCAACACATCATCCCCCACCACGATTTTGCCGACGACCACTACGTTCACGCCAAAATAAACCCGGTCCCCAACCCGCGGCACCCCACGCCGCTCACCCCGACCCGACACACCGATGGTCACGCCTTGGCTGATGACACAATCCGCGCCGAGCACCACCCCGGCATTCACGACCCGCAACCCGCCATGCGGCAAATACAACCCCGGCCCCGCCGTCACCGTGCACGGCAAACTGATCCCGGTCGCCATCTCAATCAGCTTGTGCCACAACGTCAACACCACGTGCACCGGCCACTTGATGATCTTCGGCCAACCACTCCGGTACACCGCCACCGCCAACCGGTATTCCAGCAACGCCCACAACCCTTGCTCCAATAAAATCAACTTCAGCGTCCCGCCCCCGCTCGCCCGCCGGTACGCTGCCACATCCCGCCCAAAATCCGCGCGCCAACTCATGGTTGCCTCCGACTGCTCGTCAACAACCCCAGCCCTAGAAACATGGCCGAGGTCGTATCATTGCCCGACACCGTCACCACGACCAGCCCGTACCCAACAAAACACACCAATGGAAAAATCATTTTCTCGCGCCGCGTCCAGCGCACAACATTCACTCCCGCCACAATCAACCAAATCACAACCAACCCCAAGCCCACCAATCCGCTCTCCACCACCACTTGCATGAACAGTGAATGCAACGCCACCCGTTCGCCCACCGCATACCGGACATCCGGAGTCTCCGCCGACACCCGCGCATAAACCTCCGGCCCCAACCCCGGCCCGTGTCCATACACCATCGCTCCCGGTGATTCCATCACCGCCCGGTACGACACCTGCCATTGGTCCGACCGGCCACTCGTCCGATTGGCCATGCTCCGGCTGCTGCTGAAGGTCCGCGTCAAGCCCCGCTCAAACCCTTCACCATACGGACTCAGCAACAACAACTGAATGCCCGCCGCCACCACCAACCCGACCGTCAAGATTTGCCACCGCTGCCGCGACCCAGCCAGAAAACTCACCAGCACGCCGATCACCGCCACTGCCCACGACACACGCGACGTCGTCAACGCCAGCGCCACGAACACGATCGCCGCCAGCACCCACCGCCAGATTTTTGTCCGCCCCCACAACGACCACTGCCCGCGGTCCACCACCAACACCAGCCAGCTCAATGCCAATGGCATCCCCAATTGAACCGGGTTTCCCAAACTCCGATCCTCGACCACCAGCATCCCCAACCGGCCCGCCGTCGCCGCCGGCGCCTGCGCCAAAAATGCCAGGCTCACCAAAACCGCCGCCAAACAAAACCCCGCCAACATCGTCAGCAACATTCGCCGCTGCCGCCCAATCAACAACATCCCCAACACCGTCAGACTCAACTCCAACAACCGCAAATTCCGCGAGTACTGTCCCGTGAACAAAAAACTGAAAACGTAATAAACCACCGTCCACGCCACCAACACCCACGCCAGCGGATAACTCCCCCAAATCCGCCCCAGCGTCGCGCGATCCACCACCAGCCAATACAGAAAAATCACCACCAGCATCACAATGATGACGTTGTAAAACGCATAGTCCCGCAACAAATTGATCACCGGCATCACCGCCAACGCCAGACACAACAACTCATCCCCCCGCCCACGCGCCGCCAACACCACCAGTGCCAGTCCCAACACCGCCCAGAAACAATACCCGGCCAACGACGCGCGCCCCACTGAAAACAGCGCCATCGCCGGCAAGGCACACGCTGCCACCCACGCCATCACCGCGCGCTGGTTAAACGCCGGCGCGACCGGGCTGGACAACGCCACGTCACTTACCGGGTGGAGACTGGTTTGCATGAGTCCGCCAAATCAAATTCATACTCCCGCCGCGCCGGCGGTTCCTCGTACCGGGGCGGCCGCACCACACACTCCGCGCTGCCCCAAATCCGCCCCAAAAACCGCGCGACCGCCGCGCCTCGCGCCGGGCCGCGGATTACATTGCCGAGTTCCCGGCCCAGAATCAGCATCTCATCCAACTTCACCTTCCACCACGCCCCAATGCCGGCTTGCGGTGAATGACGGCGCCAGATGAAATACCGGTTGCGCATCGCCATCCGTCCAAACTCAAACCCACCGGGTCGCCCCCCCGCCGCGTGCCGGTGATCCACCCGCGCCTCGCCGCTCGCGACCAACTCCCAATCCGCCGCCATCCGCCGGGAAAATTCCAAATCTTCCCCCGACGAATACCCGGCAAAGAATTCTGAAAACCGGTGCTTCGCAAACACCGCCCGCCGGTACGCCACTGCCCCGCCGGCCAACACATCAATCGGCCGCGTTCCGGCAAACGGCTTCGTCCCGTTCCAAGTCCAAGTCATGCCGGTGGGATAATACTTGCCGGGTTCGCGTCCGCAAATCCCCAACCGCGCCCGCCATTCCCACATCGCCCCCACCGGCAAGTTCACGCCATTGATCAAAAACCCGCGCACCGCACCGATCCGTCCCGCCCGGTCATCGAGAAAAATCTGCCGGAGCCGCCGGAAATACTCCGGCTCCGGGAAACAATCGTCATCGAGAAAAAAGATGAACTCCCGCGTGCTCGCATCCACGCCCACGTTGCGTTGCCGGGTCAAGCCGACCGGACTGCGGATGTATTTCAACTCAAACGGCAGCCCGGTCACCGCCCGCAACGCGTCACTGGTCGCCGTGTCCGGTGAGCCGTCCACCACGACCACTTCCGCCGGCGGATCCGGCAACTGCGCCAACGCCCGCACCAACTCCGCCATCGGCACCGGCCGTTTCCACGTCGGCACCACCAGCGTGCAATCCGGCAACCCGCGTTCGTCAGTTGCCGGCGCGCGCCACCCGGTCAGCCGTTGCATCACCGCGCCACCTTGGTGAAGATTTCGAGCAACGTCGGCAACCACCGGCGCACGGAATACTCCGCCACGCAGCGTTCACGGCCCGCTTGCCCCAACCGCGCCCGCAACCCGGCATCGCGAATCAACGTCGCGAGCGCTGCGTGCCACTCGGCCTTCGTCCGCACCAAATACCCCGTCCGCTCCGGCAACACGACGTCCGCATTGACGCCGACCGGCGAAGCCACCGCCGGCAAACCGGCCGCCATGTATTGCAAAATTTTCAGCGCGCATTTACCGCGTTGGAACGTGTCGTCCTTGAGCGGCATGATTCCGATGTCGAGGAGTGTGCCCAACTTCCGTTCGTCGTCCGCACGCCAGGGAATGAACCGCCAGCGCAGGCCGTTGACCGGCAGTTTCGGCTCGGTGTTGGTGATGACAACCAATTCAAAATCCACCTGTGTCTGCAATTCCCGGAGCATCTCCAGATTCGGCACCAACGTAGCGTGAATGGATTGATCGGAACCACTCCACCCGACACGCACCGGCCCGCCGTTCGCGCTGGCTGGTGGCTCGTAGGTGTCCGTATCAATGATCGTCGGAATAATCGTCATCTTGTCGGTGTGTTGCCGGGCGAACGCGGCGAGGTATTCGTTGCCGGGAGTCACCCAAGCGGCGTTTTTGCACATCCACGCCACGGCGGCTTCGTTCGGGCCGACAAATATCGCGTCGTCGAAATCGTAAACGAAGTGCGGGTTGTTCCGGTGAAGCCGTTTTTCGAGCGTCAACCCCGGCCCGGCCAGATCGCGGTTCACGAACACCACGTCATACTGCCCAGCCTCACTGACATCGCGCCCGCGGTTGTACCGCATCAACACCCGCCCCGCCCGGTAATGCAGTCCGCGTAGCACGGCCGGCCGGAGTGGACTGTTCCATTGCCGGTCGGGCCGGTTGGGCCGGTGGGCGACTTCCCAGCCCGCTTGCCGGAGATGCGGGATGAGTTGAATGAACCGGAACCGCGCGGCCGGATCGAAACTGCTTTGCGTAAATCCTAGTAAGCGTTTGGCCATGGCTTCATTTCTTCGCGGCCCGGCGCAGTTTCGTCAGCAACCGCTTCGCGACCGGGCGTTCCGCGAGTTGCGCTTTGAGCCGCTCAATTTCGTTTTCAGCGCGCAGCAGCCGCGGGTCAATGGTCGCCGCGGACTTTGCGGGTACCGGGAGATTGACCGGCTGGCGCGCAATCATCGCTTCGATCAATGCCGCCACGCGCGGAGCCGCGGGGCCGTCCAATCGCAGGCAATCGTGGAGGCAATCGTTTTGGAACGTCAGTTTCGTGGCCGGCGGACGGAGGATCTCATCCACCACCGGCGCGATGTGTTCCTTGGCGGTGATCGTCCACGCGGTCGGGACAAAGCGCGGGACGTTGTGATAATCGAGCGCAGCCACCGGCCGGCCGAGGAGCATCGCTTCGAGCATTGCCGTGCTCAACGTCGAGATCACGGCATCGGCTTGTTCGACTTGGGCGGCCAATTCGCCGGTCGCGACTTCCTGAAGTTGGTTGGCCACGCCCAGCGAGTCCGCCACACTCTTGCTGACGCGCCATTGAACTTGCAGATCGGCGCGCGTGTCGAGGTACCGCTTCAAATCGCGCAAGGAGGTGATCGTGATTTCGCGCTGGGCTTCGGTGAAACCGGGATTTTTGGCGGTCATGACCAAGAGCCGCGTGGCCGGCTGGCGGACCGGCACGCGCGGACGTTGGAGCAATTGATCAAGGCGCGGCATACCGGTGATCTCGGTTTTGCCGGCATTACCCCAAGCGGCGATTTGCCGGGCACTCTGCGCGCCGAGGCAGGCGATTTTATCAGCGAGCACCGGCTGGTGTTGCGGCGCGGCGCCGAAGAGCGGGTTGTCGTATTGGCACCGCCATTCCAGGATGCCGTCTTGCAACGTCAAGGTCGGGATGCCGGCGGCTCGGGCGGCGTCGAGACAACGGATGACGTCGTAGTGATATTCGTTGATGCAGACGACAAGGTCGCCCGTGATTTTGGCTGGATCCCAGTCGGCATCGTATTGAAATTCGGCGCGCCCGGCCAGTGCCGCCTCGACTGGCTGGATGTGCGCCAGTTGATCGCGGAACAGGCACCGGATGCGCCACGGTCGCGCGGATGGAGTCATTTACTTGGTCCAGCTGGGCGGCAGATTTTTCAGGATTTCAATGTTCTTGAACTTCGGGCTGCGGCGCGCGCCAACTTTTTGCGCCCACTTCGCCATGCGGGCGATACCGGTCGCCAACGGCACGCTCTTGTCGCTGCCGAAAATCCGGTGGGCTTTCGCGTGGGTCGAGTAGGCGTGCGCGACTTCGTTGCGGGCCGGCAAATGAGTGACCTGTGCGGTGACGCCAAACGTTTCGGCGACGACGCGTGTAAGCTCGTTGACGGTGTACGGTGTGTCGGCACCGATGTTGATGACTTGATTGGTGGCCGCGGGAATTTTGACGCTGCGGGCGATATGCGGTGCGACGTCGTCAATGTAGCTGAACGCGCGCGTCTGGGTGCCGTCGCCAAAAACGGAGAGTGGTTGGCCCTGCATGATTTGGTTCATGAAAATGCCGATGACGTTCCGGTATTTGTCGCCGATGTTCTGGTTTTCGCCGTAGACGTTGTGTGGCCGGAAGATGATGTAATCCAAGCCGAACATTTCGTGGGCGGCGCGGAGATCGAGTTCCACGGCGTATTTGCTGACGCCGTAGGGGTCTTCCGGTTGCGGCACCATCGCTTCGTCCATCGGCAACTGCCCGGCGCCGTAGACGGCAATCGAGGAGGTGAACACGAAGCGTTTCACTTCGTGGCGCACGGAGGCGTTGATGAGGTTGACGCTGCCGATGAGGTTGTTGTTGTAGTTGAACCGGCGGATGAAGTGCGACAGGCCTTCCGCCGCGTACGCCGCCAAGTGGTAGACGTAGGTGAACCGGTACTGCTCGAAGAGCCGGTCAATCAGTTTGTGGTCGGTGATCGAACCTTTGATGAATTTCACGCCAGCCGGCACATGGTCGCGAAACCCGCCGCTCAGATCGTCGAGCACCACGACTTGGTGCCCCATCTTCAAGCAATGCCGAGCGACGTGTGAGCCAATAAAGCCCGCGCCGCCGGTCACCAGTGAACAAATTTGTTTCCGTTTCATGTCAGTTTTCGTCCTGTACTTCAATTTCTTGCCCAAGCGCGCAACGGGAGCAAAATCTTTTCCGCCACCAGTTTCCGCACCGGTAACCGCGCCCGCAGCGATGCATCACAGACCACCGCCCACATTAACGCCAGCCCCGCCGCGCCGGTCACGGCCATGCCAACAAATGCGCCTGTATAACCCATCAGTTGCGTAGCCAAATACCGGCCCAAAATGGCCACAGGCACCAAACAAATCACTAATAGCAGGATTGGAGCCGAGTCCTTCCAAAACACCTTCTGGAACGAACATTGAAACTGTTGCGCCGTCAGGTAGGGCAGATACCAAACCGTCGTCAGAATCCCACTGATGAACGTCGCCACCAACACCCCCCGCAGCCCCCAATAGGACCCCAACCAAATGGACAACCCCAGATTCACCCCACCTTCCACCAACCGCGCCAACGTCTGCGGGCGCACCACCAAATTCGCTGACAACACCGCGCGATTCGGCATCACCCACATGTGCATGATCAGGTTCAAACCGAGGATCGTATCCACCACCAACCCGCCATAATTCTGCGCCCCCACCCACCGCGTGACAAATGCGCAGTTCGCCGTCCAGACCGACAACGCAAAGACCACCGCCGAGCCCGTGGACAGTGCGACCAGATGCCGGTAAGTCCGCTGGGCGTCCTCCAGTTTGTTCTCGCCAAAAAGCTGCCCCAACATCGGCCGCGCCGTCTCGGTAATCACATACACCAACGAGCCGACAAACTCATACAGCCGGCTGGTCAACGCCAACGTCGTCACCGTCGCCACCGACACCACTTTGGCGGTGACCAAACTGTCCAACGATTCAATCGCGATCCCGGCAATCGAACCCAACGTGAACCAAATCCCCAAATTCGTCATTCCCCGCAGCGATTCCCACGACGCGAGACTGTACCGGATCTGCAACCCCGGAACCACCCGGTAACTCCGGATGACCGCCAACACGGCCGTCACCAACCGCGCCGCCACATGCGCCACCGCCAGCGAATACAGACCCCAGCCCAATTTCAACAACACCACCGTCAGCACCGTCCGAATGACGATCAGCAACAGACCGATCAAATTGTCCACATGGACCTGTTGATGCGCGATCAACAACGCCGAAAATGTCTGCCCGGCCACCGACAAAGCCGATCCCACCACGGCGATCAAAAACACAATCTGTGCTTCATGAAACAAGTCCGGGCGCACATCAAAAAAATGTGAAAAACCCAACGCAATCCCGCTGCCCACCAGCAACACCGCCACCACTACTGCGCACTGCGTGAAAAAAGCACTACTGACCAGCCGGTTCAATTCATCGGGATTCGGTCGCCCCGTCAACCGTGCCGCCTGCACCCGCAACCCCCCGGTAATCCCAAAATCCAACAACGCCAGCCAACCCAAAATTCCCAAGGTGAGACTGAAAATCGCAAACCGTTCCCGGTCCAGATACTGCAACGTGAACGGCACCAACCACAACCCCACCAAGACCTGCACAAACATCCGCACGTACCCCGTCCCCAAACCGCGGAGGTAATTGGCGGCGCGTGAATTGGGAGATGTCATAGGTGGGGGATATTTCCAAACCCGAAATTTAGGCCGCCGCTAGACTCGGTTGAGCGAACATATAGTTTCCAAAGGGGAATAAGTCATTGAGTTTAGCTCAATTGTCCAGAGCGAATTGTAGCACAGGACGATAAGTCACCTAAACCCCTTTTTGGTAACATCTTCCGCAAGAACTGCGCTGGGCTATCAGTTGGGCAAGGGAGCGACGTGCTGGTAGGCGGGATTCGTTTCTTGAATCTTTTGGATGGCAGCAATCTCCCGCCAAGTCGCCACAATCCCGCGTGGACATGGCGGCAAGTCGTGTTTGATGAGCTGATGAAGTTTACCGAGCTTGTAACACGGCACCGCCGCGTACATGTGGTGCTCCGTATGGTAATTCATCTGCCAGTAAAGAAACCGCACAAACGGATTCAAGTAAAACGTCCGACAACACAGACGAAAATCCGGCACATTATCCTGCAAGCCGATGTGCTGTGTGCTATTGCACAGAAAAAACAGCCACCCCCCGAAAAAAGGCGCGAACGTCGTCAACACCGGCAAGAGCCAGAGCTTGTAGTAAATCGAAACCGCCAAGATCAACCCATGCCCCACGAGCACCGTGCGCGCCCAACCAATCGTGCGCCGCCGCTTCACCCGATCAGACGCTGGACACAACGACAATTCCCAATCCCCCACAAATTTCCCGCACGCCTGCCGGATCGTTTTCACGATGGCCTTCCACGCGAGGTGCGGCGCAACAAACCCATCCCGAAAGAAATCGCGCACCATGATTTTGATCGGCAACACCACTTCGCCATCCTCAGCTGGGTGCAGCGTATATTGATGATGCCGCACATGACTGGCTTCAAACAAATCATCCACCCAACTGAAAAACAGCAAGACCCGATAAAAGATCCGATTCAAAATCTTTGTGCGAAAAACCGTGCCGTGCATGAGTTCATGCACCCCGTTGATGTAAAACGACGCCACCATCCCGTGCCCAAACACAAGCAACCCCGTCGCCCACCAAGGCCAGTGCCGGAATGAATACATCGCCGTCCCGCCAGTCACGATCAGAATCCCCAAAAAACCCAGCGTCTGGAACGCACCGCGCCAATCACTGCGCTCGTGCAATTCCATCAGGACGGTTTTATCCAACGGCGTTCGGTACCAACTGACAGGAGTGTTCACCACCCGCACCATACGCGCCCGCCTTTCGTTTGGCTTTCCGCCCGGTCTCGCGATACTATTGCGAACATGACCCGGCGACGCGTCGCAATGTGGCTCGAACGCACCGGCGTCCCCAACGTGTGGATGCTCGGCCGCTACGACTACACCCGCGCTCAACCCGGCCTCCCCGCTCATCAACACCGCGCCGCGATGGAAATCTGTTTCCTTGTCAAAGGCCAACAAACCTACCGGGTCGGCAACCGCGACTACATCCTGCGCGGCGGCGACGTCTTCATCACCTTCCCCAACGAACGCCACAGCACCGGCGATGCGCCCGAAGAAAAAGGCATCCTCTACTGGATGATCCTCCGCCTGCCCCGCGCCGGCCAAACGTTCCTCGGTTTACCGGCCCGGCAGGCCGGACCGCTCGTCCGCGCCCTGCTCCAAATCAAACCCCGCCATTTTCGCGGCGCGTGGGACATGAAAGATCTCCTCGACGACATCCTCGCCACTTACCGGCAACACTCGCCCTTACGCGCCGCCCGCATGGCCAACCGCGTCACGGCCTTTCTCCTCCGCGTGATCGAATGCGCCCGCCCCGCGCCGGCCACCCGCACGCAAAACCAACTCTTGCGCTACATCGAAGACCATCTCACCGATCGCCTCACCATCCCGTCACTCGCCGCCCAGGCCGGCCTGTCCGTCTCCCGCTTCAAAATGCGTTTCAAGCAAGACACCGGCATCCCGCCTGGCGAATACATCCAACGCGCCAAAATCGCCGCCGCCAAGCGCCGCCTCGCGCGCGGCCACACCACCGTGACCGAAGTCGCCCACGCCCTCGGCTTCGCCAGCTCCCAACACTTCGCCACCGTCTACAAACGCTTTACCGGTACGACACCGAGTGCCATACTCCGCGCCCGATGAAGAACGCTCAAGTCGTTCCCTTTTTCGTCCTCAACCACCAACTCGACATCCCGTATCTCCGCCAGTGTGTCCGCGCCATGGCCGCCGCCGGGGTGGACGGATTTTTCCTCCATCCGCGCGAAGGACTGCTCACGCCGTACTTGTCAGAAGAATGGTTCGCCGCCATCGGCGCGTGTATTGCCGAAGCGAAAAAAACCGGCATCAAAGCCTGGCTCTATGACGAATTCCCCTATCCCAGCGGCGTGGCCGGCGGCAAAGTCGTCGCCAGCAATCCGACCTTCGCCGAACGCCACCTTCGCATCCAACGCCACCGCCTGACAGCCGGCCACCACCGCGTCGTCCTCGGCCACGAACCCGTCCTCGCCGCCTTCCTCGTCCGTGGCCAACAAGCGCGGGACGTGACCGCTCACATCGGCCCATTCAACGACACGTGGATCAAACGCGAATGGGACAGCCGCTACTACTACGACCCGCACTACGCCAAGCTCTACGACTGCCCGCGTTCCTCCGCGAGTCATCCCCAAGCCGCCTTCGAAGGCACTGTGCCGGCGGGGCACTGGGAACTGGTCGTCTTCACCCTCCAGACCGGCGGCGACTTCGTCGAACCATTCGGCCACTACGTGGACGTCTCCAACCGGGCGGCCACGCAAGAATTCCTCAACGTCACCCACGCCCAATACTACCGGCGCTTCGGCAAAGAATTCGGCAAAACCATTCCCGGCATCTTCACCGACGAACCGAAATACCGGAACACCCTCCCGTGGAGCGACGCGATTGCCGCCGCCTGGCCCGACTACCAAAAAGACCGACGCGCCCTGTTATCCCTGGCCGGTCCCGGCAACTCTGAATGCCGGCTCCGCTACCGGCAAGCTACCCTCCGCCTCTTCCGCGAAAACTGGGCCCAACCCATCGCCACGTGGTGCCGCCAACACAGTCTCAACTTCACCGGCCACATCAGCCCAGAAGAACAATGGCTCCAAGAAGCCGCCCTCTGCGGCAGCATCGCCCAAATCCTCAAAACCTTTCACCTCCCCGGTTGCGATCTCATCATTCCGGCCGTCGGCGACCGCGCCCACCCGATCCTCAATTTCATCCCCACCCTCGCCGCGTCCGTCGCCGCCCAAAACGGTTGTCCGCAAGCCGGCTGCGAACTCTTCGGCGCCAACGGCTTCCAACTCAACCTCCAAGACATGAAACGCATCGCCGAATGGCTGGCCTCCCTCGGCATCAACTTTTTCGTCAACCACGGCCTCTTTGGCTGGCTCGACGGCTACCGGAAATACGACGCGCCGCCGACGATGTACAAACCGAGCACGCTCTGGCCGCACTTCAAAGATTGGGCTGACACTGTCCGCACCACCGCCGAACGCCTCGGCCCCGGCAACATCCGCACCGACGTCGTCATCGTCCGCCCGATGCGCACCCTCTGGCGGCTCGGCAACGCGCGCGGTGCCGTCAAAATCTACGAAACCGCGATGCGCCTCGCGCTCCAATTACAGGAACGCGGCGTGCCCTTCCACTGGGTGGACGACCTCGATCTCCCCTCCGTCCGCAGGGTCGGCCGGCGAATCCAAATCGGCAAGGCCAGCTACCGGCATCTCATCCATCTGCCCGGCACGCTCGACGCCGAAGCGCTGCGTCATGTCCGACGCTTGAAGCAGACCGGCACGGAAGCCGGGCCGGGGCCGCTGCACTCGCGCTCCGGCAACATTCGCGCCACACCGACGAAAGCCGGCGATTGGTTTCTCCAAAACCTTGCGCCCCGCGCCGAAACTTTCACGCTCCAGGGCCAGTCACACCGGCTGGAGGGCTACGAAACTCGCTGGCTCGACGCGCCCCCACCGCCCCCCAGCCGGCTGGCGCGCGTGTTACCGGGGGATTGGCAACTCCGCCCCGCCAGTGACAACGTCTTGGTCCTGCAACACTGGACGTTGAACGGCAAACCGACCAAGCTCGCGCCGTACTATGATGCGGTGCCGCAAAACGGCGCGGTTGACCAGGTCGCGCTCGGCTTGATCCCCACGAACCCCAAAATGCCGAAAGCGAAAACACTCGTCTACCGCACCCGTTTCCGTTGCCGGGGTGTGCGCACGGTGCAACTGGTCATCGAAGGCGAAACGATCCGCGGCGAATGGATCGCCACCTGCAATGGCCGGCCACTCACCCAGTGGAAGAAAGTCTACCGGTACGACCCCACCAACCGGGAACACATCCTCCCCGTGCGCGCCGGCATGAACGAGCTGACATTTACCGTGACCATCGAGAAATCTTCCGACGGCATGATTGATCCCTGCCGGTTATACGGGGATTTCCTGGTGAAGGGCGGCACCTTGGTTGCCCGGCGCACGTTGCGCGGCACCGGCGACTGGTGCCGACTCGGCTTCCCGCATTACAGCGGCACAATGATTCACACCCAGGATTTCCGGTGGGAAAAAATTGCCGGCCAGCGGGTCGAGTTGGTATTGACGCGGCCGCCGCGCGATCACGTCGTCGTCATGCTCAACGGTCGCCCCGCCGGCAAGCTGCTGTGGTCACCGTGGCGGCTCGACATCACCAGCGCATTGCGCACCGGCACCAACCGGCTCGAACTGCACGTGACGAACACGCTGACGAATCTGATGTACGGTCAGCCGCGGCCCAGTGGGTTGAATGGTGACGTGACGCTGGCTACTTTTCCGACGGGACGACAATGCCGCGCATGATGACGTTCTGACAGAGGACGAAAATGATGAATGTCGGGATCGCGGCGATGACCAGTGACGCAAAGACCACGGTCGGGTGCGAGTAGGTCTGGAGCTGGTAGATCCACACCATCAACGTCCACATCTTCTGATCGGGGATGATGATCAGCGCCATCATGAAGGCGCTGTACGCATGCGTGAAGGCACTGAGCGCCGTGACCGCCAGAATCGGCTTCGACGTATTCATGGTGATCGTCCAGAATTTTGTCCACTCGCCGGCCCCGTCAATCTCGGCGGCTTCGTACAACTCGCGCGGCAGGCTGTCGAAGAAACCTTTGAGGAGGAAAATCGAAAAGCCATGCGCCATGCCCGGCAACACGAGTGCGGCAAAGGTATTGAGCAAGCTCAGGGTCGGTTGCGCCAAGACGCGGGGCACGACAGCGTAGCCGACGATCAAACCGGTCGCGAGCGCGCCCAGAAAATGCACGGTCTCCGGCCAGCGTGGGCGCAGTTTTGCCACGGTGTAGAACGTGAGCAGGAACGTCGCGATTCCCGCCAGCAACGGCCAGAGCGGAAACCGTTTCAAGAGCAGAAACGACGGGATCATGGTGACCTCGCCCGGAAAGGCCATCGTCGCCAGACAGAACAGCAGGACGGTGTAGGTGCTCGGCAGTTTGTACCGGCTCAACGCGTAGGCGGCCAGCGGGTTGACGATGAGCGCGCAGCCGACCGCGAGGCTGCAATAGATGAAGGTGTTGAGGAGTCCACGACCATGCAGTGCGATGTATTCGAAGACTTGTTTGTAGTTGCGCGTCGTGAATTCCCAGCGCCAAGCGCGTTTGTTGGTGAGCGCATCGTGGTAGTCTGCTGCGGCGGCGGGCAGGCGCAGCGGTTCGAGTTCCGCGACCGGCACGCCGCGGCGTTGGGCAACGAATTCCTCGAACATCTGCCGCGGCCCGTAGACTTCGATGGCAGGCACCGGCACCACGGTCGGGTCCTTGAGGTTTGCCTCCCATTCGACTTGGGCAATTTGCCCCGTCGGTGCCGTGGCCGGGAATGGGGTGTCGAGGCGGATGAATTCCAACGGCAGTTTGTGGCGCACATAGGCTTCCCAGTCCGCGCGGGTGGCAGGATGCGCGGGCGCACGCCGGGCCAGTGGCACATCCAACAAGCGGGCGTGGTGCGTGTCGTGCGTCTGGTTGTAGCCGGCAATGTCGTTGCCGTATTTGGGCCGGAGATATTCCTGCCAGAATTTGCCATCGAGATTCACCAGGTTCCGGTCCTCGACCGGGCGCGTGGCGGCAAATTTCGCAAACTCAGCGCGCAAACCTTCCGGAACCCGATGATACCGGGTGGGCGGCTGGCCCGGCGGAAATAAGCCACTCCAGTTTTTGGCGGCGATCCCCATCGCGCGACTGAACGCCACAATGTCCTGGTTGAATTTCGCGGACATCTCGCGCCGAAACAACCGGGCATTGAGCGGCAAGGTGCCCTGCCCGCGAATGTGGCCCAGCTCCCAGAAGGGACACTGCACGCGCCAGGCGAGGTAATCGTCGAGATCAGCAGTGGGCGCGGGCGGCTGGATGAGTGGCCAGTTCACGAGCGGTTGACCCCACGCCACGGTCACCGCCGCCAGATCCATATTGTACTTCGAGTCGAGGTATTTTTGGAAGAGCACGGTGTCATTTCCCCAATACTTCGGGAACGGCGTGACGGATTCGGAATCGGCATTGCTTTTGACGGAGCCGGTCAGCATCAACAGCAACGGATAGATCATCGTCGCGGCACCGAGCAAGAGCAGGAAGTAGATGCACCCGTAAACCGTCCGGACTTTCCACGAGCGCGCGCCAATGTGACTGATGATGGGCATTATTTTCCCGCCGTTCGAAATTCCATCCGACTCAAACGCCGGAGTTGGATGACTGTGAACCCGATCAGCATGGCCCCCAACACCCACGCCATCGCCGTCGCGGCCCCGAAACGCAGATAACCGAAGGCCTGCCAGAAAATATGCAACCCGATGACTTCCGTCTGGCCGTTGGGTGTGTACGGACCGCCGCCGGTCATAGCCAGAATGAAGCCGCCGCCGCTATGGATCACGCCGACCATTGCGCCGATGAAGTTGATCGCGATCAACGCCCGGATGTTCGGAATCGCCACCTGAAACACTTTCGTCAGGATGCCGGCGCCATCGACGTCGGCGGCTTCGTAGATTTCTTCCGGCACGGTCTTCAGCGCCGCCAGATAAATCAAACACCCCGGTCCCATCCCGGCCCAGACCGTCGGCAACAAACAAAAAAACAGCGCAAACTGCGGCGAGTCCAGCCACACCGTATTGACCGCCGCCAGTTCCACGCGCGGCAAGTGATTGAGCAGACCGATGAAAAAATTCATGACCTGATTGATCATGCCGGCGGTGCCGTAGAACCCTTTCCACAAAAAGATCGTCACCACCCCGCTGAGCACAGCCGGTAAATAGAAGATCGTCCGGAACAAAATTTTCCCGCGCGGCACTTCCGTCAACAAAAACGCCAGCGCGATCGGCGTCCAAAACCCGAACAAAATATAGAGGGCCCCGTATTTCAGCGCGATCCACACGGCGTACCAGAACTCCGGATCGAACAACACCGTCGCGAAATTCTCCATGCCCACCCACCGGCTGAAGCCGCGAACGTTGTAATCCTGAAACGCGATCACCGTCCCCCGGGCCAAGGGGTAATACGCCCACAACGCAATGGACAGCAACGCCGGCAACAACATCAGATACGCCCACGGGTGCCGCAGAAATTGCCAGTGACCGGCCCGCGTCGTTCCATATTGCGCGCTGTACGCCGACCCGAACGTCTTGAACACGTTGATGAAGACCAACGTGAAGATGATCAAGATCGCCACCGCCACCGCCACTGCCACCCGCGTCCGAAACACTCGCTCCTCCGGTTGGAGTAATCCCAGCATCCGTTCGTTGGTGCGGGCCGCGCGATATTGCAGGATTTCCCGGATCCGGTTTTTGGCGGTGATTGCGTTACCGGTGCGGATCGCGTCGCGCACCGTGCTGTCGGTGCGGATCTGGTCCACGGCTTTGGAGAGATAGGTGTACACATACTGGCAATTTTTGCCGTACGGTTCCGGCACCCCGCTTTCCAGCGCGGCTTGATACGCCGCCTCCCAGCCCTTCGGCACCTGCGCCACCAGGTCGGCGTACCCGGCCTCCCGCAACAAACTCGGTTGCATGAACCGGCCCAGTCCGTTCTCGACGTACTTCCGCACCAAATTCCGGCGTGCGACCGGACCATCGTAGAACCGGATGTATTCCCACGCCAAATCGCGCCGGACCGGATCCTTCTCCAAGCCGGCAAATATCCCCAACATCACTGAATTGAACTCCGCCCCCCGCTCGCCCGTCGCGCTCTTGGGCACCGGCCCGAAACCCCACTGGTTCAAATCGCGCCCGGCAAAGGACTGCGTGTTGAGGTAGTTGAACTCCAGCGCCGTCTGCACCTGCCCCACGCCCCCGGCTACTCCCGTGTAAACCACGCCGGCAAACCGCCCGTGCTGATTCTCGAACGGCTCATGAAACAATCGCGCCACATAATAATACGCTTCGACCGCCGCCTCACTGTCGAACGCACACCGCCACTGCCCGTTCGTGTCCTGCGTCACCATCCGCCCGCCCTGCGAATACAGAAATGCCGCCGTGCTCCATGACAACTCCTGTAAATGCAACCGCAACCCGAACCGGTTCTGTTTCGGATTTGTCAACCGCCGCGACCACTCCAGCAACTCCTCCATCGTCTCCGGCACGTGATCCGGCAAGCCGGCCTCATTGAACAAATCCTTCCGGTAAAACATCGCCATCACGACCGTCCGCATCGGAAAACCCCAGACGTGCTGATGCACCGCGGCCGGCGTCGCCTGCCATTCATGGACGTACGGACATTCCGCGCCATACGGACACGCCCGGCGCATCACCCGCCAACATTGCGGGGCAACCCGCGGACCGATTTCACTCGCAAAATTCGGCCCGCGTTCGAGTTGCCGGAGATAGTCATCCAACTCCAGCAAATGCCCGTCTTTGAGAGTCACACCCGCCGTGCGTTCCAGGTATTGGTCGAGCGGATAAAGAAAACGCTGCTGGATGAACGTATCCGACATCCGGAAATTCACATACATCGCGTGCGGCGCCACATCGCCGGCAATCTGCATCAACTGCTGGAGGTCCCACGTCCGCCCCGGAATCTGCAACCCAATCGGCGACACCAACCGCACATTCGGGTGCTGCCGGTGAAATTCCTCCATCGTCTCCAACAACGCCTGCGACGCCACATCGCCGGTATCCGTTTGCGGGACACCGAACGCGCGCAGTTCCACCGGCTGTTCGGCCCCAACTGTGCCAGCCAAGATCAGCAACCCAATGAGTGTTGTGAGAATTCGCAAATGAACCCGCTTGGATGGAAAACCAAACTCGTGGAGTTTTCTGCCAGAGAATCTCAACCAAGTCCAGCCTCATTCGTATGAACCAAGCCAAATTGGCACACTGCGAGCCGGCCACAATCGACGCAACTCCCCGCCGTCGGCATCACGTCGTGACGGCCAATCCGCGGGACAACTGTGGGTCGCCGTACGTTTCGTTCTGACCGCGATTTCCAATCGCGTCCTGACCCATAACATCTGATTGCCAGTCCCGCTTCTCATAGGTAGAAGTCTCCTCATCATGTTACGCCATCCCGATTACACCCGCGACCGCATCAACCAACTGACCCAGCGCCTCGGCAATCTCATCTATTCCGACCGGCGGCCAGTCGCCAACCTGCTCGTCACCGGCCCCGGCGACCGCATCAGTTACGCCGCCGCCCAGAAGCTGACCGGCTTTCGCCCCGCCAAAATTGACGAACAATTCGGCCCGCTCTGGGCGACGTACTGGTTCCGCGGTCAAACCACTGTACCGGCGGACTGGACCGGCAGTCGTGTGGATTTGCTGTGGGACACGCAAAGCGAAGCGACGTTGTGGTTGAATGGCCGGAGCGCCCAAGGCTTGAACATGACGCAAGGCGACCGGCCCGACGCCATCTTGCTCGACCAATGCCAAGGCGGCGAGGCATTGGAATTCCAGATCGAGATGGCATGCAACGTCAAATTCGGTTCACCAGTCGGCGCGGAAACCGGCGGCTTCTCGCCGACCCGCAGCCCGTTCACGTTGCGGCGTTGCGAGATCGCCCGATTCGACCCCGTCGCTTGGGAACTTTACTGGGACGTCTACGTCCTCGCCAAACTCGAAGCCGAACTCGCCAAAGAAGCCGGCATCTCCGACAAATCCTGGCAAGGCCTCCTCCTCGCCGAACTCAACCACTTCTGCAACGTCTTCGCCCTCGACGACCGCGCCACCTGGCCGGCCGCCCACCAAATCATCCGCGCCCTCTACCAACACCCACCCACCGACCGCGAATTTGAGCTCTCCGTCATCGGGCATGCCCACATTGACACCGCGTGGCTCTGGCCGCTCGGCGAAACCGACCGGAAATGCGAACGCAGTTTCAGCAGCGCAACAACCTACATGCGGGATTACCCCGAATACCGGTTCGCCTGCTCGCAAGCCTACCAGTACGCCCTCATCCGCGACCGCAACCCCGACCTCTTCCAGCGCATCAAAACCGCCGCCGCCACCGGCCAATGGGTGCCCGTCGGCGGCACGTGGATCGAACCTGACTGCAACATCCCCTCCGGCGAATCGCTCGCCCGGCAATTCCTCTTCGGCCAACGCTTCTTCGAAAAAGAATTCGGCCAACGCTGCCGCGAATTCTGGAATCCCGACGTCTTTGGCTACAACGGCCAACTCCCGCAACTCATGCGCCTCGCCGGCATCACGCGTTTCCTCACCCAAAAACTGTCCTGGAATCGCTTCAACCGCCCCCACCATCACACCTTCACCTGGCGCGGCATTGACGGCACCGCCGTCCTCACCCACTTCCCGCCGTCCGACAATTACAACTCACTCTCACCCTACGGCGACCGCAACGAAATCAGCTGGCTGCGCCTCAACCTCCGCGACTTCCGCGACCACGACCGCTCCCACGAAGCCATCATGCTCTACGGGTACGGCGACGGCGGGGGCGGCCCGACCAAACCGATGCTCGAAATCCTCCGCCGCGCCACCAACCTCCACGGCCTGCCCCGCACCGTCCAACGCACCAGCAACGAATTCTTCGACCGCCTCGAACGCGACGTCACCGATCTCCCGGTCATGGTCGGCGAACTCTACTTCGAGTACCACCGCGGCACCTACACCTCGCAGGCCGCCGTCAAACGCAACAACCGCCGCGCCGAACAACTCCTCCACGATCTCGAATTCTTCGCCGTCGCCACCACCCGCCGCACCGACCTCACCGCCCTGTGGCAGTTACTGCTCCTGAACCAATTTCACGACATCCTCCCCGGCAGCAGCATCGCCGAAGTCTACGCTGATTCCGCCCGGCAATTCGCCGACCTCTTCGCGCGCGGCGAAAAACTCCTCCCCACGGGCCCACAGTTGATCAACACCACCGGCTTCGCCCGCGCCGAAGTCGTCGAACACGCCGGCCAGCTCACCTACGTCGAAGCTCCACCCTACGGCCCCGGCAAGCTCACCACCACCACCGACGCCGTCAAACTCACCAATCTGACCCTCGAAAACCAACACCTCCGCGCCGTCTTCACCCCCGGCGGCCGATTGACCAGCCTCACCGGCAACGGTCGCGAAGCCATTGCCGGCGACGCCAACCTCTTCGAGATCTATGAAGACTGGCCGACCAATTACGACGCGTGGGACGTGGACCCCTTCCATCTCGAAACCCGCCAAGTCTGCGCCCCGGCCACTCGTTGGGAAATCGTCCGGCGCGACGCACTCCGCACCGAAATCAAATTCACTTACACCATCGGCAAAGCCAGCACGCTTACCCAAACCATCCGCCTCGATGCCGGCGCGCGCCGGTTGGAGTTCCACTGCGTCGCGGATTGGCACGAGGCGCACCGGATGCTCAAGGTCGCCTTCCCCGTCAACGTCCACGCCATGAACGCGACCTACGAGATGCAATTTGGCCACGTCGAACGCCCCACGCACTACAACACCGCTTACGACCTCGCCCGGTACGAAGTTCCCCTGCACCGCTGGTTCGACATCAGCGAACACGGTTTCGGTGTCGCCATCCTCAACGACTGCAAATACGGCGGCAGCACGTATGGCAACACGCTGCGTCTCAGTCTGCTCCGCGCCCCGAAATCCCCCGACCCCCAAGCCGACATGGGCCGCCATGAATTCGCCTTCGCCATCGTCCCGCACGCCGGTAACTGGCGCGACGCCGGCATCGTCGCCGAAGCTTACCGGTTCAACTTCCCATTTCGCGCCGGCACCTTGACCGAATCGTTTGCCAGCGTCGCTGACTCAAATCTTGTCCTCGACACCATCAAATTTGCCGAGGACTCCGACGCGATCATTTTGCGCTTCTACGAATGCCACGGCGCCCGTGGCACCGCGCGGGTCCGCCTCGCCCGGCACTTCCAGCGTGCCGTCGCCTGCAACCTTCTCGAAGACGAAGCCGCGCCGGTCCAACTGTCGCGCAACGAACTCACACTCGACTACCAGCCCCATCAAATCATCACCATCAAATTGAGTTGATATGCACAATTGGGAAAACCCTGCCATCATCGGTCGCGGCCGGCTCGCCGGGCGCGCGCATTTCTTCCCCTACCCCACCGAAAAGTTGGCCCGGCAATTCGACCGGTCCGCTTCGCCGTGGTTCAAACTCCTCAACGGCACCTGGCAGTTCAGCTACGCGCCGACCCCGGCGGAGGCCAATGCCACGCAGTGGAACGAATTGCCGGTGCCGTCGTGCTGGCAGATGCACGGCTATGGCAAACCGCATTATACGAACGTCCAATACCCCTTCCCCGTTGACCCGCCCCGCGTGCCAACGGAAAATCCCACCGGCACCTACAGCCGCGAGTTTGGGATCGACGCGGAGTGGACCGGTAAACGAATCTTCCTGCGCTTCGAGGGCGTGGACTCGGCCTTCTATGTTTGGGTGAATGGCCGGGAAGCCGGCTTCAGCAAAGGCAGCCGCTTGCCGGCAGAGTTTGATATCACGGATTATGTGAGGCCCGGCACGAACTCGCTGGTCGTGCGCGTCTATCAGTGGTCGGACGGGACATACCTCGAAGACCAAGACATGTGGTGGTTGAGCGGTATTTTCCGGGATGTCTATCTCTTGGCGCGCCCCACGACCTACATCGCCGACCTCCGCATCCATGCCCCTGCGACCGGCAAACTCGAAGTGGAAACCACGCTGGACGGTCCCACCCACGGATTCAAGGTCGAGACCATCCTGCTGGATTGTCCCGGCCAACCACGCCTCTGGTCGGCGGAAGACCCGCAGTTGTACACCGTCCTCGTCACCCTCAAAGACCCGCTCGGCCACATCGTCGAAGTCATCCCACAACGCGTCGGCTTCCGCACCGTCGAGATCAAGGGCGATAAGTTTCTCATCAACGGCGTCGCCGTCAAACTCAAGGGCGTCAACCGGCACGAGATGCACACTGACCTCGGGCGCGCGGTGCCGCTGGAGGCGATGCACGAAGACTTGCGGTTGATGAAGCAGCACAACATCAACGCCATCCGCACCTCGCATTACCCCAACGACCCGCGCTTCTACGACCTCTGCGACCAGTACGGTTTCTACGTGATCGACGAATGCGATTTGGAAACGCACGGTTTTTGCCTGCTCAAAGACTGGGTCGGCAACCCCACCGAAGACCCGCAATGGGAAGCCGCGTGCGTGGATCGCATGGAACGCATGATCGCCCGCGACCGGAATCATCCATGCATCGTGATGTGGTCGCTCGGCAACGAATCCAATTTTGGCTGCAATCATCTCGCAATGGCCGCGCGCGCCCGGCAACTCGATCCTTCCCGGCCGCTTCACTACGAGGGCGACTACTCATTAAAAACCGCCGACGTGTACAGCCGCATGTACCCGCCCGTCCAAGATGTCATCACCATCGGACGCGACACTGAGGAAGAAATCCTCGCCAAACTCAAACTGCCCGGGACCGGCTACGCCGGCAAACCGTTCGTGCTCTGCGAATACGCTCACGCGATGGGCAACGGCCCCGGTGGCCTGACCGAATACTGGGATGCCATCTACCAATATGACCGGCTCATGGGTGCGTTCGTCTGGGAGTGGTGCGACCACGGCATCCGGCAACGCACCGCCGACGGCCGCGAGTACTTCGCCTACGGTGGCGACTTCGGCGACGAACCCAATGACGGCAACTTCGTCTGTGACGGCCTCGTCTTTCCGGATCGTCGGCCGTCACCGGGTCTGCTCGAACTCAAGAAAGTCATCGAGCCGGTCAAGGTGGAGAAAATCGGCAGCCGGTGCCGGATTCATAACCGGTACGACTTCATCAACCTCGACCATCTCGAATTGAACTGGAACATCACCGTGGACGGCCAGATCACCCAAGCCGGCACGGGCGCAATGCCGGTCGTGCCGCCGCACGAGAGCCGGGAGTTCGAATTACTCTACGACCCGCCCGCCGGCAACGCCTTCCTCAACCTCAGTTTCACGCTGGCCGGTGATACGCTCTGGGCCAGACGCGGCCACGAAGTCGCCTGGGCCCAATTCGAGCTTTCCACCGCCGGTGGGAGCGGCGTCCCCGCCGCGACCGGCCCGGTAATCAAGCTGACTGACTCCCCCACCACTGTCGAACTCTCCAATTCATTTCTCGCGTTCAGTTTCGACAAAGTCCGCGCCGTCATAACCAACTGGAATTCACTGCTTCATACCGGCCCACGTCTGAATTTCTGGCGCGCCACCACCGACAACGACCGCGCCTCGTGGGGCGTCGACCAAGACGCGACCCGCTGGCGCAAAGCCGGCCTGCAGTGGCTGCAGCACCGGACCGACCGTGTGGAAGTCGAACACACCGGCAATGTTGTCACCATCAAGGCTCGTGTCCGCATCGCTCCCCCGGTTTTCAATCATGGCTTCCACTGCGAGTACACGTACACGATCACAGGCAACGGCGCCGTCCATATCGAAGTCCACGGTGTCCCCTACGGCGAACTGCCGGCAACGATTCCGCGGATCGGATTGCAGCTGACCCTACCGGGAACTGACGCGACTGTCCGCTGGTTCGGACGCGGGCCCGGCGAAGGTTACCGGGATACGAAACAGGCGCAACGGTTCGGCTGGTGGACCGCCACGCTGGATGAACTCTACACGCCGTACATTTTCCCGCAGGAAAATGGGAACCGCACCGATGTGCGCTGGGTCGAATTCCCCGGCTTTCGCGTGACCGGCGTGGAGAATTTCAGTGCACACCGGTTTACGACGATGGATTTGGAGAAAGCCCGGCATACGACTGACCTCGTGCCGCTCGATTTCATCACGGTGAATCTGGATCACGCCCACCACGGGATCGGCAGCGCCAGTTGCGGTCCCGGCCCGTGGGAGCAACACCGCCTCAAACCGACGGAGTTCCGCTTCACGGTGCGGTTGCAGCCGGTGTAACCAAGTTCTCCCGTTGGTGGCGGTGTGAGTTGATTGAATTAGTTCAACACTTGCTGTAGCCGCACCCTTTATGGGTGCGCGTGCCTTCGCAGGCGTAAAGCCTGCGGCGACAGTTCTGGGCCAAATGTTTGAACTGCACTCCGTGGGTCGGGTAGTGTCCTACCGCATCGGAGGGACGCGCATCTGCGCGTCCATTCACGAAACGCGGCCACGCAGAAGCGTGGCCCTCCGAATTTAGTCACTACCATGGGCCGAGGCGAATTGACCCCCAACGACACCCATGCTACAAGCCCCCTGTGTCGAAGCAACCAAGGGTTCGGTCCATTACACACCCTGTCGTCTATCACGCCAAATGGGATGATAGACAGACCTGTATAATCACTTGTTAGACTAAGTGGATGCGATGGAAATACGATCACCTTGGCTCAGAGTGTCTATGCTAGCACTCCTATGGCTATTCCTGATCGTGTTGCCGGTGCTTGTCATTATGGCCGTAGCGACGCCGGAAGCGTTCACTTTAACGCTATCTTGGCATGAGCGTCCAGTGGTAGAGACGCAATCCCGTCCGTTGGTAGCACTCTTCATCGGTGTGCCCTGTTTCGCGCTCTGGCTAGGAGTAATCTGTGCCTATCGAGTGTTCGCTAGGATTCGGGAGGTAGACGGCGTGTGCTTCTTCCGAGCTATCTTGCGCGGTGCGTTGGTTGGTTTCACCGGAGCACTCGTATTGGTTTCGACGCTATTGCTCATTTACAAGCACGTCGGTATTCCGGGAAGTGTCGTCTTGGGCTTTCTTACTCCCGGCATGGCATGTTGGCTATTACTGGTGTCGGTGATTCCTGGTCTTAGTTCATTAGTTCAGTCGACGAGGAGCGTGGCCTGTGTTTCCGTTCTTTTCAGTGCCGTGTGTTTCTCCGTGGTGGCCAGCTGTGTAGCCGCACTACACCTCAGGTTGCGAAGAACCACTCCAAATGTGTGAGAGTCTAACAACTTCGGTGCAGCCACCCGCTGCCCGCTACGCGGCCACCGGTGGATGACCTATATTGACCGTTATGCTCCGGCCCACTACCAATCCGCAATCTCATCCTCAGCGTTGAAAACCTGCGGACACAACCGCTTGAGCTGCGAGTTGCTGAATCGGTCGAAACCCAAACAACCCTCATGGTCCGCCGCCTTGGCATCACACGTCGTCGTGGTGTGCGTCACGAGTTGACGGGCGCCGTCCCACGCGACGATCAGCTTGAGAAACTCCTCGCGCGGCGTGTTCTCCGGCATCTTCTTGGCGAGCCACGGGTACCGGTCGCGCAGTTGGGCGACACTCCATTGATCGTATCCATGGCAGAAGATGCCGACGCGCGCCGCCGCCTGGCAGGTCGTCTCCTCGGGACGCTGGTTGGCGACCAGGAATTGCCGGATGCGCTGGATGGCTTCTTCACGACTGTATTTCATACGACTCACCTCCCGGACGCGGGCTTGTAGTTGGCCAAAGCCCGCATGTATTGGGAGCGCTCGAACGCGCTCGGATCGGGACATTTCATCTGACTCATGCTGCCCTGCAATTGCGTGACGGAGTCGTACCAGTGTTCCGTCATCCACTCGCGGATGCCTTGCTCAACGACGCGAATATGGTCAATTCCGCGCGCGAGCAATGCCGAGGCAAGTTCGGTGACATTCGCACCGACCATCAACATTTTCAGCGCGTCGCGCGAAGTGTGGATGCCGCTGGTCGCGGCGAGATCCGCCCGGATGCGCCCGTGCAACATCGCGATCCAACGCAACGGCAACCGCAGCGCCTGCGGCGTGCTGAGCAGGACACTGGGCTGGACTTCCAATTGGTCGATGTCGAGATCGGGTTGGTAAAACCGGTTGAACAACACCAACGCGTCGGCGCCGGCTTCATCGAGTTGCACGGCCATGTTGGCCATGTTCGAGAAAAACGGACTCAGCTTCACCGCGACCGGAATCTTTACGGCCGATTTCACAGCCTTGAGAATATCAAGGTAGGTCTTCTCGACCGCCGCGCCGCTCAGATGGATGTCGGTCGGGATGTAGTAGATGTTCAACTCCAACGCATCGGCACCAGCCTGCTGAATCTGTTTCGCGAAATCCGTCCAACCGCCGAGCGTGCTGCCGTTGAGGCTGGCAATGACCGGGATGTTCACCGCTGCTTTGGCTTTGCGGATGTGTTCGAGGTATTCCTCGGGGCCGAGTTGGAACTCCGCCGGCTCCGGAAAATACGAGAGCGCTTCCGGGAAGGAATTCGTGCCGGTATTGAGATGATGCTCCAGTTCATAGGTCTCGAGCCGGAGTTGCTCCTCGAACAGCGAGTACAACACCACCGCCGCCGCACCGGCATCTTCCATATGCCGGATCTTGCCGATCTCGTCCGACAACGGCTGACAGGCCGACACCACGAGTGGATTTTTCAACGACAAGCCCATGTAGGTAGTTCGTAGGTCCATAATCAAATCTCCTTCGTCGCGACTGCGCCGTTCGGTTTCCACGTCGCCAGATACTCGAACCGCTTGAAGCGTTTCTCCGCATCGGTCTGTGCTTGTTTGAACAACATCTTCGCCCGTTCCGGGTCGCTCTTGGTCAACATCTTGAACCGGTTCTCCATCATCAGGAACTCATCCACCCGTTGCTTCGGTGGCCGGGAATCCAGTTGCAACGGATTGTCGCCCGTCGCGATCCGCCGCGGATCGTACCGGTAGAGCAACCACTGCGCGGAGTTGACCGCCGCTTTTTGATTCTGCATCGCCGTGGTCATGTTGATGCCGTGCGCGATGCAATGGCTGTAGGCAATGATCAACGACGGCCCGTCGTAACTCTCCGCTTCGAGGAACGCCCGCAGCGTGTGCTCGTCGCGCGCGCCCATCGCCACACTCGCCACGTACACGTGCCCGTAGGTCATCGCGATCCGGCCGAGGTCTTTCTTCCCGAGCGTTTTGCCGTTCGCCGCAAACTTCGCCACCGCGCCGCGCGGCGTGGACTTCGACATCTGCCCGCCGGTATTCGAGTACACTTCGGTGTCGAGCACGAGGATGTTCACGTTCCGGCCACTCGCCAACACGTGATCCAATCCGCCGAACCCAATGTCGTACGCCCAGCCGTCGCCGCCCATGATCCAAACGCTCTTCTTCACGAGCATGTCGATTACCGCCGCCAGCGACTTCGCCGCCGGTGTGCTGACTCCGCGCAATTTCTGTTTTGCCGCCTCCACCCGCTGGCGTTGGTCATAGATGTCGGCTTCCGTCGCTTGCGGCGCCGTCAGAATGGCCGTCACCAAATCATCGCCGACGATGCTCGCATGTTTCTTGAGCAACTCACCGGCAAACTCCTGCTGCTTATCGAGCGACACCCGGAAACCCAAGCCAAACTCCGCGTTGTCCTCGAACAACGAGTTGCACCACGCCGGCCCGCGTCCCTCCGCGTTGACCGTCCACGGCGTGGTTGGCAAATTACCGCCGTAGATCGAAGTGCAACCGGTCGCATTCGCGACGATGAGCCGGTCGCCGAACAACTGACTCATCAACTTCACATACGGCGTCTCGCCGCAGCCCGCGCACGCGCCGCTGAACTCAAACAACGGCTGCTGCAATTGCTGATGCGGAATGCTGCCGACTTTGATCTTCCGCCGGTCCAGTTCCGGTATCTTCAGGAAGAAGTCCCAGTTCGCCACTTCCGTTTCGCGAATCGGCGGTTGTGCCGCCATGTTGATCGCCTTGAGCTTCGGCTCACTCTTGTTCTTGGCCGGGCACACATCCACGCACAGCGCGCAGCCGGTACAATCTTCCGGCGCGACCTGGATCGTGAAACTCAACCCGGTCTCCTTCCAATCCTTATCGCGCGCCGCTGTGGACTTGAAGGTTGCCGGCATGGTCGTCACCGGCTCATATACTTTCGCCCGGATCACCGCGTGCGGGCAGACCATCGCGCATTTCCCGCATTGAATGCAGACGTTCGGATCCCACACCGGTATCTCCAACGCGATGTTCCGCTTCTCATACCGGGCCGTGCCGGTCGGGAACGTGCCGTCACAGGGCAACGCGCTCGTCGGCAACAGATCGCCGCGGCCGGCAATGATCTCACCGAGGACATTGCGCACGAAGCCCGGCGCATCCTTGGAGACAGGCGGCGCAAACGCCAGCTCACTGCTTACGGCAGCCGGTACGACCACTTGGTGCATGTGCTCCAACGTCGAGTCCACGGCTTTGAGATTCATGTTCACGATCTCATCGCCCTTCTTGCCGTAGGTCTTCTTGATCGAATACTTGATCGCGTTGATCGCTTCGTCCTTAGGCAACACACCCGAGATGGCGAAGAAACATACTTGCATGACGGTGTTGATGCGTCCGCCCATGCCGCTGTTGTGCGCGACCTTCACCGCGTCAATCACGTAGAACTTCAACTGTTTCTCCACGATGTTCTTTTGAATCGGGCGCGGCAACTTGCTCCAAACGACCTCCGGCCCAAACGGCGAATTCAAGAGGAACGTCCCGCCGGTCACGACATCCTTGAGCATGTCATAGCGTTCGAGGAAAATCGGTTGGTGACACGCCACAAAATTCGCCTTCGACACCAGATACGTCGAGCGAATCGGCTCCGGCCCGAACCGCAGATGCGACACGGTCATCGAGCCGGACTTCTTCGAGTCGTACACAAAATACCCTTGGGCAAAGTTGTTCGTCTCTTCGCCGATAATCTTGATCGAGTTTTTGTTCGCGCCGACGGTCCCGTCTGCACCGAGTCCATAAAACACCGCACGCACGACTTTGTCCGACTCCGTCGAGAAATGCGGGTCAAACGCGAGACTCGTGTGACTCACGTCGTCGTTGATGCCGACTGTGAAATGGTTCCGGTCCGCCTCAAAGACCGCCTTGACCATGGCCGGCGTGAATTCCTTCGACGACAGTCCATACCGGCCACCGAGGACCGGTATCTTCCGCCCCTGTTCTGCCAACGCCGTCACGACGTCCTGATACAACGGCTCGCCGGTCGCGCCCGGTTCTTTTGTCCGGTCGAGCACCACCAACGATTTCACCGTCGCCGGCAACGCCGCGACAAACCGCGCCGTGTCGAATGGCCGGTACAGCCGGACTTTCAGCACGCCGATCTTGCCTTTCAGAAAATCCACCGTCTCCAGCGCCGCCTCGCAGCCCGACCCCATCATCACGATCACGCGCTCGGCATCCGGTGCGCCGTAGTACTCGTAGAGTTTGTATTGCCGGCCGGTCAGGGCGGCGAACTTGTCCATCGCCGACTGCACAATATCCGGGCACGCCGCGTAAAACGGATTGCAGCCTTCCCGGGCTTGGAAAAAGACATCCGGGTTCTGCGCCGTCCCGCGCAAGACCGGCCGGTCGGGCGTCAACCCACGTCCGCGATGCGCGAGCACCAGCTCGTCGTCGATCATCGCGCGCATGTCGTCTTCTGTCAGCACCTCAACTTTCGCGACTTCGTGCGACGTGCGGAAACCGTCAAAGAAATGCAGGAACGGCACCCGCGCCTTGAGCGTGGCCGCCTGCGAAATCAACGCGAAGTCCATTGCCTCTTGCACTGAGTTCGAGCAGAGCATCGCCCAACCAGTCGAGCGCGCCGCCATCACATCCGAATGATCGCCGAAGATGGACAACGCATGCGTCGCCACCGACCGCGCGGCAATGTGGAAAACACACGGCGTCAATTCGCCGGCAATCTTGAACATGTTCGGGATCATCAACAGCAATCCCTGCGACGCCGTGAACGTCGTCGTCAGCGATCCGGTCTGCAATGCACCATGCACCGTTCCGGCTGCGCCCGCTTCGCTCTGCAACTCGATCACCGACGGCACCGTGCCCCAAATGTTCGGGACTGTTTTGGCCGCCCATTCATCGGCCCATTCGCCCATCGGCGACGAAGGGGTGATCGGATAAATCGCGATCACTTCGTTTGTGCGGAACGCCACGTGGGCGACCGCTTCGTTACCGTCCATCGTTACAAACTTCCGTTTTGTCGTGCTCATAGATTCCTTCAGCAGATCCGCGGCAAATCCTCGCCCGTGGGCATATCCACGATGCGTTCACCGCCGATGGTGGTGCGGAGCAACACCATCGCCTTGGGGGTTTCCATCACTTCACCAATCACCACGGCTTGCCGGCCGAGCGGCTGCCGTTTCATCGTCGCCAACACGCGCTCGGCGTCGGCTTGCCGGCAAATCACCAACAGCTTGCCTTCGTTCGCAATCGTCAACGGATCCAGGCCCAGCAAATCGCACGCGCCGCGCACTTCCCGGCCAATTGGCAGCGCTTTTTCTTCCAGCCGAATTCCCACGCCCGACGCCGTCGCGATGTCGTTCAACGCCGCCGCCACGCCGCCGCGCGTCGGATCCCGCAACGTGTGCACCTCCGCGCCCAGATCAAGAATCGCCTTCACCAACGGCCAGACCGGTGCGCTATCGCTGACCACGCTCGTTTGAAATTCAATCCCCGCGCGCCGACTCATCACCGCCACGCCGTGCTCGCCGATGGGGCCGTTGATCAACACCACATCGCCCGGCTTCGCCCCGGCATGACTCACCGACCGGCGGCCCGCCACCCGGCCAATCCCGGCCGTGTTGATGTACAAGCCTTCACACTGGCCGCGCTCGACGACCTTCGTGTCGCCCGTCACAATCGTGACCCCAGCCTCGCTGGCCGTGGTCGCAATGGAGGCGACGATGCTTTCCAGGTCCGCCACCGGTAACCCTTCTTCCAAAATAAAACTCAAGCTCAACCACAACGGTTGCGCGCCTTGCACCGCCAAATCGTTGACTGTCCCGCAAACTGCCAGCCGCCCGATATCGCCGCCCGGAAAGACGTACGGCTTGACCACATAGCTGTCCGTGGTGAACGCCAACCGCACCCGGTCCACCGCCAACACCGCCGCGTCGTCAAGCGACGACATCTTGAACGCCGGCACAAACAACCGCTGAATCAGTTCCTGCGTCAGCGACCCGCCGCCCCCGTGCGCCAGAAGAATCCGGTGGCGGTTCATGCTGCCGCCCTCTTTTCATACTTGAAGCAGGCTGCGCACACACCTTCGCTCGACACCATGCAGGGGCCGATTGGATGACTGGGCGAACACGCCCGGCCAAACAGCCGGCAATCAAACGGCGTGGCCATCCCCCGCATCACCGTCCCGCACAAACAAGAGGGATTCACGCGCGCCTCGACAAACGTCACATCCAGCGCCACTGCGGCATCAAAGCGCGCGTACTCCTTCCGAATCCGCAACCCGCTGCCGGGAATCGTCCCGATCCCGCGCCACACCACGTCACACGGCTCGAAGACTTGCGCCATCAACCGCTGCGCCACGGGATTGCCAGCTTCGGAGACGGACCGGCTGTATTCGTTCTCCACTTCCGCGCGGCCCTCCACGACTTGCCGCAACAGCATTTTGATTGCGCTCAGAATGTCCCACGGCTCGAACCCGGTCACGACGCACGGAATCCGGTAGCGCTCGCAGATGAACCGGTACATCTGCGCTCCGGTAATCACGCTGACATGGCCGGGACAGATAAAGCCGTCAATCTTGACTGCTTGCCCGTGCAGCAACGCATCCATCGCCTGCGGCATCGTCTTGTGGGCACAGAGCACAAAAAAGTTTTTGCGGTCATCGAGTGCCGCCTGGCTGATCGCCCACGCCACGGTCGGCGCCGTCGTCTCGAAACCGACGCCGAGGAACACCACTTTCTTCGACGGACACTCCCGCGCCAACACCAGCGCATCGCTCGGCGAATACACGATGCGCACATTGGCGCCGGCGGCGCGTTCCTGCTCCAATGACGAATCACTACCGGGGACGCGCAAGAGATCACCGAACGTGGCCACGATGATGTCGGGATGACCGGCCAACTCAATCGCGGCGTCAATGTAGCTCGGATCCGTCACGCACACCGGACAACCCGGCCCCGAGAGCAACCGCACATTCGGCGGCAAGAGCTGATGCAATCCCGACCGGTACGCCGCCATCGTGTGGGTTCCACACACCTCCATGAACTGCACCGGCCGGGTGAGCCGTTGCGCCAGGCCGGCAATTTCCTGGAGTGGAAGTTTCATGCCGTCGCGCTCCGAATTTCTTCCAATTCCTCCACTTCACTCTGTTCCCACTTGTGAATGGCAAACCCGGCATGGATCAGCACGTAATCGCCCAACCGCGGTTCCTCAATCAACGACACATCCACATCCCGCAATGCGCCGTCTACGGAAATGGTCGCGGTAGTTTCCCGCAATTCAACGATCCGCGCTGGAACGGCTAGGCACATGCCGCCGTCCTTGCTGCCGCAACGGCAGCTTGTCCGAGCGCCAATCCGCCGTCGTTGGGCGGGACGCGGGTGTTGGTGTAGACCTTGAAATAGTTCCGCTGCAAACTCTCGACCAACCGGCGCAACAACAGTTCGTTTTGAAAAACGCCGCCCGACAAGGCGACGGTATTGAGGTTGCGTTGCCCGCGAATGAACCGGCACGTCTGCACAATCGCGCCGGCAATCGTGTTGTGGAATTTGGCGGAGATTTCGCTGACCGGCACACCGGCGCGTTTGTCGGTCATAATCTGCCGGAGCATCGCGCCAAAGTTGAGAATCCAGGGTTGTTGGTGAAAGGCGATCTCGAAGGGATACTTGGCTTCCACTGTTGCGTCCGCCACTGCCTCCAGCCGGATGGCCGCCTGCGCTTCGTAGCTCACCACATCCCCCAAACCGAGAATGGCCGCCACCGCATCAAACAACCGCCCGGCGCTCGAAGTCAGCGGTGAATTGAATTGCGCCTCGATCATCTTAAAAATCGGCTCCGTGCGACGATTCGGTTGGATCAATTCCTCCGCCGCCAACATGCTCGTCGCCATCCGCCACGGTTCTTCGACGGCTTTGTCACCGCCCGGCAAGGCGTATTGTTTGAAATGCGCCACGCGCTCGAAATCCGCCCGGTTCGCCACGAGAACTTCGCCGCCCCAAACCGTGCCATCCGTCCCGGAGCCGGTGCCGTCGAGCGCAACGCCGATGACGAAGTCGTGCAAGTCGTGTTCCGCCATCACACTCGCGATGTGGGCGTGATGGTGTTGGACACCGATTTTTGTCGAGGCCACGAATTCCTTGGCGAATCGGGTCGACAGATACGCCGGGTGCAAATCGTGGGCGACCACCGTCGGCTCGACTCGCATCAGGCGCCGCCACTCGGCAATTTCGGCGGCGAAATGGTTGTAGGTCTTGAAATCTTTCAGGTCGCCGATGTGCTGCGAGAGAAACGCGTTGCCGGCGCGGGCGAGGCAGAAGGTGTTTTTGAGTTCGCCACCGACGGCCAGGATCGCGGCGGAGTCTGGCGCAAATCGAATCGCGTTCGGCGCGAAGCCGCGGGCGCGGCGGAAGAATTG
Source organism: Verrucomicrobiia bacterium (assembly GCA_022072455.1). Lineage (GTDB taxonomy): Bacteria > Verrucomicrobiota > Verrucomicrobiia > Palsa-1439 > Palsa-1439 > CAINDI01. Next base: position 67,546 of record JAJVHY010000015.1, on the reverse strand, counting down.
CCGCTGGCCATTGATGACGCGCACGACAGAGTCGTCACATTTGTGGACGATGGGGCGGTTGTGCGTGAGCACGGCGTCGAACACCGCCGGCAATTCGGAATCTTCGCTGGCGATCGGTTCCTCGGCGAGATTGGCGGAGGTCATGACCAACGCGTCGAATTTTTCCAGCAGCAGCCAATGCAGCGGCGTGTAGGGCAGAAAGGCGCCGATGGTGTTGGAGTCGGGGGCAATGGTGGGCTGGAGGGCCGGCGACTTGGATTTCAGAACGACGATCGGATGCGCGGAACTGAGCAACTCCGCCTCTTCGGCCTCGTTGACCTGGCAATATTTCCGCACCGCCACCAGGTCGCGAAACATGACGGCGAATGATTTGTGCGGGCGTTGCTTGCGGTGCCGGAGGCGCGCGACGGCTTCGCGGCTCAAGGCATCGCAAGCGAGATGAAAACCGCCCAGGCTCTTGATGGCAACGATCCGCCCGCGCCGGAGCAATTCCTCGGTCTTCTGCAGCGGTTGACTCAACTCACTTGTCCCGCCGGTCACCATGAGCTGTAATTGCGGGCCGCACTTCGGGCACGCGTCAGGTTGCGCGTGGAACCGCCGGTCATGGGGGTTGTGATACTCGTGGTCGCACGGCGGGCACATGGCGAAGCCGGCCATCGAGGTGTTGGCGCGGTCGTAGGGCAAGTCGCGGATGATCGTGAAGCGGGGGCCGCAGTTGGTGCAGTTGGTGAACGCATAACCATACCGGCGGTTGCGCGGATCGCGGAGTTCGCGGGCGCAATCGTCGCAGAGCGCCAAGTCAGGCGTGATGTGCATCGCAAGCTCGCCGTCGGGTTCGGATTCGATGACTTCGAACCGCTCGTAGCCTTTGGTGCCGAGGACTTGCTTCTCGATGTTTTCAATGCTCGCTTGCGGCGGCGGTGCGCCGGTCAGGCGCGTGAAGAACAAACCGACGTTGAGGTCTTCGCCTTCAACTTCAAGGGTGACGCCATGCGGGCCGTTGCAGACGTACCCGGCCAGCCCGAGGTGCGTGGCATACCGGTAGACGGTCGGCCGGAAGCCGACGCCTTGGACGCGCCCGTGAATCCGCGCCCGTACCCGAGTTTTCATCCGTGGCTCACTTTCACAAATTCAGTTTTGTGGGGGTGCGCGTGCGGTGTGATGACGTCGGCCAGATCGTCGTGGTGATGATGGGGCGCGATGTCGAGTTCACCAGCGGTCACGTGTTCCAGCCAGTGCGCCCATTGGGCGATGCCTTGACCGGCTTTGCAGGAGACTTGGAAGATCGGCGCAGTCGCGTTGAGCTTGCGGAAGTCAGCGACGAACTGGTCGAAGTTGAAATCGGTGTAGGGCAGGAGATCAATTTTGTTGAGCACGAGCGCGCTGATCTCGTGGAAGAGCAACGGATATTTGCCGGGTTTGTCGTGGCCTTCGGTGACGCTGAGGATGCCGACTTTGCAGGTCTCGCCGAGATCGAACTCGGCCGGGCAGGCGATGTTGCCGACGTTCTCGATCAAGATGAGGTCCAGGGCGTCGAGGTTGAGCGCATCCAAGCCGCGCTGGACGAGTGGCGCTTCGAGGTGACATGCGCCGCCCGTGAGAAGTTGGACAACCGGCACGTCGAGCTTGGCAATCCGGTCGGCGTCGCGCGTGGTGGCGATGTCGCCTTCGAGAACGCCGATCCGGCAATGGGATTTGAGACGCGGGATGGTCAATTCCAAGAGCGAGGTTTTCCCGGCACCCGGGGCGCTGATGAGATTGACGGTGGTGATCTTCTTGGCGGTCAGTCGCTCGCGCAGTTTGGCCGCGATGGAGTCGTTGGCTTCGAGGACGTTTTTCAGAACAGTGACATTCACATCCTGCGGTTTAGCACTGCCAATGCCACGACACGCGACAGACTGACAACCAGTTGCGGTGTAGAAGGTTAGAATAGATCAGCGCGAAACAGATCGCGCGTCAATTCAAGACAGGCTGTCAGGCGCAGGATGACTGCTGGACAAGTTGTCAATCGCGTGCTGAAGCCACTTCTGTGAAGTAGCGAGTTGAGAGCACTGCCGCCAGAGCAATCCGGCAACGCACGCGCGCTCAGGGCGTGAGATAGCGGAAGTAGAGGGTGCGGAATTTGGCTTGGCCGTTCTCTTCGTAGCGCTGGACGACCGCCTGAACTTTGACTTCTGCGGTGATCAAATCACCGGCATCAACCGTACCTTTCGGATCGATGATGTCCTGAATCGCCTGGCCAATGCCCCACACGGTAAAGGTGTCGGAGCGTGTGGTGACGAGGTTGGCAAAGGTGCGGATCCGCCCCTCGCGGACGAAGTCGTTGGTCCAGATGGTCGAGGGATTGCCGTTGGTGGAGATCAGGTCAATCTCGCAAAGTTCACCGATCATGTTGAAGACGCCGGGGTTGAAGGTGCGACCGCCAGTGCTGCGTTTCGCCGCCCAACTCAGCGCCCCCGTATCTGCCCAAACAAGGTTGTAGATGTTGCTGGCGATGCGGAGTTGATCGGTGGCTTGACCGAGGCCATTGCCGGAGTTGATCCCGGTAAGCAAACCCTGGAGCGGAGTGAGACGCAGCGGGGTGGTCGCGCTGGCTAGGTTGGTGACGATGCCATTAATGTTGATCCGCCCAGACAATGGCGCATTCGTTACGGAGAAGATGTCGAGCACCGCCCAATCGGGAATGTAGTTGGCGGTGGATTCGGGCGCGGGCCAAGGTTGGAGCCGGATCGTTCGCCATTGGAGACCAGTGTGAATGTAACCGAGTTCGCCGACGGATTCATACGGGAGATTGTTCGTGCTGGTCTTCATGTAGAACGACGGGGAAGTAAGGACATTAGTCCCCGCCGGCAAGCCCGCGCCGGAGGGCAGGATGTCGTTCGGGAGATTGGCAATGCCGGTGCCGATAGCCATGTCCACGACGCTATTCTGGGCCCCGGAGGCGTTGGGCAGCGTCGTTGGATAAGCGTTGTCGAAGCCGACCGGTGTCCACGGTTGGACTTTAGCGGTGCCATCTCCGGGGGGTGCCCAGTTGGCAAAGCGGCGAACTCGCGGATCGTTCTTGGCAATGCCAAGGGTGTTGTTGTCGTTGTAGCCGGGGAATGGGCCGGTGGCCCCAACAGCTTGAATGTTGTTGGTGAAGGCAAAATGATCTTGGTTGGCCACGCCGCCGTTGCGAGTGTCAAAATCTTTGGTGTCGGCCCAATCGCGGATGGAGGTGGACGCATTTTGGGTTTGCAGCAAGCGCACGCGATTGACGCGCGCAAAGACTCGGTCAATCACGGTATTGGTGTCACCGGCTTCCGGGTTTCCAACCCAAACGGGAATCTCGTACACTGCCGAACTGTTGGCGGGGATATTCGCCGTAATATCGTAAGTGACTTCTTGAGCGCTGGCATAGGTCGGCACATTGGCCGGATTGGGACACAGGGCATTCTGAGCCCAACCAGTATCGTAGCCACAAGTGTAGTTCCAGCCACCCAATGCATTGGAGACTCGGTAGGTGAGTTTATCCATGCTCAGGCGAATTTGGCCGCCGATCCCCCACTGTTGATCGTAGGGATTGACCACTTCGACAAGAAACCAGAGCTTGCATTGGATTTCATTGGCATTGGGGCGGAAGTAAGTGGCTTGGACGCCAATTTCGTTGAGGTGCGGGTACCGTTTCAACCCGAGGTAATGGAGCGGAATGCCGTTGGCGTCGAGGTAGCCGCCTTGGGCCCCGGTACAGGTATTGGTGGGGCCGCTGGGTGAGTAACGGAAGTCGCACATGTTGGCCAGCATTTGTTTGACGAGATTCACATTGCCGCCATACTTGTCGGCGAAGGTCTGACCAAACCAGTTGACCAAGACCGGGGCGGCCAAGGTGTTTGTTGCGCCGCCGTCAATTTCGGCTTGGAAAGAAGCGAAGTCAGTGTTGAGGTAAAATTTCTGACTACCCCACGGGGTTTGACCGGCGTCGGTGCTGAACGGGGTGATGGAAAACTGATGCTGTTGGTAAAACCCGTAGGTGATGGCGCTGCCACCGCTACCGGCCATTTGCCATTGTTCTGGGCTGAAGAAGCCATTCGTCCGGGCATATTCATGCGTCGCAGCCGCGCGACTGGAGGCAATGTTCAAAAGCACGGTCAGATCCAGATTTGACGTAGTGTTACCGAGGGCGTCAAAGCGTTCTTTGGCGACATTGATATTCAGTTTCGCCGCCTCATCATCCACCCAGAATGCAAACCGGCCAATCAACGGGTGCCCCCCGGACCCGTCAGTTCCGTTGGTAGCTACATTAACCCAATTGGCGACAATTTGCCGGTCAGCGGCTGTGGCATAGAGGCTGTTGCTGGCGGAAACGATCACCTGGTCAGCATTCAGGTCAATCGTGCCGGCGCTGGATACAGAAAAGAGCTGTCCGCCGGCTGGCGGCGCTGTTGGCCAGGCAACCGCGGCCCCGGCCATGGTCACAAACGAATTACTGGGCCCTAAGGCTGGCATGTTGGCACGCATCAAGTAGACCGCATTATCCACGGCCGCCTGCCCCATCTGACGGGCCACCGTGACATGAACCGCGTTGCGCGCTGCCGATTGCTCGGTGCGCATGCTCACCAGAAAACCAATAACAATCAACGAGAGCACCGCCAAGACCGCCAAGGTCAACACCAAGGCGATACTGCGTTGAGATTTCAGGATGCGGGTCTTCACGAGGCACCTCGCGGATAAACCGTCCGGAAGAAGGTCCGCATCCCTTCTTTCAGAGTTCGTTGGAGTGCGGTATTTGAAATCGCATCCAAGTTGTAAGGGACATTGTTGAGATTGCTCCCGAGCGATCCGTTGTTGAGGATCACAGCCAACCGGGCGGCGTACCGGCGATCAATCACGGAGAGCCGAAGGTGAAAGGCGCGCGGCAATTGAGTGGTTGGGTCGGGGACGATGGAAGACAATGGACCACCTGACGTGGTGTTCCAGTTTTCGACGATCGAGGTGCCATTGGTCACACCGACATCAGGATTCGCATACTCATACCGGAGTTCGAAGCGGATCACATTATCCAAGAATGGTGTTTTAACCGCTTGGACAGTGCTCCACCAATTGGCCGTGTTGCCGAAGAAATCCCAACTAGCTGTGGCACTACTTCGCGCATAATGCCGGAATAGCCCATAGTAGCCCCGGGGAATACCACCATTGCCGCTCGTGGCTGTTGAGAAGCCGACAAAGTAGCCACATTCGGCTAAATCAATATAGTCACTACTGCTCGACTTCGAATCAGGAGCCTGAGTAATGAAAAAAATGGCGTCATTTGGCGAAGTGACGCTGAGATTGCCGTAGCCGGTGGCGAAGGTTGGAGTGATTGTCCCGGAACCGGTCGGGATTGCGGCCGCGCCGGAGTTTTCAAAGGTAACAAGATTGACCCGGGTTTGTGTTCCGTTGGCATTGGTGCGCACACCGACCATCGCGCCTTCCAATTCCCGGCACATGATGTCGAGCGCCGCACGCGAACCTTGGAAATTCTCCGTGCGGCTCTCGGCCAAAATCCAGGCTTTCGAGGCTTGGTTGAAAATCCCAAAGATGATGGACATGAGCAGCGCGAGCACCACCATCGCGGCCAGTAATTCAACCAAGGTGAACCCGGTACTTCGGAGGGTCGCACTTCTGCGCGACCTTTGCATTGGTTCCACCGTCGCGGCCACGACAAGGCGTGGCCCTCCGAAACCTAGCCAATTCATTGCCACCTCGCATAGTCACTGACGAAAACCCGTTTCGTCCGGTTGGTACTCAGCGCCGGCCATTCGATGGTAACCACCAGCCGCGCCACATCAAGAACACCGGGATACATGGGGTGGTCAATGACACTGTATGTCGTGAGAAAATAATTACCCGAGAAGAAAGGATTCGGGTTGTTGTATTCGTCCACGGCAAAATTGCCCATCGAATCGTTGTACATCTGCACGGTGGCCCGGGTGTTTAACGGCGGACTGCCCATCGGCAAATAGGTCGAATTGGTATAGGGCGAAATCCGCCGCCAATGCAGGATATCGCTAGCCAGTGATGTCGCCAACGTATCATCCCCCGCGCGCCGGCTCGCCTCGGTGCCGGTCGGCAACAACCCCATCAAGGCAATCAAACCAATCGAACAAATGGCAATGGCCAGCGACACCTCGATCAAATTGAATCCCGCCTGACCCCATGTTCGGCGCCGACGACTTGAGGAAGCGGTGAAAAGTTGCTGGCTTCTCATTGGTAACTCTCCGGGTTGCGAACTCGCACGCGACCGATCCGGTTGTCGTACTCCACACACACCCAGTTACTCGTGTTATTGAGTACGAGTGTGCGATTGCCGGGAATGGTCACAGTTCCGAGCGCCAAACGGACGCCCCCGACTCCGCTGGATGAAGCGATTTCCGCCGCGGCCCCAGTTGGCCGGAATTCAATGTAGCTGGTCGTTATGTTATTCGTCGAGCTGGCCAACGCAACATTGGTAATCAATGGCATGGTACTGCTGGCATTATTGAAGTACTGCCATTCCGGTGAGCCGCTTCCCAGAGTACGAGTTTGCTGGCCAGGCGCCGGCACTGGGTCGGGGGTTACCCAATTATACGACGAAGTATTGTGATCCGAAAAAATGACCCCGGTCGGCAAAACTCGCCAATCCTGCAAGGGCCACCACGCAATGGTCGCTCCATTTAGATCATTGGAGGCCCAATATATCGCGTAGGCCCGGCAAATCAGATTGCTGCTGGCGGCCCCCATTTTGGTGGAGTCCACCGCGATGGTGACCCGGACCGGGGTGCGCATGTTGATGGCATATTGCCGGGCCAGAATGAGCGCGTTGGAAAATTGGCGGGAAGCGGTCTGCAATGCAGTACCCGACATAGCCTTCATCGCCGGAAAGCCAATCGCGGCGATCAACGCCATGATGACAATGACGGCGAGTAATTCAATGAGGGTGAACCCCCGTTTATTTGTAGTTGACGATATCATCGGCGGCTGTAGCGACGTTGCTGGAGACTCGATCTGGTCCATAACTTATTACCAAGGCCGGGCCGGGGAGGTTCGTATATGACCCGACTGAGATTAACCCATTATAATTACAGTCAAACACGAGCAGATACGTCCCGCCCCACGGATCAAGGAAATTGCCATTTCCATCAAATGCTCCCTTGCGTGACGGCGTTTCCAAGAAAGCAATCCCCCGCGGATTTAACGCTGTGGCGCCACTATTCCAACCCGATGAAATAGCGCGCAGTGTGTTGTAGATGTGATAGGCGTTGCTCGAGTCATAGAGTTGATCAGCACCGCCTTGGTCAGAGGTCTGCGTCGGCAACTTGCCATACTCATTCCGATAGCTTTGGATTGCGTTCTCAATGGCCTCGGTGTCAGCCTTCGCCTGGTTCGTCTCCGCCTTGAGAATTGTGGTCTTGATGGCCGGGAACAACAGCGCCACAAGTATCGCGATGATGACGATAACCGTCAGCAGTTCGACGAGAGTAAACCCGCCACAACTAAAGCTTCCGCCTCCGCGAAAGCTACGGCGGACACGACGGTGCACAAGTCCCCGGCGTTTATTGAAAATTGACGATATCATCGCTTTGACTCAGGTTGGGATCATCTTGGATTTTGTTCGGGCCATAGCTGACCACCACCACCGACATTCGCCGGGTGCCGTGGTGATCAATTACCCCATCATAATCATTGTCCAATTTCAGATAATAAACCTGCCCCCAAGGATCCAGAAAATTGCCACTGCCGTCGAACGCGCCCTTCCGGCTGGGGGTCTCCAAGAAAACAATTTTCCGCGGGTTGAGCGTGCTCGCCGTCGTCGCCCGCAAGACGTTGTAAATGCTGCTGGCCGAACCCGAATCGTACCAAGTATCGACCGTTGCGGTGGCCGGCAAATAGCCGTATTCCGTCACAAACGCTTTAATGGCGTGCTCGATGTTCTTCACGTCACCCCGAGCCTGGTTGATTTCGGCTTTCTGGAGGACTTTTTTGACCGCCGGGAACAGCAACGCCGCCAGAATCGCAATGATCACGATCACCGTCAGCAACTCGATCAAGGTAAATCCGCTGCCACTCAAGCGATGACGCACAGGTCGCGCCCGCCCAGCGCTCAGACCGCCGCCTGACTTCTGACCGCTGCCCACTGACCGCTGACCTCTCCGTGTCGTTTTCATCATCACCAACTTCGGATGTTGTCCTTATTCACGCCCGCATCTTGGGCCAAGCTTGTGTTATACGTCCCGTCGGGTCCATCGGACCAAACCGCGTAGCCGCTGCTGATTGTGCCGCCACCCGAAAACGGGTTGTTCACAAACCCGCCATAACTTGATCCATCCACCACGCACTTATACGGGTTCTTCCAAGGATCAACCACAATCCCGCCCGTGATCACACTTTTCGACGGGACGTCCAGAAAGGTTATGCTGGCTGTGTTGCGAAAAAGATTCGTCGTCAAATTAAAGACAGTGGTGTGATCAGAATTCGTCGGCCAGACACTGAACTCTGCAAAATACGACCGGAAAGCCGCGCCGGTGTGCTGAATCATCGTCCGGGCTTGAGCGGATTTGGCCTTATTGGTAGCTGCCTTGATCGCCGGCAACAACAGCGCCGCCAAAATCCCAATGATCACAATCACCGTCAGGATTTCAATCAGCGTAAAGGCCGGCGAGGCTCTCAGCTTTCGGCTCTCGGCTTTCAACCAAGCGCTGACTCCTGACCACTGACCGTTGTTCACAGTCCTCATTGTCGTCCCGCCCTCCCCTGCAATTCCTGTTCGAGCCGTTCGCTCAACCACTGCTTGATCATGCTCTGATAATTCAGGTAACGGGAGCGTGCCAGCCGTTTGATGCGCGCGAGCATTCGCGGATCAAGCCGCAACGAAATGGCCGTGGACTCACTTTGGTCCGCTCCCGCCAACGACGACTCCATCAACTTCGCATCGAGCCGATGCAACATCCAAAACTTCGCCTCATCATGTTCACAGGCGAACGGCGGAATATCCTGCCATTTGGCTACGACATCCATTCCTGCAACTTCCTTTCGTAGAAGTAATCCTCTTCCTCGGTCATCTGCCGCGCGCTAATCACCCGCACCTTTTTCCCATCCGCTCGAAACACCGAAAAAATCCCCCGCCCCGTCAACGTCTTCCCCAAGCAAAACGCCCGCGACTCCTCCGCGAACCGTGGCGCATCGGGAAATAACCGCAAACTATGCGGATCCTCAAACGCCTCTTCGATCTCCCTTGACGTCGGAGCCTCTTTCCCGCTGAACGGCGGGTCTGACCAGTCAAAGTCCACACCCTGTATATACATAAGACATACAACGACGTCAACAGGTTTTTAGCACTTTTGGTTAGCGGCAAGGGAGGTAGGCGTGCGTCGATTAGAAATGGAGTACCGTTCTGCGCCTGCCGCACGCCGTCCAACTCCGTGGCCACCAACTAACGCGGATGAATTACGGAAGGTCTGTCTGCCCCATCAAATACCGGTCGCATTCCCTTGCGGCGCCGCGACCTTCGTTGATGGCCCAAACCACCAAACTCTGCCCCCGCCGCATATCACCAGCCGCAAAAACACCGGGAATATTTGTCGAAAACTTCCCCAGTTCGGCTTTTGCATTCGATCGCTCATCCCGCTCGACGCCCAAGGGCTTGAGAGCTGTCTCCTCTGGCCCCACAAACCCCATCGCCAACAAAACCAACTGCGCCGGCAACACCTGTTCCGTTCCCGCAATCTCCCTCGGCGTGAAGCGCCCCTTCTCATCCTTCACCCACTCAATCTTCACAATCTCAATGGCCTTGACCGCCCCGTGGCCATCATCAATCAACCGCTTCGCCGTCACCAGATATTGCCGGGGATCCGCGCCGAATTTCGCCGCGGCTTCCTCCTGGCCGTAATCCATCTTGTAAACCTTCGGCCACTGCGGCCACGGATTATCGGCGGCACGTTCCAGCGGCGGCTTCGGCAAGATCTCCAACTGAATCAGACTCTTGCACCCATGCCGCAGCGAAGTCCCCACGCAATCCGTCCCGGTATCACCGCCACCAATGACGATCACATCCTTGCCGGCGGCGTCAACATAGGCTTCCTTTTTGTCGAGGACGTGCTTCGTGTTTGCCGTCAGAAACTCCATTGCGAAATGCACGCCCTTGAGTTGCCGGCCTTCGATGGGCAAATCCCGCGGCTTCGTCGCGCCGCCACACAACACCGTCGCATCAAATTCTTTGAGAAGTTTCTCCGCCGGGTAGTCTTTCCCGACTTCCGTGTTGCACACGAACTTCACGCCCTCCTGCTCCAGCACCTTCAAGCGGCGCAACACGACTTCCCGTTTATCGAGCTTCATGTTCGGGATGCCATACATCAGCAAGCCGCCCGGCCGGTCCGCCCGCTCGAACACCGTCACCGTATGCCCCACCCGATTCAACTGCGCCGCGCACGCCAACCCGGCCGGCCCGCTCCCGACCACCGCGACCTTCTTGCCGGTCCGCTTCGCTGGCACATGCGGTGTGACCCACCCTTCTGCGAACCCTTTGTCAATGATGGCACATTCAATATTCTTGATCGTGACCGGCGGGTTGTTCATCCCGAGCACGCACGACCCTTCGCAGGGCGCCGGACAGACGCGGCCGGTAAATTCCGGGAAATTGTTCGTCTTGTGCAACCGATCCAGCGCCTCGCGCCACAGCCCGCGGTAAACCAGATCGTTCCATTCCGGGATCAGATTATTGATCGGGCACCCGCTCGCCATCCCGGCAATCAAAGTTCCGGTATGACAAAATGGAATCCCGCAATCCATGCACCGGGCCCCTTGCGCTTGGAGCTTCGGCTCCGGCATGTGCTCATGGAACTCGTTCCAATCCTTGACGCGCCCCACCGGCGACCGATCCGCCGGCAACTCGCGTTGAATCTCTAAAAATCCAGTCGGCTTACCCATGTCAATTTCCACCCACGCGCGACAAGTCGCGGGCATTCTCCTCGAACGCCATGTTGACGGCCTCATCGCCACTCAAGCCGGCCGCTTCCGCGCGCTTCAACGACGCGAGCGCCCGCTTGTAGTCCTTCGGCAACACTTTCACAAATTTCTGCGGGGTCCAGTTCGCGAGAATCCGCCACGCCTGTTTGCTCTTGGTGTAATCCCCATGCCGCGAAATCATCTGCCGCAACTCTTCAATCTCATCCGCGTCCGTCAATTTCTCCAAGCCCACCATTGCCAGATTGCACCGCGTCGCGAAATCACCTTGTTCATCGAACACGTACGCCACGCCACCCGACATCCCCGCTGCGAAGTTGCGGCCGGTCTGCCCCAGCACCACAACCCGACCACCGGTCATGTATTCGCAACCGTGATCGCCCACGCCTTCGACCACCGCATTGACGCCGGAATTCCGCACGCAGAACCGCTCGCCGGCCACGCCGCGGATGTATGCTTCGCCGTCCGTCGCGCCGTAGAACGCAACATTGCCAATGATGATGTTCTCCTCCGCGGCAAAAGTCGAACCAGTCGGCGGGAACACCACGATCTTGCCGCCGGACAACCCCTTGCCGACGTAATCATTCGCGTCGCCTTCGAGCGTCAACGTCATCCCCCGCGGAATAAATGCACCAAAGCTCTGCCCGGCGCTGCCGTGGAAGTTCAACTGAATCGTGTCCGCCGGCAACCCCGCCGCGACGTACTTCTTCGTGATCTCGTTGCCGACAATCGTCCCGACGACGCGATTCACATTACGGATCGGCAACGTCATCGAAACCTTCTGGCCGCGTTGAAAGGCCGGCTTGCAGACTTCCACCAGCAACTGCCAGTCGAGCGTCTTATCCAACCCGTGATCCTGCGCCATCAGGCAATACCGGCCGACGTCTTTTCCGACTTCGGGCTGGTGCAATATCTTCGTCAGATCGAGCCCCTTCGCTTTCCAATGGTCAATGGCATTTTTCATCATCAACCGGTCCGCCCGCCCGACCATTTCTGGGATCGTGCGGAACCCGAGTTGCGCCATGAGTTCCCGGACTTCCTGCGCGATGAAGTTCATGAAGTTGACGACGTGCTGCGGATCGCCGGTAAACTTCGCGCGCAACCGCGGATCTTGGGTCGCGACTCCGACCGGACAGGTGTTCAGGTGGCAGACCCGCATCATGATGCAGCCCAGCGCCACGAGCGGCGCGGTCGCAAATCCAAACTCCTCCGCGCCGAGCAACGCCGCGACGACGACATCCCGGCCGGTTTTCAATTGGCCATCCGCCTCGACCACGATGCGGCTCCGCAGATTATTCAACAGCAACGTCTGCTGTGTTTCCGCCAGGCCGAGTTCCCACGGCGAGCCGGCATGTTTGATCGACGACAACGGCGACGCCCCGGTGCCACCATCGTGACCGGAAATCAACACGACATCCGCATGCGCTTTCGCCACCCCGGCCGCAACCGTGCCGACGCCGATTTCCGAGACGAGCTTGACGCTGATCCGCGCCTTGCGATTCGCGTTCTTCAAGTCATGAATGAGTTCCGCCAAATCTTCGATGGAATAAATGTCATGATGTGGCGGCGGCGAAATCAGCCCCACCCCGGCTGTCGTCCCGCGGGTCTTGGCGATCCACGGATACACTTTCGTACCGGGCAGCTCGCCACCTTCGCCCGGCTTCGCACCCTGCGCCATCTTGATCTGGAGTTCGCTCGCCTTGGTCAGATACAGACTGGTGACGCCGAACCGGCCGCTCGCGACCTGTTTGATCGCGGAATTTTTCGAATCGCCGTTCGGTTCGAGGACATACCGGGCCGGATCCTCGCCGCCTTCGCCGGTATTGCTCTTGCCGCCGAGCCGGTTCATCGCAACCGCCAACGCCTCGTGCGCCTCCTTCGAGATCGAGCCGTAACTCATCGCGCCGGTCTTGAACCGTTTCACAATGCTCTCGACCGACTCGACTTCCTCCAATGGAATCGGCCGCGGCGCGACTTTGAATTCAAACAACCCGCGCAACGTCGCCAAGTGCTTCGCTTGCTGGTTGACCGCGTCGGTGTATTCCTTAAACACCTTGTAGCTGTTCGTCCGCGTCGCAATTTGCAGTTTGTGGATCGTGTCGGGATTGAACAGATGATACTCGCCGTCTTTGCGCCACTGATACTGGCCGCCGGCGTCGAGCACCTCGCCGTTGACCGGCCGGTCGGGGAATGCGCGCTGGTGCCGCAGCAAAACTTCCCGCGCGATTTCATCAATGCCGATGCCCTCCACGCGTGACGCCGTCCACGTGAAATACTTGTCCACAACCGCCGAGTTGATGCCGATGGCTTCAAAAATCTGCGCGCCCCGGTAACTCTGAATCGTCGAAATACCCATCTTCGCCATGGTCTTGACGACGCCCTTGGCGGCGGCTTTGAGGTAGTTCTTGACCGCCTGCTTGTGGTCAATCCCGGTCAGAATGCCTTCCCGGATCATGTCGTCGAGCGTCTCGAAGGCGAGATACGGATTGATCGCGCCCGCGCCGTACCCAATCAGCAAGGCGTAATGATGCACCTCGCGCGGCTCACCTGATTCAAGGATGAGACTGGCGCGGGTCCGCGTACCCTCCCGGATCATGTGATGGTTGACCGCCGACACCGCCAGCAAGGCCGGAATCGGCGCATGCTCTTTGTCAATGCCCCGGTCGGACAAAATGATGAACGTTTTCCCGTCGGCAATGGCCTTGCTGACTTTCTTGCACAACTGTTCGACGGCTTTCTCCAACCCCTTGCCACCTTCCGCGGCCGGGAAGAGAATCGGGAGCGTGACCGGCCGGAAGTTCGGCAGTTTGCACTTGTGCAGTTTCTCGAATTCCTCGTTCGAAAGAATCGGGCTGTGAATTTTGATCTGACTGCAACTCTCCGGCCCCGGTTTGAGCAGGTTGCCTTCCGGCCCCAACCCGGTCGCGGTGCTGGTGACGATTTCCTCCCGGATCGCGTCGATCGGCGGGTTCGTGACCTGTGCGAAAAGTTGTTTGAAATAGCTGTACAGCAATTGCGGCTTGTTCGACAAAACCGCCAGCGGCGTATCCGTCCCCATCGAGCCCAGCGGCTGAACGCTGTCGCGCGCCATCGGCAACATCACAATCCGCACATCCTCGAACGTGTACCCAAACGCCTGTTGCCGTTGCACGACGGTCTTGTGATCCGGTTTCTTCACCGGCACATCCGGCAAATCCTCAAGCCCGACGTGATGCTCGTTCAACCACAGCCGGTACGGCTGTTCCGTGGCGATTTTCTGTTTGAGTTCATCATCGGCGACGATGCGACCTTGCTCGGTATCAATGAGGAACATGCGCCCCGGTTGCAGCCGCCCCTTTTGCACCACTTCCTCCGCCGGGATGTCGAGCACGCCCACTTCGCTGGCCATCACCACCAGATCGTCTTTCGTGACGTAATACCGGGACGGTCGCAGGCCGTTCCGGTCAAGACACGCGCCCATTTGAATGCCATCGGTGAACGCAATGCTCGCCGGACCGTCCCACGGCTCCATCAGACACGAGTGATATTCGTAGAACGCTTTTTTCTCGTCGCTCATGCTCTCGTGACCCGACCACGGCTCCGGGATCATCATCATCACCGCCTGCGGCAACGAGCGCCCGGCCAGCACGAGAAACTCGAGTACGTTATCAAACATCGCCGAGTCCGAGCCGTCCTCGTTGACGATCGGAAACAGTTTTTTGATATCCGCCCCAAACGCGTCCGATTCCAAGGTCGCCTGCCGGGCGAACATCCAGTTGACGTTGCCGCGCAGCGTATTGATCTCGCCGTTGTGCGCGATGTACCGGTACGGATGCGCCCGTTCCCAACTCGGAAACGTATTCGTCGAAAACCGCGAATGTACGAGCGCAATGGCCGTGTCCAAAGCCGGCTCACCGAGATCGGCGTAAAACGGGCTGACCTGATCCGGCAGGAGCATGCCTTTATAAATGATGGTCTTGTAGGACAGGCTCGGAATGTAAAACCGTTCCCCACCGGTAATCCCTGCGTACCGGATGCCTTTCTCCGCAAGTTTGCGGATGACGTACAGCTTCCGCTCGAACGCCATGTCGTCGCTCAACTTCGGGTTGCGCCCGACGAAGACTTGCCGGACGACGGGTTCGTTTTTGCGCGCCCAGTTGCCGAGACCGAAATGATTCGTCGGCACCGTCCGCCAACCGAGCACGGTCTGGCCTTCCGATTCAACAATTTCCTCGAACAGCTTTTCGCACTTGTACCGGTGCTGTTTGTTCACCGGCAAGTACACCATCCCGACGCCATACTCCTTCGCCCCCGGCAAGCTGATCTTTTCGCGCCGGCAGGCGCCGACGAGAAAATCGTGGGGCATCTGCATGAGAATCCCGGCCCCGTCGCCGGTATTCACTTCGCATCCGCACGCGCCCCGGTGACTGAGGTTGACGAGGATCTGGAGCGCTTGGTCCACGATGGCGTGTGATTTGCGGCCCTTGATGTTGGCGACAAAACCAACGCCACACGCGTCGTGTTCATAAGCGGGATCATACAACCCTTGCTTAGCAGGAAAATCAGGATGCCTCATAAATAGCTACCCTACGAAAATCGCGTCCTTCGGCCACTCGTCACGCAGCACGCCATGCCGCATGTTCACCATCGGAACGTAATTATGGAAGATGCGAATTGGTTCGAGCAAGCGAATCGTCGAGATTTCTTCAATGGAGTCCGGCCCGTGATTCTTGCGCAATGAAGGCACGATCTTGCCTTGAACATTCTCCACAATGTCAGCGTCATTCTTGCCTTCAATGATCATCACGAGCGCGACGCGACCTTCAATCTCGGCGATGTGTGATTCGTAGATGAGGTCGGTGAAGATCGAGCGAATGTTCGGCTCGCTCTTGATCTCGTCCACGACCTGCTTGACCGTAACTCCGATGCGAAACTTGATGACGTACAAATGCCGCGCCCCAAAGGTGCCGGTGCCCGATTCCTGCATATCGAGCGCGCAGAAATAATTCAGCAACCCTTCCTCCTCGAGCTTTTTGCGCTTGCGCCGCACAGTCGGAGTCGGCACGCCGGTCAGATTGCCAACATGATTATCACTCAGGCGCGGGTCACGTACCAACGCCCGAATGATCATGCGCTCTTGGTCATCCAAGCTACGTGGCTGCCGGTGCTCGTTGTCGGAATGGTTCATCCTATCCTATAAACTCGCCGAATTCGGACATGAGTATATGAGATTTGAACTAAACGCAACGGAAAAGATTGTTTATTGACCAATTCCGGTGATAAATACTAATCGCGATTGACGAACAACTGGTTCGGGCTGACTTTCAATCGCAGTCAACCCACCTAAACTAACGGAGGCAGTCTGATGAAAGTGGTCAAACAACTCGCTCTTTTCGTGGAAAATAAACCCGGCACTCTCGCCACCGTCTGTCAGGCACTGGCGAAAAAGAAGATCAACATCCTCGCGATTTCCATCTCCGATGCGGTTGACCACGCCGTCGTCCGCATGGTCGTGGATGACACCACCAAAGCACTCCACCTCCTCGGAGAGCACGGCCTTCTTGTCGTCGAACGCGAAGTCCTGTTGCTTGAAAGCCACAGCCGCCCCGGCACACTGGCCACAATTGCCCGCAAACTCGCGCGGAAAAAAATCAACATTGACTACGCCTACAGTGCCACGCCGCCCGGTGCCGACTCCGCAGCCATGGTGATCCGCGTGGATAATGTCGCCAAAGCCAAACAAGTCCTCAAGGATTACTGACCCACCGCCGTAGTCAGAGAGGTTGGCTGGGTTAGGCGTTGACAAGGGCGGTGATTGCCGGTAGAGGTATCGGCGCTTGGGCGCTTAGCTCAGTTGGCTAGAGCATCTGCTTTACACGCAGAGGGTCAAAGGTTCGAGTCCTTTAGCGCCCACCAGCTGTCGCTCGCAACACCGCGAGAGCGATGGCAAACTTGGCCCATGGCCCGAGTTTTCGGCCGCGAGCTTTGGCTCAGCCGGTCAGATTGATTGTGCGGGGGCGTAGCTCAATTGGTTAGAGCGCTGCCCTGTCACGGCAGAGGTTGCGAGTTCGAGCCTCGTCGCTCCCGCCAATTTCATTGGCACAAACGGTTGCCGCCTGGCGGCTTGCCACATTAGTACTCAGCAATCCACCTCCCGTCCTTGATGGTCGACCTCAACCTGTGCCGGGACACAGACGATCCACGCTCACTTTCAGCCGCGCGCCGGATGAGACCAGTCGCCCTGCCAAGATGTCCGCCTCACGGCAGGTCGCCAATAGGATTTCGCCGGCGCCACCCCGGTCGCGGTCATAGACCAGCCAAATCAACCCGCTGGCGTCCTGCACGCCATCGGGATACGATACGTTGGCGCGTTCATCGAGCAACAACCCTTCATTCCACGTCTGCCCGTCGTCCGTGGACAACTGCGCGGTCAAATGGCTGCGTCCCGTGAACCGGTAATGGTTGACCAACAGCAAATTTCCGGAAGACAACCGGCGGATGAAAAAACGCGATCCCGGATTGGCAATCGTCGTCGGCACGCCGGGCGACCACGTGCGTCCACGGTCCGCCGAGAAACTCTCCCATACCACCCCGGCCCCCGTGCGGATTAGCATCCACACCCGCCCGTCGCGCAACTCGACCAGCATGTTCTCCAATGCCCACGGCGGTGCGACCACTGCGCCTTCCAACCGCCACGACTGACCGGCATCGCTGGAAATCGCCACGCCCTGCAACTGCGTCGCGCGAGCAAACCAGTCGTGCGTCACCTCGCGCGCATGGGTCACCGGCAGCAGCCACTCGCCGGTGGCCAACACCGTAAGTTTGTTCATGCGAAAACTGAATGGCGCAGCGTCAAACCCCACCCGCCACTCCGCGCTCCAGGTCGGCGTGGGTGCGTCGGGTTGATCGCACCGCCGGGCGAACACACCATGCGTGGCGGTCTCCTTGTTGCCACGATTGTAAATCAGCCAGAGCCGCCCCACTGGATCCAACCAGAGCGTCGGATCAAACGTCCGCATCCCCCGCTCCGGCCACGCCATGACCACGGGCGCGGCAAACGTGCGGCCGGCGTCGTCGCTGGTGGTCAAAAAAATCGTATTATCCGGCGCCGGCTCACGTTCCCCACCTGAAAACCAAGTCACAAACAATCGCCCGCCCGGCGTCCGTTCGATGCCGGGAATCCCCTGCCAAAGTCGCGGCGGTGCCGTGTTCATCTTCTTGAACTTGAAGAAAACGTCACCAGTTCCCACGGCGCAAGCTCAAACTCCGCACTCGTCACCGGCGTGCCGTGGGTGACCTGTGTCTCGTCCCGCTCCGCCAGACCGGGCGGCGCGATGCGCTGCTGCTGCCAGTCGGCGGCGACCGGCAACTCCACCCACACGCCGGTGGGCGTCGGCGCACAATTCACCACCGCCAGCCGGCATTCTCCGGTTGCCGCGCGCGTGGCCACGGCCGCCACTGACGAATCTCCGCCCGTGACGGGCACGACGATCTGCCCCGGCTGAAACAAGCGGCACAGCGCGGCGTAGTAAAACCAGATCGGTTTGCAGCGGTACTGCCCTTCGCGCCAGCGCCACAATCCGAAGTGATTCACATCGCTATCGTGCATGTGCCAGAGACACAACCCGTCCACGCCGTGCGCGAGGGCGGTGATGACTTTCCAACTCAACTCCGCCCCCGCTTCCACCGCGTCGATGACATTCTCGCCGCGCGCGTTTGTGCCCGGCTCATGCGTCCCGAATCCTTTCCCGGCATTGTTGAATTCCCAGATCACCAATTCGCGGTCGCCCACCAACCGCCGAAACCGCGCCGCTTCCTCCGCCATCCCTTGGTACGCAAACGCGGGCGGCGCGCCCCGGTAAAACGCGGGGTCTTCCGGATTGTAATGATGATAACTGAACCCGACCGGCTCTGTGGGGAACGCCGCCGCGCCCAGCGCCATTCGTTCCCGGCGCATTTGCCCGCCCCAGGCAGCATCCACCACCACCAACCGCACATCATTCGCCAAACCGCGCGTCGCCAACCGGGCCAGCGCAGCACGGTTGAAATTGACGTAATCCGCCCAGTCGAGTGCGCGTTGCGTCACGCGATCCGCACCGAAAATCTCGCGCGTCAGCGGTGAATCATGCGGGAACTGCGTTTCCGGCTCGTTCCCCAACGTCAACCAGCACACCGACCGGCAACCGTTCGCCGCGCGCAACTCGGCGACGAAATCCACCACCCGCTCCGCCAAAGCCGGCAACTGTGCGCGCGGCGTGTGACCGGCGGTCAGCAACGTCAGATTCACGCCGCAGCCGAGCGTGTCGAGAAACCGCACCATGCGCACCAGCCGGTCGGTATTCGTCAACTCAGGAAAGCAAAACAACCGCGCGATCCCGGGGCGCAACAACGTCAGCCGCCGTTCCGCATGTGCCGTGATCTCGTCCAAGTCCGCCTCGTTGAGTTGCGTCGTGTGCCGGAACAAGAACGGCGGCGGATCCGCCTGCACGCCCAAGCCTTGGATGGGGCGACCGGCGTGGGCCAACTCCGGATCAATGCGGAGGGTCCGGATCACAAGCGTGACCGACCTTGATAGATGAGCGGAAGCACAATGCCGACAGCGTCCACTGCCGCCTGCCATTCCGCCGGCAAAGGGCCGCGTTCGACAGCGGCGATGTTTTGCTGGATGTCGCGCTGGCAACTGAAGCCGACCACGATCGAGTGTTGCCGCGGTTCGGCCAATTGCCAGCGCAACGACAATTCCGCCAGCGACAGACCACTGCGGGCGTGCACGTCGAGATACGCGAAGTAAGCCCGGTAAAACGTCTCGTCCATCCAACTTGGGCGCAGGTCGCGCCACGCCGTCTGCGGCACGGCCAGCCAGCCTTTCATAAATGCCGCGCCGTTGACCACACCGATGTTCTTCGTACTCGAGACCGGGAGCAGATACTTCCCGGCATTGCGGTAAATCGGATTGAACTGGTGTGCCATCATCATGGCGTCAATCTCGATCGCCGCGACAATCCGCGCCAGTCGCCGGGCGTCCTTGCCGGTGATCCCGATGAATCGCGCCGTGCCGGTCGCTTGGGCGCGCCGCAAGAACTCGACACACGGAGCGTTGGCAAAGTCATATTCCTCATCATCGCGGATCAGCGGTCCGCAATGGTCGCCGGCTTCCGCAATTGAAACCGGATCATCCGACCACCATTTGCGTTGGTCGGCTTCGTGCAGTTGGATTAGGTCCACCCGGTCGGTCTGCAAACGCGCCAGGCCGGCCGCGTGTTGCCGCTGCAAACTCTCGACCCGCCGGTGGCCACCGGGCTCGTCCACGCAGCCCACCTTGGTCGCCAGAAACACCCGGTCGCGGCGCCCGCGCAACGCAATGCCGAGCATCTTCTCGTCGTGCCCCTTGCCGTAATCCGCCGCCGTGTCGAAATAATTAATCCCTTGGTCAATCGCCCACGCCACACACTGGTTGATCCCGTCCTGCCCCTGCCCGGCCATGAAACAGGTGCCGAGCCCGAGTTCACTCACGGCCACGCCGGTCTTGCCGAGGATGCGCTGGTTCATGGTTGCTCCAACACGAAATCCCGGTCGGCGGAGTCGTAGGCGACGATCATGTCGGCGTCCACCACGCCCACGCTGGTGGCGTTGTGGAACACGCCGCGCGGGATGGTTAACGTGTCACCGGCCAGCAACCGCACGCTGTCCGGGCCGATGGTGTGAATCAACTCGCCGGTCATGAGGTACAAAACCTCCTCGCAGTTGAAATGCGCGTGGCGCGGGTTGCTGGCGCCCTGCTTGATCCGGACTCGCCCGAGCGTCAGCCCTGCGGCGTTACCTTGTTTGCGTCCCGCCAACCAGCGCAACTCACCCCAGTCTTCGAAGCGGCGGGCTGTTTCCGTGGTTGTGGCCGGCACGACGGTGGGCTTGTTCATTTTCGCATCTCGAATGGTGTCGCCGGTAGTCCGGCTTGATTAAACAAACTGACTTGCGGATATCCCGCCCACGCATACCGGATGGCCTGCGGTTGTGGGACGCCCGAACTGCGTGCTGTGACTGTGTCACCGCTAACCGTAACCTCGGCCAGATGAAAAACGCCATTGGCTCCGGCAATTTCGAACCCGACCGGCTTGTCGTCACGCACGACCAACCCGCCGGTGGCGTTCACGAACTGCACCACGACTTTGTCGCCGCTGAACTTCGCCGGTTTTGGCAGCGGGGCTTCGGCCAGCAGATTTGTTTCGCCGTAGGTGAGTTGTCGCGCGAGCAACGCGAGGCGTTCGCCGACTTCACGTTTGCGCGGCGGGTGAATGTTGAAGGGTTCGCCGAGATCAATCGTCACTGCCAGGCCCGTGTGCGGCACAGTCGCGCGCGTGAGCCGTTGCGCTTCACGCACCACGATGAACCCGTGCGCGGCGGTGTCCTGCTGGAGTTTTGCGAGAAACTCGGCCGGCATGTCAAGCGCATGCGCGCCGGCAGCGGGATCGTGTTTGTGAAAGCCGGGCAGTTGCACAATCAGAAACGGCAACTGATCATTGCCCCACGCCCGCCGCCAACTGCGAATCAACGCCGGTAATGTGTGCTGGTAGTGGTCGTCGCCGGCATTCATCTCGCCTTGATAATAGATGAACCCGCGCACCGGGAACGGCGCCAGCGGCGCGATGTTGGCGGCGAAACAGCGGCTGGTGGCGTTCGGATAGGGCTTGCCACGCAGGCCGGCCAGTTCGGGCGTGCCGGCAATCTCGGCATCGGCAATCCAACATTCCCCGCGCATGATCGCGCCAACTTCAATCATGCCAAGCGGGATTTTGCCTTCGAAATGCCGGTCGAGGGCGCGGGCGAAGTAATAGCTGATTGCCGCCGGCCCGCCGGGAATGTCGGTCTTCGACGAACGCGGCGCGAGGTACGCCGCGGCTTCCCATTTCGGCGCGCCCCAGAACGCCACGGGCGCGGTCAGTACATTGGTCAAAGTGTGGGGGTTGCGATGGCCGGTTTGGAAGACGCGGATGCCGGGATGCTGCTGCGCCGTGGCAATCACGTCAGCCGCACCAGTGGTTTCATCGAGCGGCATCAACATGTTCGACTGACCGCAGACCAGCCAGACATCGCCCACCATGACCTGCGTGAACATCTGAATCTGTGTTTCATCTTTCGGCAGGATCAGCAACGTGTGCGGTCCGCCGGCCGGCAAAGGTTTCAACGTGACCTGCCAGCGACCGTTGGTGACGGTGGTGGAAACTTTCTGGTCGGCGATCTGGACGGTGACACTTTCGCCGTCCGGCCCCCAGCCCCAGATGGGCATCGGCACGTCGCGTTGCAAAACCATGTTCTCCGAGAACATACCGGGCAACCACCACCGGCAAGGCGGCGATTCGGCGACAGCCATGATGGCAGTCATGAGGATAAAGGTGAGAAGAGTTTTCATATCAACCTTGTTTGAATTCGTCTGCGCCGTGTTCGCGGCGCAGCGGCCATTCGACCTCTCCCAGTTGTTCCCGCAGTTCGGCAAACGGCACATCCGCCGGGGCGCGGTGCGTGAGCGCGGCCCTGGCGGCGACCAACCCGGCCGCCTCGCCGGTCGCAAACGCGTTGCCCACCACCCGGTAACTTGCGTGCGCGTAAAAATCGCCGCTGATACAGCGCCCAGCCATCGTCAGATTGGTCACGTCGCGCGCGATCAACGCCCGCAACGGAATGTCATACGGCTGCATCGCGACGCCTTCGTTGCTGTAGCCTTGATGCGTCTTCGGGTCGGTCGAATGCACGTCCACCGGGAACATCACCCGGCACACCGCATCCGCGTGTCGGCGCCCGGCGATCAAATCGTCCCGCGTCACGGTGTACAACCCGTGCAATCGCCGGCCCTCCCGCACGCCGATCAACGGCGAGGTCGCCGCCAACTCGACATCGCGCCACGGGCCGCCCAACTGCCGCAACGCCCGCACCGCGCCCGCCAGTTCCGCCCGGCCTTCCACCGTCGCCCGCGTCAATGCATCAGCGTCCAAACCCGTCCCCGTGTACGCATGATGCGTGCTGAGCTTGAACAGCCCCGGCCCCAACCGCGTCAATCCCGGCCCGCTTGCCGACGTCTCGAAGCCGGCCTGTTTCAATTCCTCGATCAGCTTCTTGCGCGGCGTGGTCGCGTCAGCCGGCAGGATTTCCTCCTCGTGCACGCCGGTAATCAATGCCTGCAAACTCATCGGCTGCGTCGCGCCGCTGTCGGGGCGACCGATGTCAAACCCGCACCCGGCCAACGCGCCCAGATCGCCATCGCCGGTCGCGTCAACGAATGCCTCCGCCGGCCAGATTTCCCGGCCGCTCTTCGATTCGGTCACGATGGCCGCGATGGTTTTCCCGGCACGCATTTCGACGCCGACCAGCCGCGTGTAATACCGCAGCCGCACGCCGGCCGCCAACGCGAGTCGTTCCATCACGACCTTGAGCCATTCGGGCGAACTGAAGAAACTGTCTTTGACCCACGGATACGTCTCGCCCCACCGATCCTGTTCCACAGGGCGGCCGGTGACTTCCTCCCAGCACGCTTCGAACTCGCGCATCAACGCCGTCTTGCGTCGCCAATCCGATGGCCCGGCCAAATAGGTGGTGGACCAGACGCCCCCGAGAGCGGATTGGGCTTCGATCAAGACGGCCCGAGCGCCAGCGCGGGCGGCACGCACCGCGGCGGCAAACCCGGCCGAGCCGCCGCCGCAAATCATCACATCCACTGGCGCTTGCCGTCGTTCGCTCGCGGACAGACTCATGCTGCGGTTTCCCTCAGTTTGCTGACCACTTGTTTCAAGCGTGTCTCCGCTGACACCGGTTTGCCGGCCAACACATCGGCCTCACGAAACGTCGCCAAGAGAATCTCCGCTGCGCCACACCGATCACGGTCGTACACCGCCCAGATCAATCCGTCGGCCGCCTCCACCGCATCGGGATACGACACGTTGGCGCGCTCATCGAGCAACAACCCGTCATTCCACGTCCGCCCCTCATCGGTCGAAAGCTGCGCCGTCAGGTGACTGCGACCGGTGAACCGGTAATGGTTGATCAGCAACAGATTTCCCGAAGCCAACCGGCGGATGAAGAACCGCGAGCCCGACCACGGTTCGACCGGATTGGCGATGGTGGTCGGCGCGCCTGGTGACCACGTCCGGCCGCGATCCGTCGAGTAACTCTCCCACAGCACGCCGGCCCCCGTGCGGGTCAACATCCACACCCGGCCATCCCGCAACTCCACCAGCATGTTCTCCAGCGCCTTCGGCGGCGCGACCACTGCGCCATGCAGCATCCAGGACCGGCCCTCATCGGTCGAGAGGCCCACTCCCTGCAACTGGGAGTCGTGCGCAAACCAATCATGGGTCACGACCTGCGCGTGGGTGACCGGCATGAGCCATTCACCGGTCGCGAGCACCGTCGGCTTATTCATGCGGAAACTGACCGGCGCATCGTACCCGACGCGAAACTCCGCGCTCCAAACTGGCTGGGGCGCGTCCGGCTGGTCGCAGATCCGCGCATGCACGTCATGCTCGGCGGTTGCCGGGTTGGCGCGGTTAAAGATCAACCAAAGCCGGCCGCGTGGATCAATCCAGAGGGTCGGGTCAAACGTCCGGCCACCGTCCGGGCGGGGAAGCGCCGCGACGCTCGGCTCAGCGAACGTGCGTCCATCGTCATCGCTGGTGGTCAGAAGAATCGTGTTGGCCGGCTGCGGCTCGCACTCGCCGCCCGAGAACCACGTGATGTACAAACGGCCACCCGGCGTGCGCTCGATGCCAGGAATGCCCTGCCAGAGTCGGGGGAGATTGTTCATTTTCCTGCGCTGAAGCCTCCATCAATGATGAATTCCGTGCCCGTTACAAACGCGGCTTCGTCGCTGGCCAAATACAAGGCCGCCGCCGCGATCTCCGCCGGTTGACCCATGCGACCGACGGCTTGCGTCGCCGCCATTTCCCGGTACGCCGCTGCCGGGTCTGGATATTCCTGCAACCGGGCCTGCACAAACGGCGTCGCCACGCGCCCCGGACAGATGCAATTCACTCGCACGCCATCCCGCGCATGATCCAGCGCCATGGCCTTCGTCATTCCCGCCACGGCAAATTTCGTTGTGCAATACGCCAGCCGGTCGCGCACCCCGACCACGGCCCCGATCGAGGCGAGGTTCACAATGACACCCGCTTTGCGGGCGACCATGCCGGGGAGGAAGACTTTGCACATGTTGAACACGCCGCGCACATTGACCGCGTACAACCGGTCCAGATCCGCGCCGGTGGTCTGCAATAGCGTTCCCACATGCCCAATCCCGGCATTGTTGACCAGCACGTCCAACGCACCGACCTGCCGGGCGGCCGCTTCACAATCGGCTTCCCGCGCCACGTCCACCTGCAGAAACCTGCCGCCAATCTTGCCGGCCACGTCGCGCCCGCTCGGCTCGTCGCGATCGGTGACCCACACCGTCGCGCCCGCCGTGGCAAACGTCTCCGCAATCGCGGCCCCGATGCCGGACCCCGCGCCCGTTACCAACGCTGTCTTACTCGCCAATGAAAACATGAGTGCTCCTCCTGCAATGCTGCGTCGCACGGTTGAAACTCGCGGTGGATTCGTGATGCAGAATCACTGCAAATCCCCCAATGCGAACCGGCCGACAGCGATGTCTTCTTTCACGACCGAGTAGATTACAAAACCGTGCTCACCCATGACGTGCAAGTACGGGTAGCCGTACCGGCCGTGTTTGTAGAGACCGGGGATGCGCGGCGACGGTTCCGGTTCGTCGCCGATGATGTAATGGCGGTCAAACGTCACACCGTCCTTGCTCAACGCGAGGATCGCCGGCGTGCGGCGTTGATGCCGCTCGGCGGGGTGCGGACAACTCATCCCGAAATACCGGCCATCGGGCAACCGGCCAAAATGCGCCCGACAGACGTTGTCGGTGTAATCGGTCAACATCGGCGGCGACCACGTCACGCCGTTGTCGCGACTCTCGGTCACACCGAGCCGGTAGGCTTCGGTTTCATTCCGTAACATCATGTGCAGCACACCGTCGTCGGTCTGGAAGAAACTCGCTTCGTTGTAAAGCTGGCCGGTGCCGGCGCGTTTGTTGCCGGCGTGCATGTTGTCGTAGATGTCCACAAACTCGGCATCGAGGCCCGGCAAGCCCGCCCATTGCCAATTGGTCAAGTCGTCCGTGTACGGAAAGGTCAGATGCCCCGGCAATATGAGCCGCCCGGTCGCCGTGCGCCCGGGCGTCATGTAGCCGGCCAGTCGCGGCGACACCTCGACCGGCGCCGACCACGTTGCACCGCGATCGGCGGACACGCGCGCGCAGGTGTGGCAATGAGACTTGGCGGAAATATCATTCACTTCATTGCGCCGGCCATCCGCTGTGCAGCCGGCGGCGGTGCGTTCCCATTCACCATTGAACGCAATCAGCTTGCCTTCATGAACGACAATGCCGGACGACACGACCACGGACATGGCCGCCTCGCCCCGGTACGGCGCGGCGATGGTGCGCGGTTCGCTCCATGTTTCCCCGGCATCGTCGGAGGTGGCGCACACCATTCGTTCGCCCGGGTCTTCCTCGTCGCGGATGCCAAGCGACCACGTCGCGTACAACCGGCCGTCGAGCGAGGTCAGTTGGGCTTGGTGTGAATACGCCGCGCCCGGCACGCTCCGGTAAATGGTGAAGTGTTTGACGTTCAGGCTGACCGGTGTGACCCGGCCCCAGCAGTTGGTGATGGGTGATGGATTCATCGGGAAGCCGATTCGTAGCGGACGAACAGCACGTCATCCGGCAGTAGTTGGGTTTCTCCCCAGATCACGTGAAACTCGGTTTTCCGCGGCAAATCCAGCCGGACGGGGTCGAGTGAAACAGTTTGCACGTTCTGCGGATCGCGATTGAACAACCCGAGCCAGCCGCGCTGGGGCGCGTCGCGTTCGGGCGATTGCCACAACGCCAGCGTGTCCGACAACATCGTCACATGGCCCGGCGTGGCGTTTTGATTGCAGGCGAGCAGGTCGGGATCGGTCAACAAGGCAAACGTCGCGTCGTCCGTGCCCGGCAGATGACCGCCCATGAACAGCGGCGACGCGCCGAGCGCGCGCATCGTGAGAAATGTTCGCTGCTGCGCCGGCGTGAACTGGCAGCGCCGGTGAACGCCTTTGCCGGCAAACGCCACATGGCCCACCGGCACGCCGCGGTCCGGATTCCAGAGACACAGCTCGCCGAACGGAATCATGTCCTGATCCACCCAACACCCCGCCGGCCACGTCGCCAGCCGGTCCTGAAGCTTCTGCCACCGCTCGAACACCTGCGCGAACCCATCACGATCATCCCAGATGTCGCCGGTAAGCCGAATCAGATTGGCGCGTTGATAGGTCGCCCACCGGTCGGAATGATGACCGTCACCGGGCGACAAGCTCAACACCATCGGGCGCGGACACGCCGCCAGCGCGTCTGCCACCGCATCCACTTCATCAGGCGCAGGGATCATGTCATCGTACTTGATGAAATCCACGCCCCAGTCCGCGAGTTGCACGATCACGCTGGCGTAATACGCGCGCCCGCCGGGATGGGCGACGTTGACGCCGCAGTTGTCGGGACACCAACTGCAACCATCGGCCGGGTTGGCCACGTCGCGCGCCCGCCAAGCCGTGCCGGCAATGGGCAGGTTGCGTTCGACCGCGACGCGCGGGATGCCGCGCATCATGTGAATCCCAAATCTCACTCCGTGCGCATGGCACGCCGCGGCGATGGCGGCGACGCCATTGGGAAACCAGACCGGCGCCGGCTGCGGCCGGCCAAATTCATCCACGCCGACCGTGCAAGGTTCGCCCGGTACCGGGAACTCGCGGTCGCCCAACTCGTGCTGCCGGTACCAGCCGCCATCGAGCACGAAATACTCGTACCCGTGCGGTTGCAACCGTTCGACAAAGACCCGCAAATTTTCCAGCAACCGGCGTTCATTGGCAACACAGCCGAGACAATCGTAGCTGTTCCAGCCGAGTGGCGGCCGGGGCGTGAGCGCATGGCGATTGCTCATGCTTGCTCCACCAACACGCAATCCCACGGCTGTAACACGCGCCGGTAAGCAAGCGTGCCGGCGGCGTCGGCGCGGACGGTTTCCCGCAAGGTCGCACGGGCGTGTTGCCGGAGCGCGTCGGTCTGCTCGCGCGTCGGCGGTTCGGGTGAACCCTGCGCCTGCCAAGCCGGTAGCGCCCAGCCGTGTTGCCGGTCGAGAATCTCGACGACAAACTCCGCGTGTGGCAGCAGGCCGGTTATCGTCAGTTCGTGTGTCACCGGCTGACCGCGTCGCAGCACGGCATCGGCTTCGGCGTGGGTGTGGCAATACGGCAGAATGTTTTCGACTTCGGGATAGTGGAACATGACCGCCGCGAGCTTGCCGGTGGCGGAATGACGGGTCACTGCCCCGCTCTCGGTTTTCGTGAGCAGTTCATCGCCGAGCCGGTGGAGAAACCGGTACGCGTGATACGCCGGTTTGACGATGCCTTGATAATGAATCAGCCCGAACCCGCCGTGAAACACCGTGTCGCCGGCACCACCTTCCTCGAAGATATCGGTGAACGTCCACCACGACAACGAATCGCAGAGGCCGGGCACATCGAGATTGGCTTTGAGGATGAACGCCGCCGCCGGTAGGTAATCGTGGAGCAAGTCGCGCGGGTTGACGCTCATGTTCCACTCGGTGATGTGCAGTTCGAGGTCGGACTTGCCGGCAGCGCGCATCAGACCGCGGATGTGTTCGAGGTCGGTGCGCGTGGTCTCGAACGCGCTTTTGGCCGGAGAGAATTTGCCGAAGCCGACCAACTGGCTGTAGCACGGGTAGGAATGCGCCGCGACGAAATCCATCGGCGCGTCCAGCGCGAGATATTCTTTCGTCCAGTGGCTGATGAAATTCTTGTCGTCGTCCTGCACCAAACCGCTGCTCGACGGGCCGCCGACACGCAACTGCCGGTCCACGGCTTTCAAAGCCTGCGCGCTGACCCGGTAGAGCTCCAGATACTGATCCCGCGTGCCGTGCCAGAAACCGCCGACGAGGTTTGGCTCGTTCCACACCTCAAAATACCACTGCCGGACTTCGGCCGCGCCGTACCGGCGGATGCAATGGCGCGCGAAAGCGGCCACGAGTTCACCCCAGCGGGCGAAATCTTTCGGCGGCGAGGTGATGCCGCGCCACCAGAAAATCGCCTTCGTCGGATCGGCGGCTAGATCGCGCGGGCAGAAGCTGAGTTCAACGAACGGGCGCACCCCGCGTTCGAGGAGCGCGTCGAGGAATGCATCCACGTACTGCCAGTTGTAAACCGGCTGACCGTTGCGCTCGCGATAGACGAACATGTCGTCGTGGAACAACCCATGACAGCGGAGATATTGAAACCCGCACTCACGCGCGGCGGCGGTGAGTTGTTGTTGCCAGAGCGCGTCGAGCCCCTCGCGCGCCCGGCCTGCACCGACGCACCGGCTCCAGTGGTGAATGAGGGGAGTACTGGATGCAGTAGCGGAGATGTTCATAAGTTGATTATTCATTTTCTTGGCTCGCGCGTGGGGCGGATGCCGGACTTTTCGAGTCGTATCAGGTCGCTGAGGCGGCATTCCACATAATCGCCGCGCAAGGCGTAGAGTCGGGCGTTCTCCAGTTGGATCTCGATCCGAATCATTTTGTCGGCGAGCGCGGCGAGTGTCTTGCCGTCTTTCCACGTCGGCGTCCACGCGGGCCGGTCGGCATGGAGGACCTCGCTGTCGGAAAAAGTGTAACCCGGCAACGGCTGCCCGCGCGGGTCGGTGACCTGCACGCGCACCCAGCCGGCGGGCGCTTGGATGTTCAACTCGACTTCGCCACCGAGCCAAAACAACGGACGCGTGCCGACGATGCCGGTGCCACCGTCGCTCTCCAAATAGACGAAGCCGTCCCGGCGCAGTTCGTAGCTGACGATGTAACCGTCGTCGGGTGGACAATGGCTGTGTTCATGCCGGCTGGTGCTGGCGTAAAACCGTAACGTCCCGTCGCCGAGGCGAATCATGCTCGACGGTTGAAGACACCCGCCGTCAGGCTCACCCGGTTCGCCGTTGGGAAATAACGGTTCGCGCAGGCTGCGTTGCCAATGCCAGCCGTTGAGGCTGTAGGCGACCTGCGCGGTTTGTTTTCCGCCGCGATACTTGTGCGGCAAGCTGCCGGTTTCTGTCGCGGAAATGTCAAACATCCACGGCAATCCGATGAACCAGCCGTCGTAGAAGAAAATCGGCATCCCGTAAATCTGCGTCAGCGACCGGTCGAGCGAGTCGGTGTGCAAAGCGAGTTCGAGCGGGGTGTAACTCCGAAAATCCGTCGTCTCGAACAACGCAATCCGCCGGTCGCAGTAATCCGGTCGGGTGCTCAGCACGTATCGTTGCCGGCGCGGATTCCAGTGGACGAACGTGGGCGGGTCGGGATTCGGTTCTTGCCACGCCGCGCCTTCAACCAAGCGCCATTGCTGGCCATCGGACGAAGTCCACAGTTGGCCGCCCGGATGTGCGTGGTACAGCAGGTTGAACCGCTCGAGTCCTGGCACGGCCGGGTTGGCCTCAAAAGCCGAGGCAAACAGCCCGCCGGTCGCCGGGCAAACCGGCCCCACGCCGGCCGGCTGCCATTGGAGGCCGTCGCGACTGGTCGCGAGCGCAACTGAACCGCCCCCGGCATCCCATTGCGGGTTGAAGTTGACGCCGTAGAGGAGCAACCACTCGCCCGTGGTCGGATCGCGGAACACAGCCGGGTAACCCCACGTGCAATTCCCGCGCGGGTCGTGATAAACCGATGGTTCGAGTCGACGCGCCCGGCCAAGTTTGCGCTGGACATTGTCGCGGCAGGTCAACGATTCGTCGTCGAAGAACAACATTGTGGTCGTCATAGTCGTGCTCGTGCTCTGCCAAAATTCGCTATGGAGGTGCTGGGAAAACGAAGCAAGGATCTCAGTTTAATCGCACCAATGGTTTGATCAAAGTACGGGTGCGAACGGCGTTCAACGCGGCATTGATGTCAGCCAGCGCGAAGACTTGCCGGCGGTCGAGCCAGATGGCGGGGTTGAGTTTGCCTTGCCGGTAATAGCTGAGCACGGCATCGTGCGCTTCGGCTTCGTCATAGCCGCTGTTGTAAAAGGTGAACGTTTTGCCGGGGGCCAAGGTAAGTTGGCCGGCTTCATCCAAGCCATAGATGCCGAGGGTGCCACCAGCCTTCAGACATTGCTGTCCGCATTGGACGTTGCGCGCCTTGCCGACCGAATCAATCACGTAATCAAACCCGTTTGCCAGCCCGGCCCAAGCATCGTCCCGGCGGTAATCGTGCGTCTCCGTCGCCCCGGCCAGCGTGGCGGCCGCCGCGCGCGCTCCAGAACCGACCACTGCAATCCGCGTCGCGCCAAGATTCCGCGCATGCGCGGCAAACGCCAGGCCATTGCCACCCGAACCAAGGATCAATACCGCCGCCCCAGTCCGCACCCCCATGCGCCGGACATAACTCAAGGTCTCGCGCCAGGTGATGAACAATGTCCCGATTGCCGGCTCGATGTCGGCCGGCAAGATCTGCTGGACGGTCTTGTCTTCCCAGCCGGTCAGTCCGTCTTCCTGCAGGGCACGCCAATCGGTGGCGATACCGGTTTCCGCAAAGCCGCCCCACCCACAATTCACGCCACCGACCGGCGGACAGCCGACCCGCGTAATCACATCGCCCACCCGGAGATGCCGGACTTTCGCGCCGACGGTGACCACGCGCCCCACACTTTCATGGCCAAGGATGAACGGCGGCTTGATCCAGTAGCAGAACGGTGGATGTCCCAACGCCAAATGATTGTCCGTGCCGGCGCAGATGGTGCCGAAGAGCATCTGGCATTGCGCCTCGTACTCGCCCGGCACCGGGGCCGGCAACTCACGCACCACCACCGCCCCGGCATTTTCAACGATGGCCGCTTTCATCCGGCTCCTTGGCCTTTGTAACCGGCGGGATTACCGAGATGCCAACCGAGGCCGAACGGTTCGCCAAATGGCCGGTACGGCACGCGCGCCGCAATTTCATCCAACCGCCGCAACAGATCCGCCGGCAACGGCCCGCGCTCGGTGGCGGCGACATTCTGTTTGACCTCGGCGACCGACCGCGCGCCCATCAATACGCAATCCACGGCGGGATGACTCAGCACAAACCGAATTCCCAGTTCTGGCAACGACAGCCCGCACTCGTCGCTCAACCGGTAGAGCGCCTTGAACTGTTCCCGGCGCGCTTGCGAAATCCAGAAGGCAGCCGGGGAATCGAGTTCTTGATCATACCGGCGGGCGAGTGCGCCTTGTTGGAGGGGCGAGCCGACGATGACGCCCATGCCTGCCGCCCGCGCCGCCGGGAAGACTTCCAGCGCGGCTTCCCGGTAGAGGAGGCTGAAGTTGAACGCGGTCAAAACAACGTCGAACTTGCCGCTGCGGCAGAGGTGCGCCATTTCGGTGGTGGTCGTCCCGCCCAAGCCGGTAAAGCGAATCTTACCCTCGGCTTTCAATTCGTCGAGCAACTCCAAGACGGGGCCGGTGACGTTGACCATGTCAGTCCACCACGCGTACTGGCCGGGGCGGTCGGGTTCATGGATCATCAGGAGATCAATGTGTTCACGACCGAGCAGGCGGAGGCTTTCCTCGACGCTGGCACGGAGGCCGGCTTTGTTTTGGGGGTTAAAGGGCTGAGGCCGGCCGCCAAGTTTGGTGGAAAGGATGACCGGGTGTGGCATCCCGCGCAGCGCTTGACCGAGGACTTCTTCACTGTTGCCGTAGCCGGGTGCGGTGTCGAAATAGTTGATGCCCAGTTCGACCGCACACGCAACGGCGCGTTGGGCGTCAGCGAATTGGGTGGCGAACGATGCGACAAACAATCCGCCAAAACCAAGCCGGCTGACGGATAATCCTGTTTTGCCTAGTTGCGTCTGATTCATTAATTCTTCGCGATGGTAATCGGAAAGTGAGTAGCAGTTGGGTGGTGGGGTTGAGTAATTCGCTGCGGTTGATGTATCTGGTTCTGGCGTAACTTTGACTTCGGTTACATATTATTTAGTATCCTTGCAAGCAATAACTTGTGAAAAGTTTGTTTTGACTTTTGTTTTCAAGTGAGGTTATGTAGTGGCCGGTGAGAATCAGCAGGAAAGCGCGTAAGATGAAACGTCGTACTACTCTTCATGAACAAATGGTCAAGGTTCTGCGGAGCGAGGTGTTGTCGCGATTTCAGGCCGGCGATTGTCTACCAACTTTGTCAGAATTGGCTGAGCAATACGATGTCAGCACCAGCAGCATCCGGTCGGCGTTGCTGACGCTTGCGCACGAAGGACTCGTGACGCTTCGGCATGGGAGCGGGTGTTATGTCACTGCGCCGGTCAGTCCGGTCACCGCGTGCATTGGTATTTTTACCGATTTGGATTTATTTGGGCCGTTGGCGTACCCATTTCAACACCGGGTGATTGGCTTGCTGCGCTCCACATTGCGGGAGAGCGGTTATGAGGTGCGGGTGTATTGCGGGGAAGAACAGTGGCGGCAGAATCCAGTCGAGGCGCCGTATCCGGAATTTGTGGCCGATGTGCAGGCGGGCCGGTTAGCCGGGGTGGTGGCGTTGCCGTACTCGCTGCTGGGACAGTGGCTCGATGTTTTACGGGAGCGCGAATTGCCGGTGGTGCATCTCGATTATACGCGGCGGCCAGGAACGGTGAATTTGGATTATGCGGCATTGGTGCGCCAAGGGGTGGCATGGCTGTGGGAGCAGGGCTGCCGGCGATTGGCGTTGACGGGCTACGGTGGCGGGACGTTGGGAAAAATGGGGACGACGGATTGCGCGCGGATTTTTGCGGAGGAATTTGCCGCGCGCGGCGGTGACTATCAGGCGGAATGGGTGCGGGTGGATTTGAACCCGGCGTTACCCGGAACAGGGTGGAGCCAGTTCCGGGAATTGTGGACCGCACACACAGCCAAACCGGATGGATTGTTGATTACCGACGACGCGTTGTTACCGGATGTGGCGCTGGCGGTGCGGGAGTTGGGGGTGCGGGTGCCCGACGAGTTGCAGGTGGTGACCCATTTCAACCGGGCGGTGTCCGCGGAGGTTGGTTGGCCGGCGGCGCGGCTGGAATTCGACCCACAAACAGTGGCGGTGGCGCTGGCGGAATTGCTGCGGCGACGGTTGCGCGGGGAAGTGGATGCTGGCGCGCAGGTCACGCTCGGTCCACAGTTGATCCGCGCCGGCCAGAATACAGGAGTACGCGTATGAAGATCAGACAAACCATCAGTGTAATTGCGGCGGTCGTGGTTGCGATCGCGGGCAGTCACGCGCAAAACAACAGCTATATCAGCGGCAGCAGCGGGATTTGGCAAACGGGTGGGAACTGGTCACTCGGCGTCGCGCCGGACGGGACACAGACCGCGGTGTTCTTAACCAACGCGACGACCAAGACGGTGACGATTGATAGCAGCACACCGAGCGGGAATCTGACAATTAGCAATTTGACGGTATCAGCCCCGGTCGGTTCAGAGAACACGCTGTTCATCAACGGCAACTCGCTGGAGATCATCCGTACATTCACCAACTTCGCGCGCGGCTTTGTGACCGTGACCAACGGCGGTTTCCACGTGAAAAATGGCACGGTAATCGAAGGCCGGTTGGACATCCAGCAGGGCGCGTCCATGACCTCGACCGGTACGTTTCTCATTTCGCGCGCCACCGGCGCATCCGGCACCATGACCATCAGCGGCGGCGACGTGCGGATCAACGGCAGCGGTTCGGAGATGGCCGTCGGCCGCAGCGGCACGGGCTGGCTGCAGGTCAGTAACGGCACGCTCGTGATTCAGAACGGCAGTCTCGTTGTCGGACGACAAACAGGCGGGGGACCGGGGACGGGAACGATTTCTGTCAACGGCGGTGTTGTCACCAACACTGTGGCCACCACGATTGGCTCGAATCACGGCAATCTGCTCATCAGCGGCGGCCACTGGGTCCAACAAGCAGACATCATT
Source organism: Verrucomicrobiia bacterium (assembly GCA_022072455.1). GTDB lineage: Bacteria > Verrucomicrobiota > Verrucomicrobiia > Palsa-1439 > Palsa-1439 > CAINDI01. The sequence continues at coordinate 32,616 of JAJVHY010000015.1, read as the reverse complement.
CTTGGCCAAGGCGGGGGCGGCGCGCCCGGCCAAGGGACGCTTAGCGTGCAGGGCGGCACGTACCAGCAAACATCTGGGGCCATGACGATCGGGGTGCAATCGAACCCGCAGTTCGGCCGCGTGATCGTGGGCGGCGGCAATCTGATCCTGAGCGGTTCGGGGACGATGATTGTCGGCTCGACCGGTCAGGGCACGTTGCTCGTCACCAACGGCCATCTGAACGTGAGCGCCAGCGGCGGCATTTTTGTCGGGCGGGGCGGGGGCACAACACCGGGCTTCGGCACGGTCACGGTTTCCGGCGGCGTGGTCACGAATACCGCGGCCCTGCAATTCGGGTTTATCGGCGCGTCCCAAGGCACATTCATCCAGAGCGGTGGGACGTGGATCCAGCAGGGCGATGTCACGCTGGGCGCGGGTGGAACTGCGGTGGCGAGCATGATTGTCACCGGCGGTGTCTTGCGCTCCACCGGCAATGTCACGTTGGGGTCAGCCACCGGCACGGCCGGCTCACTCACGGTGGGCGGCACTGGTCAAATGTTCATCACCAATTCCGCCGGCACGGCGCAGTTGCTCGTCGGTTCGTCGGGCAACGGCACCCTGACGCTCAATGGCGGCACGCTCACAGTCAACAACCTCCGCAATACCGGCAACGGCACCATTCTCGGCGCCGGCGGACGGGTGATAGTGACCGGCGTGTTCACCAATACCGGCACGTTGAATCTGTCCAACGCGCACGGCACCTTCAACAGCACGGTGGTCAATGCCGGCACGTGGATCACCGATCCGAGCACGTTCACCTTCAACGGAATCTACTCGAACGCGCCCGCGGCGACGTTCCTGACCGCCAACGACACCTACATCTTTCGGTCCAATTTCATCAATCAGATCACCGACCCGACCAAGTATGACACTTTGACCACGAAGTTCATCTTCAACGGCGGCAGTGGCACGCAACTCTACCAAGTGGCCGGCCTCAGTCTCGGCGCACCGGGAACGTCTAGTCTCGCCCCTGATCCAGTCTTCTTTACGCACGTTGGCAATTCGTACTCGACCAACGGGTTTGAGTATCTGTCGCTCGGCAGCCTGCCGGCGTTCACGAACAATTTTTCGCTGCAAACACTCGCAATCGGAGCGAACACAACGTTGCGGCTGGCCGACAATGTGTTTGGCGGGGCGACGAGCGGGTTGTATGTGACGTCGCTCGCGCTGGACGCGGGCGCGCAATTGATCATCAGCAACAACGTCCACCTGTATTTTCGCGGCACCAACGGCGTGACTGGTCTGGCGTTTGGGGATTGGACGGATAACCTTGGAGCTAACGTGCTGTTGCTGCCGGGCGCCGGCTTTCATCAGTTGGTCGTGATTCCCGAACCCAGCACGCTGCTGTTATTGGTGACCGGCGGTTGGGTTCTCTACTGGCGGCGGCGGAAGTCGGACAAAGGAGTGGCGTAAAGAAGTCATGCGCTTGCGGCAGTCACCACTCCGCGGGGCGAACGGGTTTACCCTCATTGAGTTGTTGGTCGTCGTGGCGATCATTGCGGTACTAGCGGCACTGCTGTTGCCGGCGCTCAACCAGGCGCGCCAGAAAGCGCGGCAGACCGTTTGCCTGAACAACGTGCGCCAGAATTATCTGTCGTTGTACAGTTACACGCAGGACTGGAATGATGCCCTGCCACCGACCGCGGCCTTTGGCGACTGGGAAACCCGCAATTTTAGCAAAGACAATCAGCCAATCGGATTCGGCATATTGCACCAGCTCAAGTACGCGCCGAACTGGGAAACGTTCTTCTGTCCGGCCAGTCGCCCGAAGGCAACCGGGCCGAATTGGGGCTTCAATTCCGGGGATCACGCCCGCACCTCGTTTCGCCGCAATTTCAACTCCTATTCCTATGCGTCCGCCAACCGGCCGATGCAGGATTACGCGTTGGCATACTATCGCTACACCGGGGCGACCCCCACGTATCCGACTTGGGAACTCAATACCTTCGCCCAACTCGGGCGAGTTGGCGTGCCGTGGACAGCGGACTGCCATAGCTATCCGTGGTCACGTCCGTATCACCTGAACGTCCACAACGGACTGAAATCCATCACGCTTGGGTGGACGGATGGCGGTGCCACGATTTATCCCGACTGGTTGCGGCACTTCAATCTGTATGATTCGTGGTGGAAGACCGGTGTCAACGAACTACCCAATCACACCTTCTGGACGGAGATGGGCAAACACCGCTAACCGAAGTGTTTCGCCGGTCGCAACGCACGCAGCAAGAGCTGACAATCGCGGCACCACAAATAAATCGAGAGCCGAGTAACTGTCTCTCATTCTCGCTGCTGCCCCAAGACTGCTCGGGGACACTTTTCCGCCCTAGCGGGCGTTGCTGCTGAGAGGTTGCTCGACTCTCTACCGAAAGATAGGACTGATAGAATGAATTGCAAGTGGGGGTTTCTGTCTACAGGTTGGAAGGTGCGTCGTCCAACCGATGGCCGGTCAAATGGATGAACACGTCTTCCAGCGTCGGCTTGCCAACCGTGACCGATTCAATCGCACCCGGAAACGCCTCGACTAATTGCGGGATGAACTCGTGACCACGCGGGCGTTCAATCCGGACCGCACCATCGACGAGCTGCGCTTCAATGCCAAATTTCTCCCGCACTTGAGCACTGAGAGACTCAGGGGCTTTGGCACTGACCGTGATGACATCGCCGCCGACTCGATCTTTCAGCGTGGCCGGCTTGTCGAGAGCGATCAGCTTGCCTTGATCGAGAAGCGCGAGCCGGTCGCAGCGTTCGGCTTCCTCCATGATGTGCGTCGTCACCAAAATCGTTACGCCATCCTTGGAACGCAGTTCTTCCAAGTAATCGCCCACTTCCCGACGCACCCGCGGGTCGAGACCGGTGCTCGGTTCATCCAGCAGGAGCAGTTCCGGCTTATGCAACAGGCCGCGGGCGATTTCAACGCGCCGGCGCAAACCACCGGACAGTTTCTCCGTGCGCTCGTCCGCCCGGTCGGCAATCCCAAATCGATTCAGTAATTCATCAATTCGTTGCCGGAGCGGCGCGCCGCTCAATCCAAAAATGTGTCCGTGATGCCGGAGGTTTTCGCGGACGGTCAATTTCTTGTCGAGACTTGGCGCCTGGAAAACGACGCCGATCCGCCGCCGGACTTGATTACGCTGAGTGATGACATCCTGGCCAAACACGCGCACGTTGCCTTCTTGTGGGCGAACCAACGTGCTGAGGATGCGGAACAGTGTGGTCTTGCCGCCGCCGTTCGGCCCGAGCAGACCGAAGATTTCGCCCGGTTGAACGGCGAAGCTGACCCGATCAAGCGCCACCCGGTCGCCACCTGTCCGCCGTAGCCCCGGCGAAGGCGGATACCGGTGCGTGAGATTATCGATGGCGACAACGGCGGTCACGGAAACGCCAGCTCCACCGGCTTCGTCTCGCCGTCGGCCAATTCCAACGTAAGGGTCTGGGTGCCGAGTTTTTCATGCCAGGCTTCGACGACGTACTTACCGGCGGGCAGATTCTTGAGGGTGAACACGCCGCCGTCTCCGGTGGTGGCGTGGAACGGATGCGCGACAATGCCGAGGTAGGCGCTCATCCACGGATGAACATCGCATTTGAAGCGCAACATGACCTCCGGCTTTGTAAAAACTTTTTTTGCCTCCATGCCGCGGCTGGGTTGGCCAAGGTTGAAGGCTGGGTTTTTGTCGGCCAGCGCGTGGACATTGTGCAGGGTGTCATCGCTATTGCGGATCAGCAACGTCTGCCCGATTTGTAAACCCTGCACGCGCGGCCGGTAGAGACAGCCAAGCTGATCGAGAATCACCGGCGCGGCGGGGGGCGGATAGGTGCCGCGGATGCCCTCTTTCACATACACGAAAACATTTCGCAGGGTGCCGTCGGCATTGACGAGAATCTCCTCACTATTCGGGGCCGTGCCGCTGTGGGTGGATTCACAGTACGGATCCGCCGTCATGCGCAAGGGGCTTAAGCGCGGAGCATCTCCCCGGTAGGTCACTTTGCCGGTGATGACAGCGGTCCCGGGCGGGGCCGGTTGAGCCGGGGTCGCGAGAGGCGCCGCCGCCGGTGGCTCACTCGGTTTGCCGCAACCGATGACCAGCAACAAGAAGCCAGTCAAAAAGATTTTCATAACCGGTCCACAATCATCAAAACCACGAGCAACGGCAAGTAAATCACCGAGGCTTTGAGCAAGCGCTTGGCGCCGAGGAAGGTTTGTGTCCGCGCAAAAACCACCGCCACAGCCAGCATCCCAACGCCCAGCGCGACCGCGCCGCAGATGTAAATTACCCCCACCATCCCCACCACCGCCGGCAAGACTGAGATGCCGATGAGGATGACCGAGTAAATGCGCGTATGTCGAAACGTGGCCGGCGGATCAATGGTGGGCAGCATTTTCAGCCCAGCCGCCCGGTAGTCGTCCTTGAACATCCACGCGATGGCGTAAAAATGCGGGTGTTGCCAGACGAACATGATCGCAAACAAGACCCACGCGCCGAGATCAAGTCGCCCCGTCGCCGCCGCCCACCCGCACAACGGCGGAATCGCGCCGGGAATCGCACCAACAGTGGTGTTGAACCAACTGACGCGCTTGAGCGGGGTGTAGACCAGGACGTAGAGAAAAGCCGCGAGCAACACCAAAAAGCCGGTCAGCAAATTGACAGCCCAAACGAGCGTCAAAACTCCGATCAGCACAAGCGTGACGCCCAACGCAAGCGCATGAGCCGGCGCCACCAACCCCGCCGGTAGCGCGCGGTCGCGAGTGCGCGCCATTTTTGCGTCCACGTCACGGTCGAGGTAGTTGTTGAGAACCGCCGAGCCGCCGGTTGCCAACCCGACTCCCACGAGCACCAAAATCAAAATCTCCCCGGCCGAATTGCCGCCCAGAAAAAATCCCAGCGCGGTTGTCACAAGCACCATCAGGACAATCCGCGGCTTGGTGAGGTCAATCAAATCACCGACGGAGGTGGCCTGTGGGGTCGGCGCGGTCTGGCGAAAAATCCGCAGGGTCAGCACAAAACTTACCGCCAAGATCAGGGCGCCGGTCGCCAGATGCAGTGTCGGCAACCACGTTTGCAGCGGAGTGAGTTGACCGGGGGCAAGTTTCGGTTGCCGGGTGTAAAGAGTGAGGATACCGAGACCGGCCTGGAAAATGATGAGGCCGGCCAGAGTCAACACCGGGCCGCGAAATTCGCGGAGATGCCGAACAATGAAGATCGCCAAAGCGATGACCGCGATCGCGCCACAGATATGGGCAAGTTCACCGCGCTCGGAGTGCCGGATGGACGCGCCAAGGATCAATTGCAGATAGACGGCAATTGTGGCAGCCAAGGCCAGACCGCGCGCGCTACCGGTGGTCGCACCGGGAGCCGCCGACGCTTTGCTTGAGGTCAGCAGGGCGAGGGTGATGGTGACGCAAAAAAACGCCTGCGCCAAGGCCGCGTGCGCGACCGAAATGACGGGCGGCAGGAGAAACTTCACTGTCAACCCACCCAGCAAGCCTTGGAGTAAAACCCCGGCCAGCGCCGCCAAACCGAGTCGCCGGAGAGTTTTGTCTTTTTGCCAGAAGAAGGTCCAAACCGTGATCGCCGTGGTCAGCAAGCCAACGACACTGGCAAGCAACCGGTGGCCGTGCTCGTAGAAAATACCTCCGACCATTTTGGTGAGCGGAAAACGCCAGAGCGGGTGACTGTAGGTTTCCGGCCAATCAGGCACGGAGAGACCGGCCCGATTACTCGTGACGGTGGCGCCGACAACGATCAAGAGGAACGTCGCGCCGGCGGTGACCCAGCACAAGCGATGAAGCCAGCGGGACGTCATTATTCGCTCTGGTTTTCGACTTCCTCGGCGTACCACTTCTTGAACTCATCGGCGGTCAACACATTGACGTAGCCTTTCATGCGGAAATGGTTGAGGCCGCAGAGCTGGGCGCAGGCGATTTCCGTCGGATTCGCCGGCACGACTTCGAGTGTGGTGATACCGGCGTCAATGAGCCGCTTTTTCGCGCTGGCGTTGATCCGAACACCTTTTTTGACGATGACGGCACCACTATCGTTTTTGACATCGGCCGCCGGCGCGTACAGCTCAAAGTTGCGTTTCGAATCGAGCGGCAACGTCTCTTTCATCTGTTGGCGGATTTCCTCGGTGGTCTGCGTCGCGGTGAAATAGATCGGAATGATCATGCCGGGAATCGTATCCTGCTTCACCCGAAACAGCGGGAGAAACACGCTGTGAATCACGTCCATTGTGGTGGTATCGAGTATGATCGGGCGATTGACCGGAATGTACAGTTGGTTGACTTCGACGACGTCGTCCGCGCCGTCGCCCTTGCGGATGAGACCGATGGGATTATCCGAGGCAATCTTGTTGATTTCAGTTTTGCCAAATTTTCCGTCCGGGCCGGGGTAGTGGATGTTCCACGCGAATTGTTGCGCGATGACCCGGATGCGCAGTGGATCCTCGGCCGCAGTCGGGAAGGCGTTGACTTTTTTGGCCCAGAACGGAATCGAGATGCCGACGAGCAAGATGATTTCCAGCACGACAATCACGGCTTCGACGTAGGATGAGGCGTGGGATTTGACGCCTTCGTGGTCAGCCCGTGGTTGCCGCCCTTTGCGGAAGCGGACGAGCATCCAGAAAAACAGCAGAATCCAGCCAATGAACAACACGACCATCAAGAGATGGACCCAGCCAATCAGGCTGTCAATTTCGCCGCCGTGCGCCGAGGCATTGATGGGTAAGCCGAGGAGTTTTTGAAGCATGGTCTTATCCTACTTGGGAAAGTGATTTCATCTGCCGCGCGCGCCGGGCGAACCGGATGATGATCGCCACAAAGCCGGTCAGCACCACTGCGGTGATGCCCAACAAGGTAATAATGGCCGCGTTTTGGCCCTTCACTTGGGAGGAATTCGGATCACCAAAACAAACGGCGCACGCAATCAGGATAGCCGCGAAACTCATCGCACCCCCCGCATCCGGCGCAGAAAGTTGACTTCGAATACCGCCAGTGCCACGACGGTCGCCAACGAGACAATTCCAACCCACGTATACACAACCTGACCGCGCGCCGTTTCCGCCGTAAAGCACCAAATTCCGAACCCGATGCAGAACAGCGCCGCGATGATGACAAAGATCAGATGGAAAATTTTGAGTGACATGGCGGTTAGTGGTGGTCGGCGGCAGCCGGGACTTGTTTGGCCGGGACATTGAAGATGCCGTGCTGGGCGCCCTGTTGGTCGCTGTGCGAAAAGAGTACCAACCCAACCATGACGACCGTGAAAACCGCGGTCAACAACAGGATTTGATAGATTATTTTGCGTTCATGCAGCAAGTGCATGAAGTAGCCGGCCACCAGTGTGCTTTTGATCGTGGCGATAATCACGGCGATGATGATGCCGGTCAGGATCGTGACCTTCAGTTCAGCCACCCAGACCGTCAGCACCGTACCGATGAACAAGGCCAGCCCAATAATCAGGTACTGTTTGATTTGTTTTTGAACCGCTTCGCTCATTGCGTCATCTCCTTATTTTCCGGGCAACAAATATAACGTTGGGAAGAGGAAAATCCAGACCAGATCCACGAAGTGCCAGTACAGCCCGGCCACTTCGATCCGATTGGTGAACCGTTGCGGTTCGGTTGCCCACATTTTCGAACCTGGGCCAAGCAGGTAGCCGTTGACAATCATCCCGCCAATGACGTGCAACCCATGCAACCCGGTCATCGTGAAATAGATCGCCATGAACGTACTCTGATTTGGCAACAGCCCATGCTCAAACTTCGCGGCATACTCAATACCCTTGATCACCAGAAACGCAATCCCGCACAGGACCGTCAGCCCCATGTACAGCTTGAACTTCGCGAGATTATTCATCTTCAACGCAGCCCACGACATGACCATCGTGACACTCGAACCGATGAGCACGAACGTGTTCACCATCGCGAGCTTCCAGTTCAAGATCAAATGCCCGGCCTCCCACGTGCTTGCACCCGTTCGCAACAGCACATAACTGGAAAACAACGCGCCAAAGAGCATCACTTCACTCGCCAAAAACAACCAGACGCCCAGCTTCGCATTATACAAGCCGGTATCCGGCCGCTCGTCCATGTTGTACGGAATCTCGATGTGGGCTGACATTACTTAGTCTCCTTCGGGCCGGCTTTGGCCACGTGGTCCGGCTCCCATTGCGGGTAATAATCCTTGTGCGTGTCTGAGCCCGGCAAGCTGTATTCGTACGGCCCGCGATACGCGTCCGGGATCTTGGTGAAATTCCCGTGCGGCGGCGGCGTGGGGGTATTCCATTCGAGCGTCGTGGCCTTCCACGGGTTGTCGTTCACCTTCTCGCCGCGTTTGAGACTCCAGAAAAAGTTGATGATAAAAAAGAGCTGGAACAACCCCAAGCCCCACGCCCCAACCCCAATCATCCGGTTGAACCCGAGCACGTGCTGGTTGTGCAAATACGCTTCGCCGCCGTCGTACATGCGCCGCGACATCCCGGCCATGCCTTGGACGAACATCGGCATAAAGACCGTGTTCATAAACACCAGCGACCCCCAGAAATGCCATTTTCCAAGCGTCTCTGACATCCGTCGCCCGGTAACCTTCGGATACCAATAATAAATTCCGGCAAACAACGCGAAAATCGTTCCTGGCGCAACCACATAATGGAAGTGCCCAATGACATAGTACGTGTCATGTAATTGAATGTCCGACGTCGCCAACCCGAGTGGCAAGCCGGTCAACCCCCCAATCCCGAACATCGGCAAAAACGCCAACGCAAACAGCATCGGCGTCGTAAACCGAATCGAACCGCCCCACAGCGACAAAATCAGCGCCGTCAAAATGATAATCGACGGCACTGATATCAACATCGTCGTCGTCTGGAAAAACGCGCTGATCGCCGTCCCCATCCCGGTCAGATACATGTGATGCGCCCACACCACGAACGACAGAAACCCAAGAATCGCCGACGCCCACACCAACGCGCTGTAGCCCCACAACGGCTTCCGCGTGTTATTGGCGATGACCTCCGCCACAATCCCCATCGCCGGCAAGATCAACACGTAAACTTCCGGATGCGCCAGAAACCAAAACAGATGTTGCCACAACAGCGCACTCCCGCCACCGCTCCCCTCCCATGGCTTGCCGGAGATCACCAAGCCGGCCGGCATGAAGAAACTCGAACCCGCCAACCGATCCATCAACTGCATCACCCCAGCCGCCTCCAACGGCGGAAACGCCAACAACAACAGGAACGACGTCACCAACTGCGCCCAACAGAAAAACGGCAACCGCATCCACGTCAAACCCGGCGCGCGCAACTGCACAATCGTCACAATGATATTGACCGACCCAAGGAGCGACGAGGTAATCAAAAACACCATCCCAATCAACCACATCGTCTGCCCGCGGAAAATGGATTGCGCGGGGGTCGTCACGATTGACAACGGCGCGTACGACGTCCACCCGGATTGCGCCGCGCCTTCCGGCACGAAGAAACTCGCGAACATCACCACCCCACCAACGAAATACACCCAGTAGCTCGACATATTGAGCTTCGGGAACGCCATGTCCTGCGCCCCCACCTGCAACGGCACCAGATAGTTCCCAAACGCGCCGACCGCCAGCGGCACCACCCCGAGGAACACCATAATCGTGCCGTGCATCGCCCCGAGCTGATTGTAAAACTCCGGCGCCATCACCCCGCCTGGCATGCGCGCTTCACCGAGCCATTTTCCCAACAACGGCAGCGCCTCACCGGGATACGCGAGCTGCCAACGCATCATCATCAACAAACAAAACCCAAAAAACAAAAATACCAGGCTCGTCAGCCCGTACTGAATCCCAATGACCTTGTGGTCGGTCGAGAAAACATACTTCCGAATCCAACTCGGTTCGTCGTGATGTTCGTTATGATGATGATGCGTGTCTGTCGCCATGAAATGTCTCCGAATTGCCACCAAAAAACCCGAAAGGTTTCCCCTCTTTAGCAGAGGGGAAACCTCAGGTCAACAGCTTGCCGGGAACGCGAACTATTCCGCGCTCTTGGCAAATTTGAAATCCGCCGTCTTTGCTTCGCCGGCGCCAACTTTGACTTTGGCCGTCTGGGTGCCGAACTTCTCGTGCCACGCCTCGACTTCGTAATCACCCGCCGGCAAGCCCTTGATGCTGAACGTGCCGTCGTCGCCCGTCACGGCGAAGAACGGATGTTCCAGCACGCCCACATACGCCGTCATCCAGGGATGCACGTCGCACTTAAACTTCACCATGATATCCCGCTGGGTAAAGGTCGTCTTCAGCTCCGTGCTGCCAGCCGGTTGGCCTTTGTTGAATTCCTTGTTGGCGGTCGGTAACGCATGGATGTTATGGAGCGTGTCATCACTATTTTTGATGAGGAGCAATTGCTTCACCTGCATCCCAAATACGTGCGGCTGGTAGGTGCAACCATGTTGGTCAATCGTTACCGGCGTCTTCGGCGGTTCATACGTGCCGGTCACGCCGCTTTTGACGTAGACAAACACATTTTTTAGCGTCCCGTTCGAGTTGATGATTACTTCCTCGCTCACGGGTGTTTTCTCCGAATGCATCGCCGCACACTGCGGGTCGGCATCCATCTTAAGTTTTCTCGCCTTGGGAGCATCGCCTTCAAATGCGACTTTTCCACTGATCGAGGCATTGTCCTCAGCCCGGGCAACTGCCCCGGCCAAAACCATCGTCACCACACTCAGACTGACAATTTTAACGAATTGCATTACTGGATCTCCTGTTTGGTTCAACTTATCGCCTAGTTAGACCACGATGTGAAGAATAAATTCAAATTCTATCGTTACCCAACCCGGCCTGGAGAATTGACTTGCATCAAACCCACTGAACCAACGCCATGCTACACACTGGCAACAATACGGAGCAACCATGCACTTACATACCGGAATACTACTTCTGTTGGGCGCAACCTTGGCCTCGCAAGCCGGCGCGGAACCCAATCCCCTGAGCTTGGCCGACGGTCGTCTCGTCTTCGACGTCCAGGAACGCCTCCGCCTCGAAGAACGCAGCAATAACTTCGACTTCAACAACCAAGTCAACGCCCGCACCGACGATCTCTTCCTGCTCCAGCGCCTCCGTCTCGGCCTGCTTGCCAAGCCGGTCAGTTGGCTGAAAATTTACGCGCAAGGCCAGGACTCGCGCGAGCTGACTTCCGATCGCGACAACGTCCCATTTGTCGCAGGCGCCGAAGGCGATGACTCCTTCGATCTCCGGCAAGCCTACCTCGACATCAGCAACCCCGCCGAATGCCCTTGGGGCCTCAAGCTCGGCCGGCAAGAATTGAGCTGCGGCGACGAACGGCTCGTCGGCGCGTTCGACTGGAATAATTTCGCCCGCACCTTCGACGCCCTCAAACTCCGCTACGACGACAAACCCAACAAATTCTGGGTGGACCTCTTCGGCGCGCGCGTCGTCAATGTCCACGATGTCGGGCCACAGGGAAATTACGGCGTCCACTTCAACGACTCCGACGGCAACGACAACTTTGCCGGCCTCTATGCCGGCACCACCAAACTGCCCTTTCAAACCACCGAGGCGTATTTTCTTTACCGGGGCAAATCCGATGGCAACCCACTTTACACCGACGACGCCGGCAACACGGCGCGTGCCTATGATATCAAACAGGAAGTTTACACCGTCGGTCTCCGCCTCAAATCCACCCCCGGCAAACTGCACGGGTTCGACTACGAATTCGAAGGCGCTTACCAATGGGGGCGTGCCGGTGGGCGGCTGACCAATTCCTTCCCCAATGCCGGCGGCGTCATGTTGGATCATGAAGCGTTCGCCATCGCCACCAAGCTCGGCTACACGTGGGCCGATCTCGCTTGGAAACCACGCCTCGGCGTTGCCTATGACCTCGCGTCTGGCGACAAGAGCCAAGACGACAACACCGACGAATCATTCCTCAACCTCTTCCCCACGAACCACAAGTTTTACGGCTCCATGGATTTCTTCGCCTGGAAGAACATTCACAACCCATCTGTCCAACTGAAACTCACCCCGTATCAGGACAAGACTGCCGCGTGGAAAAACCTGACCGTGCAACTCGACTACCACGCCTTCTGGCTCTTCACCAACGAAGACGCGTGGTACCGCGCCAACGGCGTCGCCACCGTCCGCACGCCCACCGCGGCGGGCCGCAACGCCAACCGCTTTGTCGGCTCCGAACTCGACTTGACCGTCAACTACTCCCCGGTCAAATGGGTCAAGCTTCAAGCCGGTTACAGCCACTTCTTCCGTGGCGATTACCTCCAAGCGACCGGGGCCGACGATGACGCCGACTTCGGCTTCGTGCAAACGGTAATCAGCTTCTAATTTTTGACCGCTGCATTCAAATCCGCCACGAGCGCGGCCACGTCCCGGCAACCTTTTGCCCGCGCCGTTTGCTCGATGGAGTGCGCGCCGCCGCAACAGAAGTCCACCTTGTGTTTGCCGAATACGTTGATCGTCTCCGGCCAGCGGTTCGTGACGTCGCGGACGATCATGTCTTGGGTGATCGGCAGCGCCAGCGGCGCGTGCTGACCGCAGCCGCAACCTTCGTGTTTGGTGAATTTGTTCTTGATGGTGGTGATCAGACTCATGGTTTCCTCCGTTGGATTTCTTCGTTCAGAAGTTTCAGCAGTGGCGCGGGATCAATCCCGTGCCGGCGCGCGGCAAATTCGAGCGTGACGAACCGGGGCGGGTTGTGCCGCATCGAAGCCAGTCCGCCAAGCCCGCCGTGTATCAGCACCGGCCGCAAGTCCGGGTACACTTCGAGCAACTCAGTCACCCGCGTGTTGAGTTTGGCGACCGAGTCCTTCGTGAATTTTTCCGCTTTCGTGCGAAGCGTCAGCCAGAGATTCCACGCGAACAACGCACTCGCCGCCGCGACGCACCACCCGCTCGCTGCCGCCCAATTGAACATCCACGGCTGCTCGCGCCGGGCACTGTAAGCCATCGCCAGAATCAGCGACGTACCGGCGGCGTGTAGCCAGAACGAGAGGCGCATCGCCCACGGACTGTGCAAATTCACGCCGTTGAAAATCGGCAGAATCCGGTACGCCACGCCCAGGATGATGCTCATGATGAAGCCCACCGCCATCCCATGCCGGGCCGACGCGGTCAACCGCGGCAAGTCCGCGTGGAACGGTTGCAGTACGTTGAGCACAAGCCACCCGAAGCCGAGATAAATGAACCACGCAAACGTGTTATCCACGCCGGCAATCTCGATCTTCGTCCGCCGCTTCGCGAAAATCCCGACCGCCCAGACGAACAGCAACGCCGCGATCAATTCCAACCACGAAGCGACCAGATCTAGCCGGTCGCGTTGCCAGGCGACGGGATACCGGCAGAGGATGGCGGCGTTCCAAAGCCAGAAGGCCGCGTTGGCCGCCCAAATTTTCGTGGCCCGCAGGCCGAGAAAATGCGGCAAGACCCGCAACGCAAACGCAAAAATCATGTTCGAGATGAACCCGAACAAACCGACCTGAATCATCCACGCATCCAAGACCGGCGGGATCCCGGTCGAGCGGCGCGCGAACATCTGCGCAACGGCCATCATGTTCCACACCGCCAGCACTGCAAACCACGCGACGCTGGCCGCGATGAATTTTTCGTAGAACTCCCGGCTTTGTTTCGATTGCCGGGCAATCAGCGCGAGCAGCCCGACGAAAATCCCCACACTCGCCAGTTCCATGAGTCCCGACGCGAGGAGCAACCAGCGCCAACCGAACGGTTGGGCGAACGTCCGCACAACGATCCCGGCCACCAGCAACGCCAGACAAGCGTTCGCGGCGCGCAACGACGGCAGGCCGACCATCTTGAACCGCGGCACCGCGTGAAACGCCACCCCCATGATGAACAAACCGACCCAGCCGAAAATCTGGGCATGCCCGTGAATCTGTTTCAGCACCCCGCTGATGTCCGAGTATGACCGCGCCACTGCGATGCGGGTGAGATTGATCGCGCCGAGCGTGAACCCGACCGTCAACGCCACGAGCAATGCCGCCGCGATGAACCGCTTGTACAACTGCTCCGCCTTCGCCTCTTCCACCGCCACGTCGCCGGCCGAGAGTTTCGCTTCCTCGCGCCATTCGCCGCGCAGCGCCTGATTCAATTCGTTCACCAACTCCGGTAGCGCGACGCGATGGGCGGCGGCAAAAATAAAGAGCGGCTCCGGCGGTCCGTCCGCCCCGCCGCACCCGGCAATCCCATATTTCTCGAACACCGGCCGGCATTGCGGGAACTCCCGGTTGATGTCCGACACCAACATCGAATGATGAATCATGCCGGCATAATACTCGGTCGATAGGAATCAGGAGTTGATGCAGGTCAAACCAAGACGCTTTCGGCCCACCGCCGGTAAATCACCGCGCCGGCCTTCTGTAACGCCGGCAAGTGTTCCTCCGCGCCGCGCAAAATCCGCCGCGCATCAATGCCGGCCGCGTGCAGTTCGTCAGCGAACGCCGTCACCATGCCGCCGACGAGGGCGCGCGTGGCTTCCATGTGAAACAGCAGGCCGACCGCGTTCGCGCCGTACCGGAACGCCTGACAGGCCGTCAGTTCCGACGACGCGAGCGGCGTCGCGCCCGCCGGCACGTCGAACACGTCGCCGTGCCAGTGTAACGCCGTGAACTTCGCCGGCACGCCTTTCCAGTAAGCGTCCTTCGCCAGCGTGACCGGATACCAGCCAATCTCTTTCAGTTTACCGGCATAAACACGCGCCCCGAGCGCCGCGGCGAGCAGTTGACTGCCGAGACAAACGCCGAGGATTGGCTTACCGGCTTTGAGCGTGGCTTCGATCAACCGCAACTCGTCGCGCAGGTGCGGAACTTTGTCTTGCTCGTAAACGCTTTGCGGTCCGCCCATCACGAGCAGGCCGGCGAACTTCCGCGCGTCGCGCGGCACCGGCTGACCGGCATGACAGCGAATCGTTTGGAGTTGGATACCGGCCGCGGTGAGCGCGTCGGCAATCGCGCCGGGCGTTTCGATGTCGGCGTGTTGGAGGACCAAAACGGTGGGCATCAGATTTTTTCTTGTCCGGCGGCGATGGCTTCGAGGCGGGGCCGGTTGAGGATTTTGATTTGCTGGCCCCGGTAGGTGAGGACGCGGGCGCGGGCGAGCCGGTTGAGCAACCGCGAGAAAGTTTCTTTGGTGGTGCCGAGCATTTGCGCGACGGTGGTTTTGCTGATGTGCACTGTCAACGGCTCCGGCAAGCTGAGGACGTAGCTCGCAAAGCGCGCCGGGACTTCTTTGGTGGTGAGATCGGTCAAGGCGTTGCGCATCTGGGCGAGCCATTGGACGAGCGCGCCCATGATTTTGAAACTCAGTTTCGCGTCGTGCGCGAGCAGTTGTTTGAAACTGTTTTTGTCCACCACGATAACGACGGTCGCGGCCAGAGCCTCGGCGCTGGCGGGATATTCGGTCATGAACAGTGCCGCTTCGGCGAAGGATTCGTTGGCTTCGACCACGTGCAGCACGCGTTCACGCCCGTCCGGTCCGATGCGGAAGATTTTTACGGCCCCGGAAACGACGAGATAGAAGCCGCGGGTCGGCGCGCCTTCGCTGAAGATGAGTTGCCCTTTGCGAAATTCTTTGCGCGCCGCCAGCGGTTCGATGAGGGAGATTTCTGCCGGATCAAGATCGGAGAACAGCCGGCAATTCTTGAGCAGGAAAGTGAGAGTCATTTCAGCACGTGGAGTTGGAGCAATTCCAAAAGGTAATCAATATCACCGGTCGTGGTCCATTGGCCGAGACTGAACCGCACTGCGCCGTAGCCGACGCGTTCTGGTACGCCCATGGATTTGAGCACGTGTGACATCTCCAGGCTGGCCGCGTGGCAAGCCGAGCCGGTGGACGCGGCAACTTCCGGCAGCTTCTGCAAAAGTTCCGGCGCGGTATAACCTTCGAAACTGACGTTCAAGGTGTTGGGGACGCGTTCGGTCGGGTGGCCATTAAGGTGGAGTTTGTCGCCGAACATTTTTTTCAGGTTGTCGTAGAGGTAGTCGCGCAACGTCACGACATGCGCATACCGGGAATCCAACTCATCCGTGGCCAGTTCGCACGCTTTGCCGAGGGCGACGATGAGCGGGACGTTCTCCGTGCCGGCGCGGCGGCCGGACTCATGGCTGGCCCCGTGGATCAGCGGATCGATCTCGACGCCGCGCCGGATGTAAAACGCGCCGACGCCTTTCGGCGCGTAAAACTTGTGGCCGGCAAGCGTGAGTAAATCCACATTCAAGTCATCCACGCGAACGGGAATCTTGCCGGCGGATTGGGCGGCGTCGGTGTGCATAAGGATGCCGCGTGAACGGGCGAGCTTGCCGATTTCTGCGACGGGTTGAATGACGCCGGTTTCGTTGTTGGCGTGCATGATCGAAATCAGGATCGTGGTGGGGCGGATCGCCGCTTCGACGTCGCGCACGCTGACCATGCCATTCCGGTCAACGGGCAGGTAGGTTACAAAGAACCCGAGGCGTTCGAGAAATTGGCACGGGCTGATGACCGCGGAATGTTCGATGGTGGTGGTGATGACGTGGTAGCCCTGTTGCCGGAGGGTGAACGCGACGCCTTTGATGGCGGTGTTGTTGGATTCGCTCCCGCCGCTGGTGAAGACGATTTCGTCAGCGTGGCTGCCGATTAACCCGGCAACTTGTGCGCGGGCAGTCTCGACGGCCTGTTTGGCGTTGACCCCGAAAGTATGGAGGCTCGACGGGTTGCCAAAAAGCTCCTGCAAATACGGCCACATCGCTTCCGCAACGCGCGGATCAACCGGCGTAGTGGCGTTGTAATCCAAATAAACTCGTTTCATCGACACACGGTTTAGCAGTGGTCAGACCACAATGTCACCGAAAAAGACAACCTTTTGCAATCAAGCTGGATACCGACAGAAGTCAGGGAGCAGCCCATCGGCCACAGTGTTAAAAAATTTTACACTGTCTTGACAGCTCGACCGGTAAAGAATAAATAAATTGAACAGTTGACCATCACAGCGGTCGAAGGTGATGGCATGAGATTCGGTTGCTTGCGAACTCCACGGTTGGCGGTTTTGCTTCTCCTAGCCTGACCTGACCTCACCCAGGAAATCGCTACCAATCGCAAGCAACCTAATCTCAGCGCCGCCCCGCCCAAACTAACAGCGGCAGGTTTTGAGAAACCTGCCGCCGTCGTGCACCCGACCTCACCAGACTCGAAATTGTTTTGTCGTCCCGATTACAACTTGCGAACACGCCCAACCGACCGCAACGCCGCATGAATTGCGGCGGGCCGGGCGCGGATGACGACACCCCGTTGCATCAAATCCGCAACCACCAGCCCAACTTCGTGATCGTTCCGCGAATACTGCGCGACGACGTGAATCAATTCTCCGAGGGTCAATGATCGTTGCTGGCGACGCATGGTTTGGGCCTCCTATGGTTGACTGGTGACAGAATACGCAGCCGCCGCCGCTGCGCCAGTTGGAGAAGTGTGTATTTTGTGCCTCAGGGAAATTACTGAGGCTGCCGGCGTTCCCACTCTGCTTCGTCGGGTGTGAAATAGCGGACCCGGACTTTCTTGTATTCCTTGGACGAATACAAGGCACCGCGCTCGTGGATGCCCGTTTTGGCGGCGATGGCGGCGAGCACCTGTTCACACTCAGCCTGTGACTTCGCATGCACCATCGTGAAAATGTTGTACGGCCAATCCGGATACGCCGGCCGCCGGTAACAGTGGCTGACTTCGCGGAACGTCGCCATCAACTCACCGAGCCGGTCAATCTCACTCTCCGGCGCCGCCCAGACGCCCATCGCGTTGGCGCTGAAGCCGGCCTTGCGATGATGCAGCACCGCCGCGAACCGACGCATTCGACCCGACTCCAGAAATTGCCGGTGCATTTCCGCCAAGGGAAACGGCGCATCGGCGAACGGCATCTCGGTTACCGGCAAATCGCGTTGCATGTACCGGACGAATTCGATTTCGCGCGCCGTGAGCGGCGTGATACCGGCGCGGTTCTTTTCGGTGTAGGTGGGAGCATCGCTTTCGACGCCGAAATCGAACTTCACGCCGATCTTAAAAAGCTTGAGCGTCGGGAGCAGTCGCGTGGATTCTGCGCCGGATTGCCGGTGGAGGATCTCGACGGTTTTTTCCAACCCGAACTTGCTCAACGGCGAGACGGCAAGCGTGTACCAGAGGTTGAAGGTGTGATTACGGAGGTAGTTGTGGCTGACGCCGGGATGTTGGTTGATGAGCGCTGCCGCTTCGTCCACGCGGGCCGGGTCAACGCGCGCGGCGACAAGACTCGATGCGTAACCGAGACTGCGCGTGTCGAAGATGGCGCTGATTTGCCGGATGATCTTGTCGGCTTTTAACTGACGGAGGCGGGCGAGTACTTCGGTCTCAGTCGCACCGAGCTTGCCGGCAAGTTCCGCAAAGGGCCGTTCCACACAGGGAATTTCGGTCTGAAGCGCAGTCAAAAGTTGGGCATCGTTCACGGTTTTGGTTTACCACGCGGGTGACAGGCTGTCAGGCGGAAACCGCGAAGCTGACAGTCTGACATTGACGCGCGTGGGTCTTTGGGCGTAAAAACTCTTCTTGTTGAGCTGGTTACGCTGTTTTAACCGATGGTGGCACAAACACTGCAAGTCTCTGGATGATAACGTGAGCACGACCACCCCCATTCCGTCCACCAAGCCATCATTACTGCAAAATTGGATCAGCCTGACCGGGATCATCCTAGCGACGTGCGCTTTTTTCGCCGTCTTGTGTTTAATCGTGATTGATAGCATGGCCGGGTTCGGGAACCCGTACATGGGGATTCTGACCTACGTGGTCGCGCCGGCATTTCTGGTGGCCGGCCTGTTGCTGGTTTCGATTGGCGCACTCTGGGAACGCCAACGCCGCCGCCGCCTCGCCCCCGGTGAAATCCCCGCGCACCCACGGATTGATTTCAACCTCCCCAAACACCGGCGCGTCTTCATCGTGGTCTCAGTCGTCACGTTTGTATTTTTGATGCTGACGGCGTTTGGGAGTTATCAGACATATCACTTCACGGAGAGCGTGCAGTTTTGCGGGCAGGTTTGTCACACAATCATGAAGCCGGAGTTCACCGCCCATCAACACGGCGCACACGCCCGCGTGACGTGCGCCGAATGTCACATCGGGGCCGGGGCCGGCTGGTTCGTAAAATCAAAGCTCTCCGGCAGCTATCAAGTGTATGCGGCGCTGGCCGACAAATATCCGACCCCCATCCCCACCCCCATCCAGAACCTTCGCCCGGCCCAAGACACCTGCGAACAATGCCACTGGCCGCAGAAGTTCTACGGCGAGGCGGTGCGCGACAACGTCCACTACATGGCTGACGAGAGCAATACCGTCTGGAACATCAAGCTCCTGATGAAGATCGGCGGCGCCAATCCCAAGCATGGCGAAGCCGGCGGCATCCACTGGCACGTCAGCCCCGATCACACGATTGATTACATCGCCACCGACGAGAAACGGCAGACCATCCCCTGGGTGCGCGTCAACAACGCCGACGGCACCACCACGATTTTCGAAGCCGAAGAAGGAAAACTGTCGGCGGAAACCATCGCCAATACCACGCCGCGCCGGATGGATTGCATTGATTGCCATAACCGGCCCGCGCACAACTACGTCTCCCCGTCCAAGTCGGTTGACCTCGCGCTCAGTGCTGGCCGACTCGACCCCACCATCCCGAACCTCAAAAAACTCGCCGTCGAAGCTCTGACCGGCGACTACAAGTCCACCGCCGAAGCTCTCCAAAGCATTGCGACCAAAGTCCCGCCGGCCGCAGTGGCGGAAGTCCAAAAGATCTTCCAGGAAAACTTCTTCCCGGAAATGAAAGCCACCTGGCGGCAATACCCGAACAACATCGGCCACACGATTTTCCCCGGCTGTTACCGGTGCCACGATGGCAAACACAAGAGCACCACCGGCAAAGTCATCAGTCATGACTGCAACTCCTGTCACTCGATCATCGCCCAAGGCAGCGGCACCGAAGGCCGTAAAATCAGCGCGGCCGGGCTGGAATTTATCCACCCCGTTGACATCGGCGACATGTGGAAAGAGCAGAACTGCGCCGAATGTCATACCGGCGGCTTGGCGGGCCAGTAGCTCGCAGAATCGCGCAGCACCGCGCGCGAAATCGCGCATACCGAGCCGACCACCGGGCGGTAATAATTTGAATGTACGCCAGTAATCAAAAGTCTATACTGGGACGGCATGGGAGTTGCCTGTCAGGAGTTCAAACCGAACAACCGGGAGATCGAACGATGAAACAGCACACCACAATCACAATTCTGACCGCCCTTGTGACTTTGGCGGTAACCGTCACCGCCAACCCACCCGATCCGGCCAACTACATTGGCTCGAAGATGTGCGGCGTCTGCCATAAAGCCGAAGCCTCCGGCAATCAACTCGGCAAGTGGCAAGCCAGCCCGCATGCCAAAGCTTTCGAGACCCTCGGCACACCGGCGGCCAAAGAAGCCGCCAAGAAGCTCGGCATTGATGACCCCCAGAAATCCGGCAAATGCCTGAAGTGCCATTCCACCGCCTATAATTTCACCGAGGTGGTTGCGACCGAGAAGATCAAAGTCGAAGAAGGCGTGAGCTGCGAGTCCTGCCACGGCCCCGGTAAGAAATACATGGCCAAGTCCACGATGGAAAGCCGCGAGAAATCCATCGCCGCCGGCATGATCTATCCCGCCACGAAGACTTGCACGCTCTGCCACAACTCGGAAAGCCCGACCTTCAAGGGATTCAATGAGAAGGAATACAGCGAGAAAATCGCCCACCCGAATCCGAAGGTGAAGAAGTAACCAGTCAATTCCGACAGGCGAACCGCCGGCCGTGGTGCCAACCGCGTCCGGCGGTTTGTTATTTGGCGGCCAACGCGGCTTCGACAGCCGCGGTCACTTCGGGCGACTCCGGGGCGGCCTTGGAGTCAAACCGCTGGAGAATCTTGCCGTCGCGCCCGATGAGGAACTTGTTGAAGTTCCATTTGATGTCGCCCGGGAACGGCGACTCCTTGCCGGCCAGCGCGGTGTAGAGCGGATGCCGGTTCGGGCCGTTCACCTCGATTTTGTCGAACAGCGGGAAGGTGACGTTGTACTTGGTTGAACAAAATTTCTTGATCTCTTCGTTCGTGCCGGGTTCTTGCGAGCCGAATTGATTGCACGGGAACCCGAGGACGACCATGCCTTGGCCTTTGTACTTCTGATACAGCGCCTCCAAGCCGGCATATTGTTTGGTGTAGCCGCATTTCGACGCGACGTTCACCACGAGCAACACCTTGCCCTTGTACGCGCCGAGGGTGGTGTCCTTTTTATCAATGTCCTTCACGGCGATCGAGTCGAGCGAGCCGGCGAATGTGTTCATGGTGATGAGAATTCCAAGCAGTGCGATGACTTTCATATTCGTTTACCAACCTTGTTGTCGGCGGTAGGCCGCGTCCCACCGTGAGAGCACGACCCGTTGCCGAGTGTAAAACTGGACGCCTTCCGTCCCCTGCATATGTAAATCACCAAAGAACGACGCATTCCAGCCGGTAAACGGAAAAATGGACATCGGTGCCGGCACGCCGACGTTGATGCCGACCATGCCACATTGAATATCGAGTGCGAATTGCCGGGCATGCTTGCCACTCGTCGTGAATAACGTCGCGCCGTTACCGAACGCGCTCCGGTTCGCCAGCGCAATCGCCTCATCGAGCGAAGCCGGTCGCACCAGCGAAAGCACCGGCCCAAAAATCTCCTCCTGCGTCAGCAGGCCGTCATACAATGTCGGCCCGACAAAAAAACCGCGTTTGGGAATCCCCTGTCGTCCATCGCGCAACAATTTCGCACCACCGCGTTCGATGAAACCCAACACGCGTTTCTGTGAATTTGCATCAATAACCGGCCCCATCTCCGCCGCCGGGTTCGCCGATGTGTCGTCCACCTTCAACGCGTCCATTGCCGCCAGCATCCGCTTCTGCAATGGCTCACCGGCCGCACCGACGCCAACCAACACCGACCCGGCCATGCACCTCTGCCCGGCACAGCCAAAGGATGCGCCCATGACCGCGCGAATCGTGGAATCCGGCTCCGCATCCTCCATGACGATCTGAAAATTCTTCGCCCCACCACCGGCTTGCACACGTTTACCATGCTGTGCGCCGAGTGCATAAACGTGCGCTGCGACTTTCGACGAACCGACAAAACTCACCGCGGCAATCCCGGGATGCGTGCAAAGCGCGTCCACGACTTCTGCACCACCGTGCACGAGACTGAACACGCCTTCCGGCAGTCCCGCTTCGATGAAGAGTTCGGCCAACCGGATCGCGGTCAACGGCACCTTCTCGCTTGGTTTCAGGATGAATGAGTTCCCGCAGGCAATGGCCAGCGGATACATCCACATCGGCACCATCGCCGGGAAGTTGAACGGCGAAATCCCAGCGCAAACGCCGAGCGGTTCGCGCATCGTCACACCATCAATGTGTTCCGCCACTTGCGGGAGCGACTCGCCTTTCTGGAGGTGCGCGATCCCGGTTGCGAACTCGACCACTTCAAAACCGCGCCGCACATCCCCGCGCGCTTCATCGAGCGTCTTGCCGTTCTCGCGCGTCACCAACTTCGCCAGTTCTTCCAAATGCGCCTCAAGGAGGCTCCGATATTTGAACAAGACCGTCGCGCGTTTTGGCGCCGGCGTCTGTGACCAACTCACGAACGCTTTTTGCGCTGCTTGAACAGCTTCGTCCACTTCCGCCGCGCCGCAGAACGGCGTCCGCGCAATGACTTCGCCGGTGGAGGGATTATGGACGTCACCGAAAGTTTTGGCGGCCGGCGTCCGCCACTTACCGGCAATCAGGATGGGAAGTTCCATGGTTTTCACATTATATCAGTTGCCGCTGGGGACAACAACGCCCCTTTCAGTTGGATGCGCTTCACGCTGGGCACCGCGGGGAAGGATTTTTCAGCGTGACACTCCCGTTGCGGCGCCCCCTAGGACGCTCCAAGCACAGGCGCAAGCACCGCCAACCAGAACTTGCCGGCGACGGCGGGGTCATGGCACATTGTGCGCGGCACGGGTCGCACCGGCCACGGAGGAATGACGCGATGCAGAAATTACTTTTCAATGATTTTGTCGGCGGGCGGGTGGCGTTGGGATTGTTGCTTCTTCGCGTGGTGGCCGGCGTGGGGATGATGTTTCACGGCTGGGGTAAGATTCAGCAGCCGTTCAGTTGGATGGGCGATGGCGCGAGTATTCCCGGCTGGTTGCAGGCGCTGGCGGCGCTGTCGGAATTTGGCGGTGGCGCAGCGTGGATTCTGGGCTTGCTGACTCCCCTCGCGTCGTTCGGCATCCTCTGCACGATGGCCAAAGCGGTGCATTTGCACGCGGTGACACTCAAACAGCCGTTCGTCGGCAAGGACGGTTCATATGAACTCGCGCTCATTTATCTGGTTGTCGCGGTCTTGCTGTTGCTGACCGGCCCCGGCAAGTTGGCGCTCGATACGGCGATTTTTCGACGAGGAAAGTCATGAGCAGCGTCCGAGTGTTGGTCGGCACGAAAAAGGGCGCGTTTATCTTGACGGCAGATGGCGCGCGCAAGAATTGGAAAGTGAGCGAACCGCATTTCGTGGGCTGGGAGGTCTACCACGTGAAAGGTTCGCCGGTTGAGCCGAACCGGATTTTCGCTTCGCAGACGAGTGGGTGGTTCGGGCAAATCATCCAGCGCTCCGACGATGGCGGCAAGACTTGGAATCCGCCCGGCGGCGGTGGCGGGACGAATGAGATGGGTTTTCCGATGGGCGAGAGCAACAAGTTTGTCTACGAAGGCGAAGTCGGCAAGCATCTGTTCTACGACGGCACGCAACATCCCTGGGAATTCAAACGCGTCTGGCATCTCGAACCATCGTTGACCAATCCCGACGAGTGCTATGCCGGCGTGGAAGACGCCGCGTTGTTCAAAACAACCGATGGTGGTCACACGTGGAACGAATTACCGGCGTTGCGGCATACGAAAGGTGAACTCTGGCAGCCCGGCGCTGGCGGCATGGGCTTGCACACGATCTTGCTCGATAAAACCAACCCGAATCGAATCTGGGTCGCCATTTCCGCTGCCGGTGTGTTCCGCACCGAAGACGGCGGCAAGTCTTGGAAGCCGGCCACCAAAGGGTTGAACATGCAATACGAGTTGCCGGACAAATCCAACGAAGTTGGCCACTGCGTCCACCGGATTGCGATGCATCCGTCGCGCCCGAACGTGCTGTTCATGCAAAAACACTGGGACGTCAACCGCAGCGACAACGCCGGCGACAACTGGACCGAAGTCTCCGGCAATCTCCCGAGCGATTTCGGTTTTCCGATTGATGTCCACGCGCACGAACCGAACACCATCTACGTCGTCCCGATCAAGAGCGACTCCGAGCATTACCCACCCGACGCCAAGCTGCGCGTTTACCGCAGCAAGACCGGCGGCAACGAATGGGAAGCTCTCACCAAAGGCCTGCCGCAAGAGCATTGTTACGTCAACGTCCTGCGCGACGCGATGGCCGTGGACTCGCTCGACCAATGCGGCATTTACTTCGGCACGACCGGCGGCCAGGTCTATTGTTCGCCCGATGGTGGCGACAACTGGCAGTGCCTCGTGCACGACTTGCCGGGGGTGTTGTCCGTGGAAGTGCAAACATTGAAGTAAATCCGCAATCCGGATTTCCATGAGCTTGATTCGCGTCGAAATCCCATTTCACCTCCGCACGCTCACAAAGATCGAAGGCCGGGAAGTCACCGTCGAAGTCACCCCGCCGGTAACCATCGGTTCAGTCCTCGATGCGGTGGAAGCCAAGTATCCAGTCTTGCGCGGCACAATCCGCGACCATGTTTCTCTGAAACGCCGGCCGTTCTTGCGTTTCTACGTCTGCGAAGAAGATTGGTCGAACTTACCGGCGGATACGCCGTTGCCGGAAGCGATCCTTACCGGCCAAGAACCCTTCGCCATCATCGGCGCGATTGCCGGCGGGTGGTAGAACGTAGCGCAGCACCATGAACTCCAGTCCTCCAAGTCCGGCCGGTCGTGACCAGTCACCGGCGGATTGGCGTGTGGATATCGAGGAAAAAGGACGTTGCGGCTCCGTGATCTATCGCGAACCGGCGGGCGTTATCACCCTCGACTGGGAATTTGGCGGCGGGGATGCGGTGGCGATCATTACCGGCGGCGACGAAGCCACGTGGCGCGCGCAACACACATGGGCACTGGCGCGCCGCACGGAGATCTTGCAGCGCGTCGCCGCCGAAGTGATCCGGCAGAAAGCGCCGGCCAGCCGTGCTGAGATTGACGCGCAAACCGGTAGTATTCTCATCCGGCAAGTTGGGCCACCGCCGCCGCCCCGCCCCTCCACGGCGGATCCTCTGTCGGCTCGTGCCCGGTATTGGAAATTCCGCCTGATTCTGGCCGGCATCGTTCTGCTCGGCGCGCTCGCATTTATTGCCATGAAAAGCCTGTTTTCAGTTCGCTCGGCACCGGGAACTCCGCTCGCGCTTTCGGTCCGCACGCCGGAGCATATCGCCACGTTTATCCAGACCTTGGAGTCATATGTGCCGTCATTGCATCGCGACCCGAGCAAAGACCGGTATCGGCTCGCACTGTTTCTTTATCCGGTGGACGGGAGTTCGACGGGGCGAATGATCCCGATTGCCCGGCATCGTCCCGTCGGTGACTTCAATCTGGCGAAACTTCTCGGCAGCGATGGGCACACAGTCTGGTTCAACTTCAGTGGGCTCGGCGGCGTGAATCTCCAGACCGGCAAGCTCATTAGCCCGGCCGAACTGCGGCGCGCGAACCCAGCATTCGACGAGACGTGGGAGGATTCGCGGCGGATTTCGTTCGCGCAACGATTGCGCGTGACCAGTCCGGATCGCCGGCAGGTTCTCGAGGTTGAACCGGCCACGCTCAAAGCGGTGCCGGCGGAGGTAGAGCGCACCGCCGCCGCGTTGCCGTTCGATCCCGCCGCGCTCGACTTTCTGAGCGCCGGTGTCCGCCCCACGCCGAATCAATGGCTGGGGCTGCATTCGCCACAGGAGGCGGAACGCGATTTCAAACCGAAATCCCGGCTCGCGCGGCGCAACCCTGCCCAGAACGCGAAGGTGTTGCGGCGATTCTATCGAGGCGAACTCGGCGACGAACAACCCGGCGGGCGGCAGGAGATTCTCGCGCTGACGCCGGTGGCCGACGCTGAGTATCTCAACGCCGCATTCGTGTGCGGCGGGGCCGGCGCCGACCCACTGCGGTTGACCGAGCCGGACGGGTTTCTGATGATTCACACCTCCACGCCGGGCCTGGCGGGAACGTTGTTGGTCGCGCGGGTGGACGTGGCCGGCAAGGTTCTCTGGCAAGTGGATACCGGCATTGATCGGTTCAAGCTATCGCAAATTCTGCCGGACACGCGGTTCACGGCATTTATCGGCACCCGTCCGCCGGTGCCGAACAAGGTGTCGGAACCGATTCTGGCCGTCGTTGACACCCAGTCAGGTAAGCTGTCAGTGAGTACGCTGTGGAAATGAGCCGATTCCGAACTCTGTGGCGCGATCTCCGCGATGCGATTCGTGGAACGGAGATGGACTACACCCAAGGCAGCCTCGGCCGGGCGATTCTGCTCTTGGCGGTGCCGATGATGTTGGAGATGGCGATGGAATCCATCTTTGCCGTCGTGGATGTGTATTTCGTGTCATCTCTCGGCGCGTCGGCGGTTGCGGTGGTAGGCGTGACGGAATCGTTGCTGACGCTGGTCTACGCCGTGGCTATCGGGTTGTCCATGGCGACGACGGCGTTCGTGGCGCGACGGGTCGGGGAGAAGAATCGCGCGGGGGCGGCCGACGTTGCCGTGCAGGCCGTCATCATATCGGTTGCGGTCTGTATTCCGTTTGCGGCGGTTGGGGCGTTTTTCGCGAAGGATGTGCTGGCGTTGATGGGGGCGGATGCGTGGGGCATCGAACATGGGTACCGGTATACGGCGTGGATGCTGGGTGGGAACGCGGTGATCATGCTGCTATTCGTCATCAACGCGATTTTTCGCGGTGCCGGTGATGCGGCGGTGGCAATGCGGGTGTTGTGGCTGGCGAACGGCGTGAACATCGTGCTGGACCCGGTTTTGATTTTCGGGTGGGGGCCCTTTCCGGCAATGGGCATCGAAGGTGCGGCGGTGGCAACGAATATCGGGCGTGGGTTGGGCGTGTTGATGCAGTTGTGGGTGTTGTTCCGCGGCGCGAAACACATCCGCGTGTTGTGGTCGCAGGTACGCGTGGATCTCGCGGTGATGGGACATCTGGTCAAGACTTCACTCGGTGGGATTGGTCAGTTGATCATCGCCACGTCATCGTGGGTCGGGTTGGTGCGGATCATGGCGGTGTTTGGCAGCGATGCGCTGGCCGGCTACACGATTGCGGTGCGGATTTTCATTTTCACGTTCCTGCCGGCCTGGGGCTTGTCGAACGCGGCGGCCACGTTGGTGGGGCAGAATCTCGGCGCGCAACAACCGGCCCGCGCGGAACGGTCGGTGTGGATTACCGGGTTTGTCACGATGGGATTTATGGTGCTGGTGTCACTGGTTTACATTTTCTGGAGTGACCGGCTGATTCGCATTTTCACAACCGAGCCGGCGGTGGTGGCGGCGGGCGCGGAATGTCTCCGCATCGTGGCGCTCGGGTATGTCTTTTATGCGTGGGGACTGGTGATGCCGCAGGCGTTCAATGGCGCGGGCGATACGTTGACGCCGACGAAAATCAACTTCGTCTGCTTCTGGCTGCTGGAGATTCCGCTGGCATACGTGTTGGCGTTGAAACTCGGGTTCCGGGAAAGCGGCGTTTATTGGTCGGTCGTGATTGCAGAATCCATGGCCGGCTTGATCGGCATCGTCCTCTTCCGGCGGGGCCGTTGGAAACAAACTCAAATCTGACTGAGGCCCTCGGCCGGGACTTGGTTCGGGCCGCCAGCCGCATTCGTCCACCAATTGAGACCCGAAAGAATTATTGATCTGCGACGGTGTGCTCGGGCATCCCGACGTTTTGCCGTTGGAGCCGGAGTTGGCCGCAGGCGGCATTGATGTCGGTGCCTTTCTCGGTGCGGAGTGTGGCGGTGATGCCGTGGGATTTGAGGGTGTGGGCGAACATTTTACACCGGTCACGACCGGGGCGCCGCCACTGAAGACCATCAACGGGATTATAGGGGATAAGGTTTACCTTGGCGCGGAGCCGGCGGGCGATCGCGCCAAGTTTATGGGCTTGATCGAGGGAATCATTGACGCCTTCAATCAGGATGTACTCGAAGGTCAAGATGCGTTGCCGAGTGTTGACGTAGTAATCGCAAGCGTCGAGCAACTCCTGCAACGGATGTTTCTTGTTGACCGGCATGATTTGACTGCGGACGTCGTCGGTCGCGCCATGCAGCGAGATGGCCAGCCGGATTTGCATGGGTTCGTCCGCGAGTTGCCGGATGCGCGGCGCGAGACCAACGGTGCTGATGGTCATCTTGCGGGCCCCGATTCCCAGCGCCCAGCCGGCGTTGATGATTCGCAGCGCCCGCAACACGTTGTCGTAATTCGCCAGTGGCTCACCCATGCCCATGACGACGATGTTGCTGACGCGTTCCCCGGACAGTCGTTGCACGTGAACCACCTGATCCACAATCTCGGCGGCGGTGAGGTTGCGTTTGACGCCTTCGAGGCCAGACGCACAGAATTTGCATCCGTAAGCGCAACCGACTTGCGTGGAAATGCAAACGGTGTGCCGGTCGCTTTGCGTCGTCAGGCCGGGCGTGGCCGGGATGAGGACGGTTTCGATGAGCGAGCGGTCGCGGAGTTGGAAGAGGAATTTCTCCGTTGTGTCGCTGGCATTGCGCGTGTGAACCGAGTGGACGGCGTTCAATTCAAATTGCGCCGCCAGTTGCTCACGCAGCGCCGCCGGCATGTTTGACATTCCGGCAAATGAGTCGGCGTTCTTCTGATAGACCCATTGCAGAACCTGATCCGCCCGGTAAGGCTGATCGCAGAGTTTCGCGAGTTCATCCCGGTAGAGCGACTTGATGTCGGGTTTGGCAGTCACAGGTCGAGACTATCAATTTTCCCTCCATTACGCTAGAATTGGAACATGAAACGTCTCCTATTTTTCATCTTGGCCTTGGCGGTGTGCAGTGGTCTCGCCTTGGCGGCAAGCGAAGCAGTCCAACCGGCCGCGACCAATCAGCACGGGCTTGAATTGGCCAAAGCGTTGACGAAGATCACCGGCATCGCGATTTCGCCGTTACTCGGCGTGGGAGTGGTTGGGGCATATGATTATTTTACGTGTCCCGCCGAAAAGAAGGCCGCCATGCCGTGGTACGCGCAAGTGAAGTTCTGGTTGCCGGCGTTGTTGTTGGTCGGGGCCATTGCCTTGAAGGACAGCGCCGGTGCCGTCTTCCCGCCCGGCTGGAAGAAGGCGTTCGATGTGGTGGAGACAGTCGAAAGCAAGGTCAGTGGCTTGGTCGCGGCGGGTGCCGTGGTGCCGTCCATCGCCATGATTTTTCATTCGCAACTGACAAGTTCAGCGGACCCACAGGTGCTGCAGGCCAGCATTTTGGGATTCAGCCTCGCGCCATTGCTGAACATTTTGACGATTCCGCTCGCGGTGACGTGTTTTGTGCTGGTGTGGTTGGTCGGGCACGTGACGAACGTCTTGATCTTGGTGAGTCCGTGGGGCGTGGTGGATGCGGCGTTGAAAGGGATCCGCACATCAGTCATCGGGTTCATCACTGCGTTGAATTTTATCAATCCCCTCGCGGCCGCGTTGTTGTCGATGATCATTGTGGTGATCGCATATTTCATTGCCGGGTGGTCGTTCCGGTTGATGGTCTTCGGTTCGGTCTACACGTGGGATTTCTTTACGTTCCGCCACAAACGCTTCAAGCCCGCCCCGGACGCGAACTGGATGTTTACCGGACGCAAAATCGAAAAGACGCCCATTCGCACCTACGGCCGATTGCGCAAGGACGCCGAATCGAAACTGCTCTTTGAGTACAAGCCCTGGTTGTTTCTGCCGGTGCGGACGGTCGCCTTGCCGGCGGGACGCTATGCGATTGGCCGCGGCTTGTTTTGTCCAGAGATCATGACCGTCGAGGACAAGAAAACCCGGAGTTTATTGGCGATGCCGCCCCGCTACAAACGTCATGAAGACGAAATCGGCCGGATTTACGGAATCACCGACATCCGTGATGTCGGTTTGCTCAAAGGCTTAAAAGCCATCTGGAACTGGGTGACCGGCAAGAGCGCCGTCGAGCCGGTCATTGTGCCTGCCTGACCGCTCACAACGCGCAGAGCAAGAGATTGGCAGCCGACTGCAACTCTTCCCGCACCTTCGCGGAGAGTTCTGGTTTGCCCTGATAGAAAAACGCCAGCACCCCGACCATCTCTTGGCGGACCAACACCGGACACAGCATCGCCTCTTGGAGATTTCGCTCCTCACAAAACAGGCCGAGCGCCTGTGACGTCTCGCGCGCGAAATTCGTGACATGCAAGTCGCGCTGGACCCCACGCAGCCGTTCAAAGCAGGGCGACGCTTGCGCAATTTTTTCCAGCCGGCTTGCGTTCGCCGCCTCCGCCGGTTGCACTCCGCGCAATCGAAACGCCTCGCTCTCCTCGGTGACCGACCAGACCGCCACCAGATCGGCACCAAACAATTGCGCCAACATATCCAGCGCCTCCGCCGGCAAGCTGGCCTTGCCACGACTGTCAGCCAAAACCTGCCAGAGCCGGTTAAAAGTCCGCTGCCGTTCCACCGCGTGAAACTCGGAGCGCTCCAGTTCCGCCAGCCGCGCCTGCCGCTCGGCCGCGTGACGTTGCAGCGCCACCTCCCACTCTGCGCCCGCCAGTCCAATTGCCAACATCGTCGCCACAATCAGCGGGACATAGGCATTCACCTGAAGCAAGGAACTGTTATTGAGGTGAATCAATAAAAGCACGGCGAGACTCACCACGACGCACAAGCCGTATAGCCGGCGACGAATGGAGGGAATGGCGGTCAACGAACTGGCGGGATTTGCAACAATGAGAGATTCCTTCACACTGCAACTACTAGCAGCCGCAATGCCGGCTGTCGGGTCAACTGTGGTCATTGACCCCAGCGGGCCTCACTGGCAACGCCAAAAAACCGCGCAACCAGTGAAACCCGCAACTGTGGGGGGCTACTTCTTCTTGCCACCCTTCTTCTTCGCTACCTTCTTCTTCGCTACCTTCTTCTTCGCTGCTTTTTTCTTCGCTGCCATTTGCCGCTCACCCCCGTTTCCGCTCCGGCCGGAGCTGCAACGGACATTATAGTGACCTCCTCAGTGCAAATTTGCGAGCGCAAACTCCAAAAAATCTTCCGCGCCCAACTCACGCGAGGAAATCAAATACCTGCACCCGCGCCCAATGCTGCTTATGCCGGTTGCCAAACTCCTTGTGCAGCGGATGCACCTGATACGCGTCATGCCCGGCTTGATCATCGTACACGACCGATAAGCCGACCGCGTACGAGTTGTCCACGATCTCGCGCGGCGTCATCGCCGGCAGTCCCGCCCACAGGTGTCGGACCGTGGGGATTTGCGGCAGCAAATTCCGGCAATCATTGAGCAGTTGTTGTTTTGCCGACTCCGGTGTTCCCGGTTTCAGCCAGAAGAAGACATGATGGATAAACATGATTACCTCAGCAAATACCATTGCCGGCGCCGTTCCGGCAACCGCTCAATCGCATACCGCAACATCGTCCGCGGCATCCTCCGGTGATGTTCCTGCAGGAAACCTTCGAGTGCCGGCAAATCACGCTTGCCGACTTCCCGCAACATCCACCCGACGGCCTTGTGGATCAGGTCGTGTTCGTCGCCTAACAATTGCCGGGCAATCCGCAGCGTGGGCGCAAACTCGCCGCGTTTGATGAAATGAAACGTCGCGATGATCGCGATGCGGCGCTCCCAAAGGCTTGCCGACCGGGCCAGTTTCGACAATGGCGCACCCGACTGTGAACCGACAATATGTTCCGCCGACGAGTCCACCAAGTCCCAGTTGTTGATGTACCGGGTATTCGCCAGATAGCAGCGATAGATCTGTCGTCGCTGAGTCGCGTCCCCGCGCCGGTTCGCTTCGACAAGCAAAAGCAATGCAAGCAGGCGTTCTTCGTGGATGGGCGAGCGCAGTAGCCGGCATGTGTCACGGAACGACAGCTCCCGGTATTGCTTTACGAACGAACGAATTTGCGGAACGGTCAGCCCAAGAAACCGGTCACCCTCGGCGTACTCACCCGGCCCGGTCTTGAAGAAACGCTGCGAGACCACCGCGCGTGTGGGGTTGGCCGCATGCCGCATATCCCGGCGCAACTCATTCAGTGCCATATCCGCATCGTACCGGAAATCTTTCGCAAGAAAAAGCTCACACCAAGCCGCAAAAGTGATTTCGGAGGGACACGCTTCGTCGCGTCCAGTTGTGTCCGTCAAGTTCAGTAATTGAGTTGGTAGTTCTCCCGTTTGCCCCTCCCCGAGGGGAGGGGCAAATTTTTCGTCGGTCAGGCAGCTAGTGCCATTTGTACCTTTCGTTGTTCGCGTA
>JAJVHY010000017.1 GCA_022072455.1 Verrucomicrobiia bacterium | reverse complement strand
TTTAGCCGGACACCGGCTGCTGACAGAAATCAAGCGGACCACCAACGTTGAAGAAAGAAGAGGCAGAGAATAGAAATCTGCGACGGAGAGCTTTTGTTACTTGACGATCACGGGCTTAATGGGTGTTCGGCCGGTAGGTAGAAGCTCCAGGTGCGGCCATCGGTCAGGACGATGAAGGGGACGCCGGTGTGGAAGGCGTATTGCCTCACTGTGTTCGCCCTGCGGGCACGCCTGCGGCGTGGCGTCTCGCTGACGCTCGGCTTGAGGGCTTGGAAGATTGGCAGAGGCGAAGTCGAGGTTCGACCGAGACGCCGCTGTCGTGTGCGGCAATCGGCGCGGCCTTCGCCGGTCTGGTACTCGGGCCAGACGAGGGTGGTGTCGAAGATGTCCCAGCCCAGTTCGCGGAGGATGGGCAGGACGATGCCTTGGGAGACGGCCTGCTCGTTCTGGAACCGGCCTTGGCGCAGGCGGGCAATGATGTCGTTCAGTGTCGATTCGAGTGTTGGCATCAATTCTCCATCCGCCTCTCCCGCCCGGTTCTTCGTCCAGCCCAGCATTGTGTTGTCAGTCTCGCGAAATGATCAGCCACGCTCCTCCAATTCCTACATTGACCGAAGAGTGTAACCGGCGGGTGGTGTTTCGACAAGCGCAACATCGCAGAGCAACCCAGATGATCCAACCTCCTTGAGAACGACCTCAAAACCGGCCCGCATTGCGCTTATACGCCCCGCAGACGCGTGAGCGGGGCTGGGGATGATAAAAGACTGGTCCGGCTTTCAAAGGAGGCGGATTTTTGGTTTAATCAACTTCCACGCCCCGACGCCGACACGGTGAGACGACGCACCGGCCGGCCCTGTGGCGGTGAAGTCTGATTAACCGTCAGGATGATGAACGGCTTGACGGCAGTTGGGACACTGCGGGAGGGGTAAACCCCTGCCCCCAGTTTCCCAAACCCTTCCACCCCCACCCCTCGCCCTTGACGGATCGTGGTGATCGCTACCGGAACACGGGACTGGTGTAAACGACACCCCCGCCCCGCAACCCGTCCGCGACTCCCCACGAACCGTCACGAGACGGGCGACCAAAAGAGCAAACCGACGGGGGCCGCCCCCGACGGTTTTCCCTTTTGGAATTCCCTTTCCTTCCCCCGACGACGATAGCGGAGCTGAATCACCGCCAAAGTCAGTCAGGATGCCCGATACGACCGGGCGACCTGTCTGATTTGCGATGAATCAGTGCGGTTTTCGGAAGGGATAGCTCGGACGCGAGCTATATATATAGATCGCGCGCGCGCGCGCGCCCGCGCATGACGCGTATAGATATAGATATAGATATTATCTTATCAAGGAACCATAATATCTATGAGGCGGGCAAATTGCCCAGTGTTACATATACTAATCAAGCTTTTTGCTCCCGCCGAGCGGGGGGCTTAACCGGCGATTTCACCGGGGGCACAGACAATTCTTCCTCAGCCAGCCAGTGGGCGAGGATTTCGCGCCAGTGGAGGTTGAGCAAGGCGCCCAAGCCAAGCATGCAAATTATTGCCAAGCTGAATACAATAAAACCGGAAAATGCATGATAAATCTTCATCGCCGAGTCATTGCCAAATCCTTGGGCGACGAGGGCAACGGTGGTGATGCGGGCCAGATTTCCCACGACGGCCAATGGCAAGCTTGACAAAAATAAGACCCACTTTTTCCACGGGCGATCCATCGCGAGATAACCATAAACCGCGGTCAGCGCCAACAAGGCGACAAGCGAACGGATTCCACTACACGGGTCGGCGACATCCAAAGGAGAAAAACGACCTGCCCGCGAGTACAAACCTGTCCCTTGTCCGTACACATCCAAGCCGCATAAATTCAAGAGAAAAACCGAAAGGTTGGTCACAAGAACTCGCAACGGAAATGCCACATACAAATCTAAAAAGTTCAACGGAATCATGAACACGAGAAAGGCGCAGGGAAACCAGGATTCCTTCGCCCATCGCCACCCACCCAGATAGAAAATCATCCCAAAAATCAGTACCACCAACGACCCCGCCACCAACCGCGGCACCTGCGCCCGCACCCCTGCCACATAAAGTAACATCGCCACTCCAACAAAAACTAATCCCCACATGGATGATTGCGGTGGAATCAACCGCAGGGCCGTTCGCCACTTCCACCAAAACACACCAGCTGCGACAATTGGCACCAAATAGCCATGCGCATAATCCCCGCCGCGTCCCCAAAACTTCAATAACCAGCCCACCAATGAACGCGGTTCAACCTGAAACATGCAGACCCGGCTGATTCCGTATGCATACACAATCAACCCGATCGCTAACGCTCCCAGAATCCAACGCTGAGTATTCCCCGGCCCACCCAGACCGGACCAAATCGAATTATTTCCTGCTGGTTTCGCCTGACTCATGATCTGCAACTCTAAGTGTCTGGCAGTCGCCAACTGCTGTCAACCGCTCATTGGACAACCCACCGGGGCCGGTCGCTCAAGAGCACCTGCTCCCCGCGCGGCATTAACGGCGCGAACGCCTTCAACGGCAAATTCGGATTCGGTCGCTGATACAGATTCAGCCAAAACTGCTGATACCCAACCACCACATCAATCAACCGCAAATTCAGATGCGTTTGCTGCGTCAAATACACCCCCGCCACCCGATGAATCTCATCATTCAATGCCAAATAACTCGTTTCGTCCCCTGGCATCAACACCGCCGACCGATCCGCATACCATGCCACCGCCCACGGAATGTCTGACGCAACCAACTCCTCTTGGCGGAAAACCCTACCCACTGCCGACACCATCCCACCATCATACGGCGGATACGGCGGCCGCGGACCGGGCGGTAACAACGTCAACGCAAATGGCAGACAATTCAGCACCGCGAACAATCCGACCATACCTCGCCGAACCCAGCGGGTCCGAAACTGCAGCCGCTCAAACATCACGAAGAAGAACGCCACCCCATAGATCATTATCACTGGCACAAACATCGTGAAAAGATTCCGTTGCGGCACCCCAGCAAACGCCAGCCAGACCAACGCCATCAACAACGACCAGAAAAGATATCGGCGCAACCGAAACACATCATCGCGCTTGAACCGATGCAGCAGGGACGCCAGAAAAAATGCCACGAGAAAATTCCCACCCGTCTCTTTTAGTGCCACCCGGTACAATGGATCCAGATTCACCAACACCCGTTTCCCCAACTCCCGCCAGCGCCACTTCGGTACCGTCTGTACCTCCCGCTGAACCTCCAATTTCAACGCTTCCTCCGTAACATCTGTCACAGCCTTCTCCACCAACACCAACTTCGCCAACCCAAACATCGTCCGCGAAACCATCCAATTCCGCCCCAACCACGGGATCATAATCAAGACAAACACCCCCAGCACCACCCCCAACTTAAAAAACCATTTCCACTGCGGCATCGAAACACACACGTACACCAGCACCGGCACCACGACACAGGCAAACGCATACTGGCTCAATGTCCCGATCCCCATCGCCAACCCGCACAGCGCCAGCGCCCCCGTTACCCAATACACCGACTTCTTTGTCTCCGCCCACTGCTCCGCCTTCACCAACGCAAACGCCGTCACCATGAACCACAACGCCAGCCAAGCCAGCGGCGTCCCGCTCACGCACGCGTCCAACATCGGGTCACAAAGCAAATACAAAACCACACTCATCATGGCCACCCGATGATCGAACAACTCGCGCGCCAGAAAGTACAACACGGCTAAACTCACCACAAAACACCCCCACGCGACTCCCACCATGATTCGATCCAGCCACATCGCATCCGCCCGGGCCCCTTCATACAACGCATTCAACCGCGCCCAATCCCCAATCGGGGGCAACGTCTGTGGCGGCAACTGCAACCGTTCCTCCACCGGCTGAAGATTCACCTCCGGCTTGACCACCCGAAAAACCGCCGCCACCAATGCCGGATACACTGGCGGCGTCCATAGCTCCGGCACCAGCGGCACCTCTCCCGTCAAGCCCGGCTTCCCATTCGCCGTCAAAGACGCCAAATCCACCGGCCGAATATTGCGCGTCACATACCCTCGTCCCAACGCCAAATTTCGCCCCAACTGCCCCAAATCCATCGTCGCCCGTTCCCGCAAACCATAAAACTGCGTCCCGGTATAAATCAAAATCACTGTCAACAACACCATCACAAACATCCCCAACCGGAACCACTGCACCCCAAACCCCACGTCCATCCGGAAAATCCAATCCTGCACCCGCTCAAACAACGGGGCCTTCACCCGCGGATGTGCGGACATTTCCGACGTTTTTTCAGGTGTGGATCCCATCGCGACGTGAGTGCGAGAATACCGCAGCGAGCGCTGCGCCGCAAGACTGCTTACCGGCCTACTTGCCGGCACCGCAGGACCGGCGCACCACCAACTGCCCCGGCACCCGCACCAACAGCCGTTCCGGCGCCACTGCCTCACCCGCGATGAGTTGCATCAAAATCGCCACCGCTTCCCGCGCGATCAACGCCGTCGGCTGCGCCACCGTCGTCAAGGGCACCATGCAGTATTCACCAATCAATGAATTATCAAAACCGGTAACCGCCACCTCCTCCGGCACCCGAATCCCCCGCTCGGCGCACGCCGCCAACGCCCCAATCGCCCAATCATCATTACTGCACAACACCGCCCGCGGCAGGCGCTCCCGGCGCAACAACTCCCGCATCGCCTCCCGGCCATTCTGATACGGATGCATGGCCTCGTTCGGTGACCCACCGGCGATGATCTCTGCGTCAGCCTCTGCAAGTCCGGCCGCGGCGCAAGCCTCGCGAAAACCTTCCGCCCGTTCCACCGCCGGCCACAAAGTCGCCGGATCACAACGCGTCGTCAACAAACACAACGGTCGATGACCCAATGCAATCACATGCCGGGTCAAATCCCGCATCCCCTGCCGGGCATCCACCCGCACTTGCGGCACGCCGCGATACTGCCCCCCTCCCAGCGCGACAACCGGAATCTTCGCGCGCTGAAATCGGGTCAACTCCTCCAGTGGAAAACTCGCCGGTGCATCCACCAACAATACCCCCTCCACCCGGGCATCGAGCATCGACGCGCAAACAGTCTGAATCCCCGCGGGTCGCCAGAGCACGTCGGCGTTGAGCGGCTCGTAGCCAGCGTTCACTACCGCCAGCGCGGCGTGATTGGCCTTCTGTACCGCCGCTTGCAACAACCCGGCGTGTTGGATGATGCCGATCAATCCGCTCCGCTGCCGGCGCATGACCTGGGCATACCGGTTGGGTCGATACCCGAGGCGCCGCGCGATCCGTTCCACTTTGTGACGCGTCTTCTCGCTGTAATGTTGCGGCCGCCCATTGAGAATGTGCGAGACGGTGCTGATGGACAACTCCGCCTTGCTGGCAATGTCGCGTAAGGTCGGCGTCATACTGAATTCGCGGTTTTGAACGGTTCGGCGTAACGCACCCCAATGCGCCGCCCCCACAGTCTGGCGCGGCTACGCACCATATCCCACCGCACTTGGGTCATCTGGCTGGCATGACAAGCACATAACCGTTCTTTCATATCGAAGTAATCACTGATGTCCTCCAGGCAATCGTAACCGGGATCGAAAATTCCGTCCACACAACTCGATCCGGGCGTCCAATACTGCAACGGCACCCGCGTCCCGGCCAGCGCTTGCCACACCAAACAAGCCGTCGCGTGATGCTCGGGATCAAGGTCAGTCGGTATCTGGGTCACGACTCGGGCCGGCTGCAACCGCAGCAGCAACGTTCGCATCCGTTTCACGGCCGCCGCCTGCCGGAACGCAATCACCAACGGCTGAGCCGCAACACCCGGCGGCGGTCGGCGGCGCGCTCTGTGCTCAAGACTGACGACTTGCCGGCCGTTCCAGTAATGCCGCTGCGACCAACCGAGATGATACACCTTCGCCCCCAGTATCGCCGCCGCCGCATCCTGCTCCCGATGCCGGAGCACCGTCGTCATCGCCGGTAAATGCCGCACCAACCGGTGGCCTTGGAGAAACTCGCCCGAGCAATTGTTCGTGGTCATCACGATGGCCACCTGACCACCACCGGCCACCCACTTTGCCATCAACCCGCCGGCATTCAATTCCGCGTCATCCGCGTGAGCAGACACCGCGACCAGTAAGCGTTGCTTCATATCGGTAACGGATAGTTGAGCACACCAAAGACCCAAAACTCGTCGCGGCGCGTCTCCAACATCGCGCGCGCTTCCGGCGTCACCGCGCTCAGCGCCTGCTGCCGTGCCGCATAGGCCCGCCGCACCACCTCTGGTTGCCCGTGACATTCCGCCGTGCTGAGGCCGGCCACCTCAATCCGCCAACTCACATCCACAAACACCCACCGGCCATCCCGCAGATATTCCGCCGTGGTATGCCCGGTTTTGCGATCGGCATAAAAAAGAAATATCAGCCGCGCCGGGATTCCACTCACCTGGCACAACCGCACAAACACCCGCGCCTGCTCGTTGCAGAATCCGACGCCGCTCCGCACCAGCGTTTCATCGTCGAGTCCCCGGTTCGTCGGACAGACCGGCCCGAACGGCGGGATCGTCGGGTGCTTCGGCAGCGCCTTCGTCAAAAACTCCCGGGGCTCGCCGCCATACCGGGCCGCGAGCTTCTCATAAACCGGCAACATTCCACCCACATATTCCACCCGGCGCGGTGTGTACTCGCGCTCAATGAAATCGCGGGTCTGTTCGTTGTGGACAAGAAAATGGTTTGCCTGCCACCGGTCGATTCCGCGCGTCCGCATCCCGAGCGGCGTTGTCCCCGAATGAAACGGCTCCGGCAACCCGCGCCGCGCTACAAATTGCTGAAACCGTTCGGGCACATCGTCTGTGAGCCAGGTCGGGCAGACGGTGTCGCCCTCGACCGGCTCGGAAGCCGCCCGCACGTCTGCTTCGCGTTGGGCGAGCCAGTTCAGCGGAGTCGCCCGGACCGGGGTGCCGCTTGTATCAGGAAGATCGGTTGCGTTTTGTGTTTTCACATTTCGTAAGCTGGTTTGGGTTTACTGTCGGGCGCGGCAGCTTTTCCTTGATAGATTACCACCGGCATCATGATGCCGCCGGTACCAATTTCAGCGAGCGAACCGGCCGCGACGCGCACGACAATCTCGTTGTTGCCGCCATAGTTCAGGTGCGCGCCGATATTTTCATACGACTGCGGCTTGATGAAGCCGGTCTTCTCGCCGAGCGCGTGACCGTTCAGGGTCACGTCCACGTTGTTGTCAAAACCGCCGAACCACAGGTTCAAATCCAGTCCCTTTGCGTCCGCCGGCACGGCGAACGTCGTCCGGTATGTCCCCTCGCCTTGAAACCACGTCAGCCCTTCGTCGGCCCAGCAAGTGGACATCGTCCCCAGCGGCTTGCCGTTAAACTCCCACGTGTCCGGCAACTTCACGACAATCTTCCCAAGTGCGTTACCGGCGTCCACGACCTTGCCGACGAAGGTCATGTAGTATTGCGTGAACGCATACCGGAGGTGCGCCCAGTGGGGTTCGGGTTTCGCGTCCATCGCCTTGCAGTGTTCTTCCAGTTGCTTCTGGGCTGCCGCCGCGGCGGGAAAATCACAGGCCGCGATGGCGTTCCATATCTTCATGAACAACTCCGCGCTGACAAGACCGGCCTCGGCCATCTGGACCGCCGCGCGTTCGCGGTCGTTGGCGGCCAGCTTCAAGCCCCGCTCAATATCGGCGCGCGCGGCCGCCAGCAACGGCGGCGTCCAAATCTTGTGCATGCCGTAACTGCTGCCGCAATGCATCGGCGTCATCGCGTACGCATTGTCGAGGCGCGTCCAGTAGGCTTTCAGCGGTTCAGCCGCTGCGCCGTAGAAGCCGGTATAGAACCGCTCCATCTCGCGGTCCACGTCGAGGTGTGTGCTCCATGAAATCCGTGCGCTCAACCACAACGACGGCGCGTGCGCCGCCCAGCTATCGATCGTCTCGAAAATCCACGCAAGCTGGTCGATGTGGGACGCGTTCACCTCGGCGAGCGTGCGTTTGTAGAAGTCCACCTTGCTGAACGGCAGCAGCGAATCGGCGAGGTTGTAGTTGTACATGTAGAAGCCGAGCTTCGGACCAAGCTTGGCCCAGCCGCGGATTTCCTCCTGCAACAACCGGCTCATCTCGCAGTTCGGATTGCCGGGGCCGTGAATCCGACACCGCCGAATCGGCGCGATCATCGGGAAAACGTTCGGGCTTAGCTTGGTGAGTTTCTGCGGCACGCGCGAATACTCGCTATAGACCAGAATGCCGAGGTCGCGATCCGGGAACTGTTTCGACGTGATATCCGCGAGCGCGGACGCAAACCCAAACACCCGGTCGGTCGTCGCCGGCTTGCCGCTCGATGGTTCGAGGTAGCCGGGTGTGTCGAGCTTCGCGCACTCCGGGCATTCACATAAGCCGCCGCCGTCGTTCGGCCCGGCCGGGAAGACGAGCGCGTTGCTCTTCGCCATCTTACCGGTCAATGTCTCGGCGGCGGTGCGGATCACGTCCGGGTTCGACGTACACAACTGCTTCGTCGTCCGCTTCCCGCGCACCAGACTGCCGTATTCGGGATGCGCCTTCAGTACATCCTTGGAAATCAAGCCCGCGTACGCGTGCGACCAACTGCCGGACTCGAAGTTCGCGCCGTTCATGCGCCGCAGCCACGCAGCCGTCGCAGGCGTCTTCCCTTTGCTGCCGCCGCCGTACCAGAACCGCCGGTTTATTGAATTGCTCACCTCGGCCAACTCGAAGTTGTCCGGCAACTCAATCGTCTTCTTCTGTGGAATCACCTCGCCGACATCGCCCGGCACGTACCAACCGCAGCCCAAGCTCTCCAACAATCGTTCCACGCCGGTATAAACTCCCGCCGGCGATTCGCCGACGATAATCAGCCGGTTGCCCACGACCTTGCACCGGAAGCCATCTTTCGCCCGTGAAGTCTTCTCGACTTTCAAATCCGCCGCCTCACCGAGCATAATGGCCGGCAGGTCACCTTCGACCGGCAACTTCGCGCCGCTCATTTCTTCAATGACGCGCACCAGTTCCGCTGCGGCATCCTGCGCGTCCGCCTTGGCGACGATACGGACTTTGGGTGTTCCGTTTTCGACAAGTGTCAGGGCGTGGGTGCTGCCGGCAATCAACAGGAGCAGGGCGATGGTTTTCATTGGGTTAAAAAAAAACGAAAGACAAGTTCCTCGGCGGCTTCGACGGCGCGCATGAACACGCGTTCCGCGCCACCGTTGCGGAAGAGGCGCGGGTGATATTTCAAGCTCCGAGAGCAGAACAGACAGACCCAGCTTCTGATGAAGCCGTTCCAACAACCGGAGACGCAACCCGACTCCGACGGTGACATCGAGTTGGCCGATGAGTTCAGTGTCTGTCTGCTGGAATGGCAACTTCTCCGTGGAGTCGTGACCGAGGTGCTTGATCTTGTCGAGATGCGCCGTGAGCATAACCGGGGGCAGGCGTTCTTCGCACGAACTGAACGACGGCACTTCGGCGCAGCGGCGAATGAGTTCGACAACATTCATATCAACGCGGCCTGCTTGCGCAACGTCTCGCGCAACAGTTTTGGGTCGAGGTCGCGGGGTGCGATACCGGCTTTCGCGGCGAGCGCGGCGGCCGTGCCGGCGGCGTGACCCATCGCCATCGCGATTGCCATCACCCGCGCCGACGCCAGCGCTTCGTGCGACGCGGAGAGACAACGCCCGGCCACAATCACACCATCCAGCCGCTTCGGGATGAGACACCGGTACGGGATGCCGTAGGACTTGCCGGGTTCGAGGCGGATGGCTTCATTGCCTTTGCCGGGTTTGTGGATGTCAATGTAGTAATGGCAGCGAAGAACCTCGTCGTCGAAGTGCCGGTAACCCAGCACGTCGTCGCGGGTGAGTTGGTAGACGCCGACGATGCGGCGGCTTTCGCGGGTGCCGACGTGCGGCGCCGTGGACAAAATCCGGCAATTCTCGAAGCCGGGCGCATTCTTCCGCAGCCACGCGATGATGGCCATCGCTTGCCGGCGGCCCTCGACTTCGCCGTTGGTGAGATCCCACGCATCCGTGCAATCGCCGGCAATGCGCGTGGCGTTGGCGTAATACTCGCCTTGCCGCGCCATCGCGAACAACGCCAGATGCCGCGTCACAGGGAACGTCCCGGCTTCAACTTCGTGGTCGACCCGCTTGCGCGTGTCTGCATCCAGCCCGTCCGGCCAGCGGTCGGCGTCGCCGATCATGAACACCAGCGTCATCGGTTGGAGTTCGCCTTCACTCTTCACAAACTCGCCACCGGCGCGCGCGACCAAATCGGCGTCGCCGGTTGCATCCACGGCTGCGCGGCACAGAATCGCACCGCGTCCGCTCTTGTTCTCCACGATGATGCCCTTGAACTTGTCGCCTGCGACAATCGCCCCGGCAACTTGCGTGTGCAGCAGCAGCTTCGCGCCCGCTTCGAGCACCATTTCCTGCGCGACAAACTTGGTGATCTCCGGCTCGTGCCGGACGTAACCGCCTTCTTGCGCCGTCTGCTTCGTCCCGCCCGCCGCACGGAGCCGGTCCACAAACTCCGCCGGTATCCCGCCGATGACCTGTTTCTGGCCGTCGGTGAACGAGCGGATGTTGAGGACACTGCCGGCGGTGAGGTTGCCGCCAAGGAAGCCGTTGTGTTCGACAAGCAACGTCCGCGCACCGGTGCGTGCCGCGGCGGTGGCGGCCATCAGGCCGGCCGGGCCGCCGCCGGCGACGAGTACATCCACGTCGGCAACAACTGGCAGTTCACGAGCGGGCTCGAGGATTGTGTTCATTTTCATTACCAATGGAGATTGGCCGTGCTGGCATTGTTATAACGTTGCAGGCGCTGTCCGGGATTCGGAATCCACTCGATATGTCCATCCACATACGCGATGTTTTCGCCGAGCGCGGTCAGGCCTTCTGGCGTGGCATGGTTGATGGCCGGGGTGTCGAAGGTGGCCGGGGTTATATTGGCTCCTGCATACCCAAGCCACGTATTGTCCAACAACAAGCCGGTCTCAGAGGGATTATCGGCGAGTTCAAATTTTGGGGTGGGTTTGAACCCATTCCGAAAGTTGCCGGGTTGCCAGCCAAAATAGGGCCCTTCGCTTCCCAGCCCAAATCGCGTTCCGCCCAGATAGACGTAGGAGGTGAATCCACCGTTGGGAAAGGTCACGGTCTGGCCAAACCGCAAGCTCGGACACCGGTAAAGGTTTTGGTAGGTGGACGATTTGTTGGAATTGCGTTGGGGAAACCAGACCCCGTTGGTGCCCTCACGATTGAAATACCACAGGTCCTTGGACGGCACATTGACATTGCCGCCCGGCGGCAGCCAGCTTTCGTTGTCCATGCTGTAGCTCGTGCACATCAAATAAATCTGCCGGATGTTGTTCTGACATTTTGCCCGCCGTGCATTTTCGCGAGCCGACTGCAACGCCGGCAACAGCAACGCCGTGAGAATGGCGATGATCGCAATCACCACGAGTAACTCGATCAGCGTAAAACCCAGCGCTCGTGGTGATCTAGTCAAGCAGCAAAACATCCGCCTCCTGAAGCACCGGGACGGTGACGCGCAACACGTCGCCTTGTTGCTGGAACGGCAGCTCTTTGTCGAGCATGGCCGACCGCACTTTTTTCACCGGCCCCGCACCACGAATCGTGACCGGCAGGTTCTGCTGTTCGACGAGCGTCGTGAGAGCCGTGCGTCGCTCGCCGCGACCTTGTTTCGTCACCTTCACCGCGCTGACCCGGTAGGCCCAATTCATCAACGCGACACTGCGCTGGCCGTTGTTGGTGAGGAGCACGCCTTCGACGTTGGCGATGGGCGCGTCCACGACCGGCTGAATCTGGCCGACGTTGACAAACTTGCGCCATGCGGGGTCGAACTGCTTGCTCATGTCGTATTCGGCGT
This sequence comes from Verrucomicrobiia bacterium, assembly GCA_022072455.1. Lineage (GTDB taxonomy): Bacteria > Verrucomicrobiota > Verrucomicrobiia > Palsa-1439 > Palsa-1439 > CAINDI01. The sequence continues at coordinate 227,224 of JAJVHY010000017.1, read as the reverse complement.
TACGGACGCCGGCGCTGTATTCCAAGCCGGGAAAGAAGCCGGCCACGTACGCCTGGCCTTTGCCGTACGCATGCCGGGTCAGGGCCGGTTTGCCATCGGCGAACCTCGCCAGCACTTCCGCACCAGCCACTGGCGTGAGGATTTCACGACCGACTTTCAGCGTCAGGTCTTGGAGTTTTGCTTCGCCGGTGGGGTTGAACGAATCGACCGTACCGCCGACATAAAGGCCGACCGACGTGTACATCTCCGGCAACTTCCGCGCTTCGAGTCCGAGGACCGGCAACATCGTGTCGAGTGGCTCGTTTGCTTCGTCGCGAGTCAACCCCCAACCGCTCGTGTATAACGTGCCGCCGTCCTTGACCCATTGTGCGAGCTTCGCCGCAGCCGACCGGCGGAGATTCGGGCCGTGAACGTAGATGACCTTGTAGGCTGACAAGTCCCGGTCTTCGAGAATCCCCTCGTCGAGGGGATCAACCGGCAAGTGCTCGTGCGCGAGGACGGTGTAAATCCACTTCGCGTTTTCCCAAGCCGCGGCCCAGACCGGGTCTTTGCCGGTGAGCGCGAGCCAGTGCTCGGTCGTGTTTGGTTTCACAATGCCGATGCGAGCGGGCTGCGCCCACTTCGCGCCGTACAATGCGTCTTCCGCTTTCGCGATGAGGTGCGCGGCTTTGCTGGTGAGGTCGAGCCGGGCGGTGGACGCGGAGAAGCTGTCGCCCTTCGCGTAGTCCGGGCCATACGTGTACCAGAACAACATCGTCGCGCCGCGGCTCGCGGCGGTGATGGCGCGTTGGATGACCGCGCCCCGGTGCGGCTTCACGTAGACGCCGAACGCCAGCTTGTTCTCCGCCGACACCACGCGGCCGACGTCGCAGAGGTAGCTGTCCCATTGATGGACACGCGAGTCGCGGTTCGAGGTTTCGTAGACGAATCCGTTGTCAGATTTCCGGTAGAAATCAAAAAAGTCCAAACTATGGCCGCCCAACAGAAACGTATTGCCGCGCAGCGCGTAGGTGTACATTCGAAACGGCGTCTCACTGGCGGCATTGGCAGCCGCGACCGAGTCCCGCAACGGTGTAAACAACGACACGGATGCATCCGCCAAAAACCGGCGCGTGTAATACGCCGTCAACGGCAGGCCGGGTTGTTTCAGCCACGTGAGATCGGGATTCTTTGGCGAGGCAATGAACGGTTTGACCTCCGCCCACTCTTTCTTGCCGAGATCCGCCGGCTTCACTCCCGCCCTTTGCAGCAGCTTGTGAAATTCCGCCTGACACCGCGGACAAATCGCCACATGCGCCTTGCCGGCGGCGGCGTGGTCAAACACCACGCCAATCTCGTCAACCGTCAACCCCCAAACCTCCGGCGTCCCGGCAGTGCTCATCTCTGCCAACGCCCGTTCCACGCCCGCCGCCGTCAACTCCAGCACCTGATCACTGAACGGACAAGCGACTTCGAGGCTGTCAGTCTTGACGCGCGGCATCGGCACCACCGGATAGCCACCGATCTGCACGATGCGGGTGCGGTCAAAACCGCGCCCAATCCCTTCATTCTTTTTCGCTGCCTCCACCAGAAACGCCGGCGCCGCGCGCAGGCCGTTGACTCCCAATTGCCGGAGCGTGCGCGCTTCCGCCGCAACAACGGCGGGGCTGCTGTGCCGGACCGCGTACCCGTTGACGACGCCATAGCCACCGAAATCCGTGACAATCGAAAACTTTTTTGGCAACGCGTCCTTGCCCCACGGCAGTTTTTCCATCTGCGTCGCCCGGTCGGTCACGTATTCCAGCAAACCCATGAAACCGGCCGCGTAATTCGGCTGTTCCTGATTGGCCCAGCGTTCCGGCCAGATCACCAGCCCGAGCGTATTGCCGTCGGCGGCTGTTTCAGTGAACGTGCGCACCACCTGACCGGCGTGGGAAACTTCAAACTCCAACGCCACGCCCGTGGTGTAATCCACCGGCGTGCGCTCCGTCCGACTCGCAAATTTCGGCGCCCGCCCGGCCCAGAACGTGACAAACAACATCCGCGGCCACGGCTCCCGTTTGAAGGTCCACACCGAAACCGGCGACGACCATTCGCCGACGGCGAAACTCGTCGTCCCGTCTGGTTTGGTCAGACTGCCCTTGGTGACATTGCCGCCCAGCCCTTCCCCGCCGAATCGCCATTGAATCGCCGACGGCTCCGCCGGCGTCAGCGCGGTGATGCGGACTCGGATTACCAAGTTCGACGGCACCGACCAAGTCGGTGCATCGATGGTCCCGATATCCACCTGTTCGGTGTCCACCTGCGCTCGCAATGTCCCGGCCAACAACAATGCGGCAATCAACAACCGTTTCATAAAAGCTATCCTGTATGGTTGGCGGCAAACACCGGCACCCGCGAGTGTGTCCGCTCGCTCAACCAGAGCGCGTGGAGGAGTTCCGTCGTTTTCGCCGCGTCTTCCAAGGGGCAGATCAGTTCCGCTTTCCCCTCGATGGCATCGAGAAAGTTTTTCGACCGGATCAATCCGGCATGCGACGTGTCGGCCAAATCCGTGACGGCCGGCGCTGTCTGAATCTCGCCATCGGTCCGGTAGAGCGCATGGCGTTTGTAGGGTTCGTACATGTCACGCGTCAACCAAGCGCTGCCTTTCGTGCCATGGACCTGACAGAGCTGATGTTGATTGCCGCCGATCTTCGGGACAGCGGTCGCCCCGGCCAACACACTCACGAGCGCGCCGCTCTTCATCCAGATGATTCCCATTGTCGTGTATCCGTCGCGATGCCGGGTGGCAAAACACGCCTCGGCGTCGCCGAAGAGATACCGGGCGAAGTCCCACGGGTGCGTCGAGTGGGTCAACTCGGAGGACGCGATGTAATTGCCGGCCTTGTCGGTGTAGTTGTCGGTGGGGACGGTGTGGCGGACACGACCGTGACCGCCGGTATCTTCGAGGGTGGCGTGGGTCTGTTCGTGGCCTTCGCCGAAAATCGGATGACTGTAGGAAATTTCGCCCGTTAGAATTTCCCCGAGGATGCCGCTGCGCAACAGCGCGCAAAACGACTGGCTGGCGGATTGGTAGCGCATGCCATAGGCGATGGCGACTTTCTGCTCGGGATATTGGCGCGCCAGGTGCCGGAAGCGCCGGGCTTCTTCCAAGCTATAGCCGGCAGGTTTTTCCATGAACGCATGCCGTCCGGACTCAACCACGGCAGTGGTATGTTCGAGGTGTTTGTCACCGTAGGAACAGACTGAGACAATATCGAGCGGCGCCTTGGCCAACATCTCCCGGTAGTCGGTAAACTCGAGTGCCTGACCGCAGAACTCCGGTTGCTCCTTCTTGGTGGCGGCGATCTGCTCCGGCAGGATATCGCAGAGCGCCGTGATCTCGACGCGGTCCTGCCAGCGTTTCCAGCCGTCAATGTGGCTGAACCGCGCGACGCGGCCGCAGCCGAGAATCCCAATCCGATATTTTTTGTTCATAGATTAGTCCAACGTGATGATGTCGCCTTCCTGCAACGCCGGCAAGGTGAAGAGACTCCGACCACCTTCGACTCTGACCGGCAGGACAGTGCCGGTCGCCAACGACGTCGCCTTCTGAAAGGTGCCGCGAACGCGAATGGCGAGGTTGGCTTGCGGCACGAGTTTGACGATGTTCTTGACCTGTTTTCCGATCGTCCGGTGGCCCGCCGTCCGATACCCCCAGTTCATGAGCACGACTGCGGACTTGTCGGTTTTCACGAGCACGCCTTCCACCAGCGGCGAGTCCGGCTCGACGACCGGCTGGACGCGTTCCAAGGCGGGCGCGGTCAGGAAGCGGCCGGCGGCGGTGTTCCACGCGTCGGCCATGTTGAATTTTTCCGTCATGATGGGCGTCGCGTACTCCAACCCGGCAAAGAAGCCGATGATGTAAGCCTGGCCCTTGCCGGCCGCGTGCCGCACGACGGCGGCGCCACCATCGGCGAACCGTGCGATGACCTCAGTTTTGTCCGCGGGCTGCAAAATTTCGCGGCCAACTTGCGGTTTGAACTTCGCGACCTCCGCGCCGTCCGGCACGGGCGCGATGATCCGGTTGCGCTCGTCAATGCGTCCCAGTTGGCTTGCTCCGTAGGAACTGATTTTGTACCACATCTCCGGTTCGGTGCGCGCTTTCAAGCCGAGCAGATCCGGCAAGGGTTGATTGGCTTCGTCCCGCGCGAGTCCGCCGGCCGTCGTGACGAGCGTGCCGCCGGCTTTCACCCAATCCGCCAATTTGCCGGCGGCTTTGCGGGTGATGTTTTGGCCGGTCACGTAGATGACTTTGTACCGGGAGAGGTCGCGGGTTTCGAGCAGGCCCTCGTCGAGCGGGTCGACCGGCAAGTGCGCGTGCGCGAGCGCCGTGTAAACCCACTTCGCGTCCTCAAACGACGCGACCCGCGCCAGTGGGTAATCACTGAGTTGCATCCAGATTTCGGAGCTGAGCGGTTTGACGATGGCAATCTCCGCCGGCACGGCCCACTTCGCGCCGTACAACACGGCTTCGCCTTTCGCGAGGAGGTTCGCGGCGCGCATCGTCCCCGCGATGTGTTCGTCCCGCCCGAGGAAACTGTCACCCATCGCGTAATCCGGCCCGTACGTGTACCACTGGAAATGTTGCGCGCCGCGCGCGGCGGCGGTGAGCGTGCGTTGGACCGGCGAGCCGCGGTGCGGTTTGACATAAACGCCCTGCATCAAGCCGTATTCCTGGGCGACCACCCGGCCGACGTCGCACAGGTAGCTATCCCAAACATCCACGCGCCGGTCGCGATTGGAGGTTTCGTAGACGAATGCATTGTCGGCATGCCGGTAGAATTCAAAGAGATCGAGGCTGTGTCCGCGCCAGAGGAAGCTCGGCGCCCGCAACGCGTAGGAGTAAACTGGCGTGTTGCGCTTGTCGGCGTTGGCCACCCGTAACGCATCGCGGATGGGCGTGAAGAGCTTCGCGGTCGAGTACAGGTTGAACTGCCGCGACCAGTAGGCTTGCCGGGCAAGGTGCGGATCGTTCAGCCAAGGCCGGTCGCTGGTCTTGTTGAAAATATCGAGTGGCACGACCTCGCTCCAGTCAGCCTTTCCAAAGTCCGCGGACCTGAGCCCCTTCGCGCGCAGGAAATCCGCGAACGCCGTGCGGCAATGCGGGCACTTGCTCGGATGCGCCTTGCCGTCGGCAGTTTGGTCAATGCACAGACCGATCTCGTCGCGGGTAACGAGCCAGACTGCGCGGAAGGATTCGTTCGTGAACGAGAGGGCGTACTGGATTTTCTCCTCGGTGAGTGCGGGTGTGGCCGGGCTGAACGGGCAACCGGCATCGGGGGAATTTTTTTTGGAACTGGAGTTGTACTGCGTTACCGGGAAACCGATCCATTTCTCCGGCAGAAATGCGGCGAAGCCGGCCGGCACGGCTTTTCGCGGCATGCCGCGCAGAGCGTTGACGCCGAGGTGGCGCGCCGCTTGCGCTTCGGTCTCGATGATCTGTGGGTCGGTATAGCGAATTCCCCGGTAGATGCCGGTCCCGTAACCGTTGATGTCAGTACTGACAGTGTACTTCGAAAGTTTCGGCGGCGGACCTTTCTGCATTTCAGCAAAACGCGCCAGGCGCCGGTCGGCATATTCCCGCAAACCCAGCAGCCCAGCCACGAACTCCGGCGATGACGGTTCGCGGCTTGGTGTTAACAGCCCAGCCGGTACCACAACGCCGACGGTACCACCACCGGGACCAGACTGTGTGATGGATTTGAGAACTTGGTTTTTCCACGAGAATTCGATTTCAATGACGACATTGGTGGCCGCATCGCGAAATTCGTAAGGATTTGTGCCGACGATATATTTGCCCGCCCTGCCGCCGGTCACTGTTAGAAACCAGCGGCGCGACACTTCCGTCTGGCGTGCTACCAGACCGAGGTCAATCGGTTCTGACCACTCTCCCACTGGCACGTTGCTGGCCAATACCGCGGAGAATTGTTTACCGCCCAAGCCTTCGCTGCCACACCGCAGTCCCATGTTGGCGGCGACTGCGGGTTCAGCAGCCAGCACCCGCGCGCGGAGAAACAAACCGGGGGGGACCCGCCAAGTCTCTTCCTCGATGACTTCGTCAACCTCATCTTCCCGCAGCAGCACGGGAGCCGCAACAGCCACATTCCAAACAATCGCACCGCAGATGGTCAGGAGTGCCAGCCTACCGCCGCCTCGCTGCTCAATAAGATTGATCATAAAAATGTATTTTAGTCACAACGTTGTGAAAGGCAAACAAACTTTCGACTGGGTTTGCGTCCCAACAGAGTTTTTCTGCGACTCGCAAGCGCATACTGGATGCTCGCCCATTAGCGGCGCGATCAGGAGACCTGCACCCGCTTTTTGGGATAGGCTGTCAGGCTCAGATTCCCGGATACCAGGCTTGGGCGTTTGTCCGAAAGAGTTTCTCCATCAACTGCTCGGGCAAACCCAAACCAGGAATCTGCCGGTTGAGAATTTCCACCGGGGCCGTCCCGCCAAAATACGCCAGTTGCCGGTGGTAGTTTTGCCGCGCGGCGCGCAACAGCGTTCCGCGATCCTCGGCAGTCATCTGCGCCTGCGGCTGGTACGCAACAATGTCCGTGCCGAAAAGAACCCGGTCGGAGTACTTGCCTATAAATTCCCGCACCCGGTCACCGTCCTGAAACGCCAAGTCGGCCAGTCGCGCCGAAGTGTCCACGGCAAAATTCGGATACCGGTCCAGGCGGCGGCCGATTTCGCGGACATCGAATTCCAGACTGCCGAGATGCGCTCCGACCACGCGCAGACGCGGATGATTCTCCAGCACGCGGTCGCGCGCGGCGACCTGTGCCGCGTGTCCCGGCACGTCGGAGCGACCATACATGTGCCACTGGGGATTCTGGCTGTAATACCCATAATGCGGGTTTTGCACGTCCAACGGCTGCCAGCAGGCCAACGGTTCACCGATGTGCATCAGCAGGGTCTTGCCACGCTCCGCGAGGTACTCGAAAATCGGGGCGAAGACCGGATGGTCAATCATCACGAAGTTGCCGGCGGGATCTTTGAGTTCCATCCCGATGTTCTTCCAAACCTTGCAGGCGACGGCACCGTCAGCGAAGTCCTGTTCCAATCCGCGAAGCACCCGGTCCGCGTAGCCGGCTTCCTGAAAATCCGGCAAGTCGAATGCGGTACACCACGCAAACCGCGCCGGCTGTTCCCGTGCCAGGGCACGGTAGTCATGCCACATGAGCTTGCGCCAGTCCGCCCCACCCAATGCGGCGCACACGTTCAACAACTTGACATCCAGTTCCTCCAACAGAGCCAACGAATCCGGGTGATTGCCGATGAAGTGAATATGCGCATCGATGATTTGCATTGGCGACTTCTACGCAGGAGGCAATAATTGTGCAACCATGCAAATTTCAACTTTCCAAGGCCCGCCGCCGGTTGTGGGAACGGCGGCGGCCAGACGGTGGCGACCGCTCTGGCAGCAAGTCGTGACGCGCTGGCGGACGGACGTACCGGCGCGCGATTCCCGGCGGGTCCGGCAGTTTCGCGATTTATTGGCCGCCCACGCCCCGCATTGGCTCGAAGAGGCCGCCGCGTTTGCCGGCGACACCTTGGCGGATCTCCTCGATTTCAATTGTCACAGCGCGCCCCCGCCGCCGGCAAAGCAAGCGGGGCACTGTTCTTCCGTGCTGGCGCTGGGCCGGGCAACGGCGGACGGGCAGCCGTTGCTCTTGAAGATTCGCGATGAGGCACCGTGGCCTCAAATCAGTTTCCGCCGGCGTTTGCCTCGCGGTCCGCTCGTCCTCGGCGGCACGAATCCCGGCAACCTTGGCCTCGCCACGTTTCTCAACGACGCCGGCCTGGCCGGCATCAATAATAGCGGCGGACCAATCCGCGATTTGGACGTATCGGTGGGATTCAACGATTGTCACGTGCTCCGCTGGGTAGCCGAACGCGCCCGCGACTGCCAGCAGGCGCTCGACGTGATCCAGCAGTTGATGGAGCGACGGGTGCTGGGGCTCGGCGGATACCGGAAAGGAATGATCCTCATGTTCGCGGACGCGCGCGGCGGCGGACTGGTGGTTGAATGCAGCCGCCAAAAGCTGGCGCACCGGTTCCTGAACGACGGCGTGATCTGTCGGACCAACGATTACCGGCTGGCGGAGATGGAGGCGGAGATGGACGTGGCCCGGCACCACCAGCCATCATATGTCAGCTCATTGGCGCGCAGTGCGCGCTTGACTGAACTGGTGGCCGCCGCCGGACCGCTGACCCCCGCGAAGTTGAAACGCATCTCCCGCGATACGACCGGCACCTACCCGCTCTGCAATGCGACCGGCCAGTTTCCGTTTTGCACGGTTGCCGCCTGGATTCACGTTTTGCGTCGCGCTGATCCCGCCGCGTGTCGCGCCTGGATCTGCGAGACCGCGCCCTCGCTCGGAAAATACCGGGCCGTGCCCGTCAGGATCGTTCCGCCAGAAACTCCACGGCGATTCGCACGAACGCCTGCATCCCGAACGACAAAGCATCATCGTTGAAGTCATAGCCGGGGTTGTGGAGGGCGGGCCGCTCACCGACTCCCAGCAGCAGGAAATAGGCGGGCACGTGCGCGCCATATTTGGCAAAGTCTTCCGCGCCCATGGATGGCTCGGTGATCTGCATCACCCGCGCCGACCCTAGTTGCGTCGCGAGGGAACGCGTGACGACGGCCTCCAACGCAGCCGAATTCATCGTGACGGGATTGCCGGCTTTTAACGTGACTTGGACGGTGTATCCCAGCGACTCCAAGGCGGATGCCCGGCGGCGAATCTCGTCGCCGATCTGAAGCCGAACCGAATCCGAAAGCGTCCGGTAAGTCCCTTGGATGGTTCCCGTTTCCGGCACGACATTGTTGGCGGCGCCACCGGCCACCAAGCTCGCGACCGTGACGACGGCGGTTTCGAGGGCGCTGATGCGGGTGGCGGGTATCGTCTCCAAGTCCTGCACCAGCCGGCACAAACCGCTGATTGGGTTCAGGCCGTTTTGCGGATAGGCCGCATGTGTGCCTCGCCCCGTGACGGTGATGGTGAAATTGTCACTGGCGGCCAACATGGGGCCCGAGCGGACGCCGATGGCGCCAACGTCAATTTTCGGCCAGCCGTGAAGCCCAAAAATGGCATCCACTTTCGGCTGTTCCAAGACCTGTTCCGCAATCATCCGGTGCGCGCCCCCGCCAAATTCTTCGGCAGGCTGGAAGATCAATTTCACGTGGCCACCAAACTGGGAGCGGACCTCCAGCAGCAACTCGGCCGCCCCGAGGAGATTGGCAGTATGCCCATCGTGGCCACACGCATGCATGACGCCGGGATTCTGTGAGGCATACGGCAACCCAGTGGTTTCGACAATCGGCAGCGCATCCATGTCGGCGCGCAACGCAACCGTCTTGCGCCCCGGCAAGTCGCCGGTAATCAGTGCCGTCACGCCGGTCGCTCCGACCATCAACTGGGGTTGGAGACCCAGTGCATGCAGCCGGTCGGCGACTAACTTGGCGGTGCCGGTTTCGTGGAGTGACAGTTCCGGGTGGGCATGTAGATACCGGCGGATTTCCTTGATCCGTGGCGCGATTTCGGTGGCTTTGGTCCGGAGTATTTCCTGAAGGCTCATGACGCATTCCAACCGTCCGTTGGATTCACCAGTATGTCCAGAATCTTCCCCCAGGGCCTTTGAATTTCTTGCGGGTGGTGTAGCTGATTGGATCGTTGGAGACCGCTTGCAGATTGACCCATTCCCCGTGGCCATCGACGAAGACAATGTTGACGCCTTGCATGCTCCAGCCGTCGCGGCCGACATGGTTGGCTGCCGGCACATCGACGAGGCTGTTTTTATAGATGAAGCCCGGCGTGGATGTCGGGGCTTCGTCGGGCGGGTTGAGCCAACCGTTATCCATCACAAGGGCCGAGGTGGCCGGGTTGAGCGACATTCCGGCGCGTGGTGTCGGCAGGAAGCCGTTCCGACAGTTGTTGGTGGCCCAGCCAAAATAGATATTCGCCGGCAGGACGTTGGTCTTTGCTCCCCCGAAATAGCTGTACGGGATGGCATCGTCGGAGGACGGCCCGCTGGGACGGAAGTTGCGCACGCTCGGACAGTAGTAGAGCGTCTGGTACGCACTCCCCTTCTTGGTGCTGTAATTGGGAAAGTTGGGGAAAGTCCCCGTCGCGCTATGATGCGGCACGTACACGAACGACATATCCTTGCACGGCAGCGATGTATTGCCGGGGGGCGGATACCAACCGTCGAAATCACTGCCATAGCTCTCACACATCAACTGAATTTGTCGAAGATTGTTCAGACAGACCGTGCGCTTGGAAGACTCGCGCGCGCTTTGCAGTGACGGCAGTAACAATGCCGCCAACAGGGCGATGATGGCAACGACCACCAACAACTCGATCAACGTAAACGCCACGAGTCGCCGGCCCGCCGGCCGGGGGACCCACGGGCGCAGTGGACGCGCAACCAGACTGCTGATTTCCAGTGGAGCAATTTCAGGAGCCTGGGCTCGAAGAAAATTGCAGTGATTCATGCGTCAACTTCACCAGCGGACTTCACCTGGTGCGGCCGGATAACTGGCGTTATTAACCGTCCCGCCGGTGAAACGCAGCGTCCGGCTGGCGGGATTCGCGATCCACTCACCATGGCCGTCATCAAAGACAATGTTCTGCCCAAGCGCCCCCAAGCCGCCCGGCGTGGCGTGGTTGATGGCCGGAAAACTCGACGTGTCGCTGAAGTAGTAGACGAACGGATGCGGCACTCCGAGGAACGTGGTATCCATCAGCAGCGCCGTTTCAGCCGGATCGCTGATCAAGGAAATTTTGGGCGTCCGCCGAAAGCCGTTGTGATAGTTGCTGCTCAACCAGCCGTACCACGAGGACGGATTGGTGGACGTCCCATGTCCGCCAAAATACATGTAGGAAGAATGCCCAAAACTCGGGAAAACCGCCGTGCGGCCAAACTGCAGACTGGGGCAACGGTAAAGGTTTTGGTACGTGGAATTCTTGCTGGAACTGTACTTCGGAAACCAAGTTCCATTCGTCCCCGCGCCGGCGACGTACAGAGTCGCGTAAACGCCGCCGGTCGATCCCCCGGTAAAAAACCACATATCCTTATTGGGACAACTGACGTTGCTTGGCCCCGGCAACCAGTCATTGTTGTCCGTGCTGTAGTTCAAGCACATCAACGAAATCTGCCGGAGATTGTTCATGCAACTGCTGCGCCGGGCGGATTCACGCGCGCTTTGCAGCGACGGCAGCAGCAGCGCGGCCAGAATGGCAATGATCGCGATGACCACCAACAGCTCGATCAACGTGAAAGCCCGCAAGCGAAAACGCTCGGCCAGGCTGGTTTCAGGTGCGATTGCGTCCGGGTGTTTCATCGCAGCAGCGCGAGATCCTCTTGCGGATCGCCTTGTCCTCTTCGCACCAATGCCGCGGCAAGCCGGCGGTCATCAGTCGTCGTTTGCCCGAGAATGCCGACCGCGTGGCTGGTGGTCCCAAGAGCCTTGATCATCCACGCCGACCGCGGCCAACTTGTATCACCACGCAGCCGGCAGACTCCGAGAATCACGTCCAATGCCCGCAGAGTCTTCGGCGTGCCGGTCAGACAATCGCCCCGGTAAAAATTCTTCCACTTGCCGTGTTCGGTCGCCCGCAGCGCGGCATGGGCAGCTTCCATGTGCTGCAACGCATCGGCGAACCGGCAAAACGCCGCCTCCCACTCTGCGCGCAGATACGCCAACAACCCCTCCATCCCGGCCACCGTCCCCCGGCACGAGTGCAAATTATAGTTAATGAACATCCCAAACGAATCACGCCAGCCGGCCTGCTCGATCGCCGCCGTGTCCCGCGCCAAAGTCTCCCACCGCGGCAACGATTCCCCGGCGCGCTCGCGCATCCACTGGAAACAACCGGCACTGTCGGCGGGCCGGTCAGCAATGAACCGAAACGTCACATGCTCAGCCGCGTTCTCGCCGCGCAACACACAGGCGATTCCGGTCCGCAATGGATAATGCCAGCCTTCTTCCCCGATGCGTTCATCGCGGTGCGGACCGTAGTTGCCGGTGGCTGCGTAATACCGGCGGATGAACGTCGCGGCTTGCGTTTCAAACCCCGGGAAATGCCGGCGACAGAAATCAGATTCGTAGGCCGGCACCGCCGGGGGATGGTTCACCATCCGGCCAATCAAGCCGATGCCATGCACATGTGGTCGAATGTTGCCGACATTCAAGGTGAGATAATGAAACCCATTTGGCATCAGCATCGCCCCCAACTCATCGCGAATCAACTCCGGCGCCACCAGCGGCGTGAGTTGGTTGGACACTTGCAGGTCGTGAAAATTGACATGGTAGTAGACGCCATTCAGCCGGTCCCCCGCCAGTGGCGTGGCTGGGATCCGTTTCTCGCCGGGATGCGCACTCATCCGCCGCATGCACATCGCCCCGTAACCATTGTCGCCCCACACGCGCATCACGTCATCCGGCAACGGCAGATGCCCGGCCCGGTAATACAGCGCGCTTTCGCCATAGATGTTGTGTGCAAAATGGTGCGGGCCGGGCGCGAGTTCCCGGATCAACGCCTGTTGCCGGCGAATGGCTTCGCCGATGACCGCACCCCGCTGTTCAGGCGATGTGTGCCGGGGATCATCGCGGTAAAACGGCTGATCACCCTGACCGCGAAACCCGACCGCCCACACCGTCTTGCGTCCTTCTGCCGCGAGAATGGCTTCCCGGTACAACGCCTCGAACCGCGGCCATTCCTCCGGCCAGCGCGCCGGAATCCCGGGATACGCTTCACTAAACATCCGCGCGCCCAGTGGCTCGGCATGATGCTGGGTGATCCACAACCCCATCGCCGCCGCCAGATCAACCTGCGGATCAGTCGGCGCCACCCCCGTGCCGGGAATCACCATGTTGAACCCCGCGCGCAACATCGTCTCGAAAATCGCCCGCCAGGTCGCCGGCGAGATTCGCATCTCGTCGTGCCAGCCGATGAGACAATCCTCGCCGTTGATAAACCACCCGCGAAACCGCACGGCCGGTTCCGGTTGGACGCGGACGCCTTCCGCCACCGCAATCTCGCGTTGCCGCACCGGCACGTGGTCGGTCCAAAATTGGTACGGATCAACCCCGAGCACTTCCTCGCAAAACCAGTAAATCCCGAACACCAATCCCAGCTCGTCATTTCCCTCGATGCGAATCTCATCCGTCACCGTAATCCGGTACGCCTCCTCGCGCCCAAGATTCACGAGCATGAGTCGCAATTGCCGGGATGATTCACCATTCCGCAATTCCGCCCCGAACACCGCCTGCCAATCCCGCCGCAACGCCTCAAGCGCAAACCGCACCGGCCCGGATTCCGGCGCGACCAGCGTGTATGACGCGTCAAGTTTCATCCCAGCAAATCGTTGATCCAGACCGGCAATCCGGTCCGGATGGACTCATTCCCGGCCGCGCCGATCAGACACGACATTGCCCCCGCCCGCGACGACGCCATCTGACCGAGCGGATCGGGTTTCGGTCCGTTGAACAACATCTCATGCAGCCGGTAATCACCACCACCGTGCGCCGTCGTATCGAGTGGGACGGCGATGACTTCCGTGCCGCTGGGCCGGTGAATGGTGATTTCGCGGGTCGGATTTTTGGCGCGTGGACCGCTGTACCAGTTCTCGGCTTCGAGCCGGCCCGCCGTACCGTTGACGCCGAGCGTCCAGCCTTCGTTGATGCAGTGCGCGTTGAGCGAGTAACTCATCTGCGCCCCGCCGGCATAACGGACGGTCAGATTCATCGTGTCCTCGATATTGATCTCATCGGCAAACACGCACTGATCCCGGTAATACCCGTCGAGGTGTTCGACATTGGCGTACAACTCAGCATTGTCGAGCATCTCGCCGACCGCCATCGGCTGGCGAATGTCGAAATAGAACTCGCAGGTCTTCGCGTATTGGCAGCCGACACACCGGCCGCTCCGCTCCGGGCGTTTCGGCCCGTAAAATTGCAGTGACCCCATCGCGTACACCACCAGCGGATCGTCGGCAATCAGCCAGTTGACCATGTCAAAGTGGTGCGTGCTCTTGTGGACCAGCAGCCCGCCCGAAATTTCCTTGCGCCGATGCCAGCGCCGGAAATAGTCCGCGCCGTGTTGCCGGTCGAGTTGATAATTCAGGTCCACCGAGATGATCTTGCCGATGGCACCGCTGGCGAGGACTTCCCGGAGTTTAGCGATGTACGGGACGAAGCGCACGTTGAACGTCACAGTCACGCGCCGCCCGGTGCGTTTCTCCGCCGCGAAAATGGCCCGGCATTTCTCGGCGTCAATCGTCATCGGCTTCTCGCTGACGGCATCACACCCGGCCTCCAGTGTGCGCACGATGAATTCGTGGTGCAACGCGTCCGGTGTGGCGATGATCACGGTATCCGGCCGCGTCTGGCGCAGCATCGCAGCGAAATCAGTGAACGCCGGCACCTGGCAGCCCAAGATCCGGTTCAAGTACGCCATCCGGCCGGTATTCGTATCACAAATGCCCACGAGTTCCGCGACCGCCGGATACTTGCGCACAATCGGCATCGCAAACATGCCCAGCCCACGCCCACCACATCCCACCAATGCATATCGTTTTTTCATGATTTCAAAACCACCCGGCCACCCGAGGGCACCGGCAAGCGGACGACCTTCTGGCCGGGCCGGCGGACATAAAGTTCATCGTGCGCTGTCGCGTTCATGACGAAAATCGTCTGCGCCGCCGGCAACCGAATTTCGCGCGCCTCCGACCATGCGCTCACCCAGGCACGCTGCCGATTGCCGCCCTGCCAAACACCGAGCAAATTATCCTGCGGCTCGCGCGGCTGCCGGAACATCGGTAGTTCCTGCCGGTAAAAGTCCAACCATTCCCGGATCACCTTGCGCTGCGCGGCGGTCAACCGCGTCATGTCGTTCCCAAAAGCCGGCACGCCCGCCGTCAGCATCCGAATCATCGCCAACCGCAGCGCGGCCGGCGCGATGAACGCGTCCGACACGAAATAATCGTTGAGCACGCATTGGGCATAGGCCTGATTGTAGAAACACCGGCGCAGATTCGTATTGACGTCATACGCCGTGTCCCCGGCCCGCACCATCGAACCATGCCGGCAGAGGCGAACGTTGCCGTAATCCTGCTTCAACTCGAAGATCACATCCGGCTTCACACGTTGCGCCGCTGTCCATTGCGCCGCCATTGTCGCGTCCACGGCGGCGACCGGGTCGGCGATATCGTGCGAATGGTGCGGTGAATCACACCGGCGCGTCGGCAAACAATTGTAGAGATCAACTTTCAACCCATCCACGCCGTAGTCGCGCAACAGCCGCTCCGTCTCGCGCGCGACATACGCCCGGACTTCCGGACAAGCCGGGCAGAGTTGCTGAAGCCCGTTGACGCTCGTGAACTCCTGCCGGTCCACAAACATCGCCCACCGCTGGAGTTTTGCCCAGACCGGCGCCGTCCGCGCCACGCACAACGGCGCGTGCCACAGCAGAACCTTGTGGCCAATCGCCTGAAGCGCGCGAACTGTGGCCGGCAAATTCGGAAACTTTTTCGGGTCTGGCCGGTAATCCCCAAAATTCAGCGTCAGTTCGCTATCGAGGCCCGGCCCGAACCAGCCGTCGTCAATGATCACCGTGCGGATGCCGAGGTCGTATGCGATGCGCGCGTTCGCAATGACCCGCTTGCCGGTCAGGTCGTCCGAACTGAACGCCGTCCAATTACACCAGACCGGCTGCCACGCTTCTTCTTGGATGGGATAGCGGAGGTTTTCGGCTTGACGGATGCCGGCGGTGTAGCGGCGGAGGGCGTGAAACCAAGTCTTCTCCCGGCCGGTGGCGAAAAACTCAATCGGCCCGGCGCCGGCCTCCCACTCGAACGAGAGCGCCAACAGATCATCGCCGCCCACGAGCGCCTTGCGTGAACTAATCCGCGGCAACACCCGCCGGCACCGCACTTCGCCCTTGGCCGACGGAATCCCAAACGCGAACCAGAACTTGCCGGCTTCATCGGCGAGGGCGAAGAACGGGTGGCCGGCATTGGCGGCGTGGACGCCGAACGCGCCCGACCGGATGTCGAGCCCTTTGGCGGTGTTCACATAGTGCCGGCCGCAATCAGGAACGACTGAATAGGAGTAGTTGCGCAGCGGAAGGGCGACCTCGACGCGGTATGCGGTCGGTGTGAACGGCCGCGAGTCACGCCGGCGCAGTTTGAGCTGCAGGACAGGTCCCTGCCTTTTCCAACTGGCGACGAACGGGGGCTTGGTGACGGTTCGCCGGGCGTTGAGCACTGTCGCTGGCTGCCAAGTATTGCCGATCTGAACAAAGAGGGCGAGATGGACGAGCGGGGGCTGTGTTTTCATTGGTTCCGGCGGACCCGCCGGCGGCGCGCGGCCCAGATGGTCAAGATTCCGCCGCACCAAAGAACGAGGACGCTTGGTTCAGGAACCAAGATCAACTGATGGAATGACGCGCCATCGAGCAAGAGGATGTTGTCGCCGGCGTTCAAGGTGCCGAACGAGACGCCGGTGACACCGTTCGTGCTGCGGAAGTAGACTTGAACGTTGTTGCTGATGATCAGCAAGGAGCCGGAATTCAGGGTGAGCTTGTTCAGATACAGCCCCGCCACCTGGCCATCGTCGGGGCCGATCGTTCCAAAGGAATCCAGCAGCACCAGCGTCGTGTTGGTGCCGGTATTGCCCAAAGTCAATTCACCGAGGGCAAAGTTGTTGGAATAGCCGGCAATGGCATCCTGCCCGTAGAACTGAAACGAGTTGGTCGAGAAGGTGCCGTCCATGGTGGTGAAGAATTCTTCGTTGGAAGTCTGGAGTGTGCTTTGCCAGCCGCCGAGGTTCAGGCCGGCCACGTAGAATTGCTGAGTGTACGAACTTTGCGTAAGCAAATTTGTTCCGCCATCGAACACGAACTGCGCGCCGAACGTGTTGAAGTCGTTTGGACGGGTACTGATGTTGACGAAGTTGCTGCGGAACCGATAGACGTCGCCCGCACCGGCGGCCAGGAACCCATTTGTCTCCACCAACAAATTTCCGTGGAACGTCAACGTGGTCGGGTCGCTGATCCATGCGCCTTGGTTGACGACGGCGCTGTGGAAGGTGCCGGCGCTGTTGAGGAAGCTCAAGGTGCCGGCGTTGGTGAAGACGCCGGCCACGCTGACGCGACCGTGGAAGGCCGAGATGACGCCGCCGACCTGGTTCACCAGCGTGCTGTCGAAGGTCAAGGCGGTCGTGCTGTTGTTGGCCACGATCGTGGCGCCGCTCTGGTTGATGACCGCGGGCGCAAGCGTGCCGTAACCACTCATCCAGAGTGAGTTGGTGACTCGCCCACCGTGGACGGAACCGCCTTGCATGGTGACGGTCGCCGTGTTGTTCCAAGCGTTGACGACTTCGGCGGTGCCACGGTTGCCGACCAGCAGTTGATTGCCGACATCCGTCCCGAAGTGCAGGTCAGTGGCGTGGAGCTTGCCTCCTTCGACGCTCAGGCGGTTGAACCTGGCGCCCGTGCCGGTGGCGATGTTGACTGTCGCGACATTCGACACCAGCCCTGACCGGCCAATCCGCAATACATTGCCCGTGGCCGCGCCACTGCCGACCGTGAGAGTGTTGCCAAGGAGATTCCAGGTGCCGCCGGCCAAAACAGTGGCGGTGTTGTTGGAGGCATTATTGCCGATGGTGGATGCTCCGCTCAACAAACTCGCATTGGTCACCGTCAGCCGGTTGTCGCGACTGACGATGCCGACATTGATGGTCGTGTTGGAGGCAAAGCTCACCGCCCCTTTGCCGCCGACGTTGTAGGCATTGCCGTAGGCGTTGGTGTTCCCGACGATGATGTTGCCGCCGAGGAACTGGCCGTTGTTGGAAATCGAGAGATAATTGCCGGTCGCGCCGAACTGGTCACCGATCCGGACTTGCGGGGCCTGCAAGAGATTCGCGACCAGCTTCCCGCCATTGACGACGAGCAGATAGTTACCGGCGGCGTTGGTGCCGGAGCCGTTCATCGAACCACCGATTGTCAGCGAGTTACCGCCGATTTGCGCCACGTTGGTGAGGGTGCCGCCGTCCACGCGAACCCAGTTGCCGGTGGCGTAATCCGCATCGCCCACTCGCAGCGACTGATTGTTCATATTCCAGAAAGAATTGGCCAAAACACTCACACTGTTGCTGATGCCACTCTGGGCGCCTTGGGCGAGAATCAGCGCGGTGCTGTCGAGCTGCCCGCCATTGGTGAGGATGAGCGAATTGAAACCACCCGATCCTGCCGTGGAACTCCCCACGTAGATGGTGGCGCTGGTCACGACTCCGCCATTCACCAGCAACCAGTTATTGGACGAGCCGGTGTTGCCAATCGTCAGCGTGCTGGTTACCTGCCAAGTCCCACCGGCCAGCACGCGAAGTGAATTGCTGGTGCTCACGCTGGTGTTACCGATCCCCAACGCGCCGGCAGTCAGCATGGCGGCATTGGTGATTGTGAGTGTGTTGTTGGTTCCGTTGATACGCATCAGCCCAAACGCGGCCGAACTCGCCGCACCCGCACCGCCAACGTTGAATGAGTTACTGGAACCGTTGCCGCCCAGGAACGCTTGGAAAGTCGAAACGAGGCTGGCTCCGTTGCTGAGCGTGAGCCGGTTGCCGAAGGAGTTCACCCCGGCACCGATGGTCAGCGTCCCGCTGATGTTGGTGATCATCCCGCCGTTGACCGTCACTGTGTTACCCGTGGCGGCACCGCCGCCGATGGTGAGACCGAGCTGCCCGATATCCCAGACGACATTCGAGCCGACCAACACGGCGGCATTGCCGCTGTTATTCCCGATACTCACCGAGCCGGCCGTGCCGACAGTCGGCGCGATGAAATTTGTTCCGCCCAACATGTTCCAGGTGCCGCGAACGTCAAACACGCTGTTCGTGGAAATCAGGAGGCGCGAAGCCACGGTTTGATTGGATGTGATCAGTGTGCCGCCATTGAAATTGAAAAACGAATTCGTCGTCGTCGCGGAATTATTCGTGACGAGCAAGGTGTTGGCGAAGAGAATCCCGCTGTCGAGTGTCAACACTCCCAAGCCGCTGCGCCCGACATCGAGCGTGGCGGTGCCGCCGCTGTTTGTGACCAATAAATTGCCCCCGGCAACTGTGATCTGATTACTCCGACTCGTGGTGCTCGCGCTAACCACCACGCTGGTCGCCAGCACCGTGCCCCCACTCTGGACAGTCAACACGTTGCCGGTCGCAGCCCCGTTGCCTACCGTCAACGCACCACTGCCCACAATCCACTGTGAATTGGCGGCGCCGCCGACGACCGTGGCCGTGTTGCTGTTGCCGGTGTTGCCGATGATCGGGCCGCTGCTGCCGGCCGTGAACAGCCGACCGCCATTGGTGAGAATCAACTGATTCCGGAAGGCCCCGCTCCCTCCCCCGACTTCAAGCGCCGTCGCGGCCGTCAAATTCGTCACCACGGCACCGCCCGCCACACCCCGGCCATCAACCAACAAGCTGTTGTCAAAGGCCCCATTGTTGCCGATCACCAGCCCCTTGCCGCCCCCATTGTTCCACACCGACGTCGCGCCACTGTTGCCGCCGACCACCAAAACGGAATTGCTGGAGGAGCCGGCTCCGCCGATAACCGTGTCGCCGCTGACGCCCGTCGTGCGCAACAAAACCCCGCCGTTCGTCACGATCAGCCGGTTGCCGGTCGCAGTGGCTGAACCACCGAGCACCAACGCGCCGACGTTACTGACCACCGCCCGGCCGGCAACGCCCAAACCATCCACTCGGAGGAGATTGGTCTTGCTCGCCGCATCACCGATCGTCAACGCATTGCCTTCCAGATTCCACACCGACGGGGTCACTCCACCGCCGACGACTTGCGCGAGATTGTTAGACGAGTTGCTGCCCGTGCCGATGGTGACGGCCCCGCCTGCGGTCAGTTGGCCGCCATTGGTCACCGTCAAGCTGGCACCGCTGAGTCGCCCGGCCACCTGCAAGGTGTTCTGGACCACCCAGCGACCGTTGTTCACCTGCGCGGTGCCGTTGCTGATAATCGCCACCAGCCCGGTATTGGTCACCAACCCATTGTTATTGACGACAAATGTGCCGAGGTTGTCGAAAGCGCCGCTCAAGACCCAGGATCCGTTGTGGTTGCTGATGACGCCCCCGACCAAGTTGATGAGCGCGCCACTCAGTGTGCCGGCGTTGCCGGTGATCAGGCCGCTGCTGGCGTTGGTCACGACGGAATTGAGCTCGCCGCCATTGAGGACAATCCGCCCGGTGTTAACCAATGGCAACGGATTACCGCTGCTGTCCTGATAGATCAACACGCCGCCGAGCAGCGCGTTGGTCCCGGCATTGCTGGCAGATCCGGCGCGGATGATGTTGGTCGCACCCGCAGAGGCGAGATACCCGTTGTTGGCAAATATTCCGGTCGTCACGACGAGCAGATTCGTTGCCCCGCTGGACCCGGTCATCGTGATCGTGCTGCCGGGCGCGCTACTCAGGATGCCGGCAACCAACTGATTCGCAGCCGCGAGGCTGGAGTTGGTAAGCACCACGGCTCCGCCGGTCGCCACCGTCAGCGTCAGATTCGTCATTGTGGCGGTGGCGCTGCCGGCGCCGAGCTGGAGGATGCCATTTTTCCCGACCAATGTGCTGCCGCTGACTGACAAGTTGCCATTGCTCAAAATGAGCGACTGCTTGGCGGTGCTGTTGTTGGAGATGACCAACGTGGTGACGGTCGCCGCCGCATTCGTGAAAAACGTGCCTGTCGCCACGGTAGCGTTGGTCAGGAGCGCCACATCCTGAACTCCGGGAACAACCGTGCCATCCCAGTTGCCAGTGATGTTCCAGTCGTTGGTGCCGCCGTTGGTGTCCCAAGCGAGAACTTGCGAAGTCTGCAACTTCAGAATCTGCCCGCCGGCATAGTTGATGGTCACGCCAGTTGCGAAATTGGTGTTGCCGGCGAAATAGATGGTCATGCCGTTCAGGTACAGCGTTGCGTTATTCGAAATGTTCAGGTCTTTCACATACAGCGCCGTCGAACCGCCGGTGGCGCCGTTAGTCAGGGTCAGGGAGCCCCCGGCCAACGTCAGTTGCGAGACAAAGAAATTGTTCTGAGTGCTGACCGAGGAAGTCCCGCTGTCCAGGCTGTTCGCAGTGAGGTAGAACGCGCCCAGACTGTTGATGTTGTTGGTGAACAGCAGCGTGCTCCCGCCCCCAAATTGCCAACTGGTGGTGGCAGTGCTGAGGTTGAAAAAGCTGCCATTGCTGAAAACCAACGAGCCGCCACTGCCGACGAGATATCCCGAACTCGCGTTCGTCAACGTCACCCCGGCAAAAGTCAACGTCTGGCCACTCGCCAGCGCAATGACGCCGGCATTCACAAACCGGGGCGTGACCGTGGTGGTGGCGTTACTGGCGATTGTGCCGCGCGCACCGGTCGCCAACTGGAACGTCGCGCCGCCGGCGTTGGTGATGGAACTGGCCACGAGCGTACCGCCCAGAAAACTGACCACGCCGGCATTGCTGAACGCGCCAGCCGTCGCGGCGGTCCCGATTTGCAGCGTCCCATTGTTGCCGATGAAAACCGTGCCGTTCTGCGCGCTGAATGAGCGGATGACCAACGTACCGGCGCCGTTGGAAACAGTCCCGCCGGCGAGGTTGACGACGTTGCTCAACGTGCCAAAGCCGCGAATCGTGCCGCCCGCCAGATTGGTCACGTTGCCGCTAATCAAGGTGCCGCCGGCCAAGTTGACTGTGCCGACGTTGTTGACGACAAGATTGCTGGCGGTGCCGAGGACAAGATTGCCGCCGGTCAGGGCGCTGAGCGTGCCGGCATTGGTGCTGCCGAGCAGGCCGGCCGCGAGTAACAGATTGCCACCGGCCGCTTTGATCACGCCTTGGTTGTAAACGCCACCCGCGATGGTGCCAAAGTTGGTGATGACGCCGGTCGTCAGATTCGTCAGATTCCCGGTCAGCAGCGTGCCGCCTTGGAGGTTGATCGTGCCGAAGTTGGTGAGCAACTGCGGGCCGGTCTGGCCGAGGAAACTCAACGTGGCCCCATTCGCTGCGCCAATCGTACCGGCATTGCCAAAGGTGACGTCCGCACCCGACGTGTTCGTGAACATCAGGTGCGCGGTGGTACTGCTCGCGAAAATGTTGCCGTTGTTGATCACCTGAACCGGGCTGCGATTGGTGCCGCCACCTGTAATCGTGCCGTTGTTGGCCACCACGATTCCGTTGCTGACATCCACGAACCCGCCCAGCTCGTTCAATGTTGCCGCCGTCGCGCCGTCGCCCACCGTGAACGGCGCGCTGTTGGTGATGAATATATTCTTCGCGCTCAACAATCCGCCATTGAACGTCACCAAGTTCGCGTTGCCATCAATGTTCGTGGCCACCAGGTTGACCACCGACACGGTCGCGGCGCCACTCATGATGAAACGGTTGCTCCATGCACCGCCGCCGCTGCCCACGGCCAACGTGTCCACGTTGGTCACCACGCCTCCAGCGTTGACCTGCAAGACATTGCCCGTGGCCGCGCCGCTGCCAATGGTCAGCGAACTGGCTCTGAGTTCCCAGATCCCGCCCGCCAAAACAGTGGCAGTATTGTTGGACCCGCCGTTGCCAATGATGGTAGTGCTGCTAGTGAGATCAGCGTTGGTCACCGTCATGGTGTTGCCGCCACTGATGTAGCCGACATTGATGGCATTGTTCGAAACGGTGCTGCGGGTCACGCCGCCGCCGACGTTGTAGGCGTTGTTGTAGGCGTTGGTGCCACCGACATAGACGTTGGCCGCGCCGAGAAACTGGCCGCCATTGGAAACGGTCAGGTAATTGCCGTTGGCGCCAGCCTGAAAACCAATCCAAGCCGCGCCATTCGCCAACCCCATGAAGACCTTGCCAGTGTTGACGATGAGCAGGCCATTGCCATAGGCGTTGATGCCTGGCAAAGCAGTACCCGCAGAACCACCAATGTACAACCCGTTGCCAAACTGGAGACTCTGGCCAACGTTTGTCAAGACGCCGCCGTCCACGCGGACATAGTTACCGGTTGCATAGTTCGCATAACCAATTCTGAGCGCTTGGTTGCCCATATTCAGAGTGGCGTTGTCGAGAACCCTGACAGAATTGCTAAGCCCGCCTCCGGCGCCACTATAGTTGGCGATGACGAGCCCGCCAGAAGTGTAAAAGAGCCCACCATTCGTAATGGTTAGGGAATTGAACCCACCGGCGCTGCTGGTGGTGCTTCCGACATTGGCTCCGTTATTGGTCATGACGCCACCGTTCACCGTTACCGAATTGCTGGTTCCCCCGCCGGTTCCAATGATGAACGTGCTTGAGCTATTCCAATAACCGCCGGCGAGAAATGTGGCTGAGTTGTTAGCAGAGTTGTTGCCGATAGTCGCTTGAACTGCGGTAAGAGTTCCGTTGGTGATCAAGAGACTGTTACCGTCAGAACTATTACCCATCGTGAATGCACCAATGCTGGTTAGCGACGCACCGTTGGAGATGACCAACGAGTTGCCCGTGCTTCCCGCTGCAGCACCAATCTGGAACGTACTCGTGTTAGTGTAATACGCACCGGCACCGCTAAGCACCAGTTTCCCAACTCCCGTCGCGGTACTACCAAGCTGAGTTCGGTTAGCAACGACAGTGCCGTTGGTCACAAAGAACGTCCCCTTGCCTTGCCCACCGACGATGACGTAGGCATTGTTGTTGACATTCGTCGCCGCCACTGTACCGCCGGCCAGATAAACCGTCGCCGTGGTCGCGGCATCTCGTCCGACGGAGAACGCGCCATTGCCGCTGCTACCGCTGGCGCCGTTAGTCAAATTCCATGTATAGCCGGTGATATCGAGCGTGACCACACCCGCATGGCCATTGAAATAATTCGTCGCCAACGTCGCGTTCGCGGTGAAGTTAACGGTGTAATCGGTATCATTGGTGAAGATCGTTGCGTCAATCGCCTGTTCTCCCGGCACGAATACGGGATTCCAATTGCCGGAGTTCGAATAGATCCCGCTCGACGTGGTATTCGTCCAATAAAGATTAGCCGCCGGGGCCGGTGTCACAACCGCCAACCCCCACAAGACGATCAACGCCAACGGGCTGAAACTCCCGAGGACTGTCGAACCGATTCTAGTGTTCAGTGTTGGGCGCACCTGCCTTAAAAAACCGTACCAGCAGATCCGGCGAATACGTTTGGTCATAACGCTATACTCTCACCCACTCAGTCGTTCAGATTCTATATCACAACGCTATGATTTCAAGCTCATTATTTCGAAATTTATGTTTTTTAATTTGTCGCAACTCGTTCTTAAATCTATAGTTTATGTGTTGTGCTGGCGGCGTTTTCATGGCAATCAAAACACCCAATCGCAAGAAAATGGATCCAGCCAAGTTAAAACCATTCCGCGCGCCTACTTTCAACACATCGGCCACCAATCTAAGCTTTGAAGTCGCGACCAAGCTTAACGCCGGGCCAACGCGCGAGGCGCTCGTCGCCGGTAAGTTCACGCTATCGGCCGCAGATGAGTTGATGGTCATCAACGGACACAAACCGCCGGTCGGCTTCCGCGGAAAAAATTGTGTCCATCTCCAGCTTGAGAAGCTGGTCACCCAGATTGCCACGAGCAACTTGGCCGTGCAAGGTTCGACGCATGTGCGGGATTGCGTGGTGACCGGCGCAGCGAGTGAAACCGGCGTGGCGCTGGGGAATCGCCGCGACGGATTTGTTCTCGCCAAGGGCGGCGGCGGCGCGACCATGCAATTCTGCCTCGGTGCTGGCAACGCGTGGGCCGAGTATGACGCCAAAGATCTCAAAGCCTGGTCCGTCGGAAACACTTTCCGTCGCTGTCCGATGCCGGGCGAGTCCATTTTATTTCAAGAACTTCCATGCGGGAGGATTTTCGGTCAGGCACAAAATTCAATAGTCCGGAGGCATTCAAATGACTGAGCGATTGTGGCGTGAGCGGACACCGGCGGCGATTCCCGAGGCCGGCGTGTGGGACGTAGTGGTGTGTGGCGGCGGACCCGCCGGGATCGCGGCCGCCATCGCGGCCGGGCGAACAGGCGCGCGGACATTGCTGATCGAGCAACTCACCAACGTCGGTGGCATGAATCCCGGCGCGCACACCAACCTTTGTTGTGACTCGCCGGGCGGGCCGATTTTTATTGAGTTGGAGATGCGCTTGGCGCAAATCGGCCACGCGCATCGAACATTCCGCCCTGAACGCGACCTCGACAAGGCCGGGCGGGTTCATTTGCACGGCGAAATGCTCAAGGCGGTCGCGATGGAAATGTTGCTGGAGGCGAAAGTCGAACTGCGGTTCGGCACCTTCGTGTCGGCGGCCGAATTGGCTGGCAACCGAGTGATTGGTGTCATCGCGACCGGGAAAGGCGGCGCGCGGTTGTTCCGCGCCGGCGTGGTGGTGGATTGTACGGCGGATGCCGATGTGGCGGCGAGTGCGGGCGCACCGTTCTTCAAGGGCGACCCGCAGGACGGCCGGGTGCAACACGTGAACTATAAGCCGGTACTAGGCGGTCAGAAAACCGAAGTCTTCGAGTTACAGAAACCCGAGCCGGCAGTGCTGCGTGAGATGGCCCGGCAAGCCGTCGCCGCCGGCCTACTGCACCCGCCGACCGGGATCTTCAAGCCGATGGCCGAATGTTTCCCCTTCGATGATCGCACTGGCAAAATGAATTTTGACTACTGGGAAATCGCCAACGTCGATCCGACCGACGCGGCGGCGGTGAGCCGGACGCTCGCGGAATGTCAGCGCGCCGCTCTCGAGATGATCCGGTTTGCGCGGCAGAATTTGCCGGGATTTGAAAAAGCGTATATCGCGCGCTTCCCGGCCTTGCTGGGAACGCGGGAGTCGCGCCGGATTGCCGGACAGTATGTCCTGACGCGCGATGACGTGCTCACGGGGCGAAAATTCGCGGATGGGATTGCCCGAGCGTGTTTCTTCATGGATTTTCACGATTCGCCACCGGGATCGACGACGCCCTACTCGATCGATTTCAAGCGCGCGAATCGACCGCCGCCCGGTGACTATTACGAGATTCCCTACCGGGCGTTGGTGCCGCGGGAGATCGAGGCCTTGTTGGTGGCCGGCCGGTGCATTTCAAGTGACCGGAGCGCACACGCGTCGTTGCGGGTGCAGCCAACGTGTTTTTTCACCGGTGAAGCGGCCGGCTTGGGAGCCGCCATGGCGGTCAAGTCGGGGCAGTTGCCGGGGGCGTTAGATGCCGGGCCGATTCGCGCGGCGACGTTGTCGCTGCAGGGCAACCAACGCTAATCCACCGGCCACCAGGACAAGGGTTGCCGGCTCCGGGATGACGGTGATGGTACCGTCAATGTTCAACTGGGTGATGTCCCATTCAAGCCCGCCCGGGAGAGCGACGGCGCTGCCGTCGAAGGTAAACGTCGGTGTACCGGCCGACCAGTCGAATAGGTCCCACTTGTCGCCGGCCGCAATGGTGAAGGTGCCGTTGGTCGTGACGCGCACGAGGCCGTCGCCGGACAGCGCGCCGAGGACAAGAAATTTGTCGGCACCGCCGAGGTTGCCGCCGCTGGACAGTTCCATAGCCGCGGTTCCGGTCAGGGTGAGGTCGTTATTGAAGGTCAGCGTGCCGGTGCTGAAGCCCGGACTGAGCGTACCGCCGGCGGCAATGGTGACGTTGCCGCCGAGTGTGCCGGTGCCACGGAGGTCGCCGTTGACGGTGATAGTGGTGGCATAAACCGCGCCGGCGTCACCGAGTGTGAGTGTATTGGCAGCGTTGACGGTCAGGGTGGTGATATTGGTGACAGTGCCCCCAAAGACACGCAGGGTGTTGCCGGTGGCCGCGCCGTTGCCGATCGTCAAGGGGGCCGCCAGCAGCTTCCAGTTTCCATTTGCCAAAATGGTGGCGGTGTTGTTCGAGCCGCCATTGCCGATGATGGTGGTGCCACTCAACAGGTCGGCATTGGTCACGGTCAGTGTGTTGCCACCGCTGAAATAGCCAACCGTGATCGCGCTGTTGGACGCCGTGCTGCGCGTCACTCCGCCCCCGACGTTGTAGGCGTTGTTGTAGGCATTGGTGCCGCCCACATAGACGTTGCCTCCAAAAAGTTGCCCACCATTGAGCAGGGTGATCGAGTTGTTGTTGGCGCCTGTCTGAAAACCAATCCAAATCGGGTTGAACGAGGCCGCCGGGTTAAGGAAGACCTTACCGGTGTTGGCGATGAGCAAGGTATTGCTAAACGCGTTGAGGCCGGTGCTGGAGACGCCGCCAATATAGAGTCCATTCCCAAACGGGTTCGCAGAGTTTTGGCCAACATTGGTCAGCGTGCCGCCATCCACGCGGACCCAATTCCCGGTCGTATTACTCTCGGCACCAATCGTGATTCGTTGATTGCCAATGTTTACGAGGGCGTTATCTAATATCCTGATATTGTTACCATTCGCGCCACTACTGTTGCCGATTGTCCAGCCGGCGGAGCTGAAAATCTGCCCTCCATTGGTCACCACCACCTCGTTGAAGCTGGCACCACCGGTCGCCCCAACGGATGCGCTGGCATTACTCACCACTCCTCCGTTGACCATCAACGTGTTGCTGACCCCACCGCCCATTCCAATGTTAAACGTGCTGGTGGCCTTCCAGTAACCGCCCGCCAGAACGCTGACCGAATTGTTGGTTGTGGAGTTTCCGATATACGACTGGACCGTTACTAAATTGCCAAGCACGGTCATCGTGTTGCCGGTGCCGCCCGCTGAACCAAAGCTGAGGATGCCGGCCGATTGCCAAGTGCCACCGGCAAGCACTGTGACGGCATTGTTGCTCGAGCCCAAACCGATGGTCCCTCCTCCCAAGGAGACGATCGTGCCGTTGTTGCCAATCACCACGGTGTTCCCGCCGGAGCCACTCGCGCCCACGGTGATGGCACCGACAGTCGTCAGTGAAGCCGAGTTGGAGATAATCAGCGAACCGGATGAGCCGGCTACCCGGCCAATGATCAACGTGCTGCTATTGGTGTAATAAGTGCCGTTTCCGCTGAGCACCAACACCCCTTTACCGGTGGCGGTTTGGCCAAGTTTCGTGGTGTTGGCGATCACGGTACCGTTGGTCACAATGAATGTGCCTGAACCTAATCCGCCAACAGTCAGGTTGGCGCCGCCAAGAGTGTTCGTCACGGCTAACGTCCCCCCCGCCAGATAGACGGTCGCGGTTGTGTTTAAGCCTTGGCCCACGACGAAAGCCGATGTACCAGCGGTAGCGGTGCCGTTGGCGTTGTTAGTGAGATTCCAAGTGGAGCCGGTAATATCAACCGTCACCACACCGGCGTGACCATTGAAGTAGTTCGTCGCCAACGTTGCGTTCGCGGTGAAATTGACCGTGTAATTGGTGTCGTTTGTGAAGATCGTCGCGTCTATCGCCTGTTCTCCCGGCACGAGTACGGGATTCCAATTGCCGGAGTTAGAATAGATCCCGCTCGACGTGGTATTCGTCCAAATCAAATTAGCGGCTGCGGCAGACGACACACCGACCGAACCGATAACGATAGCGACGAGACAACCAGCCCAATACGTTTTCAGACGGTTCAGATTCATTGGCCACTCCATTTCGTTACATCTGGACGGTAAATTACCTCACAACGTTGTGACTTCAAGACAAAAAAGCGCCCAGGAAAGACTGGGATTGGGCCACCGCGTTACCGGAAGCCGGCCGGAATGTATCGGGCGTGCGTAGCGAGAAGCTGAGCGCCCATTTTGCGAACGAGCGCGCCATTGAGGTGCGAAGTCACCGGGTCCAGGCGGAGCGCGTGCAGCGCCAGTTCCCGGTCACCTTGAAAACAAGCGGCCACCGCGAGATCAAAAACTCGGGCGTAAGGGGCCACCCAGCCGACAACCTTCTCAGGGAGTGGACCAAACGTAATGGGCGAGAAACCATTCGCATCAACTCGGACCGCCGTTTCGACGACCGTGCCCAAGGGGAGATTGGTGATTTGCCCGCGATTCGGCAGGTTGCCGACATCAATGAACACCCGGCCGAGAGCGTGCGCTTGAATAATGTCGGCGGCGGTTTCGCGGCTGCGTTCGAGATAAACCTTGGGAATATCACCGTGGGCAATGGCGCGGAGGGTGCGGTCCCGGCGCGCGAATCCGGTCCGCCGTTCACGAATCGTGGTGCGAACGAGCCGGTATTTACGCAGGTTCTCACGATTCGTGATGTATTGCGGGAAAAACTCACATGTGTGCCGGTCGCCGAGGTAGGGCATCACGCCGGTCTCGCGGAAGAGTTCCGTCGCCAGTTCGCGGGCGGACTTGAAGCCCAGCGGATCCGGGGCACTTTCGCGAAGCAGATCGGTCACGCTGTGACGCTGAATCTTGCGTTTCAAGTCGGCAAGCAAATCCCGTTGCCGCGCGTGAATCGCGGTCATCCAAAAGAAGTGATTCAAGCCGGCATACTGAACCGCAAGGTCTTCTTCGCGTTCGAGATGATAGTAACGTTTGACAAACTCCAAGTTCTCAAACAGTCCGTGGCATAGCCCGACGACCGGGCCCGTGCAAAGACGCGCGAGGACCGTGGTGAGCGTGGTCATCGGATTCGTGTAGTTGAGAATCACCGCCCCGGGAGCGCGCCGGTTGATCTCCCCCGCCAGCTTGCGAAACACTTCGAAGTTGCGCATCAACCGCGCCCAGCCGCCCGGCCCCGAGGTATCGCCGACGGTATGATAAATCCCGAACTTCTCCGGGATCGCGAGGTCCAGCGCCATCGCATCCAAGCCCCCAGTCGAGATCGCGATGATGACATAATCCGCCCCATCCAACGCTGCCGCTTGCCGGTCAGTCGCGGTGAAACGCGCGCCGGTTTTAAATCGTTCGTTCAACCGGCGCAACACCGTCACCACCAACTCCGCCGCGGGCTTGTTGATATCCAACAAAACAAAATCCGAATCACATATGCCCTCAGTCAGGAGCATGTCCTTCACAATGTTGGGCGCCCACGCGTTACTGCCGCCGCCGACAAATACGATCTTCTTTCGATCCATAGCTTTCACGCGTCTATTTTCCCGCACCAACCCAAATCGGACTCGACCAAGCCCGTTGGCCATTCCGTTGTTCCACCCGCACCCGGTAGTGCGTCTCGCGAGTCAGCGGTTCGTCATCCGTAAAACTCAAGCGCGCCGTATATCCACTCTCCGGTATGGCACGGTGCAATTTCGCCTTGAAGGCCATGTGGTAGATGAGCGGATCCTGGCGATCCAACGTTGCCGGATCCGTACCGGTCAGTTCGCGAATCATCGCCAAGGTGGTACCTTTGTCCCAGACCAACCGGCTCCCAGCCGCAAAGCCGGCAACACAATCACGGACCGTCTGGCCGTTTAATTTCAGCGCTAGCTCAGCGTTTGGCTGCGTTTCGAATTCCAGCACCAACCCGACTTGGAACGGATTCCCCACCGCGCTTTGAGCGCTGACCAACCGGAATTGCGCCCGCTCGCCATTCAACTGCGGCGTCCCCTGCCCTCGCCCTGTCCAACACGGCGACCAATTGGTGAACCGGCCGCCACTGAGCTGCACCTCACCGTCCCATTTGTGTTCACCAAATGGGAGTTCGCCTAATCGCGGCCCCCAACCCGTCTCGATCCGCCACCGATACCGGCAGAGGGAATTCGTTGCCGGTATTTCCCATGTGCCTTGGTGGTTATGCGTCGCAATGACCCGGCCATTACGGAGCAATTGGATTCGGTCAATCGCATCCCAGCCGCGGGCTTCAACTTGAATCACGCGTTTGGCGACCGGCCCGAGAATACTTCCCATCGGGGCGCCATTGACGGTGAAATCCAATTCGATCCGATCGCCGGTCACACCATAGACCCGGCGCGACCGGAACGCGTCCCACACACTGTCCCGGGTCAAGCCGGTGGCCAGACACGCCATCAAGCCCTGCCCCCAACAACCCGGCACGTTCTGCCAATTGTCTGTCGAACAAATCGCACCGAGATGCAAACCGGCATTCAACGCCGCCTGCCACGAACCTTCCCCAAAACCCGGGCCCATATGCGAATTGTGCCGCAAACCGCCCATCCACTCTTCATCGGTTTCCGAGCACCCGTGAATCGAAAAAATTTCCGCGTACGGACTGATGGTCTCATCGCAGAACTCCCACCGCGGCGCCCGGAGCCCGCGTTGGTAGCCGATGTGATGCGGAATCGCAATCGCCTCCACGCCGCGCAAGCGGCCATATAACTCCGGCAACGTCTCCACGACATGCACCGGCAACCCTTCACGTTTGTACATCACGTTGTGGTCGCCCCACGTGCCATCCCCTTGCCACTCGAAGCCGGGAAACGTGATGAACCGCCCCGGTTCATGGGCGGCCGTCATCGCAGCACTGAACTCGGCCCATTCCCGTGCGATGCGTTCCATCGGTTTGGTCGTCTCACTGAAAAAACCACGCCAAGCCGGCCCCGGGCCTTGCTCCACCGGGTGACCATCGATTTGTTGGACTGACTTCGGCAATCGTTCCGGAAGCGGCAAGATCCGCGACATGACCGGCAGGTAGTACGCACCCGAGTAAAAATCCAAGTGCGACCGCGCGAACGCCAGAACGTCAGGAATCGGGACCGGCTGGGTCTGGCTCGTATAAGTATTGTGATGGGTTTCGCCCCAGTAGATCTGCCTCTCGTTCATATCAAATGTAATTCCTGATTCAGTCACGCGTGACGCGCGCCCCCGGCCATGATCATTCATCCACCAAACGGGAGGCGTTCCATCAACACTCAGTAACGCATCGCAACATCCGCCATCTGCTCCACCGGGACTGACGCAAGGTCATTGTCCACTTGTTTCATCCGCACGTCTTCTCCAACGCCATGAATTGTTACCACGGGCAAATACCGGATCCAAGAGCGACGACTTCCATACAGCGCTTCCGCCGGCAGTTCGGGCAAGCGGCGCGAGAGCCGCCGGTCAAGACTTGCGTTGTGCGAAGGGTTTGTTCATCGTTGCGCGATTTATGAATGACACAGTCACATTCGCGGATGTGCGGCAGGCACGGGACCGGTTGCGCGCCGGCGGGCTGGTGGAGACGCCTTGCCCGGATTCGATTCCGATCTCGGAACTGTGCGGTTGCCAGATTTTTTGCAAACTCGATTACCTCCAACGCACCGGCAGTTTCAAGGAACGCGGGGCGCGCAACGCACTCTTGCTGTTGCCGACAGACCAACGGGCGCAGGGCGTGATCGCGGCGTCGGCCGGCAATCACGCGCTCGGTCTGGCGTATCACGGGCAGTTGCTTGGAGTGCCGGTCACGGTGGTGATGCCGCGCTTCGCACCGTTGATCAAGGTGGCGACTTGCCGGCGGCTCGGGGCGACGGTGGTGTTGCACGGGGAGACACTCGCGGCGGCCAAAGCGCACGCCGAGGAACTGACTGTGGCGCAGGGGCTGACCTATATTCACGGGTACGATGATCCCGCGATCATCGCCGGACAGGGGACGCTGGCGTTGGAGGTGCTCGAACAGGTGCCGGATGCGGCGGCGATCATCGTGCCAGCAGGGGGCGGCGGCTTGTTGGCAGGCGTGACGTTGGGTGTCACCGCGGCAAAACGGCCGGTGCAAGTGATCGGGGTGGAGCCGGCAACGATGCCATCATTGACAGCAGCGCTGGCGGCTGGTCAGCCGGTCGATGTGCCGGCAACGAGTACGTTGGCGGATGGGTTGGCGGTGAGTCGCGTGGGAGCGCGATCCTTTGGCGTGTTGCGTGATCGGGTGACGCGGGTGGTGACCGTGAGCGAACACAGTATCGCGTTGGCGGTGTTGCGACTGCTGGAGTTGGAGAAAAGCGTCGTCGAAGGTGCCGGCGCGGCTGGATTGGCGGCGTTTTTGGAGGGGCAATTGCCGGAGCTGGCGGGGAAGAAAGTGGTATTGCTGCTGACCGGTGGGAATATTGATCCGACGATTCTGCCACGCATCATTGAGAACGGCTTGGTGGCGGACGGGCGGTTGTGCCGGTTCGCAGCCAAGATCAGCGACCGGCCCGGCAGTCTGGCGCGGTTGACGCAATTGCTCGCGACGACCGGCGTGAGCGTGCGCGACATCGAGCATGATCGGATGTTCAGTGGCCCGGATGTGACAGCGGTGCGAGTGATATGCACGGTGGAGACGAACGACCACGCACACGTCCAACGGTTGCGGGCGGCGTTGCAGGAAGCCGGCATTGCGGTAACGTTTGCGACCCCCGACGCTCAATCATCGGCAGCAAAATAATGCCGCAACTGGTGCGATGCAACGGTTGGCTGAAACCACCCGTGCCGTGCAACGTACGACTTCCGATCCCGAACGTAATTCGAGATGGTCGAGGCGTTGGAAATTGACACCACATTTTTCGTAGCTTGATTCGAATTTGTCCGAGTTTGTGCGCCCCGCAAAAGACCAAGCCACACCCAGAGCTCCGTAATCTGCTACAACTTGGACCTGATTTACGGAGCTGCCGACGACGCGTTGAGTCAAGGGAACAGTCAAATCTGCCTGAATCACAACTCAACAATGCGGCGTAGGAGCATCATTCATAGGGTGATCGGTAGCGTACGGCTGTTAGATCCAACGGTATACCTGCGCTCCTCCCTATGAAGATCTCAATTGAATCAACCGACTCCAACTCAGTCCACTTCGATGGAGGGCACGATCGGCGCGGAAGGCGGATTAACTCCAGTAGCCGTACGACCACTTCCAGCGGCGTGTTCGAGAAGAATGCGGCGGACTTCCTCGATGGTGAGGGGATTGGCTTGGCAGGAATGGCCGTCGCGGACCACGAATTCGGATTGCACGCCGTCGAGGTGGGCACTCTGGTAGGCGACTATGCCATCAAAACCAGTTTCGACCGGGCCACGGCCCTTGACCGCGATGATGGAGTGACTCCGAATTCCGTCATTCACCGGCAAGCTGCGCAGGGTCATCAAAAAGGGATTGTCCGCTTTCATGTTGGCAATGCTGGTGGGAACTTTGCCGTGCAGCCGTTTCATGAGCGGATTGTCCAACTTAGCCAAGCTCATGGCCAAACCGGTCAGTTGTTGCGGCATCGTGAACAGGCGCTGACTTAGGTTTTGCACGAGGTTGTTGATTTGCCGCGCCCCGCCATGCGGAGTCGAGATGAAGATGACGCGACGCACGGATGGCGACGGCTCAACAAAAAGCGCGCGGCGGAGAAGGTCGCGCTCGGATGCCGGCATCGTTACTTCCGCGAACGGCTTGGTGGTGATGTTCTGCCAGAATTGGTCACCACTGCGCACCGCTGTCAGTTTGGTCAGCAGTCCGCCCTGGCTGTGGCCAATGACCACCATGTTCTGCAAGGCGGGATCTTGGCCGGCCGGGTCAATTTCACGGATGATCGCGGCGAGGCCCTCGCGCAACAGCGCGCCGGAATAGGCAATCGGATTGCCGGTGTTGTAGATGAAATACCAGAGTTGGTAGCGCGCCCGCAGGGCTGGGTCGGCCTGCAAGGTGTTGAACATCGGCGCCCAACCTACCGGACTACTGGCCGTGCCATGCACGAACACGACGGGGATCTTGCCGGGTTCGTAGGGTTGCGGCAGGTAGACGCCGGTGGGAATCAACTGCTGACCCGACAGGAGTTGGGCGATGGCCGCGCTCCACATGATGGATTTTTGCAGGGAGTAAGCCAGCGGGGCCGTCAGATCGGTTTCGAGCGGGACACGGCGATTGCCAACTTCGACCTCGTGGACAGTGTACGCCGAGTACAATTCCAGCGTCGCCTGCAATCCATTGCCGGCCATGTCGCAGACCGTGCCTTTCACTCGCAGGAAAGCGGTGGCCGGCACCTTGAGGCCGGTGGGATAGTAGCGCGGCCACTGCGCTCCAAACGCGGCGCGGTCGGGAATGGCAATCAACGGCACCCCCAACCCCGGCTCGCGGGAGCGTTGATCCAGACCGCGCACAAAGTATTCATCCGCCGCGACGAACTCGTGAAACTGCGCCGCAGTCCACGGGAAACCCGGGCGGGTGGATTCGACCCGCACCGACCCCATCGGCAGTCGCAGGGTGCGGGCTTGGAGATCCACATTGTCACCGGCTTCTTCCTTCAGGGCGCTGGCCAAACCGCGGTTATAGAAATCGCAGGCCAACCGGAAGCGCCGATCAAACGGGTCCGGCGGCGCCTCCATTCCCTCGCCGAACAGATAGAGGTATGCGTACACCGCGGAAGCAAAACCATACGCGCGCGCGACGCGTTGACCGGGTGCAGTCACTTGGTTCGCCTGTCCATGGACCGTCGCCCAGGTAACCTCCGCATAACTGACGGACGCGGCGTAACTGATTTCCGCCAACGCAAACAGCACATCGCGGCGCGTTTCCTGACACGCCACCGCATGCAGCTTGGCGATGGCAACGTCGGGGGCATAGCGTTGAAGCCGGGCGAGGTCATACCGGGCGAGCACCAGTTTCGTGTCCGCGCTCAGTTCCGGCCCGGTCAGGGTGTTGGCGGTGATCTGCTCGTAGGCGCGCTTCATGCCGACGTGGTTGACCCCGATCGGTGTCGCGCAGCCGGCCAGCAGCCCCAGCCCAGTCAGGAAAAGAATTCGGAACAGGATGGACATGGGTTACTCCAACCAAATGCGGGCTTGGACGGCCTGACCGTCGGGAAAAAACTTCACCGGGGCACGGCGTAAACCGGCCCCAAGAAACATCAGGATTTGCGTTTCCCATTTTCGGTCGCCAACGATGGCGATCTTCGTGATCTTGTCGCCGTGAAAAAAATAAAAACTCACATCGCCCCAATCCTCCCCGCTCGCCCAACCGGCAAACTGGTCCAGGAGAATCAGCATCTTGAACGCGCCGGCTTGTTCAAAACTTTTTAACGCACTGGCCTGCACGGCCTCCACCTCGGACTTGCGCAGGACCCCGCTGACACGGAGGCGCCACACATTCGCCGTTTGGTCTTCGATAGTGATGGGCATGGGTAGGATCTCCTTGGGAAAGTGGATCGCTAGTCCGGCAACGGCGGGATGAACAGCGGACTTTTGACCTCCAGCTTCAGTTTCAGCGTACTCGTCGTCAGGCCATCCGCGAGGGTAAACTCGATTGTCTGCTTGCCGAGATCCGCATTCGTCGGCGTCCAAACAAACTCGCTCGTCGCCGGCAGGTACACCGCCCCGGCATTAAACGGATACGCGAGCGGATCGACCGTGACGCTGACCGGATCGTTGTCCGGGTCGCCAAGTGGCAGGAACAGCCGGTACTCCTCCCCGACCAAGGCGACGGCGCCTTTTAGTTTGGGAACGAACGGGCCTTTATTCTTGGCAGGATCAAGGTCGGGTTCTTTGATTTTAATTTTGCTGGAATACGTCTTCGCGCTGCCGCTGCCATCATCCACGATGTAGGAGAAGGTGGCGCTCCCCTTTTCGGCCGGTGTCGTCCAAGTCAGCACATGCTCCGTTGCATTCCAAACCGCGCCGGTCGGCAGGCTGACGGGCGTGATGAGTAATTCGGCGGTCGGCGTTTCGACATCAGTGGCAATGACCGGGATGGTGACCGGCAAACCACCGGCATTGGTTGTCAGCGTGTACTGGACAACTGCCGGCGCATTGTTTTTTTGGCCGGCCAATACCGGCGCGTCGGGGGTCAGTTCGATCCGACCGTAGTTGCGCCCGCCCAATTGAAGGAGGAGGTTGGGATTCCCTTCGACGTAAACCTGGCCATCGCCGCGGACGACGAAATATTGGCCGCCATAAACCGCGAGATCAAAAAACGAGTTATCGTCGGTGGACCCGCTGCCGGGGAAATCGTCGGTTTCGGCCAGCGGGGCGGGGTCGCGGTAGACCTTGCCATTCGCGCGGAGGGCCACCCAGAGGCCGGTCACATCATCGAATTCAAAATCCGTGTACAAATCGCCGAACGTGAAATCCACGATCTGCGAAGGGAACGGCAGACCATCCACCAACTGCCCGGCGCTATCGCCCGCCGGCAATTGACCGCGGAAGATCTGTCCGTCGGAGCGCAGCGCATACAAGTAGTCGCCGGTAGGGTTCACCTTGAGCGCCACCCAGAGAGTGTCCACGGCCCGGCCATCTTGGCTGCCATTCAAGCCCGGCCCACCTTGGAAAGTGAACAAAGGGGTACTCGCGTTGTTCTTGAAGACCGCTCCGTCCGACCGTAGCGCGTACGTCGCACCAGTGACAACCTGAAGCGCCGTGTAGAAAAAATCGTTACGCGGCAACTCAGCCGCGATCGACGCATTCACCGCCACTTTCCCGTCCTGCCGCAACGCGTAAACCGTCCCGTCCGCGACGATCAGTTCGGTCCAGTACCACGGCACGCGGCTATCGAACGGTAAGGTCCATTGCTTCTCGCCATTGAGAACGAAGTACCCATTGCCACGAAGCGCGTACACATTGCCGCCGACAACCGCGAGGTCCCGCCACGCATCGTCGAGGTCATCGGTCGGTGTATCCGGATCGAAATCCCCCGGCAACGAATTGATCTTGTTGCCGTTGACGCTCACATTTCCCGACGGATTGAGCGAATACAGATAAGCACTCTGCGCCCCAGCCCGCGGCGAAAACGCGCCCCCAGCAGCCAGCAGCAGGGCGAAATAGATGTATCGTTTCATCAGTCTCCACCTCATCAGAGAATCAATTTATTCATTCGGCGCAGAAATTATATCGAACCGGCTGGCGGTGCTACTCTAATTGAGTTACCGGCGCCGACTGCCACCGCTGCTGCGCCCGCCCAGGTTGCCGGAAGACTTGTAACTACTGGTCTGCTTGGCTTGCGTGTTGCCCCAGCTCCGGGCTTCCGCGTCGCGCTCAAGTCCTTGCTGCACTGACTTGGAATCGTAACTGGTCGGTGCCGCCCGCGTCCCCGTGCTCGTCGCAGTCGGTGTGGATCGACTCCCAGTTTCGCGAGTGGAGGTTGACTGTGCTCGCGGCTGACCGGCGGAGGGCGTCTCGGCTTTTTTCCAGTCGCCGTCCTCATAGGTTTTCCACTCGCCCTCTTCGTTGCGTTTGTACACTTCGCCGTCGTGGCCGACGTAGATGTTGCCCTCTTTGTCTTTGGCGACCATCCCCTGACCGTACTTGGTATCCCACGCTTTCATACCGGAGTCTTCGCTGGTTCGGATGCCGCCAACGGCACCCCGTGATCCGGAGCGATAGCCGCCTTGAGCCCACTCCCCGTCTTGCTCGGCGTAGAAGCCACCGGCCGAACCATAGCGGGTGTTCACACGCCCCTGCTGGGCATAGCCGCCAGTGTAAGGATTGTAGGCTTGGCGAACTCCCTTGCTGCCGGCCGGACCGTAGGCATAGGCACCACGCGAGTAGGTGCCGGTGTGAGGATTGTAGGCAGCCGTGCGCCCCGCCCCGCCGTAGGGGCCGTAGGAGACATGCGCCGAAGCGTAGTAACCACCATAGCCATGATGATACGCGGCACCGCAGCCGTAGGAGTAATGACATGGCCGAGGTGGGTAGTGCCAGTAATAATCGTGATAATGATGATCATCGGCAATTGCCGCGCCCACCAGCATACCCATGCCAAACATCAGCACACCCGTTGCCGCCACATACTCCCCACTGTAGCCGGAGGTTTGGCTGTAGACCACCGTGGTGGGCGTTGATTGCTGAACGACGACGTAGGTGACGTTATAGTTCGGGTTGGAGGGCGGAATGGTGTAGATCGCCGCCGGGACGCTGGTGGCCAGGAGCCACGGCCCGGTCGGTGCCGCCGCATAGAACCAAACGCCCTGATTGCAGCAGTAGTAGGCCCCGTTAACGAGAAACACCTGGTTCGGCGTGTTCACGGCGTATTGGACGGTCGTACCTTGAATCACCACAAACTGCGGCTGGCCCTCATAGACGACTTGAACGACCGGCGGCTTGCTAACCTCAATGGTGGTCGTCCGCGGAATGGACGCCAA
Source organism: Verrucomicrobiia bacterium (assembly GCA_022072455.1). Lineage (GTDB taxonomy): Bacteria > Verrucomicrobiota > Verrucomicrobiia > Palsa-1439 > Palsa-1439 > CAINDI01. The sequence goes on along the minus strand of JAJVHY010000017.1, from coordinate 188,294 downwards.
GAGCACAGCGTCTTGCGCCTCGCGCGTGCCGGGCACGGTCGCTTTGACAAATCCCACCGGGCTGTCCGGGTCAATATTGGCGAAGTCCGCCGGCAAGTCGGTGCTGGCGGCAGACCACGGCCCATCCAGCGTCTTGGTGCGGAACCAACGACCGGCCACCAAGAAGTAAAATTGACCTTCGGCGGAATGCAGGAACAAGGTGCTGTCGGTATTGCTGACTTGCAGCAGCTTCGTGCCCTTGAGTGGCAGGAAGGCGGGTTCACCCTCGGTGACGATCATTTCGGATGGCTCGGTGGTGACAAACACTACCGGCGCTTGCTTGGCGGGCTTACCGGGAATGTGCTTGCGCACGTCGGCCCAGTTGTCGTCAGCCGGTAAGTTGCGGAGTTGCTTCGGCAGATCCTTGGCGGGCACCCACGAACCCTTGATGGGGTCGTCGCTGGTCAGCCAGCTTTCGCCATTAAGCAGGAAGTACCGGCCGGTCGTGGTGTCGTAGAAGACGTCCCAATTGGTATTCGCCGCAAACAAGAGCGTTGTGTCATTTGTGGCGACTGGCTTGAACTGCGGTTTGCCCATGAAAAGCACCAGAATCGCCGGTTGCCGGCTGTAGAAGATCTTCGGGGGATCAAGGTTGACCTCCGTCGTCCGTGGCTTGGCCTGTGCCGTCTCCAAGTAAGCCAGCATGCGGTCCAGTGAGATGATGAGTGGACGTTTTTCGGGCAGGAGGTTGTTGACGATCAACGCCATCTTGGAAGCTTCCGCCTCGGCGAGGTTGGGGAACCGGATTTGTCGCTGCGCATTGACCGTCGTGACGGTGCGGGCAGCTTGGTCAACGCTGGTGTCGGTATTCACCTCCAACACACCATAGATCTCCTTCGTGTCGGAGCTGGGAATCAGCGCGATGGCGCAGCGGATGGTGGCATTGGTGAAGCCGGGCCACTCCACTAACTGTAGCTGGTAGACGGTCAGTTGCGCGCGGCCTTGCTTGAACACGCGTGGCCAGCCGGGATCGGTGGGCGCTTGCTCCGCGCCAATGACGACCGGCGGTAGCGTCATCACAATCGACAAACCCAACGCAATCCACCGGGTTAAGTGCCCAGAAAATCCTTTTGTCGTTTTCATGACCAACACTCCCGTTTTACTGATTAACCAGAGCCGTCCAAACTCAAGTGATGGCAACTAATCCTGATGCGCCCGCAATTCTGCCAAGCGGGTCTGGAGGCGTCGCGCCCAAAAATCAAACGCGTCTTTCACATCACCCCAGCGTGAAAATTTGCCGCGCAACACTTTGGTTCCTGCCCGGCGATCCACGGCAGCCGCAACGCGTTGGCCGGTGCCGCCATCCAGCAGTTCGATCTCGCCCGTCACCATGCCGACCGAGGTGTGCGTCCCGAAGACAATCCGCTTGGCGTAGGTAATGCCCAAGCCGAACGGGGTCACGTTCGAGACGAGATCCAAGACCGGTTTTGATTTCCCGGCTTCGGTGATCGCCGCGCGAATGCGGAGCACATCGTCGCCCGGCTTATCCACGAGCAGATAATCCTTGCTGAGGTGATCCCGCAAAGAGGTGTACAGGTAATCCACCAACAGTTGTTGGTCTTCTTTCGACAAACTCCCCAGCGCCGAGTCCGGGTCTTCGGACTGCCAGAGTTGGACTCGTTCAATCATCACCTTGTGGTATTTGCCGAAGTCAGCGCCAGAGGCGACGTAGATTAACTTGGCTTCGTCGCCGCTGCCGGGACGGAGTTGGGAGTAGTCGCCCAAAAACCCGGAGACATCGTGCATACTGCGGACTTGATGGGTCGTTGAGCAGCCAACGGCCAACAACAATGAAGTCGCGCCAGCCAATAGTGTTTTGATGTTCATAATGGTTTTTCCAATTCGAGTTGTGGTTGGTGGTTTACTTAACTGTATAACCTTTGGCTTCCAGACAGGCCGCTTTGGCTTTTAGGTATTCCTGCTGGCGTTTGGCGGTGTCAGCCGCGGCGGCTTGGGCTTGGGCCGCCTGCTGCTGCTGAGCCTCTTGCTTCTGCCGGTTGCTCCGCATCTTCCCGCCAATGCCGCCCGCAGCGGCACCGATGGCCGCGCCTTTGCCCGCATCGCCAGCAATCGCCCCAACCGCGACCCCAACCACAGCGCCTTTCGCGGCACCCTTCACCGCTGAACCATCGGGGCCGGATTGAACGGAGGCCGGCGGCGGCGGCGTCGCCATGCCCGCTGCCATCGGGTCAAAGTTGGTTTGTTTGGCAGCCCACTGGTAGCAGTCATAGTCGTCTTTTGCCTGTTGCTCGGGCGTCTGTCCGAGCTTCGGGAAGACGTACTGTTGCTGGGCGTTGGCGACCACGACCATCGTCGAGCACGCAACGGCAATTAAAAGTGTGTGTTTCATAATCCATCTCCTCATTGTTCTCTACATTGCTTATGCTCGTTTGTAAGCACCGCCGCCCGGTCGGCCAATTGGACCTTAGTCCAATCACCCAGCAGGGCGGCAGCAGCAACTCGGTCAGCTCAGTGGTGATCCTCACCAACGATGTCACGCTCACCAAAGCCTTCGTCGGTAATGGCATGAGCAGCGTCCTCGACCAACGCGGGACCGCGCCCGTCTTCCGAAGCCATGCGGGGCTTGCCGTGCGCCAACCCCACGCTAGCAACATAAATCAGCGCGAGCGGTTTGGCGGATTCCTTGCCCAACGCGTTGAGTCGGTCCTGCAGCGCAGCAACTTTGTCGGGATGCGCGGCGGCGAGGTTCTTCTGCTCATAGGGATCGTCGGCAAGATTGTAGAGATCCACGCTCGTTGGGATCAGTGAGCGCCAGATGAGTTTCCAGTCGCCCTGCCGCACCGCACCACGAAACGGTTCGACGTTATAAACAACTTCGGTGCGTGGGGACGGCTTGCCGGCGGCGATGGTGGCCCAAACATTCATGCCATCGAGCGGTTTGGACTTGGCGGTGGACGCCCCCGCTAGCGCGGCGAGTGTCGGAAAAATGTCCACAGCGTGGATCATGCCGTCGACTGTCTGTGCCTTAATCTGGCCGGGCCAATTGGCGCAGGCAGCGACGCGACAGCCGCCTTCAAAAAGCGCACCTTTACCGTCGCGATAGGGACCGTTGTCGCAGGGAATCTTGGTTTTGGACAGGTCCGCCATCTGCCCGGCAAACATCGCGTTTCGCGTTCCGCCGTTGTCGCTGTGGAATAGGATGAGCGTGTTATCACGTAATCCCTTCTTGTCGAGCGCGGCGACAACTTTGCCAATTTCGTCATCGAGGCAATTAACCATGCCGGCGTAGGTCCGCCGCGTGGGGTCTGCGATGTTGGGGTACCGGTCGACGTATTCCTTGGGCGCTTGATACGGCGTGTGGGGGGCATTGAAGGTGAGATACAGATAGAATGGCGTGCCGGCTTTTTGCTCGTTGATGTATTTGACCGCGTCCGCACCGATTAGTTGGGTCGTATAGCCCTTTTCGCGGACGGGCTTGTTGTTGCGAAACCAGTCGAGCACGCCGCCGTCGCTGTGGGTGAAATAGTCCAACTCGCCGATCATGGCGCCGTACTGGTAGTCAAAGCCGCGTTGCTTGGGCCAATATTTCAGGTCGGCGTGGCCAAGGTGCCATTTACCGATGATGGCCGTGGTGTAGCCGGCATCCTTGAGGCATTGCGACAGCAGATACTCGCTGGTGTCGAGGCCGTAACCCGCCGGGCCGGGGATGACAATCGTCTGCAAACCGTAGCGAAATGGATAACGCCCGGTCATCAGTGCGGCGCGCGTGGGCGTGCTCATCGGTTGGACATAAAATTGGGCGAACTTCGCGCCGCCTGCCGCCAGTGCGTCAAGGTTGGGCGTCTTGATGTCCAAGCAGCCGTTGAACCCGACATCCTTCCAGCCCAAATCGTCGGCGACGATGTGCACGATGTTGGGCTTGGTCTCCGCCGCACCCGCGCCACGAGTCAACAGACTCAGACTCAAGGCAATGACTGCTTTCACCCACAAGACGGAAACGTTTTTCTTCGAGGGAATCTTCTTCATTGTTTGATTTTATCGAACGCGCCCGCACTGGCCAATAGGACTTTGGTCTCATCAATGACTGGCAATCAGGCCCACATTCACAGTTGCCGAGGTCTGGCGATTTCCATTTAGAACCAGACATCCAAACCGAGGGTGAGCCGCAGGTCGCCGCGTTTCGGGGTGGAGCCGTCGGCTTCGGGTTGCGGGTAATGCAGGTAATCCCAGACCAACGCCACGTCGAGATCAAGATGGCGCTTGATTTCGAACTGCAACTCCAGCAGCGCATGATGAGTGTACAGCCCTGCCGCCTTGCTCATCGCAAAACCTTGGTAGGATAGAATCAGATCAACCCGTTTGGTGAGGTCGGTCTTGAAGTACGACTCGAGCAAGCCGCCCGGCGTCGAAGCATGGCCGGACTCGCCGGGTTCGACATTGTCAAAGCGCGTGGATTGAAAGCCGGGCCCGGTCGCGATCCACCAGATGCGGTCATCCTGATCGATAAAGTAATAGCCGCCGCCCAACCCGACCGTTGCGCGGTAGGCGATGTTTGCCAGTGGATCAAAGAAGATTTCACCTTGCAGCGGTCGCACAAACCAATGCCGATCCAGCCGCACATCAAAGACCGCGTTGACTCGCTGGTCGTTCTCGTCTTCGGTCCCGTTGACCTCGGCGAAATTCCCGATGTACTTTAAATTAAACAGCGTATTCGGGGTGCGGCGCGCCAATTCGCCCCGCACATTCAGGTCAGCGGACTCCGTGTTGCCGGCACGGAGGTTTAGTCCGGCGACGAACCGGCCGGTCCAATGCGGCAGACCGGCTTGGCCACTCGGCGTGATCCCGATCAAATCGGCCCGGGCGCGACCAACCTCATCCACATACACAACCTCATTACTCAGGGTGATCAACCCGTGGACCGGCTCGTGATTATCGAATTTTGCGTACATCGGCTTCACCGTGTAGAGGGACCGCACATTTTTTAACTTGAGGGTCAGCTCCTCCAACTCGTCACTATCGAAACCGACCTTCTTGTTTTGTACGTACTGCAACCAGCCGCGCAGCCACTCGCCGGACTTCAATTGCATCCAATCGTAACCATCGTGGCCAAGACCCGGGGGTTTCCAAACACTGACCGGTGACGGTGAATGTCTTTGAATTTCACGTACTCGCGGGCGCGGAATTGTCAGCCGACCGCCGAGGTCAGACTCGAATATGACCGAGTTTTCGGACTCCTCGATCACCTGGCCGACGAACCGCTCGTCATTCGTCCCGATCAACACATCTGCCCGCACCCCGTCAACCAGCAGCAGCAACGCACTGAACCCACACGCGAGTCTCATATCGTGTTCTTTTCTCCCTCCAGAGCTGGGCTGACAAACGCCAGGACGGACGGCGAGCCGGTCAACCGCCGATTGCGCAGCGCCGCACTACACAGCCGTTGTTATTGAGGGTCAGCTCCTCGCTGATTTTGCGCCAGAGCCGCACGCAGCGTTTGCGAAAAAGCGCCATCGTTGAACGGCTTGCGCAAATACGCAACCGCACCGCCGGCCAACGCCCGTTCACGGACGTCAAACTCGTCGTGCGCCGTCATGAAAATGACCGGAATCCCCCTTTGATGCTGCCGGATCTGGCTCTGCACTTCGAGCCCGTTGACCCCGGACATTTGGATGTCGAGCACCACGCAGTCCGGCGCGAACGACGGCAACGCCTCCAGCAGTTCAAGAAATTGTCGACCGCTGGAGAAGGACTGGGCCTCCATGTTGAGCGAACGCACGAGCCGGCGCAACCCGCGGCACACCGATGGATCGTCATCCACGATGGCAATGAGCAGTTTGGTTTTGGCGTTCACAGGATGACCGTCAGAATACCGGGAAAAGCACGCCCGGTATATTGGACCTAAGTCCAAGATCGAACTACGCAGTGGGACGGGCGGCTGGAATGCCGATTTTCTCGGCGTCACGAACGAGTTGCGCGAGCGATTCGACCGCCATTTTTTCCATGACGCGGCCGCGGTGGGTCTTGACGGTTTTCTCGGTGGTGCCGAGTTGGGCGGCGATCTGTTTATTCAGCATGCCGGTCACGACCAGTTCCAGCACCTCGCGCTCGCGCGGCGTCAACATCTCAGCGCGCGCCTGGACTTGCCGGCGTTCGGCAAACGCGGCGCGGTCGCGGACATTCCGATCGAGCGCCAACGCAATGGCCTGCAAGAGAGCCTTGTCTTGAAACGGTTTCAGCAGAAAATCCACCGCGCCTTTTTTCATGGCGCGCACACTCATCGGCACGTCCCCATGCCCGGTAATAAAGATGATCGCTGGCCCCGGCGGATTATTCGCCAGTTCCGTCTGCAATTCCAGCCCGCTCAATCCCGGCATGCGCACATCCAACACCACGCAGGCCGGCCCGTCGTGTTGCCGGTCGCTGTCCAAAAACTCGCGCGCGGACGCAAACGCGGTCGACCGGTAACCCGCCGATTTCATGAGCCGCGTCAAGCTGCGGCGCATGGAGTGATCATCATCCACGATATAAACGATCGGCTCGCTCATGGCTTACCAACAATGGGCAGTTCAAAATGAAACGTCGCGCCGCGGTCGGGGTTGCACTCGCCCCACAATCGGCCGCCGTGCGCCTCAATGATGGAGCGGCTGATGACCAAACCCATCCCCAACCCGTGCGGTTTCGTCGTGTAAAATGGTTCAAATATCCGCCCCAATCCATCCGCGCTCAGCCCCGTGCCACGGTCTTCGACACTCACGCGCAATCGGCGCGGGTCGGTCATCGCCGCCCGCACGGTCACACCCCGGTCAGAAGCCGCCGCGCCATTAACGGCATCGAAAGCGTTGAGCATGAGATTCAAGACGACCTGCTGCAATTGGACATGATCGCCCCGCACCAAGGGCAAACCGGGGGCGAGGTCAAGTGTCACGTTGATCGCGCGGAGCACGGCATCGCTATGCACCAAGTCGGCCACATCGCGAATCACGCGTTCAATCTCCAGTGACAGCAATTCCACCTCGGTGCGCTTGACCATCGCGCGCATCCGGCGAATGACTTCGCCGGCCCGATTGCCGTCCTCGGCGATATCCCGCAACGCCTCCCGCACTTCGTCAATGTCCGGCCGGCCAGCCCCCAGAAACCGTTCCGCAGCCTGGGCGTTATTGAGGATCGCGCTTAAAGGCTGATTCAACTCGTGGGCCAGCGACACCGACAATTCACCCATGACCGAGACCCGCATGGCGTGGGCTAAGGCGTCGCGGGACTGCTTGGCTTCCACGGCCGCTTGTTTGCTCTGGGTGATGTCGATCACGGTGCCGCGCAACCGCAGCGCTTGTCTTTGCGCGCCGAACTCAACTCGCCCGTACGCGTTGATCCAACGCGCGCCCCCCTCCGGCAATCGAACCCGAAACTCGGTCTGGTATTCGCCGCTGCCTTCCAGGGCTTTCTGAACCGCTTGCCGAACCGGATGGCGATCATCCGGATGCAGGGTCTCCTCGAACCGGGCAAAATTGAGGGGCTGGGATTTTGCAATCCCGAACAACGCCCGACCTTTGTCGGTCACCCAAATCTCATCGGCCGGTATCTCCCAGACCCACAACCCGAGATTGGCAGCGTCGGCAGCCAACTCCATGCGTTGCTCGGTCTCGCGCAACTCAGCCGCCAACTTCGCCGCCCGCAACACATCGCGGCTCAACTCATGCCCCATGGCGGCGACCATGATCAGAAAGGGGATGCTCACGAAATAGGGCGCAGCAATGATTTGACTATGCACCAGCGCCACCAGCGTACACGCCAAAAAAAGAAAAACAGTCAGGCTCAAGCCAACCACGAGCGCCCGGCGCCGGTCGACCGAGTTGCCACGTCGCCACAGCATCAGCGACGCATCCGCCGCAAACACCACCAGCATTAACGCGCTGAGTTGGTCGACCCAAAGCCAGTGCCCCGGCACCGCCTGCGCCACCGTCACTGATGTGCCGAAGAATTGGATTTGGTGCAAACCGGTGATCTCGCGATAAAAAATGTTGGGTTCCACCGTGAAATTGATGACGAGACCGATGAGCCGGCCGACCCACGTCGCGTGCGCGAGCCAGAGTCGGCCCGTGTGGAAATAAAAGCGCACGAACGCCAAGATCGCCGCGATCCCCACAAACACTGGCACCAGCATCCAGCGCTGGAAAGCGCCGAATTCAGGCACGGTTTGCGCGCGCATCATCATGAATTCGAAACCGGCGACCGCCGCCACGCAAGCCGCCAACACCGAGAACGCCAGATTGGCCTTCTCCTGCCGATCCTTGAACCAAATGAGGAGGTGCACTCCCGCCAGCGTCAAACAACACGCGGCAATCATCGGCCAAATGATTGTGATCCAATTCATTCGAATGGAGTTAGTACCACACCAGAAAAAGCACCAGTTGGAGAAACCATGCCCGAAGACAGTATTCTACTTCAAGGCGAAATCCGGCAGTCAGTGCGCCGCATCGGAAACTGCACGAGCCGAGATAAAACGAGCAACGGCGGGCTAAGCCAGCCCGCCGTTGCTCCGCAGACAACTTAATATTTCCGGTCAAAACAACTGGACATTGAGACCTACGAGCAGACCGTTCAGTCGGATGTTGAATGAGTGTTCATTCGCTCCGCTGCCTTCCGAGTGTTGGATCCCGAGTATCCGGTAGCCGAGGAATACCGTGGAAGGCTTATTGATCACGATCATGTTAAAGTCATAGGCCACCATCGGCATGACCTGCCACGAGAAGCGCGATTGGCTGCTGGAAATATCAAACCCGCCAACGTCGCCCTGCATCCACACGTGGAATTTCTTCGTGAAATACTGGTGGTACCGCAAGCCGAGAATGGGGTCGAACAGGGAGTTGCTGTCGCCAAAATTCGCGGTACCGAGGGGGGCCTTCACTTTCAAGTCATTGTTGATGCTCCAATAGCGGCCACCAGCCACCGCGGCCAATGAGCCCGGCCGTTTGCCTTCCCACGTCAGGAATTTGTAGAACGCGCCAAACTCCACAATCCACATCTCGGAAGTCACCTCGGTGTCAATTGGACCAGTCGAACCATCCACCGCCAATTTCATGTATGACGGTTGGGCATAGAATCCGTACTTTTTCTTCGCGAGTTCAAAATAGCCCTGAAAGCCCAGTTCCATGTTTTCGTTGAGGTCACTAAAGGAGTAATCAATTTCCGTCGAATTCCCCCGGGCGGTGACACTGCCGTCCATCCCCGACGCCCAGATATACAACGGCGAATTGAAAACCCATTTGTCCTCGTTGGGGTCGGAGGGCGCCGCCAGAGCCGGTTCCTCGGCCAGCGCAACTCGGCCAGTGGTCATTAACAGTGCGGCGCCACATGCGGCAATCAATCGTTTCGTGTCAAGTCTCATGGGTTTCCTTAGGGTAATGATTACTGCGCCTTTCTACTAAGTCTCCGTCGGGTGGCCAATTGGACTTTAGTCCTATAAGTGGACACCAATTCGCCATGGTACGGTTCCGCCAATGAAACACTCCGCCAGTGGCACTGGGATTGCCAAGGTTGCAGCGCCGGCTGGCGGTGGTATTTTGGAGCCGCCACTGTCAGCCAAGACAATTTGAGGTGAAATATGATGCGATGGATATTAACCGGCCTGTTGCTCTGCGGACTCATGTCGCCAGCCCGGGCGGACACTGAGCTCTTCAACGATGGTGTGTGGAGTGTCGGCGGGGTGACCGAAGCCGTCACCAACTCCCAACCAATCGCGGTTTCCATTGGCGGCGTACCGGCGGGTACATTTTCGGAATTGAAGATTTATCGGGCGTTCACCGGTGCGGGATTCCCCCAGGTTTTTTCCATCAAAGGCACCGGGGCTATGCAGCCCAGCCTGCCTCCGCCGGGAGTAGCCGGCGGCGCGTTTTATCTGACGGGCTATTGGGATTGCCTGGACGGGTTGGTCTCCAATCTCTTCATCACCAAACTCGACCTCCTCCTCGACCCGGATGACTCCGGTAAGCTGATCTTCACCGGGCAGGTCACCAACCTGACCTCGATGCAGGCCACGGATTTCAAGATGAAGTTCGTCCCGCCGGACTTCGATCAAGTCCGCGTCGAAATCAGCTACACGCTCTACGCCACCCGCGACATCTGCCTCGATCAGTACCGGCAGGATCAAAGTCAGGGGTTTCCGGTCGCGCGCATGGCGGCGAACTACGTTTCCAGCCTCGTCCACCAGAATGATCTGCTCCGGTATTTCATCTCGACCACCAAATACTGCGATTGCTGTTACTGCTATAAAGTGAAGGGGCCAGTCTGCGGCACCCTCTCCCGGCCGGACACCATTCTGGTCTGCTATCGCGACCGGCTGTCCGACCCGCGTTTGTTTCTCGCGAATCAAGACATCTACCCGGCCAACACCCCCACACTAGTGCTCCACTTCGAAAACCCCAGTCCCCGCAACATCCGCCCGCAAGGCTTCACCGCAGCCACCACCAACGCCGCCGCGGAGAACGTCAACGTCTGGGGTAACTGGACTCGCCCGAAGAGTTCCTACAAAGCCGGTAAACGCATCGGCAAATTCCGCTTCACGTTGGAAGCGACCACCCCCCGCTACTACGATTGCGACGCGAGCGCGTGCTACTGAACCAATCACGCCAAGCCATCGCCGCTGCGAATTGAGTTAGGGTTGACGGCGAAATTCTTCCATGGTGTACGGCGCCGGCAGGGGTATGCCTTCGCGAATCTGCTGCGAAAAATTTTCCGCCTGATCGGCCGCCCGCGCTCGCGAATTGACGTGACCGAGCCGTTTCAGTTCCGCAAACGGCACGCGGGAATCGAGACCGCCAAGCTCGTACGCATACTCCGCCGTGTAGCCGCTCAGGAGGATTTTCCAATTGTACCGCAGCCGTCCCGGGTAGGCTTTCGTGTGCAACAACACGCCGGTCGTGCAATTGTCGGCCAGCGTGTTGTACCAGGCCGGGCGGGCGGCCAGTTCGTTCAGCGAGCGGATGTAATCGAGGAACAACCGGCGCTGATTCTCGACCGGCATCCGGGTGCGGAACAGATAAACATCTTCCGCCGGTTGCCGGTAGTTCGTGCGGACGCGGATCACATCCCGTTCATCGGCGACCACGTAAAAAAGCTCATACTGGTGAAACAACCCCCGCCAGGTCGAATATGTCTCCCCGCGTTCGTCCCGCCGCTCAATCGAAAACGTGACGAAATCCTTCCCCTTGAATCCGAAGCTCACCATCACGTGCGCGATGGCGTCGCTCCCCCAATAGACACTAATCAAATCCACGGAGTCGAGTTGAGTGACGTCGAAAGTCTTATCGTAATAGCGCGGCGTGAAATCCGTCTCAGTGCGATATTCGAGGTGCCGGATGTTATGGATTGTCACCTGGTCACCGGTCACCGTGGCGTGTGCGGCCACCGCCACTTCCGGTTTCCAATCCCGGTCGTTCGCGGGGGGCCGGTGTCTCCACCAGACGATCACCGCCGTCACGACCGCCACGAAAATCAGCAACGCGCGCCAACGCGGCCGGCATTTCCAAAAGAGCACGATGGTCCCCACTGCAAAAACTCCCGCCGCCCCGCGCCGCACCCACACTCCCGGCAAGTCTGACAACGCAATGGCCAGCACCACCCAGAGCGTGACCAGTCCGATCACCAACCCGAGCACACCACGGGCAAGGCACCGGCCCCACCGGCAAATTATGGACGGCGCTTTCATTGGGCCAGTTGCGCCGCAGCCAATCGCACCCGGTAAAACTCCAGTCGTTGGCGTTCCTGGTCGCGCTCGTTCTTCAACCGAATCCATTCCCCGAGATCTTTTTGATTGGCTGTCCGCTCCGCTTGGATTTGTTCGAGCAAGGCATCAGCCGACTTATTCCCGAGCGCGCGGGACGCCGGATTTGCCTTCCCCAACGCCGTCTGGATCTGCTCCTGCCGTTTGACGACCAACGCCTCGTTGAGATTCAGCAAGTCCTGCACAAACTTCCGGCCCTCCGACGTTTTGGCGGCGGCCAAGGCCCGTTCCAACTCGACATGGCTGCGCTTGAGCCGGTCAATGCTGGTCTTCAAGTCCTTAAACACCGCGTCGCGCCACTGGCTACCACCGGCCAAGACGCGCTGTTGATGCGAGTACGCCGAATCCACCCGGTGGTTCCAATCCCCGTCGATGTAATACGTCTGATACTTCTGCATATCCTTCTCCGCCGGCAACGACGCGACCAACGCGAGCGCCTGTCCCACGCGCGTCTCGATCCGCTCATTCAGCCACGCCACATCGGCGGCTAAGCCTTCCTTCGTCCATTGGTTCGACGCCTGATACAACGCCATGAACCGTTGGCCGCGTTCCCGCCCATAGAACTCGATGTTTTTCTTGAGCGCCGTGTATGCGGTTTGTTTGGCTTGCAGTACTTTCGTGCGCGAATCTTTGCCGTCCGTCACCGCCGTCAGACTCTTGATGAGCCGGTCAATCCGCCGTTCGATATGCTGATCCGTGACGCGCAACTTTTCCTTAACTGTTTCGAGCCGGTCTTCTTGGGCAGCCACCTGCTGATGAAGCAGGCGAATGGTTTCCGCTTGGTCCGGTGACTGGGCCGCCAGCACTGGCACGAAACCCAACAGAACCATCCACCTCATGATTGTTTGCATATTCATTCTCCCGTGCGCGTCTTAAAATCTCATCCCCAACCCCACGTCCAAGCGCAGGTCGCTGCGCTTCGGGATCTCCCCACCCGAATCCGGCTGTGGGTTCTGGAGGTAATCCCACACAAACGCGACATCCAAGTCCAAGCGATGCTTGATTTCGAACGTGACTTGGAACACCGCGTGGTGACTATACAGTCCGGCCTTTTCCTGCACCGCCATTCCCTGATACGCCACAGTGGTCTTGACGCGCCGGGTGATATCCGCCTTGAATAATGAATACAGCACAGCCGCGGGGGTGGCGCTGTAGTCTTTCTCGCCCACATCCACCGTGTCATATTTCGTGTATTGATAGGCTGGACCGACCATGATTTTCCACTCCAAGTCATCCCGATCCAAAATGTAATAGCCTCCGCCGATCCCGCCCGTCACCCGCGCCGCGATATTGACCAACGGATCATAAAAATATTCCACCAGCACGGGGCGCACAAACCACTGGCGTGTCAGCCGCACGTCATACGATAAATTTAACCGCTGGTTGTTCTCACTTTCGACGCCGGCCACTTCGGAAACATTTCCGAGATAGTTCAAACTCAGCTCCGTGTTGGGCGTGCGGCGTGACAACTCCCCGCTCAAACTCAAATCCGTGGACTCCGTGTTGCCGGATGACAGACTCAAACTCACGGTGAACTTTCCGGCCCAATATTTCATCCCCGGCTTCCCGCTGGCCGGCGTGATCCCGATCAACTCCGTCCGGGCCAACTGCACCCCCTCTACTCCCGTGACATAAACCAGTTCATTGCTGATCACGATCAATCCCTGAACCGCCGCGCGATTCGCGAACATCGCATCCATCGGCTTGGCCGTGAACAACGTGCGGATATCCTTCAACTTCAGGGTCATCTCCTCCAGTTCTTCACTGTCGAATTCGACCTCCTTGTCCTGGACGTACCGGATCCACCCGCACAACCATTCGCCGGACTTGAGTTCCACCCAGTCATGCCCATCCTTGCCCACGCCGGGTGGCTTCCAGAATGGCCGCGGCGGTGGGGCGGTGCGTTGGACTTCCCGGAGCCGGTTCCGCGGCACCACCAGCCGGCCGCCGATTTCTGACTCGAACACTACCGTGTCGGCGGTCTCCTCGATGACGGAGCCGACAAAGCGTTCGTCATTCGTTCCAATCAGCACATCCCCCAGTCCACTGGTCGTCCAGCCCCCAAATGCCAGCAGGAATGTCAGTATGCACGGCAGTCGGTTCATAACACCGCCTTGATCAAATGGTTGATCACACTTTCAAATGGCACCACGGTCAGCGTCAACGGCAGCAAGGGAATAACGGTGATGATGACCAGGTGCATGACTACTTCCGCACTGAATGGCGTAAGGCGCATCGACCGCACCACGCTGTAGCTGTTGGCCATATCGGCCAGCGACTGAATATCCGCGTTGCCGATGAACCGTTCCTCGGTCGGGGCGACCTTGCGAACCCACTTCGCATCGAATTCCGCGACATAAGTGTGAGCCAGCGCTCCATAGTCGCTGCGCCCGCGCTGCTTGGCGCGGTACAAAGCCGGCACGAACACCAGGAATGGCGCAAGCACCAGCGACACCATGGTGAGCACCGCTAAAAAGATATCCATCTTGTAAGCCAACAGGGAGCTACCTTCGAAGAGAATCCGCTGGGCAAATTGACCGGCCAGCAACACGCCTTCGGCCAATAAAAAAACGCCAAACGCCTCCGCACTGTTGCCAACCATTCCAATGCCACCGGCGCCGTCGGGATGCGTGGCGATCAACTGCAGATTCAACCGCGCCACCCGCCACAGAAACCAGAACCACAACCCAATCCGGAACACCCAGCGCAGGAAGATGAATTGGAACAAGGGCACGCTGACAAACGCGTACCACCAGCCGGCCAAAGTCAGTTGCCAACCCGAATCGCCCATTACGCCGTACCAGCTTGTTCGCCCTTGGGCCCAGTATTCGCGCCAAATCCAATGCCCCAGTGTGTACACGATCATCAACAAACCTAGCTCGATCACGACGGAATCGCGCACACGATGCACCCGCTGGATTGTGGTGTTGAATTTCGGCACCTCTTCCGCCGGGATGATTTCGTGGCTCACCAACCGGCGGATCATGTTCCCTAAGCGCCGCTGAATCGGCAATTCAGCCAGAATCAAAATCGGCAACGCCACGAGCAACCGCACGTGCGCCCCAAGCCCCTTCAAGAACAGCATGCCGCCGTCTGGGCCCACCCCGCCCAGCAGGGAGAGCACGAGTAACGGCACCCACGCAAGCAACGCCATCACCAGAATCCGCCGGTGGACAAGCCCCAGCGGTGCCCGCAACACTCCCATGCGCAGCCAGAGCCGGTACAACGGCCCGCCGGTTACCAGTGAGAAGTCGGTCGGTTCGAGTGGTTTTTCGGGCATCCGCAGACCTTTCTCATTGGGCCGGAATGGTGATTTGCACGGGTTTCTCCCGCTCGCCGCTATCGGCCAGCGTGAACAACATCATCATGAACGCGAACGCCCGCTTGGTTTTCAGATCACAATCATCAATCCAAAACCACCGCTGCCGGTAGGCCACCGCCACAAACGCATCCGCTGGCCGGCTCTTCGTGCACCGAATCCGCAAAGCTGGATTCGATACCCCGGGCGTCGCCCGGCCTTGCGTGACGTGTTCCGGCGGCACCTCGATCATCGTCGCCATCATCCCCATGATATGCGTCAACGAGCGCGTCACCACGGCCAACTCATTATCGCTTATGGATGTCGTGCCGAACGCCAACTTGAACTCCTGCGCCTGCGGATTCAACCCCAGCAACTGCCGCAACTCCGTGATTGCCGCCTGGGTTTCCGGGGTGATGTCCTTCGACCGAAACGTCAGCACTGTAGTCTGCTGGTGTTGCGCGTCCGTCTTGATCCGCAGGGCGACGGCGCCGGACACCTGGATCTGGCGCAACAATTCCAGGACGCGCAGAAAACCCGGATCCGGCGACGCGATGCCGGCAATGGTGGCATCGTGATTCTTCAGGCCGTTGATCGAGGACAACGCGGAGAACAACACGTTGTCCACCGGCCAGCCCGCTTGGATCGTCGAGAACACCGCCTCGATCGAGAGCGGCGTCATCAGTGACCGGATAAACCGATTGCCGGTCAACGGGGAGTACGTCACCGTCGGCCGATCTGTGTACCGCCCGGCCCCGCCGAGCGTCAACGTGTTCCCCTGGATGGAATCAACCCCCGCAAACTGCCCGCCCACACTCGCCGACATCTCCAGTGAATACCCGGCCACGATCTGGCCAATGTCCACGAAGGTCGGCGGGTCGAGATACCGGAGCTTGACGATGTTCAGCAGGGTCTGGCGCTTCCATGACTCGCCGACCGCGCTGCTATATTCAAACCGATCCCGCGCGATGGTGCGTGGCCCGATGCTCGCGCAACCACACAACGCGACCGCGCCGCCGGCCACGACCAAGAACATGGGTAGTTTCATTTTCATAATGTCCGCCTCGTTATTTTGGAAACAGCAACGTGACGCCAAAGCGGAAACCCCACTCGCTCGGACCATTCGCCGGCGTCTCCGCCCAGTAGCGCAACCCCCCGGACAACTGCACCGGTGCCTTGCCGATCTTGATCAACTGGGCCACGCTAAAATTCACCGGAATGCTCCACGGCTCGGCCGCGGCATCCCAGTTGTAAGTCGCTTCGGTATTCATCGAGAACGTCGTGGCCGTCTTCGTCGAAAACGACACGAAGGGCTGCAACAAGGTGGCGTTCACATCGTCGCGTTCATCGTTGCCGGCGAAGTCCCACAAATGATTGGCCAGCACGCCAAACGTCCACCCCTGATGTTGCTTCAACAAAACGGCGGTCGGTCCGGCCGCCCATTGTTCTGCTCCCAGCCGGTCATCAGTCGCCGTCGGCAACAAAAGTGCCGGCCCGACGCCGATAATCATGCCGCCGACCGGCGCGTTCGGGGAAAAAAACAGGCTCTGGAGAAAATCGCCGAGGCCCCCCTGACTGCTGTTGGGAATCACATCCGACTGGTAAATCACCGGCATGATGGTGCGGGAGATCACATTCCAATCCTCGTTGAGGGAGATCGGGATGACCGGCTGGACGTTCATCACAAACTTCGACCCTTTGCTGTCCGGCCCGTAGCCAGCGTCGAAGTTAAACTGAAACGGCACACTGATGAGGCTCGCAATCGGGTTGGAAAGTTTCTTGGCCAACTCCTGCGCTTTCACAACCTCGTCCGACGGGGCTGGGTTCTCAGCCGCGACGAGAGCGGAGGTGGCCAACAATAGCCCGCAGCCCAAGATCAGTCGGTTTAGTTTCAGTGTTTTCATAGTTGGATGATTTCTTTATGGCGCACGTAAAACTTCCTCGACCCAACGGATGGCGGCGGCGGAGTGGAGGATGGCATCATGGGATTCGTTAAATCCCCGCATCCCGGCCGCGTCGGCTTGCGCTTCCGGCTTCAACTGACTCGCAACACTCACGGTGCCGTCATTGCTCTCCGGCAGGAACGGACTCTCCTTGCCGCCATAGGTGAACGCCAAATAATGGCGCACCTGCGGCGACAAGGATCGGGCAAACAACTGCCGGGTGAACTCGCTGTCGGTCTGCATATCAATCCACGACGGCACAGTAGCCGGCGCGTGTTGCACGCCCAACGCGGCCGCCTCGTGTCCCCGCCACGGCGTCGCGAGCGTCACCAACTGCCGCACGTACGGCCGTTGGTGACGGCGGACATGGTTGAGAAGAAATTGCCGGCTCACCAGTCCGCCCATGCTGTGCGCCACGACGTGCAGCCGTTCAAAGCCGAATTGACTCCGGAGTTGCTCCACCCCTTTTTCCAACACCCCCGCGCAGTCCGCCACCCGCAAGCCGGACGGATAGGAATAGAACCAGAGTTGGAAGTTCTTCCGGTCAAACTTTTCCGCGAACCCGCTCCAATCGCGCGGCGTCCCGCCGGCCCCGTGGACGAACAACACCGGGATGCGTCGCGGATCGTACCGTTCCAGAAAATAAATCCCCACGCCTTGTTCATTTAGCGAACTCGCCGGCTCCCACAGTCCGCGGCTGCCGTTTTCCGGACTGAAGCGCTGGTCACTCATCGTCGTAACTTCTCCGAGCGCAATCGCGAGTTGCCCGTGGCGCTGCAATTCCTCCAAGCGATGACTTCCGCGCGCCGCCCGAAGACCGGCCAGCACTGCTGGAGCGAGATTCAGCTTCGTGTCGTACCGGATCGGAATCCGGCCGGTTCGCCGTTGCGAATCAAATGTGACCGGAGTCACCCAAACCGGTTCACCGTCGTCGTAGCGCTGATTGCCGTTGGCGTCGGCGAAAGCGCCAAAGAAGTAGTTCGTCGCCCCCGGCACGCTGAAGCCGACCGTTCGGTTCTCGCGGGAGATGACCGCCACATCAACGATGCGCGTCTCGGTAGGCGTGTTTTGGAAAACCACAGCATAATTCGTCATCGCCCCCGGCAGCGGCGAGTCCAGTTCGCCGACGATGTAACATTGCGTGTCGAGCCGGGCGACCTCCTGTTTCAATTGACGGAACGCACACCCCGATATCAGCGCCAACACCACCAGACAGATACCGGCCGGTAAAATTCTTCGGTTCATCGTTTAACTCCTTCTGACTTGGCGGCGGTGGAATACAAAGACACGAGCCGGGCGATGAAGATTCCCATATAGAACAAGCCTGTGATCGCCTCCAACATCGTCAACGTCCGCGCCAGCCGCGAAACCGGGACGATATCGCCGAACCCGACGGTGCTGAGGGTGATGAAACTGAAATAGAGCGCGTTGAAGCGCCCCATCACCTGAGCGTTTCCGTCGGGGACAGCAAGCGCGAAGGCCGGTGATGATGACTGCGCGGCCAGGATGTAAGCATTTGCCCAAATCAAGCCGAGCAAAATGTAAATCGCGACTCCCGCGCAGAGCACTTCGGAATCAACCCGTGACGCACGCATGACGAATCCAAATAAATTCACCACAACGAAGCCGAGAAAGGTCAGAAATGCAGCCTGAAAGACCCACGCTGGAAGAACTCCCGGGTGAAAGTGGTCAAGCCATTGGCCAACCAGCGCTGGCAGGAGTAAGACAATCGCCACCACCAAGGTGCCACGCCGGCCACTGACGGCGAGAACTGCCGACAAAAGCACTGCGGTAACCAACACCGCTTCGATCAATTCTCCCTGTTTCAGGACAGCGAAAGCCGGTGTAGCCAGAAACAACACCAACAACGCCACGAGCAACTCCTTCGCCGAAAACCACCGGGGCCGCACCACGCTCTTCGGCGGTTGCTCAGTGGTGGGATTTGTTGGCGTCGGGTTCATTGGGTAATGAAGCCGGAAAGTCCGGCGCGAATCGCTTGGGAAAAATCAGCGCGCCCGGCCGCTTTGGCCTTAGTCGCTATCTCACTATGTTGCCGGAGATCAGCGAATGGGAGATGGGCGGCCAAGCGCTTTAATTGCCGGAAGACACAACCGGCACTCAACCCCAACACCACGAGACACAGGCCGGCGGTTGGTCCAAGGCGACGCAATGGTAATTTCTGTTTTAGCATTGCCGCCTCATTTGGGACGTTGCGCGGCCAGCCACTGCCCTGTCCCGGTCCCCCACTTCGTGATGCTGACCAAGGCGGTGGCGAGCGGGACATCCACCGGATGCACGCGCTCCGGCGGCAGGATGTAAATCGCCCCGGCCATCGGCGTCGGACTCGAGGAGACGAATACGGTGTACCGGCCGTCGGCATGCTTTTCGACAATGAACGCCGGCACGAGTGCATCTTCCAATTCGATCAAGGCCGGTCGAAATGGCTGCTCTTCGCTCTGGCCGGCGAATTGCCGGGTCATCCCGCGCAACAGACTATAGCCGGGCACACGGTCGAGAATGTGCGCCTCCGCCCACTGCCCGAAGCGCTGCACCGCGCTCGCGTGCAACAGCAGGCCGGTCAGAAAGCAAATCAGCAGCAGCAGCGCCAACGCCACCAAGTCGGCATGGACCACCTGCTGTGGTAAGAGCGCGGCAATTGGACGGAGTACCCCCACCGCGCCTTGGATGGCTTTCAACAGCAACAACACCGTCAGCCAGACCGGCAAAACCACCAGCAGCCCGCCCACCATTGTCGTCTTGAGAAACTGGATGACCGATTTCATGGGCAACGTTCGGGTCGGCTTGATCCCCCGCGGTTCACTTGATCCATCCCTGCTCCTGAAAGCGGGCTTCGAGGACCTTGGCAATTTCCTTCGCCGTGGCTTTGGCCCGGCCTTCGATGGTGCTCTTGCCGCTGGCTTCGCCGTAGATCTTCGCGCCCGTGCTGACAATGAGTCCGGCCGGATTGGCGGTGGCAATAAACGTCGCCACGCCCACGGCCGCACCGGGCGTTTTGTTGCCGCCGGCTTGAACGGCGCCGTACCCGAGCTTGCGCAGCCCGGTCGGCGTCACTTGGAAACCTTCGACGGCGGTGCACAATGCGGAACCGCCCGCGCCAAAACCGAGGACCACGCGCTTGGCGGCGCTGCCTTCCTCGACGGAGACGAGGTAACCGCGGATGACGAGGTCATTGACGCGCGGTTTTCCGCCCCCGGTCGCCACCTGCGCCGGCAGGCCCAGGTCACGAATCTGCTGGACCAGTTGCGCGGCAATCCCGCGGCCCAACTGCCGGGCTTCCTCAATTTGTTCGGGCGTTTGCGGCGTGGTGTCCACGGTAAACTCCCGCGCCAGCGTCGCATCCGCCGGCACCTCGGCCGGGGTGGCGGCGAACTCGTGAACCCAGATATTGGCCGGGCGCGGCAGCCACTCATGCACGAGCCGGTGTTGATCGGTGACCTTGGTCGACGCGCAGCCCAGCGCGACGAGGGCAAGAACCAGACAAGCGAAGGTGATGATCGGACCATGTTGTTGCGATTTCATTGTGCTCCCTACTTTCGGTTGGTTGATTGTTTTTCCACCAGAATGGCCACCACTTCCGTGCTGCGCAGGACGACTTCCTCGCCGATCTTCCGCTGGCGCAGATCGACGTCTTGGCGCACTCCAATCGTTTTGATTGTGCCATCTGGGAATTGGAGTTTGGCTTGATGGCGATTGAGATCCAGCCCGACAACTGTGGCGGTAACCTGCACGGTATCGGCCAGCACGCCCCCCGGTTTGGCGCCGCTGGGAGCCACTGCAACCGCAACGGCGCGCCCATCATCGGGGATCGGTTCATACTTCCCTTTGAGAAATATCACCAACTCCTCCGTGACCGTCGCGGTGACATTGTCCCCAACTTGAATCGCGGCGAAGTTGCTGACTTCCGGGCCGGCTTTGACTGTGAACTCTTTGCCGTCGCGCCCCACGAGCGTCACCTTGCGGGTAGTGGCGTCAATGCGGGTCACGGTCGCGCTGGTTTTGACGGTGCGCGCGATCAGTCCGCCCGGTACGCCTTCCTGATAAGCCGACATCGCCGATTTTTCACTTGCCGGCGGCGAGGAGCATGCGACCACGGCCAGCCAGACAACGACCGGTGCGATGGCGAGCTTGGGTTTCCTGAACATTTTTATCTGTATCATTTTCGGTAGCCTTAAGTTTTTTTGAGAGCGGGCCGGCGCGGCGTCGGTCATCACTCGCTCTTCAGCCGGTTCATTCCCTGCACCATGGGGTGCCAACCGTACGTGAATGAGATTCGAAAGGCGTCCATCTGCATATCGCCAGGGTCGCTGTCATTGACCGTCGTCATGTAACCGGCAGTCAGTGAGAGGTTATCGTTAATCTGGTAGCCAAGGGTGATACCAACAGCCAAGGTATTCAGCGACGAACCTTCCACTCCGTCCAGGCTCGCCTTGCCGCCTGCCTTCCAAGTCGTGTCGAAGGAGGCCCAGAAATGCTCCGTGATGTCACGGGTCAAATGCGCTTCCAGGTGGAACAGGGGGTCCGTGCTCAGCGTTTGGCCCACAAAGTCGGTGTTATCACTGTAGAACCACACCGAGGGAAACAGTTCGAGGGTGGTGCGCCGGCCGGGCACCCACGGGCCGATCTGCCAAACGATCGGCGCGCCGACGCGGCCATACCAGCGGTTCTGGCCAAGGTTTAGCGATTGGTCGTTGTCGTACTCGCCGATGGGGAACGCGATATCCACGATCAGGTCGAGCGAGAACTTCGGCTCATACCGCAGCATGTCGGGAATGTTCTTGATCGCCTTGGGGCCGATCAGGTTGTACCCCACTTCCAACGTCGGGTCGCCGAATCCGGTCGCGTCCTCGTTGTAACTCTTCCCCGCGATCGTGGTCGTGCCGGAAACCCGGCCCATCGGCTCCAGAATCGCGAGGGTGAGCGTGCGGTCGAACATGGGCAGCATTATCGCGTAACCAACCGTCGCGACATTGGCCTCCACTTGAGCATCGGACGGGATGAAGGACGACGGGTCCAAGGGATTGGCGTTGGCGTTTAGTGATTGGAAAATCACCGGGACGGCTTGCCCACCGGCCAGGCTTTTCCAATAGAAGCGGGGCGGCACCTGCGCGGAGGCGAACATCGGGCAGATGATGGTGAAGGCAAGGATGGCGATCCCGAGGTGGAGGGATTTGATTTTGTTATTCATGGTATTTTTCTTTCTTTAAGGGGGTCATGTTTTGGATTTGGCCGCGCTCAAGGTTTCGGATCGGCCATCATATTCGCCGGTGGGATAAACTGCTTCTGGGAGATGAGCGGCGGGAAACCGTCCACCACCGGATAGCGATCGGGAAGCCGCTTTTCCTGTTGCTCCCAAATGACGCGGTCGGGCAGGATCACCTTGTTGTCTTGAACGTACTTGTCCCAGAGCGCCACGAGCGACTTGACCTTCTCGGGCTGCTGGGTGGCCAGATCATGGCGTTCGCTCAAATCGGTGGCGAGATTGAACAACTGCCAGTCCCCCGTGCCGAAGGGTTTGTATTGCCAGATCAGCTTCCAGTCGCCCTGCCGGACGGCGCGGTTGCCGAAAATCTCCCACGCCATGTAGTCCTGTCCGGAACGCGGCGACTCTTCTTCACCCGCCAGCATCTTGACCCATGACTTGCCGATCAGCGGTGGCGGCTCCTGACCGTTGACCGTCTTGGGATAACTGGCGCCGGCCACTTCGAGTAGCGTGGGCATGATGTCCGCCACGTGCATAAAGCCGCCGTTGATGCTCCCGGCGGGGCGTTTGACGACCGGGCCCTTGACGATGAGGCAATTGTGGATGCCGCCCTCGGCCAAGTTGCCCTTGTATTGGCTGAACGGAGTCATCGAAACCTGCGCCCACATCGGGCCGTAGCCGACGTAGGACTGCGGATCACCCCAGGCGTTGGGATGCGTCTGCGACCAGGCAATCGCAGCGAACAGGTAATTCGCCGTGCCGGCCGAGCCCACAATCTGCGCGAAGAGGTCGGTTCCTTCCGCGCCGTTGTCCCCGAACACAATGAAGATCGTGTTGTCGTACTCGCCGATCTTCTTGAGATAATCAATCAGCCGCCCGGTGTGGTAGTCCACGTTCTCCACCAGGCCGGCGTACAGCTCCATCTTTTTGCCCATGATCATTTTTGTCGCGGGTGCCAGCAGCGAGGCTTGGGGGATGAACCACATGCGCTCGGCCAGTTCCGTGCCTTTGGGCACGAGGCCCATTTCAATCTGGCGCTGCAGCCGTTCCTGGCGCACCACGTCCCAACCCTTGTCGTATTCGCCCACGTGGCGGTTGCGCCATTCGCGCGGCAGATGATACGGGTCGTGCGGCGCCTGGTGCGACATATACGCGAAGAACGGTTTGCCGTCGGCCCGGTTGGCCTCGATGTAACCGATCATTTTGTCGGTGTAGGTCTTCGTGGCGTAGTAATTCTTGGGCAGTGATTTGAGGTAGCGTCCATCTTCGGTGAACGTGGATTTCGGAGTGTTGGCGCTGAAATTCATCATGTCCCAATAGCTGCCAGCGCCGTCGAGCAGCGCGAAGTCACGCTCAAACCCGCGTGCCGCTGGGATTTGGTCGGGCTGTTTGCCCATGTGCCATTTGCCGGCCATATAGGTGTGGTAGCCGGCATCCTTGAGCAGTTGCGGGAGCGTCGTGACGCGGTTATTCAGATACCCTTCATAACCGGGCACGCCCATTTGGTTGGGCGCCGTCATCTCGCTCATGTTGCCCATGCCGTTGAGATGCGTGTCCACGCCGCTGAGCAGCATGGACCGCGTGGGGGAAGAACTGGCGGAGGTGTAGAACTGATTGAAGCGCACTCCCTCTTTGGCGAGCGCATCGAAGTTCGGCGTCTTGATTTCGCCCCCGAAACAACCCAGATCCGAATACCCCAGGTCGTCCCCCAAGATGATGACGATATTCGGTCGCTGGCTCTTTGGTTCTTGCTTCATCTCGACGGCTTGGGAAAAGCCGGTCGTGGCACACAGCGGCAAGCTGAGCGCGGTGAGTATGTGCGTGGATTTCATGGTCTGGCTCCTTTGGTTTTGTTGGCGCGCAAGCCGGCCACGATCCGATCAATCTGCGGCAGCGCGTGTGCGTAAAATGTTTTCAACCCCCGACACAGGTAATTCAGCCCCGGTTCGCCGGTAGCCGTGCGAAGGATGCGGTTCTTCGGACATTCTCCCCAGCAGTCGCTGAGAAATGAACATTGCCGGCAGTATTGCGGCAGCATTTCGCTTTTCGCATAGCCGAACTTCACCTGGTCCCGCGCAAGCACCGTCTGGCGCAGGTTGCCGTCGGCGAGATGGCCGATCCGGTAATCGGGATACACAAAATGATCGCACGAATAGAGACTGCCATCGTGCTCCACCGCCACGGCCTTGCCGCAGTTCTCGCTGTACACACACATCTGCGACGGTTCGCCAAGATGCTGCGCGATGAGCGTCTCGAACTGGTTGACGTAAATCTTGCCGACATCCCGCTGCACCCACCGGTCAAACAGCCGGCAAAGGAAATAGCCCCAATCCTCCGGGTCCACCGACCAGTCCGTGACAATCGAGTTGGGATGACCGGGCCGCGACTCTGGATCGCACTCGCGCGGCGCCGGCTGCGCTTGGTTTTGCGCTTGCACCGAGCGCTGCTTGAAAGCCCGGTATTCCACAATCGGCGCGAACTGCATGTACGTCGAACCGATTTCGTCGCGGAGAAACTTGTAGATATCAACCGGCTTGCGGGCGTTGTGCCGGTTGACGCACGTCAGGGTGTTGAAGCGGATGCCGAACTTTTTGAGCAACGCCAGCCCATGCATCACCCGGTGGAACGTCGGCTGGCCGCCCTTGTCCACCCGGTATTGGTCGTGAATCTCGCGCGGTCCGTCAATGCTCAGCCCGACGAGAAACTTGTGCTCCTTGAGAAATGCGCACCATTCCTCGTCGAGCAACGTCCCGTTCGTCTGCAAATCGTTGTTCACCGTCTGTTTGGGTCGGGCATACTTTTTCTGCAACGCCACCGCCCGCCGGTAAAAGTCCAACCCGCGCAACATCGGCTCGCCGCCCTGCCACGTGAACGTCACCTCGGGCCCGGTCACGCCGGCCATGTATTGACGGATGAACGTCTCCTGCGTCTCGTCCGACATCCGCGCCGCACCGGGGCCGCCGGGCAGATGTTCTTTGTGCAGGTAAAAGCAATAAGTGCAGTCGATGTTGCAGATCGAGCCGACCGGCTTGGCCATCACATGGAAGTTCACCGGCCCGCTGTTGGCCGCCAGTGCCGGCGCATCATATTTATCAACGGCGCGGCGCGTGCCATCCGGATCGAGAACCGCCACGCGCGCGGCACTCCACGCGTCTTGGAGCGGGGCGCTCATGGCTTCAACCTCGTGAAGTAAATGGGATACGTTTGCTTGGCGACCGCCTGATAATACGTCCCCTTCAATTGGTCAGCGGCCTGATCGAAGGTCAGCTTGTAGGTCGAGCCGGGATAATTCACATCCTGCAACTCGATGAGCACTTGGAGCTGGCCGGCTTCCCGCGTGGCTTGGGCCCGGCCCACATGAATCGGCTTGGGATTGAAGTAGCCGGCCCCCAACGCGCCGGTAGCCGTCACATTGGTGATGGCGATGACATAACCACCGTCGGGGCGTTCCCATTGACCCTTGAGAACCTCGTAGGACGACGACCGGCTGTTGCACCCAACGCCAAGGAGGACGACCAGCGCCAACCAATGAATCCTGCTCATGCCGGCGTGCCTCCGATCGCGCGATGAATAGCCGCCAACAGCGCCTCGTCGTTGATTGGTTTTCGCAAGTAAGCCGAGGCCCCGGCTGTCATCACCCGGTTTTGGGTCTCGGGCGAGTCGTACCCAGTGATGATGACGACCGGCAACGGTGGGCCGGCCACTGCGAGTCGCGCCTGCACTTCAAACCCCGTCATTCCCGGCATGTGGATGTCCAGCACGATGCAATCCGGTTTGTGGTCGGCGAGCGATTGCAAAAACTCCGCGCCGGTGGCGAATGCCTCCGTCGTCATTCCGACCGAGCGCAGCAGGCGTTGCAGGGCTTTCCGCACTGATTCTTCGTCGTCCACCACGGCAACGAGGGGATGTTCCTTGCTCACAGTGTGGCGACTCTAGCGACGGCCACCGGCGGTGAGAATTGGACCTTAGTCTAACCGGCGCGCACTAGTTTTGGTCCACCCAGATCAGCTGGTCCACCGCGAACCCGAGCTCGCGGGCCTGTTCCACCAAAGCCGTCCGCACCGCGTCATCCAGCGTTGGTTGCCGGGCAAGAATCCAGAGATACGACCGGGTCGGGCCGCAAACCATGCTGTACCCATACCCGTTCTTGTCGAGGGCGAGGACGTGATAGCCGCCGTAGAACGGACCGAAAAACGAAACCTGCAAACTCCCGACCGACTGGTCGCCCCGAAACTTCGCCCGGCCGCGCACCTCTTTCCACCGTTGCCCGCGTGCATCCCAACCACGATTCACCACGGTGACGCTCCCGTTGCTGTTGAGCGTGTATTCCGCCGTCACGCGGGTCAGACCGCGCTCGAACGAATGATCCAAACGCGCCACCTCATACCACTTCCCGGTGTACCGTGGCCCATCGAACCCCGTCACCGGTGTGACGCCCTTCGGCACAGCCGTGCAGCCCGTCAACAGGACCAGCGCCCCACTGAAGATCACGAACCAATTTTTTGGATTACGGGGGGTTGCCATTTTGGACCGCGAATAAATAATTTTGGGTTATACATCCGGAGCATCACCACAAATTCGCCGGCGGGTGTCGGCACCCAGTTCGCTTCGCGATCCGGCCCCGGCGATTCTTTCTGCAGAGACACCTCAATGGAGCCATCGGCCCCGCGCCGCAATGCCGGGTCGAGACTTTTCAGCCCATACCGGCCGGCTGGGTTGTCCACCAAGCTTCGGTCGGCCGCCCGGTAGGCCGTGAGCGACCAGAACCCATCGACCGGCGGGAGCTGGTCTTTTTCAAACCGAATGACGTACCGCCCCGGCGACGCAAGCGGCTGTCCGGCGGCGTCCGCCTGTCCCACCAGGTAGCGACATTCGCGCTGCGAGTTGATCCCAATGCGCGTGGCGGCAACCGCAGCACGTTCAATCAGGTCAACCCGCGTCTTGCCGATCGTTGCCGGCGGGATAATCCAGCCGTTCACTGAAGACAATTTCGCCTTCGCGGCAGCGATCAGTGCTTTGGCGGCCGGCACTGCGCGGAGCAATCCCGCACGCGTCGCCGGATCCAAGCCTGCCGGCGAGAATGGCGTGGCGCCACCGATCCCGATCTGAATGAACCGCTCGATTGGGGCCGCGTATTCAAAGGTCGGCGGCTCTTCATGCAGACATTCATCCAAGCGCGCAAAAAACTGCAAGGGCTCGATCTCCTCGCTGGCAACACCGACGACAACTGCTGCAGTGGCGGTATGGCTTGGGGAATTGGTTTTTGACTGGATTGGCGGCGGGGGCCATTGGCTGAGCGGAGTCAGTTGATAACTGTCCTGCACAGCCCGGGCGGCAGCTAGGTCTGCGGGGCCGGCAACATACGTCCGACCGACAAGTGCAACCAAACGGGTTGCGTTATCGAAGCGCTGGACGCCAGCGGGGAGTTTGCCGCTCCAGCCGGGGCCGACATATGCGTGATGTTCCATCCGGTCGGTGCGACCGTGAAGACTGGCGTAAAACCCATTATCGCCATACGCATTCTGGGCTTGAAACGAAAAATACCGGTCACCTTTCTCGATCACGCTTAACAGGACCGGCTCCTTGGTCAGATCGAGCCAAGCGACGGAATAGAGAACATCGGGATTCGGGGATGGGACACTGGGGGCGTTGGTCCCGGCGTAGTCGCGGAAATGGCGGAATTGATTGGCCGGCGTGTGTTTCAAGAACTGCTCGCGCCAGTGCTTCATCTGCACGACCGGCAAGCCGTAGAGGTAAGCATCCGTCCCAATTTCCATTGCGATCCGTTCCGGCTCAGCCACCGTGGGTGCCGGCGCTGGAGACTCTGCCCAATCTCTTCCGCACACACCCACCGCAAGCACTACTGCCGCCAACCAGCACCACCGGTTGAATCGCATTCTTTTCATAAAACCATCCTCGAAGTCGCCGCGGTTGCCTGAATTCCCTTGGTTTGACTCAAGAGTTCAGCTCGCAAAACTATGGCATAAGGACAGGGCCGAAAATTGGACTTTAGTCCAACCTTGCGCAGGCGACTCGCGCCTGACCGAACTCCGAATCCTGGTGACTGCCTCCGCTCTCTTCCGTCGCGGCTACCTGATTGAGATGGCTTTAACACCGGCCAGTTCGCAGAGGTGCACCAACTCGGCGACAGAGGTAACTCCCATCTTCTCCATCATGCGGCCGCGATGAACCTTGATGGTTTTTTCGACAATCCCAAGATCTTCCGCGATCTGCTTGTTCAATTGTCCGGCCAGCACGTGCTCCAAGACCTCGCGTTCGCGCGTTGTCAGTGTCGCCAGTCGGTGCCGGATGCCGGCGAGTTCAGCCTGGGCTTGCCGGCGGCTTTGATCAGCCACGAGCGCGGCGCGAATCGCCTTCAGCAAGTCCTCGTCGCGGACGGGTTTGGTCAGGAAATCAATCGCCCCGCGTTTCATGGCGCGCACACTCATCGGGATATCACCGTGGCCGGTGAGAAAGATGATGGGAATCTCACAGCCGCGGGTGATCAACGCCTGTTGCAGCTGTAATCCATCCAACCCCGGCATCGCCACATCCAGCACCAGACAACCGGGCTGCGTCGGATCATGCCGGTCGAGAAACTCCTGGGGCGAAGCGAAGGTAACCGGGTTCAGCTTGGCCGACCGCAGCAACCGCGTCAATCCCTTGAGCACGGACAAATCGTCGTCCACGATGAAGACGGTTGGTGGGTGGGGAGTCATCAGTATTCAGTGGTCAGTATTTAGTTAGCGGTCATCGTCCCGCGACATAATACTCGGCAGTGTCCTCTTGGACAATGTTGGTGGTGGCGTTGCAGAACGCGTCGGCTTTTTCAATCATCGCGCCGAGCATCCGCCCGATCTCCAGCAGGTCAGCTTTCAGTTTCTCAGCTTGCGGTGGCGTGAGATAGCCACAAGCGAGCGCCTCCTCGAGCCAGTGTTGAGTTTCCATCTGTTCGGCATCGGCATCGGTCAACTTGCTAACAAAGTGCTTTTCGTAGCGGCGTTTCGCCCACGCCTCGGCGATTTGCGCGCCGACAGAACGCGCCGCCCGCCGCAGTTGATCCGTCAACGAGTACATCTCTTCTTTCGGAAAAGTCTTCGAAACCTGAAACACCATCTTGGAGACGCCTTTGGCCTTCTGATACACAATGAGTTCCGTAAAGCTTTTCGCATAACTCACAGTCCACTCCCCTTTCTGATTACTGATTACTGTTCACTCCTCGTCCCGTTCCCCGCCGGCAACTCAAAGTAAAACGTGGCGCCGGCATCGGGGTTGTTCTCCCCCCCCAACTGGCCGCCGTGCGCGGTGATGATCGTGCGACAAACCTTCAACCCCAAGCCCATCCCCGTGAGCTTCGTCGTGAAAAATGGCTGGAAGATGCGCGCTTGCGCCTCGGGTGTCAGACCGTGGCCCCGGTCCCGAATCGAAATGCGTACCGCGCCCGCCGGCGTGCGTTCCGTCTGCACCGCCAGTTGCCGGTCCGCGTACGCATTCGTGGCCATCGCATCGGTGGCGTTCAGAATCAGGTTCAACATCACCTGCTGCAACTGCACGCGGTCGCCGTGAATTGCCGGCAGGTCAGGTGCGAACGCGGTCTGGAGAGTGATGCTGTGATTGAGCAAATCATTCCGCACCATTTTCAGGACATCCTGGACCACTTCATTGAGGTCGAGTGGCAGCGAATGCACCTCGCCTTTCTTCAAGAGCAACCGCAACCGGCGAATGACCTCGCCCGCGCGCAAGTCGTCCGCGACGATGTCGCGGAGGATTTCGCGCACTTCGTTCAGGTCGGCTTGGCCATCGGCGAGGAAGCGTTGCGCGGCTTGTGCATTGCTGAGGATTGCCGTGAGCGGCTGGTTCAACTCATGCGCCAGCGAGCCCGACATTTCGCCAAGCATCGCCACGCGTGACAAGTGCGTGATCTCAGCCCGGTCGCGGTACGACTCCAACGCCGCCCGTTTCCGGTCGGTGATGTCTTCTTTCACCGCCACAAAGTGCGTGATCTGGCCGGCGCTGTCGTGCAACGGCGAAATGATCGCTGCTTCCCAATACAGTTCACCGTTTTTTTTCCGATTGTGAAACTCCCCGCGCCACGTCCCCCCGCCGGTAATGCACGCCCACAACTCGCGATAGATTTCCGGTGGGGTTTCGCCGGATTTGAGGAAGCGCGGATTTTGCCCAAGACATTCGGCCTGTGAATAGCCGGAAACTTCGGTGAATTTCCGGTTCACATAGGTGATTTGGCCTTGGGCATTGGTGATAACCACCAATACCGGGCTTTGCTCCAACGCATGGAATGCCTGGCGCAGCTTTTCCTCGTTGACCTTGCTCTCAGTGATGTCCTGCATGACCCCCAGAATCCGCATCGTCCGCCCTTGGGCATCCCGCTCAAAGACCCGCGCCGCTTGCCGCAGCCACACTACACCTCGTTGCGGATGGAGATAACGGTACTCCGCAGTAACGCCGCTCAACGAGCCTCCGAGGACTTGCCGGCTGATATCGAGCACCCAGTCACGGTCCGCGGGATGAAGATGTTCTTCCCAAAAATCCCGAAATCCTGAAACCAGATCGTTTGGAAAACCCAGAATCGATTGAATTCGAGCATCAAAATATTCCTGACGAAGAGGAATCAGCATCTCATAGAAACCCAAAGCCGCCACGTCCGTGGCTTCCTCCAAGCGAACCTCTCTTTCGCGCAGCGCCAGTTCAGCCAGCTTACGCTCCGTAATATCGGCCGTCACCCCCATGACGCACTGGCTTCCCAGTAGTCTGTCCTGCCGAAGCCGTCCACGCGAAATAAACCAGCGCAGTCTGCCATCGGTCTGTGGAACGCGGTATTCGACTTGCCCTTCCTTTCGGGTCTGCACGACCGCCTGCAGCGCGCGCTCGACGTTTCCGCGATCCTCGGGGTGGATCGCTTCCAGCACTCGTTGCCAGCTTACCGATTCGGCCGGCGAGAACCCAAACAATTCTCGGGTCATCGGCGTGAGCCAAAACAGCTGACTGGCGAGGTCCAAACTCCAGAGACCAATGTTGGCCGACTCGGCCGCCATCCGAAGTCGGTCTTCGCTTTCGGGCAATGCTTGCTCCTCGCGCTGGCGAACCAAGGCACCGGTAATAACCCGTGCGACCAACTCCAGTTGCTTCACCACCGGCTCGGGCCAGCTGCGTTTGCCGTGTGCTGTACTGAAGTTGAGAACACCCAATGGCGCACGGCCTCCGACAGCCAGTGGGAGGTCGATGACTGATTTGACACCGAAGTGCCGCCAACTCCGCCGATCAACCTCAGCTTCCGCAGGCGCGTGCTCGGTGGACGGAATGACCAACGTCTTTCCGTCCAGCAATTGCCGAAGACACCATGGAAAACGCGCCGCCGCATCCATTCGATCCGGCACCGGAGGACTACCCAAAGGACGATATATATGCGTCAGCAAAAAATGTCTCCGGTTTCGCCAACTCCCATTGCCAAACCACCCCAATATCCAATCCGAGAGATTCGCAGATCTCCCGCAATGCCTCATTGATTTCGGAGTCGATCTTGGCGGACGGAATGCTGATAAACTTCGTCGGGAGATCCGCAATCAACTTCGTAAGCTGCTGTTTTTGTGTGTCGAGTGCTGACTTCTGACGAACAGCGATTTTGGCCCGCTGGTTCTTCTGTTGGTTTCGTAGGTCAGCGCCACCGCGGTGACGGTCTTCGGTGGTCGGGGCCGAAATGCTGGGTTTTTTCTTCATTGCTCAACTCTGGGAGGCGCGCTTCCCGGCCCTCGTGCGCGCGACCGGTTCAAGTGGGTGCCCGGCATGGAAGTTTCGCCTCGTGAGCCGGAAGTTACATTTGGCCATACCGTTTCAAGTTTAGCAAAGGCAATCTCCCTCGCCAAGTCGCGAAATCGGTCTCGAAATCAAACTGGAAGGCTGCTGTGCGCGATACGGACGCCTGTGCAACGGCTCAGTTGGTCGTAAGCACTGACCAGCCGGCCGGCCTTGGGATAACTTTCCTACCGCCAGAGGGTGGATGTTACGCGTACCAGCAACAACACTCTGGATTGAGAACGGTCATAGAAGGCAGTCACTACTTCCCAACCCAGCGCCCGCCGCAACAACGCTTGCCAGAGGTATCCGGACGTCATCCTCTCTTATACCGCTCCGCCCCACACCGAAAATATTGTGAAACTAATAAATACCACGCAAGTTATTGATTGATAAATTAAAGATGGTGGAGGCGGTGGGAGTTGAACCCACGTCCTTTACCAAGTCACCGCGAGTGACTACATGCTTGTTCCACCTTTAGTTCTCGCACGCCGGGCTGCCGATGGACAGGCCACACGTCGCGCCAGCCAGCATGTGAAGTTTCGCCCGCCGATCCGCCGACTCAACCGGCAGGCTAACCGCTGGTGTCGTCCGTTCCAACTAGCGGTGTCGCTGGACGGACGTCGCGGTCAATTAAGCCGCGAGAGCGAGTTCTTCGTTCGCTTTTATGTTTTTGTCCGGTGTTTAACGAGGCCTCCGAACCACCTCGGCATGCCGCTCACGATTACTCCGCAAAGTCGAAACCATTTCGCCCCCGGAAAATCCGTGTCGAGCGTTGTGACTATAACCGCTTTATTCATCTTCGTCGAGGACTTCCCGGACTTTGCGCGCCAACGTCTGGGAGGTGAACGGCTTCCTCAGAAAACTAATCCCCTCATCCAGCACGCCATGCCGGCCAATCGTGTCGGCGGTGTAGCCGGAAGTAAATAGCACCCGCGTGTCCCGGTATCGATGGCGCAGGGCATCGGCGAGTTCAGGGCCGCCCATCTTCGGCATGACCACATCGGTCACCAGCAATTCGACGGGGCCGCCGGTGGCTTGGAGTACTTCGAGGGCCTCCGCGCCGTCGCCCGCGGTGTGGACTGCATAGCCGAGTTCACGCAGTTCGAGGGCGGCCAGTTCGCGGATTGCCGGCTCGTCTTCAACGAGCAGGATGCGCTCGCTGCCACGCGGGGTGGCCGGCTCGGTTGCGGCCGGTTCGTTGACGGACACGGTGGTGTTGATGGCCGGCAGGTAGATGGTGAAGGTTGTGCCTTTGCTCAGTTCGCTCTCGACGGTGATGTGACCGGTGCTTTGTTGGATGATTCCAAAACAGGTGGCCAGCCCAAGACCGGTTCCGGCTCCGACGGGTTTGGTGGTGAAGAATGGCTCGAAGAGATGGGCTTTGGTTTCTTCTGTCATCCCCACCCCGGTATCAGTCACACGGAAAGTGACGTAGTCACCAGCCGGGACGACTTGAAGGGGCGCGCCGACAGGGATGGTGACGTTGGCGGTCTTGAGCGTTAGCGTGCCCCTCTCAGGCATGGCGTCCCGCGCGTTGACAACGAGGTTCATGATGACTTGTTCAATCTGCGCAGGGTCCGCTCTCACCATCGCAAGTTGCGGGCCCAACATGCTGATGAATTGGATGTCTTCGCCGATCAAGCGCCGCAGCATTTTTTCGAGATCCAAGATGACGTCGTTAAGGTTGAAGACGCGTGGTTCGAGAACTTGTTTGCGACTGAAAGCCAGCAGTTGCCGGGTCAGCGAGGCAGCGCGTTCTGCTGCTTTCTGGATTTGTTCGCCATTGACTCGAATCGGATCGCCGGGTTGGACACGACGCAAGATCAATTCGGAGTAGCCGAGGATGGCGGTGAGGATGTTATTGAAGTCATGCGCCACGCCGCCGGCCAGGCGTCCGACAGCTTCAACTTTTTGGGCTTGGAGGAATTGTTGCTCAAGCCGTTTGCGGTCGGTCATGTCCAGCATGACGCCGTGAACAGAACAGGTTTTACCGGCGAGATCGCAAAGGACGACCCCCCGGTCGGCAAACCAGACGACGCGACCGTCCCGGTCGTGCATCCGGTATTCGATGGAAAAAGGCAAACCGGTTTGGCGACTGGTCTGTTCAGCGGCAATAGCTTTGGCCCGGTCGTCAGGATGCATCTGGCGCTCCCACAAGGTGGGGTCGGCCTGCCATTCGGTAATGCTAAAGCCCAAGATCGAGGAGATTTGCGGGCTAACGTAATTCCATTTTCCCTCGGCGCTATAGTCCGCGATGTAGGTGATCGCCGGGAGTTGTTCGACGACGGTGCGGTATTTGGTTTCGGCCTCACGCAACCGGAGTTCGGAGTTTTTCCGGTCCACGATTTCCTGCATGAGCCGGGCGTTGGCGGCGCTGAGTTCGAGGGTGCGTTCGGTGACGCGGTGTTCGAGATTGCGTTGCTGGTCGAGGACTTCACGATGTGAGGCTTGGAGGCGTTCGCCCATTTGGTTGAAGGCGCCGGCCAAGGCCCCGATTTCATCCCGACTAGTGACGGTCACGCGGGCGGAGAGATTGCCGGCGGCGAGTTCCTTGGTCCCGCTCAACAACTCCCGGAGGGGCCGGACAAGTTTGCGCGCGCTGAAGGAAATCAGGAGTGACCAAATCAAGACCAACAGACTCGTGAGTAACAGGGCGGAATGCCGGGCGCGGGCCACGGTTAACGCCGTCCCGGCCATGCTGTAGGTGACTTCGACAACTCCGAGCTTCTGGTCATTATCAGCGGGGTATTCAGCAAAAGGCGACTCAAGCAACGACAAGTAAACCGGTACACAGACCCGTCCGATGCGTCCCAAGGTCATGTCGTTGACCTCCGGTAAGTGTTCGGCCACGGTAATTCGGCTGGCCAAGTCGGGGCCGACCCGGCGTTTTTCCTGGAGGGTGATCTTGCCGGCAGCTGCCATGACGCGCCCGGTTCTGTCAAAGATAGTCGCGGCCACCACTTCCGGTTGGGTCAACGTGCGAACTGCGGCATCTTGCAAGAGTGACTTGTTTTGGGTCCGCAGTCCAAAAGTCGATTGGTTGGCCAAACCGGAGGCCACCGCCATGATGCGTTCGCGGTCGGCGGCTTGGGCCGCGCGGGTGAGGATCTGGCTGTAGTAAATCGTCAGGGCACTGGCAACGATGACCAAGGAGGTGACCGCCACCAACGCCACTTTGGCTTGGAGATTGAGACTGAGCTGGACTTCGTTTTTCATGGCGGTGCCGGCAGTGGGCTTGTGTCAGAAACCATGGCCTCCATAATTTTCGGGGTATCAATCGCCGCGCGCACAAGCCGGGAGCGCAAACCGTTCGCGGTCGGAGGAGGAGCCGACCCTGATGGTGTTGGGGGATTCGAACAGGCGACCCCCAGCCTGTGGCGCGCGGGTGATTGAAAAGGGAACGGCGGCGGCTGTCCTGCCACGGGCATCAAATTCTGTGCGCCCAGCACAGGGTGCACCGTGGCGTTCCCTAAAAGCAGCGCCGCCGTTATAAAATTTTCGAAGAACGCTCACGCCCCAGCCGGCGCTACTGCCAATTGCAGGACTTCGCCAAGGTTGAGGGGTTTATGTAGGACCCGTTCGGCTTGCTCGCGCAGGTGCGGGTAACCAACTTCGACGAGGTAGCCAGTGCACATGACGATCCGCGCTTGCGGATACAGGGCCTTGATCTGGGCGGCCAATTCGGCACCGCTCAACCCCGGCATGATGTGGTCCAAGAACGCCAAGTCGATTGGATGATCTTGCAGATACTCCAGAGCCGCTTCGGCTGACTCGAACGCCTCGAGTTGCCGGTGGGGCGCGGAGAGCAATTCAACCAAAATCTCCCGCTCGGTCTCATCGTCGTCCACGATAATGACACGGTACGGGCTGGAGTTGACGTCGCTTCGGCTCATGTTCTTTCTGACAACACTTGTCAGAACACTGAACTAGCACCGGGTGTGCCAACCACTACGGTCCGGCAGCTTCTCCGTGTTGTAATTGGCGGTGGCAAATCTCCGCCAATCGGCCAAATTCTTGGGCTTTTCACCTTCTTTGGTCCGAATTGTCAAAACCCGTTGACTTGCCCTGACCTGCCATGCAATAACGCGCGCCGATGAGAAAACCGTCCGTCTCAGTCCGCGTCCCGGCCACCACGGCCAATCTCGGCCCCGGCTTCGACACGCTCGGGATTGCGCTCAAGCTCCACAATCAAATCGCCATCCGCGAGACTGATGATGGAACCGTCGAACGCGTGGACGCGATGCGCGGGAATCCCGGCGCATTGGCCATGACTCGCGAAGCCATGGATGTTTTTTTCCGCCGCAGCAAAGTCAAACCCCACGGCGCGCAAATCGAAGTCAAAGGCGATGTACCCAATACCGGCGGGCTGGGATCGAGCGTGACTGTGCGCTTGGGAATCGTCTACGCACTCAATGAATTGAACGGCCGACCGTTGTCCGATACCGGCCTTTTGGAAATCGCCACTGAATTGGAACACCACCCGGACAACGCGGCTCCGGCCCTCTTTGGTGGCTTTGTGGTTTCGGGGATCGTCGACGGCTCGATCCGCTACCGGCGCTTTAGTGTCCCACCGACATTGAAGTTCATCGTCTGCTGCCCTGAGTTCGCCGTCGCGACAGAAAAGGCCCGGGCCTTGTTGCCAAAACAGGTCACCCTCCGCGACGCGGTCGAGAACATGAAGCGCACCGCCTTGATCACCGCCATCTTTGCGACCGGCGAATACTCATTGCTGCGAGGTCTGTTCGATGACCGGCTCCACCAGCCATTTCGGAAAAAACTGATCCCGATGCTCGATGATGTGATTGCCGCCGGTGCCGAAGCCGGCGCCTTGGCCGGTTGGCTCTCCGGCAGCGGTTCAACCATTCTTTGTCTGGCCGAACAAAAAGAGCACACCGTCGCCGACGCGATGACCGCCGTCTTCACAAAACTTTCCATCCGCTGCCAGACCCATATTCTCACTGCTGATAACGACGGGACGCGGGTGAAGCGTTCCTAAGATTCGGCCAATGACCTGAAGTAACTGAGATTCTCCAACTCAATCGCCAGATTGACGTTACTCACCACCACGTCGGCTGGCACATGCAGGACTGTCGGCGCAAAATTGAGAATCGCATTGACGCCGGCACCGACCAGACGGTTGGCCACAGCTTGGGCACTGGCCGGCGGGACGGTGATAATCGCCATTTTGACCTGATGCTGCCGGACATACGTCTCCAACTTGTCGAGCCGGTAAATCGGTTGCGAGAACGTCCGCCGCCGCTGCCGCTTCACATCAATATCGAATCCGGCCACCACCTCGAATGCTTCCCGGCGAAATCCCCCATACGCCAATAGCGCCGCCCCGAGATTCCCGACGCCGACCAAAACCACCGGGTTAAAATTGGCGCGCCCGAGTACGCCACCCAATTTTTCACGCAACGTCGTGACATCATACCCCAGCCCACGTGTCCCGAAATGCCCGAAGCTGGTCAAATCTTTGCGAAGCTGGGTCGGTTTCACGCCCGCCGCATCAGCAAGTTCCCGGCTGGAAATGGTAGTGTTGCCGACGGCACCGATTTGCTCAAGGCAGCGCAAATAGATGCTGAGCCGGTAAACCGTTCGCTTGGGAATCACTGCTTTCATTGTCAAGAGACTAGCCGGCAAAGCCAAAAAAGCAAGAAGCCCCACCATAATGGCGGGGCTTCTCGTGATTGGTCTGAGTAAGACAGGTATTTATTGGTTCAATACGCCGGCGGGCGCATTGGTCGGCACCTTGGTCGCGAATGACACATGTCCGTCATTGAACAGGATATTGCCACCCGAGGTCTTGTGATTGCCGCCAACGGTCCAAGCCACTGGTGCGCTATTGACCGTGACTGCCGCGCCAGAATCCCACGCAATGATTTCATCGGAACTGGATTGCCACGTCAGATTACTGGCGGTCGAACCAGTGCCCGGCGTGCCTTGGTAGGCATACGAACAATTGGCATTGCCGGCGTAATTGGTCGCTGCAAATGCATTGGTTGCCGTTTTGCTCGACGAAGGACAAACCAAAACTTTCGGACTGCCAAGCGTGTTGGCGAGTAGCGAAAATTGCGCTTCAGCACCTGAACCAGCCGAACCACTCAATGGCAACTTGTCATTAAAGTCCCCGGCATACTGCGCAATCGCCAAACCAATCTGCTTCAGGTTGTTCAAACATTGCGTGCGCCGCGCTTTTTCACGGGCCGTCGCCAACGCTGGCAACAGCATCCCTGCGAGAATCGCGATGATCGCGATGACGACGAGAAGTTCGATGAGCGTAAAGCCACCGATCTTTTTCTTAAGCAACTGACTCATATCTTGCCTCCATTACTGATTTTGTTGACCTATTCCTCGCCCCCCGCGGATGGGATCCTGCCCCACATCGCGATGGGTACCACTAGGTGAACATTGAAGGAACTTTGCATAACTGTCAAACTCGAAAGGGCTTATCCGGCCCCGCGTTCCATTTCTTTACATTTTCTTGATGCAGAGCCCGAAATCCCTTTCGGCAAGTTCATAAAAAAGCAAAATCAACCAACTGCATCGTAACCCCTTGTAATAACTTCCACCGGCGTCCGACAACCCGATTACTCAAAAAAATCTACAATTCCAGAAAGCAAGAAGCCCCGCCGACATGGCAGGGCTTCTCGTGATTGGTCTGAGTAAGACAGGTATTTATTGGTTCAATACGCCGGCGGGCGCATTGGTCGGCACCTTGGTCGCGAATGACACATGTCCGTCATTGAACAGGATATTGCCACCCGAGGTCTTGTGATTGCCGCCAACGGTCCAAGCCACTGGTGCGCTATTGACCGTGACTGCCGCGCCAGAATCCCACGCAATGATTTCATCGGAACTGGATTGCCACGTCAGATTACTGGCGGTCGAACCAGTGCCCGGCGTGCCTTGGTAGGCATACGAACAATTGGCATTGCCGGCGTAATTGGTCGCTGCAAATGCATTGGTTGCCGTTTTGCTCGACGAAGGACAAACCAAAACTTTCGGACTGCCAAGCGTGTTGGCGAGTAGCGAAAATTGCGCTTCAGCACCTGAACCAGCCGAACCACTCAATGGCAACTTGTCATTAAAGTCCCCGGCATACTGCGCAATCGCCAAACCAATCTGCTTCAGGTTGTTCAAACATTGCGTGCGCCGCGCTTTTTCACGGGCCGTCGCCAACGCTGGCAACAGCATCCCTGCGAGAATCGCGATGATCGCGATGACGACGAGAAGTTCGATGAGCGTAAAGCCACCGATCTTTTTCTTAAGCAACTGACTCATATCTTGCCTCCATTACTGATTTTGTTGACCTATTCCTCGCCCCCGCGGATGGGATCCTGCCCCGCTTCGCGGCGGGTAACTACCACCGAACATAGGTGGTAGACCGGTTCCAGTCAATCGTGAATACGACCTCGAATCGAATATGGCATTTTTTAACATTTTCTTGATAGAGCCCCCGGCCGCACCTTCAACGCCTTGATCGCCGCTGCAATCTCTTGGCTGGTGTTATAAAAATGTGGCGACAACCTCACACACTTCATTCCACCGCGCAGCGTCCGGATTGACGCCACAACTCCCGCCGCTGCCAATTGCGCCTGAACTTCATCCGCCACCCCCTTCGCCAATCCAAACGACACAATCCCCGATCCACCCTCAATCGTCGGCCCAATCACCTCCCACCCCAGCGCCTGCCCTTGCTCAACCAAATCCCGCCTCAAGTCCAATATCCGCGCCTCGACAGCCTCCAACCCCAACTCCATAATCAGCGTCAGTGCCGCTCGCAAACCAATCAAACCTGCCAGATTCAAACTCCCCGGCTCATACCGGCGTGCATCCGGCCAAAAAACCAACCGCTCTTGCACCACGAAATCCGGACAGACCGCATTGTGCCAACCGATCAACGCCGGCCGCAATCGGTCAAAATTCTCACGCCGGACATAGAAAAGCGCGACTCCGAGCGGCCCCAGCAGCCATTTGTGAGCATCCGCCGCTGCAAAATCCACATACCGGAGACTCGTTCGCAACGCCCCAAAACTCTGAATCCCATCCAAACAAAACAAAATCCCCTTTTTCCTCAAAAACTCCCCAATCTGCTCCACCGCCAACCGCCAGCCCGATACAAAATGCACACTCGCCAACGCCACCAACCGGGTCTGTTCATCCACAACCCGCGCCACATCCTCCACCGTCACCCGGCCATAAACTGCCGGCTCCACGAACCGTACCTCCACTCCGCGTTTCGCCAATTCCATCCACGGATAAACATTGGCCGGATAATCATCCCGGTAACACACCACATTCTCACCCGCCTGCCAGTCCAGCCCACTCGCCACCAAACCCAACCCCATCGAAGTTGACCCGGTAAACGCGACCTCTGCCGGACTCACCTCCAGCAACCGCGCCACCAGCTCCCGCGTTTCCCGCACCACCCCCGCCGGCAAGACCGCTTCTTGATCATCTGTGCCGGCCAATGTCATGTAATCTTGGACGGCCTTCGTCACCCGCCGCGGCAGCGGACACACCGCCGCATGCGCCAAAAATGTCTTTTCCGCACATACCGGAAACTCATGCCGGCGCAACGCTTCATCGCCTACCAAATCAGCTATCGTCATTGTCGCTTCACCTCCCGACCCAACGGAATAATTCGCCACTCCGTCGGCAATTCCGGACACACCAATGCCGCCGCTTGCCGTCGGGCTGCCACCTGCCACACTACCGTTCGCCGCACCTCCACGTCTGCCGGCACCCGACCGCTAACCACGACCTTTGCCAACGTCAAATCCAACAAAAACGCTGCCGGCTCCCGCGCCACCAAAAACTCAATCCCCCGTCGCTGCACGATCCCCCAAAAAACCTCCGGTGACTCCGTCGTCAACAACACCTGCTCATCCATCAACCCATCCAAATTCGACCAATACCCCGACCCGACCACCCGCACCTGCCCCAAACCCGCCAACACACTCCCTTGATCCCATGGTGCCAACACGATTGTGCCCGGTGCCTGTCGCCCCAAACACTCCGACACCGCCTCCAATCGCACCGTCACATTCCCCGTCCAATCATAACTCCGCGCCGACTCCCATTCGCGCGCCACTGCGAACCAGGTCGGCACCGTCAACCCCACCAACCCGACCAACCCAACCCAACGCCACCGCGGCCAAAATTCGCTCACCAACATCCCGCCAGCCAAAACCAGCGCGACCACCAAAAACACGTCCCACCGCCGTTGCTGGAAAGTCAAAAACAGAAACACCCCGGCACAAATCACCAACCACCGCCCGGCCGGATTCAACTCCCGAAACCGCCACCACCCCACTGCCACCACCACCGGCAACAACCCCACCGCCCACCACCAATACCGGAGCGATTCCTCCACCCCAAACCGGCCAAATGACTCCAACTCCACTATATTCGTCGCGTGCAACACAAACCGTGGATCCTGCATCACGTGCAATGCATCCAGCTTGAACCCGCGCACCGCCGCCGCCACCACCAACGTCAACAACACCGCCACACCCACTGCCACCCGTTGCCGGTCGCGCCGCTGCTCTCGACACAAAAACTCCAACAATCCCCCGGTGATTCCCCACAACGTCACATGCCAGACCGACAACAACTCCAACCGCGTCTGCCACACTGCCGGCCAAAACTCGAAAACCAACGCCATCGCCGTTCCGATTCCGCCGACAATCCACCACCACCGCCAAAACTCCACCCGCTGCCGGTGCGCCATCTCCCAGCCCGCCCACAACGCCACCAACCCCCACGCCGGCAACAACTCCGACCCGGCCGACCACAACGCCACCGCCGAAACCAATCCAACAAAAATTCCCCCGGCCCGCGTTGGATTCCGCCACCACGCCACCGCGCCCCCCAACATCAAAATCGCCAACACCTGATTCAACCCATGATGATCAGTATTCCCAAAACCACTCGCCTCAATGACCGGCTTCAGCGCCACCCACGTCCCCACCCACCCAACAACCATCAACCACCCGCCCGTCCGCCAGCCCAACCACGCCAGCCCCCCTAACGCCACCAACCCGATCACCGGCCCCACCCACAACCGCGTCACCCGCAACGCCTTGTCCCGCGGCCACCCGCTCACTGCCTCCACCAATCGCACTCCCGCCACACTCACAATCGTCATCGGCGAAGTCCATTCATTCGGCCGTCCATAGGGAGCATTATCCTCCATCATCCAACGAATCCGCACCCCTTCACCCGCCAACGCCCGCGTCACCAACCGCCAGTGCATATAACAATCCGGCCCCGCCATGACGTACCCATCCCGACCGCGCAACTGCGCCAACTCCGGCCACCGCACCACCCAATGCGCCGCCACCGCCAGCAATAAAAACAAACCGACCAATACCGGCTTGCGCATCATTTCACCCCAAAATCGCCCACGACCGGCTGCGCCAACCGCTCATAATCGGCAGACCGCATCAGAATCGCATCACTGTGCGTCCCCGCCTCAAAAATAATCCGCTCATTCTCCGTCAACCGCCGGTCAAGATGCGTCGGCACCCCATACAACTGACCAAACGGCGGCATCGTCCCCGTCGCGCAATCCGGGAACACATCCCGAAACTCCGCCTCCGTCGCCATCACCGCCCCCAAGCGCGCCAGATCAATTCGACAATCCGCCGGCAACACAGCCAACGCCAGCTTGCCGGCGATCTTCACCACCACGACCTTCGCGTGTATTCGGCCCGGCACGCCCTCGATGGCCGCCAATTCTTGCGCCGTGTAGGCCACCGGGTGATGCCGGATTTCATACCGGACC
This sequence comes from Verrucomicrobiia bacterium, assembly GCA_022072455.1. Classification (GTDB taxonomy): domain Bacteria; phylum Verrucomicrobiota; class Verrucomicrobiia; order Palsa-1439; family Palsa-1439; genus CAINDI01. The sequence goes on along the minus strand of JAJVHY010000017.1, from coordinate 145,448 downwards.
TTCTGTTCATCCAAAAACTTGATCAACCGCTCTGGAATTTTCATTTCCCCTCCCGCAACCGCGCCAAGGCCGGATCCCGCTCCGCCAAACCGGCCAAGCCCGGTTCCAACGCCACCGCCTCCGCCAACACCCGCGCCGCATCCTCCAACCGCCCCGTCCCGGCATACGCGCACGCCAGATTATACCGGGCCGCCGGCAAATTCCCGCGCAACTCCACCGCTCGTTCCAGCGGCGCCACCGCCTCGCGCGGTTTCCCCACCTTCAACAACCCCAACCCCAGCGCCGCGTGCCCCACTGCATCCCCCGGCAACAACTCCGTCGCCCGGAACCCCGCCAAAACGCACTCCGGAAACCGCCGGACCTCGACAAACGTCGCCGCCAAATCCCGGAAAATTTTCCCCACCTGCTCGCGCGAATCCGCCGCCGTCGCCGGCAAAAGCTGATACGCCTGCTCGGCGTAAATCAGCGCCTCGTCATACCGTTTCTCCCGTGTCAACGCGGCCGCCGCGTATCCATACTCTGTCGTCGAAGCGCTGATTTGGTCACAAACCTCCTGCCACATCCGCGCTGAATCATGCCAGACCGGTATCTGCTGTTGCGTCCGCGCCACCAACCACAACAAATGCGCCCCCAACACAATGCCCAACACCCCTCGGTACTTCTCCGCCAATTGCCGGCGCAACACCACCAATCCGCCCCCGCACAACAACAACACCGGCACAATCGGCAAATACGCAAACCGGTCAGCCACCGCCTGGCCGCCCGCCTGAAACAAACCCGACACCGGCAGCACAAACGCCAAATATCCCACTCCCGTCGCCGCCACCTGCGGGGCCCGCCGCCACAACGCGATCGCCACCCCGCCGATCAAGAAGCAGATCACCACCGGCAAGACAAACTCCGCCTGCCGGTAATTGTTCCATTCCCCCAACGGATAAAACGGCGAAAGCCAGACCGGGAAGAGCATTTTCCACAAATAAAAATACAAACTCCGCGCCGCCACCAAACCGCGCTCCACCGGCCCCAGCGGCACCGCCGTCAACGCCCCCACCTCCGCCTGACCGATTATCGTCGCCACTCCCACAATCCCGGCCAGCAAAAGCAACAGCCATTTTTCGCGAATGATTCCGAACCACCCGCGCACTTCAACACGGCGCAACGGGAAAATATCCAGCGCCACCAACGCCACCGGCAATGACACCGCCATCGGCTTGCTCAACAACGCCAGCCCATACGCCCCCAACATCGCCCACCACCACCGGCGCTCGTGCTCGGCGTTCGCCCAGCGCACATACGCCATAGCCGCCAGCAACGTAAAAAAAGCCGCCAAAACTGTCTTCCGCCCGGCAATCCACGCCACTGCCTCCACCTGCAACGGATGTACCGCGAACACGATCCCGACCCAGCCGGCAAAATACAACCGCTCCGTCTCCGACCACGGTGCCGCCCACTTGCTCAACTGCCACGCCAACCCGGCGACCAACACCGCGTTTAACGCATGCCACACGACGCTCTGCGCGTGATGCCCCGCCGGCATCACGCCCCACAACACGCAATCCAATCCATGCGACAACCACGTCAGCGGTTGATAGTAAATGTAAGTGCTGGTAAATGCCCATTTGATCCCGGCCCACGTCAACCGATGTTGATTGGCCAGTTCCACATAGCCCCAATCATCCCAGTACGTGAACTCATTCCCGACCGCCCCCCAATGCACGAGCAATGTGACCACCCCCAACCCAACCAGCAGTTTCGTCAACGGGTGCTTCATCTCACCAAAACTTCCAATCCTCGCGGCGCGATTCTCAATCGCTTCACGGTTCTTCCTCTCCGCTCGTAGTTTGAAGCAATTGTAAAAACCTTTCATCCGACCGCAGCGCGACCAGTTCGCGATCCCGCCGTGCTATCTCACGAAACTGTGGTTCGCGAGCCATAACTTTGCCTAACTCGACTACCGCCGCGGCATTCGATCCCACTCTGACATATGCGGACGCCAAATTGTAACGAGCCAGTGGGAGCCACACATCCGTCCGCTCCGCCAGAGGCAACAGCACGCGAATCGCGGCTGGCGCATCCCCATCCTTCAGGCATACCAATCCGAGCAACCCCTGAACTTCGACATTATCAGGCCACGCGACGGCAGCCCGTTCCGCGCAGCGTCGAGCGGTCACAAAATCTCGCTTCGCCACCGCAGCGTGTGCGACTTTCAGGTTGGCGACCCCATAATCGGGATACCAGTGCAAAACATTCCGCCACAGCGTCTCATCATCTCGCCACATGCTGACTGCTGCATGACACCGGATGCCAAGTGCAAAGACACCCCCCAACGTCAAAACGGCCAACCCAACCCTTCCACCGCCGGCCAGCCGCTCCCAAAATCGACCCGCGCCGCCAACCACCAGGAGCACCAACGGGATCATCGCGAGATACATATGGCGATTCGCGGCTGACTGGTAGCCAAATTGCGTCAAGCCCAGTACCGGTAAGAGCAACGCGAGATAAACAAACCAAGCCGCAGCCAGCGCCGGCAATCGCTGGCGCCAGCGCCAAATTGCTATTCCAAAGATCACCAGAAGCGGTATCGGAACCCAGAAATCAGGATTCCCGGCTCGCACCTCCCCCGGTAACGGGTAGAATGGCGACAACCAAGCCGGCCAAACAAACTTCCACAGATAGAACACCACGGCCCGGCCCGCCACCAAAACGCGTTCCAGCCATCCTAACTCGCCGGTGTCCACTGCCATCCCGCTGCGCTGCGCAAACACATAAGTGAGCGGCGCCATCAGTGCCGTCACCGCGAACATCCACAGTTTTTCACGAAGCAACCGCCACCAAGACAATCCGACATGGCGGCGCAACGGAAACCAATCCAGCACCAACAAGACCAACGGCAACGTCGCAACAATCGGCTTGCACAACCATCCCAACATATAGAACGTCGCCACCAGCCAAAGCCACTTTCGTTGCCCCGACTGTTCAGCCTTCAAGTAAGCCAGCGCGGCTCCCAGCATGAACGCGCCGCACAGTAATTGTGTTCGCCCAGAAATCCACGCCACGCTCTCCGCCTGCAACGGATGCACCGCAAACAACACCCCCGCCAACCACGCTACCCCACCGGGGAGGAGTTGATACGCCAGCAACACCACCAACAGGGTATTCAGCACGTGCAACCCAAGGTTCACCGCGTGGTGCCCGACCGGATTCGTGCCGCTGATTGTGTAGACAAGAAGATGACTCCCCCGCACTAGCGGTTGATAGTACGGCTCCACTTCAGTGAATGCCCAGCGGAGGCCACGCGCGGTGATCCCGCCGGCCTCGCGAGCCTTTTCGAGGTAAACGTCGTCATCCATATTACTCAACACACCACCGCGCAAACACGGCCAACACACAACAATTGCCGCAAGCGATGCGGTTATCACCGCCAGTCCGAGTCGCCGGTCGTATTTCATCTCACCAAAACTTCCAATCCCCACGCGCCAACACCCACCCGGCCAGCGCGGCGTTGCTCACCGCGTGCGCGATGACGCACGCCCACACACTCCGCGTCCGGTACAACAACCAATTGTACAGCGCCCCACAAAATAACCCGGCCAACCACTGATCATGCTCCAACCCGAACAACACCGTCGTGAACGCAAACGATGTCCACGTGTACGTCCCGACCGGCACACTCCGAAAATCCTCGCTCACCAACCACCGAATCAGAAAAGCCCGCCAGAACAATTCTTCCATCAACGGCACCACCACCACCGCGCCGATAATCCGAAAGACAATGAACCAATACCGGCCAGTTGGATCGAAAGGCGGTGTTGTGTCCGCTACCGGCGGTGGCCAGTTCAACCACTGGCTCAACTTCATCTCCGTCGCAAACAAGAGTTCGCCGATTTTCGGGTAATATGGATCGCCGAAAATCCAAATCGCGATGGCCACCAAACCAACCGTCACCGCGAGCCACGACAATCGCGGGACCAACTCAGAGTATTCCCGGCGAAACCACCACAATGCCGCGGCCACCGCCACCGTTTTCAGCGGATAAATCCAGAGCAGATTGCCGGGGGTTTGGATGAGCAAAAACCCCATGTAAATCGCCATCGGCAACACATAGGGCAACCACGGGCGCGTTTTCACGCCGGCATCTTGCCCGGCACCTGGGTACGATGACAGCAAAAAAGAAGCGGCGGTCATCGTGACCGCCGCTTCCCAAGTTTACATCCGTTTACCGGTTGTAGGCATACCGGTCGTCATACCGGCCCGGCACCCAAACGCGGGTTTCGCGGATTTCATATCGTTCCGGCACCCAGACGCGCCGGGTGCACGGGGGACGCACCAGAATCTGTACGGTATGGCACCCGCGCCGTTCGTACCGGTATACCGCGGGCTCAGTCACTGTTGTCCAATAGCCGGGAATGCAGACCCGTTCCTGCCGGGTTTCGTAGTGGCCGGAATTCCAGCGCGGTGGCGGTGGTGGGCAATGCCCCACTTCCACGGATACTCCCACGCGGGGGTGATGCGCATCGTGAATGATGGCGGACAACACACCAACAGCGGCAACCCCGGTCAACACTTTGCCGACCGTGGCCCATTCGCGGTCGCCCGCGTAACTCTTGGCCGGCAGGGCGGCGCTCCCGAGGGCGAACGCACTTCCCACTGCGATTATTTTCAGTAAACTTTTCATTCAGTTGCGCTCCTTTCGTGCGCGTTACCGTTGAGACGTGCCCTGTGAAAAGTTATTCAGAATCGTCGGAAGTGCCTGTGGCCGCGCGGATCGTGTACTCCAGCAACAGCGCAAACTCCCGCGCTTCTGCCTCGGCATTTTTCGGGTAACCACCAATGGCATCAAGCACCGGATGCCGGCCGACACGGGCGTACCAGTACTTGGAATTGCTGATGTCGCCTTCGTGCCGGTGCATGATGCCGTGCCAGTAATTGCCAGTCGGCGTCGGATACTGCTGCGCGAGCCGGTGACATTCCTCCAGACAACCCAACTTCAGGTAGAGCGCGGCTTTGACGAGGTGCGCGTCCGGTAAAGAAACGACCTTGGCCGGGGCAAGCAGTTGTTCCGGCGACTGACGGTCGAGATCGGTTTTGGTTAGGGCGAGCAACTGTTGCGAATTCGGCATGGCGGCAGCGTGACGCAGGTGGATAATATTTTCAAATTTTTCTGGAACATATTTTCTAGCCGCGTGTCGCACTGTTGAACTACCTATTTTAAGGAGACAGCATGAAAGGTTTTTGGATTGGCTTCGCCAGCAGCGCAGTGGTGTGGACAATGACAGCCGTTGGACAAACGAACGAAACGGTCCAACGCTTGCCAACAATTGTGGTCACGCCCACCGGCACGGAGCAAGATATGTTCGACGTCCCGTTTACGCTCACGACGCTGACGACCGACCGGCTGGCCGAAGAACAGATGGTGCGGACGGTCCCCGAGGCATTGAAGGAAACCCCGGCCGTCCTCGTGCAGAAGACCGGCCACGGGCAAGGCTCGCCGTTCATTCGCGGGTTCACCGGGTTTCGGACAGTTTTTCTCATTGATGGGATTCGTCTGAACAATTCAACTTTTCGGGAAGGCCCGAACCAGTACTGGAACACGGTTGACGCGCAGTCCATCGCCCGGCTCGAAGTCCTGAAAGGCCCAGCCTCGGTGCTCTACGGCAGCGACGCCATCGGCGGCACCGTGCAGGCGTTGACGAAGCGCCGCGAAGAATTCGGCACCGCGCGCGATTGGGATGGCGCCGTCTCCTATCGATACGCCACCGCCGAAGACTCGCATACCGGCCGCGCGGAATTTGGCGCCAATTCGGGCGACCACATCGGCCTCTTCGTCGGCGGCACCGCCAAGGACTACGGCGACCTGCGGGCCGGCGATCCGACCGGCGTTCAGCGCAAGACCGGCTACAACGAATGGGACGGCGACGCGAAAATGGAATACCGGTTCGACGATGACCGCAAACTCGTCGCCGCGTTTCAACATGTGGATCAGAACGACGCGTGGCGGACGCATCGGACGATCTACGCCAAGAGCTTCCACGGCTCGGCCATTGGGACCGATCTCGTCCACACTTTCGATCAAGCCCGCGACCTCGCCTACCTCCAGTATCACGCGCAGAAAATGGACGGTCCGATTGAATCCCTGAAACTCAGCGCCTCGTATCATTATCAAGGCGAAGACATGACTCGCGTCCGCAGCAATGGCGTCCGCGACGAATCCGACGTGCAAGTACATACCGGCGGATTCTGGGCGCAATTCATCTCCCCTACTCCGGTTGGGACGTTGACCTTCGGCGCGGAGTATTACCGGGATTGGGTGCAGTCAGGACAAATATCCACCGCCACCAACGGCACCGTGACAAAAGCGATTCAGGGCCCGGTTGCTGATGATGCGGCGTACGATTCCATCGCGGTTTATTTGCAAGACCAGCTCCCGGTCACTTCGCGCGCGGAACTCATCCTCGGTAGCCGGTACACCTACTCGCATGCCGATGCCAACCGGGTCCGTGATCCGGTCACAGCAGGTGTCACGTCATTGGACGAAGACTGGCACAGCGTGGTCGGCAGTGGCCGGGTGCAGGTGCGTCTCGACGAAGACGATCACTGGCGCTGGTTTGCCGGCGTGTCCCAGGGCTTCCGCGCGCCAAACCTCTCCGATTTGACCCGGTTGGACATCGCCCGCAGCGGCGAAATCGAGACCGCGGCCCCGGACCTCGATCCCGAGACGTTCATTGCGTTGGAGACCGGCATCAAAGCCCAGTTCGACAAAATAACCACCGAGCTGGCGTACTTTTACACGTTCATTGATGACATGATCGTCCGCCAGCCGACCGGTAACATCGTCAACGGCGCCAACGAAGTCACGAAACGCAACGGCGGCGACGGCTTTGTTCACGGTGTCGAAGCGAGCGCCCGCTGGCAGTTCCACTCGCAACTGGCCGCATTCGGTTGGATCACGTGGATGGAAGGTGAAGCGGACGGGTACCCGACCTCCGCCCCGGCCAGCCGCGAAGAATATCTCAGCCGCGTCATGCCGTTGACCAGCGAACTCGGCCTCCGCTGGGACGCGCCCTCGCGCAAGTTCTGGGCGGAATTCGTGACCTTGCTGTCTGACAAACAAGACAAACTCTCCTCCGGCGACAAGGGTGACACCCAACGCATCCCGCCCGGCGGCACCCCGGGGTACGGGGTGCTGACCGTGCGCGGTGGGTGGCGAATCAATCAAAACTTCAGCCTCAGCGCCGCACTCGAAAACATCGCCGACAAGGATTACCGGATCCACGGCTCCGGTCTCAACGAGCCCGGCCGCAACCTCGTCGTAGCCGGCATCGCGCGGTTTTGAACAAGGCAACGCGCTTGCATGTCCCACCGGAGTGGCCTAGCATCTTTACATGAAAACGACTCTAACACTCACCCTGTTGCTCTTTCCGGCACTGCTCCAAGCCGCGAGTTTGCCCAGCCAGGAAGTCTCCTTCCTCAATGAAGTCAATTCCACCCATCAACGCGGCGTCGCGTGGCTCGTCAAACAACAAGAGCCGAATGGCTCGTGGCGCAATCAAACCGCCGTGACTGCCCTAGCCGCCACCGCCATCCTCCGCGCTGGCCGGCCGCTCGCGACCAACGAACAGGCCGCCGCTGACAAAGCGATTCAGTTCATCCTCACCAATGTTCGCGACAACGGCGCGATCTACGGCGGCGAAGGCAAAGACCCATACCCGAGCTATTCCACCGCCATCTGCACCATGGCGTTGCTCGCCACCGGCAAGGCCGAGTACAACGACATCCTCCGCAACGCCCGCAAGTTCCTCCTCAACTCACAATTCGACGAAGGCGAAGGCTATACCACCAACAACGCCAGCTTTGGCGGCATCGGCTATGGCAAACGCGAACGCCCCGACATGTCCAACATGCAATGGGCGCTCGAAGCCATCCGGATGACCGAATCGTTGGAAAAGCCGTCCGACAAAGCCCCGCACCTCCCCTCCAAACTGCACTGGGAAAAAGCCATTCAATTTCTCCAACGTTGCCAGAATTTGCCGGACAAGAACGACCAGCCGTGGGTCAAGGTCGCAAAGGAGGAAGACCGGGGCGGCTTCATCTACATGCCGGGCGACCCCGCCAAAGGCATCCCGGCAGTCAGCTTCGCCAACGACGGTCAGCCGGTCGACGAGAAGACGCCGCTCCGCAGTTACGCCAGCATGACCTACGCGGGCCTCAAGAGTTACCTCTACGCCGAGTTAAAGAAAGACGACCCGCGTGTTACCGCCGCGCTGCAGTGGCTGCAAAAAAACTATTCGCTGGAGGAAAACCCCGGCATGGGCAAACAAGGTTTGTTCTACTACTACCACACCGTCGCCAAGGCCTTGACCGCCTACGGTGCCGACACCTTCACCGACGCCGCCGACAAGCAGCACGACTGGCGATTCGAGTTGATGAACAAACTCCTCGGCATCCAAAAGACCGAAGGTTTCTGGGTCAACGACAACAATCGCTGGTGGGAAAACGACCCGGTTTTGGTCACGAGCTACACCCTGCTCGCCTTGGAGATCTTGCAAGCCCGACAATATCCGTAACCACGATCTCCGGCGGTGTCGCACCGCCTCGATGAGGCGTTCTTATGTTGTTCTAAACAAACACGGCTCATCGAGCCGTGGCTACGCCTGCCCAAACGATGCTGCCGGTTACTCAGCTGACACGGACAACCGGTAGGGCTGCCGCGCCGCGCCGGCCGAATCCTGTGGGAGCGGTTTTCAACCGCGCCCGGTCAGGGGTGACTGCCGGCAGGAACTGCGCCCCGGTCGGCCACGAATGGTCACGAGTTGTCCGCCCCCGCCAGTAAGTGAGCTCATGATTAAGGTTGAATATTTCCCCCACTTGATTGTCTATTGCTCTGTAGTCGTACAAACCAACCAAACTAGGAGTTCTCTATGATCAAAGCCGTTATTCGCACAGCCCTCGCGGCAGTTCTTGCGGTCAGCGTTTTGGGGCTTACCCAAACGGTCCGCGCAGAAGAGAAGAAAGCCGAAAAGAAGAAGACCGATATGGTCCGCGGTGAAATCGAAGCCGTGGACGCCAAAGCCGGCACCGTGACCATCAAAGGCAAGAAGGAATCCAAAACCTTCGTCGTCAACGCCGACACCGACTTGGCCGGCCTCGGCAAAGACATCAAGTTTGCCGACTTGAAAGTGGGCGACAAAGTAAACGTCCATTTCAAGCCCGACACCACGCCGCTCGTGGCGACCAAGATCGGCCACATTGACGCCAAGCCCAAGGAAAAAAAGGATAAGTAACCGTCCGGCAGTGCGCGAAAATCTGACGGGGAATCCGGCAACGGATTCCCCGTTTGTTTTTCGAGAATCGGCGACCGCCATCTTGACGCTGTCGCGTTGTGCGTCGGATCGGGAATCCGTCGCCGAAGTCAGCGGAAAACAAACCGATCTTGGTGACGAGTTACACGTGCTCGCGCTGGAGATCGCGCATGCCCGGCAGCATCCGTAATCGTGATCGGCAGGATGGTCCTACCGGTTCAACTCCTGAACTACCCGTTCCACCACTGCATCCACAGTTCCGGCACCGTCCACACGGAGGGCGTCACCGGTTATCTCCAACGTCGCCAACTGACTCTCCAGCAACGTGGCCGGCATGAAATGCGATTGCCGGTCGCGGAGCCGTTGCGCGAGGATTTCCTTCGGAACATTGAGGAAGACAAACCGGACCGCCCCACCCTCCCGCAAAATCTGCCGGTACGACTCCTTGAGCGCTGAGCACGCCAGCACCGCGCCACCCGCTGCGTTCCACTCGCGAATCTTGCCGGCCAGCGCCCGCAACCACGGTTCGCGGTCGGCGTCATTAAGCGGAGTGCCGGCGGACATCTTGGCGACGTTGGCGGCGGGGTGAAAATCATCCGCATCGTAAAACGGCAGCCCGAGCCGGGCGGCCACGGCGGCACCCACGACGGTCTTGCCGCTGCCGCTGACACCGGCGATCACATAGACAATCTGGAAGCTTGCCACGGTTGCGATTCTACCTTATTTGTCTAGTCGCAAGTCGCGCCCGTAGCTCAATTGGATAGAGCGTTGGTCTACGGAACCAAAGGTTACAGGTTCAACTCCTGTCGGGCGCGCCAGATTTCCGTGGTGACGGGTGAATTGATTATGCAAGCATCACAGCAGCCGTACCCCAATTGGCAACCTTCCCCGGCCGTGGACCAAGTGGGTGTCGAAGAACGCATCGCGCGCCTCAACACGCGCAGCATCAAAAAAGAGTCAAAAGTCCAGGCGCTCAAACTCGCGCTCAGCATGATCGACCAGACCACGCTCGAAGGCAGCGACTCCGCCGGCAAGGTCAAACAGATGTGTTACAAGGCGCTCCACGTTCACGATGCACTGCCCGGCCTGCCGCACGTCGCGGCGGTCTGCGTCTATCCGACGATGGTGCGCGTGGCGAAGGCGGAACTGAAAAGTTCCGGCATCCACGTCGCCGCCGTCGCAACGGCCTTCCCGAGCGGGCAAGCCGACCACGACACGAAAATTCAAGACCTCCGGTACGCCATTAGCGAAGGTGCCGACGAAGTCGACATGGTCATCTCGCGCGGCGCGTATCTGCGCGGCGAATACAATTACGTCTACGACGAAATCGCCGAGTTCAAATCCATCTGCGGCGACGTGCATCTGAAAGTCATTCTCGAAACTGGCGAACTCGGCACGCTCGACCGCGTCCGGCACGCCAGCGATCTCGCGTTGGCGGCCGGCGGCGATTTCATCAAGACAAGCACCGGCAAGGTCCAACCCGCGGCCACGCAGCCGGTCACCCTCGTCATGCTCGAAGCCGTGCGCGATTTTCATCAGCGCACCGGCCAGAAACGCGGCATGAAACCCGCCGGCGGCATCAAGACCGCGAAGCAGGCGATTCAATATCTCGTGATCGTCAACGAAACCCTCGGCCCGGACTGGCTCACGCCGGATTTATTCCGGTTTGGCGCGAGCACATTGACCAACGACATCCTGATGCAGCTCGTCAAGGAAAGCACCGGGGTCTACCAAAGCAGCGATTATTTTTCACAGGCAGGATAAATCATGAGCACAGCTACCGCCGAGAAAACCGCGCCGCTCCAATGGAACTACGCGCCCGCGCCCGAGAGCGTTGACCCGCAGTTCCGCAAACGCTACGACCTGTTCATCGACGGCAAGTTCGTCGCGCCGGCCGAAGGCAATTACCGGCCCTCGATCAATCCCGCGCGCGAAACCACTTTGGCCGAAGTCGCCGACGCCACCGCACCCGACGTTGACAAAGCGGTCAAAGCCGCGCGCAAAGCGTACACCAAAATCTGGTCGAAGATGTCCGGCAAAGAACGCGGCAAGTATATTTATCGGATCGCGCGCCTCCTGCAGGAACGCGCCCGCGAATTTGCCGTCGCTGAAACGATGAACGGCGGCAAGTCTATCCGCGAGAGCCGTGACACCGACATTCCACTCGCGGCCGCGCATTTCTTCTACTACGCCGGTTGGGCTGACAAACTCGAATACGCCTTCCCGGGTCGCAAGGCCAAGTCGCTCGGCGTCTGCGGCCAAGTCATCCCGTGGAATTTCCCGTTGCTCATGGCCGCCTGGAAAATCGCCCCCGCCCTCGCGACCGGCAATACGGTCGTCCTCAAGCCCGCCGACACAACGCCGCTCACGGCGATGAAACTCGCCGAGTTAATTCAAGATGCCGGGCTGCCTGCCGGCGTCGTCAACATCATCCCGGGCGGTCGCCCGACCGGCGCCGCCATCGTGCAGCATCCCGACATCGACAAGATCGCCTTTACCGGCTCGACCGCTGTCGGCAAATGGATTCAGAAGGAACTGGCCGGCACGAAGAAAAGATACACGCTCGAACTCGGCGGCAAAGCGGCGAACATCATCTTCGAGGACGCCGCGATTGACCAAGCCGTCGAAGGCATCATCAACGCGATCTTCTTCAACCAAGGTCATGTCTGCTGTGCCGGCTCGCGCCTCCTCGTGCAAGAAGGCGTTGCCGACACCGTCATCGCCAAGCTCAAACAGCGCATGGCCACGTTGATCATCGGTGATCCGCTCGACAAGAACACTGACATCGGCGCGATCAACTCCAAGGAACAACTCGGTCGCATTGAAGCCCTCGTCGCCAGCGGCGCGGAGGAAGGCGCGGAGATGTGGCAGCCGAGCTGTGAATTACCGGCGAAAGGTTTCTGGTTCCGGCCGACGCTGTTCACCAACGTTTCGCAGTCCCACCGGATTTGCCGGGACGAAATTTTCGGCCCGGTCCTCTCGATTCTCACGTTCCGCACCGAGGACGAGGCCGTCGAAAAAGCCAACAACACCGCCTACGGCCTGTCCGGCGGCGTATGGACGGACAAAGGCGCGAAGATTTTCAAAGTGACCCGGCAAGTCCGCGCGGGCGTCATCTGGGCCAACACGTTCAATAAATTCGACCCGACCAGTCCGTTCGGCGGCTACAAAGAAAGCGGCATCGGTCGCGAAGGCGGCTGGCACGGATTGCAACCGTATGTGGAGCTTGAATGATATGAGCACACGCGTCCCCGTCCAAAAAACCTACAAACTTTACATCGGCGGTGAATTCCCACGCAGCGAGTCCGGCCGCACGTTCGACTTCAACGACGCCAAAGGCCGGCACATCGCCAACGTCTCGCGCGGCAGCCGAAAAGACTTCCGCAACGCCGTTGTCGTCGCCCGCAGCGCGCAAAAGAGCTGGGCCGGCAAGTCCGCTTACAACCGCGGCCAGATTCTCTACCGGCTCGGAGAAATGGTCGAAGGCCGGCGCGATCAATTCATCGCGGAGTTACAACAGCAAGGTTCATCGGTCGCCGACGCCCGCCGGGAAGTCGACGACACGATCGACACGCTCATCCACTACGCCGGTTGGTCTGACAAGTATCAGCAACTCTTCAGCACCGTGAACCCGGTGGCCTCGCCGCATTTCTCATTCTCCGTCCCCGAACCGACCGGCGTCGTCGCCCTGATCGCGCCGCAAGACAGCGCGTTGCTCGGCCTCGTGAATTACCTCGCGCCGATCATCGTCGGCGGCAACACCGTCATTGCGCTCGCCTCCGATAAGAAACCGCTCAGTGCGATCACCTTCTCTGAAGTCATCGCCACCAGCGATGTACCGGCGGGCGTGGTCAACATCCTCACCGGCTACCGCAGCGAACTTCTCTCACAGATTGCCGGCCACATGGATGTCAACGCCGTCGTCTACGCCGGCGACAACGTCGAAGATCGGAAGACGATCCAGAGCCAAGCTTCGCTCAACGTGAAGCGCGCGATCTTCTCCGAGAAACAATCGCAAAGCCCCTACGCCATCCTCGCCACACAGGAAACCAAGACGACGTGGCATCCGATCGGGCTGTGAGCTTCGTTCCGTTACCGGCCAACGAAAAAATCCAAATCGCCTGGCCGACGCCGAACCGGCAGCTCTTCGACGCGCCGGAGAAATTCTTCGCCCGCACCCGCGTCAACGCCGACTACGGCAAGCCCGGCTTCACGCGCGATTGCGGCAAACGTTTTCACCGCGGCTGCGACATCGCGCCGGTATCCGTCACCGCCACCGGTAAGACCACACGCGTCATCTTCACGGATTGCGCAACCGGCCGTGACTTCGAGAGTGATGAACCGACATTGGTGCCGGACGACGACGTGTTCCGAGTGTTCGATGGCGTCGTGGTGGAAGCCGTCGACGATGAGTATGCTTCGGATTTTGGAAAGCATGTTGTCGTCGAGCATCGCTGGCCGATTAGCGGCGAGAAGTTCTTCACCTTGTACGGACATCTGGCCGAGATTGCCACCGGTGTCGGTCAGCGGATTGGCAAAATGGGGCAGACCTCCCGGATCGCGGATGCGCGAAACTGGATGGCAATCGCTCCCCACCTGCATTTTGAAGTCCGCGATGCGGCCGGGAATTCGTATGACCCGGTGGAGTTCTTGAAGAGATTCCTTCCACCGCGTAAAGTCGCGCCTCGTGAAACCTGAACATCGCTTCGCGCTGGTCCTCGCCGTCCTGACGCTGCTGCTGTTCAGTCCGACGTGGTCGCACCAGATGTTGTTTTGGGATGATGACGTCAACGTGCTGCAAAATCCCTTGGTCACACAGCCGGGGATGCAAGGCTTCAAGTCGATCTTCACCTCGATATTTTCCACCGACTATTACCCCATCAAATACCTCAGCCTTGCCGTGGATCATTGGGTGTGGGGTGGCCGGTTCGTCGGCTATCACGTCACCCAGACTCTCCTACACGCACTGAATGCCGGGTTACTGCTGTTGCTGCTCTTTCGCTGGACGAAAAACTTACCGGTGGCGGTGACGGTGGCGGTTTGGTTTGCGTGGCATCCGGTGCAAGTGGAAAGCGTCGCGTGGATCGCGGAACGTAAGAACGTCCTCGGCACCTGTTTCGTATTGCTAGCGTGGCTCGCTTATCCGCGGCGCCGGTTGCTTGCGTTGCTGTGTTTCACTCTGGCGGCGTTGTCGCACGCGTTGGTGATTGTGATGCCGGCGCTGTTGTTCTGGTACGAGGTTTACCGGGAACGAACGCCGTGGCGCACGGCTGTACAACGAACGTGGCTCTTCTTCGTGCCGGCGGCGTTTGCGGCGGTGATGCGCGTGCTGGGGCACCAGGAATCGAGTCAGCTCGCCGAAAATTTTCCTTCGGTTTGGAATTGGACGCGCACGATGTTCCAAGTCCTCGGCGAATATCTCACGACACTCGTGTGGCCGGTGCGCCTGAATAATTTTTATGTGGAGCGTGCTTCCACGGCCGGCTTGTTGGCAGCAGTTGGTTGGGCGACGGTGTGGGGTTGGGCGATCAAGCGGGAACGCCGGTGGGGTTGGTTTGCGTTGGGCTGGTTTTTGATCGCGCTATTACCGGTGCTTCAACTCGTGCCGCATCCCACGGTACGTGCCGACCGGTATCTCTATTTGGCGATGCTCGGACCGTTTCTGCTGTTGGCGTTGAGTTTGCCGGCGCGGGCGGTGAAGGTGGTGGGCGTTGTCGGTGCGGTCTGGTTTGCGACGCTGACGATGCTCCGGTTGCCGGATTGGAAAGATGGAAAGACGTTGTGGACGGATTCGGTGAAGAAAGATCCAAATTCGGCGATGGCGCATTTCAGTGTGGCCGGGTACGCCGTGGGCGAACGGGATTTTCAGACGGCGGAGTTTCATGCCCGGGAAGCAGTGAAGTTGAATCCCCGGTTTGCGGATGCCCAGGAACGACTCGGCGCGATTTTATTGATGCGCGGGAATACCGGCGAGGCGCGGGTGCATTTGGAACGGGCGTTGGAATTGAAGCCGACGCTGGTGGATGCGCGCCGGAATCTGGAGTTGCTCAATCGTTGACCATGAAGACCGGGAGGAAATGGTCCCGGGCCGTCAGGGCGAGAATGGCCATGGCAGTCCGGTAGAGCGGGCCGGCATCCGTTTCGTCAATCGAATTGGGCGGTGCCGGCCAGCTTCCATCCGGTAACTGATGCGCAGTGAGCACGGCCGGGTCGAAGGCCAGCCGGGCTTGAGCACAGAAAAATGCGGAGTGATACGGATAGGGGCTGTCCCATTTCAAGGGATGCTCCTTCAGCCAATCCTGGCCACGCTCAATGGCCGGCGAGTCGAATTGGCCGCACATCCGCAACGCGATGATACCGGCAGCGGTGCGGCCGGCATTAGGTTGGCCACCGGGTTGGTAGGCGAAGCCGCCGTCGGGGCGGCGGCACCGGTTGACGTAGTGACCGGCGCGATCAAGACTCTCCTGCGGAACACGGATGCCGGCATTCTGCGCGGCGCGTAATGCGACCACCTGCCAGATGGTGACGGCGAGGTCGCTGTCTTTGGAATCGGGAAAATAGCGCCACCCGCCGGCATGGATGTCGCCTTTTTCGACGGCTTGCGCTGTCAGTATGAAGCGGACGGCTTTGTTGAGATGGGCGGTGAGTTTCGCGCCTTCGCGGCTCATGCCGGCAACTTCGGCGAGCATGAACGTGGTAATGCCTTGCCCAAACATCATCGCGCCGCCATTCGTGAAAGCGCCGGCCGGGGTTTGCTGTGCGATGATGTGGCTGACCGCGCGTTCGAGTTGCGCGTCGAGCGGCCGGCCGGCGGAGAGGAACGCGAGGACCGGCAAGGAGTTCAACGCAACGTTGGTGCTCCAGGAGCCGTCGGCGCGTTGTTGGGATGCGAGCCAAGCCAGGCCGCGCGTGACCGCGTTGGTGTCGGCAAAGGCCGAGGTTGTGAGGAGCAGGATGAAGAGAAATCTCATCGCCAGCATTTTACCACAATCTTGCGGACGTCGGGTTGGGCTTTGTGGGCGACAACTCCGAGCAACGGGACGCCGCACGTTGCCGGGACGGCGGTGACATTCGTGCGCTCCGCCAAGCCGGTACGGCCAAGGGTGTCATTGAGGATGATGCCGGCGACGCGGAGGCCGGCGGATTGAGCGGCCCGGACCGTGAGGACGGAGTGGTTGATGGTGCCGAGGCTGAGACGACTGACAATTAGAACCGGCAGTTCGAGGTCTTTGGCGAGGTCGGCAATGTAGTAGTCGCGTTTGATCGGCACCATGAGTCCCCCGGCGCCTTCGACGAGGACGACTTGGTACTCCGCGCTGAGAGACCGGTAAGCGGTGCGGATGTTGTGGAGGCTGATTTCCCGGTGTTCCATTTTGGCGGCGACAACCGGCGCGAGCGGTTGCTTGAGATAGACCGGGTTGAGGAGGTCGAGCGGGACTTCGTTGTGCATGAGACGCCGGTAAATCTTGGCGTCGTCGCGTCCGCCGGGACCACAGGCGATGGGTTTGAAGGCGGCGGCTTTGATGCCTTGCCGGCGGAGTTCGCGGAGGAGCGCGGCGGTGACGTGCGTTTTGCCGACGCCGGTATCGGTGCCGGTAATGAAGTAGTGTTGGTTCATAAGAGTGATAAGGGGTCGACGTCCACGGCGAGGGTAACACCTTCGGGAAGTTTGGTGGTGGTGACGACTTTGCTCACGGCTTCGGTGAGCCGCATGATTTGGTCGCCGCGGACGATGAGTTGGAAGCGGTAATGGTTTTGGACTTTGGCGAGCGGAGCCGGTGTGGGTTCGCCCATGACGTCGGTGGTGTGAATGTGTTTGCGGAGTTCGCGGGCGATGGCGTCGAGACTGAATTTGGCTTTTTCTTCGCTTTTGCTTTTGACGGTAAGGCAGACGAGGCGGGCGGTGGGCGGATAGTGGAGTTGCCGGCGGTATTCGATTTCCTGGTCGTAGAAGCCGAGGTAGTCGTGTTGCCGGGCGTGTTGGATCGCCGGGTGAAACGGGGTGAAACTTTGGACGATAACTTCGCCCTCAACGTCGCCGCGACCAGCGCGGCCGGCTACTTGGACGAGGAGGGAGAAGGTGCGTTCGCCCGCGCGAAAATCCGGCAAGTGCAGCGCCATGTCGGCGTAGATGATGCCGACGAGGGTGACGTTGGGGAAGTGCAGCCCTTTGGCGATCATCTGGGTGCCGACGAGGATGTCAATTTTGCCGACGCGGAAGTCGCGGAAGATTTCCCGGTAAAGAGTTTTGCGGGTCATGATGTCGGAGTCCATGCGTTGAACGCGCGCTTTTGGGAACGCGGTTTCGATGGCGGCTTCGACTTTTTCGGTACCCATGCCGGCATAGCGGATGGCCGGGTCGCGGCAAGCGGGATCGGGACAGAATTTGGGCGCGGGACGGATGTCGCCGCAGAGGTGGCAGGCGAGTTTTTCGGCTTTGCGATGGTAAGTGAGTTTGACGCTGCAATTCGGACACTGCGCGACGTAGCCGCATTTCGGGCAGAACATGTGCGTGGCGTAGCCGCGCCGGTTGAGGAAGAGGATGACCTGCTCTTTTTTGGCGAGCCGCGCTTCGATGGCGTCGCGGAGTTTGCGGGAGAGAACGTGGAGGCCTTTTTGCCGGATCATTTCCTGGCGCATGTCCACGATGCGCATGAGCGGCATTTTTTGGTTGTCCACGCGAACCGGTAGAGTCGCGAGGATGTAGCGGCGCCGGTCGGCATTGTAGAAAGATTCGAGCGAGGGCGTCGCGGTGCCGAGAACGACGGCGGCCTTTTCAAATTTGCCACGCATGACGGCGACATCGCGGGCGTTGTAGCGCGGGGCTTCGTCCTGTTTGTAGGAGGTCTCGTGTTCTTCATCAATGATGATGAGGCCGAGTGCTTGCACGGGAGCGAAAACGGCGGAGCGGGCGCCGATGACGATGTGGGATAGGCCGTCGCGGATTTTGTGCCATTGGTCGTGACGTTCGCCTTCGGAGAGATTGCTGTGGAGAACGGTGATTTGTTGATGTGGGAAACGGGCGCGGAAACGCTCGACGGTTTGGGGCGTGAGGGAAATTTCAGGGACGAGAACGATGGAGTCTTTGCCTTGCCGGAGGGCGTGGTCGATGGCTTGGAGGTAAATCTCCGTTTTGCCGGAGCCGGTAACGCCGTGGATGAGGACGGGCTTTTCCGGTTGGTCAATGGCCGCGTTGCACTGGACGAGCGCTTTGGCTTGGTCGGCGGTCAGGGTCAAGGGTTCGGTGGGGAGGAAGACTTCGCCGCCGAATGGATCGCGTTCGTCCACTTGATCGGTGATTACGACGTAGCCTTTGCCGGCAAGGCGTTTGATAGTGGAGGCGTCGGCGTGGGTTTGTTGGGTAAGTTTGCTGACGAACATGCCGGCGGATTGTTGAAGGAGTTCGATGATCTGCCGGGCTTTGGGACGCAGTTTGGCAAGTTGTTCCGGAGTGCATTGGCCGGCTTTGACGAATTGGCGTTCTTTCCAACTGATTTTGGATTTGCGGACGACTTCCGGCAGAGCGCACTTCACACAGAGTTCGACGGGGCAGCAGTAGTACCGGCCCATCCAGCGGACGAGTTCGAGCATTTTGTCGCTGAGCAGGGAGCGTTTGCTAACGACGTCGCCGAGTTCTTTGAGTTTGGGGTACGGCGAGGATTCGGCAAGGCCGACGATGTAGCCTTGGGCGGTGCGGGTGCCGAAGGGAACGGCGACGCGGGAGCCGATGTGAACCAAGTCGCTTAGATGGGGCGGAATCCGGTAGTCAAACTCACGGTCGAGCGCGATATCAACGACAACCTTGGCAATCGTGGGTTTCAACTAGGGACGATACTACCCGTCCGGTCAAGCAGAGCGAAGCGCGGAATTGCCGCGATTCACTGTGGCATGTTGCTGTTCATCTGTTCGAGGAGATTATTGGTTTGCCGGCCAATCGAGGCCAGCAAGACCACGGCGGCAATCGAAACCAAGGCGATGATGACAGCGTATTCGGTTACCGTAGAGGCCGTTACACGGCGCATCCAGCGACGCAGTTGAACGATTTGGCGTTTCAATTTCATGACTTTCGCAGCTTCAAGCACCCTGTGGTAACAACGCCGCAGATATGACAAATTCAGGTTGAAAACTCAAGCTTTGACTTCCCTTCCTCCATCACAGCTTCGTACTATCCCACCAATGGTACGCTTGAAGAAGTCATCGGTTCACCAATTTGGTAACCTCCTGTCGATCGGGCTAGCCACCGCGGCATTGGTGGCTGCCAGCACGGTGTTTTACCGCTGGCAGTTTCGCGAGCAACGCTATGACCGGCTCATCGAAGAAATTGCGACCAAACACGCCGTTGACAAATATCTCATCAAAGCCGTGATTCGCCGCGAGAGCGAGTTTGATCCAACCGTTCGCGGGCGCGTCGGCGAGATTGGGTTGATGCAGGTCACGGAAGGCGCCGGGCGGGATTGGGCGCGCGCCAACGGACGCAAGGATTTTTCAAAGGAAATGCTGTGGAACGAACGGTTAAATATCGAAGTCGGGACTTGGTATCTCGCGCGGGCGCTACGGCGCTGGCAGGACCGGGATGATCCGGTGCCGTTTGCACTCGCTGAATACAACGCTGGCTACGGCCATTGTCTGCGCTGGCTGCCGAATGGGCCGGCCACCACAGCCGCCGAGTTCCGGGACGCGATTTCGTTTCCGATGGTGCGCCGCTATATCGCGACGGTGGTGGAGCACTACGAGTATTACCGGGCCAACGGCGATTTCTGAAAACCGAAAGGCTTCAGTCGGTTGCTCGCGCGTGGCAGTGACTACCTGGGTGAGGTCAGGTCAGGCTAGGAGAAGCGTAACCACTGCCGGGGGCCGACGCGAGCAACCGAGTGAAGCCTTCCATGCCCTGCAACCGTTTTGACCCGCCATCCGGAAAAAAAGTTCAAACTATTTTTCGGCGGCCAACGAATCGCGTAACTTGCGGTTCTTGGCGCGGGCTTCATCGGCGATCTCGGCCTTGAATTTCACGATCCGCTCCCGCAACGCCGCGTCACCGGTTGCCGCAATCTGCGCGGCCAAAATGCCGGCATTCTTCGCGCCGCCGATGGCCACACAGGCGACCGGTACGCCGCTCGGCATCTGCACCATCGCTAGCAATGAATCCAAGCCACCCGCACACTTCGTCTCAATCGGTACGGCAATTACCGGCAACGGGGTCACCGCCGCCACCACCCCAGCCAAATGCGCCGCCCCCCCGGCCCCGGCAATGATGACTTGCAGCCCACGGGTAACAGCGGATTTGGCATATTCGGCGACATCGTCGGGGGTCCGGTGCGCGCTCATCACGTTCACTTCGCTCCCGAGACCCAATTCCTTCAAGACTTCCGCTGCCGCCTTCATTGTCGGCCAATCCGAATCGCTGCCGAGGAGAATTCCCACGAGTGTTTTCATGGTTTCACCAGAGACTGCAAAACCGTTTCAAGCTCAAGTCTTTTATTTTCACGATCCTCATCCTGTCGGACGCTGATCGGGGCTGCAATCCGCAAGGTCGCCCGTCCAAACGGTAAGGGGATCATGAACGCATCCCAACTTTTCAACGTAATCTTCCAACTCGTATTCCACACAAACGGAATAATCGGCGCGCCGGTCAGGTGCGCGAGGCTGACGATGCCATTTGCCACCCGGTATTTTGGCCCCCGCGGCCCGTCGGGTGTGATCCCGGCATCATAACCGTCGTTGACCAACCGGGTCATTTCGAGCAACGCCTCCTTGCCGCGTCGGCTGCTGGAACCGCGGACACAAATCAGGTCGAATTTTTCCAACACGCGCACCAACTTCTCCCCATCTTTGCTGGCGCTGACCAGTACCGCCACCTTGGTGCGTTGCCGGCCGTGCCAGTGTTTCCGGTAGAGGTAGGGAACGAGAAACAAACAATTATGCCAGGTGGCGAACAAGACCGACCGGTGCGGTGTATTGGCTAACAAGCCGGCCGGATCCTCGACGCGCCACCGCAACGTGCGGCCGATGAACATCACCAAAAAACGCAGCACCCAGCCAATCATACATTGAACTGCAGATCGTGCAGCCGTTTGTAGGTACCGGCACGGGCAATCAATTCGTCGTGCGTCCCCTGTTCCACCACCCGCCCCTTGTCGAGCACGATGATCTGGTTGGCATGCTGCACGGTGGATAGCCGGTGGGCGATTACCAACATCGTTGGACGCGTTTGTCGGCCTGAGCCCCACATCAAATCATCCAACGCGGACTGGACGGCTCGTTCACTTTCGGAATCGAGGGCGCTGGTCGCTTCGTCGAGCAACAGAATCGGCGGATTCTTCAGAATCGCGCGCGCGATCGCGAGCCGTTGGCGCTGCCCGCCGGAAAGTTTCACGCCGAGGTCGCCGGTACTGGTGTCATACCCTTGCGACATCTGCTCGATGAACTCGTGGGCGTGAGCGCTTTTCGCGGCTTCGATGATCTCGGCTCGGGTGGCATGGGGTTTGCCGTACGCAATGTTGCCGGCCACAGTATCGTTGAACAAGAAAGTCTCTTGGGTTACCAAGCCAATCTGCGCGCGTAAGGATTGAAAGCTGACTTCCCGGATATCCACGCCATCAATCCGCACCGCGCCGCTGACCGGATCGTAGAACCGCGGAATCATATTGAACAAGGTCGTCTTGCCGGCGCCGCTAGCGCCGACGACAGCGACGAGCGCACCGGCCGGGACGGTCAAGGTCACTTCGTCGAGCACCGGCGCGCCGGCACTGTCCTTGTACTGAAAACTCACCCGGTCAAACTCGATGCTCCGGCTGAAACGCGGCAAGGTTTTCGGCGTGGCGGCTTCGAGCACGGATGGTTGTTCGTCCACCAACTGAAAGATGCGTTCGCCGGCAGCCAGGGTTTCTTGAATCTGCAGATGCACCCGGCTGAGTTTCTTCACCGGCGCGTAAAGCATGAATAACCCCAGCCCAAACGCGATGATCTTGCTGCCTTCCATGTCCATGTAGAACGCGTACAAAAACACCAGCGCCCCACCCGCCCCCGCGACGAGTTCAATCAGCGGCGTGCTGATGGCCCGCGCGCGCGCCACTTGCATGCGTTGCCGGAAGAAGCTCTTGCAGATCGTCCGAAAATCATCCGTCTCCCGTTGTTCCGCGCCAAACGCCCGGATCACCCGCAGCCCGGCAATGGCTTCCTGCAAGACTGCGAGCAGATCGGCCTGATTCTGTTGCGCTGACTTGCTGGCCTTGCGGGTGCGCCGCCCGTAAACCACAATCGGCACCAAACAAACCGGAAAGAGCACCAGCCCGGCCAGAGTCAATCGCCAGTCCATCCATAATAACCACCCCAACACGCTGACCAACGTGACCGGCTCTTTGACGACGTCCTCGACCACATTGGCCATGCCTTGTTGCACGACGCTCGTGTCGTTGGTGACCCGCGACATCAATTCCCCCGTCCGCGTGCCGGAATAATAATCCAAAGACAACCGCTGCAACTGCTCAAACATCCGCACCCGCAAATCCATCACCGCGCGCTGGCCAACCCAGTTCATCAAGTACGCACCCAGGAAGTCGCACACCCCGCGCAACATCATCGTCCCCGGCAACAACAACGCCACCCCGGCTGCCTGCCACCATTTCCATTCGTGCGTCCCCATCTCGAAAAACTGCGCCCAAACTTTTTTGACAACGGACAGCACGGCGACATTGGTCGGCCCGTACAAAATTCCAAACAAAATCCCCGCCACCAATCGCCCCCGGTAAGGCTGGACAAACGTCAGCAACCGCCGGTATTGCGGCCAAACATTCTCAAATGATCCCATGTGCCGCCGACTATAACAGGCTCCAGCGCACAGGGGAAATCTCAATGTTAAGTTTGACTCACCCCCCTACCGGCTGTTACAAAACCCGCACGAGTTTCAGCAACCTGGAGGGCTCACCGTGGCGAAAGTCATTCTCGAAAATGTCTGCAAAATCTATCCCGGCGGCGTGAAGGCCGTTGATAACGCCAATCTTGAGATCAACGACCAGGAATTCATGGTGTTCGTTGGCCCATCCGGCTGCGGCAAATCGACCACGTTACGGATGATTGCCGGTCTCGAAGAAATCTCCAGCGGCAAAATTTCCATTGATGGCCGCATCGTCAATGACGTGCCGCCCAAGGATCGTGACATTGCGATGGTCTTCCAAAACTACGCGCTCTACCCGCACATGACCGTCTACAAAAACATGGCGTTCGGCCTCATGCTGCGGAAATACCCCAAGGCTGAAATTGACCAACGGGTCCGCGAAGCCGCCCAAATCCTCGGCATCACCGACGAACAACTCGAGCGTAAACCGAAGGCTCTCTCCGGCGGCCAACGCCAACGCGTCGCCGTCGGTCGCGCCATCGTCCGCAAACCAAAAGCGTTCCTGTTCGACGAGCCGCTCTCGAACCTCGACGCCAAAATGCGCGTCCAAATGCGCGCCGAAATTTCCAAACTCCACAGCCGGTTAAACTCCACGATGATCTATGTCACGCACGACCAAGTCGAGGCGATGACCATGGGCGACCGGATCGTGGTCATGAAGGACGGCCTCATCCAGCAAGTCGCGGAACCGATTGACCTCTACGACAATCCGAAAAACATGTTCGTGGCCGGCTTTATCGGTTCACCACCGATGAACTTCTTCAAGGGGGTCATCGAACAACGTAGCGGCGGCCTGTGGTTTGCCGAATCCGGCAAAGGCTTCGCCATCCGTGTCAACGACGACATGGCCGGCAAACTGACCGGGCATGTCGGCAAGGCCGTTGTCTTCGGGATTCGCCCCGAAGATATCAACGAAAAAGCTCTCGCCTCGTTCGCCAAGCCGGACCAAACGATGAATGCCACCGTTGAAGTCGTCGAACCCATGGGCGCGGAAGTTTACATTTATCTGACCAGCGGAACACACAACTTCACCGCCCGCGTCAACGGCCATCAACGCGCCACCGTTGGCCAAAAACTGGAGATGGCGTTTGACATGAAGAAGTGCCACTTCTTCGACGGCGCGACTGAACAAGTTGTCGTCTGACCGGAGGCGCTTATGGGCGCCGCCCCCGAACCCAAGCTGACCTATCGCGGCAAGTTCGTCGTTCGCACACTCGGCGGGATATTCCTGATTGGCTGTCTGCTCATGCTCGGCCTCGGCGAAACCATCCTCAAGGAACACCTCCAAGGCCCGCTGTTTCTGCTCTTCTGGACGTGGTGTTTTCTGTTCGCGCTCCTAGCCGGGTTGACCGCCGTTCTCGACCTCATCTGCGTTCGCCATGCCGGCAAGAAAAACCGCCGCGAACTATTCCAACGCCAGTTTCTTGGCAAGCCTTGAGCAGCTTACTGCGCAGGTGTCTGAAGCGTGTCGCAGTTTAGCGATTTGGGCCAAGTCGCCTCCAGCGCGACACGAAACCGGCCGACCTTCTGCTTCTGCTTGTATTGCTTTTTCGCATCCACCCAGTTGCCCCAAAATTGGATATTCTCAGCCGCGGGATCGTCAGTCGGCTCAAACAAACCTTGCGGTTTGATGCGGCCCGGCCCCGGCGAAAAATACGCAACCGCCAAACCCGGCGTCAGGCGCGGCCCCTCCGTCGTATGCGCCAACAACATCCGCGTTTCCCCCAACCGGCGCGAGGCATTGATCAACTGCCCCGCCGGCGCATTGGTCAACGCGATACAAAACGACTCCTTTTTTGTGGAGCAACCATAGATTCCTGCGCAGTTCTTCTCCGTGATTTTGGTATACCGGGCGAGATCATTGGCATGCTCATTCAGCGAAACGAAGTTGGAATACATCGTCACGACCCGGAACTGCTGTTGCGTCGGATGCTTCGTCAGATCCACACAAAAATCCCGCGTCGCCACCAAATCAAAGTCCAATTCCAGCCGCAGGTAATCGCTTGCGACTGGCAAAAACGACAGCTTCATCTTTTTCGTTTCCATCGAATTCTGGTTCGCGAGTTTGCCGGTCAATTCGAGCAGCCCCTTCTTGTTCGGCTTGCTCTTCCACCCCAACTCCGTCACCGCAATCGTCCCGATCAACCCCTGCTCACAATCCCAATAACTCGCCAACCGAAACACCCCGCCCGGCTCACTCGGCGGCGGCAGCGACGGCGCGAACGTCCCGCTCCCGGTAATCGAATAAACCTGTGCGAAATTATTGCTGCCGGTATTGTAGTAAAACTTCAACTCCGAAAACGACCCGACCGGCTCCTTATCAATGAATAATTGGATGCTCGACGCGTTCGTAGCCGGATCCTCCGCGCCGTCAATCAGCCACGTCCCGTCGTTGAACAGATTCACATCCGCGAACGCAGTTCCGGCAATCGCCAAAAAAAGAAGAATGGTTTTCACGGGCGCAACCATAGTGGCAAAACCGGCGACTGTCAAAGTCGACTAATAGCCCACGCCGCGTGCTCGCGCACCAGCGGCTCCGGGTCATCCAGCGCCTTCTGCAAGGCCGGCAACGCCGCCTTGTCGCCGCTGTTCCCCAGCACCACACACACGTTTCGCAAGAACCCCCGCCGCTTCAGCCGGTAAATCGGCGTCCCGGCAAAGAAGCTTTTGAATTTGGCGTCATCCCACGACAAGAAATCCGTCAACGCCGGCAACTCCCGCGGTTGGAACTGCGCGAGCCGGGCAAACCGGTTCCACGGGCAAACTTCGAGACAGTCATCACACCCAAACACCCGGTCACCGATCAACGGCCGCAACTCCACCGGTATGCTCCCCTTCAGTTCGATCGTCAGATAACTGATGCACAACCGGGCATCCAGCCGGTACGGCGCAACGATGGCGCGCGTCGGGCAAACATCCATGCACCGCCGGCAAGTCCCGCAGTATTCGCCTTCCGGTTTGTCGGCCGGCAACTCCAGCGGCGAGAGAATTGCCCCAAGGAAAACCCAATTCCCCAGTTGCCGGCTAATGAGGTTTGTATGCTTACCGATAAATCCGATGCCGGCCCGTTGCGCGAGATCGCGTTCGAGAATCGGCCCGGTATCTACGTACCAAAGGCCGCCGGTGAACTCCGTAAGTTGTTTCAGCTTCGTAGTCATCACATCGTGATAATCCCGGCCACTGACAGCATACCGAGCGATGTGGCGTGTCTTGCCGGGGTAGTAATTCAAACCGACGACGATGATGGATTTTGCATCGGCCAGAACTTTTGCCGGTGCGATGCGTTTCTCGGCGTTGCGCTCCAGGTAGGCCATCTCGCCGTGGAACTTGTCGGCAAGCCATTGCTGGAACTGGCCGGCATGGGGCGGCGGCGCAGCGGTCGTGATGCCGACTAAATCGAAACCGAGTTGCCGCGCGCGCGCTTTAATTTCGCTCGCGGTAAATGCGTTCGAGGGCATCGGCTTGCTGGGTAACGGTCATTTGCGATACGTCAATTTGAATGGGAATCGCCCGGTAGAGCGGCTCGCGTTTTTTGAGCAATGCCACGATGCGCGCCTGCCGGTCGGCTTCGGCTTCGAGGAGTGGCCGGTGTCTGGTGTGTTTGGTTCGTTCGAAGGCTGCTTCGGGCGAGATCCAAAAACAGACAACGATCCCGGTCCGGCTGAAATCGGCGATGTTGTCAGGGTTGAGGACGATGCCGCCACCGGTTGCGATGACCTGATCGGACTGGCCGGCAAGTTCCTGTGCCAGGGCGCGTTCGTGCTGGCGGAAGATGGCTTCGCCTTGGGTTTCAAAAATTGCCGGGATGGTTTGGCCAACTCGTTCTTCGATGACAGCGTCCATGTCCACGAATTGCAAGCCCAACCGGCTGGCAACGAGTCGGCCGGCACTGCTCTTGCCGCTGCCCATAAAGCCGACGAGGACGAGGTTTTTCATCGCGAAAATGAGTCTAGCAGATTTATAAGAGAGACATGAAGGAACAAATCATCTGCGGCGATTGCCGGGAAGTGTTGGCAAAGATACCGGCTGAATCGGTGCATTTGGCGATCACCTCCCCGCCGTACAACGTCGGGCTGGAGTACGATGGCCATGATGATTCACTTCCTTACGAGGAGTATTTGGAGTGGCTCAAGCCGGTCTGGCGGCAAGTGTTGCGCGTGCTCGTGCCGGGCGGACGGTTTGCGTTGAACATTTGTCCGACGAGCATCAAAGACTTCAAGCCGGTGCATTACGACATGGCCCGGCAGCTGCGCGATCTCGGGTTCATTATGCGGACGGAGATTATTTGGTACAAACAGACAATCCGGCGACGGACGGCGTGGGGATCGTTCCGCAGCCCAAGCAATCCGCACATCTTACCGAGTTGGGAATACGTGTTGGTGTTTTCGAAGGACTCATGGTTTTTGAGGGGCGATAAAGCAAGCCGTGACATCACCAGCGCGGAGTTCATCAAATTCAGCGATGGATTTTGGGAGATTCACCCCGAGACAAAGGGCCGGCAACCGTATCTGAAGGGTCTGTACAGCAAGAAGTCAGCGCTCAAAGGTCAGAAGACAGAGGGCCATCCCGCGCCATTCCCTGAGGAATTGATTTACCGGCTGATAAAGTTTTTCAGTTACCGGGGGAACGTGGTGCTCGATCCATTCGGCGGAACCGGAACGGTCGCTGCCGTTGCGAAAAAGACCGGTCGCCAGTTTATCCACATTGACCGGTCGCCCAAGTACTGCGAGATTGCGAGGCAACGCATGCCATGAAAAACTTCATTCTTTTGGCCAGCCTGCTGTGGAGCTTGCCGGTTTTTGCGGACGCGCCAACAGCAGTAGAGGTGGTGGCGAAACTGGATAAGTTGAAAGCCACGCTTGCCGACGAGGTAACCAGCGCCTTGGCCACCAATCGGTACGCGACGAGTTACACGACGGTGTGGCGGAATTTCGAGGATGACGCCCAGGCTGCGCTGTGCACGGCACTGCAGAAGCACATTCCTGGTCTGACCCAAAAGAATTTCGACACTGGCCAAGCCGGTAGCGAGAAGAACCGGCTGGCGGATCTGGCCATCGTCTGCGGCGGGCAGACCATCGAGGTTTCCATCAAAGCAGCACGCGGTTCACAGAATCCCGAGAACGACATGGGCACGTTCCGCGATCATGCGAATCGCAAAAAGCTGTTCGTGGCGGCATTCACGTTGTTTGGCCGGTATGTGGATTCGAATTCAGTGATCCGGGTGGACCGGGTATTTTTCGACCGCACGTACCGGATCGTTGGCAAATCCACGTTGGTGGACGGGGTGAAGTACCGGAAGAAGGACGGCAACATGCGGCCCAAACCATGGGCGATGTTTGACACAGGGAAGGCGTTTTGGGAGAGCGTGGAGGAATTCGAAGCAGGGGTGAAACGCGCCGAGAGTTTCCGGGCACGGGAATTGGTAAAGGAACATCTGGCAGGGATGAGTGAGGCGGAACAACAGGTCTTATACGAACACCTCAAGAAAAAGTTTGGCGATTGAAGCCCGCATCCGGTTACGACAACCGACGGACCGCGGTGCGGAGAAGTTTTGTTTTGCGGCGATACACAACTGCTCTACACTGGCCCAGTTGTCCCAAGTTCGGAGGCGGAAGATTGCTCAATGAAAAGCGTCTTGAATCAGTTGATTCAGTTGCAGGAGTTAAATTTTGCTCGTGAGGAGCAAAAGGTATCAAGTTCCAATTTGCCACTTGCTGAGTTGGAGAAGGCCATTACGTCAATCCACGCGGCGCTACCCGAAGATGTGGCCGCTCGGTACGATCGACTGCAGAAACGCGACCCGTTGGCAGTGGTGCCGCTGGCACATGGAAGTTGTTCGCGCTGCGGGTTGGCCGTGCCAGCCAACGTAGTCAATCTCGCTAAGACCGGTGAGGTACTGCAAAATTGTCCGCATTGTGGCCGATTTCTTTTCTTCCCTGAAATCGTGGCGCGCCAGATGAAGCCAAAATATGCAGCGACTCGTCCGTCCGTGGTTGGGGTCGCGCGGTTTTCAGCGCCGGATTTGATGGTGCCAAAGTTGGCAGGGGTGACTCGTGAAGAAGTGATTGGCGAACTCGCAAAAACATTGGCCATGGCTGGATTTATTGATGATGAAGAGACAGTCGCAGAATTGGCGCTCAGACGCGAGGCCATCATCAGCACGGCAGTAGAGCATGGGTTGGCATTTCCACATGTACGGGATGTTGAGGACGGTGGTCTGAAATTTGCGGTCGGATTGAAGGAGAAGGGGATCAACTTTGGCGGTCATGAAGACCGGTTGACTAAAATTTTCTTTTTTATCGTGATTCCGACACCGGCAACGGCTTTCTACTTGCGCCTATTGGCTGGGTTGGTTCGAACGTTTGAATCTGCCGAGGCCCGTCACGCATTGCTGGAATGCGAGAAATCAGAACAGATGTGGAAGGTTTTGACGAAGCTCACAAAAGCCGCAATTCAGTAATCTGCCAACTTGTGAAAAGTGCAAAGCCCGCATTCATTGCTGAATGCGGGCTTTGAAATAACCCCGGCAGCGACCTACTCTCGCGCAAGCTATACAGGCACTACCATCGGCCCTGCAGCGTTTCACGGCCGTGTTCGGAATGGGAACGGGTGGGACCACTGCGGCAAAACTACCGGGAAATTGTTTTCAAAAGAACGCGTGGTTCTCTAATAATTGCATACAGGAAGGGATTCGCTACAAGTTGCTGAGATGTTTGTTTAAATCACTATCTCCCGGTAAAGGGAAATTTAAGTGATCAAGCCGCACGGCTAATTAGTACCAGTCAGCTCACGTGTTGCCACGTTTACACATCTGGCCTATCAACGAGGTGGTCTACCTCGAGCCTTTAGGGTCTTGCGACCGTCAGACGTAATCTTGGGAGGCGCTTGGCGCTTAGATGCTTTCAGCGCTTATCGTTTCCGCTCACAGCTACCCGGCGCTACGCTTGACAGCATAACCGGAATACTGGAGGAGCGTTGTTCCCGGTCCTCTCGTACTAAGGAACAAATCCCTCACGTCTGCTGCGCCCACAGTGGATAAGGACCGAACTGTCTCACGACGTTCTGAACCCAGCTCGCGTACCGCTTTAACCGGCGAACAGCCGGACCCTTGGGACCTTCTCCAGCCCCAGGATGCGATGAGCCGACATCGAGGTGCCAAACCGGTTCGTCGATATGAACTCTTGGAACCGATAAGCCTGTTATCCCCGGCGTACCTTTTGTCCGATGAGCGACGGCAATTCCACATTCTACCGCCGGATCACTTGGACCTACTTTCGTATCTGCTCGACTTGTGAGTCTCACAGTGAGCCTGGCTTCTAGCCATATCCTCAACACCTGATTGCCAACCAGGTTGAGCCAAGCTTCGTACTCCTCCGTTACTTTTTGGGAGGAAACCGCCCCAGTCAAACTGACCCGCTGACACGGTCCCCCAACCCGATCAGGGTACGGGGTTAGAACCTTAATGAGCGAAAAGTGGTGTTTCATTGGCGCCTCAGCCGAACCCGAAAGCTCGGCTTCAAAGGCTTCCACCTACGCTACGTATCACACACCAAAGTCCAATATCAGCTTACAGTAAAGGTGCACGGGGTCTTTCCGTCCTACTGCGGGTATGCGGCATCTTCACCGCAACTACAGTTTCGCCGAGCCTCTCTCCGAGACAGTCGCACTCTCGTTACAAGATTCGTGCAGGTCGGAACTTACCCGACAAGGAATTTCGCTACCTTAGGACCGTTATAGTTACGGCCGACATTCACGGGGACTTAGGTTCAGAGCTTCGGGCTTACGCCTTGACCCCTTGCCTTAATCTTTCCGCATTGGTCACTTGTCACTCTGTATACAGTTTCTTGCGAATTAGCACAGAGCTGTGTTTTTGTTAAACAGTCGTAGTGCGCATTTCACTGCGGCCCCAATCGGCTTTGATATAATCTGACCGTTCGGGGCGCCCCTTCTTCCGAAGTTACGGGGCTAATGTGCCGAGTTCCTTAGAGAGATTTCACTCGCGCGCCTGAGAATACTCATCTCACCCACCTGTGTCGGATTACGGTACGGGCCCCTAGGTGAACACTGCCAGGCTTTTCTCGCCAGCGTGGTATTAGCAAATCCGCTTCAGCCGTAGCTTCCACGTCCAACTCCGTATTCCTACGGTATTGACCACCACTTTCAATCGGTGGCTTGCATTCCCTTCTGGGTTCCTGACAGCTTAAGCCAAGGGGGTGTTGGAATATTAACCAACTGTCCATCATCTACGCCTTACGGCCTCGACTTAGGTCCCGACTAACCCTGGGCGGACGAACCTTCCCCAGGAAACCTTGGGTTTACGGCGAGTCGGAATTTAACCGACTTTATCGCTACTCGTGTCTGCATTCTCACTTCCAAGCACTCCAGTTTCAGTCACCATCCACCTTCGATGCGCTTGGAACGCTCCCCTACCACTCACCAAATCCGAGGATCTGGTGAATCCATAGCTTCGGTATTACGTTTGATCGCCAATCATTTTCGGCGCGAGATCACTCGATGAGTCAGCTGTTACGCACTGTTTAAATGATGGCTGCCTCTAAGCCAACATCCTCACTGTTTTAGTAACCTCACATCCTTTCCACTAAACGTAATTTAGGCACCTTAGCTGATAGTCTGTTTATGTTTCACTCTCGACAATGAAGCTTATCCCCCACTGTCTGACTGCCCGGGTAGTGCAACGCGGTATTCGGAGTTTGATTGGATTCGGTAGCCCGGTAAGGCTCCTATCCCATTCAGTGCTCTACCTCCGCGCGCTAGTGGCCGGACGCTATACCTCAATATATTTCGGGGAGAACCAGCTATGACGGGGTTTGTTTAGTCTTTCGCTCCTACACACAGTTCATCTCAGAATTTTTCAACATTCACGAGTTCGGGCCTCCATCTGGTGTTACCCAGACTTCACCCTGACCATGCGTAGATCACCTCCGCTTCGGGTCTATTGCCAGCGACTGGTCGCCCTATTCAGACTCGCTTTCGCTGTGGCTGCGTGCGTCGAACCGCACTTAGCCTTGCCACTGACAATAACTCGCAGACTCATTATGCAAAAGGCAGGCCATCACCCCTTACGGGGCTATGACACATTGTAAGCACAGGGTTTCAGGTTCTTTTTACTCCCCTCAAAGGGGTTCTTTTCACCTTTCCCTCACGGTACTAGTTCACTATCGGTCGACAAGGAGTATTTAGTCTTACGCCGTGGTCGGCGCGGATTCAGACAACGTTTCACGTGTGCCGTCTTACTTGGGATGCCGCTAGGCGGTCTAAAGTTTTCGTCTACGGGTCTGTCACCCTCTGTGGAGCCGGTTTCCATCGGCTTCGACTAACTCTTGACCTACCATATCGCGGTCCCGCAACCCTCCAGTGCAAGCACTGAAGTTTAGACTGTTCCCGTTTCGCTCGCCACTACTCGGGGAATCGATGTGCTCTTTCTATTCCTCTGGTTACTGAGATGTTTCACTTCACCAGGTATGGCTCACATGGGCCTATGTATTCAGCCCACTGTAGCCGGATATTACTCCGGCTGGGTTCCCCCATTCGGACATCGACGGATCAAAGCGTGTTTGCCGCTCCCCGTCGCTTATCGCAACTTGCTACGTCCTTCATCGCCTCTTGTCGCCAAGGCATTCACCCTGCGCTCTTAGTAGCTTGATCACAAACTTACCGTCTGATTCTCTTTCAAGTCTCAGACTTAGTATTCTCAGCATATAATTGTAGTTTGATACCACAACCTGTATGCAATTATCAAAGAACCACTCCCGCTTGCGCAGGAAAATTGTTCACGTCATAGAATGGTGGGCGCGGGAGGATTCGAACCTCCGACCCTGCGCTTATCAAGCGCATGCTCTAACCAACTGAGCTACGCGCCCAGTCGGTAATTAGTTACCGGCTGAGTTGGTGGAGCCAACGAGGCTCGAACTCGTAACCTCCTGCTTGCAAAGCAGGCGCTCTACCAACTGAGCTATGGCCCCGAAGGGCTATGCGCCGAAGCTCATGCGCTAGGCACTCGCGAGGCGCACCGCTCACGGCAGCAGCCATTATACGTCGTCAAAGAACATTGTTCTTGAAAACTGAAGTGTGCGATACGTTCGAGCGTCCTGAATTTCTCCAGGATTCGACCTAGGATTTCCGAGTTAGCAGCCGAAGCCCTAACTCAAGGTCTCCTTAGAAAGGAGGTGATCCAGCCGCAGGTTCCCCTACGGCTACCTTGTTACGACTTCATCCCAGTCACCAGCCATACCTTCGGCGCCTGTCTCCTTGCGGTTGACTCGGCGACTTCGGGTGCAGCGGGCTTCCATGATGTGACGGGCGGTGTGTACAAGGCCCGGGAACGTATTCACGGCGCCGTAGCTGATGCGCCATTACTAGCGATTCCGGCTTCATGGAGTCGAGTTGCAGACTCCAATCTGAACTGGGCTCGGTTTTATGGGATTGGCTCCACCTCGCGGTCTTGCGTCCCTCTGTACCGAGCATTGTAGCACGTGTGCAGCCCTGGCCGTAAGGGCCATACTGATTTGACGTCATCCCCACCTTCCTCCTCGTTTAAAGCGAGGCAGTCTGTTTAGAGACCTCCTTGCGGAGTAACTAAACACAGGGGTTGCGCTCGTTGCGGCACTTAAGCCAACATCTCACGACACGAGCTGACGACAACCATGCAGCACCTGTCTATCCCCTGCACCCTTTCGGGCCGTCACCGGCTTTCACCGATTTTCGTGATAGATGTCAAGGCCAGGTAAGGTTCTTCGCGTTGCATCGAATTAAGCCACATGCTCCACCGCTTGTGCGGGCCCCCGTCAATTTCTTTGAGTTTTAATCTTGCGACCGTACTTCCCAGGCGGTTCACTTATCGCGTTAGCTGCGGCACGCAGGGGGTCGACTCCCCGCACACCAAGTGAACACCGTTTAGGGCCAGGACTACCGGGGTATCTAATCCCGTTTGCTCCCCTGGCTTTCGTGCCTGAGCGTCAGGAATTGTCCAGAGACTCGCCTTCGCCACCGGTGTTCTAGTTGATCTCTACGCATTTCACTGCTACACCAACTATTCCAGTCTCCTCTCCAATCCTCGAGCCTGGCAGTTTCGAATGACCTATCGAGGTTAAGCCTCGAGATTTCACACCCGACTTACCAGACCGCCTGCGCACCCTTTACGCCCAATGAATCCGAACAACGCTTGCAGTCTCTGTATTACCGCGGCTGCTGGCACAGAGTTAGCCACTGCTTCCTCTTCTGGTACTAGCAACTATTCACGTGTTAGGTGAACAGCATTGATCCCAGATGACAGAGGTTTACAATCCGAAGACCTTCATCCCTCACGCGGCGTCGCTCCTTCAGGGTTTCCCCCATTGAGAAAAATTCTCGACTGCTGCCACCCGTAGGTGTCTGGACCGTGTCTCAGTTCCAGTGTGGCTGGTCGTCCTCTCAGACCAGCTACCCGTCTTAGGCTTGGTGGGCTTTTACCCCGCCAACTACCTGATAGGCCGCAGCCTCATCTTGAAACGTCAGGTCTTACGATCCCCAACTTTAACCTTACGGTCACATGCGGTATTAGCACCGATTTCTCGGCGTTATCCCCCATTTCAAGGTAGATAGCTACGTGTTACGCACCCTTTCGCCACTCAACACCTTACATATTGCTACGCAAGATGTTTCGTTCGACTTGCATGTCTTATCCACGCCGCCAGCGTTCGTTCTGAGCCAGAATCAAACTCTCCGTTAAAAAACTTTCAGACCTGTAATGATCCGATCGTTTCCACATTGAGCCGGTCAATCACGGCTAAGTGACTGATCTAACTTTACTACACTCAAAGTTCGTCCCGATTTGCATCGGAACAAACGTGGGCTCTCACGTATCGCACATATTCAGTTTTCAAGGAACAAAATGCACCGCCGTCAGGCGATGCATTACAATCTGCTTTCAGTTGATTAACGCTCAGCCGCCGGCTGAACACTAATGACTAACCGCTGATTGCTCCCACCCTGTGGGAAAGCTCCGCCGTCTTGGCGTTTCGGGTTGATCTCCGAAAGAACTTCCTTACGTCCCTCGCAAGCGTTGACTATTTACTCTCTCGCGTTCCGCCTGTCAAGCCCCTCGCAAACTTTCTTACTCCGCGAAAGGACGGCCTTTGTACCGGTTGCTCCCAATCAATGCAACATCTTTTTTGAATATTTTTTCACCCACACCAGAGTCGCATAAACATTGGCGTTTTCGATTGTCCACTAAAAAACTTTCCCTATACTTCGCCCATGGCCGACACTTACAAAACGATTTCCATCCTGATTCCGGTCTTCAACGAAGTGAAGACTCTGGAAGAAATCGTTCGCCGCGTCCGCGCCGCCGACACTTGCGGCCTCACCAAAGAAATTGTCCTCGTCGACGACGCCTCCACCGATGGGACCGCTGACGTCTTCAACAAACTATCCGGCGCGAAAGATCTCCGCATCCATTCTCACCCTTTTAACCGCGGCAAAGGCGCCGCCATCCGGACCGCCATCGAACACGCCACCGGCGACATCTTCCTCATCCAAGATGCGGACCTCGAATACGACCCCGTGGATTACCCCCTCCTCCTGAAACCCATTCTCGATGGCCGTGCCGATGTCGTCTACGGCTCGCGCTTTACCGGCGGAACGCATCGCGTGCTCCTCTTTTGGCACTACATGGCTAACCGCTTTCTTACCCTGCTTTCCAATATGGTCTGTAACCTCAACCTCACCGACATGGAAACCTGCTATAAAGTTTTCCGCCGGCAGTGCGTTGCCGACATGAAGCTCACCTCCGACCGGTTCGGCATCGAACCCGAACTCACCGCAAAGTTGGCGCGGCGGCGGTACCGCTTCTACGAAACCGGCATCAACTACTCCGGGCGCGACTACAGCGAAGGCAAAAAAATCGGTTGGAAAGACGGCGTTGCCGCCCTCTGGTTTATTTTCCGGTACCGCTTCTTCGACTGAGCGTCGCGTCCAGCCAAGCGCCGAGCGTCAACCGGTATTCCTCGCTCGCAAAACTTCCGTGACCGCCATTCGTGAAAAGCACAAACTGCGTCGGCCCCTTCATCGCGGACGCCACACTTCGTGCCTCCGCCGGCAGCACCCACGGATCATGTTCGCCGGCCAACACCAGCGCCGGGCATGTCACCCTCTCCGCCTCTCGCACCGGGTTCAACCGAAACGGGTCAAACCCATGCTGCACCCCGCCC
The DNA here is from genome assembly GCA_022072455.1 of Verrucomicrobiia bacterium. GTDB lineage: Bacteria > Verrucomicrobiota > Verrucomicrobiia > Palsa-1439 > Palsa-1439 > CAINDI01. Next base: position 109,047 of record JAJVHY010000017.1, on the reverse strand, counting down.
CAGAACAACAGCAAGTGCGCAAATGGAAACGCCGGCAACCCCATCTGCCGGTACCGGTGTCCCACTGTCGTCAAAAACTTGTCGTACGGACATTCCAGAATCATCCCTTCCACTCGGGGATTAGCCCGCAACACCGCCACTGCGCCCATGGATTGCCCAAGCAAAATCACCGGCAAGCCGGGATACTTACGCTGCGCCCAATCCGTCGCCGCCGTCACATCCAGCGCCTCCTTCCATCCCACTGTCGTCACCCAACCCTCCGAATCACCGGCTCCGCGAAAATCCACAAGGACCGTCCGCAACCCAAGCTCCCGCAAAATCGCCGCCTCACTTTTCATCACTGCTTTCGACGTCGCATACCCATGAAACAAAATCGCCACCGCCCGGTTCGTCGCCGCCGGCACATCCCACGCCGCGAGTTTGATTCCGTCCGCCGTCATGAACGTCACCGCGTGGTGGGCATTGGTCATCCGTCCGCCATCTGACTTCGGCACGGTGACACCGGTCACCAGCACCCCCAGTTTGCCGGCGAACGAAAGGTTTTCAGGCGAAGCAGTCCGGTTGCCGGCGGGAACAAAATGCGTCATCCGGTACGCATGCCGGTAAGCCACAAAGTTCAGCAGAAAAAACAAACCGGCAATCGCCAGCCAAACTATTTTCCGCCGTTTCACGAAAGCGTTCGCAACCGGTGAATCACCCGCGGCAGCACGCTCAAAATATAATCCACATCCGCCAGCGTCGTCCCGGCCCCAAACGAGAACCGCACCGCGGCACGCGCCCGTTCGCGCGACACTCCCATCGCCAGCAGCACATGCGACGGTTCGAGCGAACCGACCGCGCAGGCGCTCCCACTGCTCACCGCGACGCCTTCGAGATCCAGCCCAAGCAACAACCCTTCAAAGCGGCACCCATCAAAACTAAAATTCACCGTGTTGGAAACTCGCTGCCGGGGATGTCCATTGCGATGCGCGCCGGGAATTGCCTCAACAATACCGGCAGCCAGTTTTTCAGTCAGTTCCACGAAGTCCACCGCCGGCAACTCCGCCGCCTTCGCGAGACCGACGATGCCGGCCACGTTCTCCGTGCCGGCGCGCCGGTCACTTTCATGACTCCCGCCGTATAACAACGGCGTCAGTTTCATCCCGCGCCGAACATACAGCACCCCGACGCCTTTCGGGCCATAAAACTTGTGCGCGGAGAGTGTCAACAGATCCACATCCGCCACAGTGACCGGCAACTTGCCGAACGCTTGCACCGCATCGGTGTGAAATGGAATCCCGTGTTCGCGACAAACGGCGGCGAGTTCACTGATTGGCTGAATCGTGCCGGTTTCGTTATTGGCCCACATGATGGAAACCAAGACCGTGTCTTTGCGGATCGCCTTCCGCAGGTCAGCAGGGTCGACGAGGCAATCGCCACTAACCGGCAAGTAGGTGACATCGGGACGCTGTTGGCAGGCGTGAAGCACCGCATGATGCTCGATACTGCTGGTGATGATGTGACCGGGACGAATACCAAAGATGGCATTGTTGTCGGCTTCTGTGCCACTGCCAGTAAAAATGATCTCACCTTCTTGTGCGCCGAGCAATTTCGCAATTCGGACGCGCGCATCATCAATTGCTGCCCGCGCATCGCGCCCAAAGATGTGAATACTGCTGGCATTGCCGAATTTTTGTCCGAGATACGGCAACATCGCCTCCAACACCGCCGGATTTAGCGGTGTGGTGGCGTTGTAATCGGCATAAACGCGGCGCATCAAATTCCAGAACCGTCGCTGTGGCCGATCATTTTATCGCGTTCTTTGGCAGTGGATTTCATTTTCGTCTGGCCGCCTTCGGAATAGACCACGTTTTGGGAGGGAACCGATTCAAGCAACCAGACGTTGCCGCCGATGATCGTACCTTGGCCGATGGTCACATTGCCAAGAATCGTCGCGCCAGCATAGATCGTCACGTCGTCCTCGATGTTCGGGTGCCGTTTGATGCCTTTGACCGCGCGCCCCTGCTCGTCCTTCGGAAAACTCTTCGCGCCAAGCGTGACGCCTTGATAAATCTTCACACGCCGGCCAATGACACTGGTCTCACCGATCACAACGCCAGTGCCGTGATCAATGAAGAAGTGCGACCCGATCTGCGCACCGGGATGAATATCAATGCCGGTCTTGTTGTGCGCCCACTCCGTCATGATGCGCGGAATCAACGCGACGTGACGCTGATACAAGACGTGCGCCATCCGCTGCACCGCAATCGCTTCGATGCCGGGATACGCAAGGATGATTTCCTCGTTGCTGATTGCCGCCGGGTCGCCCTCGTACGCCGCCGTCACATCCGTCTGCAACGTCGCCCGCACCGCCGGTAACTCCGCCAAAAACTCCCGCGTCACCCGCGCCGCCGTGCCCGGTAAATCATGCTTGTCGCACGCGTCGCACGGGCGATACTCAAGACTCCGGTGGATCTCATTTTCCAATCGACGCACCACGGACGCCACCAATTCCTGCGTAAATTCACCAACCTGATTCGAATGAATCGGGTCCTTGTCATAAAAGCCGGGAAACACCAGCCGCAGCAAATCACGTGTGATCTCGACCACCGCGTCGCGCGAGGGCAGGTTGGCACCGTCCAGATGATTAATCCCACCGTGTTTGTGAAACGACTCGACTAATTTAGTGACAATGTCCGTCATGCGTGGAAAAGCTACCCGCGAACTGACGCGAATTCACGCGAATTATTTGGCCAAAGCTTGACTCATTATCACGATATTATACCATGATTCTTCAGTGACGATGAAAACCACCCTCGCCCTCCTGCTCGCCGTCAGTCTCAGCGGCCATTTGCGCGCCACCGAGACCAACTCAACTTCACCGGTGGATGTCACCAGTGCCGTCGCCCGTGGGATTCAGTTTTTCCGCGACTACGCCACACCGCAAATCGGCACCAATGAAAACTCCTGGCTCTTTCACCCGCTCCCCGGCAATTTTGCCCAAGTCATCGGCTGGAAAACCAACGATGTCCGCTACAAAGAAATCACCGTTACCATCCCCGGCTACCAATATGCCGATCCCTATGAAGTTCTCGTTCCCGGCGCCAGCCCAACGGATCCGTTGGTCCGTCAGACCCACTACCGGAGCGTCACCCGCGACCCCAGCAAAGACCGCCAAGAAACGCGCTTAACTCCCGACCCCAATGGCCCCATCACCCGCCCATATTTCACCCCCATCTTTGACAAAGACTCCGGCGAACGGTGGCCCTACGGCGGTCTTGGCAACAACGGCTTGGCAATTCTCGCGCTCCGCCACTGCGGCGTAAAACACGATGACCCACTCGTTAGCACACCGGCGTACAACCTCCTCCACATCGTCAATTCCTTTGGCATTCCCGACAACACCCATGATCTGGCCTGGCTGACCGCTGGCTTCGCCGTCATGCCGGGCAGCGAATTCAAGGAGCTGACTGAACAATTCGCTTCTAAACTCCTCGACGGCCAAATCACCACCGGACCAGGCACCGGCCTCTGGGGCCCGGTCTGCGTCAACACCGCCATGGGCTCTGCCCTCATCAAGACCCTCGGCAAATGGGCCGACGACAAAAAAGCACTCCGGCTTGAATTGAATGCCGAACTGGCCAAGAAAACCACCGGCAAACCCACCACCCGCGCCCAACGTCTCGAAGCCGAACTCGAAGCACTCGACACCCGCCTGACCGACCTTCAGGAAAAATCCAGCCGCATCACCCAAAACGGCCTCTTGCTCTACAATATTTTCGGCCATCGCTCACTTGGTTGGGATGCTTGGGGACGCCGCACCTTGAACCACCAAGGCGAACGCTTTAACATCGAATTATTCCCCTACATCATCCAAAACCAGATCAGTGCCGACCTCCAATCCACCGCCTTGGCGCTCTACGCCCTGCGGATCGCCTTCGAAAATGGTCGCCTTCCCCTCAAAACTTGGCGTCCCGAAACCCCACGCCCTGTCAACACACCGGCCGCACCCTCCAGCGACTTCCCGCCGCCGCGTGAAGCCCGTGACGTCATTGCCCTTGCCGCTCGCGCCCTGACCGCCGCCCGCCCGACCGACGGCCAATGGCCAGAACTCAACTTTCACCAGCCGGTAACCGATTACGCCTGGCTTAAATCCATCACGCAAGTCAACCCCACCGAATTCCCCAAACTTCCCCAACCAGTCACCCTGGTCAGCATCTGCAATGGCACCGCCGCGCTGGCCAACATTCAAATCATTCAAACCGGCAAAGCCGTGCCGACCCCCTTGGAATCCGCCACCTGCCGCCCCCTCTTTCAAGACCTCCAAGCCGGCAAACTCATCCTCACCAACTTCCTCAGCCGGCTTCCCTACGATGCCCTGCTCCAATGCACGGCCCCGCGCACCAAAACCGGCAAAACCGTTCGCACGGATTTCACCGACTGGAACGCCATGGCCAACTGGCTCATTCAACAACAAACCGCCTCCGGTGAATGGGGACGCACCAAAGGCCAGGTCTTCATGCCCAGCACCAGCCTCGTCGCCCTCCGCCAAGTGCTCAAAGAAATCAATGACGCAGAAATCAAACAGCTTTACGACAAACCCCACCTGGCTCCCGCCTTTTTCTTCGCCGGTAACCGCTTCCGCTACAACGCCGCTGAAGCTCCCTACTTCACCGCCGCCGCACTGCTCTTTCTCGCCGAAGGATTACCAGCCGCGCCCGTCGCCGACAAGTCAGCCCCCAAAAAATGAACCGGCCGGCGCGCCAGCGCCACCGCCACGCCAAGCAGCGAAATCAGAATGCTGGCTTCAACCAGCACGCACTCCCACAGCGACCACCCGCCATCATGGGACGAGACCTTGAGACTGTGACTCGGGAACAAAACGAACGCCTGCGGCAAATTGAAATCAATGTACCCCAGCTTCTCAATATCCGGATACAAACCACCCAACACCCCCAACAACAAAATCACCCAATGCCGGCGTTCGATCACCAATCCGAAAATCAAAAACGGCGTCGCCACCACCGCTGCATTCGCCAACCACGCATACGCAACGCCGGGAAACCAGTTCTGCGCCAACGTCCAATTATTATGCGGCACCGCATCCAGTGCCAAATGCGCGGCCACCCCAGCCCCAAACGCCGCCACCCCGCATACCCCGGTCATCCACCGTTGCGGAAACCGGTCACGGAGCAGCAGCATCGCTTGCGCAGCGACGACACCCGACATCACATGTGTTGGCGGATTCATAAAAATTCAGCCGCCACTTCATCGGCAAACAAGATCCCACGCCGGGTCGGCTGCAACCGGTCGCCACGCCATTGGACAAGCTCGGCCGACAGAAGTTCAGCAATCTCTTGATCCCAACGCCCCCGCACCAATTCCCCCGGCACTCCCGCGTTCATCCGCATCCCGAACGCCGCCCGTTCACTCGCCCGCAACTCCTGCGAAATCACCTCCGCCCTCCCCGGCTTCCACCCGGTCAACTCCGCTGAATTCTGCCAGCGCCGGTCACCAATCGTCGAACACGCACTCGGCCCAATCCCGAGATAATCTTTACCTTCCCAGTACGCGATGTTGTGCGCGCACTCCCTACCGGGCTTTGCAAAATTGCTGATCTCATACTGCCGGTACCCCGCCGCCGATAACATCTCGATCCCGGCCTCGTACATCGCCAATTCCTGTTCCGCATCCGGCTTGATGCGTCCGGACTGAAACAACCGCCAGAACTCCGTATCCTCCTCCAAAATAAGACAATACGTCGAAAGATGTTCCGGCTGCAACGCAATCGCCCGCCGCAACGTCTCCTGCCAATGCGCCATCGTCTGCCCCGGCAACCCGAACATCAAATCGAGATTGATGTTCTCAAACCCCGCTGCGCGCAACTTCTCATACGACCGCACCGCCGAATCTTCCGAATGCACCCGCCCCAAAACTTCCAACATCGCGTCATCGAGTGCCTGCACGCCCATCGAAATCCGGTTCACGCCAAACTCGCGAAACAGTTTCGCCTTCTCGGTCGAGACAGTAGCCGGATTGCATTCAATCGTCCATTCCTCGACATCGCCGGCCGGAATCTTTTCGAGAAGCCGGCGCATCAACGTCGCCGGTAACAGACTCGGCGTGCCGCCACCGAAAAAGATGGTGCGTGGTTGAAGTTCATACCGGCTCAACTCCGCGAGCGCGCCGTCCACATACGCGCCCATCTGCTCCGCGCTCCCGGCTTCGGAATAAAACGCGCAGTAATTGCACTTCGCCGCGCAGAACGGGACATGGACATAGAGATGCTCGACTTTGGTCATGGTTTCACCCAATAGATACCGGCGATGAGCCCGTTGGACAAACCCGAAATCATTCTCGCCAGCGCCTCCCCGCGCCGGGAACTTCTGCTGCGCGAAATGGGACTGGCGTTTCGCGTGATTCAACCGACGGGCGTCGAGGAAGAGACGACTGGCTTCCGCCCGGACGTCCTCGTCATGCGCAATGCCCAACACAAAGCCCGCGCCGTCGCGGGCCAACATCGCGAGGCGTTGGTCATTGGCGCCGACACGGAAGTTGTGTTCGCCGACGTTGTCTTCGGCAAACCAGCCGACTTGCCGGCGGCGGAGACGATGTTGGCGAAGTTGGCGGGGCACCGGCATGAGGTCTTGACCGGCGTGTGTTTGATCCACCAGCCGATGGAACTGGAACTGACTTTTGCCGAGTGCACCGGCGTGACAATGCGGGCGTTGACAACCGCGCAGATCCGCGACTATTTCACAAAGGTCAACCCGCTCGACAAAGCCGGGGCTTATGGTGCCCAAGAATTCGGCGAACTGATCATCGAACGCGTCGAAGGTAGCTTCAGCAACGTCATGGGGTTGCCGGTCGAACGGCTCCGCGCTACGTTCGAGAAATTGGGAATCGTAACCGCTTGTGACTGAATCGCTGAAACAACCACCCGCTGTTCCGTTCGCCCCCCGGCGCATTTTCCCGAGTGAATATCTGCCGGTGGAGGTGGCGATTCTCCTGTCGGTACTCCTGCACGTGGCCGCCCTGCTGCTGTGGGAATACCGGGCAACGTTGGGGAAATTCAGCCTCTTCCAACCGGTGGCAAAATTGCTGGAAGCAGCGCCCCGGCCAATCGCGCCACATCCCATTGAGCCAACCATCACTTTCATCGAACAGCCCGCGCCGCCCCCTCCGCCACGGCAGGAACCCCGGCAGTTCGTGGAGACGGATGCGACACAGCCGACCGGCGCGGAGCCGGCCGACGCAAAATATTATTCCGACCGGTCAACCGTGGCTGCCAATCCCAGCAATCCGACCGCTAAACTCGGCGACACTCCATACCTTGACGGCCAAGACACGCGGCTGACATCCACCGAATCGGTCACCCCCAAGCCGGCAGTCGCAGCGGCCCCGCCGCCGCGGCCGGTCGTTGCCCCGCCGGCTCCACCGCGCCCGCCGGCCGCTCCGCTACCCGAACCGCCCAAACCGCCGGTCGCCGCCGAAGGCTTCAAAGTCGTCGCCGAGAAAAAAGTCGCGTTTCTCGAACGCCCGGCCCCGCCGCCCGCGCCGCCGCTCGAAGTGGCCCCGGTAGTGGCCAGTCCAGCCGCCGGCTCGCAACGCGAGATTGCGACCTTAAAATCAAAATTGAGTGCCTCCGGCGTCTCGCGGATCGGTGTGGCGGCATTCAACGTCGCCGGTAGTCCGTTCGGCGATTATGATAAGGCGTTGATTCGCGCGGTGCAAAGCCGGTGGTATGCGTTGATCGAAAAGAATGGCCTGTACGAACGCGCCGGCCAGGTGACGCTCAAATTTCATCTCGTCGCCGATGGTTCGGTGCAAAACATGTCCGTGAAGGAGAACACCGCCGGGCAGATTTTGGGATTGTTTTGCGAGAAGGCGGTTGTAGATTCAGCCCCGTTCCCGCCCTTGCCGGAGTCGTTGCGGCAATTGATTGGCGATGACGCGCGCGAGGTCAATTTTACTTTCTACTATTGAAGGAGGCTCAGGATGCCGGAATGGTTTCAACAGGGTGGATTCGTTATGTGGCCGCTGCTGCTGTGTTCAGTGGCCGGCTTGGCGATCATCATCGAGCGGTGCTGGGTGCTGCGCCGGCAACACATCATCCCGGCCAGAGTCGCTGGCGCACTCGCTAAACGGGGAACCGACAAGGAGACGACCGACAAACTCAAGTCGATCGTCGAACATGACAAGTCGGTCTTGGGCGAGTTGACCCGCGTCGCCTTCGATCACGCCACGCTGCACAAAACGGAGAATATCGAAGCCGTCCAAGCCGTCGCCCGGCAAGCCGTTGGGCGGATGGAACGGGGGTTGACGACGCTCGGATTGATCGCCGAACTTGGCCCACTACTCGGCTTGCTCGGCACCGTCAATGGCATGCTGCATCTGTTTGCCGACGTCGCCAATCTGGGCATGAGTGATCCAAAATTAATCTCTGCCGGTATCTCCGAGGCACTCGTCGCGACATTTACCGGTTTGTTCATTTCGATCCCGGCTTTGATAGCGTACATGTACTTGCGCCGCCGGATCGAGACGCTCGTTCTGGAGATGGAGCGGCATGTGGATGAATTATTGACTCGGTTGTACCCATAAATCATGCGCATCTTTGAACCACCCAAATCGCCCTTCGTCCCGCGCATCCGGATCATCAATCTGGTGGATGTGTTGTTCATCCTGCTGATTTTCTTCATCGCGACAACAACCTTCCGCGTGGCGTCGCAGCAGCCGGCCGGGGTGAAACTCTCCCTCCCGGAAGCGAAATCCGCCGAGGCTGTCGGCAAGCAGAAGACCAACCAGCTCCGCATCACCGTTGCCGCCGACGGTGCGATCTACCTCGACAAGGAAAAAACTGCGACCGGTCAGCTCGAGAAGGCGTTGAAAGAGGCAAAGGCCAAAGACCCGGCAGTCATCATTGAGCTGTCAGCCGACAAGAACGCCAATTACGGCACCATCGTCAGCGTAGTGGACGCCGCCCGCGTCGCCGGCATCCAGAACATCACGGCGTTCACGAAAAAGTCGGTTCAGTAATTGTAGCGGCGGTCTATGACCGCCGCCTCCCTCGCATTCGGCACTCATCGCGCGCCGCGACAAAAACAGAACGGGCGTTCCGAGGGTTCGGAACGCCCGCTGGATTTCAGAAGAAATCGTTACGACTTAACCGAGGATCGCATCCTTGGCGGCTTTCGCAATGCGGAACTTCACCACGCGCTTGGCCGGGATTTGGATCGTCGCACCCGTGGCCGGATTGCGGCCCAAGCGCGCCTTCCGGTTGACGAGCACGAGTTTGCCGAGACCAGGAATCGTAAAAGCATTTTTCGCTTCCTTGTAGGACAACGCGACCAATTCATCAATGACTTGACCGACTTGTTTCTTGGACAGACCCGTCTTCGCCGACAACGCGCTCAACGTCGCCGACTTGGTGAGCTTCTTTGCCATGTGTTACTATCTCCTTGGGTTGGTTGGTTTGAATTCGGCGCGGAAATTACCAAAGCGCCGAAATGCTTGCAACCATTGATTTTTAAGGCCGGAATGAAGGTTAGCTTTGCAGAAAAGGGTTCATCTGCCGCTCCCGGCCGAGAGTTGTCACGGGGCCATGCCCGGAAAAAACCTTTACATCATCGCCGAGCGGCAAGAGCTTCCGATGGATCCCCGCGAGCAACAATTGCTGATCCCCACCCGGCAAATCCGTCCGCCCAATCGAACCGGCAAACAGCACATCGCCGACAAACGCGACCCGCTCGCGGCGTTCGAACAAAACCACGCTGCCGGGACAATGACCGGGACAATGCAAAATCTCGAACCGCAACTCCCCGACCGTCAGCTCCGTGCCTTCTTCGAGAAAAAAATCCGGGGTGCTCGGCTCAATCTCCTCCGCAATCCCAAACATCCGCGCCTGCGGCAGCTTCAACAACGGCGCGCTGTCAGCGTGGATCCCAAATTTGGCGCCAGTCAAACGCAGGACTGCCGCGTTGTCCCAGTAATGATCCCAGTGGGCGTGCGTATTGAGTAAATAGCTGACCGGCGTGTTCCACGCCTTGGCCTTGGCAACCAATCCCGGCCCCGCGTCTTGTGGGGCGTCAATGATCACCGCCGTGCCGCCTAGCCGGTCGGCCACCACATACCCGTTGGTGGCCGCCAAACCCGCTTCGATGGATTCAATCAACATTCGGCTGGGCGCACCTACTCCTCGTCCTCGTCCGCTTCGTCTTCCTCTTCATCCTCTTCGTCCAACTCGTCCTCATCCTCATCGGCGCCAAAATCATCTTCCGCCTGCGCCTCGCTCATATCGAAGCCACACGTCGGGCACCGGAGGTTGTTCCGTTTCAACTCCGCTTCATCCACATCACAATTGCAGTTTGGACAAGTCAACTCTTCCATCGAAATCTCCCAAATTTTTCGCCGCGCCAAGATGAGTGAAAATCCTTTTCCACGCAAGCGGGATTTGCGAAAGTTCACCTGTGCCAGCCAAATTCCGCGCCTTCGTCCAACTTCTGCGGCTCCCCAACGTCTTCACCGCTGTGGCCGATCCGCTGGCCGGCTGGTTTCTCATTGGCGGCGGCGAACCGGCCTGGCACATCGTCTTGCTCGTCGCCACCTCCGCCTGCCTCTACACCGCCGGCATCGTCCTAAATGACTGCTTCGACTACCGGCTCGACTGCCGGGAACGCCCCGAACGCCCCCTCCCCAGCGGCGCCGTCTCCCGCCGCACCACCTGGGTCCTCGGCACCGTCCTCATGCTAACCGGCCTCGCCTGCGCCGCGGTCGTCAGTCTCCCTGTATTTGCCCTGGCCGGCTTCATTGCCGCGATGATCCTTTTCTACAACGCCTGGGCCAAACGCTTTGCTGTTCTCGGCCCCCTCGCTCTCGGCACTTGCCGGTTCGCCAACTTCCTGCTCGGGATGCGTTGCTTACCGGCGCACCTCTGGTACGCGCCGGTAATCTTGGGCGTTTACGTCGCCGTCCTCACCTATATTGCCCGCAGCGAAGTCATCAACCCGTCCGTCCGCCTCACCGTCAAACGCCTGCTCCTGGGCATCATCGTGCTTGATGCGATCCTCGCAAACGACCCGGTCGGCAGCGTCCTCATCCTGTCGCTGCTCATTCCGGCGACCGTGCTCGGCAAACTGATTCAAATGACATGAGCAAACCCGTCGTCATCCTCAACGTCGTCGGCCTCTCGCCCCGGCATTTCGAGCAACCGGCCCTGATTCCGAATCTCGCCAAGCTCAACTGCCGGCCAATGAAACCAACCTTCCCGGCGGTGACCTGCTCGATGCAAGCCACGCTCCTCTCCGGTAAACCACCGAGCGACCACGGCATCATCGCCAACGGCTACTTCGACCGCGACAGCTACGAAGTGAAATTCTGGGAGCAACCGGCCGCACTCGTTCAAGCCCCGCGCCTCTGGGACCTGTTGCCGGGAAAGAAAACAGCCGTGCTCTTCTGGCAAAACTCGATGTTCATCAACGCCGACATCGTCGTCACGCCGCGCCCACTGCACTTGGATTCCGGCATGGTGCAATGGTGTTACTCGAAGCCCGCCGGTTACTTCGAGAAACTCAAAACCGAAATTGGCGATTTCAAACTTCAACATTACTGGGGACCAGTCGCCGGTATCGGTTCCAGCCGCTGGATCGCCGAAGCCGCCAAATGGACATACCGGAACGAGCGGCCCGATCTGCTGCTCGTCTACCTGCCGCACCTCGACTACTCCTCGCAAAAGTTCGGCCCCTCACAACCGCAAGCCCTCCGTGAAGTGGACGCGCTCATCGGCGAATTGATGTTTGACGACGCCACTGTGATTGTCTGTTCTGAGTACGCACTCACGCCGGTCACCGGCGCGCTCTACCCCAACCGGCAACTCCGCGCAGCCGGTCTGCTGCGCTACCGTGAAATCGCCGGCAAGGAGTATCTCGACTTCGAGTTGAGCGATGCCTTCGCAATGGTTGATCACCAAATCGCGCACATCTACTGTAAACCCGGTAAGCTTGAGGCTGCGCGGCAGGCATTGGTTAATTGTAGCCGCGAGCAGGCTCGCGGCTACAAAGAAATCGAATTTGCCACCATCGCCCACGCGCGTGCCGGCGAACTGATCGCGGTCGCGCCGCGCGACAAGTGGTTTTCCTATTACTGGTGGGACGATTGGGCCAAGGCGCCGGAATTCGCCCACACCGTGGACATTCACCGCAAGCCCGGTTACGACCCATGCGAGTTGTGGTTCGACTGGAAGAAGTTTCTCAGCACCCGTCGCCTCCCGACGACGAGCACGAACCCGGCATTGGTCAAAGGATCGCACGGTCGCGTCGATGATGATCCGCGTGATTGGGCGGTGCTGGCCACGCGCGATGAGATCGGCCTAGCGGAGAAAGTCGCTGCAACCGATCTCGCTCCCTTAATATGTCGGTTGTTGCGCGGGTAGTGAGGCGGCTTGGGCTTTGTCGCGGGCTTGTTTCAGGCGGACGAGGATATCCCTCAACATCGTGTTGTCGGGTTCGACTTTTGCGGCGGCACCGATTCGGGTAATGGCGCCGTCGAGGTTGCCGGACTTTTCGCAGAGGGCGGCGCAGTTGTAGTAGGCGGTCATGTTTTTGGGGTCGAGCACGATGACGCGGTCATAGGCCTCGATGGCGCGTTCAGTCTCACCGGCGGCCGAGAGGGCAACGGCAAGGTTGAAGGCGAGGAGGGCGTTCTTCGGGTCGATCGCGAGCGCTTGCTCGATGGCGGCGGCGGCGTCCTTGTGCCGGCCGAGTTTGCTTTGGAGGACGGCCATGGTGAAAAGAAGTTGGGCGTTCTTGGGGTCGAGTTCGACGGCCCGCTGGTATTTTTCGACGGCGTCTTCTTCTTTGCCGGCGGCACTCAGCAGCATCGCCCAGTTGATGAAGACCATTGGGTTTTTCGGATTGATATCAGCGGCTTTGGTGAGTTCGGCGATCGCGTCGTCGCGCCGGTCGAGGTTGGAATATGCCGCGGCCAGGTTGAGGCGGACGAGCTGGTTGCTGGCGTCGAGATCAATGGCGCGATTGAGCGGTTCGAGGGCATCTTCGTAGCGCTTCAAGTTAATCAGCGAGTTGCCCATGTTGACGAAGATCATTGCGTTGTTGGGGTCGAACGACTCGGCACGTTTTAGTTCTTCAATCGCCGCTTCGAACTGACCGAGCCGGTCGAGGCAATACCCGATATTAACCAACGCGCTGACATTACCGGGATCGAAGGCAAGCGCGCGGCGGAATTGGTCAATCGCCACCGCATACTTGCCGGCGCTCACTAGATCAACGCCCCGGCCTTGATACAAGACCGCGCGAGCGGGGTCGCGTTGCCGGATGGGCGGCGCGCTCTGGTGCAAGGCCGGATCGGTGTCGGAACCGACCGACAGCAAGGCCAAGAGGGCTAGGCAGGCGATGCTCATTTGCGCTGGTCAATCTACCAGACTCCCGCTATTTTGCCGAGCCGTAGGCGCGATGAATCTAAGTTTCGGTTATAACACCAACGGTTTTGCCCATCACAAACTCGATGAGGCGCTGCAAATCATTGCCGATTGCGGCTATGCCGGCGTCGCACTCACCCTCGACAACTACCACTGCAACCCGTTCACCTCCGAGCCGGCCGACCTCACGCGGCTTGGCCAGTTGCTCGACAAACTCCATCTGCGCGTCGTCATCGAGACCGGCGCGCGCTACCTCCTGAATCCCGGCAAGAAGCATTACCCAACCCTCGTCAGTTCGGAAGGCCGGCAGATCCGTGTCGAGTTTTTACGGCGCGCCATCGACATCGCGGCGGAATTAAACGCCGAGTGCGTCAGCTTCTGGTCGGGCGCGCTCGAGGAACACATCCCGGAACATCAGTCCTGGGATTGGCTCGTCACCGGCTGCCTCCAGATCGCCGAACACGCCAAACGCCGCGGCGTCCAGATCGCGTTCGAGCCCGAACCCGGCATGCTCGTGGATGACATGGCGAAGTTCGAGGTGTTGAAAAAACACATCACCAGCGCCCGCTTCGGTCTGACGCTCGATATCGGCCACGCGTTCTGCACGGAGACCGCGCCGTTCCGGCAGGTTTACGGCAAATTCTCCGGCCTGATTCGCAACATCCACCTCGAAGATATCCGCAACCGCAAACACGAACATCTGATGTTCGGCGAGGGCGATCTCGACTTCCCGGCGATTCTGCGCGTGTTGACCGAAAACAAATACAACGGCCTGATCAACGTCGAACTTTCGCGCGACAGCCACCGCGCCCCGGAAGTCGCAAAACGCTCAATCGAATTCCTCCAGTCGGTATGCAAAAAAATCGCCCTGCCGTCGGCTACGCGCTGAACGTCTTCCCGGCGGAGACGCTCGCCGAATTGTGGACCTGCCTCGAAACCGAGGTGCTGCAAATCAAGGACCGCGTCTTCCCGGACGAAGTCTTTCCCATCGAACTGCGCTTCTCCGAGAAAATCGTCCGCGACCTGGATTGCGCTGAAGTCGCCCGCCTGAAATATTTTCTTGATACCCACGACCTCGCGCTCATCACGGTCAACGGTTTCGTCATGCCGCATTTCCACGGCGAACGCGTCAAAGAGCGGGTCTACCTCCCGGCCTGGCACGAGAGCGACGCGCGACTACGCTTTACCAACACCTGCGTCGATATCCTTTCGCAGCTCACCGACGGCGCATCGGTGAGCGTCCCGTTTGGTGCGCTCAAACCGGTCACCCACGCAGCCATCGCTCCCAACATCCTCAAAGCCGGCGAGCACGCTGCCCAAAAGGGTTCCGTCGTGGCGCTCGAACCCGAACCGGGCCTCTGCGTTGAAACGACCGATGAAGTCATCGCGTTTTTCAAAGCGCACGTACCCCAGAGTCTCCGCCAACATCTGGCTGTCAACTTCGACTTATCGCATCAACTCGTTCAATTTGAGAATCTGCCCGAGTCGATTGCCCGTATTCAGGAAGCCGGCATCCGGATCGCCAAAATTCACATCGCCAACGCCGCCGAGTTGACCGATCTCAAACCATTCTACACCGATTCGATCTACCTCCATCAAGTCGTCGGCATCGGCCCCGCCGGCCGGTATTTCTCGCTCGACTGGCCGGACCACCCGCCGACCGGCATCACCAAATACCGGTGCCATTACCATTTGCCGGTCTTCCCGACAAACCTGCCCTCGACCTTGGCGGAAGTGGAGACATTCCTGGCCAATCCACCGGCAGGCGTTCCCTTGATCATCGAAACCTACACTTGGCCCGAGCAATTGCGTGGGCGGGACAAACTTGTCGAAAACATCTACCGGGAACTCGCCTGGGTCCGCGAAAAAATCTCCTTGAGCCGGTAAGGACTTGGCCTATACTGCCGCCATCAACCTGAAAGGCGATTCATGAAGATTGCTTCTGTCCTATCAATAATCACCGCCGTCGTCGTCAGCCTCTCCGCCGCGCACGCCGCGCCGATTGAATCGGTCGAGTCCGCCTTGGCCAAACCCGCGCTCCAAAAAGTGGACGCCTTTCTGAACGAACAAGCTGTTGCCGATCACCTGACAAAATTGGGTCTCACGCCAGCCGACGCACAAGCCCGCCTCGTGCGCCTCGACGACGCACAATTGACCCAACTGGCCGCGCAAGTTGACACCATTCAAGCCGGCGGCGACATTCAACGTGGCTTCCCCAATCCACTCGGTCCGGTCGGTTGCATTATTGCGCGCACCATCGACACCATCACCCACATCTTCAAGGTCGTGTTCTGCTGGACCGACATCCGGTAAGTCACCCCGTTCTGATACCGGCCAGCCCCGCCTCGCGCGTGGCTGGCCGTTTTCGTTTGGCCGGTCACTCCTCAAAATCGCCTGCACCCGCTCCGCCCGCGGCATCCCACTCATCACCCTCCGCGCCGTCGTCACGTTTCTCATAAATATGAAACTGCACCCGCCGCAACGCCCCCAACGCAACTGACAACCGCCCCCAAGCCTCACTCGCACCGGTCAAACTCCCCTCCTCCAGCTTCTCCAACGCCAACGTCAGCCGCCGCCCATCCTCAAAAACCGCTTGCACATCCGCCGCTTGCCGGCGCGCGCGGGCCGACTTCGCGCTGGCAAACTCAACGGCCACCACCCGCTCCACCGGCACATTCATCTCCGCAAAACTTGCCGCCAATGCAACCTGTCCATTCGCGATTGATTTCACCGCGCCGGAAACCTTGTCGCCATTGTTCAACCGCACCAAATCGGCCTCCTTCGGGGCCAACCCGGTTTCACTCTCCAGCCGGCCATCCCAACTCGTGACCGTAATATCCGTGATCCGCGCCTGCCCCTGACCATGCGCCACGAACACCAACCCCGTCCCCTTGCCCGCCCATTCCTCGGTTTCAGTCCATTGCCGGACCAGATTCCCATCGAGAAACAACGCCAGCATTTTCTTTGGCTTATTCACCCGCACCGACACGCGCATCTTCGATTTCCGCTGCAACTCCTGCATCTCGATCGGATTGCCCATATTATTATTCCCCTGATTCGGCCGGTAGCGCTGCAAGTAAATCGAGCTGTAACTCATCTGCACCATGTACCCGCCCGACTTGTACAATTGCCGCACGTCCTCAAAACCAAACCCCACACTGCAATACAACTGCCCCCGCCACGCCAGATCGAACTCGATATTCGCCACCTCCGGCAACCGCACATCCCGGCCAATCGTCCCACTCCCAACGCTGTACAGCGCGCCCTTCTTGAATGACCATGCCTTCCGGCTCCCCTCGCTCTTCCACTCCTCGAGACTGGTCGGCCCGGTATACGCCGCATCCGGCAACTCACTCACAAACACCAACCGCTGAACCATCGCCCGCTGCAACTTCACCGCCCCCGCGTACCAGGTCTGCAACGTCACCGTCTCCCCATTCAACGAGGTCAACTCCCCGGCCAGCGCGTCGCCATTGGTCAACTCCGCAATCGCCCGTTGCCCCCCGGTCGACTTTCCGCGCGGCGCCAACGTCAACTCCCCCACACTCTCCAGATTGAAAAGAATCGGCTCCTTCACGTCACTGCGCCGCCATCGCAACCCGCCGGCTGCGGTCGCCCCCAGCACCGTGCCATGCAACACATCCCCGTTCCGAAATTTCAAGATGTCGCCATCCACCCCACTCGCGACCGGGTTGGCCACCGCGGTCACAACGGTCGCCGCTGGTTTTGCCGGCTTGACTGGCGGCCCATCCGTAATCTGAATTTCCGCCCACCCCAACTGACCGACGATCATCCCGGCCAAGCCAACTCCCATCAGAAATTTCATCATGGTCAACGCTCCTGTGTTGGCCGGCAGCATAGGCGAGCGCCCCCGGCAATTCCAGTTCTTTGCGGATTCGTGCTCGCCGGCATCGGCCGGCCCCGTTACACTGCCCCCATGCTGCCGGCCCAAGTCATCCAAAAAAAGCGCGACGGCCACCGGCTCACCGAAGCTGAAATCCGGTTCTTCATCGAGGGCTTTACTCGCGGCGACTTACCGGACTACCAGATGGCCGCCCTCGCCATGGCCGTCTGCTTCCAAGGCATGAATTTCGACGAAACCATGTGGCTGACACGCGCCATGGTCGAGTCCGGCAAAGTTGTTGACTGGAAACCCGGCAACTTTTTGGCGGACAAACACAGTACCGGCGGCATTGGCGACAAAACTTCGCTCCTCATCGCGCCCCTCGTCGCCTGTTGCGGCATTCGCGTCCCGATGATCTCCGGCCGCGGTCTTGGCCCGACCGGCGGCACCCTCGACAAACTCGAAGCCATTCCCGGCTTCCGCACCGGCCTATCGCTCACCGAATTCCAACGCATCACCGACACCGTCGGCTGCTGCTTGATCGGCGCCACCCCCGAAATCGCCCCCGCCGACAGAAAACTCTACGCCCTCCGCGACGTCACCGCGACCGTCTCCTGTCTCCCGCTCATCGTCGCCAGCATCATGTCGAAAAAACTCGCCGAAAATGTGGACGGCCTCGTCCTCGACGTGAAGTGGGGTACCGGCGCCTTCATGCGCACCCGGCAAGCCTCACTCGAACTCGCCCGCGCGATGGTCGAAGTCGGCAAACGTTACGGCAAAAAAGTTGTCGCCCTCCAAACCGACATGAACCAACCGCTCGGCGAAAAGATCGGCAACGCACTCGAAATCCAAGAATGCCTCGACATCCTCGCCGGCAAGTCGCGCCCGAAAGATCTGCTGGACGTCTCCCTCGCCCTCGCCGCCGAAATGCTTCAGTTTGCCGGCAAGCCCAATGACCTCGAAAAGCTCATCACCAGCGGTGCCGCGCTCGAAAAGTTCCACGAGATGATCCACGCCCAAGGTGGCAACGCCTCCAAACTACCGGTCGCAAAACATCAGCGACCGATCCCCGCGCCAAAGTCCGGTTACATCCACGGCATCTCCTGCGACCAGATTGGCTACGCCGTCATCGCGCTGGGTGGCGGACGCAAAGTCGCCAGCGACAAGATTGATTTTGCGGTTGGCTTCGAACACCCGAAGAAAATCGGCGACCGGGTCGAGTGCGGCGAGCCGTTGCTGCTCATGCACTACAATTCCGATCCCACGGATGCCGAACGCATGGTTCAAGCGGCCTACGACATCCAAGACCAACCGGTCACCCACAAACCACAGTTGATCACCGAGCGCATCGCATGAAAGAACTGAACGGCTTCAAACCCGAAATCGCCCTCATCGTCGGCTCCGGCCTCGGCGGCGTGGCCGGCGCGCTCACGAAGCCCATCACAATCCCCTACTCTGATATCCCCGACTTCCCCCAACCCCGCGTCGCCGGTCATGCCGGCAAACTCCTGGCCGGCGAACTCGGCGGCAAACGGCTGATGATTTTCAGCGGCCGGTTTCACCATTACGAAGGCCGCCCGGTCAGCGAACTCGTCGCCCCGGTCAACCTCGCCGATTCGCTCGGTGCAAAACTGCTCATCGTCACCAACGCCGCCGGCGGCATCAATCCCACCTTCAACCCCGGCGACCTGATGGTCATCGAAGACCACATCAATTTCATGGGCATCAACCCCCTCATCGGTGGCCCGACTTTCATTGACATGACAACCGCCTACACCCCCCGGCTCCGCGAGAAACTCGAAACCGCTGCCGGCAAAGCTGATATCCGCCTCCGCCGCGGCACCTATCTCGCGACTACCGGGCCCAGCTACGAAACTCCGGCCGAGATCAAAGCGTTCGGCTGGCTCGGCGCGGACGCCGTCGGCATGAGCACCGTCCCCGAAGTCATCATGGCCCGGGCCCACAACATGGAAGTCGCCGGAATTTCCTGCATCACCAACCTCGCCGCCGGCATCTCCAGCCAGAAACTCGCCCACGTCGAAGTTCTCGAAGTCGGCAAAATTGCGCAGACCAAACTCGCCAAACTGCTCACCGAATTTCTGACGCTTCTATGACTAAAAAACTTCTCGCCGCCGCCAAAACCGCGCAACGCCGCGCTTATGCTCCTTACTCCAAATTTTCCGTCGGGGCGGCGCTCCTGACCAAATCCGGCGCGATCTACACCGGCTGCAACGTCGAAAACGCCAGTTACGGCCTGACCATCTGCGCCGAACGCGTCGCCATCACCAAAGCTGTCAGCGAAGGCCACCGGAAATTTCAAGCCATCGCCATCGTCTGTCCCGGCACCCAACCCACCCCTTGCGGCGCCTGCCGGCAATTCCTCGCGGAGTTTGGCGATCTGATTGTCATCTACGCCGACTCGCGCAATCTCCGGCTCAACCAGACTTACCGGCTGGCGGAGCTTCTGCCCCACGCGTTTGAGTTGTGAGGTCGCTCCGGGTTTCATTTACACCCCGCTTCAGCGCGGTGAACGTCTCCAAGCAACCATGCAAACTGTTTTAACGGTTTACCAAGCTGCGCGTTACAGAAGTGAAAATGACGGCTGGTAAACTGAGCCGATAGGGGTAGGATTCTACTCAGGAATATAATGAAACTATCATGCCGATCTTTTCAACGAATTGCTGGGTTGTCAGTAATTGCACTTTCTTCCACGGCCATTGCAAATAACGCGAGCGAGAACTTGGTTGCAACCCAGCCGGACACAAAAAATAACCGGATTGTGGATCTCGGCGGCGGTGTGACGATGGAGTTTGTGTTGATCCCCCCCGGTTCGTTCATGATGGGATCAGAGTCGGGTGATATCGACGAGAAACCCGTCCACAAGGTCACGTTTCGCCATGCGTTCTATCTGGGCAAGTATGAGGTTACCCAAGAGCAGTGGGAAAGCGTCATAGGGACGAATCCAAGTAATTTCAAAGGCACGAAAAAACCAGTGGAACGAGTGAGTTGGGACGATTGTCAGAAGTTCTTTGCCAGACTGAAGGAAAAACTACCGAAACAAACTTTCCGGTTGCCAACGGAAGCCGAGTGGGAATACGCCTGTCGTGCCGGTGCGCACACCTTGTATGGGTTTGGTGATGACGAACCTTCATTACGACAATACGCTTGGTATTCTGAAAGCTCTCCTCCTTCAACTCATCCTGTCGGTGAAAAGAAATCAAATGCTTGGGGACTCTATGATATGCACGGAAACGTATGGGAATGGTGCGTTGACTGGTACGGTGATTATAGCGCCAGCGACAAAACAAACCCAGTTGGACCGGATTCTGGCCAAAACCGCGTCCTGAGAGGCGGGGCCTGCTACAATAAGGCATCCGCGCTTCGAACCGCGAATCGCTACTGCAACTATCAAGGTGCCCGGTACTCCTATTTTGGGTTTCGTGTTGTGTTGATTGAAAATCCTTGATGATGGATCCACCCTCGATTTGCCGGTAGGGTTTTACGAAGACGCTGTCACTGCCACAATTTTTTGAATTTTACTGTCAGTCGGTGTAACCTTAGTTCAGGAATGGCCATGAAATATCTGATTTTAACACTACTTGGATTAACGGTCGTGTGGCCAACTGCGGGATCGGCCAAAACATCGGTATCGGTGGGCGGCAGTATTGGGTTTGTCGGCGACGGTTTTTCGATTGGGATCAGCAGCGGTTACGGGCACGGCTATTATGGCGGTTACCGGCTCGGCTACGATTATTGCGGTCCCCGCCGGTATTACTCGCGCGGCGGTTGGTATCCGTGGGGAATTTCGCTGGGCTATACTTACGCGCCGGCACCGGTCTACTACCCCGCCCCGGTCGTCTACGAGTCACCGGCACCGCCCGTGGTTTACAGTTCGCCACCGCCCAGCGCGGTGGTTTACAATCCGCCGCCGGCTGCCACCCGACCGAGTTGGCAACCGCCGGCCAAAACCACCCCGGCCGCCGCGAAACCGCGCGTCATGAGCACGGCGGAAGTCAAAGCCTTGGTCAAAGCCAAGCTCTCGGACGAAGTCATCATCAGTCAGATCCGCAGTTCCCGCACCGTCTTTCACTTGAAGACGGACGAAATCATCGAACTGCGCGATAGCGGTGTGAGCGAAGATGTGATTAAATTCATGATCAACACCGCGAATCCCTGATTAGTCCGCTTACTTCGCCGGCTTCGTGTAGCGCACCCGGATCGTGTACTGCGTCGCCTCAGCGGTCAGCGCCGTTTGTGAGTAGGGCAAAGTTTGGTTCGGAGATATTGTCAGCGTTTGCCACGCCGCATCACTGCCGGGTTCGGCATAAAGCACGCGGCCCGCGTGGTTCCGCCACAACGTCTGCACTTGGATTTGCAGATTCTCGTTGTCCACCCGGTTGCGCAATCCGACTTGGACTCGCAGCCGGCCCGCAGGATCCTGATCTGCAATGACCGGCTTGTCGACCGCCAGCGTCCGTTTCAAATCATAGTTCAACAACACCACCGGCGCACCCGCGGCTTCCGGGCTGTTCGGTTTTGCCACCGCCACATACGCGCCCTCCGGCGTCGAACACCCGACCGCCGCCACCGCCATCATCCCTGCCAATGTCCAGTTTCTCAGTTGCATACCGTGCTTCCTTTCAAAATCTCACCAAGACGACCGCCAACGGGCTGTCCTCGTGGATGCTTGTTTTCACTTCCTGTTGTTTGATCACTTGCCCCGCTGCGTTCCGGCCTACCACCGTCAACGTCGCGGGGCCGGCCGGAACCGTCAACCCCGCCAGGTAAATTTTATCAGGCAAATTCGCCCACGCCCGAATATCCGCCTCGGGAGTGGTCGCCGCCGAGACGCCCGCGCTGAGGATGGCCAAGCCGGCCAGCACTCCCGTCGCCACTTCCCCATGCCGGTGGTGCGACGCCACCACCGCGCCCAACGCCAAACCGGCGGCCGCGGACTCCGTGCCCTCTTTGAACCGTGCTTTGCCGGCGAGAATGGCGTCCACTTGCCGGCGGCCGCGCGTCGTCGCCTGCGTCCACAAACTCTCCGCCGGCAACGCCACTTGCGGAACGTCACCGGCACGGAAAACATCCACCTTCTGCACATCTGACGGCGCGGCCCGGTACCGCATGATTTCGTCGTATTGTCCGGTCCGGTATTTGATCGGTCCCCGCCCGGTTTCGACGACGAGCAAGACGTTCATTTCCGGCTGTGGTGGCGTCGCGTTGGCCGGGCGGGTGGAAAAACCGGCCGCGCGCTGCAGCGCCACTGCGGCGTCCTGCGGAAATCCCTGTTTCAAAGCCGCCATCGCCAACAGCCACTCCGCGCTATACCAGTCGCCGGCAAACCCCGGCGCGTCATCGCCGGTGATGTCGTAGAGTTGGGCCCGTTTGAAACACGCGGCGGCATTCCCAAAATCATGCCGGATCAGATAGGCCAACCCCCGGTAAACGAAGAGCGCGGAGCGCTCGTAGGATTCGCCTTTGAACCATTTTTCCTGGTCGCGCGCGAATTTGCGTTGAGCACGCCGTGCGGCTGCTTCGCCACCCACCAGCGAGTCCACGTCTTCAATCGCCAAGTCGAAGAGGCGTTCGGCGGCTTCGAGTTGACCGGCCCGCAGCGCTTCGATCCCGCCGCGCATCGCGTGCAACGCTTGATTCTCCCGGCCTTCCGCATACATCGCCTCGTAATACGGGCGCAGGTTGGCCGGGACTTGTTCGCTTTCGACACGTTGCTTGGCCGCCGCCAGTGTGGCCGGGGTGATGCGCTTGCCGGAAGCAGAGACCGGCCCACTCGTGGTGGCGCAACCGGTCAGCAGCGCCAACGCCGCGAGACCAATGAACCAAAACCTGCCCACGGTCGGTTTACCGGTAGACGGGACTGACGTTGCCCTCTTTTTTGATCTCGTACTGATTTTCCCAGAGCAGAATGTCATGCATGTCCACCAGTTTGAAGGCGACCAGGAAGTACTCGCTCCGGCCTTTGTTCGTGGCGGCGGAGATGCCGCGGAGTTCGGCGGTGAGGAGGTAATCGTACGTCGCCGCCTTGCGAACCACGCCGGGTTGCACCTCGCCGGCCGCGCGCAGATTTTCTTCATGCTTGCTCGTGTCCCAGCCGACGTCGCGCGCGAGGAAGCGGACTTTGCCGGCGGTGTTTTGCATGAGAATCCCGCGGAGTTTGACGGTGTACAATTCAGTGTCGACCGGTGACGCGCTGCGGTTGGTGACCGGCGTCAGGAGGATGGTCGGCGGGTTCGGCGCGCCGCCAATCTGTGGCAAGGCGAGGATGGAGGCCGCTGCTTTCTGGGCGGCGGCACCGATGTCCTGAGACTCGATGCCCGTACCGGCCACGCCGCCTTGCGCGCCGGGGTTGACATATTTGACTTGGGGTTGCGGCGCGCGCGTGGCACAGCCGGCCATGGCGAACGCCAATCCGATTGCGAAGAGTGGATATGCTTTCATGATCATTTATCTGATTCAGTTTTGGTCTGTCGTCAACTCTATTGCTTGACGTTGGCTGGGTCCAGGTATTCAGTGACTGCGCGTATCATGAAAAAATTTCTTTGGGTGGCCTGTTTTCTCCTCACGGCGCTCACCGGCAGTTGGGCCGGCAGCAATCATGTCATCATCATTTCGATCGATGGCCTCCGCCCGGAGTTCTATTTATCCGGCACGGTGTGTCCGACGTTGATGGAGTTACGGGCAACCGGCAGTTACGCGAAGTCGGTGATCGCGGTTTACCCGTCACTGACGTATCCCGGGCACGCCTCGATTGCGACAGGCGTGCTGCCGGCGCGGCACGGCGTCACCGGCAACAATCTGTTTGAACCACCCGAAGTCGAAGGCCGGGGATACTGGTTTGCGAGTGATTTACGCGTGCCGGCGCTGTGGGACGTGGCGCACCAAGCCGGGCTGACGGTGGGCACCGTCTCGTGGCCGGTCACCGCTGGTGCCAAGACCATTGATTGGAATCTGCCCGAGTTCTGGAGTTCCCCGCTGGGTCGGCAGGAAGACCTGGTGCGCCGGTACGCCTCACCGAATCCCGTGCTCAGCAATATTGAAAAGACGGATTGGGACGCGACGGTCTTGGCGTACGCGGTGACAACGATTCGCGAGCATAAACCGAATCTGTTGCTCGTGCATTTCGTCGCACCCGACAAAGCCCAGCATCACGGCGGGCGCGACACCCCGGCATTGTTGGACGCACTGAAACTCGTGGACGGGTATGTGGCAGACATCATCGCCGCGACCAAAGCCGCCGGCACGTATGCGCAGACCACCTTCATCATCTGCGGCGACCACGGATTTTCCAACGTCAGCAGCAACATCATGCCCAACGTGTTATTGGCGCAACATGGCTTCATCACGCAGGAGGGAAAGACAGTGACCGACTGGCAGGCGATGGTGCGCAATACCGGCGGGTCGGCCGGGGTGTACTTGAAAGATGCCACCCAGACTGCCGCCGTGATGGAATTGTTGCAGAAAAACTCCCAAGGATTTTATCGCGTGGTGCCCAAAGCCGAACTCACCCAACTCGGCGGCCCGGCTGAGGCGGCGTTTTACCTCGAAGCCGCGCCGGGTTACATGTTCAGCGGTTCGCTCAACGGCAGTAACCTCGTGCGCGCCGCCTCGCTCAAGGGCAATCACGGCTACCTTTCCGACAAGCCGGAGATGCACACCGGCTTCATCATCGCCGGCCGCGGCATCAAGCCGGGCGTGGTCTTGGAGAAAATCCAACTCGTGGACATCGCCCCCACTGCCGCCGCGCTGTTGGGTCTGCGAATGGAAAAAACCGACGGCCGAGTTCTCGATCAATTCAACCAAGACCGATGAAATCCGGACTCGCCATTCTCGGCTGCCTGACAGTTGTCGCCAGCGCACAAGTCATCCCGACGAATCGCACCTTCACGGCGGCATGGCTGAATGCCGGTCATCCCGGGCCGATTGTCTTGCCGGCAAAAGTGGTGAACGTCCGCGACTTTGGTTCGCTTGGCACCGGGACGACGAATGATTTACCGGCGATCACGGCGGCGATTCGGTCGTTGAGCAACGCGCCCGGCGTGGTCTTCTTCCCGGCGGGGGCGTATCGGCTGCAAGCCACGTTGAACGTGCCGGCGGGGGTGGTGTTGCGCGGGGAAAGTCCGACGAACACGCTTCTGCGAATTGATCATCTCCGGCATGGCATTTCGATCAGTGGCGGACCGCAGACCGGGAAGTTCCAGCGGGTGCTGGCCGGTTACTCGTTGCATTCGAATTCAATCACGGTCAGTAACGGCAGCGAGTTTGCCGCCGGTGATTATGCCGAGCTGCAGCAGAACAATGACCCCAGTTGGCGCGTCAGCGGGTGGGCGCAGAAAACATGTGGACAATTCGTCCGCATCACCGCCGTCGCCGGTAACACATTGACCCTCGAACGTCCCTTGCGCATCGGTTACCGGGACGATTTGCTGCCGGAAATTCGCAAGGTCAACCTGGTCACGGGTGCCGGCGTGGAAAACTTGAAGCTCGAACGCCTCGCAGCCGGCACCAACCCGCAACGCGATAACATCTACACGATCAGCCTCGCCTACGCCGCCCGGTGTTGGGTGCGCGGCGTCGAAAGCGCCAACACATTCGGCGGACATGTCGCGCTGGATTGGTCGACGCAGTGCGAAGTGACCGGCAGCTATTTCCATCACGCGTGGGATTACGACGGTGGCGGATCGGGTTACGGCGTGCGGCTGCAGTACAAGTCCGGCGAGTGCAAGGTGGAGAATAACATCTTCCAGCATCTCCGGCATTCCATCGTGGCGCAAGCGGGCGTCAACGGCAACGTGGTCGCCTACAACTACTCGCGCGAACCACTCCGCACGGAGTTTCCGTCCGAAGTGTCGAGTGACATCACGATTCACGGCAATTATCCGTACGCCAATCTGTTCGAGGGCAATATCGTCCAGCACATCCAACTCGACAGTTCACACGGCGCCAACGGCCCGCTCAACACCTTCTTCCGCAATCGTGCCGAAGCCTATGGCCTGAACGTCACCGATCGCACCGCCAGCAACCAGAACGTCGTCGGCAACGAAACCTTCACCGTCGCCTTCGCGCCGTTCCTCGGTGACGGCTATTCCCTCAAAGGCCCCGGCAACTTCGAGTTCGGCAACCTTACGAAGGCGCGCGGTCTCCAACCCCCCGGCACCACCAATCTCACTGATGTCAGCTACTACCTGACAAATTTGCCGGCCTTCTGGACAATCACCAACTCTTGGCCCACAATCGGCCCGCCACATTCACTCGACCCCGCGAAAGAGATCCCGGCGCGCACGCGCTATTTTGCCGGCACCAACCTCACTGTCACCCCACGTTGGCCGCGGTAATTTCCTTGAGAAATCCCCACCTTCGGCTAGTTTCCCCCAGCTTGCGCGTTGGAAAAACTCACTGATGAAGTTGTTGGTTTTACTTGTTCAATCTTTGACTCTGGTCGGACTTCTCGCCCTGCCGGCTGTAGCTGCCCCCAAAGTCCGCGTCACCGATCCTGTCACCGCCGCTGAACTTCGCGCCCGTGGCGCTCAACTCATCGCTGACTACGGCAGCTACCAACTCTTCGCCACCACCGCGACCAACGCCTTGCCGGCGGTCGAAATCCGACACGACTACAATCTCATCGCTCTTAACTCCGGCCCGATCGACACCACCCAACCCGCCGCCAAAGGTCAACGCCAACCACTCGCCAACTTCACCGGCCGCCGTCTCCACCTCGTCCAATTCGCCGGCCCCATACTTCCCGACTGGCTCGCCGCCCTTCAGAAAACCGGCGTCAAACTCGTGGACTACGTTCCCAGCAACACCTACCTCGTCACCGGCGACGAGGCCGCGCTTGCCGCCCTCCAAACCTGGGCCGCCACCGCGCCGTTCGTTCAATGGGAAGCCGCCTACGCCCGCCCCCACAAAATCCATCCGCGCGCCCGCGCCACCGAACCCGACTGGTACAAAATCCAACTCGTCGATGACAACGCCGACAACCTCGCCACCCGCTCGCTCATCGAACACTGCCAACTCGCGCCGCCGAAAAAAGACGACCGCTTCCAAAACTTCCGCAACGTCACCGTCCGTCTCACCGCCGCCGACCGCGAACTGATTGCCGATCAACCCGACGTCATCTCCATCCACCGCTACGTCGAACCCGTCCGCCACGGCGAACGCCAGGCGCAAATCAGCGCCGGCAACCTCTCCGGCAACGTCCCCACCGGCCCCGGCTACCTCGCTTGGCTCGCGGCCAAAGGTTTCACCCAAACCCAATTCGATGCCTCCGACTTCGTTGTGGATGTTTCCGACAGCGGTATTGACAACGGCACCACCGACCCCAACCACTTCGGCCTCTACCGCACCGGCAACCTCGGTACTGGCTGCCGCATCGTCTATTCCCGACTCGAAGGCTCTCCCAACATCGGCAGCACTCTCGCCGGCTGCGACGGCCACGGCACCCTCAATGCCCACATCATTGCCGGCTACAGCGACCAGACCAACTTCCCCTTCGCCGACGCCAGCGGCTACCGGTACGGCCTCGGCCTCTGTCCCTTCGTCAAACTCGGCGCCTCCGTCATCTTCGACCCCGACGATTTCACCAATCCCACCTACCGCGACCTCATCGCCCGCGCCTATCAGGACGGCGCCCGCATCAGCAACAACAGTTGGGGCAGCGTCGGCACCACCAGTCAGGGCGCATACGACTCGGATACTCAGGAATACGACGCCCTCGTCCGCGACGCCCAACCCACCGGTGCCGCCATCGCCACCCCCGGCAATCAGGAGATGGTCATCATCTTCGCCGCCGGCAACGACGGCCCCGACGCCGGCAGCGTCCAACCCCCCGGCACCGGCAAAAACATCATCTCCGTCGGCGCCGGCGAAGGCGTCCAAGCCATCGGCGGCACCGATGGCAGTGGCGTCGCCGATACCGGGGCCAACAGCGCCAACGACATCATCAGTTTCTCCGGTCGCGGTCCCTGCGACGACAGCCGGAAAAAACCCGATCTCGTCGCTCCCGGCACCCACATCACCGGCGGCGTCCCGCAAATCAATAATCCCGGCACCCTCGGCACCGCCGCCGGCTGTTACGACGGCAGCGGCATCAGTGGCGGGCCGGGGGGCAGCGCGTTTTTCCCGGCGGGCCAACAATTCTATTCGGCCTCCAGCGGCACCAGTCACGCCACTCCCGCCGTCGCCGGCGCCACCGCCCTGCTCCGGCAATACTTTCTCAACCAATTCGGCACCCCGCCCAGCCCGGCCATGACCAAGGCGTTCCTCCTCAACTCCGCCCGCTACATGACCGGCACCGGCGCGAACGACACGCTGCCCTCCAACACCCAGGGCCACGGCGGCCTGGACCTCGGCATGGCCTTCGATGGACTCGACCGCACCTTGCGCGACCAACTCAACGCCGACCGCTTCACCGCCACCGGCCAATCCCGCTCCTTTACCGGCACCGTGGCCGACGTCGCGGCACCGTTTCGCGTCACGCTCGCGTGGACGGACGCTCCCGGTTCAACCACCGGCAATGCCTACAAGAACGATCTCGACCTCACCGTCACGATTGCCGGCAGCACCTACAAAGGCAACGTCTTCAGCGGCGCGACATCGATTACCGGCGGGAGCGCCGATCTGCGCAACAACGTCGAAAGCGTCTTCCTCGCGCCGGGTTCGGCCGGGCAGTTCATCGTCACCGTTACCGCTGCCAACATCGTCGCCGACGGCGTTCCCGGTAACGGCGACGCGCTCGATCAGGATTTTGCGCTCGTGGTCTACAACAGTTCCCAAGTCCCCGCCCCGCTGCTGCTGGCCGGCCCCGTCGCACTTCCCAGCGAAGGCTGCGGCCCGAGCAACGGCACGCTCGATCCCGACGAAACCGTCACCGCCGAATTCACCATCCGCAATACCGGCACGGCGGCGACTTCCAATCTTGTGGCCACCCTGTTGGCGACCGGCGGTGTCACCAATCCGAGCGGCCCGCAAAATTACGGAGTCATCGGCACCAATGACGCGAGTATCGCGCGGGCGTTCACATTCACCGCGAGCGGAAGCTGCGGCGGCACCGTGACGGCCACGTTGTCGCTACAGGACGGCACGAACACGCTGGGGACCATCGCGTATCAATTCACCCTCGGCACCACGAGCATAACGTTCACGCAAACCTTCGACGGCGTCACCGCGCCCGCCTTGCCGGCGGGGTGGACGACAACCAGTGGCGGCGGGCAGTCGGCGTGGACGACTTCGACCAACCGGCTTGACTCCCCACTCAATTCCGCGTTCTCGCCCAATGTCAGCAGCATCGGCTCCAATGCGCTCATCTCGCCGGTAGTGGCGATCATCTCCGCCTCGGCCAAGCTCACGTTCCGCAACAACTACAGCCTCGAAGCCAGCGGCAGCAGCAGCTCCGTCGGGTTCGATGGCGGCGTGCTCGAACTCAAAATCGGCGCGGGCGCATTTCAGGACATCCTTGTGGCCGGCGGGTCGTTCACTGCGGGCGGCTACCCGCGCACGCTCAGCACCTCCTACGGCAATCCACTCGGCGGCCGGCAGGCGTGGAGCGGCAATTCCGGCGGCTGGCTCACCACCGTGGTCAACTTGCCAGCCAGCGCGGCCGGGCAAAACGTCCAGTTCCGCTGGCGCTGCGGCACCGACAGCACCGTTGGCAGTACCGGCTGGTACATTGACAGCCTGAGCGTGCTCGACAACGGCTGTTGCGATGGCGGCGTCCCGCTCGCTGCCAGTTTTACGGCCACCCCAACAAACGAGGTGGTGCCGCTCACCGTGACGCTTGCCGACACCTCCGCCGGCTCGATCACCAATCGATTCTGGGAATTCGGCAACGGCGGCACCTCGAACACGATGTTGACGACCCTCCAGTATACCTATCTGGCCGTCGGCACGAACACCGTGAAGCTCACCGTGAGCGGCCCGCTCGGCTCCAACTCGACCACCCAGCAAGTCGTGGTGCGCCCCGTGGACAGCGTTGGCGACGGGATTGCGGACGCGTGGCGGCAATTCTATTTCGGCGGCGCCGGCAACTCCACGAATGAGCAATCCTGCGCCGGGTGCGACGCCGATGGCGACGGGTTGACGAACTTGCAGGAGTTCCACGCCGGCACCGAGCCGACGAATGCGGCGAGCGTGTTCCGCATCACCGCCATCACCGCGACGACCACGGATGTTCGGTTGCTGTTCACCACCGTGACCAACAAACTCTATACGGTGGAATGGAGTACCGAACCGGACGGCAGCGCGCCGACCATCGTGGCCGCCGATATTTCGGGGACCGGCAATCCCGTCGAGGTCACCGACCCCGGCGGGCTTAGTCCCGTGCAGCGCTTTTACCGGGTTCGCCTCCAACCGTGACGCGGAGTTTGCCGAGTGCCCGCGCCAACGTCGGCCCGATGCTGTTCGCGGAAATTCCGGTCAACAGTTCGATCTCGCGGTATTTTTTTCGCTGGAGATAGAACAACTCAATCAACGTGCGTTCTTTCGGTGCCAGTTGCGCGAGCGCCTGCTGGAGACGGCCGGACAAATCCGGGGCCGGTTCAGCTGCCGGCACTTCGACCAACTCATCGGCGAGCGGTTGGGTGATGAGTTTGCGGCGCCGCATCACGTCAATCGTACGATTGCGCGTCACAACATGGAGCGTCGGCAGGAGTTGTTGGCGTTCCAGGCATTGCCGGAGCAGCCGCCGGTCATGATGCAGCAGATTCCTCCAGACTTCGGCGACGACATCCTCGCAGTCGTGAGTCGAAGCGGTGAAACCATACCCGGCAAATGTCCGCTGGGAAATGGAGAGGAGCAGCGCCGAGTACTTATTAACGAGTTCCTGCCACGCCGGAGGATCGTCTGCCAGTAATCGTCGCAGGAGAATCGTTTCGTCTGCGCCGGCCATGTCGTGGCGACAGTAGCACCGCGTCACCCACCGACGCAATGCGGAATCACCAGTCAAACCGGCCAAACAATTCCGGACGCTGAAAATTGCGCGACTTTTCGTACACGGAGAACCACGTCTGCAAATGGTCGTCCACACCGGATTGTCCGCGGAAGTTGCGGCAGAAATTCACGCCCCACCGCGCCCCTTTCGCCGGGACGCCACCGAGCCGGTCAAACGGAATCAAAATCTCGCACGACCAACGTCCCGCCGACTTGTTGATCGTGGTCTTGACCTGCGCTTGCGCGTCCCACGCGGGGCCAACCTGATACCGGCCGCCACCTTGATTCAACATCTGCCCGGCCCAGGATTTACCGGCGGCGTTGACGATCATCTGGTTGTAGTTGCGGATATCCGAATCGGTGTCCACGAAGATTTCCACGCTGTCGTCGCGGCACAATGTCGCTCCCTCGCCCCGCCCCAGGACAAGCTGGCTGAGGTTCGGATCAAGGCAGGTGAACGAGATGTATAAGTACTCCCGGCCACCTTGTTCCTTTTTTCCGACGTAACAGTAGGTCGGCGGCTCGGCGAGTCTGGGCGACGGACCATGCACTTTGAACTGCCCGCTCTTCCAACTCACCGCGACTTCCGCCTCCGACACTTCGCCATCCAGCACGATGGCGTCGGCTGGATTCGGGGTGGGCTGACCGGATTTGACTTCGAGCTTGGTCAATTCCCCCGGCAACCGCGCGATAGGAATCGGCACTCCCTCCAATTGTTCGAAGCGCAGCGGACTCGGCTTGAATCGCTCCAACGCGGCCAGTTGCGCAGCCCGGTCCGACTCGAGTTTCGGTTGCGCAGGCTTCGCAAAACTCCGACTGAGCGGCATCGCCACCGCCGCCACGGTGGCATCCGCAATCCGCACTTGAACATCCTCCCCGAGCTCCCGGCGAAAAACCGGGTCAGCCGCCTCCTGAACCGATAACCGGCGCGGCGGGGCGGCCACCTGAAGTTTCGCGACCGGCGCGTCAATCTTTGGCGCGTTCTCCGTCTGCACTTCCAACGCCGGCAAGCGCGGGGCGGCGGTGACTTCCAGTTGCGGCGCGACCGGCTTGGCGACCGGCGGCACGGGAGTGACTTCAACCGGTTTGGTTTCCAAGTCTTTGACCGGCTGCACTTGATTCTCCCTGATCTCGCTGCGCGGAAGCTGGTCGGTGGGTTGCGGAATGGTTTTGCGTTGCACCTGATCGAGTGAGCGCACGGCGTTGGGGTCGGGACTGCTCGTGCGGTCGGCCAGCATCACGATCTCCATCGGCAACTGCACCTGCTCGAACTTCTCGCGCGCCGGGACAATCAACCACAATAGAAACAACAAGCCGACGACCGTCAACGCCACTTTGATCGCGCGGACTGTCCGGCAGCGGTTGAGCCAGCTCGGGCAACTTTCCAGAAAGCCCCGCGGCACCTCATCATTTTGCATCAGCCGCTCGCAGAGGTCGTCAATCCGCGTATTCGCCCAGCGGTCGCGCGGTTCATCCGCAATGGGTGTAAAGCGCAACTCGTGACAACCCAACGCGATCTTGTCGCCGTACTCAACCCGGCTCCGATGCGCGAGGCTGCCATTCACATAATTCCGCGCCTGCGGAAATGATTCGAGCATCCAATACGTCGCGCAATCCGCCCGCGGCGCGACGTGATCGCGCGCGCGCTTCAAGCGAAATGCCCGGCGCGGCACGAGCGGATCGACAACCACCAGGTCGCACTCCAAGCCCGAACCGACCACGATCTCGTCCTTGTCCGAGATCAACTGACACGCCCCCACTCCGGCCACCATGCCGGTTATCTGGAACTTGCTGTCCGGTTCCGTCGCGGTTGGATGGGAATGCCCCATGTTATCTGGCGGCCCTTGTCGGCAGGAGAGTCAACAGCGAGAACTTGGGAAACCCGGCATCGCGCACCACATCCATCACTCGAATCACATCTTGATACGGCACGGTCTTTTCGATCCGCACATTGACGATGGGTTTTTCCGAGCCGCGGCCGGCCGATTGCAACGCCGGCCCCAGGGCTTCCAAGGTCTCGACCGGTTTCGCTTCGAGCGTGATGTCAGGTTTGCCGTCCCGCACCGCGTAGGTGACGGTCAGGATGTTTTTCTCCGGCGACTTGACGCTGCTGCTGGACTCCGGCAAGTCGAGCTGGATCTGGTTCGGTCGCACCGCCGCGCTCGCCAACATCAGGAACAGGATGAGCTGCATCACGACGTCAATCAACGGCGTCATGTTCCCAGTTTTGCCGGGGGCAATCTCGTGGCGCTGGTAGCGTCTAGACATGCACCGGCCCCTCGGTTTCCTTGTGCTTCTTGTCGAGCCACTCGCGGATTTCGAGGAGGTACAAATCCATCGCGTGCAGAATCTCGTTCGTTCGTTTGCGGAAGTAATCGTGCGCCACCGTCGCCGGGATCGCCACCACCAACCCCGCCACCGTCGTGATCAACGCAATATAAATCCCGCCGGCCAACAACTTCGGATCCGTCGAACCGGCTTCCTCGATTTTCATGAACGCGACAATCATCCCCTGCACCGTCCCGAGAATTCCCAGCAAGGGCGCGATGGCCGAAATCGTCACGAGCCAGTCGCGCGACTTTTCCATCTGCGTCATCTCGCTGTGGATGATTTTCTCGGTCGCGACATCAATATCCGTTTCGCCGTTTTGCACGCGGCGCAACCCTTCTTCGAGCACGCGCCCGACCACGCCGTTCGTTTTGGCCGCGAGCACCACGGCCTTGTCGAGATCGTCCTCCTTCAACGCGGTCTGCAACTCGAAATGCAGCCGGTCGCCATGGATCCGGTTCTGCCGCAGGAACAGAACTCGCTCGATCGTCAGGATGATCGCCACCACCGCGCAGATCGCGATGGGGATCATGAAGAAGCCACCCTTGATGGCCATTTCAAATAGGAACGTGAGCGACGACATGTTTAGTCTCCTTGGTTAAGTTCGGTGATTCGTTTCTGCGCGACCGCCGTCCACTGCGGCGAAGCGTTGGCTTTGACAACTTGGGCAAACTTCGCGAGCGCCGTGGGTTTATCGCCGAGCGCGGCATAACATTCAGCCGCACCGCACGCCGCCGCATCCGGCCACTCGTTATAGGGATACGCGGACAAGACCGTTTCATACGACACCAATGCATCCGCCTCGTTACCGGCGCGCCGTTCCGCTTCGCCCTTGAAGAAATAGATAATGGCCGGCGCCAGCGTCGCGCCGGTGCTCTTCGGATCAAGCTGGCGTTCGTTCGCCATGAACTCCGCCGCCAACTGACCGGCATTCGTCGCCGAGCCGGTCTGCAACAACACCGCGCAGAAATCGTAATACCGGGCTTGCGTCACGGTGTAAGGATTCGCGTAGTTGATCGGCTTACCGGCTTTGCGGATTTGGGTGAGCGCGAGGTTGAACTCCGCATCCGACGCCGTCGGCACGAGCGACCGGCTCCAATCACCCTGCGCCAGCGCAAGGTTCGCCTCCACGACCTTCGCATACTCCGCCGGCAACTTGTCCTTCGCTTGGACCGCGATCCCGTACCACTTCGCAGCCTCCGGCAATTTCTTGTCCCGCTCCAACGCCACCGCGCATTCATACGCATACGCCGGTACGTCGCGGTGGCGCGAATACAAATCCTCGTAAAGCTTCGCCGCGTCCGCAAATCGCCCGGTCGCGAACCGCGAGCGGGCAAACGCCTCGGCGCTTTCCCGGCTCAACGCTGGTAACTTCTCAAATTGCTCGCACGCACCGGCATAATTCTTCGCCGCAAACAACACCCGCCCCAACCGGTCGCGCACGTCCGCCTCGTCCACCCCCGGCAGGGTCAACGCCTTTTTCCATGTCGCCGCCGCGGTCGCATAATCCTTTTTCACCGCATACATCTGCCCCAGCAACACCGCCGCCGGGCCGGTCGGCAACAGCTTGAGCACCATGATAGCGTCGTCGGGTTTCTGGAGTTTGTCCGCCGCGACGGCGCGATTGAACAACACCTTCTGAAACGTCTCCTTGCCGAGCGTCGCCTCGGCGCCAGGCGTATTCAGAATCGCGTCAAGCAACGGGGCCGCCTGACGGAACTCTTCTTGCTCCAACGCCACGTTCGCCAGTTCGAGCCGGGCGCGCAACGCTTCTGGCGCGGACGGTTGCCGCTTCACGAATTCGTCGAGCAACTTCAACCCCTCGTCCGCCCGCTTCAACTTCCGCAACGCCGCCGCATAAATCAGCGTGGCCGCCCCGTCTTCCGGACTCGCCTGCAACACCGGCAAGTCCGCCGCCATCGTCCGCACAATCGCCGCGTCGTCACCGTCCTCGGAATACGCAAACAAGCGCAGGTAGAGCATTTTGGGCAACTGTTCTTTCGGGAGCGAATCGCGCGACTTCGTGATGGTCGCAATCATTTCCTTGCGACTGCCACCGCTGATGGATTGCCGGAGTTTGACCAGCGCGATTTGTTTCTGCAGTTCGGGGTCTTGACCAGCGAGTTTCTGCGCTTTCGCGAGGTACGCTTCCGCTTCTTTTGGCTGACCGCTCTCCAGCAAACAATCCGCCAACGTCAGATAAGCGTTCGGCGGCGGCGGCGGGTCTTTGAGTTTTTCGACGGCCACCGTCAACGGCGCAACGGCTTCCTTGAGTTTGTTCAGCTTGATCAAGGCCAGCCCGCGCGTGAACGCCGCGCGCGGATACAGCGCGCTTGTCGCCGCTATCTTACCGGCTTGCGCTTCGGCTTCCGCATTCCGCCCGAGCGCCAACAACGATTCCGCGCGCGCCAGCCCCACCAAATCGGCATCCAAGCCGGTCACGCCCGACACCGAGATGTCCACCAACTCCTTGTGCATCTGCAACCGGGAATACAGCTCGAACAACCGCCCGGCCACGGCACTCTTGTCGGGCCCGATTTGGTTATATGCCGCGAGGGCCGCCTTGGCGTCGCCCTGCGCATACACCGCCTCCGCGTACATCAGCGCCAGGTTCCGTGCGTCCGCCGCCGGCAACCCAGCCTTCTCAACCATCGGATACATCCTGATCACGGCGTCGAAATTGCGCGCGGCATAATCGAGATGCACCAGCGACAATCGCGCCGTCCGCGATTCCGGCGCTTGCGGATACTTGGTGAGCAACGCTTCGTAAGCGACCCGCGCATCCGCCGGCTTGCCGCCTTTTTCGTAGGCCAGCCCTTTCGCGGCGAGATACTTCGCACGCATCGCGTCTGGCAGCGGGAGTTTCTCGCGCTCCTCGATCTTCTTGATGGCCGCCTGCCACTGGCCGGCATTGTAGAGGGTGACGACGACGTTGTACTGCGCTTCTTCCGGGTCAGCAGCGAAGCCCACCGTGCTGACAATCAGCAGCAGCAGCAACGCCCTCATTTGACTTCGATTCCTGGTTCGCTCTCGCGCAGCACGGCGGTTTGATTGGCGGTCACGTTCACCTGTTCATTGTGACGTTTCACGCGCACAACCCCTTCCACCACACTGACTCGGATCGCTTGCACCACCGTGATGCGCTGGTGCGTCTGACCGGCCATCGACTCGTAAACCTCCACGTCTTCCGTCGTACTCGCGACGCTGAATTTCGTCCCGACCACCACCACCTCGCCCAGCGCGGTTTTCACGACAAACGGCTTGCCGGCGGTTTGCTTGGTGACCGATGCAACAAGCTTGCCGGCGGTGAGGGTGACCGACGCGACCCCGAAACTGACTTGCGTATCTTTGGTCAATTCGACCAGCGAGCCATCGGCGAAGCTCGCGCTCACCGTGTCGGTTGCCGTCACCGTCACCCCGCGGGGAATCGGCGTACCCGTCGGCAAGAGCTTGCCATCCGGCAATGCCACCGCGCCGTCACTCACCCGCGCAGGTTTGGTTGGGGTCAGGAAAACAAACACCGCGAACAACACCGCCACCACCGCGGCAACGCGCCAGACCATCGGCCACGGAAACGCCACAATCTTGGCGTCACTCGACCGAATCGCGCCAAACCGCTTCAAGGTGTCTGCCGACACCGTCGCAACACCTTCGAGAATTGCCTGAAACGCTTCGAGGCAGAGTGAACATCGCGATAAATGCGGCGGCATCTCCCACGCTGCGCCCTTCTCGCGCCGGTCTTTGGCGAGACGGTTGAGCTCATCATATTCATAATGCGCTTCGTCCGGCCGGCTGACTGTCGGCAAAGTATGGCGCAGGAGAGCGTCGAGTTTGGGGTCGGATTCTTGATGCGGTTCGTTGGCCACAATAGTCTCTTGTTATCCTATATGCGGAGGACGGGCGGTTTTCGTACAAGGAATCGGCGAAAGCCGGTTGAGCAACGGATCAGCAGACTTGGAAGAGGAGGAGTTCGGAGGTCAGTGCGGCGGTCAGTTGGATGGGGAGGCCTTGTTGGCGGAGAGTGAGACCGTCCAGTTCGGCAGTGGTGCCGTCGTTGTCGAAGGTGACCCGATATTTGCGGCCGGCGTCGAGACCTTTCGGGAACAGCCGGTAGGGCTCGGGGCCATCTGTAAGTTTGAAAATACCAACCATGGACGTCTCGCGATTGGCGGCGGTGTACTCCAGCACACAGTAGGGCGTGACGTCGCCTTCCACGCGGACGACGGGGGTGTGATGATAGACGCGACACCCCGGCAACAACGGCGCGACAAAGCGCTTGTGGAGGCCGGTATAGCGTTTGGCAGTCGCGAGCAGGCCGGGATGGAGGTCTTCCCGGCGCGCGAGCCAGCCCATGTTGTAGAAGCCGCCAAAGAGTGGCACTCGGTAGATGAAATCCAGATTCGCATTTTCCCAGGCGGCGAACGGGTAGATCATGCAAAATTCGGGTGGCAGCATCAGGCTGATGCCATTGATGATTTGAATGCTTCGCGGTGGTCGCATCACGTCGGTGATCTGGGTGCGATGCGTCCGCGCCAACATGCCCAAGTCCAGTCGTCCGCCGCCACCGCAACAATTTTCAATGATGAGGTCGGGAAACTTTTGCCGGAGCCGATCCAAAATCCCGTCGAGACATTCGTAATGCCGCCAGACTGTGTTCTCGGAATAACCGCTTTCCAGCCGGTCGCCGATGTAGGCCGAAACAGGGCAGCCATCAAGGCGCAAGAGGTCGAGGTGGTAATCGCGGACGACTCGCTCCAGTTCTGACTCCAGCCAAGCGGCGGCGGCCGGTTTCGTAAAATCAAGAGTCAGATGATCGTACAGCGGCGGCACCGTCGCTCCTTCGCGCTGGACCAACCAGTCGGGATGCGCCTTGGCGATGGCGCTGCCGGCTCCGAGGTTTTCGGGTTCGATCCAGAGGCCGAAAAGCATGCCCTTTTCCCGTAACTTCGCGACAATCGGGTCGAAGCCGCGCGGAAACCACGGGCCGGGGGTCCAGTCACCGGAGTAGCAGCCGTATTCCACATTGTTGCGGTCGCGCCCAAACCAGCCGGCATCGACAGTGTACAATTCGCAGCCGAGTTCATGCGCCAGTTCGATGTCGCGCAGGATCACTTCTTCGGTGAGCGTGTTACCGCCCAGCCCCCAACTGTTCTGGCTCAACAACGGCCGGGGCATGCGTGGCGAACGCGGGATGACTGTACGCCGGATATGTTCATGCGCCGCTTGCACACACCCGTCGAGGTCAGTCTGGAGATGGCCGAAATGCACCCGCGGGGTGACGATGGTCTCCCCAGGCTGCACCACGCGCAGCGGGGCGGGCGCGGCCGGTCCGAGTCGCGCGTGCAGGATTTTCCGCAGCGTCGTGTCGCAAACGATGGCGGCATTCCACGGACCGGAGTAGCCGAGATAGAACACAAAACAGTCCGGCGACTTCGTGCTCCTGATGATGAAATAGGGATGATTATACCCGCTGGTGCCGTACGGTCCCGCTGAATAAAGGCCGGCCACCACCCCATTGGTCAACGGCTGCCAGACAAAACGACCTTCCTCGCGCCCGCGGTTACCGGCGAATCGGCCCAACTCGAACGGCGTGGTTTCAAAGTCACTGGCGCGGAGGTCTGGCTCGCCGAGCAGGATCCCGGCGAAAACATCCAGTGTGGAAAGCGCGGCGGGCCGCGCGGCGGTATTGGTGATCTCCAGCCAGCGACTGAAGAAACCGGTGCCGTCCACTTCGGTGTGCACCGTCACCCGAACCGGGCGAACGGTGTGAGCCAAGCCAAGCTTCGCCCGGCGACCGTTCTGGCAGTCAGTTTCTTCCGCCAATTCGAGTGTCCACCCCCAATCAAGCGATTGTCCGTCGAGGTTCAACGCGAACGCCTGGCTCGGAACATCCGGGCCGAAGTTCTTCGCCTCCACGTTGCCGGGGATGTGGGCGTTGGCCGACCAGCATTGACCGGCAAGTTTGCCGGCGGCGAACTGCTCGGTGTACACGGCGGGTCCCGACACGTAGGCGATCTGCGAAACTGGACCACGGGTGATCTTGATTCTGGCAGTGTTCATGAAGACGTTTGGTTATCCGAACGAAGCCATGAGTTCGCGGGCAGCGGGCTGACCGGGGGCGATGGGGCGATCCAAATAGCCGTAGGTCAGACAGGAGCCAAGCTTGGGAAATTCCAGCCGGGTTTGCTTGGAAAGCGGCCCCATGCCGAGGACGCAGAGTGCCGCCGAACAATTTTCCCGGAACAACGCTCGGAGCGTGGCGAGATCGTCTTCGGTTTTGGCGAGCGTGGCGATTTTGACGACGGTGCCGTAGTTGGCGGCCTTGGCCATGACCGACCGGAGTTCGTCCAGTGGTGGGGTTTTTTCGAAGTCGTGGTAGGAAATGATGAGCGCTTTCTGATATTTCACCGCCAGCACGGAGACTTTTT
This sequence comes from Verrucomicrobiia bacterium, assembly GCA_022072455.1. Taxonomy (GTDB): domain Bacteria; phylum Verrucomicrobiota; class Verrucomicrobiia; order Palsa-1439; family Palsa-1439; genus CAINDI01. Next base: position 69,092 of record JAJVHY010000017.1, on the reverse strand, counting down.
CCAGCAGCGGACTGCGAAATTCAATGTCGGCCGCCGTGCAACATTGCAGCGCAGCGTCGAACAGCGGGAGCCGGTCGGGGTCGGGTTGGGTCCATTGCCCGCCTTCGCTGGCGAGGCGGACGGTGGCGATCGTCGGTTGCGCAAGGGCCGGCAAGGCGATGCGACCGAGGAGGTCGAGGCGGAGTTCGACGATGTGGCAATCGGGTGTGGGAACTTGGGCGAGAGTGGCCGGTGCGGAGATGCAGCCGACAACGCGCGGGGTGCCGCCGAGCATGAAATTACCAAATCGGGTCTGGGCGCGAATCATGAGTGCATCGTAGCGTGTGGGGGCAACAAGGGGAAGTTTTGGTTTGTGGAGGCGGGGCGGACTTACCGGATCGGACTGTGGCTGCAGATCAGTGCGGATCGTTGAGGGAAGTCGTTCACCATTGTTTTACCACGCGGGTTGCGACGAAGGATTGATGCGGCTTCATCGGAGTTTGATCGACGCGCAAGGCGGTGCGGTTGTAGAGCGGATAATTGGTCGGCGCGGTGTCGCGCGGTGAAATGTCCACGAGCGTCGAGCCGCGGAACGTGCAGGTGTAGATCTGTTCGACCGGTGTGTTGGCGTTGACAGTGTAACGCGCGGTCGTTTCGGCGATGGGGAATGTGAGTGCGAGCGTGTCACCGGCGGCGACGTTGAAGTGGACGTATCGGCCGGTCCAGTCGAGTTCGACTGGCTTCGCGTTTCGAGTCGCTTGGACTTGCGCCCAGTGCGGGATGCGAATCGAAATGCGTCGGGCGGCTTTGTTGCGGACGCTGAGAATGCCTTCGTGTGGGAGATGACTGGCGATCTCCACGAGCTTGCCGGCGCGGTTGAGGAAGAGATTGATGGTCGCGTGGTCACCGGTCTCGCGGAGGCAGCCTTCCCACGCGTAGTACAAACCCTGCGTGGCGTTGCCGGTGCAGCATTGCATGACGAATGGGGTTGGAATGCTCGTGGGGTATGCAGTGCCACAGAAGGTGCCCATGCTGCGGGCGATGACGTTGTCATACGCCAGCTCTCCGGGATGAGCCGCGGCTTCGCAGGCACAGTGGTGAGGGGATTGCCGGGACACGGCTTCGAGCAAGTCGGCGCGGGTGAGTTGCTGTTCGACGAGCTGGTTGCGCACGATTGCGTCCACGTCGTCCCAGTAATCGCCGAGGCCAATGTCCGACAGACGAATGGCCAGCCCGAGGAAGTCGCCGAGCGCGCAACTTTCCATTTGGTTCACGGTGCCGGGATAGGTGTTGACCCAGCCGGTGCGGGGCAGACCACGGGTCAAGATGAATTCGTAGCTGCGGCGGACGAATTCCATGATCCGCGCGTCGCTGGCGATGATGGCAAATTCGAGCAGGCCACGCAGCGTGATGGCGCGCGCATGCCAGTGCGAATACCAGTGACCGAGTTCGTGACCGGCCGTGAACGGCGGGTCGGGCAAGCGCGGCGGGATATTTTTGTGAACGCGGGGAGCAGACGAGCTTGGATCGGGCACGCCGCCCCAGAATTTGGATTGGCAAACATACCGGCTGAGGCGCGCGGCCAAATCAAACGCCACCGGGTCACCACTGACGGCGTACCAGTGGGCGGCGCCATAGATCTGGTGGGATTGCATGCAGGTGACGGCCCCCTCGCCGCCTTCGGTTTCGGATTGGGCTTCGTCGGTATTGAGCCAACCCGAGCGTGGGTAGGAACACGGTTCACCCCAGCCGCCTTTTTCTGGGTAATAACAATAATCGCCGCGTTCCACTGCGATCCGCCGCAGACCGTGGACGAGCGTTTGAATTGCTTCCTCGGTCCGCATCGAGCCATCGCCGAGTTCGCGCCAGACCAGCAACGCCCGAATCATACGCCCGGTTCCCGGCAGGGTGGCGAAGTCTTCGTCTTTGCCGGCGCCATAGAAGTCAGGGGCATATGCGTTGCGCCACGGACGTTTTGGCGTGTAGTAATCCCAATAGAGGCCGTCTTTGATTCGCCGAAAAAGCTCCTCGCGGAAGCGGTGTTCGAGCTCCTCGTATTGCCGGCTGCCGCACATCACGCGCATCAGGGAAAACGATTCCGCAAACTTCGGATCGATCAGTGTGTCGGCTGATGCCCAATGCGCGAAGTGCGGGCGTTGACAGCAGAAGTGAGTCAGCCCGTACAACGTCAGCAATTCGGGATCAATGCTTCCGCCCAAGCCATTGATCGCCAAGGCGGCGCGGTCAGCAAGGTCGAGCGTGTCGGGAATAGTGGCGGTAGATTGTCCGCCCGAGAATGGAAGTTGAGCTGAAGTGCTGTGATCCATCGCGCCGTGAAATTAGTGTAATAAAACTCGCTCGCCGGTCATAGTAAAATACGAGTACGACACTCAACGAAGGGAACTCCCATGCAAACACCCGAACAAGTGGAACCGCAGGATGTCGCCCGCGCGAAAGCGCTGGTGGACGCCTACCAGAAGGTCACCAAAGAACTCAGCAAAGTCATTGTCGGCCAAGAAGCCGTCATCGAACAACTTATGATCGCGATTCTGGCACGCGGGCATTGTTTGCTCGAAGGCGTGCCGGGATTGGCAAAGACGTTGATGGTGCGCGGTCTCTCGCAGGTGATGGAATTGTCGTTCCGTCGCATCCAGTTTACGCCCGACTTGATGCCGGCGGACATTACCGGCACGGAAGTCATTCATGAAGACCCGACGACCGGGCGGCGCAATCTGACGTTCTTGCAGGGGCCGCTGTTCGCCCAGATGATTCTCGCCGACGAAATCAACCGCACGCCGCCGAAGACGCAATCGTCGTTACTGGAAGCCATGCAGGAACACTCCGTCACCGTCGGCGGCAAGACGTACCCCCTGGCGGAACCTTTCTTTGTGCTCGCGACGCAGAATCCCATCGAACAGGAAGGCACCTATCCCCTGCCGGAAGCACAACGCGACCGGTTTCTTTTCCTCGTGAAAGTTGTTTACCCCAGCCGCGCCGAGGAACGTGAAATCGTGACGCGCACCACCAGCGCCTTTTCCGGCAAAATCACCCCGGTGATTACCGGCGACGAAATCATCGCTTGCCAGGAAATCGTGCGGAAAGTGCCGGTGCCGGAGCATGTGCTGGATTTCGTGCTCGATCTGGTGCGGTGCACCCGGCCCGACGAAGCGGAGTCGCAGGCCGATGTGAAAGATTTGATCGAATGGGGCGCGGGCCCGCGCGCGTGCCAGTACCTTGTGCTGGGCGGCAAAGTGCGCGCAGTGTTACGCGGGCGATTCCACGTGACGATTGAAGACATCGAGGCCCTCGCGCATCCGGTTTTGCGGCACCGCATCGTGCCAACGTTCAACGCCGAGGCGGAAGGCATCGCGGTGGACGACATCATTGACCGCATCCTCAAAGCCGTCCCGCGCGGAACACCGGCGAAGATTCTCTAGGAACAATCATGGCGGGTCCGGCCACCATCCTGTCGCCCACCGACCTGCGGAAGATCGCCAATCTGCACGTGTTGGCGCGGCAAGTCGTCGAGGGTGTTTGCTCGGGGCTGCACACCTCGCCGCACAAGGGTTTCAGCGTCGAGTTCCGCCAACACCGGCAATACGTGCAGGGCGATGAGACGCGCCGGCTCGACTGGAAAGTATTCGGCAAGACAGACCGTCTCTACATCAAGGAATACGAGGAAGAGACGAACCTCCGCGCGACGTTGCTCGTGGACGCGAGTGGTTCGATGGCGTATGCCGGTTCGGGTACGAGCAAGTACAAATACGCCATTCAACTCGCGGCCTGTCTGTCCTATCTGATGTTGCGGCAGGCGGACAGCGTCGGGTTGGTCACGTTCGACAAGAAAGTCCGCGAATACATTCCCCCACGCTCGCGACCGAGTCATTTGCAGGTGTTGCTCGACACGCTGCAACAAACCGCAATCGGCGGTGAGACGGAGCTTTCCAAAGTGTTTCATCAACTGGTGCCGAAGATACACCGGCGCGGATTGTTGATCATCCTCTCGGATTGTTTTGGCGACGTGCCGGAATTGATGAAGGCGCTCGCGCACTTCCGGCATGCCCATCATGAGATCATCATCCTCCAGATTTGGGATCCAGACGAACTGGAGTTCCCGTTCAAGCAGTGGGTCCGGTTCGACTCGCTGGAGTCGGACACCGACAAGCGGTTGATTGATCCCGTCCAACTCCGTGCGACGTACCTCGAAAACCTCGCCCGCTTCCGCAAAGAGTTGAAGGACGGCTGCAGCCGACACCGCATTGATCTCGTGCCGGTGACGACGGACAAACCGTACGCCGAAGTGCTGGCAAACTATCTTGCGCGACGAATGAAGGTATGAGTTTTCTCAATCTCATCCTGCTCGGTGGCACAGCGGCGGCAAGCATTCCGCTGATCATTCACCTGTTGCATCGCAGCCGCTACAAGGTTGTGCCGTGGGCTGCCATGCATCTCCTCGACCCGCGGCACCGCACGCAGAAACGCCGGATCCGGCTGGAGAACTTGCTCTTGCTGCTGGTGCGGTGCGCCATCCCGCTCGTGCTCGCGCTGTTGATGGCGCGCCCGGTCTTGCGTGGCATGGAAACCCTCCTCGGCGCCGCGCGGACTTCGACGGTCATCCTCCTCGACAATTCCTACTCGATGGAAGTCGGCACGAAAAATCGGACCTCCTTTATTCAAGCGCGCGACACGGCCAGCCAGATCATTCGCAACCTCGGCCGCGGCTCGGAAGTCGCGGTGGTGATGATGGGCGGCGTCCCGGGCCCGCTGCTGGATGAACCAACGTTCAACACCGACCGCGCCGACCGGCAACTGGTGAAATTGCAGACCGGCTACGGCTCGGCGGCGACCCCAGACTCGTTGGAATTGGCGGTCGGCACACTCGGTAAAATGCACGAGGCGCACCGTGAGTTGATCGTAGTCAGTGATTTTCAGAAAGTCAGTTGGACCGATGGCGAAGAACCAGAACGCACTCGGGTTGCCAACCTGATGCAGCAGTTACCGGTCAAGCCGCGTGTCACCTTCCTGCAGATTGGCCGGGAAGACAAAAACAACGTCAGCGTTCAATCGCTGGATTTCTCGCGCTTCCTGCTCGGCGTCGGCCAGAAATTCCAAGTGCGCGCCAATTTGAAAAACCACGGCGCGACAGCGTATCCGAACCTCCGCGTGTATTTCCGCGTGGACGGCCAGGAACGCTCGGCGTCGCAGGTTTCCCTCGAACCGGGCGAAGACGGTCAGGTGCTGTTCACGCACACGTTCGAGACAGCCGGCTCACATGTCATCGCCGTCGAAGCCGACGTGCCGGATGTTTTGAAAGCCGACAACTCATTCTTCGCCAGCGTCCCGGTCTGGGACCGCCTGCCGGTCCTCCTCGTCAACGGCAATCCCGGCGGTGGCCAACTCGACGGCGAGACCGATTTCCTAGAGATCGCACTCCGCCCCTACAGCGCCGTCAAAACCACGCTCGCCGACCTCATCACCACCACCGTCATCACCCCCAACCAACTCGACGCCAAACAGCTCAAAGACCAACGCGTCGTCGTCCTCGCCAACGTCCCGCAACTCAACGCCAAACAAGTCACCGCGCTCGAGGATTTTGTCCGGGGCGGCGGCGGGCTGCTGATCTTCCCCGGCAGCCGCATCAAGACCGACTGGTACAACGCCAAATTTGCCGGAGACGGCAAGGGTTTGTTCCCCGGTCGCCTGACCGCGCTCGAAGGCAGCCTCGACGACAGCACGCCGCACAGCGCGATTCTCGTCCAGCACTACGACCATCCCGCCCTGACCGTCTTCAATGATCCCCGGCAAGGCAACCTCGCCACCGCCACCATCCGTCTCTGGTACAAACTCGCCGAGAAAGCCGGCACGACAACCAACGACGCGCCGTTCGTCCTTGCCCGGCTCAACAACGGCGATCCGTTCCTCGTGGAAAAGAAATTCGGCGACGGCAGCATCATCGCCTCGAGCGTCCCCTGTTCCGCCGAGTGGTCGAACCTCCCGATGCGGCCCTTCTACCTGCCGTTGATGCAACAACTGGTCACATACTTGGCCGCGAAGTTCGACCCACCGCGCAATGTGGACATCGGCCGGCCACTCATCGCCGTCCTACCGGCGGAGTTGACCGGCAAGTCACTGGAACTGACCGACCCACTCGGCCAAAAACATAAATTGACCGCCACCAATGCCGCCGGGCGCGCGCTCGTCCATTTCGCCGACACCCGCCTGCCGGGACTTTACGCGCTCGACGCGCCGACGAATGGGCCGGTGCATTTCGTCGTCAACACCACGCGCGCCGAATCCGATCTCACCCAGTTGACGGCGGAAGAACTCAAGACCGTCGCCAAACCGTGGGACGCGAAGATCGTCAAGTCGTGGGATGAATATCACGAGCTCGAACAGCGGCGGCGTTTCGGTCGCGAAATCTGGCGGCCATTGCTCTGGGTGTTGCTCGGGTTGATCTTTGCCGAACTCGCCCTTGCCCAACGCGTCGGAGGCGTGAAACAATGACAACGCAAACCGTCACCGATTTGCGTTTCCTCGGCGATTGGGCGCTCTGGCTGACGCTGCTGCTCGCGGTGTTGCTGGCCGGCGCGGCGGCGGCATTGTATTGGCGCGAGACACGCCGGCAGGCCAACCCCCAACGCTGGCTGTTGCCGGCGTTGCGCGCGGTGGTGGTGTTTTTGTTGGTGTTAATGTTGGCGGGGCCGGTGTTGCAACACCGGCGCACCATCGGCGAACTGGCGCGGGTCCTCGTGTTTGTGGACGCATCGCAAAGCATGGCGCTGACGGATGAAGCGATGAACGCGTCGCGCAAACTGCTCGTCGCCCACCGGCATGGTTGGTTCGATGACAGCGTCTTGAAGACCAACATCCTCGGCCTCGCGCCGAACCCCGAGAAAATCAGCAATGCCGTCACGGCCGCCGTTGAACGGTTCGACTCCACGGCCCGTTGGAAGCGCGTGGAACAATTGTTACTCGATGACCGGGACGGCCTCGTGCCGAAGTTGACCAAAAAGCACAACGTCGAATTCTGGCTGCTCCGCGGCGACGAAGCCACGCCGGTCTGGATCGGCGAACAACGACTCGAATTGCCGAAAACGTTCGCCGCCAAACCCGAAACCGACCGCACCGATCTCAGCACCGCCATCGCCGCGCGCCTCGGCCAGCGGCGCGACGAACGCACCGCCATCGTTCTCGTGTCGGACGGGCAACACAATCAAGGCGGCTCACCGTTGGAGATGGCCAAGGTCGCCAGCGCGCGCAACGTCCCGATTTTCAGCGTCGGCGTCGGCACCGTCGACCGCCCGCCAGACCTGGCCGTCCTCCGCGTCACCGCGCCCCAGTCGGTCTTTTTTGAAGATCGCGTTCGCGGTGAAATCATGTTCAAGGACGACATGCCGGCGGGGCAGGCGTTTACCTTGAAGATCACCGACGGCGACCGAACGCTCTGGGAAAAGTCGCTGACCACCGAACGATCCAATCGCCGGACCGTGGAGTACGATTTTCCAGTCAAAGAACTGGTCGAAGCCAAACGGCTGCTGACGCAAGACGCCGAGTACACCAGCTTCCCCCTCGAACTCAAGGCCAGCATCACGCCGTTGACCGGCGAAAAAGATTCGACGAACAACGTGACCGTCTTCCGCTCGCGCGCCGTCACGCAAAAACGCAAGCTGCTCCTGCTCGATGGCCGGCCCCGCTGGGAATTCCGGTACCTGCGCAACATGTTCGACCGGAATCCGCAGTGGCAAGTCAACGCCCTCGTCGCCGGCACGGAGGTGACTGACCAATGGGAACGCGGTGAAAAATCCGGCCAGTTCCCGACCTCGCGCGAGGCGTTGTTCGCGTATGACTTGATCGGTTTTGGCGAAGTCCCGGCCGAGCTGCTCCGCGCGGAGGAGCTGGAGTGGATCAAGGAATTCGTCGGCGACCGGGGCGGCGGCTTGTTTTTTATTGATGGCCAACGCGCCGTGTTGCCGGGGTACGCGAAAGGTCCGCTCGGGCCGTTGTTCCCCGTCGAATGGCTCGACAAGGCACCGGCGGAATTGCCGAGCCGGTTGCAGTTGACGGATCGCGGCGCGGAATTCGGCGCGCTCCGGTTGGCCGCCAGCAGCACGGAAAACGTCGCGCTCTGGAAACGGCTGCAACCCCCGCACTGGATTGCCGGCACGAAAGCCTTGCCGGGCACGGAGACGCTCGTGGAAGCGCCGACCGGCGCCCAGAAATTCCCGGCGATCGTGCTCCGTCAATTCGGGGCCGGCAAGGTATTGTATCTGGGCCTCGATGAAACGTGGCGCTGGCGGTACGACGTGGCCGATAAATATCAGGACGCGTTCTGGCAGCAGATCGCCAACGCCATCATGGAGCCGGCGTATGCGGCGCAAAACAAACACATCGCCCTCGATGCCGGCGCCACCAATTACGAAATGGGCGATGCCGTCGAACTCCGCGTCCGACTCCGCGACGAACACGGCCGGTCGATCACCGCCGGTCAGCCGACGGTGACCCTGTCGCGCGACGGCAAGAAACTCGCGAGTCTGCCATTGTCGGCCACCGAGGGCGGGGTGTTTCGCGGCAAGACCGGCGCGTTGTTGCCGGGCGATTATGAAGTCCGCGTGGATGCCGGCCGCCTCGTGCCCGCGACCGCCGATCTGCCGGTCACCTTTCATGTGCAGCGCCGCGGCGGCGATGCATCGAGCGAACTCGCGGAGCTGACCTGCCAGGAGGAGTTGCTCAAACAACTGGCGCACGCGAGTGGCAGCGGTGAATTTTTCCGCGAGGAAGAGGCGGACAAGCTGTTGACGCAACTCGACCCGTTGAGCCAAGGCCGGATTGAAGAATCCGAAACCGTCCTCTGGCAAAGCTGGTACTGGTTCATCCCGGTCATTGCGTTGCTGACCACCGAGTGGATATTGCGGAAACGGAAGGGACTGATATGACAACCGCGACGATTCATCCCATCGTTTTGGAGAAACTCCAGCGCTTCCGCCGGCAACGGCAGCGGTTGATTTGGGTGCGCGGTCTGTGCAGCACGCTCGCGGTTTGGTTGGGGGCGATGATCGTCTTGGCGTTGGTGGACCGGTTGGTTGTGTTGCCGGATGCGTTGCGGATGGGACTGAGTATTACCGGCTATGTCGCCACGGGTGTGATGTTTTGGATCGAGTGCGGCCGGTATCTGGTGCGGCGTTTGGATGCGCGGGAACTGGCACGGCTGATGGAATTGGCGGCGCCGCAGTTGCGCGAGGAATTGCTCTCCGCCATCGAACTCGCCGAGACCGACGCGCGCTGGGATTCCACGGAATTTCGCGCCGCGTTGCAGGCAGCCACCGCGCACGATGTCGGTGATTTGCAGATTAACCGGCTGTTGACTGGCAAACTGATTGCCGGCTGGCTGTACGCGGCGGGCGCGGCGGGGGCGGTCTTGCTGGTGTTGCTGCTCGCACCGGGACTGCGGTTCCCGCAATCGTTCGCGCGCGCCGTCTTGCCGGGCGCGAATCTGGCCCGGTATTCAAACGTGCAAATCACAGTGCTCGCCCCCACCCCGCCCGACCAGATCGCCCCCGAAGGGGACAGTGTGCCGGTCACGGTTGAAGTGACCGGCCCGGCGGTGAAGGAAGTCATCCTCGAAACCCTGCGCCCCGCCGAACGCACCCTCATGATGCTCAGCGCAGCCAATCAGTTCACCGCCACGGTCCAACTGAATCAGACCCCGGTCCAGTTCCGCGTCCGCGCGCGAGATGCGATCACGCGGTTGTACACACTCACACCCCGCCCGCGCCCGCACATCGTTCGCTTTCACAAGACGTACCAATACCCGAGCTACACCCGCTTGCCGGCCATGACCGTCACAGAGGAGAACGGCGACCTCGACGCGCTCGAAGGCACAACCGTCGAATTGAACCTCGAAGTTGACCAACCCATCCGGGAAGCCGCGCTCCAACTCGAAACCGGCACGGGCGCGACCACCAAACAAGAAATTCCCCTCGCCCGCGACCCCAATGTCCGGCTGCTCGCGCGGGTGCCGTTGACTGCTGCCGGGACTTTCCAAATCCGCCTCGTAGCCGCGCAAACCGGTTTTGAAAACAAATACAGCCCGCAATACGAAATTCGCGTCCGCCCCGACCTCCTCCCCTTTGTCAAGATTGACCGACCGGAGCGTGACCAAGTCCTCCCCCCCGATTCCATCATCAACCTCACCGGCAGCGCCAAGGATGATCTGGGCCTCGCGAACATCGTCCATGCCATCCAAGTCAATCGCGGGGAATGGCAAACTGTTCCGCTCGCGGCGATTCTCACCGGCGATGTCACCGTCGCCCGCGCGTGGGATCTGTTTGAACTCGGGGTCCATCCCGGCGATCACATCCTCACCAAACTGGTCGCCACCGACCTCAAAGGCCAGCGCGGCGAGTCCGCGCCCTTGCGGATCTTGATTGCCAGCCCCGGCTTTGAACCCGACCGCCTGAAAAATCTCCAAGACCGCCAAGCCCTCAACCAATCCATCCTCGAACTCAGCGAGTTATCCGAACAACTGCACGTCAAAACCCGCGAAGCGCGCGCCGTCGTCTTCAATCCGGCCGCCGATGCGATCCAAAAACAGCAAGCCCTACTCACCGCCACCACCGCTGCCGACGCGACCGACCGCAAAGCCGCCGCCGTCCTCCGCCAAATCAAAGACACCCTCCCCCGCACCGAATCCGCCCGCGCTGCCGCCGACCTCGCTCTGGTCGGCAGCGCCATCAGCCGCGCCCACCACGAAGGCATCCAAGCCACCAAAACCGCCCTCGAACGCGCCACCGAACAAGTCAAAACCGGCACCACTCCCGCCGCCCAAGCCGCGCTCGAAAAAATCGCCGAACCCCTCGCCGCCAGCGCCCTCGCCCGCACCGCCGCCGAAACCGACAAACAACTCCTCGCCGTCACCGAAGCCAATCTCGCCTTGCGCGACCTCCAACAACTTGCCACCGAACAACGCAGCCTCGCCGACCAGCTTGCCACCCACCCCGAACGCGCCACGCACCGGCTCACCGTCGCCGCCGACCAAGCCAAAGCTCTCGAAGACCAACTCCGCACTTTCGCCGCCCATGCCGGCGCGGGCCCCGGCCACACCGCCCGCAATCTCGCCCAAGACCTCGCCCGCCACCGCGAAAACGTCGAACGCGCTCTCACCAACGCGCCGACCGCCGCCAAACTCCAGGCCCCGGCCAACGCCCTCCAACAAAGTCTCGCCAACGCCGCCAACGCCGCCCGCAACTTCGAACCCGAAGTCGGCCAACGCGCCGAAACCGCCCGCAAAGCACTCCAAGACCAAACCGGCACCGCCGCCGACACCACTGCGAAACTCACCAACCAACTCCTTCGCCGCGATGCCCCCCAATCGACCGACGAAGCTTGGCAAGCCGCCGTCGCCCAGCTCCACGACCGCGTCGACCTCGAAGAACGTCGCCCCCAAGCCGACCCCCAATTTACTCACGCACTCGGTCGCACCGCCGAAGCCCTCGAAGCCTTGCACGACACCACCGGCGGCGACCAACCCGCCACCAACGCCGTCCCCAACCTCCGCGCCATCGAACAAGCCCTCCGCCAACTCCAAACCGGCCAGACCGTCACCGAACAAGCCACCGCCCTCCGGCACCTCGCCGCCCAGGAACGCTGGGAAAAACCCATCACACCCGCCGCCATCACCGACCGCGTCAACGACTGGAAATGGTCGCAACAACAACTCGACCGCATCCAAGCCCCGGTCGAAATCAAACGCGCCCTCGAAGCCGCCACCAAAAATCCAACCGCCAACCAAATCACCAACGAACTCAATCAACGCCGCGCCAACCCGGCCAACGCCGCCAATCTTTCCGAGCCGTTGACGCAGGTTGCCGGCGGCCTTGACGACGTAAAACAAAAACTCGCCCCCGCCCTCGAACAAGCCCGCGCGGAAATTGACAAACTCGCCCCCGCCCTCAGCGACCGACTCGCCGGTCTCGCTCGCACCGCCGAAAAACTCAACACCGACACCACCGCCCAAACCCGGCAACCCGATCCCGCCGAAATCCAAAATCTCGCCACCGCCCAACAACATCTCGAAAACCGCATCGAAAACGTCAAAGACGCCCTGCGCCGCGACGCCAACGCGCAAGACCTCACGACCGACGAAAGCCGCGCCCGCGCCCGCGACGCCGACAACGCCGTCGCCATTCTCCGCCAGAAACCCGTCCCCACCGCCGCGGAATTACTCCAACACGCCGCGACCACCGCGCAACCCGACCAACAACAACGGGACCTGAAAGACGCCGCCCAACAACAAGCCAAACTTGCCGACGACCTCAAGCAGCTCGCGGCCCACTACAAAAACACCGAAGCCGGCCAGCCCGAGCTGACCCGCGCCGCCTTGCGCGAAACCGAAAAAGAACTCGGCCTCAAAACCGCGCTCGATACCGAATACGCCAAAATCGCCGCCCTGCAAAACCTCGCGACCCTTCCCCCGGAACAACAGTTGGCCGAACTCGAACACGCCCTCGAAGACAACCAACCCCTCCGGCAAGCCTTGAGCGAAATCGCCCAGACCACCCTCCAATCCGCCGCAACCAATCTCGAAAAATCCGCCGAGCGCGAACAACAAATCGGCCAACTCGCCGCCATCGAACAGGCCCGGCAAATCGCCGCCGCCGCCCAAAAACTCGCCCGGCAAGACTTACCCGCCCTCACCCAACAAGCCGGCGAAGTCGCCAAACCCGAACTCGCCGCCGCGGCGCAGCGCTTGGCCGTCGTCGCCGCCGCCACTCCGCAGGATACCTCGAAACCACCGGAACAAACCGCACAACAAATGCAAAACCAAGTCGCGCCGTTGCAGCAAGCCGCCGCCGACTTGGAGGCCGCCGCCCAAAAACTCGAACCAACCGCCCCTGCCGTTGCCGCCCAAACACGGCAAGCCAGCGAACAAGCCACCCAACTTGCCGACCAAGCGGCCCAAGTCGCCAACGCGTTGAATCCCGCGCCCCCCCAGCAACAGGCCCAGCAGATCGCCGCCGCGGCCAAAAAACTCGCCGACCAAGACGTCCCGGCTATCGCCGAAAAAGCCGGCCCAACCGCCCAACCCGAACTCCAACGCGCCGGTCAGAACCTGGAAAATGTCGCCACCCGGCTCCCCGACGCCGCCGCGCAATCCCCGGCCCAGTTGGCCAAAGCCTTACAGAACCAAGTTGCGCCGCTCCAACAAGCCGCCGCCGACCTCAAGACTGCCGGCACCAAAACAACCCAAGCCGCGCAAGAACTCCAAAAGCAAGCCGACGCCGCGACCGAAAAAGCCAAAGCCGAACCGACCAATGCTGAGGCCGCCCGGCAAGCTCAAGCCGCGCAACAACAAGCCAGAACCTCCGCCCAACAAGCTCACGCAGCCCAACAGCAAGCCCGGCAAGCCAGCCAACAAGCCGAACGTCTCGCCCAACAAGCCGGCCAGTTGGCCACCGAACTAAATCAAAACCAACCGGCCGCCCAAGCCAAACAACTCGCCGAAGCCGTCAAAAAACTCGCCGAGCAAAGCGTCCCCAGCCTCGCCGCCAAAGCCGGTGACACCGCCCCACCGGAACTCGGCACCGCCGGCGAAAAGCTGACCGCCACCGCGAAAAATCTCCCGACCGACACCACCCAACCAGCGGCGCAACTCGCCAAACAAGTGCAGCATCAAGTTGCGCCGCTCCAACAAGCCGCTGCGGATTTACAGGCCGCTGCTGCCAAACTTGATCCCGCCCTCGCCCCGCAAGCCCGGCAAGCCAGCGCACAAGCCGCACAACTCGCCACGCAGGCCGAGGAACTGGCGAAGTCACTCAACCCCACCCCGGTCCCGACCGGCGAACAGGCGAAACAACTTGCTGCCGCCGCACAGAAACTCGCCCAGCAAGACCTGCCGGCGCTCGTCCCACAGGCCGATGCCACCGCTCGTCCCGAACTGGGCCGCGCCACCCAGAAACTTGCCAACGCTGCGAACAGCATCCCGCAAGATTTCTCGCGCCCCGCCGACCAAATCCTCCAACAGATGCAAAACCAAGTCGCGCCGCTCCAACAAGCCGCCGCCGATTTGGAAGCTGCCGCCGCAAAACAGGCTACCGCCGCGCAAGCCGCCCAACAACGTGCCAGTGCCGCCGGCCAGCAAGCCCAGCAAGCCCAAGCCAACAACGCTCCCCCCGCCGTCCAACAACAAGCCGCGACCGCACACCAACAGGCGCAAGCCGCCGCGCAACAAGCGCAGGCCGCCAACCAGCAAGCCCAGCAAGCCGCGCAAACCGCCGGTCAACTCGCCCAACAAGCCGCGCAATTGGCCGCCGCAATGAATCAGGCGAAACCGCTGCTCCAAGCCGTCGCCCAACAACCGGCCATCGAACAAACCGTTCGCACCGCCGGCAACGACATCGAACGCGCCGGCCGCCACGAAACGCGGCTCGGTCAAGACGATCAAGGCCAGCAATTGCAGCAACTTGGTCAAACAATCGAATCCAAGACCGGCGATCAAGTCGCCCAAGCGGCCACCGCCATGGCGCACGCCAGCTCCCCGACGCAACTCACCCCCGTCGCCCAAGCCGCTCAAACCGCCATTCAGGCGGCGGCGCAGAACGTCAACGCCGCCCGTTCCCAACTTTCGTCTTCACCCGGCACCCCACCCGGTTCGACTGCCGCTCCGAGCCAACTCGCCGCCACAGCGCCTGAAACCGCGAAATGGTTGGCGAGAACTTTGGACAGCCTCGACGCCAACCTCAATCCCCCCGGCACCCCCGTGCCCCCCTCCGCCGCGCCCAATCCCGCCGCGTTCGCCGCACAATCGGCCGCCCAAGCTCAGTCCGCCACCATGCTGGCGGCCCGCAACAGTGGACTCGCGCCCGGCGAACAACCCGTCGCCCAAAGTGCCGGTCAAGTCAGCGGGACCGGCGATGGTGGTGGCGGCCCGGCAACTGGCGACTTGCCAGACGTGCGCCCGGCCGGCGGAAATTGGGGCAAACTACCTCCCAAACTCGCGCGCGACCTGCTCGACTCACAACGCGAAGGCGTCGGTGGCGAATACCGGGAAATGGTGGAAATGTATTTCCGCGCCATCGCCGACAAAGCCCGGGAGACAAAACCATGAGAGCATTCTTAATCATCGGCCTCCTGTTGGCCGGCAACCCCACCGCTTGGCCGGCCGAGAAACATGACCAAGCTGCCGTGGACAAGGCCGTCGAGCGCGGCATCGCGTTCCTGATTTCCAAACAGCATTCCACCGGGGCCATCGCCGACGGCACCCCCCCGAGTTTATCGTATCCGCACGCCATGACCGGCCTCGCCAGTCTGGCGCTCGTGGCCGTTGGTCACCGCCCCGCCGATGAATCGCCGGCCGGGCAAGCCCTACGCAAAGCGCTCGAATATCTTCTCGATGAAAAACGCCTCCAGTCCGGCCCCAATCTGCCGCCCGGATATTTTGGCGGGATGGACGGCTCGCGAATGTACGGACACGGCATTGTCACGCTCTTTCTGGCTGAAATGGTCGGCATGGGCGTGGACGCGCGGCAGGACGCGTTGATCCGCACGCGTTGCCAGGCCGCCATTGACCTGATCGTGCGTTCGCAGAAAGTCAAAAAAACACCCAACTTCACCGGCGGCTGGCGCTACACCCCCCTGTCGAGCGACGCCGATCTGTCGGTGACCGTCTGGCAAGTCATGGCGTTGCGGGCCGCGAAAAACGCCGGGCTCACTGTCCCGAAAGAAACCATTGATGCTGCGGTGGAATACATCAAACGGAGTTACTCATCCCCCCGCGATAAAGACGGTAAGATTATCAATCTCAAGAGCGGTTTTTCCTATATGCCCGGCGGCGGCCCCGGCTATGCCGCCGCCGCCGCGGGGTTGCTGGCGCTGCAAGTCTGTGGCGAATATGACGCCCCGGAACTCAACGGCGCGACCGAGTGGTTGCGCCTCAGCCGCCCCAAGACCGTCGGCGGCGCCGGTCACTTCTACTACGGCACTTATTATTTCTCCCAAGGCATGTATCAACGTGGCGGCACCGTCGCCACGGAGTCCAAACAGTTTGTCGAATCCCTCCTGCTGGCCGCGCAAAAAGAAAACGGCACCTGGACCGGTGGCGGGACGGAAGCCTCACCGGTCTATTGCACAGCCTTGGCCATCCTGAGCCTCTCCGTCCGCCACCACTTCATGCCGATCTATCAGCGCTGACCGGCCGGCTTTGCGATGACGTAACAAGCCTGTCACACGTTCGTCACATTCCTCCGGCACTTTGCCCCCGAATCAACCCGCGCCAGTTAGCATTTGTGATGGCGCCGGCTGGAGGATAAGATGACCGCATTGTTGGAACGCCCTATGAAGACTGCCACACCGACGCACGCCGCCCCACCGTTGGACGCACAAACAACGGAAACTGCGCCGCCGGTGCCACCCTCGTTGGCCGATGAAGAGATGGTGCTGGAAGTCCGGGATTTCTGCCTCTGGTACGGCGCGAAACAGGCCTTGTTCGATCTCAGCCTGAAATTTCCCAAAGGCAAAGTCACCGCCTTGATCGGCCCCAGCGGCTGCGGCAAGTCCACCCTCATCCGCAGCATCAACCGCCTCAACGACCTCATTGACAGCGTCCGCTACAGCGGCGACATGCTTCTCAACGGCGCGTCCATCTTCGGCAAGACCGTGGATGTCATCGAACTCCGCAAACGCACCGGCATGGTCTTCCAGAAAACCAACCCGTTCCCGATGAGCATCTACGAGAACGTCATCTACTCGCTCCGCATTGACGGCGAAAACCGCAAGAGCATCCTCGACGAAACCGTCGAACGCAGCCTCCAACGCGCCGCCCTCTGGGACGAAGTCAAAGACCGGCTCAACGAATCCGCACTCCAGATGTCCGGCGGCCAACAACAACGCCTCTGCATCGCCCGCGCCATCGCTGCCGAACCGGAAGTCCTCCTCATGGACGAACCCTGCAGCGCCCTCGACCCCATCGCCACCGGCAAAGTCGAAGAACTCATCTACCAACTCCGCGGCCTCTACAGCGTCATCATCGTCACCCACAACATGCAACAAGCCGCCCGCGTCAGCGACTACACCGCCTTCTTCTACCTCGGCCAACTCATCGAATACGACGCCACCGACAAAATTTTCACCAACCCCGGCAAGAAACAAACCGAAGACTACGTCACAGGAAGGTTCGGCTGATCATGGAACGCCATTTCGACCAGGAACTCGCCAAGCTCAAGGAAGAACTGCTGCGCATGGCCAGCCTCGCCGACGCCGCCGTCGCCAACGCCCTCAAAGCCCTCGTCCAACGCGACAACGCCCTCGCCGAGCAAGTCCATGTCGGCGACGACGTGATTGACAAACTCGACGTCGAAATTGACGACCGCGCTATCAAACTCCTCGCCCTCCGGCAACCCA
Organism: Verrucomicrobiia bacterium; assembly: GCA_022072455.1. GTDB lineage: Bacteria > Verrucomicrobiota > Verrucomicrobiia > Palsa-1439 > Palsa-1439 > CAINDI01. The sequence continues at coordinate 51,719 of JAJVHY010000017.1, read as the reverse complement.
CCGCCTCCGACCTGCGCTTCATCACCATGGCGATGACCATTTCCGGCGAACTCGAACGCATCGCCGACCAAGCCGTCAACATCGCCCACCGCGCCCTCGAACTGAACAAGGAACCACTTCTCAAACCCCTGATTGATATCCCGCGCATGGCCGAAACCGCCCGCGGCATGATCCGCGAAGCGCTCGACGCCTTTGTCTACAATCAACCCGACCGGGCCCGCGCCGTCATCAACCGCGACAACGATGTGGACAACATCAACCGGCAACTCCATCGTGAGTTGACCAGTTTCATGATCGAAGACCCGCACACCATCACCCGCTGCCTCAGCCTGATGAGCGTCGCCCACAACCTCGAACGCATCGCCGACCACGCCACCAACATCGCCGAAGAAGTCATCTACATCTGCGAAGGCCGCGACATCCGCCACCAACCGACCACGCCATGAAATTCAGTACTGTAGCGGCGGTCTATGACCGCCGCACGAATCACCAACCGTTCCCAACGGCGCTCACCGAGCGCCGCGACAGCCATGCCTGACACCATTCTCATCGTGGACGACGAGCCGGATGTTGTGGACCTCTTGGTCTTCAACCTCCAAAAAGCCGGCTACAAAACCTCCACCGCCCGCGAGGGTCGCACCGCGCTCCAGAAGATCCGCGACGAACTTCCGGCCCTCGTCGTCCTCGACCTCATGCTCCCCGGCATCGAAGGCACCGACATCTGCCGGCAACTCCGCGCCGACCCCAAGACCGCCCACATCCCGGTCATCATGCTCACCGCGAAAGCCGAGGAAGTCGATCGCATCGTCGGCCTCGAACTCGGTGCCGATGACTACATCACCAAACCCTTCAGTCCCCGCGAACTCACTCTGCGCGTCAAAACCATCCTCCGCCGCGCAGCCGGCACCTCCATGCCCAGCGAAACCCTCAAGCATGGCGACCTCCTCGTCGACCGCGCCAAGCATGACGTGACGTTCAAAGGCAAGTCCCTCGACCTCACCGCCACCGAATTCAAACTCCTCGCGACCCTCCTCGAACGCCGCGGCCGCGTCCAAACCCGCGACATGCTCCTTCAGGATGTCTGGGGCTACGAAGGCGACGTGGACACCCGGACCGTGGACACCCATGTCCGCCGACTCCGTGAAAAACTTGGCAAAGCCGGGGATTGGATTGAAACCGTTCGCGGCGTCGGGTATCGCTTCATCGAGTGAATACCACCCGCCTCTCGCTTCACTGGAAATGGTTCGGCGCCATCGCGTTCCTCCTCATCCTTTTCCTCCTCGCCATCAACCTCAGCCTCGACCTCACCCTACCGGCCTATTTGCGCCAAAAAATCCAAGCCGACCTCGAACGTCACGCCCGCCTCACCGCTGAACTCGTCCGGCGCACCCCCGCCACCGAACTGAACGCCGCCACCCACCACTGGGCAGAACGCACCGGCCTCCGCTTCACCATCATCGCCCGCGACGGCAGCGTCCTTGGCGAATCCGGCAAAGCCGCCGATCAACTGCCCCACGTCGAAAACCACCGCAACCGCCCCGAAGTCCAAGCCGCCCTCAAGACCGGTCTCGGCGTCGCCACCCGCCCCAGCGACACCGTCAATGTTGACCTCCTCTACGTCGCCCTCGCCGATGCTGGCCGCATCATCCGCGTCGCCCAACCCCTCCACGAAATCGCCGCCACCACCCGGCAAATCCGCCGCACCGTTGCCGGCGCCAGCCTCCTTGTGACCATCCTCGTCCTCCCCCTCGCCTACTGGGTGGCCCGCCGCACCACCGCCCCGATTACCGCCATGCGCCACATGGCCGCCCGTGTCGCCGCCGGCCATTTCACCGACCGCGCCCCCGAGCACGCCGGTGGCGAAATCGGCGCCCTCGCCGGCGCGCTCAACTCCATGTCCCAACAACTCGAAACCCGCGTCGCCGAACTCACTAGTGAGAAAGCCCACCTCGCCGGCATCCTCACCGGCATGACCGAAGGCGTGCTCGTCGTGGACGCGGCCGGCAAAGTCCGCCTCATGAACCACGCCCTCCGGCAAGCGTTTCAACTCACCGACGACGCCCTCGGCAAAACCGGCCTCGAAGTCTTCCGCCATGCCGGCCTCGACGAACTGCTCGCCACGCCCGGCGCCCGCGAGTTGACGTTCCTCCACCCCACCGACCGCACTTTTACCGTCCAAGCCGGCAACTTGACCGGCGGCAGTGGTGTCGTTGTTGTCTTCCACGACATCACGCGCCTCAAGCAACTGGAAAACGTCCGCAAGGATTTCGTCGCCAACGTCAGCCACGAACTCCGCACCCCCCTCTCCATCATCAAGGGCTACATCGAAACCCTCCTCGATCCCGAGCCACCCGACGCCACCACCAGCCGCCAATTCCTCGAAACCATCCAACGCCACTCCCGCCGGCTCGAAACCCTCATTGACGACCTCCTCAGCATCTCGGCGCTCGAATCCCAGGAAGCCCGGCTTGAATTCGCCCCCGCCGCCGTCCGCTCCACCGCGACCGGCGTCATCGAAGAACTTGCCCACCGCGCCGCCGAAAAACAGACCACGCTCACCCTCGACATCCCCGCCGACCTCCCGCCCGTCCGCGCCGACGTTCAGCGCCTCCACCAAGTCCTCGTCAACCTCATTGACAACGCCATCAAATACACCCCTGCCGGCAGTCAGGTCCGCGTCAGCGCCGCGCCAAAAAACGGCTTCATTGAAATCTGCATTGCCGACAACGGCCCCGGGATCGCCCCCGAACACCTGCCGCGCGTCTTCGAACGGTTCTACCGTGTCGACAAAGCCCGCAGCCGCGAACTCGGCGGCACCGGCCTCGGCCTGGCGATCGTGAAACACATCATCCAAGCCCACGCCGGCAAAGTCTGGGTCGAGAGCGAAATGGGCAAAGGCAGCCGCTTCTACGTCACCCTCCCCACGGCGTGATGGCTGGCCGTTATTCCGGTGCGGCTTCCGCGACCACCGCCGGCGGGGTCCAGCCTTCCGGCAAACCATCCGCGAGGAACAACAGCGCCAACGTCGTGAAGTACGTGGCTTCCACCGCAGTGTGCCGGTAGGTGAAGTTTGACTTCATGAAATAACCGGGACTGAGATGCGGTTTGTCGTAGTTCTTGCTCATGCGATTGGCCTCGGGCGGGGCGGGTTCGTAAACAATCTCCGGGATGACTTTTTGCATCGCGAGCAGGCTACTGGGCGGCATGATCACCCGGCCTTTCTCCCGCCCCCAATTCCCGTCCTTGGCGCTTTGTCGGCCGGCAATCCAGTCGGCCAGTTCGTTCCACACCTTGAAATCCGTGCGCCCGACTTTGGCGCGCAGCCGCGGCGCAGCCAGATGGGGCAGGATTTCATAGGGACTGCGGAGATCATTGGATGCCAGCAAACTGGACTTTCCGCTAACCAAATCGCGGATCAACGGCCGACAGGAATCCGTCTCCAACGCGGTGAACCGCGCCTGGCCGGTCAGCAGAGTTTGGATGTTGGCCAAGCTGGAGGCACCGCGGCAGATGCTGGCCAGCGTGATGGGTTGCGGGAGCTTGGGAAACAGCTCCGGACTGATCTGCGGGATGCTTTTGAGCCACGCAAAACTGGTGACCGGCTGGACAATGTTCAACTCCGGCCATTGCCCCCCCGCCGTCCGCGCGCCGGTAACCGCCCGCGTGGCGAGATCGAGAATTTCCCGCGCGCCGCGCGCTGCCGGAAATTCACCGACCAACGGCGTCACCCCCGCCGGGCTGGTTGATTTGGGGAATTCCGGGCGCCACGTCTTCAATGGCAGGCGGTCGTTCTCGAAGGCCACACGCAAAGCCATGAGCACGAGCGCGGTGGATTCCAAGTCAGCGCTGAGCTGGTTTTGGATGAGGTACGGCAGGCTTTCCACTGTGATCTGATTGCCTTGGAACTTGAGGCGGAGTCGACCCTGATTATGAATGCCGAACACATCAAACATCAGCAAGCCTTGTTGGGTGATGAAGGGAAGTTGCTCCTGCAACGCGGCCATTTGCAGCTCGAGTTTTTCAACCTCTTCTCGGAGGCGGTTGGCTTTGACGGTTGGTTTGCCTTTCGGATTTCTCTTTTGTTCCAGCGTCAATTCCGCCTGCTGGGTCTTTTTCTCGTCACCCCACCGGCTCATCACCCGGACAAACGCCGAGACCATGGCCGGATTGATCGCGACCGGCCCCCACAGCCCGGTCGCGGGACCGCTGGTGATTTGCGCGTCCAGCAGCTTGGTGGCACACCGCTCCGTCCACTGTTTGAAATCGTCCCCCGGCATCACCGCCAGCCCGGCGGTAAGCCAAGCCAAATCCGCCGTGTGATCCGGCAACCCGAAGTTCGTCAACAGTTGGAGGAGATTGTTGGCCGGCTGCGTCACCAGCGGATCATCGCCGGCCACCCCACAGCGGCGCAACGCCAGCAAGGCCATGCCGTTATTGCCCAACGCGCCGTACGGCCATTGGGCAGCGGACTCTTTCTCGTAAATCGGATGCGGAATTTGCCGCACGATCGGCCCATTCCGATCCTGCACGACCCGGGTCTCTTTCTTATCCTTGCTGGGATCGCGACCGACAATCCGCCGCCGGGTAATGCGCCGCAACGGATCCGTCGGACTGCTTCCGCCAACCATCACCTCATAATTCTCGTACTTGTAACCGGGAATGGTGATCTCGACCTCTTTGAAATGGACGGCGTTGGTTTTCCAGCCGATGACTTTGTTGCTCAACGTCGCGAAGACCCACTCCCCGTCATTCGTGGCCACGACTGCGCGAAGATAATTGATCCCTTTCGTGACCGCCGGTGAGACATCCACCGGCAAAACCGGCGCGGGATTGGTTTGGGCGAGACTGACACTCGCCACCAACAACCCGGCAATCCATGACATTCGATATATTGTCATCCAATCTCCTCATCCGCCCGGTCAAGCCCACCACTCAACCGTTACCAGCCCCACACTGGCGGAGGAAGCCCGACCGGTCAACCGGAGAAACTACTCCGGCCGCTTCCGCGCAAAGAGGTGGGTCGAGTGGCCGTAGAAAACTTCCGCCGCTTCCATCATCGTCTCGCTCATGGTCGGATGCGGATGGACTGCTTCCGCGAGATCCAGCGCCGTCGCGCCCATCTCAATCGCGAGCACGCCTTCGCTGATCAACTCACCGGCACCATGGCCCACGATGCCGACCCCCAGAATGCGCTCGGTTTCGGGATGAATGATCAACTTGGTCAAACCATCCGCGGCACCAAAAGTCTGCGCGCGGCCCGACGCGCTCCACGGGAATTTTGCGACCTGCACCGGAATATTCTTCTCCTTCGCCTCGGCCTCGGTCAACCCGGCCCACGCGACTTCCGGCTCCGTGAACACAACCGCCGGAATGATGATGTCCTGCGAAGATCCGCCCTCGCCGGCAATCACATCCACCGCAATCCGCGCTTCCTTGCTCGCCTTGTGCGCGAGCAGCAACCCGCCGGCGCAATCGCCAATCGCGAAAATATCCGGGTCGCTCGTCTGCTGCTGGGCGTTCACCTTGATGAAACCCCGGTCATCCAGCGCCACCTGCGTGTTCGACAACCCGAGATCGTGGCAATTCGGGGACCGGCCGACGGAGACGAGCACGCGGTCGTACAATTCCTCTTTTTTGTCGAACACCACCTTGATCTGCTTGCCGGCGGTGGCCATCTTCGTGACCTTCGTGTTCAAGCGGATTTCCTTGAAAGCCTTCTCCGCATACCGGGCGACGGGCCGCACCAAATCCGGATCCGCCCCCGCCAATATCGCCGGCAACGCTTCCACCACCGTCACCCGGCTGCCGAGCGCGGCGTACACGGTCCCGAGTTCCATGCCGATGTACCCGCCGCCCACGACCAACAACTCCGCCGGTATGTCTTCAATCTCCAGGGCTTCGGTCGAAGTCATGATCCGCGGGTTGCCGAGATCAAACGCCTTCGGCATGGCCGGCTTCGAGCCGACCGCCACAATCGCCTTCGCAAAGGTGATGTGCTGTTGCCCGGCGGCTGTCTCCACCCGGAGCGTCGTCGAATTCTCAAAATAACCGCGCCCGTGCAAAACCTCGACGCCGCGCATCTTGGCCACGGTCGCCACGCCGGTCGCCAGCTTTTCGAGAATCCCGCTCTTCCACGTCCGCAACTTCGTCAAATCAATCTGCGGCGCGCCGAACGTGATGCCGCGGTGCGCCGATTCCCGCGCTTCGCCGATCAACTTCGTCGCGTGCAACAACGCTTTCGACGGGATGCACCCGCGATTCAAGCATACGCCACCGAGCCGGTTGTCCTGCTCGATGAGCAACACCTTCCGCCCTTTGTCCGCCGCATAAAACGCCGCCGCGTAGCCGCCCGGCCCCGCCCCTAATACGACGACATCTGCCTTGATAGATTCCATGGCTTAAATCTTAACGTCCTTCTCATCAAAATTCTGAAACGCCGCAACCAGATCCACCGTGAACCGCGCCGCGCTGCCGCCATCAATCACCCGGTGATCGTAGGAAATCGCCACCGGCATCAGCAACCGCGCCTCAATCTTGCCGGCTACGACGGCCGGCTTCACGGCGCCACGGCCCAAGCCAAGAATCGCGACTTCCGGCACGTTCACGATCGGCGTGAATGCCCCGCTCCCGATCCCGCCTTGGTTGGAAATAGTGAACGAGCCGCCTTTCATCTGATCGCCGGTCAGTTTCCGGTCGCGCGTCTTGCCGGCGAGATCCTCGAGTTCTTTTGCGATCTGCAGCAGCGACTTCTTGTCGGCATCCCGTATCACCGGCACCATCAACCCGTGCTCGGTGTCCACAGCAATGCCGATGTGAAAATACTCCTTGAGAACAATTTCCTCGGCCACTTCGTCGAGGCTCGAATTGAAAATTGGGTGCTTCTTTAACGCCGCGACCACCGCCTTGATCGCGAACACCGTCAGTGTCAATTTCGCGCCCTGTTTCTCATAGGCCGGCGCATACTTCTTCCGCAAATCATTCAACCCGGTAATGTCCGCTTCGTCAAATTGCGTCACGCGCGGCACCGCCGACCACGATTCGCTCATGCGTTTCGCGATGGTCTTGCGCAGGGACGAGAGCGGCTTCTTCAGGACCGGCCCGTACTGCGCGAAATCCACCCGCGCCGGGGCCGTTTTCTTTTCCACAGCCGCGCCGGGCTGGGCTGCGATCAAATTTTGAATGTACGCCCGCAAATCTTCGAGCGCGATCCGCCCGCCGTGCCCGCTGCCGGGAACAAGCGCGAGATCAATACCAAGTTGCGCCGCCATCTTCCGCACCGACGGCGCCGCCGCGGCCGGAATGCCGGGCACTCGTGTCGTGGCCGCCGTTCCGGCGGCGGGTCGTGGCGCTTGTGCTGCCGGCGGAGCCGCTGGAACGGCGGCTGCGACACCGGCCCCGCTCTCCGCCATCGAGAGAATCACCGCCCCGGCCGAAATCTTATCGCCGACGTTGACCTTGATCTTCTGGACGACGCCGGCCGCCGACGAAGGAATTGAGCCGACCGCCTTGTCGGTTTCCAACTCGATGATCGTTTGGTCTTTGGCGATTGTGTCGCCTTCTTTGACGAGAATGTTGACCACCACGCCGCTGTCAGCGCCCTCGCCCAGACTGGGTAATCGGATATCCATGCCGCGTTGGTGATAAGCCAACTTTCCGCGCCGCGCAAGGCGGATTTCTCCCAAGCTAGACGATGAACTGTTGCGGTTGGTTCTGACACGGCGGCCCCGGCGTGAACCAAGCTTGGTTCAACGACGGACTGAACAGGAACGCTTCCATCGTGCCGGCGTCCGCCCCCGGCGAGTGACAACAAATCGCCGCCGGCGCTTCGCCGTGCGCGTGGTCGGCTTGTAACGCGAACAGCTTGGCGCGGGTCAATTCGCCAGACTGACTCAGCAACAATTTGCACATCCGGTCATACCGGGGATTGGCCGGCAATTCGGTGCCGACCGGTTCGCCGTGCGCCAGCCGGCGGACTTCGGGATCGGTGTAAATCCAATGCGACGCGACGATGGACGGCGGCCGGCGGCAACCTTTGGCGACCGGGGAACCATCAATGCGGGCGAGCTCGCCGTTCTTGCCGGCGAGCAGGAAGAGAAACCAGCCGGCATGGTGCGTCCGCATCGCGCAATCGACTGCGGCCGCAAACGAAGTTTGTTCAAGAATCTCGGCAATCAACGCATAACTCGGAACGCCCGCGCGCGGTTTGGCGCCTTGTTTGAGCGAGAGTTCGTAGGCGGCCCCGGTCCAAACCAACGCCACGCCCTGCGAATTCATCCCGGCGCTCGCCCAGAGACCGGGGAACGCATACGTGAAAATCCGCAGGCCGTCGGTCGTGGTTTGATGCAGCAGGTGCCGGTGGGGGATCATGCAGTACATCCAATCCCACGTCTGACCGATGTACGTCTGACCATCGGTGGTTTCGCGCGGACCAACCGCGAACCCGGTGCAATGATGACTGAGCGGTTTGCCGTGGTAATACTCCTCGTGAGTCAGGATCACGCCGAGGTCGAGCAGACTCATTCCACTGACCGCGCTGAGGCCCTCCAAAAACTGCCAGGTGCACGGCGTCTGACTTTGGATGTACGGGATGCACGTTTCAGCAAAACGATTCATCTCCTCGCGTTCCAGCCCGTGTTCGGTCTTCATCCATTGGAAAAGCTCGACTTCGAGAAAACGGCTGAGCCGGTCGCCGAGCCAGGCACCGTAGGCGCGCCCCCGTTCGTTGGCGCTGCCGGCAACTCGGACCTGTGGATACGGGAGCGGTGGATTTTGATTCATAATTTGGCTCCGGGGAAAGGCCAGTTGAGTTTTTCACAAACAACCCGCCACCGGCCGGGGTGATCGGAACCGATGCCGAAAAACGGTACGTAACCGAGTTTCAAATACGTCTTGAGCGCCGGCAAGCGAAAGTCGTCGGTCTTGAGGTAGATATTCTGGTACCGCATCTGCAAAAAGCGCGCTGTCACCGCGGTGCAGGTCGCCAACCCCAACCCCTTGCCGGCATGCACGGGATCGCCGGCCACCCACCCCAGTTGACCGCCAAACGGAAAATGCGGCGTCGGATCATGCGTCGCCATCGTGGTGGCCACTATCAGGCCGGTCGCGCGGTGGACAACCATGAACCAACCGGCCGGCAGAATCTTCTGCAATTCGGGCTTGAGAGTCTCCATCGTCCAATCGCCAAACCCGGCCAGCTTCATCACCCGGAAAAAACCCGACTCATCACCCGGCCGGTACGTTCGTAATTCATACCCGCGCGGCACCTTCGCGACCAACCGGGCCCGCAGTCGTTGCTGGGGCCAGATCATCTGTAATTGGGTTGGGGCCGCGGCAGCCATTACACACCCGCGAGTATGTCGCACCGGGCGCAGTATTCCAAGCTGACAGTCGCGACATTCCCGGCTAGTGTACCGGCATGAAACAGCTCTGGAGTCTCCTCGTTTTTGTCACCCTGGCCAACGCGGCCAGCATAGAAATCGGTCCGTGGTCTGGCGCTGTCACCCCCACTTCGGCGGTCGTCAAAATCAAAGGCACCGTGGACCGGCTGAAACTCGGCGACCGGGAAATCACGGGAACACGCGCCGGCGCAATCACCACTTTCACTCTCACCGGCCTCCAACCTGATCACGAATACGGCTACCGGGTCGGCGAGCGGACGGGAAAATTCCGCACCTTCCCCACCGGGCCGTCGTCCTTTCAATTCGCTTTCGGTTCCTGCGGTAAGAGCAACGATGTGCCAGTCTATGAAACCATCGCAAACCAGCATTCACTTTTCTACCTGAACCTCGGCGATCTGCACTACAGCGACATCGCCTCGAATGAAGCCGCCCTGTTCCGCGCGGCCTACGACCGGATCTTCAGTGGGCGCCGGTACGCCCAACTCTTCGCCACCACACCGTTTGTCTACGTCTGGGATGATCACGACTTCGGCCCGAATGACTGCAACAAAAACTCTCCCAGCCGCGACGCCTCCCGGCAAGTTTACCGGGAATACATCCCCCACTATTCGCTGCCCGATGCCGGCGCGATTTATCAGACGTTTGAAGTCGGCCGCGTGAAATTCATCGTGACCGACAACCGTTCCGAACGGACTCCCAATGACGCGCCCGACGACGCGCAGAAGTCCATGCTTGGCGAAAAACAAAAAGCGTGGTTCAAACAAGAGCTTCTCGCCGCGAACGGCCGGTATCCGCTGATTTTCTGGGTCAGCTCCGTCAACTGGATCGGCAAACCCGGCAAAGCCGATCATTGGGCGGCCTTTGCGACCGAGCGCGCCGAACTCGCCAACTTCATCAAGGAACAGAAGATTGCCGGCGTGGTCATTCTCAGCGGCGATGCTCACATGACTTCCGCCGATGATGGCAGCAACGGGGATTACGCGGATGGCGGCGGCGCGCCCTTGCCGCAGTTTCTCTCCTCACCGCTCGACCGCCCCGGCAACGTCAAAGGCGGCCCGTTCAGCCACGGCATCTACGTCCCCGGCAAAGGCGAAGGGTTATACGGCCTCGTAACCGTCGAAGATCGCGGCGCCACTATTGCCGTGAGCTTCAGTGGCCGGAATGATCGCGATCAGGAGAAAGTGTCACTCCGCCTCTCTTTCCCGGCCCGTTAGCCTCATACGCAACACAACCCAGTCATTCGCGAGTACGTCCAGCGCCCGATTGCCCGCGGCCCGCCCGCCATCCGCCGACTCGTCAACGAAATTCACGAAAAGCGCCATCTACCGCAGTCGATCTTGTTCGATGCGTGATTCCCCAATCAAATCACGAAACTGTTCTACGAAGTCCAAGAGTGTGGCCAACGTCATTCGCCGGCGAAGATCAATGAAGCCAAACGCCGTTTGGACAAATGTGGTGCATCCGTCACTGCGACCGCTTTTGCGCTGGGCTTCCGGACGTCGCAGTATTTTGCCACCGTTTTCAAACGCTACACCGGCCAACGCCCCAGCACGCTCGCCCGATCGCGTTGAGATTTACTGCGGTCTGGCGAAGTGAGTCAGCGATCTGAGGCTTCAGGGAGAGCTGGGTTGCCCGGCAGGTCATGGAAATTGTCCGGCGTGAAGATCTGGTAGTCGGCAGAACCGCCTGCCAGGCCGCGGTAGAGAAGCACGGAAATAAACTTCTGCTCGAAATAACCGGCGAATGCATTTTTCGCGGAGTACACCGGCAAACTTTGGACAATGATCCGCGCGGTGGGCGGCGCCGGAGGAGACTCTTTCATTTGCAGCCACGATTGAAGCGGCGTCAGAAACACGATGGCACCGGCTTGCGAATGCCGCGCGAGGATGTCCGTGAAAGTGGCGCCCGAGCAGCCCGGCAAGTCTTCCAGTTTGGTCAGAATCTCTGGCGCGGTGAGTTGGATGCCTGGATGCTTTCGCAGTACCGCTTGAAACGCCTGCCACTCCGCATGGGCGGCCCCGCCGGTTTGCTGGTGGTCGGGTGAAATGACTGGCACAACCCATCCCTGGCCCTGAATGGCCTTGGCGGTTTCTTGGGCCAAGAGTTGGCCGCTCGCCAGTGAGTGGGTCGGATCGAATTTGTCGGAGATGGGCCGCAACGTTCGCCAGACCGAAACCCCGGCAATTACGATGACGAGGCCGGCCAAGCTGGCGATGAGAGCGGGTTTCAAGTGCGCTTACGGATCCCACGGCCACGGGGCCGCTGGAAACTGCCGGATCGCAGGCACAGAATCCACGACCAATTGGTTATCGGTCCAAAACACGTTCCCCGGTAAGCCGGCCGGATTAAACCGGCTCGTTTCGTATTGGTCGCCGTAGGTGATCAACGTTTTTTTGGAATGCCACTCGACATGACCATCCACAAACAGAATATTCGCCCCCAAATTGTGGAACACCGAACCGAAGTTGCCACAATCCGGGCGTTTCCAGGTGGCATAGACGTTCGCGCCGGTCACCGCCAGTGTCGTCCAAGTCCACCGAGTAAAACCCGTCCAATGCGAGTACGTGTCATGCGGCGGGCCCGGCAACCGATGGCCAAACGCATTGTTCGCCGATTCCGTCCACGGAATTTCCCCAAGCAACGCCAACCGCGCGGGACTGCGAATGCTGTTCACTTGGACACGGGACAGCCAGTTGTCGGGCACATACATCGTCGGGTAATTGCCGCCCTGAATAAACATGTGCACGGGAAACATCGTGTTATTCATTTGGTAGGAACGCGGCGTTTCGCCTGCTGGGATCCACCACGACGCGGTCGAATTTTTCGGAAACGGCCACGGATTCGCCCGACACTGCATGAGCCGCCGCAACGTCGCACTGCTGGTCGAGATGTAGGGAGTCTCGGGCGGGAGAGACACGGCACTAACGTCCTCGGGCGAGAGATACACGGCAATTTGCCGAACCCATCCGCGACTGCTGTTGAAGCCCGGTGTCCAATTAGTCCCGTTGTACTCCATCATTCTGGGCGGACCACTGTACGGATAAAACCCGTTGCGATCGACCAGAAACGCCGCGAACGCCACGCCGATCTGCCGTTCATTGCTGGCGCACTCGACGGTCTTGGCGCGGTCGCGGGAGGATTTAAGCGCCGGCATGAGTAACGCCGCCAACACCGCGATCACGGCCACGACCATCAGCAACTCGATCAGAGTGAAGCTGCTGTTGCGTCGCATCACGGCTCCCAATTACGGAGATCATCTATGGCGTGGGCGGGATTGGCCCACAGAAGGTTCGTCCGGCTGTACGTATATTTGTCCGGGCCATACGAAAAGAGATCAAAATGTGTCCGGTTCATCTGCCCACCCAGAGTACATGGATTGGTACGGACAATTGACCCGCCGCCGGAAGTCAGATTTACCCCCACTGAGAAAGGGGTTGCCGGCGAATTGTAGTAATTGAACGGCTTGCCAAAGATGTCAAAAATATACGTCGGCGCGCCGGTCATCACATAAGTGCTCATCAAATCCGTCCGCACCTGCGTCGCCGGAAACACCAGGTACCGCTTCCCGCGAGTGAACAACGCGCGATACAATGTCGCATTGTTCGTCAACTCCACGCTCCCGTCGGTGGAGAGGCGCTTCTCGAACGTGAGCGGATAATATCCCCAATCACTCCGGTACGCCTCCAACGCGGCTTCGATGGCGGCAATTTGCGATTTGGTCGTCGCAATGTTGACTTTCTTCTGCACATAGCCGGCCACGCCCATTCCGATGGCTGCCAAGGCCAAAATCACCACCACCACCGCCATCAGCTCGATCAACGTGAACGCGCGTTTGGCTGGGATTCCGCTCATCACGCGTGCTGCCTCCGGCGCGCTAGCCAAAGCGTCAGGAGGCCGGCCACGCACAGTAACAACACATTGGGTTCGGGAATAACCACCATATTTTCCAGAAACAGTTGGTGGATCTCCGCGTTGCCCAACAACGTGATGCTCGTCATGTCCCAGCCGTTCGAGTTCACGAAGTACAAGCGCATGTTGTCCGCAATCACCAAGTGCGTGTTGCTGGTGTCCAAGAGGAATAAGTCGTTCACAAACAACGCGCCCGCGCCGGCCACTGCCTGCGTCAACACCAACGTCGTGTTCGTCACCCACAACTGCGCCAACGCGAAATTGGCTTGGAAGCCGGTCACATCCCCAAAACTCGTCACGCCTTGCACGCCGTTCGAGAGTGGCGTGGGGGTGCCGTCGAACCCGCCGGTCAGCAGCAAGCCGGGATGCGTAAACTCCTGCGTGTGCGTCAAGCTCGTGCCGGCGAATTCAAACAACGTCCCGCCCCCGATCGTGTTTGTGCCGGGCGTCACGTTGAGGGTCTGCCACGTCAGATTGTTCGTGCTCTGGTTCGTCAGCCCATTGTGGAACCGGAACACATCGCCCGTGCTGGCGCTGAGATAGCCATTCGTGGTCACGGTATGACTGCTGAGGAAGACATTCGTGCTCGGATCGGTGATCCACGCGCTGTGATTGACGACCGCGCTGTTGAACGTTCCCACCCCATGAAAGAAGGTCAGTGTCCCGTGATTGACGACCGCATTCTGGAACTGCGCCCGCGCCCCCACGACGTCCGCGACGCCGTGATTGGTCAGCCCGCCACTGATGATCGCGGTGGTGTTGGAAATCAGCAATGAACCGGCCGTGCCGATGGTGAGATTCGCGCCGTTGGCATTCTGGTAGGCGGTTGTGCCGTTGACCATGACGAGATTGACGAAGTTCGACGGGTTGCCGGCGAGGGCGTCGAAGGTGTAGGTCTGGCTGACTGCGGCCGCGGTGTTGGAGGCGTTGTTGAGCGTGAACGTGTTCGCGCCGGCATAGCGGATGGTGCGGATCAGATTGCTGGCGTTCGTCGCGACGTTGGCCGCGCCGGTCGCGCGGAAACTGATGGTGCCGTCGGTGAGCGCGATGTCGCCGGGCGTGAGCGATGTGATGGCGACTGGGGCGTTGGTGAATTGATAGGTGGCGTTGCGGTTGCTGATCGTGTTGCCGGTGGTGCCGGCGCCGATGACCAGCGAGTTGGCTTGGAGGATGCCGCCGTCGGTGACGAGGATGCTGTTGTTATTGGCGGAACTGCCGGCTTGGGCGGTGCTGGCGACCAGCAGGCTGCCGTTCGCGATGTGGGCGGCGTTGCTGTTGGCGCCGGCGAGGGAGCCGACGAGGAAAGTGCTGATGTTGGTGAGGAGACTGTTGTTGTCGAGCACGAGCGCGTTGCTGATGCCGCCGTTGCCAATGGTGAAGGCACCGCCGCGATTGTTCCAGACGGAGTTGAACAACGTGGCGTTGTTGCTGGCGGCACCGTTGCCGATGACCGTGGAATTGCCGACGAGACTGCTGTTCGACACGAGAAGTTGGTTATGGGTGGCACCGCTTTCGCCGACGCGAATCGTGGTGGCATTGGCTTCCATGAATAGTCGGCCGCCGCCGGTAACGATGAGGCTGTTGTAGCCGGAACCTTGCGGACTGACACCACCGCCGATGAGCAGTTGCGTGACGTTGCTGAGGACTCCGCCGTTGACGACTTCAATCCGATTGCTGACGGCGATGATGGAACCACCGGCGGCAAACAAGTAAGCGAGGTTGACGATGCCGACGTTGCTCACCACACCGCCGTTGACCAGCAGGAAGTTGTCGTAAGTCCGCGGATTGAAGATGCCGCCGAAGTTGATGAGGTTGCCGGCGACATTGATGCCGTTGGTGTTCAAATCCAGACGCGTGCCGGCGAGCAGGGTCAGGGAGCTGTTCGTACTGCCCCAGCCGACGGTGAGTGGATTGTTGATGCCGGTGAAGCGGACGGCGCTGTTGGTGATGGTGGCGGTGTTGTTGAATCCGCCGGCAGCGTTGATGTTGCCGGCGACGACCAAGCCGGTGATGGTCAACGTGCTGTCGGCAATGAAGGCGCGGTTGCTGTTCGCGCCGGTAGTCCCGCCGATGCGCACCAAGAGCGTGTTGCTGAGGACGCTGCCGTTTTCGAGGAACAACTGGTTGCCGGAGGAGCCGGCGACGGCGCCGATGTTGATCACTCCGAAATTGGTGAGGACGGAGCCGCTGACGCGCAATATGTTGCCGGTGGCGAAGCCATTGCCGACATTCAACCCGGCCCCCCGATTGTTCCAGATCGAGTTTTCCAATTCCACCGTGTTGTTGGAGGACCCGGAGCCGATGAGGGAGGAGTTCACTGACAGACGGCTATTGTGGAGGATCACGGTATTATCGCCCGCCCCGGTGCCGCCCACCACGAACCCGGTGCCGGTCTCGTTCATGTGCAGGCTCGCGCCGCCGGTCACGATCAAACTATTGTAACTCGACCCCTGCATGAACGTGGTGTTCCCGCCGCCCACCTGGATATGCGTGACGTTGCTCAACACGCTGCCGCCGACAACATCGAGCCGGTTGCTCCGCGACAAGATGGTGCCGGTCGCGCTGTTCATCCAACCAATCGTGATGGTGCCGACATTCGTAATCAGCGCGCCTTCCACCAGCATCGTATTGTTGTAGGCATGGAGAATCGGGCTGGCGCCCGAGGCGATCGGGTAGCCGGCGACATTGATACCGCTGCCGCCCACGTCCACCAGTGAATTGCCCACGAGCCGCAAGGAATTGTTAGTCGAGCCGCCGCCCACCACGATCGCGCTGGTCGAGTTGGCCATGCGGATGAAGGCGTTGGAGAGGATCACCGAATTATCGCTGCCGCCGACGCCGCCGCTGTTCGGCGCGCCCACCGTCAACGGCAGGATGTTGGCCGGCATGAACAATTCACTGATCACCACCCGGTTGCTGTTCGCGCCGGCGGCAATCCCCACCCGCAACGCGGTGACGTTGCTCAGGACGCTGCCGGTCTCCAATAGGAATTGATTACCGGATGACCCCGCGCTGTTTCCGACGATCACCGCGCCAAAATTCGTGAGCAACGTTTGGCTGACGCGCACCACGTTGCCGGTGGACAGACCGCTCCCGATGGTGAGCGCCGCCCCGCGATTGTTCCACGTGCTGTCCAGTAACCGCAGCAGGTTGTTCGACGAACCCACACCGATGTTGACCGGCGTATTTGCCGCGAGCACGCTGTTGGAAAGAATCACTGTGTTGTCGCCCGCGCCCGCGCCGCCGATGATGATGTGTGTCCCGGCCGGCGACATGACGAGCCGCCCTCCGCCGGTCACGATGAGACTGTTGTAGCCAGAGCCGGCCACAGGCACCGTCCCGCCGCCGATCTGTAACCGGGTGACGTTACTGAGAATGCCGCCGTTGATGACTTCGAGCTTGTTGCTGATCGCAATGCTACTGGAGCCGCCGCCGCTGTCCATGTAGCCGACCGAGACGTGCCCCACATTGGTGAGAATGGCTCCGTCGATGAGGATCTGGTTGTTGTACGCGCGGGAGATGGTCGTGCCGCCGGTGTTCACCGGGAAACTCGACAGATTGATATTACCGCCGTTCATGTCCACCCACGTGTCGCCGAGCAGCGTAAACGTGTTGTTCGAAGAGCCGAATCCCACCACCAACGCCAGAGCCGCCGCCGTGAACCGAATCTGCCCATTGGAAATCGTAACGCTGTTCCCATTGCCGCCGACACCGGCAATACCCGCGGAGCCGATGAAAACGGACGCCGCCGTATTCATGAAGAATTGGCTGCCCTCGGCGATGATCAGGGTGTTGGAGGTTGCGCCGACGTTGTTGCCCACTGTCAGGCCGGTGACGTTGGACAAGATCGCGCCGTCCCCGACCCGCAGATTGTTGTCCCGGCCCGTCGCGCCGGTGCCAACGTTCAACACGCCGCCGAGATTCCACACGCCGCCGTTGCCGGCACCGCTGGTGCTGGTCACCAACCCGGTCACCCCGCCGGCGGCCCCGTACGTCAACCCGGCCGAAACCAAGTTGCCGCCGCTGTTGAGGTGGATCACTGCGTTGGTGCCGAGCCACGTGAACGTGCTGTTGACCCGCAAGGTGCCGCCGTTATCAATCCGCACCCGCCCACCGGTACCGAGGGCGAAGCTCGTGGAATTGGTCAGCGCCGTATTCGTCACCACCAGCCAAGCCTCGCCGAGTGCGTTCGAGATCGCTAGGTTGACAATCGCGTTGTTGATCTTGGCGTTGAGAATGTTGGTGTAGGCGAGCGCGACTTGGTTGGTCAGATACGCGCTGTCAGAGCTGACGCCGGGATGGGACACCCCGGTCCAGCTCGCGTTGTTCGTCCAATAATCGGAAAGCGAGCCGCCGGACAAATAGTTGGTCCAAGTCCCGGTCGCCGCCCGCGCCGTTTCGACTCCGCCGAGAAGTAATCCCAAACCGACAACCGTCAGCCAAACCACATTTCTTAAACGGCAAACTCTGATGATGCTCACATTGTCCCCGCACCATTGCGTCCATTCGCCAGCAGTATGCTGCGTCTTTCTCACGCGCCAACCATACACACTCCAGAGGGGGAAATCTTCTGGTAAAGCGTAAATAAACTATGTTATACGAAAATTTGTGAAGCCAAAATGCTTTACGACCGCATATTTCTTCCGCAATAACGCGCTGTGGTGGCAGGATCTGATCCACGTCACATCGCACACGTCGCTCAATTTTCACACACACGATTTCGCGGAAATTTTCTGGGTCGAGCACGGCCGGGGTACACACTTGATCAACGGCCTGCGGCAAGAGTTACAGCCCGGGTCGCTGGTGCTGATCCGCCCCTTCACGGATTGTCACTGTTTTACTGTCCCACGCGGCGCAAAGCGGCTGCGGGTGTTCACGCTCATGCTCCGCAGCGAAACCGTGGACTTCTTCCGGCGGAATTATTTCCCGAAGAGCACCACGTTTTTCTGGACGACAGACCGCCGGCCGTTCGCGACCCGTTTTCAGGGAAATAATTTTGAATGGTTGACGACATGGGACCGGTTGCTTTGGAAGCCGGCCGACCGACTTTTACTGGACCGGTTCTTGTTGGAACTCTTCAGCCGGCTTCTGGTAAATGAAAAGTCAGCGACTCCGCCCGCGCCGACTTGGTTGCAACAAGCGCTGGTGGCATTGCGCCAACCCCAACACTTCCGCGGCGGCACGCCTGCCTTGGCGCGTTTGGCCGGCCGCACTCCGCAACGCGTCAATCAGGTCTTGCATCAATTCTACGGCCAGACCGCCACCAACGTCGTGAATCTGGCCCGGATGGAATACGCCGCCCAAGAGTTGGTCACGACCGAGAAGAAAATTGTGGATATTTGCGAGGAATGCGGCTTCCAGAACCTCAGCCACTTCTACTGGCTCTTTGCCGCCCACCACAAAACCACCCCCCGCCTCTATCGCGAAAATCACCGCACCTTGGGCTAAAAAGTCAGTGTCACTTTCGCGGCGTGCTTGAATTTCGCGATCCGCACAGTTTCTCTGGTTGTGTCGTACACGCCCCCGCGCACTTGCCGGGCTTTTCGACTTTGTGGATGCGGAAGACGCAATTCGATAACAGCAGGTGGCCGGTTTGAGCGGCATTCGATGGCGGCTTCGATGATGCCGTGGTCGAGTCGGGATTCGACGTGGAGCGTGACCGGACCGAAGTAGCTGGCAACATTTTCGAGAGCGATGGACTTGCCGGATTCCAGCCACGCGCGGGGGATGCCGGGGAGGAGCCGGAGCGTGTTACCGGCTTCGAGCCAGAGCATCCAGCGGGTTTGCATGAGGAACCAGGCTTCCTCGTGCGTCTTGTGTGGTCCGCCGCCGAAGTGGTGTTCCCAGAAGGTGTACGTCTCGCGGTCAGCCAGCGCGGTGAAACCGTTGTAGTACGTCTGGAGAAAGGCTTTCACTTCGCCGCGTTGCAGGTGGACCCAGTCGTGCCGGCTGTAGTAGGGCTGGGTGAAACCGACGTTGCGCGTGGTCATGAGTTCGGTGTGCGAGTTTAACAGCCAGTCGGCGGCGCGGTCGTGCGGGTCGAGCACTTCGCTGAAGACCAGATACAATGGGCCGACGAGCGAGTCGCGACACGTGACAGCACCATGCGTGAAGACGCTGCCCGGCGTCGCTTGCAGCATCAAGGGCGCGATGGCTTCCGCCCACGGGGGACACGTCGGACACCACGTGCCATCACCGAGCGGCACGACGGGCGAGGCGGCGAGCCGGTCGCGGAACGCGGTGAGAATGTCAGCGCGCAACGCGGCAGCTTCTTTCGCGAGCCGGCGCGATTCCTTTGGTAGGAATTTGGCCAGCATTTCGGCGACGCGTTTCAGGCCGAGGTAGGCGTAGCCGTTGAGCATGAATTGCCGGAAATGATCTTCGGGATCGCCGACCTTGCCTTCCATCAAACCATACCCGCGTCCGCGCAATTCCTCGCGTTGATTGCGCGCGCGCCATTGCCGGATGTATTCGCACGACTTCAAGACCTGTGGCGCGACTTTCTTGAGCCACGCTTCGTCGCGCGTGTAACGCCAGTGTTCGCCCATGCTCCAGAGGAACGGGCCGGTCTCGAGCATGTAGCCGCCAAAGTTTTGGATGAAGCCGTTGGGATGCTGTTTATCGAGGAAGAACTGGAGTGACCGGGCGGCTTCGTCATGCCAGCCCATTGAGTCGTAGAACTGGATGATCGGGGCGCTCTCGGAACCGATGGCGGTGTAGACGCCGATGGCGGGACAGAGGGTGCCGCGCGGTTCGCGTCCGTAGGTGATGAGGTCGAGATGGAGGGTGCCGGCGCGCACCATTTCGTTGATGCGCGGTTCCGGTAATTGCATCTGGCCGGCGTGCGCAAGTTTCGCCTGCCAGTACTGCCGGCATTCGGTGTGTTTGGCGGCGAAATCAAACTTCGTCAATTTCAATGCGCGCTGCCTCGAGATGGGGCGGTGCGGAACGTAGAACTCGAAGACCGCGCTCGCGCCCGGTTGGAGCAGGATGGCGACTTCACGTTGGGCGAGCGGCGCGCCATTGAGCCGGTACACGCCGCCGACGCGACCCGATTCAAACGTGGCCAGGCCCTGCGCGTCGACCGGCATCTTCAGCGCGCTTTGCCAGCCGGGGCCGGGCGCTTGCACGAAGGCGTACCGCGGGACCGCCGCCGTATTGACGGCGGTGGCTTGGATGCAGAGAATCGTTTCGTCCTGCTCAAGTTCAGTCGTGACGCGCCGGTCGTATTCCGTCTGTTGCTCGGGCGTGAACATGTGGCCCATCCCATTTCCATCGGCCACGAGATAGTCGGTGCCGCGCAAATCCTTCAGGCGACCGGATTCCACCGTGGCGAACAAGATGGCGTGATACTCCACGTCATCATCCGTTCGCGTCGCGTGCAGAATCGGTAACGCGCCGTCCTCCAACCGGCGGGTGACCGGCTGGGTGCAGCCGATGCCGCGTCCGAGCGAGTAGCCGTACCACAAATTCTGTCCACCGCTCTCCGGGGTCTTGATGATGTTATCGCAAAAGCGCGGCATGATCACTTCGCACGCCCGGCCAAAGTCATGAAATCCGCACGAGAAAATCCGCAGATCGCGGCCGACACCCAACCACGTCAGATCGCTCACCGCGCGGGTATGGGCGGCGGCTTCGGCGTAACTGGTTTCCGGGGTGGCGGCGATGCGTTGGAGAACCGTCTGCAAGCCACGCGCGGCAATCGCCGACTCCAACTCCGCGTAGGAACGCAAGTCGTCCGCCGTCGTGACAGCCACACCAAGGCCCGGGATGAGGATCGGCGTGGCGGCATTGACATCGCGAAGGAAAAAGCTGAACGGCTCGACGGCGCGAATGGTGACGATGGTGGCGGGGCCGGTCGGCTGGAGCCCGTCGGCCGCGAATGTGATTTCAAGCCGACCGGCGGCATCGTGAAATTCAAATGCGTCCGCTTTCGTCTTGCCGCGTCCCCGAACGATCTTCAAGCCAGTCACGCGTCCGTGTTGGACTTCGACCCGGCCGTGGGGACGTCCCTGTTTCCATTCAATCGTGATTCTCTTGGAGCATTTCATGGGTCAAGCCGGCTTACACGAATTTGCGGCGATTCTCCGGGATGACGGGCCGGTCGGGGAACTCGACGCAGAGGTCGCCGAGCAGCGTCTTGAGGATGTTGTCCGTGGGATGACCGTTGCCGAGATGCTGGATGAAACCTTCGGCGTAGTCCGCGCCGATGAGTTTCCCCTGTTCGCGGGAGTCCTGCAGCGTGACCGCGCCAAAGTCCTCCCACTTGTTGTGATGTTTCAGCCATTCGAATTGGGACTCGTGGCACTCGATCATTTTCCGTTTGAGCTCAATGACCGAGGTGACGTTCACCGCCATGTGCAACGGCAACGGTCGCCCGAAGATGTCGCGGCAGCGCGACGCGTTCCAGTAGTACAAGTAGGGGAAACGCCCAGTGGGTTTGGTCGGCACACCGCAATCGTAATTCGGCACCGACGCGATGTAGGCGGCGTTGCGCACGAGTTTTGAGCCTTCTTCGTGGTCGAGCAAGTAATCCATCGGCGGCAACGTCAGCACGATCAAGGGATCCACTTCGCGCATGATGCGCACGGCGCGCCGGCGATGCTCGCAGTCGTACTGCACCTCGAGATCGTGACAGCCGCCGAAATGAAACGTGCCGCCGACAAGCGCGGCGGCGCGTTGATTTTCCGCGAGCCGGCGTTCGCGAATCTGTTGCGCCGGCAGGGTCGGATGCCCGACCTCACCGCCGGCCAGCGACGCGACGTGGATCTCGAATCCTTTGTCGCGAAGCAACGCCAGTGTTCCACCGGCGGCATATTCAACGTCGTCGGGGTGTACGCCAAAAGCTAAAATGCGATCCATAGTTGATTCCTTTGTAGTTGATCGGCAATTCGGTTCATCCGGCCTTAGGGCAAAAGGTTTCGTTCCAGAGAACGCGGCCAGGTCGGAAGATGGCTGCCGGCCAATACTTCATTGTCGTCAGAATGGGCGGCGATAAAAAGATGTTCATAGTTTGAATTGGAGGATTAAAGTTTTCTGGTTGATCGTTCAACGTGAGCTTCCAAACTTGTAATTTGAGCTGACAGCGGCGTACTTTACGGGCGACCTGAGTGGCGAGGAATGTCGAAAACGACCGTTGTCATATCAAAAAAAACAGCCCGCAGACGGCCGCCGAGCGCGGCAAGTTTGATTCGTGCCTACCGGGGAACACAGACGTACGTCACGACCGGTTGGTCGCGTTCACAGTACCGCTGCTGGGCGCTCGATTACAGCAATCAAGGCTGGCTCCGGCAGCGCGTGGGGTGCGGTGTGGAGTTCGCGCGTCACAGCGGCGTGGCGGTGTTGTATGCGCCCCACTGCGAATATCAACAGCAACAGCAACGGGGCAAGACGGCGGAGTCTTCTTGGATCATTTTTGCCGCCCGCGGTCGGGTGGCGGCATTATTGCGACGCCTCACCAACCCGGCGGATTGGTGTCAAATCCGCGATCCTGACGGAGTGATCGCTGACCGACTGCGGCGGATCGGCGACGAATGGATGCAACAGCGACCCGAGTTTGAACTGCGCGCCCACGGCGCATTTCTCGAACTACTGGGTTGGTTGGCCACGGCACAACGGGCCGGCGCCGACCACCACATCGTGCGGTTGCCGATGTCAGAACGGCGCGATTTGCCGGGCCGCATTGAGAAATTCATCCGTGCGAATCTGACAACCCGCCTACATATCGCCGATTTGGCCCGGCATGTTGGGTTGAGCGCGTCGGCATTGAGGCGCGCCTATCACGTCTTGACTGGGGAGTCACCCTATCACACGATTCAACGCCTCAAACTTGAAGCGGCGAAACAACTTTTGTTACAGGACGATTTATCGGTCAAAGAAACGGCCAGCCGGCTGGGGTTTTCGTCAGAGTTTCATTTTTCACGCCTGTTCAAGCAGCTCGAAGGTCTCGCACCGCAGGAGTACCGGCGGATGTTGTTGAAGCAGTCCAGCGAGTGAGATTTACTCCGGCAACATTTCGTAATTCTGCGGAGTGAAAATCTGGTACTCGTTGTGCAAGTGTTCCCGCGGTGTTTGGGGATTGACGATTTGGTCGGAACCGCGTTCGCGCCGCTGACATAACAGCACCGAAAGGACCCGGTGGGTGAAGTAACCGGTAAAATGTTGCTTGGCGGAAAACGGCGCCCCGCCAAGGGCAATGACCTGAGCAGCCGGTGAGGCAGGAATTGCCCCGCGCGTTTCCAACCACGACCAAGGCGGTAACGGCAGGAGAAACACAATCGCATCCACCTGCGCATGCCGTTCCAGGATTTCCTTGAACGGACCGCTCGAACATTCAGGGATGCCGTCGGTATTCTCGGGGATCTCCGTCGCGACCAGTTCGATGGCCGGGTGCTTTTTCAGCTCCTCGCGAAACATTTTCCATTCGACGTGGGCCGCGCCGGTCGGCGCTTGATGCAGTTCGGAGATGACGGCGACCACCCGGCCTTTGTTCTGAATGGCTGCGGTCGTTTCTTCTGCCAATATTTGCCCAATAGCCAAGGCAGTTGTCGGGTCAAATTTATCAGCCACCGGCCATAAGTTACGGACCAAGTGAACCCCGGCGCCGAGGATCACGAGAAGTGGTTTCATAAGCTGAATTGCTGTAAGTATTTTCCTCTGGCACCTTTAGAGCAAATATGTGAAAAGCTCGGGATGCCAAAGCCATTCTTGTCCGACGAACAGTGGAAGAAGATCGAACCGTTGCTGCCCAACCCCATCAGTCAGGGGCGGCCGTGGGCCGCGAATCGCCGCGTCCTCGAGGGGATTCTCTGGGTGCTCAAAACCGGCGCGCGCTGGCGGGATTTGCCGGCGGAATATCCCAGCGCCAGTACCTGCTGGCGGCGGTTGCAGGTCTGGGAAGCGCGCGGGATTTGGCTCAAGATCTGGCGTCAGTTCTTCGCCGAGTTGGACGCCCGTGGGCAACTGGACTGGAGTGAGAGTTTTGTGGACGGGAGTTTTGCTCCTGCCAAAAAAGGGGCGCGTGCGTCAGCAAAACCAAACGGGGCAAGGGCACGAAGTGGATGGTGGTGGTCGACGGCCAAGGCGTTCCTCTGGGAAAGCACCTGGACTCAGCCTCCCCGGCGGAAGTGAAATTGCTACCCCGCACGTTGGCGGCGGTGCGTGTGCCCCGCCGTGGGCGCGGGCGGCCCAAGAGTCGGTTGCGGCGGGACCTGCAGCGGCGCGGCACCGAGTTGATCTGCCCGCATCGGAAGAATCGGCGGCGGCCCGCTTGGCAAGACGGGCGCTCCCTGCGGCGGTATCGCAAACGGTGGAAAATCGAGCGGACCTTGGCGTGGCTGGGCCACTACCGCCGGTTGGTAGTGCGCTATGAACGACAGATCCAAATGTATTCGGCGTTTTTCCATGTCGCCTGCCTGCTCATCACTCTGAGACACTTATGAAACCGCTTCTAGTATTTTATACGATTTCAAACATGGACTACGTCCACGATCTCTCGATTTCTGGCCGGGAAATCTACGCTTTCGGGGCTCCGAACATCATTCTGATGAGCCGCCACGACCGAATGCGTGCCGGGCATCCGATGTCACCCACGACACTCGCGCCGGGGGCGATGAGCCTCACCTTTCTCATCAAAGGTCAACAAACGATCCGGGTCGACGAACAAGAATACTGTCTGCGGGGTGGGGATGTGTTTCTGACTTTCCCAAACGAAATCGTCAGCACCGGCAACTCGCCGCAGGAAAAATGTCTCTTCTATTGGATCCATGTGCGCATCCCATCGGCGGATGAGCCACCCTTTGGCCTGTACCCCGAAGCCAACCGGCAGCTGTGTCAGCAACTCCTCCAGATGCGCCCGCGTCTCTTCCGTGGCTCGCCTGCGATCCGCCGGCTCCTCAACGAAATTCACGAAAAGCGCCATCAACCACAGTCCGTGTTGCTCGACGCGTGGTTCCCCACGCAAATCACGAAACTGTTCTACGAAGTCCTTGCGTGTGGCCAAGCGCACGTGCCCACGAAACTTTCTCCGTCGATCCAACGGACGATCCGTTACGTTGACGGCCACCTGGAGGAACGCTTGAGCGTTGCGGACTTGGCGACTTGCGCTGGCATGCCGGTTTCCAGTTTCAAAATCCAATTCAAGGAGCAGGTGGAAATTCCCCCCGGCGAATACGTCCTGCGCACCAAGATCAAGGAAGCCAAGCGCCGACTGGCGCGCCAGCACGCGACCGTGACGGAAACAGCATTTGCCCTCGGGTTTCCGACGTCACAATACTTCGCGACCGTCTTCAAACGGTACACCGGCCAGAACCCGTCACACAATCTGCGGAAATAACTTATCCGGGTTCACGCCCAGCTCGCCAAGCGCGGTCGCGACCACTTGCCGGTCAATCTGCCCGCGCTGCGCAAGCGAATAAAGCGTCGCGATGACGGTGCATTCGGCATCCACCTCGAAGAACCGCCGCAGAGTCTTGCGTGTGTCACTCCGCCCAAAACCGTCAGTGCCGAGCGTCGTGAGTCCGCCGGGAATCCACGGCGCAATCTGGTCGGCCACGATCTTCATGTTGTCGCTGACAGCAACGAATGGCCCCGTTTCGCCAGCCACGGTTGTTTCGAGGTACGACTTGCGCGCCGGCTCCAGCGGATGCAGCATGTTCCAGCGGGCGCAGTTCAAGGCTTCCGTGCGGAGTTGTTTGTAATTCGTCACGCTCCAGACATCCGCCGATACGTCATACCGGTCGGCGAGGATTTCCTGGGCGCGTAAGGCTTCGCGGAGAATCGTGCCGCTGCCAAAGATCTGCGCCTTGTGTTTTTTACCGGCAACGCCGGGCCGGAATTTGTACATGCCCTTGAGGATCCCGGTCTCACAACCCGCGGGCATTGCCGGCATGGCGAAGTTCTCGTTGTGAATGCCGAGGAAATAGAAAATCTCCTCGCCCTCTTGGTACATCCGCCGCAAACCATCGGCAATGATGACGGCAATCTCATAGCCAAAGGCCGGCTCGTACGCGAGCAAGGTCGGGATGGTGCTGGCCAGCAGGAGACTGTGGCCGTCTTGATGTTGCAAACCTTCGCCGTTGAGCGTCGTGCGGCCGTACGTCGCGCCGAGCAGGAAACCCTTCGCCTTGATGTCGCCAGCCAGCCACATCTGATCGCCGACGCGTTGGAAACCGAACATCGAGTAATAGATGTAGAAGGGAATCATCGGCAGACCATGCGTCGCGTAGGCCGTGGCAGCGGCCAGCCACGAGGACATCGCGCCAGCTTCGGTGATGCCTTCTTCGAGGATCTGGCCTTGCTTGTCTTCGCGGTAATAGAGCAGCGACGCGCGGTCGACCGGCTCGTAGAGCTGCCCCTTGTGCGAGTAGATGCCGACGTCCCGGAACAAGGCATCCATCCCAAAGGTGCGCGCCTCATCGGGGATGATCGGGACAACCTGCCGGCCGAGTTCTTTGTGGCGCAGCATCCCGGAGAGCAACCGAACAAAGGCCATCGTGGTGGACATCTCCAACTGCCCGGAGCCTTTCAGCAATTCGCCAAAGTAATCGAGGCTCGGCGTCGCGAGTTTCGGCGCGCGATTTTCGCGTTTCGGCAGGAAGCCGCCGAGCCTCTCGCGCCGGTCGAGCATGTACTTCACTTCCGGGGAGTCCGGCGCGGGCCGGTAAAACGGGGTGTCGGCAATTACGTCGTCGCTGATCGGAACTTTGAAGCGTTCGCGGAATTCCCGGAGTTCCTTTTCGTTGAGCTTTTTCTGCTGGTGCGTGATGTTGCGACCTTCACCGGCTTCGCCGAGGCCGTAGCCTTTGACGGTCTTGGCGAGAATCACAGTCGGCTGGCCTTTGTGTTCGAGGGCCGCCTTGTAAGCAGCGTAAACCTTGCGCGGATCGTGGCCGCCCCGCCCCAACCGGCGGATCTGGTCGTCGGTGAGATGGTTGACCATCTCGTAAAGCTCCGGGTATTTGCCAAAGAAATGCCGGCGGGTGTAGCTGCCGGGTTCGACGGAATACTTCTGATAATCACCGTCCACGGCTTCTTCCATGCGTTGCACCAGCAGGCCGTCGTGATCCTTTGCCAACAGCGGATCCCAATCGGAGCCCCAAATCACCTTGATGACGTTCCAACCCGCGCCGGTAAAGGCAGCTTCCAACTCCTGAATGATCTTGCCGTTGCCGCGAACGGGGCCGTCGAGCCGCTGGAGATTGCAGTTCACGACCCAGCAAAGGTTGTCGAGATTCTCACGCGACGCCAACGTGATCGCACCGAGCGTTTCCGGCTCATCAATCTCGCCATCGCCGACAAACGTGTAAACGCGCGGCTCGTCACCGGTCAGAAAACCACGCGCTTTGAGGTACCGGTTAAAGCGCGCCTGATAAATGGACATGATCGGACCGAGACCCATCGAGACGGTCGGAAACTGCCAGAAATCCGGCATCAGATACGGGTGGGGATACGACGACAAGCCGCCACCGGCAACTTCGCGGCGGAAATTCTGCAAGTGCGACTCGTTCAACCGGCCTTCCAGAAACGCCCGCGCATAGATTCCCGGCGAAGCGTGCCCTTGAAAATAGACAAGATCGTGACCGCGGAAAATGTGATTGAACGCCACCTCATATAACGTCGCCGCCGAGGCATAAGTGGAAATATGCCCCCCGCGTCCACTGCCGTCCGCATTCGCGTTGACGACCATGGCCATCGCATTCCAGCGAATGAGGCTCTTGATGCGCCGTTCCAAGTCGCGGTCGCCGGGATACGGCGGCACCGCTGCAGCGGGAATTGTATTGATGTATGGCGTATTGCGCGACGGTGGAGAATCAAGCTCCCCGCCCCGACCACGCCCCAACGGCTCGCGTGTTTTCACGTTCACAGAGTGGTCAATTATCACACTTCCCTCGCAAAACACAATTGGCTACTTTCCGGCTGATGCAGTTCCTCGATCTCACATTGCCGACGCCGCAGGAAAACCTGGCTTGCGACGAAGTGTTGCTCGACCTCGCCGAAGCCGGTCAGCTGGGTGAAACCCTCCGCATCTGGCAACCGCTGGAACATTTTCTCGTCCTCGGCTACTCCAACAAAGCCCGCACCGAGGCCAACCTCGACCAAGCCCGGCAAGACGCCATCCCGGTCTTGCGCCGCTGCACCGGCGGTGGCGCCGTCCTGCAGGGACCGGGCAGCTTCAACTACTCGCTGATCCTGCGCATCCCGCCAGACGGACCGCTGGCACACATCAGCGACACGAACACCTTCATCATGGAAAAACACCGGGCCGCCCTAGCACCCCTGCTCGGAGCTGTGGCGGTGCGCGGCCACAGCGACCTCACCGTGGGGGATCTCAAGTTCTCCGGCAACGCCCAGCGCCGCCGCCGCCGGCATCTGCTGTTCCACGGCAGTTTCTTATTGGGCCTCGACGTGGATCGCATCGAACGCCTGCTCCCGATGCCCTCGCGACAACCCGACTACCGGC
The DNA here is from genome assembly GCA_022072455.1 of Verrucomicrobiia bacterium. Taxonomy (GTDB): domain Bacteria; phylum Verrucomicrobiota; class Verrucomicrobiia; order Palsa-1439; family Palsa-1439; genus CAINDI01. Next base: position 22,952 of record JAJVHY010000017.1, on the reverse strand, counting down.
AGCATCGCCCGCATAAAGATTTTCTCATCAATCTCGACCTGGCTGCCCAGAAAATCCATGCCGCTCTCCGGCAAACATGGCGGGCCGACGAAATCCTTCGCGACATACCGGCGGAACGGATTGCCGACCTGGCGCGGCGACAGTATTCCGCGACCGAGTGGAACTTCAAGTTCTAGCCAACCAACAAACGCCGAGTTTGGTTTCCACCCCGTCCGCCAGGGCGCAACGGTGACCGGCGACACCGGCCTCATCAAGTGGATTGCTCCAGGTGGCATTTGGGCGTATAGATTGGCAGGTGGCCAATGCGCAACGCAGGCGCAGGAGGCATGATATGAAATTATTATTGGCCACCACCTACCTCGTCACCACTGGACTGTTCCATATGGCACTGCCTCCGATCCACGCCGCTGCGCCCGGCGATGAAAACTGGGATGACCAATTCGGGCCCGTCGGAATTGACAACACCGTTCTCGCCGCCACGCCCAGCGGCACCAACCTCTACGTCGGTGGTGCCCTTTCGACAGTCGGCGGCCTGGGTGTCAACAACATCGCCGTCTGGAATGGCCGGCAGTGGGCGGCGCTGGGCAGCGGCGTCAATGGCTTCGTCCATGCCGTTGCCGTCCGCGGGGCGGACGTCTATGTGGCCGGCGAGTTCACCATGGCCGGCAACATCCCCGCTCTCCACGTCGCGAAATGGAATGGCGCCACGTGGTCGGCGCTCGGCGCCGGCATCCCGGGCGAAGTCCGCGCGATTGCCGTCACGGCGGCCGGGGAGGTGTACGTGGGCGGCAGCTTCACTGTGGCCGACGGATCACCGGCTGATTACATCGCCAAATGGAACGGCACCAGTTGGTCCGCGCTACCGGGCGCGCTGAGTCAGGGCGTCAACGTGCTCGCCGCTGCCGGCAACGAAGTCTATGTCGGCGGTTTTTTTCAGGATGCCAACGATGAAGAGGTAAACAACATCGTCAAATGGACCGGCACCAGTTGGGTGGCCTTGGGCACCGGCGTGGACGCGTCCGTCAATGCCATCGCTCTCCACGATGGCCACGTCTATGTCGGCGGCCAATTCACCAAGGCGGGCAAATTGGTTGTCAATTACATTGCCCGGTGGGACGGCGCCAGTTGGTCCGCGCTCGGCAACGGCCTGAACAACCAATGCTGGGAACTGGCGGTTAGCGGCAACAATTTGTATGCCGCCGGACTGTTCACCTCTGCCGGCGGCGTCGGCGCCAACAAAATCGCCTGCTGGAATGGCACGAGTTGGACGGCACTCGGGACCGGCATGGAAGATGGCGGAGTCGGCGCGCTCGCCGCCGTCGGTGACGATGTTTATCTCGGCGGCCATTTCACTGTTGCCGGCGGTGTGGCGGCGCTCAATCTCGCCCGATGGAACGGCCACCGGTGGCTCGCGCTCGGGAACGGATTGAATGACGCCGTGTTGGCCGCCACCGTCAGCGGCACCAATCAATTCATTGCCGGTCGGTTCACGTCTGCCGGCGGCGTCCCCGCCAATCGCATCGCCCGGTGGGACGGCGAAACTTGGGCAGCGCTCGGCAGCGGGCTGAATGGGTTGGTCACCGCCGTGGCGGCGACCGGCATGATGGTTTATGCCGGCGGCGATTTCACCATCCCCGGCAATCGCGTCGCCAAATGGACCGGCAGCAGTTGGACAGCACTCGGGAGCGGTGTGAACAGTCAGGTGCTCGCCCTCGCCATTGCCGGCAACGATGTGTATGCCGGCGGCCAGTTCACTGCGCCCGGCAATTACATTGCCAAATGGAACGGCACCAGTTGGTCGGCGCTGGGCACCGGATTGAATGGTCAAGTCAAAGCGCTGGCAGTCATCGGCCCCGACCTGTATGCCGGGGGCATCTTCTCGATGGCCGGCGGTACCCCCGCCATCGGCATCGCCAAATGGGACGGCATGCAATGGTCGGCGCTCGGCACCGGTCTCAACGGTTACGTCTATGGCCTCGCGGTCAACGGCACCGACTTGTATGTGGCCGGCTCGTTCACCACGCCCGGCCAGCGCATTGCCAAGTGGAACGGCACCAGTTGGTCGGCACTGGGCAGCGGCCTCGATAATCTGGTCTTCAGCGTCGCCGCAACCGGTAACCGCGTGTATGGTGGCGGCATTTTCACCAACACTGCCCGTTACATCGCCGTCTGGAATGGCGCCACTTGGAGTCCACTGGGCAGCGGCATGGATGGCTGGGTCACCACCCTCGCCCTGAGCGGCACCAATCTATATGCCGGCGGCTATTTCGAGTTGGCCGGCGACAAGCAGTCGCAGTTCGTCGGTCGCTACTTTACCGGTGGTGTCTGTCCGACGGCTCTCACCCCGGCCGACGTGACCCTCGGGGTGGCGGCCACCAATGCCACCGTCACCGTGACGGCAGCCGGGGATTGCGCGTGGACGGCCAGCGCCACCGTCGCGTGGCTGCACACCGCCAGCAGCGGCGCCGGCAACGGCTTGGTTGTTTTTTCTGCCGACGCCAATCCCGGAAGTGGGTTTCGCACCGGCACGATCACCGTCGGCGAACAAATCTTGACCGTCCGGCAAGCCGGTGTGGATTCCACTCCGCCGACCGCCCGCTGCCGCAACGTCACCACGGCCACCGACGCCACTTGTCACGCCAGCGTCCCGGCCAGCGCGGTAGACAACGGCTCATTCGACGACGGGACCATTGTCAGCCGGGTCCTCACGCCCCCCGGTCCGTATCCCCAGGGCGTCACCGGCGTCATGTTGACGGTGACCGACGACGATGGTGCCAGTGATTCTTGCGGCGCGACGGTGACAGTGCTTGATCAAACTCCACCGGTCATTTCCTGTCCCGGCAACATCGTCACCCAAGTCGCCGCCGGAGTGACCAGCGCAGTTGTCAACTTTCCCGAGCCGGTAGCCAGCGACAACTGTGGGATCGCCGGCATGAGCAGCCTACCGGCGTCCGGGACAACTTTCCCACTCGGCACCAATCCGGTCGTCTGTACCGCCATGGACACAGCCGGCAACTCGAACTCCTGTGTGTTTACCGTTACCGTCCAAGCCGCCCCGCCAATTCCGCGCGACCTCGGCGTGATGAAGATGAAAGTCCCGAAGAAGATCACCCTCGGCGGCAACCCGGTCACGAAAACCGTGACAATCAGTGTCCAAAACCACTGTTCACAGCCGGAAATCATCTCCAACTCGATGATCCAGTTGCAGGTCGTTTCGCTCGGCGCGTGCCCCAACCGAACCGCGACCATTCTGACTCCGACCACGCCGGTCATACTCGCGCCAAAAGGCAAGGCGACCGTGGTCTTTGCCGTCACGTTTGACTGTGCCAACGATCCGCTCGCTTCCACCAAGACCGCAGTGCATTGGGATTACCGGTATGTCGCGACAGTGACCGGGCTGACCGACGCGGACGCCAACGATAATACGTGTCCGCACGCCGCGCCAACCGGTGGCATCGACCCCGTCAACCCCAAGATCAAAGACAAAGGCTGCGGTGGTCAGAAACCGGACCGGACTTTGGGTGCCGATGTCTTCACGGATGTGGTGGTGAAGCAGTAAGATTTCGGGCCACCGATAAGATTGAAACCGCGCAAAAAAAGTCTTGCCAGCCGGAGAGCTTGTGATAGTTTTCACGAACTTTGCACCGTCCACGGCCGGTGTGTTGTTCCAAGTTGTGTGGTTTGCTCCCGAGAATGAAATCAGGACCTAACTTTCCCAGCTTGGGGCGTTACATGGCGGTGGGCATTCAGATGGTCGTGGTGACTGCGGTCATCGCCGCCATCGGATGGTGGCTCGATAAAAAAACTGGTCGGGAACCGTTGTTCTTGATTCTGTTTTTTTTCATCGGGGCGTTCGGCGGGATCGCGGTTGTTTGGCGGTCGCTGAATGATGGGAACGAGTCGAAGCGACACTAAATATTTATGGATGGTTCAGCGTGGCTCGGCTTGTTGTTGGGGCTGGCGATTGGCGTGATTTATGGCCTCTGGCAAGCATGGGATATGCGCGGCGGTCCGGGGGCCCCGCCGACGATAGGAAGTTTGGCACGAGCGGCATTCCGGATGGTGTTTTTGATGGGAGCGCTGCTCGCGGCACTTCGATTGACGAGTGCTGATAAGGTTTGGTTGGTTGGTGGCACAGCGTTGGGATTTTCATTGGTGTTTGTCGTGCGTTTGAAACGGATTTTGGCGAAGAAAAAGTAAACCGATATGAATTTGGATCTCTCCATAACACATGATGTGCAGTTGGTCTGGCTCGCGGCGGCAATCACATTGGTTGTTCTTGTGGCCGGGGCGAAGGTGATTACCGGCGGGCTGGTTTCGACCGGAAAATTCGCGAATCTCGTCGAATCCATGGTGGAGTTCGTCCGCACCAACATCTGCGAGGAATTTCTCGGTCATCATGCCAAGGCTTGGTTTGGATTCTTCGCGACACTTTTTTTCTTTCTCTTATTCAATAACCTCCTCGGCAAAATCCCGATTCCGGGTCTACACTCGCCCACCGGCAACATCAATGTGACGGTTGCTCTGGCTGTCACGGTATTTGTTGTGGCGCAAGCAGTTGGCATCATCAAACTCGGTCCAGTTGGTTATTTCAAAAAGAAGTTTCTCCTGCCGGCGCCATTGTGGGTTCAGATCCCGGCTATACCGATCATGTTTCTGGTTTTGCTCGCTGAACCTTTCTCCTTGGCCGTACGTCTTTTTGCCAATATGACCGCTGGTCATATGGTGTTGCTGACTTTTGCAACGGCGCAGATGGTCGGCGGTGTGTGGTTATTGGGCCAAGAGAATTTCCTGGCAAAATCGGTTGCCGTTTTGCCGTTCGCCTTGAGCGTGGTTCTCATTGCCTTTGAGTTGTTTGTAGCTTTTATCCAAGCTTTTATCTTCACTTTGTTGTCCGCGTTGTATTTGAGCGAATCCCTTGAGGAACATCACTAGAAAAAGGAGACACAGTCATGGCAGCAGAAGCAGCAGTGGAAGTAGCAAAGATCGGTCTGAGTAACGCCGCGTTGGCGTATGTCGGCGGCGGACTCGCCATCGGCATTGGTGCGATGGGCGGCGCCATCGGCATCGGCAATATCTTCGGCAAGGCGATTGAATCCGCCGCCCGCCAGCCGGAAGCCTTGCCGCTCGTTCAGCGCCTTATGTTCATCGGCTTCGCCTTGGTCGAAGCGCAGGTGCTCTACGCGTTGCTCGTCGCGTTCATCCTCGTCTTCAAATAACCAACTGAAGGGTAGACTCACTGTGAAAAAAGCTGTCCTGTACAGTTCCCTGCTGGGACTCACTCCGTTCGCGGCCATGGCTGCGGAAGGTGGCGTCAACGTCACCCCCAACAACATCGGGTTGATCATCTGGTCCATCGCGACTTTTGCCGTGATGATCATCTTGTTGGGCAAGTTCGCGTTCAAGCCGATCGGAGAAGCCCTCGAACGCCGCGGCGCAACCATCAAGACGCAGCTCGACGAAGCCGAAAAATCCCGCGCCGAAGCGAAGAAGCTGATGGAGGATTACCAGAAGCAAATCGCCGAGGCCCGCGCCGAAGCGGCCAAAGTCATCGAAGAAGCCCGGCAACTCGGCGAGAAAGTCCGCAAGGATGTCGTGGATAAAGCCAACGCCGAAGCTTCCGCCGTCGTCTCCCGCGCTCAAGAGGAAATCGTCCGCCAGAAGGAGAAAGGCATCCAAGAAATGAAGGATACCGTTGCCTCGCTCGCGGTTCAGATCGCCGGCAAAGTCATCGAGAAAGAGGTCAACGAAGCCACCCACAAAGTGCTCGTTGAAAACCTGATCAAAGACCTCGCCAAAGTTCGGAAGTAAGCATGGCTCACGACCAGATCAATACCGGCTACGCCCGCGCCCTCTTCGAGATGGCGCAGGCCGAAGGCGTCGTCGCCCGCGTCGAAGAGGAACTCTTCCGTCTCCGGGAACTCCTCAAAGCCAACCCGGAACTCCTCCAGTTCCTCAAAGACCCGAACGTCAAACCCGAAGGCAAACGCCAGGCACTCGGCGATCTCTTTCAAGGCCGTGTTCACCCGCTCGTGCTCTCGACGCTCATTTCGCTCAGCGATCAAGACCGGGCTGGCCGTGTGTTGCATGTCATCGAAGATTTCAGCAGCATTGCCGGCGCCGCGCGCGAGACCGTGACCGGCGAAGTGACCGTGGCGTTTTCGCTCGACGACGCCACGCTCGGCCGCATGGCCACCGAACTCAGCCGCATCACCGGCAAGAACGTCAAACTTCTCCAGAAAATCGACCCGGCCATCCTCGGCGGCGCGATCATCACCGTCGGCGAACAAATCATTGATGGCAGCCTGCGTCGCAAGCTCGATCAGCTGAAAGACAAGTTAGCGCAGTAGAGGTTAATCATGCCCGACATACTCACACTCGACTCCAAACAAATCTCCGACGTCCTCAAGAAGAGCATCAGCGAATTCAAAGCGGAAGTCTCCGTCCAGGAAGTCGGCGAAGTCCTCGAATGCGGCGACGGTATCGCCCGCGTCTCTGGCCTGCCGAACTGCCTCTCCGAAGAAATGCTCGAATTCCCCGGCGGCAACTACGGCGTCGCGCTCAACCTCGAACGCGACAACGTCGGCGTCATGATCCTCGGCGACTACACGCAGATCGAAGAAGGCCAACTCGTCAAACGCACCGGCCGCATCCTCAGCGTCCCGGTCGGCGATGCCCTCCTCGGCCGCGTCGTCAACGCGCTCGGCCAGCCCATCGACGGCAAAGGCCCGATCAACACTTCCACGATGCGCCCCATCGAAAGCCGCGCCCCCAGCGTCATCGAACGCGAACCGGTCAAACAACCGCTCGCGACCGGCCTCAAAGCCGTTGACTCGATGATTCCGATTGGCCGTGGCCAACGCGAACTCATCATCGGCGACCGTCAGACCGGCAAAACCGCCATCTGCGTCGACACGATCATCAATCAAAAAGGCGGCGACGTGATGTGCATCTACGTCGCCATCGGCCAAAAGAAGTCCACGGTCGTCAGTGTCGTCGAGACGTTGGAAAAAGCCGGCGCAATGGCCTACACCACCGTCATCAGCGCCACCGCCAGCGATGCCGCCCCGATGCAATTCGTCGCGCCCTACGCCGGGGCCGCGATGGGTGAATACTTCCGTGACAATGGCCGGCACGCGCTCATCATCTACGATGATCTTTCGAAACACGCGATTGCCTACCGGCAAATCTCATTGCTGCTTCGCCGGCCACCGGGCCGCGAAGCGTTCCCGGGCGACGTGTTCAACGTCCACAGCCGGTTGCTCGAACGCGCCGCAAAACTCAACGTGGACGCGCCAAAGCTCAACCCGGTCTACCCGAAGGGGGGCGGCTCGCTCACCGCGTTGCCGATCATCGAAACGCAGGAAGGAGATTTCTCTGCGTACATCCCGACGAACGTCATCTCCATCACCGACGGCCAGATTTACCTCGAATCCGACTTGTTCTACGCCGGCATTCGGCCCGCCGTCTCGGTCGGTCTCTCTGTCAGCCGCGTCGGCGGCAGCGCGCAAACGAAAGCGATGAAGAAGATCGCCGGTACGTTGCGTCTCAGCCTCGCCCAATACCGGGAACTCGCTGCGTTCGCGCAATTGTCGAGCGACCTCGACAAGAACACGAAGGCACAACTCGACCGCGGTCAGCGCATGGTCGAATTGCTCAAGCAGCCGCAATATCAGCCGATGACGAACGAAGACCAAGTGGCGATCATCTGGGCGGCGACCAATGGCTTCCTCGATGGCGTAGCCGTTCCGTCCATCCGCAAGTTCGAGACGGAGTTCCTGCAATTCCTCAAGAGCAAGTATTCTTCGACAGTCGAAATTTTGCGCACGAAGAAGGAACTCACCGACGAAGCCGTCGCCGGCTTGAAGAAAGCCGCCGAGGAATTCAAAGGCATCTTCTCCGGCAACTAAGTCATGGCCAGTCTCCGCGACATCCGCCGGCGCATCAAAGGCGTCAAAAACATCCGGCAAGTCACCAAGGCGATGAACATGATCGCCGCGGCCCGGTTGCGTCGCGCCCAGCAAAAGGCGGAGTCGGCCCGACCGTACGCCGACCGGCTCGCGGAGATTTTGCAGGATGTGATGGCATCGAGCGGCGGTGCGGCCCGGCATCCGTTGATGGCGAAGCGCGACGTGAGGAAGATCGCGCTGGTGATCATCACCGCGGACCGCGGTCTGTGCGGCGCATTCAATGCCGGCATCATCCGCGAAGCGCAGCGTTTCCTCCGGGAACAGACCGTGCCGGTCGAGTTGATCACAGTTGGCCGCAAGGCGCGCGATCATTTCCAACGGCTCGATTACACCATCGCCCAACATTTCACCCAGCCGTCCCGCGATGTCCGTCTGGAAGAAGTCGGCGGCGTGAGCAAGCTCGTCATCGGCGAGTACGGCGCCGCGAAGTACGACCAGGTATTTTTAGCCTACGCGAAGTTTGTCAGCGTGTTGAAATCGCAACCGACCGTCGTGCAGTTGCTGCCCTTCGTCAAACCCGCCGACGCCGGCAAGCTGGCCAAAGCGGCGTATGAATTTGAGCCGAATGCCGAAGAGTTATTGAACACGCTCCTGCCGCAGTATGTCGAGGTGTTGATTTACCGGTCGATTGTCGAGTCGCTCGCGAGCGAACAAGCTGCGCGCATGGTCGCGATGAAAGCGGCCACCGACAGCGCGTCCGACATGATCACTGGCTTGACGCGCAAATACAACAACGCCCGGCAGGCAAGCATCACGAACCAATTGTTGGAAGTCGTATCCGGCGCCGACGCGCTGGCGAAAAAGGAATAGCATTTAATCGTAGCGGCGCTCCATGAGCACCGAGAGCCGTAATTGCAGTCGGCGGTGGCATAAACCCCCGCTTCAGAGGAAATAAAGAATGAGCACAACCGCAATCCGCAAAGGTAAGGTCGCGCAGGTCATCGGGCCGGTCGTTGATGTCGAGTTTTTCACCGAGGAACTGCCGGCGATCAATTCCGCGATCAAGATCGAGGACAAGGACAAAGGCATCAATCTCACCGTTGAAGTCGCCGGCCACATGGGCGACCGCACGGTGCGCACTGTGGCCATGAGCGCAACGCAAGGTCTCGTGCGCGGCATGGAAGCGATTGATACCGGCGCGCCGATCTCGGTACCGGTGGGTTCGACTTCGCTCGGCCGCATTTTCGACTTACTCGGCAATCCGATTGACGGCAAAGGCGCGGTGGATGCCAAACTGCGCCTCCCAATTCACCGCCCCTCCCCCGCCTTCGAAGACCAAGTGCCGGCCACGAAGCAGTTTGAAACCGGTTTGAAGTCCATCGACTTGCTTGCGCCATTCGCCAAAGGTGGCAAGGTCGGTCTGTTCGGTGGCGCGGGCGTCGGCAAGACGGTCTTGATTCAAGAGTTGATTCGCAACATCGCCAAAGAGCACAGCGGCTACTCCGCGTTCGGCGGCGTCGGCGAACGCACCCGCGAAGGTAACGATCTCTACCTCGAAATGACCGAGTCCGGCGTTATCGCGAACACGGTCATGGTGTTCGGTCAGATGAATGAGCCGCCCGGAGCCCGTCTCCGCGTCGCGCTCTCCGCGCTCACGCAGGCCGAATATTTCCGCGACTACGAGAACAAGGACGTGCTCCTGTTCATTGATAACATCTTCCGTTTCACCCAAGCCGGCTCGGAAGTGTCCGCGCTCCTCGGTCGTATGCCCAGCGCCGTCGGTTATCAGCCGACGCTGAGCACCGAGATGGGCGACATGCAGGAACGCATCACTTCCACAAAACGCGGCTCGATCACGTCCGTGCAAGCCGTGTACGTTCCCGCCGACGATATCACCGACCCCGCGCCGGCCACGACGTTCACGCACTTGGACGGCTCGATCGTTTTGTCCCGGCAAATCGCGGAACTCGGTATCTATCCCGCCGTTGATCCGCTCGCTTCGACCTCCCGGATTCTCGATCCGCTCGTAGTCGGCGAAGATCACTACAAGGTCGCCCGCGCCACGCAGCAAGTTTTGCAGCGCTACAAAGATCTTCAAGACATCATCGCAATTCTCGGTATGGAAGAATTGAGCGAGGACGACAAACTCACCGTCTCGCGCGCCCGGAAGATTCAACGCTTTCTGTCGCAGCCGTTCTTCGTCGCCGAACAATTCACCGGCACCCCCGGCAAGTACGTCCGCACCGCCGACACCATCCGCAGCTTCAAGGAAATCCTCGACGGCAAGTGCGACGACCTGCCGGAGCAATCGTTCTACATGGTCGGCGCCATCGAAGAAGCCCGCGCGAAAGCGGAGAAGATGAAGGCCTAATGTCCTCGTTCGTCTTCGAAATTCTGACCCTGCAAAAAGCCTTCCTCCGCGAGGAAGTCAGCTTTGTGATTGCCCCCGGCCAGGAAGGGCAATTCGAGATCCTCGCCAACCACGCGCCATACGTGTTTGCCCTCAAACCCGGTCCGTTGCGTCTGCGGCTACCAGACGGAAAAGACCGGTATGTCGCTGTCGGGACGGGTTTTCTTTGCGTCCAGAAAGATCGGACAACAGTTCTCACACGCAGCGCCGAACAACCACACGAAATTGACAAAGCGCGCGCTGAACGCGCCAAGCAACGTGCCGAAGAGCGCCTCGCAAACAAGACCGGTGTCATTGACGTTGCGCGGGCACAAGCCGCCTTAGCCCGCGCACTTGCAAGATTGAAGGTTGTTGAGTATCGTCCGGTGGAATGAGCACGCACTCCCACGGTTGGGCGATGGCGAGCCTTGAGGCCCGAATCAGCGCACACGTCCATGCATGGGAGTCAGCCAAAGACCGGGGGCAACCCCTCGCCGCTGAGACCTATCCGTTCGTCACCATTTCGCGTGAATTTGGCTGCGAATGTGCCCCCCTCGCCTACCGGTTGCAGGAAATCCTCAATGAACGTTGCCGCCCCTTCTTCACATGGGTCGCCTACGATCACGAACTCCTCGACAAAGTCGCCAGCGAACTCCACCTTTCGCGCGGCGTCGTCGAAGCGCTCGATGGCCGCCGCCGCAACGAGATGAGCGAAATCTTTGACTCGATTCTCAACAAAAAAGTCGAAGACGCCGTTGTGATGCGCAAGCTCGCCGAAATCATCCGGTCCCTGGCCATTCACGGCCATACGATCATCGTCGGCCGCAGCAGCTACCTGATCACCCAGGACCTGCGCAACGGCCTCCATGTGCGTTTGGTCGCCCCCCGCGCGTGGCGCGTCCATCAAGCAGCCGCTGATCGCGGGCTGACCATCGAGCAAGCCGAACAGTACATTGACCGCGGCGAACACGAACGCCGGCATTACCTGAAGACCTTCTTCGCCGAAGACCCGTCACACCCCTTCCATCACGATCTGGTCATCGACAACTCCCGCTTCAACCTCGCGCAGATTGCCGAGATTATTTTCACGGCGCTTAGCGCGCGTTTCGGCGAGACGCTCGTTGGGGCTTGACCCAAAACACATCCGCTTTCCCGGCTGTGTAATTCATCCAGCGCGCCAGCACAAACAGCGCATCGCCCAGCCGGTTGAGATACGGCACCACCAACCCCGCCGGTTTCAACCGCACACAATACCGTTCTGCCCGCCGGCAAATCGTCCGCGCCACATGCAACTGCGCCGCCACCGGCGTCCCCCCCGGCAAGATGAACTCCCGGAGCGGCCCCAGTTTGGCGTTGCACCGATCCATCAACTTTTCCAGCGCGTCAATCTGCTCTTGCCGGACCAGCGGGGGCGAGCCGGCCAGTTCCGCGCCGAGATCAAACAAGTCATTCTGAATACCGGCCAAGGCTGCGTCCGTGTTCTTGTCAGGCCGCAACGACCGGGCCACACCAATCGCCGAGTTCAACTCATCCACCGTCCCAAACGCCCAAAGCCGGGCCGAATCCTTGCTGACCCGTTCGCCGGTCACCAGCCCGGTCTCCCCCTTGTCGCCGGTCCGCGTATATATTTTCGTGAGCCTCAGCATTTCTGAAACTTCGCGGGAATCAAACACATGAACTTGAACGCCTGCTGGCCGGCATTCTTGAATTGGTGTTTCTCATCCGCTGGAATATAGAGCACATCGCCGGCTTGGAGTGGGAGTTCCTGGCCGGCACGCCAGACCGTGCCGGCCCCTTCCATGATCAGAATCTCGTGTTCGTACCCGTGTTGATGCAGTGGCGTGTGGCCGCCCGGCGCCACCTCGAAGAATCGCATCGCCATGCTCATCTCGCCGTCGCGTGCCGACAACGCGACCCGGTAAGTGCAATTTTTCACGCCTTCCATCTCGACTTTCTCGGCGGGGACATCGTTGACGTTGGTGATTTTCACGGATCAATACTTACAGGACACTCCACCAAAAAAGCTACCGAAAACCAGCGCTGTCTTGACGTGACTGATAAGGTTGCCGGCACACATGTCCTCCACTCTGACGATCTCCGAAAACGGCCTCCACGCCGTGCTGGACTGGACGGCGGCCGGCGACGTCCATTTGCTGCACTTTGGCGCGACGCCATTTGACCCAGCCACGATTCACCAGGACGCGCGCGCGGCGTTTCGTCTCGTCGAATTGCAGACTACCGGCGCCGACCGCGATGATCATCACGGCGAGAAACATACCGGGACGCTTCCCGGTAAAAATCTCCGGTATGTCCAGCATGCCGACACACGAAATCCGGTTGGTCGAAAACTGGCCATCACCCTGCAGCACGCCGGACTGACCGTGGTGTGTCACTGGCAATTTTACGACGGCCTCCCGGTCATCCGGGCCTGGACAGAAGCGCGCAATGATTCGACGCGGCCCATTGGGCTCGAATATCTTTCCAGTTTTTGCCTGACCGGACTGGCCAAAGATGGCCCCGGCCGGTGGGAAACCAAGTCCCGGCTGCACGTCCCGCACAACACCTGGCACGGTGAAGCCCAATGGCAGGCCTATCGGTTGCCGGAATTGGGCTTGAATCCGGTCACGACCTTTTCCCTGAAACGATTAGCGTACTCGAACACTGGCACTTGGTCGGCGGTGGGACACCTGCCGATGGGTTGTTACGAAAACACCGCGACCGGCGCGACCATGGTCTGGCAGATCGAGAATAACGGTTCGTGGCATTGGGAACTGAGCGACATCGCCACGCATCTCTACCTCCAACTCAGCGGGCCGACGTTCAACGAAAACCATTGGTGGAAATCGCTCCCGCCCGGCGAGTCGTTCACCACCGTGCCAGTCGCCATCGGCTGTGTGGCCGGCGGATTGGAAACGGCCATCGGCGCCTTGACCCGGTATCGCCGGGCGATTCGTCGGCCGAATCGCGACAACAAAACGTTGCCGGTGATCTTCAACGATTACATGAACTGCCTGATGGCCGAACCGACCACCGCAAAACTCCGGCCACTCATCACTGCGGCGGCGGAAGTCGGCGCGGAATACTTTTGCATTGATGCCGGTTGGTATGCCGACGGCGAATGGTGGTCCGGCGTCGGCGAATGGTTGCCGTCCCAGCAGCGTTTTCCCGGCGGAATCAAGGAGCCGTTGGATTTGATCCGGCAGCACGGCATGATCCCCGGCTTGTGGCTCGAACTCGAAGTCATGGGCATCCATTGTCCGCTGGCCAAAAAAGTGCCGGACGCGTGGTTCTTCCTGCACCGCGGGCAACGGGTGATTGATCATGGCCGGTTTCAACTGGATTACCGGAATCCCGAAGTGCGCGCGTACGCGGACGGCGTGATTGACCGGCTCGTGCGCGAGTACGGCGTCGGCTACATCAAGATGGATTACAATATCGACGCCGGCCCCGGCACCGACCGGCAAGCGGACAGCCTCGGCGATGGATTGTTGCAGCACAACCGGGCGTATCTCGCTTGGCTCGATTCGACGTTTGCGCGGTATCCGGATTTGGTGATCGAGAATTGCGGCAGCGGCGGCATGCGGATGGATTACGCGTTGTTGAGCCGGCACAGCATCCAATCGAGCAGCGACCAGATGGATTACCGGAAGAACGCCGTCATCGCTGCCGCGTGTCCGACCGCCGTGACGCCCGAACAATGCGCCGTCTGGTCGTACCCCTTGAAAGTTGGCGACCGGGAAGAAGTGATTTTCAACATGGTCAACGCCCTCTTGCTGCGCATCCATCAAAGCGGCCATCTCGCGGAACTCACCCCGGACCGGCGTGCGTTGGTCAAGGAAGCGCTCGACTGCTACAAACGCATCCGTGCCGACACCCCCGTCAGTCTGCCCTTTTGGCCATTGGGCTTGCCGCGGTTTTCCGACCCGTGGCTGGCGTTGGGGTTGCGCAGCGCCGCAAAGTCTTACTTGGCGGTCTGGCGACTGGCGGACAGTTCACCGACCTGCGCCCTGCCCTTGCCGATGGCGCCGATGAAAGTGACGTTGCTCTACCCGGCCGGTGGCGATTGCGACTGGAATCTGGCCGGCCAAACACTCACGGTCACACTGCCGCAGTTCAACACCGCGCGACTGTTTGAAATCAACTGCCGATGATTTTCACGAGCACCCGCTTGCGGCGGTGCCCGTCGAATTCGCCGTAGAAAATCTGTTCCCACGGACCAAAGTCGAGCTTGCCGGCAGTGATGGCGACGACAACTTCCCGGCCCATGATCGTGCGTTTCAGATGCGCGTCGGCATTATCCTCGCCGGTATTGTGGGCGTACTGCGAGTGTGGTTTTTCCGGCGCGAGTTTCTCCAGCCATTTCTCGAAGTCCTGATGCAAGCCGCCTTCGTCATCGTTGATGAACACGCTGGCGCTGATGTGCATCGCGTTGCACAGGAGCAAGCCTTCCTGGATGCCGCTCTCGCGCAAACACGTTTCGACTTCCGGCGTGATATTCACAAACGCGCGCCGGGCGGGGAGATTGAACCACAGTTCTTTTCGGTAGTGTTTCATGGGAAGATGTCCTCCAGTTTGATTGCGGCTAATGACGGAAAATATCGGTTGGCCTCGGTATGGGGACCGCTCGGCACGCTGAAGCAACGCATGCCGGCGGCGGCAGCAGCGCGCACGCCGATGAGACTGTCCTCAAAAACCAAACACTTCCCGGCAGGAACATTCAGCGCCGTGGCGACCGCCAGAAAAACATCCGGGTGCGGTTTCCCGAGCGGGACGACTTCGCTGCTGATGACTTGGGCGAAGTGTTGCCGGAGGCCGAGAGTGTTGAGGCAATACTCAATTGCCGTGAGCGGCGACCCGGAAGCCACCGCCATCGGCACACGCCCGGCAACGCGTTGGACCATTTCAACCGCGCCCGGCATCGGTTCGACTTGGCCGTTGAAGCCGGCAATGAGCGTGTCGCGAAGGAGCCGCTGGCTCTCGGTGAGAGGCCAAGCTGGCCGGTAAGTTTCGTGAATGACGCGGGCGACATCGAGGGAGTTCATCCCTTTGTACTGGGCCGCGAGTTCGGGAGTCCACGTTTGGCCGAGGGCGCGCAACAGTGAATTTTCAGCGGCAAGCCAAATGGCCGCCGACCGGACGAGCAAGTCGTCCATATCGAAGATGAGGGCAGAAACTGCGTGGTTGTGAGCGAAGTGCATGGACTGTCGGCCGGGCATCATACTCCCGGCGGAAAAACCTTCCACCTGAATTACCGACCGGCTTTGGTGATGTGCTTCACTTAATCGGCTCCACCTTACCGCGTGAGGACTTGCCCCTCACCAATCCCGCCAAGTTTCCTTGGCGCACTTTATGGGTGACCCCATCGACTTCGTCACTCTGTCACGCGTGGTGAGTTGACCCCATCGAAAATCTTCAGACTCTGTCACGTGTGGTGAGTTGACCCCATCGAATGAGAGAGTCGCGAAGGAGACGCTGGCTCTCAGTGAGAGGCCAAACCGGCCGGTAAGTTTCGTGAATGACACGGGCGACATCGAGGGAGTTCATCCCTTTGTACTGGGCCGCGAGTTCGGGAGTCCATGTTTGGCCGAACGCGCGCAGGAGTGTATTTTCAGCGGCAAGCCAAATGGCCGCCGACCGGACGAGCAAGTCGTCCATATCGAAGATGAGGGCAGAAATTGCGTGGTTGTGAGCGAAGTGCATGGACTGTCGGCCGGGCATCATACTCCCGGCGGAAAAACCGTCCACCTCAATTACCGGCGGGCTTTGGCGATGCGCTCCACTTGATCGGCTCCACCTTACCGCGTGAGGACTTGCCCCTCACCAATCCCACCAAACTTCCTTGGCGCACTTTATGGGTGACCCCTTTCACAAACGATAGCCAAACCAGTACTATTCCAATATGGCTGTAACCATGTTTCGAGATCGACCTGAGCTTGTCGTAACCCCAGTAATCTACAGAAAACACAGAGAAAAACAGCATACCACAATCGTTTGATAAGAACACAGTCGACTTCCTCCAATTGGCAACTAAACACCTGAACTTCGTCTAAACTTGGCATTGCCTGATTAGTTAAGATGTGGGAATCCGAAGAAAACGCTACCCCTGCTTTTCCAATCAAGCGTCCCTGACGATCCGGATATGTTGTAATGAATCCTTTTCCATCAAGGAAGTATCTAGATACTGTAAGAATATTGTCTGGATGAACCATTGGACACAACAAACGCAACCCATGGTCAGCAGACACTACGTAGATCTTAAGAGAACTTACCGAGCCCATTAGGCATATCTCAAATTCTGGCATACTCATGTGATCATTACCAATCTACCAATTTAATTCACACTGACATTGTCTCCTACCTGCGCATTGACCATATACGATCCAACTCCAAGCGCAATGCCCTCCTGGAACCATGCCGAGATATACACAAGCCACCATTGCGTCACAGTCAGACCAGCTGCATGTGCCCATAGGATCAATTGCCATACCTAGCCGATTGCGAACATAAATATATACATTCGATCCATCAATCAACCCCAGTGGATCCTCGCTTGTGAACCTCCCGGTACTCGGATCCATCACGCGCCAGCGGTAGAAGTAGAGTCGCGCTGAATCACCGATGCTCTCGCGCGCGGTGTAGGTATAGCGGTTGGGGAACAGCAAACCGGTTCCGCTTTCGCTGCGAATCTTCCCAAACGCCTCGTAGCTGTAACTCTTCGCGACAGCTTGAAGATCATCGGTCATCGCCCACACGGAGCCGAGCGCGTCGGTGTGATAGACGTGTCGGCCATCGCTGACGCCGCTGATGAACTGGATGCGTTCGATGGGTTGGTCAATGCCGAGTCCGTGAATATAGACGGCTTGCACGAGGCTGTTCGTCAATTCGAGAACGACATTCGGGCCGTCATAGACGTACCGGAATGAGCCGCCAGAGACAGCGGCCTCTACAATGCGGTTGCCGTCGGAATCAAACGCGTATGCGCCGGTCGCGCTATTCGTGTCCGTGAGATTGGTCATCTGCGAACGGAAGTCGTAGGCATAGCTTCGCTGTTGCAGATTCACCGTTTGGTTGGTTAAGCGACCGGCTCCGTCGAACGAGTAGGCGTTTGTGGTTGTGCCGGCAATGTCTGACTGCATGCGGTTGGCGGCATCAAAGGAATACAATACGGGCGAGACGCCTATCCCACTATCGGCCAACTGCACCCGATTCCCGACCGGGTCGTAGGTGAAGTCTTGCGTCCGACTGTCGGGGTACGTGACTGCCACCAGCCAGTTGTTGCTGTTGTAACTATAACTATTCATGCCTTCGAGTGTCGTCATGTTCGTGCGATGACGGTTCATTTCGTCAAGAGTGCGGAGTTGACCCCGTCGACCCCCTCGACTTCGAC
The DNA here is from genome assembly GCA_022072455.1 of Verrucomicrobiia bacterium. Taxonomy (GTDB): domain Bacteria; phylum Verrucomicrobiota; class Verrucomicrobiia; order Palsa-1439; family Palsa-1439; genus CAINDI01. The sequence continues at coordinate 5,266 of JAJVHY010000017.1, read as the reverse complement.
CTATAGTTCACAAAAGCCTTTGTTACAGAACCGGTAAAAACAAGCCCCAATCCGCCCATTAGGCAGAACTCATTAGGTAGGCGCAAGGCAATCATCAGTCCCATCCCAAGTCCGATGCTGAACGCCAACACTTTATCTAACATCTGTTAAGACCTTTCTACGTTAGTCGTTAGATCAGAAAAATGGGCAGGCTACGCAAGCGGCAGCACAGCCAATTGTTATCCAGCCCGCATCGGCGGCAGCCTCAATACACGCCTTCATACATTGAGGAAACGTTTCATCTGGGTCGCTCCAAAAACTACACCCGCAAATCCCTGCACAGTCAAGAAATGCGGCTGCTCCGCAAGCCCCACAAACTAGGCAAGGGAAAACCGGGACCCTTCCATCCGGATCGACATAAGCCGTCGCACCGTTTCGAACGTAAATATACAAACTTAACCCGTCCAAGTTTCCCAAGGGATCCTCACTCGTAAACCTCCCCACACTCGGATCCATCACACGCCAGCGGTAGTAGTAAAGCCCTGCTGAATCACCCATGCTCTCACGCGCGGTATAGGTGTAGCGGTTGGGGAACAGCAAACCGGTCCCGCTTTCACTACGAATCTTCCCAAACGCCTCGTAGGTGTAACTCTTGGCAACGGCTTGGAGGTCATCGGTCATCGCCCACACGCTACCAAGTATGTCGGTATGATAAACATGCCGGCCATCGCTCACACCACTGATGAATTGGATGCGCTCAATGGGCTGGTCAATGCCGAGACTATGAACGTACACAGCTTGGACGAGGCTGTTCGTTAATTCGAGCACCACATTGGGGCCGTCGTAGACGTACCGGAAGGAGCCGCCAAGGATGGCGGTCTCTACGATCCGGTTGCCGTCGGAATCAAACGCGTATGCGCCCGTTGCAGCATTCGTGTCGGTGAGCGCCGTCGTTTGGGAGCGGAAGTCGTAGGCATACGCGCGACTGCTACCACTGACCACTTGGTTTGTCAGACGGCCGGCTCCGTCGAAGGTGTACGCGTTGGTGGTCGTGCCGGCGATGTCGGTTTGCATGCGGTTCGCGGCGTCGTAAGAATAGGTGACAAGCGAGACGCCTATCCCACTATCGGCCAACTGCACCCGGTTCCCGACCGGGTCGTAGGTGAACTCTTGCGTCCGGCTGTCGGGATACGTGACTGCCACCAGCCAGTTGTTGCTGTTGTAACTATAACTATTCACGCCTTCGAGCGTCGTGATGTTGGTTCGGTTGCGATTCATATCGTCAAGAGTGCGGAGTTGACCCCCTCGATGATGAATCGTTGACCCCTTTGACTTTGTTTTGCAGGTTGGAAATCTTCCAAGCACTAGACACGACATATCCCCAAAAGCCAATAAATGCACCTACCAGAACTTGCAGATGGCGAGAATCGAACTGTTGCCGCCCAAGTCCAAGTTGCAATACGAGCATACCCAATGACCCAGCCGTTAAGCCCAGACATCCGAAAAAGGCAATGTCAAGGAAGAGTTCGGCATCAACCCTCATTCCAATTTTAACGTGTCTCATCCTAGTTGCAGCAGCTATTTGCTGCAGCCTCGCTTTTACAATGGTTGTCGATGATTTGAGCCGTTTGGCACTGCCCTAAGTAACTGCCTACTAGGCTTATTCCTCCACCAATAAGCCCACACGGCACCGCAGCGAGTCCGGCCCACGAGCATACAAGTCCCGCCGTAATGCCGCTCGAGAGACCACCCCACCATCCGCCAATATTTGGCCAACCCGCATTACTATTGATGCAATTATTAAAAACCTCTTTTTGACATGCAGGAACATCACTATCATTGATTGTGCATAACCATGTAACTTTCAACCCATTTGAATCAAAGAAAATGACCGGCATTCCTTTGGCATAGAGATAACGGTTCGGCCCATCCACAAACCCCAGTGGATCCTCGCTCGTAAATCTTCCCACGTTCGGACTCATCACGCGCCAGCGGTAGTAGTAAAGCCCTGCTGAATCACCGATGCTCTCGCGCGCGGTGTAGGTATAGCGGTTGGGGAACAGCAAACCGGTTCCGCTTTCGCTGCGAATCTTCCCAAACGCCTCGTAGCTGTAACTCTTCGCGACAGCTTGAAGATCATCGGTCATCGCCCACACGGAGCCGAGCGCGTCGGTGTGATAGACGTGTCGGCCATCGCTGACGCCGCTGATGAACTGGATGCGTTCGATGGGTTGGTCAATGCCGAGTCCGTGAATATAGACGGCTTGCACGAGGCTGTTCGTCAATTCGAGAACGACATTCGGGCCGTCATAGACGTACCGGAATGAGCCGCCAGAGACAGCGGCCTCTACAATGCGGTTGCCGTCGGAATCAAACGCGTATGCGCCGGTCGCGCTATTCGTGTCCGTGAGATTGGTCATCTGCGAACGGAAGTCGTAGGCATAGCTTCGCTGTTGCAGATTCACCGTTTGGTTGGTTAAGCGACCGGCTCCGTCGAACGAGTAGGCGTTTGTGGTTGTGCCGGCAATGTCTGACTGCATGCGGTTGGCGGCATCAAAGGAATACAATACGGGCGAGACGCCTATCCCACTATCGGCCAACTGCACCCGATTCCCGACCGGGTCGTAGGTGAAGTCTTGCGTCCGACTGTCGGGGTACGTGACTGCCACCAGCCAGTTGTTGCTGTTGTAACTATAACTATTCACGCCTTCGAGCGTCGTGATGTTGGTTCGGTTGCGATTCATTTCGTCAAGAGTGCGGAGTTGACCCCCTCGATGATGAATCGTTGACCCCTTTGACGCCCTTTCCGCGCCTCTCCCGCTCTCTAATTTCCACTGCAGTTTTCCGGTCTTGTTCAGCCCCGCCCAAATTCCCGCTTAGCTCTCTTACCGTGGCTCGCTCCTCCAGCGCGGATGGAAAAACAGGCGATAGTGCGATCCCTTTGCTATAGGCTGCTTCGGCGCCGGAGAAGTCGCCTTGGCGTTTCTTAGCATCCCCGAGCAACTTATACGCGAGCGAAGGTTCGCTGACTTCCCATGCTTCAACGAGACGAAGCACTCTGTATGAAGGGCGGATCGTCGTGGCTCGTGTGAAATCCTCGATTGCCTCATTGATGTCCCCCCTCATCAGCTTGAATCGTCCGCGATCAAGGAGAAGTGTAATATCTCCACCATTCAATCGAATTGCCTCGTCGTATTGACCGGCTGCCTCATTGCCCCTGCCGAGTTTATCGAGTGCGTTTGCTAGGTTATTCCTGTAAATTGCGTTACTCGGCGCAAGGTCGGTGGCGACCCTGAAACTCGCGTGAGCCTTATGGTAGTTGCTGGTCTCCATGTAGACGAACCCGCGCAGTGTGTAAGCATCAGGAACCTGAGGGGCAATGTCGACCGCTCGGTCTAGGATGATAAGCGCTCTATCCAACCGGCCCTGAAATCGCTCCGTATTTCCGAGCGCTAACAAATCAGTGTAACTCATTTCCTCCAGTTTCTCGGTAGCTAGCGGGTCGAACTGGAGCGGTAGGACGTTGAGATGGGATTCGAAATCAAAAGTACTGCAAGGGTGATTCAGCATCCACCACTCCCGCCATCGCGGGAAATCGACCCCATAACTCTGACCGGTAAGATCTTGTAAAAGGTTTGCCTGCACTTCGCGGAGACCCGTCATATGTTGAGAGCCCAACGCCTTAATTAGATATGGCACAGCTGTCTGGTGTCCTAAACGCCCTAAATAAATCGCAGCCACTTTCCAGCTACCGGGTTTATGAAGAAGCTGGCGTGCCTTCGACTCACCTAGCTTGCTCTGTCGCCTACCGAGAACGTCCAAGCTTGAGTGAATTAGGAAGTTATCTTTGCTATCGAGATTTCGCGCGATCTGCGCTGACGCAATTAGACGCTGACAGAGCACCAAAATGACTTCAGACCGATAGCCGATAAGATTGAGCACAAGCACGGTGGCCAAAATTACCAGAACCAATGCGGAGCGAAGCTTGTGTCTGTAGAAGATCTTCATGAGGCGAACAACTCCCACCGTCAGCCCCCGGGGGAGACGCAAATCCCAGATTTGCAGAGTTTCAAGCAACCAACAGCACCTGAAATATAGTAGACATAGCTGGTTGACCCGCCCGTTGCAGGAAAAAGCCCACCGACTACGCTCGCCACAAAGTCTGTGAAAAGAGGGTCAACGATTGACATTTGACAGCATTCAATTCCAGCAGTGTTTATTGACAGTTTTGAGTCTCTCATTTTGATGTTTTGTCAATTGTCAATCGCTGACCCCCTCGACCAATGACTTTCCCACCCTTCAGATTTTCCTCTCCGATCAGTTCAATGAGTGCATTCATCCTCCGCGAAGAGTCCACGTAAGAACCTATGATCAGAAATGCGAGAGAGACCAAGCTGACGAGGGCCACCTTGGAGTTTGGGATCTCCGTATTGAACAAGTACACGAGAAGAATGAGCCAAATAGCTGCAGCCACATACAATCTCCACAGTGATTTACCGCGTACGACCGCCAAGAGACGTGCACGTCGATTTAGTTCACTGAGGGCCAACGTTGCCTCGGCTTCTATCGCTGCGCTTGTGGTACTCGGTATATTCTTCTCGTTCTCCATAGCTATTCTCAGTAACTTTTCAGTCGAGGTGACTACCGATAGGCATTCTGTCTGACACCTTGCGAATTCCGCCAGGATGCTAAATGACTGGCAAGCGAATGGCATTTATTCTGACAGACGCGCTTATGGACAGGTTTTGCACTTCGCAATACAATCTTTGGCATCATCGGCACAATCATTTATTTCGACTGTTAACAGAGCCGCACACCCAGCGAAGCAAAGAGCACAGGCAGGTGGGCTTACGATACAGGCTGCACCACAAAGCGCCGCACATGCGCCAGCATGTTTCGCTGCCTTTTTCATACACTTCTTAAGGTCATCCTTACACTCATCTTTGCATGTATCTCCAAACGGATCCACAAATTTAATTGGATTGTTATCGGCATACCGATACAGCGTAATGTCTTTACCTTCGAAGCTAAGTGGATCCTCGCTCGTAAATCTTCCCACGTTCGGGTCCATCACGCGCCAGCGGTAGTAGTAAAGCCCTGCTGAATCACCCATGCTCTCACGCGCTGTGTACGTGTAGCGATTCGGGAACAACAACCCAGTGCCCGCTTCACCCCGAATCTTGCCGAACGCTTCGTAGGTGTAACTCTTGGCAACGGCTTGCAGATCGTCTGTCATCGCCCACACGCTGCCAAGCGCGTCGGTGTGGTAGACATGGCGGCCATCACT
>JAJVHY010000013.1 GCA_022072455.1 Verrucomicrobiia bacterium | reverse complement strand
CAGGGGACGGTGACGGGGGCGGGTGACCTGCGGGTGGCGGGGGGCAACGGGACGGTGAATGTGTTGGCGGGTGGCACGCTGGCGCCGGGGAGTGGGATTGGGACATTGAGCATCAGCGGGACGAACCTGTGGAGTGGCGGCGGGCGGTATCAGTGGCAGATCAGTGATTTTACGGGCGGCTCGGGCGGGGGGACGGACTTGGTGACGGCGACGTATTTCAACATTGGCAGCAGTGCGGGCGATGAGTTTGTGCTGGAGATTGCGTCGTTGACGCCGGGCAACGCGAGTGGCAGCGCGGCGAATTTTGACAAGGATGGCACGTACCTGTTGACGGTTGCGGAAGCCAGCAGCAGCGTGTTGAATTTCAGCGCGGACAAGTTCAGTTTGAATCTGGCCGGGTTCAGCAATGCGTGGGATGGGGTGTGGACGGTGGTGCAGGCCGGCAATCTGGTGCAGTTGAACTACGAAGGGGCGACGAATCTGGTCTGGGACAATGTCCAGGGGAACTTCAGCAATCTGACCGGGACGGCCGGGATTCACTGGCAGGGGGATGTGCCGCCGCCCCTCAGTACGACCAATGTGGTGTTGTACTTTGGCGGGGTCGGCAGCCAGCAGTACACGGCGACGAACAATCTGAGCGACGTGGTGACGAAGCGATTGGTGTTGACGAACAATTCGACGGCGACGCAGGCGATTGTCGGCAATGGCCTGGTGGTCGGGGGCGTGGCGCCGGAGATTTTGCAGAATGGCAGCGGGGCGTTCGTGCTCTCCAATGATCTGGTGTTGGCGGCTAACACCCTGGTGGGCGGGACGGGGACGGGGACGCTGGAGTTGAGCGGTGCGCTCAGTGGGAATCGGAGTCTGACCAAGACCGGCGCGTACAACTTGGTGATGGGCGGGGCGAATAGCTACAGCGGTTCGACGGTGCTCAATGGCGGGACGCTGACGGTGCGGAACGACAGCGCGTTGGCGGGCAGTTCGCAGACGGTGGTCAATGCGTTGGGCACGTTGGTGGCCGACGGCGGGGCGCCGGTGGTGCGGCGGTTGGCGGGCAGCGGGAGCGTGGTGGTGAGCAACAGCGCGGCGCTGATCGTGAGCAATCAGACCTTGGGGAGCAGTTTTGCCGGGGTGGTCAGCGGCGACGGCTCGCTGACGAAGGCCGGTAACAGCACGCTGACGTTGAGCGGTGTCAACAGCTACCGTGGCGACACGCGGGTGGCTGGCGGGACGTTGACGGTGACCGGGTATTTGGCGAGCACGAATCTGCTGGTCAATAGCGGGGCGACGTTCAACTGGTCGGCGGTGCAAGCCGTCAGCAACCTGGTGGCTGTCACGGTGGCGGGCACGGTGAACTTCAACAACAGCGGGACCTTGGCGAGCTTGAGCGGGTCTGGCAGCGCGAATTTCCAAGCCACGACCTCTGTGGGCAATGCGGACACCAGTTCCACCTTTGCCGGGCGGTTGGGCGGGGACGGGACGCTGAGCAAGATCGGGGCGGGCGTCTTCACGGCGACCGGCGCCAACAGCCTGGTGGGGAACTTGGTGGTCAACGCGGGGACGGTGGAAGTGGCCGGGGGCGGGAGCGTGACGGTGACCAATCTATTCGTGCAGGCTGGCAGCGGGGTGGCGCTCAACAGCGGGACGTTGGCGGTGCGCGGAGTGGCGGCGGTGAGCAACGGGTTGGATTTCGTGGTGGGCAACGGCAGCAGCGTGGCGGCGTTGCAGGTGACCGGGGTGGCGCACCTGGAGCGGGATTTGATCGTGACCAACAACGGGACGCTCAAGGGCAGCGGGACGATCGTGGTGGCCGGTGGGGGCGGGAAGGTGTTCGTCCAGAGCGGCGGCGTGCAGGCGCCGGGCAACAGCGTCGGGACGCAGACGGTGATTGGGACGAATGTCTGGGAGGAGGGCGGCAGCTACCAGTGGGAGATCAATGATTTTGCGGGGAACGTCGGGAGCAACCCCGGCTGGGACTGGCTCAACGTGGTCGGCGTGCTGAGCAATGCGGCGACCAGCGGCAATCCGTTCGTGATCGACATCACCTCGCTGGCCGGCGCGACGCCCGGGCTGGCAGCCAACTTCGACTACAACGCGACCTACTCGAACGTGATCGCGACGGCCACCACGGTGGCGGGTTTTGACGTGAATGCCTTTACGTTGACGACCGCCAACTTCCAGAATGTGTATGACGGCGTGTTTGCGTTGAGCTTGCAGGGCGGCACCAACCTGGTGTTGAGCTACACCGGCGTGGATGCCTATGTCTGGACCGACGTGACTGGGAATTTCAGCGGGAATGGCAACTGGCGGGACGGCGCGGCCCCACCGGTCAACGCGACCAATGTGGTGCTGTATTTTGGCGGGAGCACGGCCAGCGGCTACACGGCCAACAACGATCTGACCGGCCTGGTCAGCAAACAATTGATCCTGACGAACCTGACCACGACGATCCAAACCATCACGGGCAACAGCCTGACACTGGCCGGAGTGGCGCCGGAGTTGACGCAAAACGGCAGTGGGGCATTCGTGATCTCGAACAACCTGGTGTTGGCGGCCAACACGCAGCTGGCCGGCAGTGGCAGCGGCACGGTAACCCTGGCCGGCGCGCTCAGCGGGGCCGGCACCCTGACCAAGACCGGGAGTTGGACCGTCGTACTGGCCGGGGCCAACACCTACAGCGGACTGACGGTGGTGCGCGCTGGCGCGTTGTTCGTGGCCAATGGGAATGCGCTGGCCGGCAGCACGCTGAGCAATCTGGTGGCCGGCGCGGTGGTGTTCAGCAATGTGGGGACGGCGAATGTTGGCGGGCTGGCCGGGGCGGTGGATTTGGGGCTGACGAATACAGCCGGCAGCGGCGTGGGCCTGCGGGTGGGCCAAAACAACGCGCCCACGCGGTATGACGGCGAGTTGAGCGGGGCTGGTTCATTGACGAAACTCGGCAGCGGGACGCTGACCTTGGGCGGGGTCAGTACCTATAGCGGCGGGACGGTGGTCAATGCCGGGACATTGGTGGCCGGCGTGTTGGCCAACGGGATTGGCGGCGCGGGTTCGAGTCTGGGCAGCGGCTCGCTCACACTCAACGGCGGGACACTGCGGTTTGGGCTGGGGAGCTTGTTGCGGGTGACCAACACAGTGGTCGGCAGCGTGACGTTCAACGGCGGGACCTTGAATGCCGCCGAACTAGTCAACCAAGGCCAGCTGACAAGCGTGGGCGGGGTGAGCACGGTGACGAGCGACTTGTTCAACGACGGCGTGGTCAGCAACACCGCCGGGACATTGCGGATTGGCAGCGGCGGGAGCGGCGTGGTCAGCAACAGCGGCACCATCGTGCTGGCCGGCGGCAGTCTGACGGCCAGCGTGGTGACCAATACCGGGACGGTGCTGGGCTACGGGACGCTGACGGCCCGCTTGGCCAACAGCAGCGTGGTGACAGCGACCAATGGGCAACTCAACTTGGAAGGCGTGGTCAGCGGGGCCGGGCAATATCGGGTGGCGGAACTGGCGACGCTGTCGTTTGGCGCCGGCGGCTCGATCAGCACCAGCGGGCTGGATAACACCAACGCGACCATTCGCCTCAGCGGCGGCGTACTAACCAATGACCAGAGCTTCCTCAACGCCGGGACGCTGGCCTTGGCCGGCGGGACGTACTACACGGGCACCCGGTTGACGAACAATCTGGGGGCGACGATTCGCGGGTTTGGGACCATCAGCAGCGCGGACCAAGTGGTCAATAATGGGACCATCTTCGTCCAAGGGCCCACGCCGCTGGTGTTCAGCGGGGAACTGATCAACGCCGGGGCCGTGGCCGGGGTGGGCGGGCGACTGGAAGTGACCGGGGTCTTCACCAACAGCGGGTCGCTGGCGTTCGTGAGCAGCGTGGGAACATTTAATAGCGCGGTGGTCAACAGCGGGGCGTTATCGCTGAACGGCGCCTCGACAAGCGTGTTCACCAGCAACCTGCTGGTCAGCAGTAGTGGGTATCTCTTGGGCAACGGGACCTACGTGTTTGAAGGCGACCTGAACAACCAGAGCGCGCTGCCGACGGCGTGGAACACGCTGAACACGGTGGCCGGGACGAACACGGTGGGCAGCGGGACGACGTTCCTGTTCAGCGGGAGCGGGCTGAGCAGCACGCAGTACTTCACGCACGCCGGGTTGCAGTTGAGCGGCGGGTTTGTCGGCAGTCCGGTGCCGACGACCAACGGCGTGCAAGACGTCAGCAACATGGCGGCGGTGGCGGGCTTCCAGAACAACTTTGCGGTGGGGCAACTGTGGCTGACCAACACGACGGTGATGTTGAGTTCGACGGGCGGGAGCGGGGCGTTGTTTGTGAACGACCTGTACCTGTTGGGCGGGTCGCGGCTGGTGATCAGCGACAACACGCGGGTGTATTTCGTGAACTCGAACAGTTGGGATCTGGCCAATATCACCTTGTTGGGCAACGCCCAGATCCATCAACTCAACTCCCTGACCGAAACGCTCTCAGTGATCCCCGAACCCAACGTGCTGGTGCTCTGGCTCAGCGGCTTCCTCACCTTCGCCGCCGCCAGACGCCGCAGCCGCCGGAGTTGAAATTTTATCTGGTTGAGGACTGATTCGGTTCCGCTGTATCTATCAACGGCTCCATGAATGTTAATGACTTGCTAAGTCTCAAACAGAAAGTCGCGTTGGTGAGTGGTGGTGTGGGCCGGTATGGGCTGCCGATTGTCGAGGGTTTGGCTGAAGCTGGGGCGACGGTGATCGCCACCTCCCGGTCGTTGGCGAAAAGTCAGGCGGTGGCAACCCGGTTGCAGGGGACAGGTCTGCTAGTTCATGGCCGCGCTCTTGATCAGGCTGATCACCAATCGGTGTTGGCACTCCGCCGTGAAATCGAGGATCATTTTGGTCGGTTAGACGTTTTTGTGAATAATGCAGTCGCATGGCCAATGAAACGTTACGATGATCCGTTGACCGCGTGGGCCGAATCCATGAGCATCAATTCCACCGGTATGTTTGATTTGCTCCGGGAGATGGCACAGTTGATTGCGCGGGGTGGTGGCGGAACCATCGTCAACATCAGTTCAATGTTCGGAGTGTTTGGTCCGGATTTCTCGAATTACACTGGCACGGAGATGGATTGCGCGCCTGATTATCCGTTTCAAAAGGGCGGGATGATTGCCTTGACGAAGTATTTGGCGCGTAAACTGGCCCCGCAGAAAATTCGCGTTAACTGTATCAGTCCCGGGGGCATTTACAATCATCACCCGGAACCGTTCCTCTCCCGGTACGTCAGCAAGGTGCCGCTTGGGCGGATGGCCAATCACGACGACATTAAGGGCGTGGTCGTCTTTTTTGCGTCAGCTGCGTCGAGCTATGTCACCGGCGAAAACTTGGTCATGGACGGCGGCCTCCACGCTTAAGATTCAGGCCGGTTTGGTGCCATAATAGCCGGGTAACGAATTGGCGACGGTGATGCCACAGGCTGTCGCGACCTCCCGGCAGTGGTTACTCAACGCGGTAACATCGGCGGCGACGTTGATGAATTGGTAACCCATGTCAATCAAGCCTTGCCGGGTGGCGGGGCTGCCGACGGCACCGGCAAACTTGCCGTGTTTGCGGGCGACTTGGGCGATGCGTTCCCGGGTCTTTTGGATGAGCGGATGATCCATTTCACCGGGATGCCCGATGGCATGGCTGAAGTCGCCAGGACCAAAGAGCAGGATGTCGAAGCCGTCGAGTTCACAAATGGCATCCAGATGATCGAGGGCTTCGGGGTCTTCGATTTGTAGCATGATGAAACGTTCGCGGTTGGCCTGTTGGACGTATTCTTTGAATGGTACGTTGCAAAACATGCCGTCAGCATTCCCGCCATCCGCCGCCCGGCGACCGATGGGGTGAAACCGGCACATGCGGACGACGTTTTGCGCGTCGGCGAGATTCATGATATGCGGGACCATAATCCCAGCCGCGTCGAGTTCGAGTGGGTGGAGATAATCGCTGTAACTGCCGCGTGGCACACGACACATCACGTCCACATCGTAAGCTTTGGCCGTGGCGATTTGAGCTTCGATGGCGCTGAGATCGTTGGGCGTATGTTCGCGGCAGGTCCAGATGCAATCGAAGCCGAAGCTGGAGACGATCTGGACGACGCGCAGATCTTGCAGGTTGAGTTTAAAACAATGGACAATTTCACCGGCGCGCAGTTTGCGCAGCACGCGGCTGGGGCGCATCGAGAAGGTCACTGGATCACTCGTGGTTTAGGGTTGGTCATCGGTCGGTGATATAAGCAATCTCGACCACAGAACGCAAGTATCTGCGCCACCTGTTTTGAGATTGCGGGGGAGGAGAGGTAATGCTAACTATTTCATACGTTTGAGTATACGTAATTCAAGGAGTGGTGAGGTTCGGGCGGCCAAACTGTTGGCATTCACTTTGATCGAACTATTGGTGGTCGTTGCCATCATCGCCGCTTTGGCTGCGCTGTTGTTACCGGCGTTGAAGGGAGCTCGGAGCGCCGGCAAACGCGCGCGCTGCGCCAGCAACCTGAAACAATGTGGCATTGCCTTCTACGTCTACGCCGATGATTTCAATGGCCTCCTGCCATTTCCCATGTTCCGCGCCGCAGCGGGAGCCACTTTACCCAAAGTCATGGAAACAGACGCCCTGCCAGAACCGCTGCCGGGCTTGGTGAGTCATGGGTTGCTCTATGAGCACTTGGGCCGGAATGCCGGGCCCTTGTATTGTCCGGAATTCACCACGCCCCGGAATCCACCGACGCAGAATTACCTCCTTCGCCATCCCGAACGTGCCGCCGCCGCCTTCTTGCCGAACCTCAATGCTACCAATGGATATTGGTCGAGTTATCTGATGCGCGGGGTTGATGATGCGAACATTAGCGGTCAGTATTCACTCAGTGCCTCGTTTGCTCCCACGAAGTACCTCAATGGCCGCCTGGATGCGAATCAAGGCCCCTTTCCGGCCAGTCTTGGCCAACCGTGGGCTGCTTACCCGCGTTATCTTCTGGTCTGTTATCAGTATTGGCTCGCGAGCCCAATGGAAGGCGCGCACAACGGCGAGTACAGCAATGAGTTGTTTGCGGATGGCTCGGTGGTCACTGTGAAATATCCTTTCCGGCAAAACGCCATTTTCGTTACCTCCGCTGAAAACGTGCTCTTACCTTCATACGGAAAAAAATAATCACATGCCCCGTGCAACGATCCTTTCTGGTCACCGTCGCCGCGCCTTTACCTTGATCGAACTCTTGGTCGTGATTGCGATCGTCGCCTTACTCGCGGCGCTCTTATTGCCGTCGTTGTCCAGCGCTCGGCGCTCCGCGAAACGCACCAGTTGCCTCAACAATCTCCGCCAATTTGGAATCGCCTTCTATCTCTATGCCGATGATTTCAACGACTCCTTGCCCGTGCCCGGCTACTGGGCTGACCATGGCGGACAGTGGGTCCGACGGAAAACCGATTCAGACAACGTCTATCGTCCCTACAACCACGGCGCGCTTTACACGTATGTCGGCGCCAAACCTGACCTCTATTTTTGCACTGATTTCAAAAGTGGCTATCCCGCCTCCTACTTTAATATTGGCTACCTCTATGTGCGCGACATTGCAACCGCCGCCGCCCAGTTCCGCCGTGACTGGACCAATGCCACCAAGTCCATCCAGTCCAGTTACGCGATGCCCCTGCGGGCTGAACAAGCCTGGGTTGATGCCAATTCGCTAGGTACTGAGACTGACTACATTCTCAACCCTTCCTCCCGCCCCATCGAGACTGGCTACTTCGCGCGGAGCATTGCCGGCAAATTATCCCAGAACCTCGCCCCCAACGTTCCCACCACCTCCGCCAAGTGGAACGCCTATTTTCTTTTGATGTGTTTCCAGCGACCGGCGATCCCCGATCTGGCGCACGGTGGCAAATACTCCAACGTTCTGTTCGCGGATGGCGCTGTCAAAGGTGTTAACCATGAATGGGCCGCCACCGGCGACCGCTACTATTACCCGTGGGACACGATCCACAGCGCCTATGGCCGCAAGTAGTTCCTCCGATTCTGGAATCCCATGCAAACCAACTGGACTTTCACCGAACGCGATGCCGCCATTGCCGCCGAACTCCAAAAACAATTACCGGCTGATCTCTTCGACGCGCACGCACACATTTACCGGCTCACCGATGCGCGCGGACACGAGGACGCGCTTTGGAAAGGTGGCCCGGTCGCGGGCAGTTACGCCGAATGGAAACGCCACGTTGGCCGGCAAGTCGGTAAACACCGGTTGCGCGGCGGCTTGTTCTTCCCGTACCCGGTGCTCGGGTGCGATATGGAGGCGTCCAACCAATATCTAGCCAGCCAGCTCCAGCCGGCAAGCCGCGGCCTGATGTTGGTCGGCCCGGATTACCCGCGCGCGAACGCGCTGGCGCTCCTGCCGAAGTTTGCCGGCTTCAAGCCGTATCATGTCTTCAGCAAGTCGAAACCGACATGGAATGCGCCGATTCAGGACTACTTGCCGGCTTGGGCGTGGGAACTTGCCAACGAACGCGGTCTCGTCATCATGCTCCACATGGTGCGCGATGCCGCGCTCGCCGACCCGGTCAACCAGCGCGAAATCCGCACGATGCTGACAAAGTATCCCGGCGCAAAACTCATCCTCGCGCATTCCGCCCGCGGTTTTCACTCGCGCAACACCGTCAACGGCATCGCCGCATTACGCGGCTTGGAAAACGTCTGGTTCGATTGTTCCGGCATCTGCGAACCGGCGGCCACCGTCGCCATCCTGAGGGAATTTGGCCCACGCCGATTGATGTGGGCCAGCGACTTCCCCATCACCGACCGGCGCGGCAAGTGCGTGACCATTGGCGACAGTTTCGCGTGGATCAACCCCGCCACCATTGACGCGCCCGACAGCCCGGCCTGCTACACGTGGCCGGTCGGTCTCGAATCACTCAACGCCCTCCTCGAAGCCTGCCAGCAACTCGGACTCAATGGCGCCGATTACCAGAATATATTTCACGACAACGCCGCACGGCTGTTGGGGTTGCTTCAAGAGGCCGGCACCCGCACGCAAGACCTTTACCGACACGGCAAACAGCGCATGCCGGGTGGCGCGCAGCTTTTGAGCAAGCGCCCCGAACAATTTGCTCCCGACCAGTGGCCGGCGTACTTCTCTGAAACGCGCGGCTGTGAAGTCTGGGATCTCGATGGCCGGCATTATTACGACATGGCCATCAACGGCGTGGGCACCGCCTTACTCGGCTTCAACGATCCCGAAGTGAATGCCGCCGTCCATCGGCGCATTGATCTCGGTCACATCTGCTCACTCAATCCACCGGAAGACATCGAACTCGCCGACCTGCTCTGCGAAATTCATCCATGGGCCGAGCAAGTCCGCCTCCCGCGCACCGGCGGCGAAGCGCTGGCCGTAGCCGCGCGCATCGCGCGCGCGACGACCGATCGGAGCGTCATCGCGGTCTGCGGTTATCATGGTTGGCAGGATTGGTATCTGGCCGCCAACCTCGGTGACAACGATGGTCTGCGCGGTCATCTCATGCCGGGCCTCGATCCGTTCGGCGTGCCGGTCGAACTGCGCGGCACGGTATTTCCATTCCAGTACAACAACCGGGAACAGTTCCAGAAAATCATCGCCGAACACGGCACGAATCTCGCCGGCGTCATCATGGAAACTTGCCGGTACAATGACCCGGCCCCCGGTTTCCTCGAATTCGTTCGTGACGAAACCCATCGGGCCGGCGGTCTGCTCATTTTCGACGAAGTTACGATCGGGTGGCGACTGCGCTTCGGCGGCGCGCACTTGAATTTCGGCATCAACCCCGACATGGCCATCTTCGGCAAGGCGACCGCGAACGGTTTCCCGATGGGCGCGATCCTTGGCACCCGCGCGGCAATGGACGGCGCTAACAAATCTTTCATCAGCAGTTCCTTCTGGACCGAAGGCATGGGCCCAGCCGCAGCACTGGCGACGATTCGCAAAATGCAGCAGGTCAACGTCGCCGCCCATGTCGCCCGCATCGGTGCGAAGGTGCAAGACCTCTGGCGCCGGCAAGCCGCCGCGCACAAATTGCCGCTGGTGGTGGACGAAGGCTATCCCTGTTGCGCGCGGTTCCACTGGGAACACCCGGAGGTCAATGAACTCCGGACGTACTTCACGCAACTCATGCTCGAACGTGGTTTCCTCGCTGCCGGTCTGCTCTGGCCATCGCTCGCGCACACCGACGAAATCGTGGCCCGGTACGCCACCGCCACCGACGAAGCCTTCGCGCGCATCGCCAAAGCCCTGACTGCCGGCAACCTCAAACAACATCTCAAAGGCCCCGTCGCCCACAGTGGCTTCCGCCGACTTCTATGAAACTTTCCTTTGCCACCCTCGGCTGCCCGAACTGGACGCTCGAACAAATCATCACCAACGCCAAGACTCTCGGCTACGACGGTGTCGAACTGCGCGGCGTCAACAACGAGCACGTCGGCCTCGCCGAGCCGCCAGAGGGCCGGCAACGCATCCGGCAACTGTTCGCGTCTGCCGGCATCGAGATTTGCAGTCTCATGGGCTACACCACGTTCACCAATGACGAGGAAGCCAAGCAGCAAGCGAATATCGAGGCCGCGCTACAATATGTTGACCTCGCTCGTGATCTCGGTTGCCCTCGGCTGCGCGTTTTCGGCGGCAACTGGTCGCCGCAGACCGACTGCACCGGCAACATCGACCGCGTTGTCGCTTGCCTGAAACAGATCGCGCCGCGCGCTGAGCAACACGGCGTCCAGCTTTGCCTCGAAACCCACGACGCGTGGACGCGCGGCGCGAATCTCCGCGCGGTGCTCGACGGCGTCGGCTCACCGGCCATCGGTGCGTGTTGGGATGTGGCGAACAGTTTTTCAGTCGAGCCCTTGGAGCAAACCTTTGGCGTGATTCGCGACCGGCTTTTCCACGTTCATCTCAAAGACACCCGCCGCGTCGCCGGTAAGATTCGCAACGTGTTGCCGGGGGAGGGCGAGGTGGATTGGGAAGGCGCGCTCCGGCTTTTGCACGGCGGTGGCTACCGGGACTATTTGTCGTTTGAATGGGAAAAGAAATGGGAACCGGAACTGGCCGAACCTGAAGTTGTTTTCCCGTTATTTCACCGCCGGTGCCGGGAGTTGTTGCGCAAAGTGGGCGCCTCCGTTCGATGAGCACGCATCCTCGTTTGTTTCTCAGTCCAGCCGAACTCGTGCGGTTGAAGAAGCAAATCCGCACCGGCCCCGGCCGCAAAATTGTCACCGCCTTGCGGCAGAAGCAGGACGCTGATTTGGCGGACCTCGCGCTTTTGGCGCGGCTCGACGACGATGCGGCGGCACTGCAGACCACGTTGGGTCGGCTCCAAACGCTGGCGCGCGGCGGCAAACCCGAGCGCTGGTCCGTTATGTACTCGGTGCCGTTGGCTTATGATCTTATCTGCGAGCAAATCAACCCCGCTGACCGGCAAGAACTCGTCGCGTGGTTTTTGGAATCGGTCGTCCGGCTACAGCCCGGTTTTTATCGCTGTGCCGGCAGCAATATCCCGTTGGTGGGGATGGCGTCGGCCTTGTTCGCGGTGCTCGTGCTCGAAGGCGATCCCGGCGTGCCCGATTTGACTCGCGAGCGCACCGAACTCCTGCGCATGTTCGAAGCCGCGCTTTACTCCGCCATCGGCCCCTCCGGCTATCCGGCGGAAGACATTGGCTACGGAACGTTCATGCTCAGTGTCCTCGGATTCCTCGCGGAAGCCGTCCGCCGGGCCGGTTGGTACGACGCGTACCGGGAATGTCCGCGGTTCCGGCAATCTGGTCGGGCGATTCTCCATTTCGTTCAGCCGTGGGGCGAGCATCTCTCCAATACCGGCGATCACGGCGACGATTTCCGCGACCGGCAACTCGTACTCGCCCGGCTCGCGGCGGTGAATCGCGATCCGTCCTTGCGATGGCTCCTGCAAACGCTTTCCTATCCAACGCAACCGGTCGCGAAGAAACGTGCGTGTCCGGAGGTTGTGCTGGGGAAAGGCCGGCAGGTGCCCTGTTCGGCCGGCTCGCTGTTGATTCTCGACGAGTTGAACAAGAAGCCGGCGCGACCGAAGGGGCCGACGCAGTTTGTGGATCGCGGCCGGGACATTGTTTCGTTTCGGAGCGGTTGGGACAAGGCGGCGACATTCGTTGTGTTTGATGGATCGCTCCGGTCGGGCGCAGCGCAGGGGCACGCGCATGACTGCGCCGGGCATTTCAGTTTGTCGGCGTTGGGTGAGTATTTCGCGATTGATACCGGCCGCTACAATATCGAGCAAGACCAGCACAATGTGGTGCTCGTGGACGGCAAGAGCGGCCAATCCACCGGCGGCGATTGGCGCGCGGCCCGGCATCACGGGCGCTTGGTGGATTACCGGCCGGGGGAGTTCTGCGATTTTGCGGCGGTGGACAGTTCGCAACAAAGCAATTGTTACTGGGCTTACCGGCATTTGGGGTTGGTCAACGGCGCGGACCCGTATGTGTGGATGGTCGAAGATGTGAATTTTGCGGATGATGAACGAGAGTTCTGGTGGACGCTGAACACCGCGCCCGGCAACCGCATCACGCTGACCGGCGAGCGCGCCACGATTCGCGGTCACCGGCACGGTAATCTCCTCGAGGTTCATTTTGTGTTACCGGCGACGCACTCGCTGAAACTCCGACAACACATTCATCGCTGCGGCTCGCCTCGGTATGTGTCAGCGGCGGAGATTCGCCGGCATCGGGCGGAGTTGGGGGAAATGGTGCATGGGCCGGTGTTTGAACGACCGCGGTTGGTTGCCAAGGTGCGTGGTGGCAATGGCCGGTTCATGTCGCTGCTGCTGCCGCGCCGGCAAGGCATGAAGCCGGCGAAGGTGCAACAGCTGGCGACGCTCGATAACGCTCTCGCGGTTTCGATCACGTGGCGCGATGTCGAGGACACGTTGATTTTCGCTTACGAGCATAACTTGCTTGAAGCCAACGGAGTGTCCGCGCGTGGTCAGTGGATCGTGGAACGCCGGTCGCTCAAGTCGCGGCGGGTTATCACTCGGAGTCTCCGCGCATGAACTGGGTAAGGGATGCCAGCCGGCCCGCGAGTTTTGGCCAGACCAACGCGGGCATTGGGCTCGGGGGGCGGTGGACGTTGTGTCGGGATAGTTGAGGTATTTATGAAACGAATTTTACTATTCAGTCTGCTTACGGTTGCGGTTCAGGCGGAGACATTCCGACTCTGCGATGGGGTGACGGTGTATGTGAATAATCCGACGGGGGAGAAGTTTGCCGTCACGCTGGATGTGCGGGATTTGAATCTGTTTGCCGGGGGAGCGCGCGAGGTGTTGTTCAAGATCTACGATCCTGACGGGCGAGTGGTGGTGCGGCAGTTTATTCCCGATGATGGCGTGACGTCGGCGAATTTCCCGGAGCGGATTGGTGGGTGGGATCATGAGTTGCAGTATTACGCGAGTTTGTACGCGGCGGGAACGGCACCGGCATTTCGGTGGAGCGCGTGGTCGGAGCCGGCGCGGTTGCAGACGTTGGTGAAGCGGACGTTCACGGCGGAGATTCCGGCCGGCAAGAAGGGCGTGTCTCGCATCGTGTTGGCGGGTGTGCCGGATCATTATGTGACGTTGACACTGACGCCGGAATTGAAGTTTGGTTATTCCGGTCATCCAAACTTTTTGCAGGCTTCGGGTAGCCGGTTGAAGCGGGCGTATGTGTACTTGCCGAAAGGGACGAGTGGAATTTTCTTCGCGGCGACGGAGCCGGATTTGCCGCGGAGCCGGCAGTTCAAGTTGACGGCACCGGATGGCAAAGTGTTGATCGAGCAGGGGACGACTGGCGGTTATACGGCGACCATCGGGAAGAATCGCGCGGATGAGGCCATCAAGCTGACGCCCGGCGAGTATGACGCGAAGGTACTGACCTTCGAGGTTTCAGAGGGGGCTGGTGATTATCTGGTGCGATTGAATTTCCAGCAGCCGCGTCCAGCCGGCCCGAAGGATTACACCGGGATGGGGAGTGCGGCGGTATTTGCGCCGGATGCGGAGACGGCCACCGCGATTCAAGGCGGGACGGCGGTGGTGGATGAGACGGTGTTCTGGCATCCGTTTCAGGTCCGGTTGCACGAGTGGCGCAAGGCGAATTCCGCGAACCCGTTGGCGGCGGAACTGGAGACTCTTGAGAAGGGTTTTCGGCTCCTTGAAACCAGCGATGGGCGCGGCAATGAGGTCTGGGCGAATTGGGCGTACGCGATGGGGTACTACGGGTTCAAGGTGTTCCGACCGAGTTGGGTTTTGCTGCAGCGCGCGGATGTGCCGGCTGAGGTGAAGGACATTCTCCGGGAAGGATTGATCATGGCCGGCGACCGGCTGAGTTTTGCGGTTGGGATGGAACGAGTGAATGGAAATGCGTTTGCCCAGATCAACTGCGCGTTGTGGTACGCGCAGGCGGCGACCGGCGACGCGTTGCTGAAGGAGCGCTTCGAGACGTTCTTCGACCGCTGGGCCAACGGCGGCTGGGGGCCGGGCGTCGGGTTGAGCCGGTCGGGTGATTCACAGGAACATTTTGCGCACGACATGCATTATGGGTCGTACCTTTTGGACAATTGGCGGGGCGGGCAGTGGATCAAGGAAAGTTTTCTCGAAGACGCCAAAGATGATCCACGGTTTCTGAAAATCGTCGAGCGTTGCCGGGAATTATATAGCTACTTGTATTGCCGGGAAAACGGTGGCCGGGTCGTGCCGGCGAATCCGTGGTCGGCACGAACGCATGCAAGCGCACATGCCGGGACGAATAACTGGGAATTTGGCGCGCATTCGTGGAAGGGGTTGCCGGGGGCGGATTTCACCGTCAATGTGAACGATGGCGGGGAGTGGTTCGCGGCGCGGCGGAAGAACTACTATTTGCTGACGTTCCACGGCCGGCTCGCGCCGCAGTGGATGACCGAATGTTTCAAAGGTCAACTCGGATTCGGCGGTGGTGGGATTTGTCAATTGACCGTGCCCGGCAAGGGGCCGGTGCTCGCGGGGACGTTGCACGAATCGTATGGCGAGGGGATGCACCCGGCGATGTGGCCGAATTTTCACATTCATACCTTGATTGCGGAACGCTGGGATAACGTGCCTGTGATCACCGGCATCAGCGAGCCGAAAGAGGCCCAACTCGTCGGCAACACGGTGAGCAGTACCGGCGAGGTTCGGGATGGACACGTCAAAGTTTCGCGCCGGTACACGTACAATCCTGAAAGCATTGATTGCGAAGTCGCGCTCGCAGAATCGGATTATGGCCGGGTGCTTTCGATCTGGAGCTACGGACGGAAGTGGTCGGAAATCAAAACCGCTTACGAGATGATTCCGTATGTGCCGGCCAAGGCGTTGAGCATCACCTTGAAGGATGAGGCGGGGACGGCGCTGGGGGCCGCGAGCACGAATCCGGTGGCTGCGAAAAGTGTCCGGATTGACCGGGGCGGGTTTGGGGTTGAGGTGCAATTGGAGAATCCATTGCCGGTGCAGTTGGGGGCGAAGGATACGGTGTTGATTCAGGTGACCGGCAGCGGGACGAATCTGACGGCGGCCGGGGACGTGCGATTGAAATACCGGCTCGTGCCGTTCGGGAACGATTGATCATGCGAAATGCGGCGCGATTTGTTGGGTTGTGTTGGCTGGTGACGGCGGTGCAGGGGGCGCAGCTACCGGAGCGGGAGGAATATCAGCGGACGTTGCGCGGGTATCTGGCGACGTTGACGGAGAGTAATTTGTCGGTGGCGGTCCGGCCGATGACCATGCCGGCCGAGAAACTTGACCTTGATGAGCAGTACCGGTTTTGGCTGTTAGGTGATCAGAATCCATCGCCGGTGGGGGTGGTGCTGCCGGCGCGGGAGTTCACTTTGGCCGTGATCGAGGGAACGAATGCGGTGCTCCGGCCGGCGGCAACCGCGGAGTCATTGGCGTGGCTGGCGCAGTGGAAAAATCCGGTCAACCCGTACTTTGGCGATGCGGCGGTCAAACAACGCGCGTTTGTGTTGGCGGTGATTGACTTGGTGATGCTCGATGAATTGCACGAGCGCGGCGGGGAGGCGAACCGGTCGGATTATCTCGGTGGGACGTTGATTTGGTTGACGCAGGCGTACGCGGCGGCGCGCGATGTCGTGCCGGCGGAAGTGGGCTCGGCGTACGAGGTGGGATTGCGGAAGTTTGTGGAGCGGCTGCGGAAATGGGGGCCGACCGGGATGATGACGGATATGGATTTGTTCGCGCCGGTGTCGCTCTGGTATGCAGGCGAATTACTCGGTGACGCTGCGACGAAAGAGTTTGCGACGGAGTATTCCCGGCGGTTGTTTACGGAACCGCGATTTTACCATCCGGCCGGGTATTTCGTGGACATGGGTGGGTTCGACGCGACCTACAACGGGATCAGTTTGTATTTTGCGACGTGGGCGGGGTTGATCAGTGATTGGCCGTTCGTGCGGACGGCAGTGACGGCGGCTTACCGGCTGCGCGGGTATCTGATGTTGCCGGAACCAGATGGGAATTGGTTTGGGCCGAGTCATTTCAGTTCCCGCACGTCGGCGGACGTCGCGCACGATCAATGGTCGTGGCCGCACCGGCACGCGGGCGCGGCCGTGTTGACGCCGGCAGCGCGGACGGCGGTGACGGTGCCGACGACGAATGTGTTGGAACGGGCGGGGGCGCGGTTTGTGGCGCAGTGGAACAAGGCGTTGAGCGCGGCGGTGAAGGCGCCGCAGCCGTGGAAGGAACAGCATTGGACGCGGGGGATGTTGGGTTGTGAGTTGGCGCCGCCGGGGTTTTTTGCGGGGCTGCAACCGGAGCTGCCGCCGTTTGCTCAACCGGGGAATTTTATCCGGCAATTCGCGACGACGTTCTTGGCGGCAAAGTTTGAGAAGTATGGCGTGATCCTGCACACGGGCGTGGTGCCGAAGGAGCGCGCGACGGCGGAGCGGACGTATGGTTACAGCGGCGGCGGAGTGGCGGCGTTTTGGACACCGGCAAGTGGCTCGGTGATTTTGGGGCGGCGGGGGAGTTTTCAGGGGAATACGTTTGATCGTTGGCCGGAGTGGCGGTTGTGGCCGGTGCACGCAATCAGCGGGTTGACGACAAACGGGAAGGTTTTTACGTCGGGGCGCGAGCCGAATCCAATGGTCGAGTATGACGTGCAGGCGGAGCGCGCGGAGGTGCGGGTGACGGGGCGGATGCCCAAACGGAATTCGTGGCAGGGCGAGGCGTTGGTCGGGGAAATGACGTACCGGCGGCGGTTCGTGGTCAGCGCGGCCGGCGTCGAGGTGGAGTCAACCGTCGTGATGGACGGAGCGGATGCGGTGGCGGAGTTGTATGAGATGATCCCGGTGTTTCTTCGCGATGGGGCGTTGCAGAAGCAGGTGAAGGTGGTCAACGCGAATCCCGGCAAGTTGGATGAGTTCGCGGATATTGTGCGGCCCAGCCTCCGGCAAAAGGAGGTGCCGGTAGTGATTCGATTTCGAGTGGACGCGGATTGGCGGGAGGCGACGGCGGAGTCTGCGGAGTCGGTCAGCGCGGTGCGGATTGACCGGTTTGCCGGGACGGTGCTGGTTGAGTTCGACCGGCCACGGCGGGTGAAGTTGTCGCCACAGGTGTGGAAGGATGGTTATCAATCCCGGGCGGAATGCCGGAACATCATGATTGATCTGCGGGACGGCGCGCCGACGATCCGCTATCGGATCAAACCTTAGAAGCGGATGTCGCGGGGTTGGAACGAATAGACGCCCAATGTAATCGTCCACGCGTCGGTTAACGACAACCGTTTCAATTCGTGGCCGGCTCCCCAGGTGTCGGTGTAGAGAATTTCCTGGTTGCGATCATTGTAGCCGATGAGCAGGCGCATGTGGGCGCCGATGCCTTTGAGTTCCGGCTTCTCCGGAACTTTGCCGACGATGCAGGCCCAGGCGAGGGGCGCGCCGTTGTTGACGTATTTGATGAGGGTCTGTTTGAATTGTTGCAGTCCGCCATCGCGTTTCAGGCGCGCTTCGCGGAGGAGATCGGCGTCCATCGCCTGATAGACCGTGACCGGGCTTTCGATGAACAGTGTGTTGCCGGAGCGGCGGGCGAAGTTGACTTCGGGTTTTTTGGTACGTTTGGCGGCGCGGTTGTAATCGGTGACGGTTTTTTCAAAATCGCGGAGGTCGAAATCTTGGAGGGTGCCGACTTCCATTTTGGTTTCGTCGGCGATACGGCGGAGAGCGGCGAGCATCTGGTCGGGATTGGTGCCGCTGTCGGCGCTGGTGCGGGCGAGTTGGGCGATTTCGTGTTGGTCGAGGTTGCGGCCATAGTAGCGGAGGACGCGTTCCGCAACGGCGGCGGCGCAGTAGCCTTTGACTCCCTGATCCACCATCGGAACGGAGGGGATGAATACGTCGCCGGTCGGGGTGCGTTGGATGCGGTTTTTCAGTTCCATCGCCGAGAGCGGTTTGGGTTGGCTTGGGGTGCCGGTCGCCAGAATGGATTTGCGCGGGTCCTGGGTCGGATCGAAACGGGTGATTTGGAGGCGGGCGTATTCCGGCAGGGGGGCGGTGACGCCTTGTTGCCGGCTTTTTTCGGAGTAACTCCAGACCAAATCCACCCGGTACGGTTCTTTGACCCAGGCTTTCCGGCGAATGGTGGCGGTGGCGGTGCGTTCCTGGGTGCGGAGCAGCACGCCACTGGCCCCGGTCCACGCAGCCAACTTTGCGTCGGCGAACTGGATCAGTTTTTGGAAACTCGTCTCATCCAACTCGCCGGCATCACCGCGATTGTAGAGCGAGAGGATGAGTTCGTGGGGCGAGTTTTTCGTGAAGCGGACAATGGCTTCGTAAACCGGTAATTCGTGAAAGGTCAGGCCGGGGCGTGCCGCGCGGGCGGATTCGTGATTGGCGGATGACCACTGAAATCCAAGCGAATGGTTGGCCGTCATAAAGGCGTCGGGCGTCTGCTGCCAGACCGTGCCTTGGGCATCGAGAAGGTTCGCCAGCGGCGCGGGTGGGGCGGGCGGAGCGGGCGACTGTGCCATCACCGTGATTGCGGTGGTGAAAGCTGCGAGAACCAAGGTTTTCATGCGGGCAACATACCAGATATTTTTGACGCTTGCGAAGCGGGAACGATTTGTTATGCTCTGCCTGTCGTCAACGGAAGCGAGCGTAGCTCAGTCTGGTAGAGCGTCACGTTGCCAACGTGAATGTCGAGGGTTCAAATCCCTTCGCTCGCTCCATTTTCTTTTCCGGTCAAGCCAATGGAAATCTTCCTACTGTTTCTGGTGATTGGGTTGGCGGTCTGGCTGGCCACCCGTCTGACCCGGGCCGAACGCACCGTTGACGAACTCAATATTCAACTCGGCCGGCTCGACCGCGAAATCCAGCAACTCCGCCGGCAGCCGGAGGTCAAACCGCCTGCGCCGACTCCACCGGAGCCGTCTCCCGTCCCGTCCCCGGCTCCTGTGGTGATCATCAGTCAACCGCCGCCGGTCGTTGAGCCAGCGCCACTGCCGGTGCCGCCGCCGCTGCCGCCGGTCATTGCTCCACCACGTCTCCCGCCTCCGCCACCACCGGTCGTTCCCCGTGCGCCGGTGATCGATTGGGAGCAGTTCATGGGCGACAAATTGTTCGCGTGGATTGGCGGCTTCGTGCTGTTTCTCGCATTGGTCTTTTTTCTCAAGTACGCGTTCGAGAACGAACTGTTCAGTCCGACCATGCAGGTGGTCGGTGAGTATTTGCTGGCGTTGGTGTTACTCGGTGGCGGGTTGTGGTTGCGAAAGAAGAATGTGCCGGCGCTCGCGCATACCTTGTGCGCCACGAGTGTGGTCGCGTTGTATGCGGTGACGTTTGCGGCGCATGCGTATTATCGGCTGGTGGAGATTGGGCCGACGTTCGGGGTGATGACGTTGATCACGGCGGCGGCGTTTGTGCTCGCGGTCCGGCTCGATGCACAGGTGGTCGCGCTGCTCGGGTTGGCGGGCGGATTTCTGACGCCGATCCTGCTCTCCACCGGCAAGGATAACCCGGTCGGGTTGTTCACGTACATCGCGCTGCTCGACATCGGGCTGCTGCTCGTGGCGTTGCGGAAACGCTGGCATTACCTCATCGCGCTCGCAGCATTTGCCACGATGGTGTTGCAACGGGGCTGGGTGTTGAAGTTTTTCGCGCCGGAAAAGTTGAACATCGCCTTGGTGGTGTTGGCCGGTTTTGAAGCGCTGTTCTTGATCGGGTTGGTGCTCCGGCAACGCCGCGGGGAGGTGGATCGGTGGACGGCGACCGGCGCGGCCGGGTTGGCGTTGATGCCGCTATGGTTCGCGCAACGGTTGCTCGCGCGGTACGACGTGACCGATTGGACGGGGTGGTTTTTCACCTTTGTCTTGCTTGGCGCGGTTGGTTTGTTGGTCATCGCCTGGCGGGCGCGATTGAATTTTCTGGTCGCGATTGCCGCGGCTGGGACGACGGTACTGGAATTCGCGTGGGCGAGCCGGGTACTCCAAGCGGAGCAGGTACCGACTGCGATGGCGATTTTCTTGGGCTTCGACGCCTTGTTTGTGGCGGCTTTCCTGTTCGCCCAACGGCAGGAGCGGTTGGATGCGTGGGTCCGGTTGACGACGGTGGGGGTGACGTTTGTGGCGTTGATCTTCGCTCTCTATTTCCAACGGTTCCCAAGTGTCGCGGCAGAACAGCCGGCATTATATTTCGGTTTCCTGATGCTGGCCGATGCGATTCTGGCGTTGCTCGTCGTTCGCGAAGTATCGCTCGCGCCGGTGCAGGTGGTTGGAGGCGGGGCAGTGTTCTTCGTGTTGATGCAGTGGATGACGCGGTTCTTCAATGACGCACTGCTGTATTGGGGGTTGGGTGTCATCTTATTGTTTGCCGTACTGCACGCGGTTTTTCCGGTGGTCCTGAAACGGCTCCGGCCCGAGACGGAGGCGACGCGGTGGTGGCAGGCGTTTCCGTTGGCGGCCATGCTCCTGATACTGGTGCCGATTCTGCGGATGCCGGAGTTGTCGGGCGCGATCTGGGTGTGTGTGTTGCTGTTGGATGTCGTGCTCTTTGTGGTCGCGATTCTGACGGCAACTGTTTTCGCGATGATCGGGGCCGTTGCGCTGACAGTGATGTTGGCCGGGCTGTGGATTGTGAGGATGCCGGCGCATGTCGCGGTTTTGCCGGAGATGCTGTGGGTGATTGGTGGGTTCGCGGTGTTCTTTTTCATCATGAGCATGGTTGCGAACCGGCGGTGGCCGAAGCCGGAACTGGGGAAATGGCAGGCGCAGTTGCCGGCGTTGGGGTCGGTATTGCCGTTTCTGTTGTTGCTGGTGGCGACGGGTCGGTTGACTGGCGCCAGCGCAACGCCGTTGTTCGCAGTGGCACTGGGATTGGTGGTGTTGCTGTTGGCGGTGGTGCGGCTGACGGAAAACGATTTGGCCGGGCTGGTAGCGCTGGGGTGTTCGTTTCTATTTGTCGGGGTTTGGCGGCAACAGCATTTTCACGGTGAGCTGGGTGCGACGGTGCCGTTGATGTGGCACTTGGCGTTGTATGGGGCATTCAGTGTGTTTCCATTTCTGTTCCGGCAACAGTTCACGAAGCGGACACTGCCGTGGGCGGTGGCGGCGTTGGCGGGGCCGGTGTTGTTCGGGGCGATATACCGGCTAGTGAAAGTGGGGTGGCCGGAATTGCAGCCGTATCTGGGAGTTGTGCCGGCGGCGTTTGCGGTGCCGGCCTTGCTCGGTGTGGTCATCGTTGCGCGCGGCCGGGACGAGTGCCGACTGTCGCAGTTGGCGTGGTTGGGTGGGGCGGCGTTGTATTTTGTGACCTTGATTTTCCCGATTCAATTTCACCGGCAATGGCTGACGATTGCCTGGGCGCTCGAAGGCGCGGCGTTGTTGTGGTTGTGGCACCGGGTGCCGCATAATGGGCTGCGCTGGGTGGGTGGGGCGCTGTTGAGCGTGGCGTTTTGCCGGTTGGCGTTCAACCCGGCGGTTTTCGGTTATCAAGTGCGGGGCGAGACGCCGATTCTGAACTGGTATTTGTACGCGTACGGCGTGGTCACCGCGGCGTTATTTGCCGGTGGTTGGCTCGTGGGCGAACGGCGGGCGCGCGCGCTGTTCTTGACGCTCGGGACGGTGTTGGCGTTCTTGATCTTGAATATCGAGATCGCCGATTTCTTTGCCGAGCCTGGGACGGCGGTGCTGACGTTCCAGTTCTCCGGCAATCTGGCGCGGGACATGACGTACTCGATCGCGTGGGCGCTGTTTGCGCTGACCATGTTGATTGCCGGGATTGTGCGGAAAGTGCGGCCGGCGCGCGTGGCGGCGTTGGCGTTGTTGTCGGTGGTGGTTGTGAAATTGTTGTTCCACGACTTGGCGAATCTGAATCAGCTTTACCGGATCGGCGCAGCGGTGGGCGTGGCGGTGGTGTTGCTGGTCGCGTCGTTCCTCTACCAGAAGTTTGTCACGGCCGGGAAGCCGCCGACTCCGCCGCCAATTCCTTGATGCGCCGCAGGTCGAGTTTGCCGGTGCCGAGGACGGGGAGTTTTTCGACGTGGACGAAATCTTTCGGTTTCCAGAGGTTGGGGAGGTCGCTGGTAAGGACTTTTTCCTGAATGACGCCAGCATCCGGCAAGGTGTGCAACACGACGAGGCGTTCGCCTTTCTTTTCGTCAGGGACACCAGTGACGGCGAAGGTTTGTTCAGTGAGGCCGGCGAGTTCATGGAGTTTCTCTTCGATCTTGATGTGCGGAACCATTTCGCCGCCGATTTTGCTGAAGCGGGTGAGCCGGTCGGTGATGGTGAGAAAACCGTCTTCGTCGAGCGCGGCAATGTCGCCGGTCACATACCAGCCATCGCGGATCACTTCGGCGGTCTTTTCCGGTCGGCTGAGGTAGCCTTTCATGATGTTCGGGCCGCGGACGAGGAGGAGGCCGGGTTGGTTTACCTGCACGGGGGTGAAAGTTTCGGGATCAACAATGCGGACGCTCACGCCCGGTAAGGGGTGACCGATCTTGCCGCGCTTGGCGCCGACTTGCCGGAAACCGGCGGCGCGGAAGTCGTGGGTATTGACGGTGACAGCAGGCGCGCATTCGGTGGCGCCGTAGCCTTCGAGCGGCCGGATGCCGAATTTGTCGTCGAACGCTTGGGCGAGCCGGTCGGGGAGTTTTTCGGCGGCGGTGACCACATATTGAAGGCTACCGAATTGTTCGGGGTCGCAACTGCGCAGGTAGAGTTGGAGGAACGTCGGCGTCGCGAGGAGGAAGGTGACGCCATACTGCGGGACGAGTGCGCCGACGGCTTTGGCGTCGAGCGGGCTGACGTGGTAGACGACGCCGCACCCGAGCACAGCCGGGGCGAGGAGCGTGCCGGTAAAGCCGAAGCTGTGGAAGAAGGGGAGGATGCCTAGGATGCGATCGCGGCTGTTGAAGGCGAAAGTCTGCCCCATCTGCTCGATGTTTGAGGCGATATTGTAATGGGTGAGCATGACGCCTTTGGGTTCGCCGGTGCTGCCGCTGCTGAAGATGACGGTGCACAGGGAGTCGAGCGTTGAGAGTGGAGAGTCGAGAGCTCGTTCGAGGAGGCGAACCGGCAACGTCCATGTCATGGCGAGCGCGGTGAGTTTTACGCCGAGGCCGGGCTTGGCGGCGATGTCTTCGAGGTAGATGGGTTCGCCGGGGACGGTGAGTTTGACTTTTGCCACAAATTCTTTCGAGGTGATGACGGTCTTGAGATTGCATTGCCGGGCGCAACTGGCGAGGACGGCGTCGTTGGCGGTGTAGTTGAGATTGACGGGTACTTTGCCGGAGAGGAGCGCGGCAAAGTTGACAAGCGCGCCGCCGACGCTGGGCGGTAGGAGGATACCGACCATTTCTTGTTCCTGCCAATGTGACCGGAGCCGGCGGGCGAGGTATATCGTGCGGGTGAGCGCGGTGCCGAAGCGCAGTTTCGGGGTCCGGCCATCGGCCATGAAAAACCGCAAGGGGTGATGCCGGGCTTTGCGGACGAAGGCGCGATGCGGCAGGAGCATGTGCGGGCGGCGATTAGGCCAGGCGTCGGTGTTGAGTTCCTGGACGGCTTGCCGGACTTCGAAGGGAGTGGCGGTGGCCGGCAGCGGTTTGCCAAAGCTGACGGTGACCGGGTAGGGAAAATAGCGCGGGACTTTCCAGAGAAACCGGCCTTTTTCGTAGGAGAAGATGCTGCCCCAGACGTTGTCGAGACAGATGGGGATGATCGGGGCATCCACGTCTTTCATGATTCGCTCAAAGCCGCGCCGGAAAGGCAGGAGCTGGCCGATGCGGGTGATTTGGCCTTCCGCGAAAATGACGACGACTTCGCCATTCTTGATCGCGTCGCTGGCTTCGCGCAGTGAGGCGATCATTTCGCGGGGGCGTTGCTGGGAGGAAATCGGGATGTGGCGGGCGATCTTGGCGAAGGGTTTGATGACCGGGTGATCGTAGATGTCCTTGAACATGATGCAGCGCAATGGCCGATCAGTCGCGGCTTGGACGAGGAGGGCATCGGCGAACGATACATGGTTGCAGACGAACAGCGCGCCACCGCGTTCCGGGATGTTATCGCGGCCGGCGACTCTGATCCGATAGAGCGTGTGCGTGAGGACGAACAATAACAGGCGCATGATCGAGTCCGGCACGAGCCAGAGGGCATAGGCAGTGCCGCCAAGAGTGAGGGCGGCGCCGGCGAGGAAAATCTGCGGGGCAGTCAGTCCAATTTGCCGGAACAATACAAAAATCCCCGAGGCCAGCATCATGCCGGTAAAAGCCAGTGTGTTGGATGCGCCGAGGACGGAGCCGCGGATTTCGCGGGCGGGTCGGTGTTGGATAAGGGCGCCGAGTGGCACGGCGTAGAACCCACCGGAGAATCCAATCAACACGAGCAAGCCGGCAAAGGTGGCGAGTGAGATGCCGGTTTGGCCGGCCAAGACGCAGCCAACGGTGATGCCGAGTGATCCGAGGGGGATCAAGCCGTATTCGATTTTGCCGCCGGAGAGGTAGCCCGCGGCGAAGCTGCCGGTGCCGATGCCAATGGCCACGGCGGCTTGGAGCAGGCCGACTTGGGTGTCGGATGCATGGAAAATGTCCTTCGCGTAAATCAAAACCGTCATGATGAGTAGCATGCCGAGGAACGAGAAAAATAGTTCGCCCAAGATGGCCATCTTCAAGACGCGGTCTTGCCGGATGACGCGCCATTGTCGCCAGAATTCACCGACGAAATTACCGCTGTAACGCCGGGTGGGATTGGCCGCCGGTATGCGCGGCATGCCGAAACTAGTCGCTGTACCGAATGCCGCCAGCCCGACGAGGATCAGGCCACACCATTCCAGCCGGCCGCGAAACACGTCCGATAGCCAGCCGGCAACCGCGATGCCAGAGACGATGGCGACATTGGTGCCGAGCTGGATGATGCCGTTACCCCACGACAGTTTTTTCTCCGGCAAGAGTTCCGGTAACCAGCCGTACTTCGTCGGCCCGAACAACGCGCTTTGCAGGCTCATGAAAAAGACGCACACCAGCAACAGCGGGACGTGGGTGAACGCTAACCCAACCGCGGCCACGCTCATGATGCCGATCTCGAGCACTTTGACGCCGATGGTGACGGTGCGTTTGCTGAACCGGTCGGCAAACCACCCGCCGGTCATGGAAAACACGATGAACGGAATCGCAAACAAAAAGCCGATCAGGCCGGTCAGATGATCGCGTTGCGTTTGGCTGACGGCAACGGCGACGACGATGAATTGGACGAGTTGTTTGTGGACATTGTCGGAGAATGCGCCTTGGAATTGAGTGACGATGAGACTCCAAAATCCGCGTTGCCAGTTGGCCGGTGAGGCTTCCGGGGGAGTAGTCACGGGGGCGGAGTTTACCCGGCTCGCTGCCGGGGCGCAACCGCGCAATTCCGGCCCGCCAACTAGGTGACAAACGGTGAAATCTATGCTTACTTAGCGCGTTGAAGATGGGGGAAGCATGAAATTTTATTTGCCTGTGGTCGGGCTCTGTCTCGGCTTGGCCTTCACAGCCGGTGCCGCGGAAACGGCTCCGAAACTCACGCCGGATTGGCGCTTGGCGTTGCCGGCGCCGCGGGCCAATAAATTCTGTGATCCAGTCTGTGAACTCCGCTCGCAAGATGCCGCCTTCAGTTTGTTGATGGAGGTTTACCGGCAGCATCAGTCGTATCATATCGAGACGGATTACCAGTTCCGGCTGCAACAGATCGCGGAGCTGCGGGCTGACAAATCGCCCTTCATCATCGAATCCGATTCTGAAGCGCTGAAGTTGCTCCGGCAATTTGTGCTCGGCTTGGTACAAAAGGAGCGCGAATTGCGCATGGCCAAGCTTGAAACCCAAGTTGCCAATTTTCAGGCGGCTTACAGTTGTGTTCGCAAGATTGATGAAGATTATGTCGGGGAAAAGGTGGCCAAAAATCTGAGCCAAAGCGCCGCGCAGGAAAAAATCAAAGACCTCGTCATCATCACGCCCGGGACTCTGGCGCAAGGCGACATCCGGCACGCGGGCACCATCCCCGCGAGTGTGGTGCTCATGAACCCGCCGGTCGGGCCTGTCAACGATACTGATCTGGTTGAACGTTGCGACTGAACCTATGCCAACCAAACCCCGTATCCTCGCTTTTGCCGGCAGCACCCGGACCGATTCCTTGAACAAGAAACTCGTACGGATCGCGGCCGGCGGTGCCAAAGCGGGTGGTGCCGACGTGACGGTGATTGACCTGCGCGACTACCCGCTCGCACTTTATGATGGTGACAACGAAGCTCGCGAAGGCGTTCCGGCAAACGCCAAAAAACTCAAGCAACTCTTTCTCGCCCATGATGGCCTTCTCATTGCCTCGCCGGAGTACAACAGCGGCCTCACGGCGGTGCTCAAAAATTCGCTCGATTGGGTTTCCCGCTCTGAATCAGACGATGAACCCGAGCTCGCCTGTTACCGGGACAAGGTGGCTGTCATCATGAGCGCCTCGCCGGGCGGGCTCGGCGGAATCCGCGGGTTGGTTCAACTCCGCTCGATACTCGGCAACATTCGGGTGCTGGTCTTACCGGACCAGATTGCGATCCCGGCCGCCCACACGGCCTTCAATCCGGACGGCACACTCAAAGACGCGAAACGCCAGGCTGCCGTTGAGAAGCTGGGCGCGACTCTCGCGCGGACAATCGTTAAGCTGAAAAACTAGACGCGCGGGCTTTGGTGATTATTCTCCACCGAGTTATTTGCGGAATCTTGCTGGCCGGTTGCCTCGGGCAGTCTGAGGGCATCGCGCAAACGGGAACCAACTACCGGGCGGACATGGTGAATTTCGTTTTGGCGCTCGCCAATCACGCCCGGGTGACCGACTCGGGTTTTGGCATCTTTCCCCAAAACGCCGCGGCACTGGGCGTGTTCGCTCATTATGTGGCAACTGTTGACGGCCTCGGTCAGGAGGACCTCTACTTCGGCTACAACAAAGCCGGCAAGGCGACGCCGCCGGATGTCACGCACGAACTGGAGACGCAACTCGCCGTATTTCGCGACGCCGGCAAGCTCGTGCTGACGATTGACTATCCGTTCACCAACAAAAAGAAACCCAGATTCGATGCGAAAACCGTGACGCGGATCAATACAGCCTATGCCGCCTCGCAAGCCCGCGGTTTTGTTCCCTACGCCAGCGTGTTGGAACTCAACGCGCTCGTCGTCAACCCCGGACACGTTCCGCACACCAACGTCCCGGCGATCACGAGTTGGTCGCAAGTTCAGGAGTTCGCCTACCAGTTGCAGCCGGCCAAGAAACAAACCCGCGAAAATTTTCTCGCCGCGCTCGGTCAATCGCAGTTCGATCTCATTGTGATGGATTATTCGTTCGATGGTAGTGAAGCCGAAGCGTTCACTCCCGCCGAAATCGCCGCGCTCAAGAGCCAACTCCACGGCAAACTGCTTGCTTACTTATCCATCGGTCAGGCTGAGGATTACCGGTGGTACTGGCAAACCGGCTGGAAAAACTCACCCCCAGTCTGGCTGGAGCGGCAAGATCCAAACTGGCAGGGGAACTACTATGTCCGGTATTGGCACCCAGAATGGCAGGCAATCATCCGCGCCTACCTCGACAAGATCATCGCGCAAGGCTTCGATGGTGTTTACCTTGACCTCGTCGACAGCTATGAGCGCTACGAGACAAGCGCTGTTCCATAATCAGCGGCGGCCCTCGGCGCGCAGCATGGGTGATGGTGCGGTTACTGTTCTTCGGCGTTTTCGTGTTCGATGGCGCTGACCTCTTTGCGGTGGGTCAGGAAAAATCCGCCACCGACAATGCTCCACACCAGACTGACGATGTAACCAAGCAGCGACAACGTGAGCGCCTGCACCGCCGGCATGCCGACTTGCTGGAACATCTCAACGTACATGCCTTCGCGTACGCCAAAACCGGAAAAGGAAATCGGCATGGCGGAAATGGAGTTGATGATGGGCAGGTAGAGGAAGAAATCAGTGAAGTGGGCGGCGGTAATGTCCAGTCCTTTGGCGACACAAATGATGCTGATCGTGACAAAAATATGCACCCCAAACGATTGGAGCATCGTTTGGATCAAAAGGCGCGGGTGTGCCGCGTAAGTGCGGTAGGAAAGCACCATGCGTTCGAGCATATCGTACTTCGGCAACTTTTGCAGCCAACCCCGCAGGCCCGGTAATTTGTCGACGAACCCCTTCCAAAATCCGAGTGCCGTCCCGATCACGGTACCGCCCACGACCAGCAACGTGAAGATGCTGAAGCCAATGAGCCGTTTATCTTCGAAAACGCGTTGGTGAAAGATGGTCATCATGATCAATGCGATCACAAACAACGCGATCAATCCGATCAAGCGATCCACAATGACCGTGGTGACGGCTTCGGCTTTTTTGTGATGTGTTTCGTGGGCGACGTACCAGGCTTTGATGACGTCACCTCCAGTGGCGCCAAGCATGAATGCATTAAAAAAATGTCCGATGAAAAAAATCGAGGCGGTGCGTGAGAAACTCAGTTCCAAGCCCTGAACGCGCAGGATGAGTCGCCACCGCATGATCCCCAGCAGGCACACCATCCCAAAACACAGCACCGCGACAATGAACCACCCGGGGTTAAGCGTCTCAAACACCGCCCACAAACCATGTGGCCCGATTTTCCAGACGATCGGTGCCCGTTCACGCAATGTCAGTCGCTTGAGGTCAAGTGCGGGCGGTTCACCGGGAACAATACAACGGGCGCGCAGCATTTCGTGGTGAGCTGGGGACAGGTTCTGGATGGTCTGGCCGGTCAGCAGCGGCTTCAATTCCTCGCTGGCCTCGCGCTCGAAGATGGAATTGAACAGGTACGCAAGAATGAACACGCTCACGAACACCTGTGCTAGGAGAACCAGCTTTTTCTTCATGCGGATGCCGGGTTGCGTAACATCTCGGCGGCTTTATGACAAGTCTGCCGCACTTGCTCGATTTCCCAGCGGGGTGACAATTCCCAAACCAACACCATCTCCTGCGTAACAAACGGCGCGAGCCGCGGGAAATCAAAAGTCCCGAATCCCGGCGGGAGATGATCGAAGGCCGGGGGCGCAAAATCCTGCAAATGCATTCCCCATGTCCGTCCCCGGTAACGTTCCAACAGGACCTCATGCCGTGTCAGGCCAAAATTCTCCTTCACTTGGGCGTGGCCGATGTCGTGCCAGTAGCCGACAACATCCTTGCCATACCGGGCAATCAACTCACCGACCTCATCTTCGGTCGGAATATCCTCGATGGCGTCCCGGGTTTCGACCCCGAGTCGCACCTTGAATTCGCGGGCTTTCGGCACGATCTCGTCCAATGACCGGCAGACTTGGTCGAAATACTTCTGGCGTTTATCAATCCGTTTCGTGATCGCTTTTGTGCGGATGCGTTCAAACTTCGGAGTGGCCACCTGTCCTTTGACAAAGAGCTTCATCAACTTGGTGGAATAATCCCGCATCTTCACTTCGCCGAGGTGCAGCACCACCACCGGCGCGCCGAGCGTGGCCGCAAACTCCAGCGTCCGCACCGTGTGTTTCACCGCGCGTTCTCGCTCGTCGTTGCTCGTCGAACTGGGTTTGTAGTAATCCGGCGCGGGATGAATGACGCCGACCGGCAGGGGGCAGAAATTATGTAGCGAACTGATCTTGATCTCGCCGGCCGCGACCGCCTTCTGAATGCCGTCCACCAGCGACAGACGTGTGCCATGTCCCAGCTCCGCGTACTCGAAGCCGAGTTCACGGATTTCGTTGAGCAGCGCGCGGCCGTCCATGTGGCGGCGCGTGTTCCAGCAGGTGGAGAAGGAGATCATAAAGAATCGAGGCCAACGGACACAATGAAGTGGCGTTGGCCTCGACGAATTTCCCGGTGGTGACTTAGAAACTGCTCATCATAAACGGGCGTGGGGCTTTCGCCTTGCGCCGGCGCTTCTCACTCGGCTTTTCAAAATGCCGGTGGGCGCGGGCTTCGCGAAGCGTGCCTTCGCGGTCGAGTTTCTTCTTCAATCGCCGCAGCGCCTTCTCGACCGGCTCGCCTTTTTTCAATTTAACTTCTGACAATGTTTTCCGCCTCCTCTCGTAGGTAAAATTTCAATGGGCGCGCATGATACGGGGCGCGACCGGGAGTGTCAAAGCCTATTGTGGCGGTTGCGCCAACAACGCCGTAAACGGTTCAACCAAAGCCTGATCTGCCGCCGTAAGCGTCGCGATGAACTCCCGGAGTTCCTGCGGAAATCCACTCGCGAGCTGCGTCAAATCCAGCGGCTGTGCGATCACCAGCCGGTAGTTCCGATCCACCGCTCCTTTCAGGAAAACAAAAAACATTCGCGCCAAAGTCGCCACCACCGAATTCTCGATCCGCACAAACAACCGGCCCCGGCATTCCATTTCTGTCGGCGTGATCTGCTTGTAATCGAGAACGATGACGCCGGCCCCCTTCGCGGTAAACAAACCCCGCTGCGTTCCTTCCATGTAAAAAATGCGCCGCCCCGGTTCGCAGCCGATAAGCGACAGGAAGCCTTTCGCCTGTTCCTTGTTCTCCGCGTACAACCGGCCATCCGGCTGCGCCACCGCCCGGTAATCAATCAACCCGGTCTGCTCCGAGACCACCGAACACACGTCCATGTGATCCAACAAAAACTCAAAATGTTCCACGCGGCCCAAAATCTTGTGCGGCGCGTATTCCCGGCGAAGTGTTGGATGTTCCAGGACCGGCTTCGCCAACGCCTGATTCGTCGGCGACAGACTTTCAACCGCCACCAAAATGGCACAGAGAAAAGTCAACGGCGCTCCAGGAATTCTTTCAGTGTCGCGGCCATTTTCGCGCCAATCCCCGGCACCGCTGCAATTGTTTCGACCGGTGCCGCCCGCAACCGTTGAATGGACCCGAACTGTTTCAACAACGTCATCTTCCTCTTCTCGCCCAACCCGGTGATTTCGTCCAGTACCGACTCCTGAATCCGCCGTTTCCGCAACTTTTGGTGATATGCGTTGGCAAACCGGTGCGCCTCATCCCGAAGCCGCTGAATCAAATGCAAGGCCGGCGAATTCCGTTCCAGTCGCAACACCGTGTCGCCGGTGTAAATTTCCTCCATCTGTTTCGCCAACCCAATCACCGGTAACTTGACGCCAATCTCCGCCAGCGCCCGTAACGCCGCGCTCAACTGCCCGGCACCTCCGTCCACCATCACCAAATCCGGCCGCACGTCCGTATGCCCATACCGGCGCGCGACCACTTCCGCCATCGACGCAAAGTCATCGCTCCCCTCGACAGTCTGGATCTGATAATGACGGTAATGCTCCTTGTGCGGCTTGCCGGCTTGGAAACAAACCGTTGAAGCCACTGCCAGCGTGCCGGAGATGTTCGAGATATCGAACCCCTCGACGTGCACCGGCAACACCGGCAAATTGAGCACGCGCTGCAATTCCGCCATTTCCTCGCCAGTATTGATTTTCGGGCGCAGGTCACGGGCGAATTTCCTTTCGCGTGCCGACCGGGCGATCTCCTTCAAGCTGGTGATCACATCCCGATACTCACCGGCTTTCTCGAATTGCCGGAGTTCTGCAGCTTGGCGCATCAGCTGTTCGAGCTCGACCAGCGCCTCTGCATTTTTCCCGTCGAGAAAACCACACGCCCTCTCGACGTGCTGAAGATAATCTTCGCGGGTCATGTCCTTGAGTGGCACCGGCACGAGATACGTCGAGTACTTCAAATCCTTCGCCTTCGGCGCGCCAGTCCCTTGCACGAGTACGCCGTACTTCTTGCGAACCCACTGCATCGCCACGCGCACCGCCCCGGCATGCGCGAACGGCCCGAAGTACAACGCCCCGTCATCCTTCTTCAAGCGCGCGAACTTGAACCGCGGGTATTCCTCCCGGAGATCCACCTTCACGAGGAGAAAGCGTTTGTCGTCCTTGAGCAACGCATTGTAGCGCGGCTTGAACTCCTTGATGAGCCGGCCTTCGAGCAACAGCGCTTCCGGCTCGCTGTTGACCACAAACGTCTCGAAGTCCGCAATGGAATCAATCAATGCCCGGACTTTTGGATCCCACCGCATTTGCCGGGATGGGTGGAAGTATTGTGACACCCGTTTACGGAGCGACCGGGCTTTGCCGACATAGATCACTCGCCCCAACGTATCGCGCATCAGGTACACCCCCGGCTTGTTAGGCAGCTCGCGGACTTTCGATTTGAGGTTGGTGCTCAAGGGTTAGGGCGGACGGCTGTTCGTAGTGAGCCACGCAGCGCAGCGGAGTGGCGTTTTGCGGATCAATCGTCCCAAGCCGCTCCGTACCGGTCAACAGGATAATCCCTCCACAATTTCACCAACAATTCCCGGCCATAATCCACCAGATACCTGTGAAAACTGCACCACGGCCAATCGTCCGCACGTTTCGCGAAACCGTGTTTTACCGGATTCGCATGGATGTAATTCATCGTGGCATAGAAGTGTCCATCCCCGCGAATCTGTCGGTCTTGAAAGCGGTACCAAACCCTGCGT
Organism: Verrucomicrobiia bacterium; assembly: GCA_022072455.1. Taxonomy (GTDB): domain Bacteria; phylum Verrucomicrobiota; class Verrucomicrobiia; order Palsa-1439; family Palsa-1439; genus CAINDI01. The sequence goes on along the minus strand of JAJVHY010000013.1, from coordinate 224,966 downwards.
CCGCGAGCGCTGTCCTCGCGATTCCAATTCGTCGCCAGCCGGCTATGACAGACGCGAATCCATTCGCGAAACGCAGCGAGATCAACCGTGGCCAACAGGTGATAGTGATTCGGCAAGATCACCCAGGCATGGATTTCGGCTGGGGCTGCCAAGAGCTCGCTTGCTAACTCATCGCGTCGTGGGGCCGGCCGGATGAGTTCTCTGTGTTCGTAACATGCGGCGGTGAGGATGTAGGTCAGGCGTCTACCGGGATAATGTGGCGGCGCATGGAGTGGTAACAGTCGGTCGCGTCGCGCGGCGATGACTGCCTTGCGATCCGCAACGGATAATTTTCGGTATTCGTACATCGGCGACAGTTGGTAGTAAGCCACGAAGCAAAGCGGAGTGGCGTCGGGCGACGTGAACCATTTTACCACCCTCCATAATTCCGGCAACTCACCACATTCGACGGCACTCCGTCGGACTCCGTGCCTAACTACGAACCAGGCCCCTTCGCGCCAAACTTCAGCACGCCAAACAATTCACCGAGTTCCTCGACGCGCAGTAGTTTGCAGGACGCGCCGAACACGATCACCGCCACAACCACGGAGCCGGCTACATCCAGATACCGGTTTGCGCTTAGCAACGTATGCGCGCCGTAGGCGGCGGCACTCATCAGCAGCGAGGCGAGGAGGATTTTGGCGCAGGATTTCACCAACTGACCGGCTTCGATGCGTTCGATCCGGCGGCGCATCAATGCCAGGAGAATCAGAAAATTGAGGAGCGCCGCGCATGAAGTCGAGAGAGCCAGCCCGGCAGTCTTCATGTCGAGGACGATGGCAAACAGATAGTTGCCGGCGACGTGGACGAAAATGGAGCTGACCGTGACCAGCATCGGCGTGCGCGAATCACCGAAGGCGTAAAACGTTGGCGCAATGACCTTGATCGCGGCATAGCCGGCCAGTCCGACGGCGAATGCTTGAAGACACCGGGCCGTCTGCTGCGTGTCGCCGGCCAGAAACCGGCCGTGCTGGTAGATGACAGCGATGATTGGCTCCGCCAGCAAGGCCAAACCGAACGCGGCCGGGATGCAGAGGAAGAAGGCCAACCGGATCGAGCGGGCCAGCGTTTTGCGGAAATGATCAATTTCCCCACGGGCGACGTGTGCGCTGGCGGTGGGCAACGTCGCGGTGGCAATCGCGACGCCAAAGACGCCGATGGGGAATTGCATCAACCGGAACGCGCAGTTGAGCCACGTCACGCCCCCGTTCCACTGCGACGCGAACCAGTTGTCCACAAAGATATTGATCTGCACCGCACCGACGCCGAGGACCGAGGGCGCGACGAGTTTGACCACTTGCCGGAAGCCGGGATCGTTCCAGTCTAGCAACGGCGCGTACCGGTATCCCACGCGTCGCAAGGCCGGGATCTGGATAAGCCATTGCGCCGCGCCCCCGATGAGGGTGCCGATAGCCATCCCGACCATGGCGCGGTCACGCGGTTCGAACTGGCTCGTGAAAAACCACGCCAGCCCGAGCCCGCCGACAATCGAGCCGATATTGAACATCATCGAAGCGCTCGCCGGTACGCCGAAGACGCGTTTGGCGTTGAGCATCCCCATCGCGAGTGCAGCGATGGCGACCATCAGCAAAAACGGGAACATGATCCGCGTGAGTTGAATGGTGAGTTCAACCTTGCCGGGGACGTTGGCGAAGCCGGGCGCGATGAGTTTGACCAACCACGGCGCCGCGACGATGCCGGCAATCGTGATCACGCTGAGGATGATGAGTAGGGCGTTGAGGACGAGGTTGGCGAGTCGCCACGCGGATTTGTCGCCTTCGGTTTCGACTTTCTGGGTGAACGTGGTGACGAACGCCGCCGAGAGCGCGCCTTCGGCAAAGAGATCGCGGAGCAGGTTCGGGATGCGGAACGCGGTGAGAAACGCGTCGAACTCCTTGCTCGCGCCAAAGAGCGAAGCGAGCACCTGTTCGCGCACCAGCCCGAGCACCCGGCTGCCAAGCACCGCCAGGCTGACCGTGCGGGCGGAGCGCACAACCGAAGGGGACTGAGGTACGCTCATATGTGACCGTGCGTCTTTTCCGTTTCGGTCCAGAGTTGCCGGGCGGCGGCGGTGACTTGGTCGACGCTGATCGCTTGCATGCAGCGGAAATCTACAGGGCATTCCCGAAGAAAGCAGGGATTGCACTCGACGGGGACGTTGACCACCCGGCTGTGTTTGCCGGTCGGGCCGGTGAGCGGGGCAGAAGTGCTGCCGAAGATCGCGACGAGCGGGGTGCCGAGGGCGTCGGCTAAGTGCATGGGGCCAGTATCGTTGGTGATAAGGAGCCGGCAGAACTTTAGGAGTTGGCAGAGTTCGAGGAGGTTGGTCTTGCCGGCGACGTTGACGACGGAACGGTCGTCGAGTGCGGTGCGGAGGTCGGTTTCGATCTGGCCGGCAATGGCGGTGTCGCCGGGGCCGCCGAAGATGAGCCAGCGGCAGGCGACTTCAGCGGAAATGTTTTTGGCGACGGATATGAAGTTCTCGGCCGGCCAGCGTTTGGCGGGGCCGTATTCGGCGCCGGCATTGATGCCGAAGAAGGGGCGGGAGCCTTCGTGGAGAAATTTGGTTAATGCTGGGATTTCACCGGCAGCGATCCAGAGTTTCGGTGGACAGTGGGTTCGATTGCCGCCGAGGTGGCCGATGAGGTCGAGATACCGGTGCGATTGGTGGCGGATGACCGGGAAGATCTTTCGCTCGAATTGTTTGCCGGCCACGGTGAGTTTTTCATACCGGGATTGTTCGGGGTCGGGGAGGGCGTCGGTGAGGAGGGCGCGCCGCCAGTGGCCGGTAAAGCCGACGCGGCGCGGGATGCCGGCGGTGTAGCATTCCCAAGCGGACCGGAAGGAGTTGGGGAAGATGATGGCGAGATCGAATTGCCGGCGAGGCAGGGGGCCGGTGAGGACATCGTTGACGTGGGGGTTGTGCCGCCAGAGGTCGGCAAGTTTTTCGGGGCTGGCAACGGTAAGGTGGGCGTCGGGTTCGAGTTCGCGGAGGCGTTGGACGGCCGGCAAGGTCATGACGGTGTCGCCAATCCAGTTGGTGGCCCGGACGAGGATGCGCTTGGGATGCGTGTTAACGATGGCAGATTGTTCGGACGGCTTCATCGAAGTCTTTCGCTCCTGAGATGATCCGAATCTCCACGCGGAGATAGTACACCGGGATATCGCGCCGGTCGATCTTGGGAAAACGGACGGCGTCTTTTTCGGTGGTGAGGATCGCTTTGGCGCCGCGGCGGAGGCTGCGGTTGATCATGTTGAGGATTTCTTGTTGGGTGTAGCGGTGGTGGTCGGCGTAGCTTTTGCGGTAGACGACGTTGGCGCCGAGGCCGCGGAGGCCTTCTTCAAAACTTTCGGGTATGGCGATGCCGGAGAGGGCGGCGACGTCGAGGTCTTGGAGAATTTTCAGGTCATGACGTTCGCCGGTAAAGACGTCCTGGACGTAGAGGGGGTGGTGGGCGCATTCGATGATTTCGGCTTTGTCGTTGAATTGGCGGATGGCTTTGCGGAGTTTGTCCGCGCCGAACTTGCTGGATTTGGTGATGAAGATGTAGCTGGCACGTTTGAGGTTGTGGATCGGTTCGCGGAGGGTGCCGCGGGGGAGGAGGAAATGATTGCCGAACGGGTTGTTGCGGTCAATGAGACAGATGTCGAGCCGGCTTTTGAGGCGGAGGTATTGGAACCCGTCGTCGAGGAGGAGGGTGTCGCAGCCGAACCGGGAGATGGCGTAGCGGCCGGCCTTTACTCTGTCTTTGTCCACGAGGACGACGACGTCCTTGAGGTTGGAGGCGAGCATGTAGGGTTCGTCGCCGGCTTGTTCGCTGTCGAGGAGGAGGGATTGGCCGTCGGAGACAACTTTGGGTGGAACTTTGTCTTCTTGAAAAGTGACTTTGGCGATGATGCGTTGCCAGAGCGGGCGGGGGACGCTTTTGTAGCCGCGGGAGAGGATGGCAACGCGGCGGCCGGCTTGTTGGAGGGCACGGGCGAAGACTTCTACGACCGGGGTTTTGCCGGTGCCGCCGACGGTGAGGTTACCGATGCTGATGACCTGGCAGCCGAGGGTGTGGTGCCGGAAGATGCGGTTGCGCCAGAGGAAATGCCGGAGTTGGACGATGAGTTCGAAGAGTTTGGAAAGGGCCAGAAGGATGCCGCCGACAAGGCGGGCACCGAAATCGTGTCGGCGTCCAAAGATGACGTCGAGGATGTATTGCTCGACGTGTTCAGTCCATTGCCACATGGGCCGGCATAGTGGCGAAAGCGTGCCGGTGGGTCAAGACAACCTGCGGGTGAGACTCTTGGCGAGGCGATGCTCGTAGTAGGCTTTGCGGCGGTTGCGGGCGGTGCGGAAGGTGGGATTGGAGAGAACCAACCAGTAGTACTCGATCCATTGCCGAAGTGTGTGGGGTGGCCCTTTGACCTTGCGCATGCGGCGGAACGTAGGGGAATCGGGAGCGGGCGTCAAGGTTGGGCAGAGCGAATTTGTTTGAGGATGTTTACCGCGGTTGAGTCGCCCGGGTTGAGCTTGCGGGCGTGTTCCAAGGCGGCGATGGCTTGGACGGTGTCGCCTTGCCGGCGATAGAAATTACCGAGGGCGATCCAGGCGAAGGCGTTGTTGGGGTCAACTTGAAACGCCTGTTGATACCACCGAAAAGCCTGCGCCGGGTCACCGGCCAGTTCGCAGGCGGCGGCCATTTTGAGCATGATTTCTGGGTGATAAGGATTAAGTTCGAGTGCGCGTTTGTAGGAGTCCACGCCGCGGCGGGCGATAAGTTTGCGTTCTTCTTGGAGATCTTCGTCGGTGGTGAGAGAGCTTTGGGTGCGGTAGATGTCGCCAATCAGGCTGTGGATTTCCGGGGCGTGCGGATCGAGTCGGAGGGCGGTTTGGTATTCGCGAACCGCGTCGTCCCATTCGTGTTCTTGGGCGGCCGCAAAACCACGCGACGCAGCCCGGCTGGCGAGCGCCCGCGATCTACCAACCCAAGCCAGGGCAACGCTCAAGGCGATCAGGGTGATGCCAAAAACAGTTTTAATCAACAGGGGAACGCGGGTGCGCTCCTTCTCGGACAAGGCCGGAGCGGCAACCAATCCAAGAATTACGGCGACGATACTAGCGTTGGCCGGGATGTGAAAATTGAAATCCACAAACGAGTGGATGAGGATGGCCGTGACGGCGGCGAGGGCTCCAATCGCGAAGGCACGGGTGGCCGTCTCGGCCGAGGTTCGCGTCAGTTGGATGGCTTGCCAGTAAAAACAGACGAACACGGCAAGGATCAAAATCAATCCGATTAGGCCGTATTCGGCGACGAGTTGGAGCGGATCGTTGTGGGCAAAATCGGGACGAATCGAAGATTCAGGTAGGCGGTATTTGAGTTGCATCCAGCGCCACGTGCCGGGGCCGGTGCCGATTACCGGGTGGTCGCGGATTAACCGGAGGGTGCTGCGCCAGATTGGAGTGCGACCGACGATGCCGCCTTTGACTTCGACCGGCTGTTCACCCCACCGGTAACCAAGGTCAACGGCCAGGGTTTGACTCACCCGTTCGCGCACGGTTCTGATGCTCGCCACGCCGGCCACGCCACAGGCAAAGATCACGAAGACAATGATGAGAATGCGGGACGGGACGGCGCGAGTCACTTCGGCGAGCACCAAGAGCACTGGGATGGCAGCGCCAACGGCAATCCAACCGCCTCGTGACCCGGTGCTGTATAGTCCCAAGCCAATAAATCCGAGCGCCGCCACAGCAAACAGATTGCGGAGGACGCGATTTTGCAGCGGGCTGTCCGGATTCCGGTAAGCGATCAGCCAGCCCACGATTAAGCCGAGTGCCATTTCCAAAAAGCCGGCAAGGTGGTTGGGGCAGTAATAGGTGCCGCTGCCGCGACCGTGATAGTCGAGCCCACGTTCAAGCCAGAGGACTTGATCGCTACCGGTTTTGTACTGCCACAAGCCGTAAAACGATTGCGCCACGGCGAGGATGATGAGTGCCCAGAGAATGGTCAGCCGATCGCGGGAGCGATGAAGATTTTGGGCGACCAGAAAATAGAGCGTTACGTAGATTCCGATGTGGAGCAAATCCACCCTGGAATCATGTTCAACGGGGGAGGTGAAATACCGGAGTAGTGAATAACCGAGAAATGTGAGGACGGGAACATGAAGCGGGATCCAAATCCCAGAAACGCGCCGGCAAAAAATCCATTTTACACCCCAAACGCTGGTGGTAATGGCAACCAGAGCGTAAAAAACCAGCGCGTATTCGGGGAGGATCCCACCAAACGAAATCACCCCAGCCCAGAGGCTGAGAACAACAAGACTAAGGATTAGGTAGTTGAGCGTTGCCTTCATTCGTTGGTCAACGCGGCCAGTGACCTAGTAACGGGAAGTGCAAAAACTAGCGCTTTGAGTTTTTGTTGTCCCGGTCTTTGTCACGATCGTCGCGATCATGACCGGTGCCAGATCTACCACACCTGTGGGAGGTATGGGCGGACGAGGAGTAAAAGTTGTCGTAATCGATATCTTTGTCTTTTACGGATTGGTTGTCCCCGGCAAAAACCATCGACACAGCCATGAAAACGCCAAGAATCAACCCGCTCCGATAGAGTTTATGTGTGCGTGTCAATCAAACCAATCCACTAAAGATCGTACAATTAACTACTACTGATAGACCCTAAATGCCCAGCCCCGCAAAGTCAATTCGCATCCTGTGGCGCAGGTTGTAGGTCGCGGCGTCCGTTAGTAGTGCGTTACGGGGAGACTTGATCGGGTAGGGAGTTGCTGGAGACAACCGGCCCTTGTTCGCCTAAGCAGTAACCCAAGTAGTCACCATGTGCCAAGTGTGCTGCGACGGCGCTGTCGTCGACTTTGATAGTTTTGCCTTTGTGGCAGATGAGCTGTTTGCCCGGGCAGAGTCCCAAAGTATGTCCTTTCGACAAATGATAGTTCACGCGTTCACTGCGAACGACGATTGTGTTGCCCAAGTTATTGCACATAAAAACCTGATTTGGGCATGGCCCGATGGTATCACCGTGGGCCAAGTGCGCCGGTAAACTGTTTTGATTCACGATCAATGTCTTATCGTTTTTATGGCAGATCACGACATCGTCCGGACACGGTCCCAAGGTTGCGCCACGAGCTAAAAAGCGTGGCACGGCAGCTTCCGGAACTTTTTTCGTTTTGCCCTTGAAGCAGATAATCATTTGTGGGGTCGGGCCGACGGGACTTCCCGTAGAACTAGATGTCAAAGCAGCGCTGGAGGTAAAGGACGAATCGGCGTGCAAGAGGGAGCTTGAAGACAACACCCCGGTGGCAATTAAACTTACGAATATAAACCGCATGGTGCGCATTATCGTCATCATGACTAAGTGTTTCCTTCTTGAATTGTGCAAATTTGCTAAAATCTACGCTTTAGAGTCTTATTGTCAACACGTTTTATGCCAACATTTTGCGGTGCCGAAGCAAAGCTAACCGCCCGGAAATCAACTTGGCGTTTAAAGACGTCAACCCGCGCCACCTGAACCTGCAGTCGGTCGCCAATCTGGATGATTTGTCCAGTCCGCCGGCCAATCAGTCGCTCACGCAATTCGTCAAAGTGATAAAAATCATTCTCCAACGTCGACACATGAATCAGCCCACGCACAAGACTATCGGACAGTTCGATAAACACACCGAAGTTGCGGACTCCAGAAACCACTGCCGGCAATTCGGCAGCCGATCCCGCTTCCGATTGCTGTTGGAAATATTCCAGCTTTTTCAGTTCGACCGACTCTTTTTCGGCTTCGGCCGCTGTCCGCTCGGTTAAAGAAATGTGGGCGGACAGTTTGGTCAACTCCGCCACACTGGAATGCCGGTGTCCGTCTTTGCGGTCGAGCATCGCCAACAGTGTCCGGTGGACCACCAGGTCGGCGTACCGGCGGATGGGGGAGGTGAAGTGGGTGTAAAACCTTTTGGCCAAGCCGAAATGCCCGACGCACTGCGGTGAATACTTGGCTTGCTTGAGCGACCGGAGCAGCGCGAGGTGAATCGCATATTCCTCCGGCTTGCCCTTGGCCGCCGCCAACAATTTCTGCAATTCGTGCCGGTGCGTCACGTCGCCGACCTTGTACCCGAAACTCTTGGCGTACTCCCGGTACTCCTTCAACTTCGCCGTATCGGGATCTTCGTGAATCCGGTAAATGCCCGGCACCTGCGCCTGACAAATATGCCGGGCCACCGCCTCGTTGGCCGCGAGCATGAATTCCTCGATCAATTGATGCGAAATGTCATTCTCTACTTTTTCAATCCGCTCCGGTCGACCGTGTTTGTCGAGGCGGACTTTGACCTCGGGAAAATTCAAATCGAGCGAACCTTTGGCAAACCGCTGGGCGCGCAGCTTGGCAGCCAGTCGCCACATCCTGTGCAGTTCCCGTGTCAGCTCATCCTCGGCGGTGGGCGACTCCAGCCGTGCAAATGCTTCCTTGTAGGTCAGCCGGTGTTTCGAGTGGATGACACTCCGCGCGAATGAAACTTTGCGGACTTCGAGTTTCGGTCCGAACTCGATGAAGCACGACATTGTCGGCCGGTCTTCCCGGGGGCGCAGGCTGCACAGGTTGTTCGACAGCTTTTCCGGCAACATCGGGATGACTCGGTCCACCAAGTAGACACTGTTGCCGCGCCCGTGCGCTTCGCGGTCGAGCGCGTTGCCGGGGCGGACGTAATGGCAGACATCGGCAATGTGGACGCCGAGTCGCCAGCCACCGCCCGGCAGTTCGTCCACGTTTACCGCGTCGTCGAAATCCTTCGCGTCATCGGGGTCAATCGTAATGATGAACTCCCGCCGCAAATCCAGCCGACGCGCAATTTCATCCGCCGTCAACCCGGTCGGAATTGCGGCGGCTTCGGTGAGGGTGCGCTCGTTGAACTCGGTGGGGAGATTGTGTTTGCGGATGATCGAGAGAATGTCCACGCCTGGCGCGTCGGCCTTGCCGAGGCGTTCGATGATCTCGCCTTCGGGGTTGACGTGCCGGGACGTCCACTCCGCGAGTTTGACGACCACCTTGTCGCCGACGGCGGCGTTGTGGGCGAGTTTGACATACACGTCGTGAACAAAGCGCGGGTCGTCGGGGACGACGTAGTAAAACAATTTCGTTTTCTGAACGGTGCCCACGATCGTGTCGTGCTTCCGGACGAGAATGCGAATGACGCGGCCGGACCGTTTCGCCTGCTGGCGCTCGCGATGCAATCGCACCAGCACCTTGTCGCCGTGCATTGCGACGCCGACGTCTTCCTGGGCGATGTAAATATCGCTCGTGCCTTCCAACTCCGGCACGACGAATGCGAACCCTTTCTCGCTCAGCTCAATCGTCCCGGCCACCAAGTCCGCCTCTTGGGCGAGGACAAACCGGTCTTGCCGGACGCGGGCGACTTCGCCCTTGGCGAGCATCTCATCCAACGCGCGTCGGTACTGGTGGCGTTCCGGCCCGGTGAGTTTCAGTTTGGCGGCGATTTCGGCACGTCGAAGCGGATGATAGTTCGGTGCGGCTAAAAGGGTGTGGATTTTCTGGCGGATGTCCATTAGATATGGCGGTCACGCTACCACCTGCGGTGGGCTGCACCAATGAAAAACTTCATAATCAAGATCACGCTGGTTGCTGCCGTGGCGGCTTGTGCCTTCCTCGGTTGGCGCAACGGCGAACTCCGCCGGCAAGTCGCCACTTACCGCGGTACCGTCCAGTTGCTCGAAAAAGAGAAGCGCGACCTCCAGCAACAGGCCGTGACGATTGCCAGCACTCCCAATCCGGCCGAGCAGGCGGCCTTGTTGGCGCAGACGGAGAAGCAGACAAGCGCGTTGCGCGGCTTGCCGTTCAAGCACCCGGTCACCTACAAATCCATCGGTCGCGACGAACTGAAAAAGTTCCTCCAGGGCAAAATTGCCGAGCAATACTCGACGCAGGAGATGCACGACTATGGGCAGACCCTGATTACGCTCGGTTTGTTGCCGGCCGGGACGGATCTGGCTGAGGCCATTCTCGGGTTGTACGACGAACAAGTCGCGGCTTTCTACGTGCCGGAGGAACGCGCGCTTTACACTTTCAAAGAAAAATCGTTCGACAGTGCTCTCGACAAAATCACGCTCGCGCACGAACTCACGCACGCGTTGCAGGATCAAAACTATGATCTCACCAAGCTACCCTTGCGGATCAAGGATAACGACGACCTCGCCCTCGCCACCTCAGCGCTCGTCGAAGGCGATGCGACATTGCTGATGGCGCAATACTACGGCGAATATCTCGATGCCCGGAACATGATCGGCGATGTCCTGGGCGGCGTCTTGGGACAAAAAACGTCCAAATTTCAAGCAGCCCCGGCCTTTCTCCGCGAGTCAATGCTCTTCCCATACCAACAAGGGACCGAATTCGCCACCGCCATTTTCGCGGCCGGCGGACTGGAAGCGCTGGATGCCGCGTTCCGCAATCCACCGGTTTCGACGTCGGAAATTCTGCACCCGGAAAAATACCTGCGCGACCGGCGAGTACCGGAAAAAATTGTCTTGCCGGTATTGGAGCGAGCCGGGTGGCGGTTGATTGGGAACAATGTTCTCGGCGAATTTGGTCTCCGCAATATGTTCACCGCGCAGCAAGTGGGAATTTTCGAGGCCCACCGGGCGGCTGGCGGCTGGAATGGCGACCGGTTCCACGTCTACGAACGCGGCACTAACGGGCCGTGCTTCTTGGTCTGGGAAACCGCTTGGGATACTGAAAAAGACGCCGAAGAATTCGTCAGCAGTTACCGGCATCTCTCCGGGAAACGCGGCGTGACCGCCTCCATTCAGCGCACCGGCAGCCGCGTCGCCATCCGGCAGGCCAACACGGAAGTAATCCTGACTGAATGGAGTTCAAACTGAACTGGCGGGTGTCAAACTTGACAGCAAGTGCTTCTGCCCTATAGTTCCGCCGCTATGCAACTTGATGAGCCTGGGGGTAGAACGGAGCGCTTTCTGTCGGTCGGTCGCGGCCCGTGGGGACATGTATCCCAAACCGAGTGGAACGATTGGCGTTGGCAACTCCGCAATCGCGTCACCACGCTTACCCAACTCGAACAACTTCTCGCGCTGACCAAGGAAGAACGACTCGGCGTCCAACTGGCCGGCCACCATCTCGCACTCGCGATCACGCCGTACTTTTTTAACCTGATTGACGTAAATAATCCCGCTTGCCCGATCCGCCGGCAAGTCGTCCCACGCATCGAGGAAACCCAGCCAGCCGCGTGGGAAATGGCTGACTCCCTTGCCGAGGATGACCATTCTCCCGTCCCCGGCCTCGTCCACCGGTACCCCGATCGCGTCCTTTTTCTCGTGACCGACCGCTGCGCCGCCTACTGCCGGTATTGCACCCGCAGCCGCGTCGTCAGTGGCGTTGGCGAGCAGCACCTCGAAACCGATTTCACCGCCGCGTTCAACTACATCCGCGAACATTCCGAAATTCGCGACGTCCTCCTCAGCGGCGGCGACCCGTTGCTGTTCAGCGATGAACGCCTCGAACACATCCTGTCGAACCTCCGTGCGATTCCGCACGTGGAATTCCTCCGCATCGGCTCGCGCATCCCGATTTTCCTGCCGCAACGCATCACGCCGGAACTGTGCGCGATGCTGAAGAAATATCATCCGTTGTGGCTCAGCATTCACACCAATCACCCGAAGGAAGCGACCGCCGAAGTCCGGGAGGCGTGCGGTCGGCTGGCCGATGCCGGCATTCCGTTGGGGAATCAGGCTGTCTTGTTGCGTGGGGTCAACGATGACAGCGCGGTGATGAAGGAGTTGAACCACAAACTCCTGATGATGCGCGTGCGCCCGTACTACATCTACCAGTGCGACCTCGTGAAAGGGACGCACCACCTCCGCACCTCCGTGCGCAAGGGACTGGAGATCATGGAAGCGCTGCGCGGACACACGACCGGCTACGCCGTGCCGCAGTATGTCATTGACGCGCCCGGCGGCGGCGGCAAGGTGCCGGTCGGCCCGCAATACATCCTCGCGCATGACCGGCAGCGGATCATCATCCGCAACTACGAAGGCAAGGTCTTCGAATACCCCGAAGTTCTCGACGAACAACCCGTTCCGGGAACTGTTCGCGGAGAAGCCGCTGTACGCGCGCCGTATTCGAACCATGCAATCTGTTCCTAAACGCACCGCCCAACATCACGTCGGCCTCGCGTACAACTGGCAGTACGACGCCGATTTCATCAACATGCTTGACCGGTCGCTGCACCATGCCGGCCTCACCAGCTATGTCATCGGCCCGCACAACCTCGCCCAGACCACGCTCGAAGTGCACAATGGCGAACGCCGGTTCGATTGGTTTCTCGACCGCGCCAGCGACGAAGACCGGCATTTCCTCCAACTCAACCACGTTCTCGCCGCCCACGGCACCCGTTTCCTGAACGCTCACGCTGAATACCTCCGCGCCAGCGACAAAGCCGAAATCCACCGCGATCTCCTCGCCACCGGCCTGCAACTCCCGCTCACCCTCATCCTTCCGCCACATGAACGCGAGCCGGAGATTGACCCCCGTGTCATCGAAAGTTTTGCCAAACCTTTCGTCGTCAAACCGGCCAAAGGCGGCGGTGGTCGGGGCGTCCTGATTGGCGCTACCAAAGTCGAAGATGTCCTCCATACCCGCACGAAGCATCGCGACCAGCGGTACCTCATCCAACAATCCATCGAACCGCAAATCCTTGGCGAACGTCGCGCCTGGTTCCGCGTCTACTTCATCTGCGGCACGACCATCGCCTGCTGGTGGGACGACCGCACCCACCGGTACGCCGTCATGACACCCACGGATGCCGGGCTCATCAACGTGCCCGAACTGGAACGCATCGTCCGCATCGTCGCCGAAGTCGCCCAACTCGATTTCTTCAGCACCGAGATCGCCCTCGACAAGAATGGCCGGTACGTGGTGATTGACTACGTCAACACCCCCTGCGACATGCGCCCCCAGAGCAAACATTTCAACGGCGTCCCCGACACAATCATCCACCAGATCGTCGCCGCGCTAACCGGTCATCTAAAAACGAAAATCGCCGACACCGCCAAAGATACCGGCGACGCGGACTTGTGGCCGTAGCGCAAAGTGGCTATCTTCAACGCCGATGGCCGCGCACCCGCAACCTGATCCGCCGGTTTTCAACACCTTCAAACGTAAAGTCTACCGGCCGTTCTACTCGTTCCGCGAATTTCAAATCGTCTTGGTCTGTCTCGCGGTCTTGGGCGCGGTCCTGGCATGGGTGATCTGGCGGGGCCGGAATCCTGATCCGACGTTGTTTCATTCCGACGATTCGTTGCTGACCAAGAAAGAAGTCCCCATCTACAAACGACCGGTCGAACCTTGGATCGAACCCGGCAGCGCCGTGCGGACGACCCCGTCGCTCGGGCCGTTCCCGTCCGAAATCATCGGCGAAGGGTGGACGGCCAGTGCGCCAGTCGGCGAATTCGACGAGACAAATCTCTACGAGAAGATTGATGGCCGGGAGACGTTCTACAAATCATATGGCTTCAAACGCCTCTATTTTCTCGGCCTCGCATCCGGCAACCTGAGCATTGACATCGAATTGTTCGACCTCGGCAACATCGGGAACGCCCTCGGCGCGCTCGTCGCGGAGGTCGCGAAGCCGGACGCCGAGTTCGACGGCTTGTTTTATTCGTCAGCGAATGCCGGCTTTCTCGTCCGCGGCCGGTACTATGCGCGGTTTGTCGGATCAGATGATGACCCCGCGATTCGGCAGAAAATCCGATCCCTCAAAGACGCCTTGCTCTCCAAGTTGCCGGACGAATCGTTGCCGTGGGCGTACGCGTTGCTGGCCAACGGCCTGAAAATCAGTCCCACCAAAATCCAATTCACGCCGCAAGACGCGTTTTCGTTCGATTTTGCGACGGAAGTGTACTCCGCGAAAGTCAAAGGCGACACCGAAGTCTTCGTTTCCCGCCGGGCCGATGTCGCCGCCGCGACGAACTTGGCCGAGAAGTTAGCCGCAGCATTTGCCGGCTTCGGCAAGGCGGTCCCGGGGGCGGATGCAAAGTTGTTTCTCAATGAATATATCAACGCGGTGGATGGGGTGAGTGTCCACGAGCAGTACGTTCTCGGGGTCCGGTCCGCGGCGGACGCGGCAGAAGCGATCAAATGGTTGAATCAGTTGCGCGACATACTAAAGGCCAGTACAGTCGCGCCGGGCAGTGGTTATGAGTGACGAGAAAGATCTGAAAGCACACGCGCGACGCGCCAACGCACACGCCCCGCAGCACCGGCATTCCGAGGACTGGCCGACGCGCCGGGAGTTTCTGGTTCGACTTGGCGTTACCGCCGCCGTGGCCACCGGGGCCGGCTTTCTGTGGCGGGCGCTGCACGATCCGACCGGCGAACTCGGCAAACCGCAAGAGCCAACGCTCCACCTGAAGAATTTCACCGTCGCCCCGGCATTGGGCGCGAAAACGCTCGGGATTGCGCGCGGCGAGAACTATCCGCAGATGTTGAAGATGGCGATCGCCGCCATCGGTGGGATTGAACATTTCATCAACAAAGGCGACGTGGTGTTGATCAAACCGAACGTCGCGTTCGACCGGTCACCCAAACTCGGCGCAACGAGCAATCCGGAAGTTCTGGCGGCGTTGATTCATCTTGTCCGCGAAGCCGGCGCGGCAGAAGTCCGCGTGGCCGATAATCCAATTGAGTCGCCGGAGAGTTGTTTTGCCAAGACCGGCATCGGGGCCGCGGCGCGCGGTGCCGGCGCGAAGGTTTATCTGCCAACCCCGTCGAGTTTCGAGATGTTGGCAGTGCCCGGCGCGAAATTGATCGAGCGCTGGCCGTTTTTCTACACCCCATTTCGGGGCGTGGATAAAGTGATCGGCATCTCGCCGGTCAAGGATCACAATCTGTGTCACGCGAGCATGTGCACGAAGAACTGGTACGGCTTGCTCGGCGGCCGGCGGAATCAGTTTCACCAGGACATTCACAACATCATTGCCGATCTCGCGTTGATGATGAAACCGACATTTGTGATCATGGACGGCTCGCGGGTGTTGATGAAAAGCGGGCCGACCGGCGGTGATTTGTCAGACGTCGCGATGGGCCACACCATCGTCGCCGCGACCGATCAGATTGCGGCGGACGCGTGGGGATTTTCGCAGTTGCTCGGCCGGTCGAGTGAATTGCCGAAGTATTTGTTCAACGCCCAAGAGCGTGGACTGGGTAATCTCGATTGGAAGAATGTCGCGTGGAAAGAGGAGCAGGTCGGATGAGTTGCGGCTGCGGCAAGAGCGGCGGCTGCGGTAGTTCTGGAGGGCCACGCTCCGTCGTGGCCGCTTCCCGAACGGACGCGACGAAGCGCGTCCCTCCAACAAGTGATTCGAACGCCGCCTTCGATCTGCTGAACCGACTGAAGTCCGAGACCGGCAACGTTGCCGCCCCAGCGCCGCCCAAAGCGCATTACCGGGCGAGTCAGGCGCCGTGGTGGGTGCGGGTGTTCCGCATCACGCGGATTCGAGTGATTTCACAGTTCTTCTTTTTCGCGCTGTTCATGTTTTTCTGTTTTGTGACGTGGTTCAGTCGGATGAAAGGCTACCCGGTCTCGCTCTTTCTCGAAATTGACCCGCTGGTTGCCGTCGCCACGGCGATTTCGACGCACACAGTTTACCGGAATCTGATCTGGAGTCTGGTGTTGATCATCCCGACGCTGATTCTCGGCCGGTTTTTCTGCAACTGGATGTGTCCGTACGGCACGCTCCATCAATTCTTCGGCTGGCTGTTCAACACGCGCCGCAACATCGACAAACTCGCGATCAACCGGTATCGCTCCATCTTCCAACTCAAATACATCATTCTGATCATCTTCATGGTGCTGGCGGTCTTCGGCTCGTTGCAGATCGGGTTTCTCGATCCGATTTGCCTGATGTATCGCACCATGACCGCCACGGTTGCGCCGGCGGCGGATCTCGCCGTCGATCAAACATCACGAGCGCTGGAATCGCGCGGCATCAACGCCGGTTGGATTCGTCCGTTGGCCCACGCCCCGGGCGCGCCGGACCAACGGATTTTCTACGGCGCCTGGTTCATCGGCGCGATGATCATCGTCTTGGTCGGCATGAATCTGGTGATCCCGCGGTTCTTTTGCCGGGTGCTCTGTCCGCTGGGTGCATTTCTCGGTTGGTTGTCGCGGTTCTCGCTCTGGCGGATTGATCGCGACTTGACGCGGTGTACGGACTGCAATCTCTGTCTTGCCCACTGCGAAGGTGCCTCCGATCCGCAGGCCGCGTTGCGGAAGAGTGAGTGTTTTGTCTGCTTCAACTGCATTGACGACTGCCCGGAGGATGCGCTGACGTTCCGCTTCCTGCCGGTAAAACACCAAAAAGCAGCGCATGGCCGGCATATCATCAGCAAGATACCGGAGAAAGAAGTCGCCTGGCCGGACTTGAACCGGCGGCGGTGGATTTTGTCGGGCTTTGCCGGCGTGTTGGCGTATCCGTTCCTACGCCTGTCGGCAGCGGTGAATCACCGGGGATTTAACCGGAAGGCGATCCGTCCCCCCGGCTCGGTCGAGGAAAGCGAGTTTCTCGAACGCTGCATCAAATGTGACCAGTGCATCAACGTCTGCCCGACCAATGTTCTCCAGCCGTCGAAACTCGCGCACGGCGGCGTGGAAGGGTGGTGGACGCCGGTCATGGATATGTCCATCGGTTTCTGCCAACTCAACTGCACGCTCTGCAGCGAAGTCTGTCCCACCGGCGCGATTCAGAAAATCTCCCTCGAAAAGAAACTCGGCCTCGGCCAGTTCGCCGCCGATGGGCCAATTCGACTGGGCACGGCGTTCTTCAATCATGGCCGCTGCCTGCCGTGGGCGATGGAAACCCCCTGTGTTGTCTGCGAGGAAGTCTGCCCGGTCTCGCCCAAGGCCATCGGCACGTACGACGTCCAGATCAAACGTTGGGACGGGACGCTGGTCACATTGAACCGGCCCTACATGCGTCCCGAGCTTTGCATCGGCTGCGGTATCTGCGAGCATGAGTGCCCGGTCATTGACGACCCCGCGGTGTATGTCACGGCCGTCGGCGAATCACGATCGAAAGAGCGGTCGCTGTTGTTGCGGTCGCGGCAAACCTAAAGGAACTCGGTTATGAACAAGAAAAAAATGACTCGGCGGGAAATGTTTCGCTACGCGGGTGCCGCCACGGTTGCCGGGGCCGCGGCCTTGATAGGCGCGCGATTGCCCGGCGTGGCCGAGGCCGCCGAACCACCCGCCGCACCGGCCTTGCCCAAAATCCCGCGCCGCGTCCTCGGCAAGACCAAAGAAACCATCCCGATCTTGTTGATGGGCGGCGGCATGAAATTCGACCCCAACTTCGACCCGCGTCTGGCCGAGGGTTTGCGGTTCGGTGTGAACTACGTGGACACGGCCGATTGCTATGCCGGTGGCGCCAGCGAGACCGGCGTGGGCGGTTTCCTCGCCAAAACCGGCAAACGAAAGGAAATGTGGATCACCACCAAATCCTGCAATCACACCCCGGAGGGCCTGACGCGCACGCTCCGCCAGAGTCTGGAGCGGTTGAAAACCGACCAGGTGGACCTGCTGTACATGCATCAGTTGGAGCACGAGAAGTTTCTCGCGCCGGACATGGCGGACTGCGCGGAGCGGCTCAAGAAAGAAGGCAAGATCCGCTTCTTCGGGTTCTCCTGCCACCACGGCAACGTCGCGGAGTTGCTGACGAAAGCCGCCACGCTCCCGTGGATTGACTCGATCATGTTCAAGTACAACTTCCGCGACTACGGCAACGACAAACTCAACCGCGCCATTGACGCCGCCCACAAATCCGGCATCGGCCTCATCGCGATGAAAACCCAAGGCTCAGCCGTCTCATTCGAGGACGGCGTGAAAAAGTTCGAAGAGAAAAAGTTCAGCCGCCACCAGGCCGTCCTCAAAGCCGTCTGGGCGGACGAACGCATCACTGCCGCCGTCTCGCACATGGAGACGCTGGACAAGATGAAACAGAACATCGCCGCCGCGCTCGACAAAACCGCGTTGACCGCCGCCGAGTTGAACGAGCTCCACCGGTACGCCGACGCCACGCAGCATCTTTACTGTGCCGGCTGCCAACACATCTGCAACGCCTGCGTTCCCGCCGGCATCCAGATCGGCACCACGCTCCGGTACCTGATGTACCACGACAGCTACGCCGAATCCGCCAAAGCCCGGCAATACTTCGCCGAATTACCGGCGGAAGCGCGGCGGATTGCCGACGTGGACTACAGCGCCGCCAGCGCCAAGTGTCCGCACCACATTGATATTGCCAAACACATGCACCGCGCCGCGGAAGTGTTGGCATAACGCGCCCACCGTGTTAGCGTCCGCGAATGCCATCTGTCATCCTCAAGCCCGGCAAGGAACGCCGGCTCATGTTCGGTCATCCGTGGATCTATTCCGGTGAAATCGCCAAGCTGACCGGCGAACCCGCCGACGGCGATGTCGTCGACATCCGCGATCACAAGGACCGGCCGCACGGCAGCGGGCTCTTGAACCGGAAATCCCAGATCACCGTCCGCCGCTTCACCGCCGGCAAAGAAGAACTCGACCGGACCTTTTTCCGCAAACGCATCGACGCGGCGCTGGCGTACCGGAAAACCGTGTTGCCGGCGACGGCCACATCGTTTCGCGTGGTCTGGTCGGAGGCCGACCAACTGCCGGGCTTGATCGTCGACAAGTTCGGCGACGACCTCGTTTTCCAGGCGCTGACCCTCGGGGTGGATAAACGGAAAGGCACGTTCATCGAGATTTTGCGCGACCTCTTCAAACCCAAATCCATCCTCGAACGCAGCGACGTTCCCAGCCGGCGACTCGAAGGCTTGCCGGAGGAGAAAGGCGTCGTCTATGGCAAGTACGAAGGCAATGCCGTCATCACCGTCGGCGGCGTACAGTTCGAGGGCAATCTGCTCGAAGACCAGAAGACCGGCTTCTTTCTGGATCAGGCCGAAAACTACGCCAGCGTCGGCGCGCACTGTGCCGGCAAGAAGGTGTTGGACTGTTTCAGCTATCACGGCGGCTTCGGGATGTTTGCGGCAAAAGCCGGCGCGTCGCGCGTCGAGGCGGTCGAAAGCTCCGAGCCGGCCAATGTCCGCGCCCACAACAACGCCAAGCTGAATGGCGTCGAAGGCAAAATCGAATTCAACTGCGCCAACGTCTTCGATGTCTTGAAAGCGTACGACAAGGAGAAACGGCAGTTCGACGTCATCATCCTCGATCCGCCGACGTTCGCCCGCGCCAAACAAAACGTGGATGACGCGTTGCGCGGCTACAAGGAAATCAACCTGCGCGCCCTGAAGATGTTGCCGCCCGGCGGGATTCTCGCGACGTTCTCCTGTTCGCACCACATCACGTCGAGTTTGTTGGAGTCAGTCGTCATCGAAGCGGCGGCTGACGCGCGGAAGACCGTCCGGTTGGTGAAGACGCTGACGCAGTCCGCCGATCATCCGGTATTGTTGGGGGTACCGGAGACGGAATACTTGAAGGGGTTTTTGTTGCAGGTAGTCTAGGGTAGGGACGGCGCGCCGCGCCGTCCGAATTGAATAACACCAGTGGCGCTCGCGGCGCGAGCGCCCTTCCAAAGATAGAATATGGAATACCGGTCATTGGGTCGTACCGGCGTGAAAGTCAGTCCGCTCTGCCTGGGCTGCATGATGTTTGGCGCGAAGACCGAACTGGACGATTCCTGCGCCATCATTGATCGTGCGCTGGATGCCGGGATCAACTTTCTCGACACCTCCAACTCCTACAGCCGGGGCCGCAGCGAGGAGTTCGTCGGTACCGCGCTGAAACGCAACGGCAAACGCCATCGCGTTGTGCTCGCCACCAAAGTCCGCAGTCAAATGGCCGACGACGATCCGAACATGGTCGGCAATCACCGCCGGCACATCATCGACCAATGTGACGCCAGTCTCCGCCGGTTGCAGACCGACTACATTGATCTCTACCAAATTCACCGGCCGCAATCAGACATTCCGATCGATGAAACATTGCGCGCGCTCGATGACCTCGTCCGCGCCGGCAAGGTACGCTACATCGGCACCAGCACATTCGCCGCGTGGCAACTGGTGGAATCGTTGTGGGCGGCCAAAGAGTACGGCCTCAACCGGTTCGTCTGCGAGCAACCGCCGTACAACCTCCTTGACCGGCGCATCGAACGCGAGTTGCTCCCGATGACGCAGACCTACGGCTTCGGCGTCATCCCGTGGAGTCCGCTCGGCGGCGGTTTGCTTACCGGCAAATATCAGCGCGACGTCCCCGCGACGGCAGGCCGGTATGCCAACAAGGAAGCCGCGTGGCTGCAGCGGCGTCTCACTCCCCGGATGTACGAAGTCGTGGCCGGCTTGCAACCACTGGCGGCGGCGAAGAATTGCACGCTCGGTCAGTTGGCGCTCGCGTGGTGCTTGCAGCAACCCGGCGTCACCAGTCCGATCATCGGGCCGCGCACGCTCGAACACTTTGAGGAAAGTCTCGGCGCCTTGGCCATTCAGCTTGCCGGTGCTGATCGGAAGCGAATCGATGAGATCGCGCCGCCCGGCACGATGGCCGCCCCGTTCTACGAATCCGATTTTGGCCCGCACCTGCACCGATGGTGAACATGCATCCCCAACTCCAAGAACTGAAAAAACTCCTGCACGAAATTGACGACCTCGGCTCCGCCGGCAGTCTGCTGTCGTGGGATCAAACCACCTACATGCCGCCCGGCGGGGCCGCCGCGCGCGGCCGGCAACTCGCGACCCTCACGAAACTGGCCCACGAGAAATTCACCGCACCGGTCATCGGCAAGCTGCTCGCCGCCGCCCGTGCGGAAAACGAGGACGAAGACGCGCTGTTGCGCGTGACGCGTCGCGATTACGAGCGCGCCATCAAAATCCCGGTCGCCTTCGCCGCCCAACTCAGCGAACACCAATCGCAAACCTACGAACTCTGGACGAAGGCACGACCGGCCAACGATTTTGCGAGTGTCCGGCCCGCCTTGGAAAAAACGCTCGATCTCAGCCGGCAACTCGCCGATTTCTTTCCCGGCTACAATCACATTGCCGACCCACTGATTGATGCCGCGGACTACGGCATGAAAGCCGCCACCATCAGGCAAGTCTTCGGCGAATTGCGGGCGCAGCTCGTGCCGATTGTCAAAGCGATCACCGCCCAGCCGGTCGCCGACGAGTCCTGCTTGCGGCAGCACTTCCCGGAAGCGGCGCAGTTGGCGTTTGGTCAGCTGGTGATCCGGCAGTTCGGCTTCGATTTCCAGCGCGGCCGGCAGGACAAGACGCATCATCCGTTCATGACGAAGTTTTCCCTCGGCGACGTGCGCATCACGACGCGCGTGAAAGAGAACGATTTGGGTGAGGCGCTGTTCAGCACGTTGCACGAAGCCGGGCATGCGCTCTACGAACAGGGGATCGACCCCGGTTACGAGGGCACGCCGCTGGCCGGCGGCACGTCGGCGGGCGTTCACGAAAGTCAGTCGCGCACGTGGGAGAATCTGGTCGGACGCAGCCGGGCGTTCTGGGAGTTTTTCTATCCGCAACTCCAGGCGACATTCCCGACGCAATTGAAGCCGGTGCCGCTCGCGACATTTTACCGGGCCATCAACAAGGTCGAACGGTCGCTCATCCGCACCGATGCCGACGAAGTGACTTACAACTTGCACGTCATGCTCCGGTTCGACTTCGAGTTGCAGTTGCTCGAAGGCAAGCTCGCGGTCAAGGATTTGCCCGACGCCTGGCATGCCCGGTATGAAAGCGATCTCGGGTTGCGCGCCCCGGATGACCGGGACGGTGTCTTACAGGACGTCCACTGGTACGGCGGCATCATTGGCGGCGTCTTTCAGGGCTACACGCTCGGTAATATTCTCAGCGCGCAATTCTTCGAAGCGGCGCCGCACGACATTGCCGGCGGGAATTTCAAGGCGCTCCATGATTGGCTGCGCGAAAACATCTACCGCCATGGTCGCAAGTTCACGGCAGACGAATTACTCCAGCGCGCGACCGGCCAGCCGATGACCATCGAGCCATACGTCCGGTATCTGCGGAAGAAGTACGGTGAGTTGTACCGGCTGTAGGGTGCGCTATTGCGCACCGATGGCCGGGCGGTGCGCAATAGCGCACCCTACAGCGTCGCCCGCAAGACTGTGCCGTTGCCGGTGAGCGTGTAGTTCCCCAACGCTGCCGGCAATAACACGAAATCACCGGGGTTCAGCTTCTCGTCATTGACTGTCACCGTGCCGGTGAGACCCGCGAGGATGTGGAACGACGTTCCGTCGCACGTTCCTGTCGCCGGCGCGTTGAGCTTCTCGACGCGGAAATGTTCGCATTGGATCGGCAGGGGATTCACTCCTGGCTCGAAGTCGTTGAAATCAATCGAGGCCATGGATTCCGCGAGATGAACTTGCCGGCCGCGGCCCCAGTCATCCACCCGGTAAGTCGTGTCGGAGTTTTGTTGGATCTCCACGATCACCAGCCCGGCATCAATCGCATGGACGCGGCCCGACGGGATGAAAATCGAGTCACCGGCGTGCACGGGAAACCGATGGACGCAACTGGCAGCGTTTTTCTCAAATTGGGCGCGGGTGGTGCCGCGTTTGAGGCCGGCAATCAGATGGGCGTCGGGTGCGGCTTCGAGGATGTACCACATTTCGGTTTTGGGTTCGCCGCCGAGTTGGGGGGCGATGGCGGCCGGGGGATGGACCTGAAGCGACAGACGCTCGCGGGCGTCGAGCATTTTGATGAGGAGGGGAAATCTAGTGGAACAGGCGTCTCGCCCGTTTGCGCTGGTCAAATCAACGGGCGAGACGCCCGTTCCACTACCTTTGCGGCCCAGCAATTCGTCACCCCACTTCTCCATCACTTGCCGGAGGGTTTGGCCTTTCAGTGGGCCGTTGATCACAACGCTTTGTTCCTTGTCGCGGTCGCTGATTTCCCAGGTTTCGCCGATGGGTTTGCCGGGCGGAAGGGGCTTGCCGTAGCGGGCGAGGGTGGTGCCGCCCCAGATGCGTTCGACGAGAATGGGCTGGAATCGTAAGGGATAGAGCATGTTTGTTAGCTTGCAGTTCATGGCCGCTTCCATTACAGTCGGCAGCCAAGGAGGATTCAAGCTCTTTATGGGGAAACAGTCCGGGCACTCTCATGTGCGCGAAATATGGGCCGTCGTGCTTGTCGGCTTCGCGCTCCTACTTTTACTCAGCCTGATCTCGTACGATCCGTTCGATGTTGGCAACAGTGCCGGCCCGGCGAATCGCGCGGTCGCCAACTTCATCGGCCCCGTCGGCGCGTGGTTGGCCTTTATCGCGTTTCAAGGCTTCGGTCTCGGCGCGTATTTTCTGATGGTCGTCCTGACGGTGCTGGGCAGCACGTTGTTGCTGCAACAGGAAATACCCTGGCGCGGCAAGGCCGGCGCGGGGCTGCTCCTGTTGTTTGCGTCGTGCTGTTTGCTCCACATTGCCGGGCTGGACCGCCTCGTCAAATCCCTCAACCTGCCGGCCAGCGCGGGCGGCTACATCGGCCTCTTTGCCGGCGGCGCCGCGGAACATACCGTCGGCAAACCGGGCGCGGTCATCATCTTCGGCGTCTTCTACCTGATCAGCCTCATCATCCTCATCAACTTCCGCCCGAGCTACTGGGTTGCGCTGACCGCGACCAGCTTGCGCGAGAGTTGGGAAGCCTTGCGCGCCGCGAAAAAGCCCAGCCTCGACCGCGTCATCAAAGACAAGGAGCGCGACATCAAAGTTCGTGAGTACGAACTCGATAAACAAGCGAAGAAGGGCAAAAAAGCCGACGCCGAAGAACCAGCCGCGGACAAGGACGAAGTCCTCCCGCCGCCCCCGCCGCCGACCTTTACGGATTACACCGCGCAACCACCGTCCAAGGGCGCAGCCTCGAAACCCGAAAAGCCCGCGCCCGAACCGTCCATTTTCGACAAAGTCGCCGACAAGCTGACCAAACAACCCAAACCGGAAGAACCCGTCGCGCCGCCGAAACCCAAGCGCGAGAAACAGCCGGAACCCGAAGCCGCCTTGATCGGTGGCGCCAGCGCCGGCATGGGCGAACAATTCGTCCTGCCGTCGCTCGACCTGCTCGAACCACCGCCCCCCGTCGCCGCGCGCAATGTCATGGACGACTTGAAGGTGCAAGCCGCCATCTTGAAGGAAACCGTCCGTGAATTCGGCATCGAAGTCGAATCCGGCGATGTCACCAAAGGCCCCACCGTTACCCTTTTTGAATTGCATCCTGCCGCCGGTGTGCGCGTCGAAAAGATTGCCGGTCTCTCCAGTAACATCGCGATGGCCATGCGAGCCGAGAAAGTCCGCATCCTCGCCCCCGTGCCGGGCAAGGGCACCTGTGGTGTCGAAGTCCCGAACAGTTCCCGCACGACGGTCTACCTGCGCGACATGCTCGAATCACCGGAATGGCAGAACAGCAACAAAGCCATCCCGATTGTGTTGGGTCGCGACGTCAAGGGGCATCCCATCATCGGCGACCTCGCCGGCATGCCGCACATGCTCATCGCCGGCGCGACCGGCTCCGGCAAGACCGTGTGCGTCAATGCCATCCTCGCCTCGTTGCTCTACCGGTTCACCGCGGAAGACCTCCGGCTGGTCTTGATCGACCCCAAGATGGTCGAAATGCAGCACTACAACGTCCTCCCGCACCTCATCGTCCCGGTCGTCACCGAATCCAAGAAGGTGCCGCTCGCGTTGGGGTGGGTGATCCGCGAAATGGAAAAACGCTTCCAGATCTTCGCCAAGGAAGGTTGCCGCAACATCACCGGCTTCAATTCCCGGCCGAAAAAGAAACCGGCCGAACCGGTCAAGCCCGACGGCAACATCGAAATCGAAGGCGAACAAACCACGCTCAAGATCGAAGTCCCGCGCGACTTCGACATCATCATCCCCGAGAAACTGCCCTTCATTGTCGTCGTCGTGGACGAACTCGCCGACCTGATGGCGACCGTCGGCAAAGACGTTGAAATGGCCATCGCGCGCCTGACCGCCCTCGGGCGCGCGGCCGGCATCCATCTCATCGTCGCCACCCAACGCCCCAGCGTCAACGTCGTCACCGGCGTCATCAAGGCCAACATCCCGTGCCGGATCGCGTTCCAGGTGGCCTCGATGCAGGACTCCCGCGTCATTCTCGACACCCCCGGGGCCGAGAAACTGCTCGGCAAAGGCGACATGCTCTACGAACCCGGCTCCGGCAAAGCCGTCCGCGCCCAGGGCGTCCTCGTGCTCGACAACGAGATCAACAAGATCGTGGATTTCATTGCCGCCAAAGCCAAACCCAAGTTTGAGCCGGAACTGGAGAAGAAACTCTGCCGCAACGCCAACTTGCCCGACAACGAAGCCAGCGACGAAGACGAGGAATTGGTCGAGCAATGCATCGAAGTCATCCGCCAAACCAACCGGGCCAGTGTCTCGGTGCTGCAGCGTCGGTTACGCATCGGCTACACCCGCGCCGCGCGGATCATGGATTTGCTCGAAGAACGCGGCATTGTCGGCCCCAGCCGCGGGGCCGAGCCGCGCGAGATCCTGATGGACCTCGACACCGAAGTGGCCGCCGAAGCCTCGAACCGCGAATAACGCGACGTGTCCGCCATAGCTATAGCGAAGGCGGAAGGCGGAAACTGCGACCCGGTATCGCCGTTGGTAGGGGCGAGCCGCCGGCTCGACCGCTCCGGTTAACCACGGAAGCCAAGTTAGACGGAATCGAGTTCGACGAGAAGCGGGCACGCAAACCCGTCCCCGGCATCCACGAAATGACACGAAAGACGAAAAGTGGGGCGGTTATTCACCCCGAAAACTTTCGGGGCAGGCTGCCGCGACCGGCAGATGAGCCGGTGGTATTCACGAATACTGTCTTCTGACTCCTGTCTTCCGACTACTGACTCCTGACTTCTGACTCCTGTCTTCTTTCTTCCGACCTCTGTCCACTGAACACTGCCGACTGACTTAACCGCGGATCGGGCTGGAACGTGGGAGCGGTTTGTAACCGCGACCGGGGCACCCACCGGCCCTCTGTCGTCATCACGGTTCCGGAATCCGCGCTGGAAGCGCCGCGCGAAGATGAAGTCTGCTGTGTGTCCGCTCGCTAGAATAGTTCCACGGGTTGTCATTCCTGGCTTGTCGAGGAATCGCTAGCCGATACAATGTTGCTCATGAGGTTAGGATACCTGTGGATACTGGTCGGATTGCTCATGCCTTGCTCGCTCTGGGCCGGCGAGACGAATCTCGTGCTGACCATCGACGGCACCACCTACTCCAACGTCACGTGGGGCGCGACCACCCCGGCCACCGTGAAGCTGTTTCACCAGAGTGGCGTCGCGAATGTGGCGTTGAGCAAGTTACCGGCGGAATGGCAAAAACACTTCAACTACGACCCCGTCCAAGCCGAAGCCTACCGCACCGCCAACGCCCCGCCGCCCGAACCACCCCTGAAGATGCTGGACCGGACGGAGACTGGAAAAGCGCTCAATCAAGCTACTGGTCGCTGTTGTATCAACTATCGCTGTACGAACTTTGTAAAGACTTCATCGTGGGAAGGAGACGAAATTGATCGCGACTTTGTCGATGCTGTTCGCTGGCGATTGAAGCAACTTTTCGAGCTTCAAAAGACGGGACACGCGGACTATCGCGCGGCAATTGAGAAATTTATTGCCGCTGGCAAACGGGCTGTTGATCGCCATTATGTCCTCAAGAAAGGGTCTCCTCCAAAAGCACCTGACCGAATCGCCGGCCACGACCTCGACAAGAACATTGCCCGCCGCAACATCGATACCGCCAATGCGGCCATTGAGGCGTACAACAAAGAACTGAAACGCTTACAAGACGATGCCGTCGGTTATTGGGCCGAAGGCATGAAGTTGAAGGAAACTGCCGATAATAAATATCGCCCCACGCCGGCCCCGCCCAAACCCAAGCCGACGCCGACGAATCCGTATCTGGAGGAAGTGCCGTAAGGATTGGCTACGCGCCGTCGTAATACAGCGTTTCCGGCGTCTTGCATTTCTCGCAATACTTATAGAAGCGCAGCTTGTCTTTGCGCAGACGCACCTTTTCCTGACAGGACGGACAAGTGTCTTTGATCGGCATGTTCTTATCGCATTTGCCGCACTTCCAGTAATAGCCGTACCGGCCCCAGAGAATACTGGACTGACCGCCACAGTGCGCGCATTTGCCGAGGCCAATACCAGCTGTTGGCACGGATGACATTGCCGATGGAAGCGGGGCGGCGGCTTGGGGGATCGGCGGAGGCGCGTAGGTGGCCGGTGTCTCCGCGACGATGTTGGGCGGTTGGGTTTTGCGTTCCTGCTCCAAGCTCTTCGGATAATGATGCTCGATCAACCACCGGCGCATCGCCTCCACTTCCTCGTCCTTGAAGTTGTACGCACCATCCATCGACTTAAAATCGAGATTGAGACTGAACAGCGCGCGCGCCTTCTTGTGTCGCGCCACGATTTCGCGGATGCGATCCGTGATGAGGTCAGCCTTGGTGACTTGGGCGCTGTCGCCCTCGCGTTGAATGCTGCCGGTATCCGAGATCGCCACCAGAACCTCCATCGGCATGTTCCGGAACCCCATTTGCATCGTGCCGAGTAAAGTCTTCCCGAGTAACTGCTCCCGGTAGGCTTGGAATGCCGCCCGCAGGAACTCAATTTGTCGTTCCGCCTGTTTAATGGGTGACGGCATGCCCTGCCAGTGATTGTTCCAAAGCCGTTCCCACTCCCCGTTCGCGTGGACCCTCACCTTCGACGTGACGCTCTTCGATTCAATCACGATGAACCCGCTGCGGTGCATCACCAAGTGATCGATCTGGCAAACATCGTCGTCATCACTCCGAAAGCGCAGGTCATGAAACACCCACAGGTCCGGGTCGTCGCGAAACGCGCGTTTCAGATAAAACGCCATCTGTTCCTCGGCCTTGTTTCCTGCCTCCGAGAACTTGTCCCGCTCCCGATGCTCGTCCGGATTCTTGTCCTTGCAGATCATGCTGCGGCACATTACCAAAACGGCCCATGCGCTGACAATTCTCCGGCAACCGTTTGCAATGCTTGGCTAGGCGCTAACCGGAAAGATCGACAGTACCTTTGAGTGTCCAAAGTATCCTGCCGCAAGCTTCCAGTCCGGTTGAGAAGCTATGTCGAAGGCAGATTCTTGATTACATTGTCGAACATCTGAGCAATCTTCGTAAAGCCCTGATGGGTAGGGTGCAGTTCATTATCCCACCAATTCTTATAATCTGCTCCAGTGGAGAGAGTGCCTCGCAAGTTGACGTAGTGAACATGCTGGAATTCACTAAGTTTCAAGAGCTGCTGCAGCATGTCATTGAAGCGGTCGATGAGGTTTCGCGCCATTGATATCCGTAGATCCATTGCTTTGAAGCCCTTCTCACGAAAGCCCGGTTCCAACCATGGCCCCGGTAATCCCCAACCTCCACCCCAAAAGCCACGCCCATCCGGAACAGGGTAGTCATACCCGTGTACCAAAATTGGCATCGGGTTCCCCAAGTCGCCACACACTTTGGTCACAGCTGTTAGAACAGCGGCAAACGCGGTTTGGATTCGGGTGTTTATCACTTCTTCAAGGATTGGGAAGTCTAGGCCAGCAATGGGGGACAAAGCGTGATTGAGAAACATGCTGAACTGTGCGCCGGCCACGTCATTGCCGCCACCGGATAGCAGGATTGCTTTGGGTGGTGTTTGACGTCGGAGCAGTTTTTCAATGACTCGTGTAAACGCCAAAAGCTGGCCATCGCCATAGGCCATCTCCTCAATCTGATCCCCGGCGTGCGCGACAGAAGAAATATCATAACCGAAGCGGTCCTCCAACTCGCTGAGCACATCATGAAATGGATAATTGAACCACGAATCTCCTTCCGCGACCAGTATTCCAGCACTCTTCATCACGGCGGAGGATGCAGCCGGTCGTCCGGTCGAGGAAAACGGAGTGATGCCCACTTGGAGCGGCGCCGGGTGTTGACGGAGAACTCGATCCCTCTGCCTTAAACTGGCTCGTCGCTTCGCCAGAATTTTTTTGGCCTGCTCCTGCCCAAGGATAATCGCTTTGCGTACGTTTTGATTTGGCTTAGCCATATTGACCAGTTGATGAGTTGCTTCGAACGCATTCGCTCACGGACCAGCGCCCGAGATTCGTTTGAATTCCTTGCTACCGGCGCTACTTGATGTGGGTTGCAGATCGCCAGAGCCCAGAATCTGAAAAACCATTTTTGGTCGAAGCCATCCGAAGTTAAGCTTGAGCACCTGATCAGAATCTTTGTACGTCCCGAGCAGTTCCTCCGTGTGCCCAGTGATCACGCTAAAATACTTGTACTCGGCGCTCGAGTCACTGTAGAGGGTGATCACGTCTTCACCGAACGGCATCGCCGTCGCCCGTGAGTAAACGGCCTTTTTTGTAACCGTTACATTCGGATCGATGGATGTACAGCTGACGCAGGCAAAACCAATGGAAAAAATTGACAGCGATATTAAGAGATGCCTTTTAGCGCTCATTAAAATCCTCCAGAGAGACCCAGTTCTGCGTAAGACCAAAGATACTGTGCCCGAACCGCTGGGGGGAGACAAGTCTTTTCGAGTGCACAGTCTTTTCGAGTGCACCTGATTCAGATTGCGCTTTTTGCTGCTTGCTCGTATAAACTAAACAGCGTGAGTATATGGAAAGGGATTCGATATGGTTCGTTCGCGATCATACTTTGTTATTCTAATCGGATTGGCTCTGATGAGTTGTCGCAGTACGAAAGTCTCTGAAGCGCCGCAGGATTTATATGCGGCTGCACGGTCGGGGAATCTTGCGCGGGTCAAGGAACTCGTGGAAGCGGGGGCCGACGTTAACGCTAGAGATCAAGTTGGGGAAACACCACTCCACAAAACCGCTCGATGGGGCCAACCGGAAGTCGCCGTATATCTTCTCAATCATCATGCTGACGTTAATGCAAAGACTACAGAAAATGGGCACACAGCCCTCCATATTGCCGCGAGTGCTGCTTGTTCAACCAACATTGCCAACATCCTGCTTTCGCGGAGCGACATTGATGTCAAGGCCGTGGATTTCACCGGAGAAACGGCTTCATTCCAAGCTTTGAAATGGCACTGTGACACCGTCCGTAAGCTAATCGAAGCCAAAGAGCAAGCGCACTAATCTACAATTGAAATGAGGATATCGCGTTGGAGAAAGTGAAGCACAAGTATCTCACCGAGTTCAGCCAGCGCGATCTGCATTTCTTCTTGGGAACAACGCAACAATTTCACAGCGTCGCGCCCAACCCGTGGGTCATTGTCGGTGTGTTCGCCCCACCGTTCGAGCATCAACCTGAACTAGGCATTTTTGATTAGTTCTTTTCCCAGCCGACCGCTGAAAGCAGAAAGCTGATAGCTTTCCTCCACCGCCAAATGCAACGGCGTGAGCAAGGACAACTATGCCGAGTGGGTGAGGCAGTATTTCAAGCTGCTTCACGAGTTGCATTGTGAAAGAAATGTGCTATCTGATTAGAAGTGCAGGAGCAACCCCCTGCATGGGGAGGATGGTATGAGCAATTGGGCAAATATCGGGCTGAGATCATTTGATTCTCGCCCATTGAACCCCGGACACACCCACAATATCGGGAGTCAGGATCACTTGACTCAAGTTCAGCACAAGTACGACCACATCGAGATTGTGGACCACTTCGACCACGGGTCTAAACCTGTCGGGCTTCACCTCGTAACGAAGGTGGACCGGCACGGCAACATCACGTACGAGTGGGAATAAAGCTGATGTTCATGAAGACGGCGGGAGGGGTTTTACGCCTCCCGCTGATTTCTTGTGTTGCCGTTAGAGCCAAAGCTGGGTGAACTCGGCGTATGGAACTACCTAGAGGCAAAGTGTTTTGGAGCTACTTGCCAACATGCTTCTTCAATTCCCTAAATAGCCAATCGAAGTAGGCCTTTGTCTGTTCATTCATTACAATAGTGTGGTCCATCTGAATTAAGAACTCTGCTTTAGACCAACCTTGCTTGGTCGACGAGGGGATACCGAAAGACATAGCTCCAACCATTCCAGAAACTGGCTTACCGTCCTTCACAATGCCTACGTCTTCTCTAATTACTATCTTATAACCAACATCATCAATGAAGTCCTCAAACGTTAGAGACTTCAGTAAACGAGGAACGGCCTTATCGATTGGTCCGCAGATGTGTTCGATGAGGTAACGGAATCCTGAGTTTCGTTGTTCATCATAAACAAAGCGAAGCGCAGTTAGGAAATCTGGATCAAGCTCAAATTCCCTGCCAAATTTGCTCTTTGGTTCTTGAATTCCGAAGATGCGGCTAAACGTCTTTAGCGCTCCCTCCGCTTCAGCCAAACGTAATTCGTACTCAAAGCGATCTCCTATCCGGAACCGCGCATGCTCACCATATTGCGAAGCGAGCTTAACCAACCGCTCTAGGGTTGCCGCAACTTGCTCTGCTTCTGCGCCCGTCGCGAAGCGTCGTCCAAAACTGGTATATGCGACAACAAACGTTCCCAACAACATTGCGATGAGTGGAACGAGCATCGGAAGCAGTTTTTCTGTCACGGGGCTGGCCTGCGAAAAGGAAAACTTGAAAATATACACCATTGCCAGAAGACCCATCATCGCCATTCCGGCGGTCATCCCCACTTGCATTCGGCGATAACGCCACGTGGCTCTTTCTTCGCAAAGAGATCGGAGCTTCTGAGTGTACTCCCGGAGCAGGCTTACTACCTTCTCCAGATCCTCAGCGCCAACAATAATAGGTTCAGCCATAATCAACGCTCCTGATGAGCACCAAGCTCATAAACCTTGTTAAGCAGGTTCTCGTAGTATCGCAGATGCGTCAGTTGATCGTATCCCGCACACGTTTCTGCGAGAATCTCTCCAGCAGGAGTACGGAAGTTACCCAGGGTCAATGACGCAGGTAAATATTCATGCTGGAAATTGCGAGCCCCAACCTTCGCGGTAAGCTCGTCCAACAGGTGTGAATATTCACCCTCGATGTAGTATTTCCGGACGGAGTCTCTGTTGCTCCACCACAAATCCTGCTTGTTGACAACCGTCATCATCCATAGTGGCTTTCGAATACCAGAAAGCCCTACAACCAACTCGCGTAGCAACGCGACTTCTCTTTTCCTGCGATGTTCAAGATACGCACGAACGAAATCTGGCGTACTCATTCCCTCCTTGTAAACATCATAGTCATGAATGGATTCGAGCGATGAGGAATGATAGCCATATGATACGATGTTGAGTAACCCCACGGCTTTGCGCTTGTTAAGCTGCTCAAGAAGCTCAGGCCAGTGCCGGTCAATTCTTGCCTCTTGCCCCGGGGCAACCAGTATCCTCCCGGGAATGTTACCCGTGAGTGCAACAGATTCGACTCGCATTGACTCATCATACGGCGCGAGCAAACTGAGTGGATTCTCGCCGGCTATGATGCGAGACATGGTCGACTTCCCGACGCCCCCCGCCCCAAACATCGGAATGACGAGAGACCCGTGTTGAACAAAGTATAATAGCCGCTCCCAATTCTTCTTCAATCTTCCAGACGACTCAACAATTTTGCTCGTGATCTCGGCGACCGAAATCGTGGTTGATATTGGTTCTATCCAACTCATAGACGTATCGTAGACGATGTTTGTGCTGACTCACAAGGCTGATCGTTTGATTTACACCGGGTATTGGGCGGACTAGCGAAAGTATTTACTCTGTGCCACGCCAAGTGCGTCTTGTCGGGCCAGTAGTCGCGGTCGCCGGGAAGCTTGGGATTGCCGACGGGGAAACGTCGTGTCGGCGTTTGCCACCGGAGTACAGCGTGTGGCGTCTCATCGAATTCGGCTCCGCTACGCTCGGCTTGCCGGCCTTCCATTTGTTTGAGCAGGAACGCGGCGTCGCCGGCTTCGTCGAAGCGGTTGGTGGCGACGAGCACCCAGCGAGCGTGGAAAGGTTGAGAGCCGAGTTGGACGAGACGCGGTTCTGCGCAGATGAAGACAGAAGGATGAAGCCCGACAGGAATCGGAAACGAAAGAGATGCTTCGACAAGCTCAGCATGACATTCCGGATCTGCCCAGCGGCATTTCTCCAGCGTATCGTTGGCGGCGTCTTTTTCCGCAGGTGCGATCCAGTGCATGGTTATCCAGTTCGTGATTCGACAGCGCAGCAGCCCGACAGGGCCAATACTCTGGCGATACCAGTGCCGACCGGCAAGCGGAATTTGTGGGGAAGGGAGAGGGATGGGGGCAAGGGCTGAAGGATGAAGCCGGAGGGCGGAAGGATTGTGGGAGCGGCCTCAGCCAGACCGAAAAGACGGGAGCCCGTGGCTCTACCGCCGTTCACGAGGACGAAGTGCCGGTGCGCGAAAACGCGCGGACAGGTGCGCCTGTTTAAGTTGCCAGGTACGGTCGACCGCAGATCTTCCCAAGTCGCAATATTGCGACGAATTCTCACCGGCGCAGCACACCGGTGAGAGAAACACCTGCGTCTGCACCCGCGACAACTATTATTGTTTCCAAGCTTGGTCGACCAAGCGTCCACGCATGGTGGTCTTGTTTCCAAGCTTGGTGGTCTCGTTTCCAAGCTTACCGCGCCGGTTTCCATGCGTGGTGGGGTTGTTTCCATGCGCGGTGGCGTCGCTGGCTCGCGAACTCCATCATTTCGAGCGCCGGACGAACCGGCGCGGCGGCGCGGCGTGGCTGCGTTTGGTGTTTGGACGCGCAGAAGCGCGTCCCTCCGTGGCGGGGCTGCCGCGCGTGTTAGACAATCGGCGCTCATGGAGCACCGCTACACCGGCGCGAATCCGATTCCCGCTGGCTGCCGGACGCGACCGGGAGCGGGTTGATCGTGTCGAATGGGGAAGAAGGCGATTCCGACCTTCACAGGGGCAGTTTCCGTGAACTTCTGTGCATTCCGTGGTCAACATCCAGCCGAACTTGATGTTTGCAGCCTGCGGCCAGACTCGCTACTATCATAAAAACATGGATTCCATCGGCGAACAACTCCGCGCGGCCCGGCATGCGAAAAAACTTTCGCTCGACGATGTGGCGCGCGTGACCAAGATCAAGGTGGATATCCTCGAAAAGATTGAAGCCGAGGATTACGCCCATTTGTCGGCCCCGATGTACACGAAGGGCTTCATCAAGATGTACGCCGAACACCTGGGGCTTGACGGGCCGGCGTTCGTGAACGCGTATCTCCGCAGCCAGGGCGGCCTGCGCCGGCAAGGGTTGCACATCGAGACCGAAGCCCAGATCCAGGCGCGCCGGCAACGGGAACTGCAATTGCCGCTCGGCAGCGTGCTCCGTGTCGTGGCGGCGTTGACGGTCGCGGTGGTCTTGGCCTTCGGCCTTCATCATTGGTGGACCAACCGGCAAACGACACCGGCGCCGGCCGCCAATCCCGCGGCCTTGCCCGTGGCGGATTTCGAGGCGTATTACCAACCCAAGACCAAGCCCGCGCCGGTCTTGCTCGAACCGCCTGCCAAGTAATGCCGGCCCCGTCTCCCATCAAAATCGGGCTGGTCAGCCTCGGTTGCGCCAAGAACCTCGTGGACAGCGAAGTCATGCTCGGCGCCCTCGCCAAGGAAGGCATGGAGTTGACCGCCGACGCGCAGCTGGCCGACGTCGTCATCGTCAACACCTGCGGGTTCATCGAGGCGTCGAAACAGGAATCCATCAACGCGATTCTCAAGGCGAACGAACTCCGCACGACCGGCAAGTGCAAGGCGTTGATCATGGCCGGTTGTCTCACGCAGCGGTACCCGAAAGAACTGCGCGCGGAATTGCCGGAGGTCGACGCGATCGTCGGGTTGAACGAGGTGCCGAAGATGGCGGGGATCGTGCGGGAGATACTGGCCAAGGAAGTAGTGGAACGGGCGTCCCGCCCGTTGGATCACGAAACTAATAACGGGCGGGACGCCCGTTCCACTAATCTTTACTGGTCCGGCCCCGCGAAATATGTGCCGGACTTCTCCGCGCCGCGCGTCCGGCTCACGCCGCAACATACCGCCTACGTGAAAATTGCCGAGGGCTGCAATCATCCCTGCACGTTCTGCAGCATTCCGCGGATCCGCGGCCTCCACCGGAGCCGGTCGGTGGCCGATGTTTTGCAGGAGATGCGGCAACTGGTCGCGGCGGGTTGCCGGGAACTCAATTTGATCTCGCAGGACACGACGTTCTACGGGAAAGACCTCAACGGTGGTCAGGAGCAACTCTGCGAGTTGCTCCGGCAAGCCCAGCAGATTCCCGGTGATTTCTGGATTCGCCTCCTGTACACCCACCCGGCGCATTGGAGCGATGAACTGATCGCCACCATTGCCGGCAATGACAAGGTCTGCCGGTATGTGGACATGCCGTTGCAGCACATCAACGACGCGATGTTGAAACGGATGAAACGCGAGACGAGCGGGCAATATATCCGCGAGCTGATCGCGCGGATTCGACGCGGTGTGCCGGGGATCGCGTTGCGGACGACGTTCATCGTCGGCTTCCCCGGTGAGACCGATGAGCAGTTCGATGAGTTGTGCGAATTCATCGAGAGGACGGAATTCGAGCGGCTCGGTATTTTCACCTATTCACAGGAAGATCACACGCCGGCGGGGAACATGGACCAGCAGTTGCCGGAGAAGGTGAAGAAGGCGCGCCACAAACGGGCGATGTTGACCCAGCAACAAGTCTCGCGCGCGGTGCAACGCCGGTGCGTCGGCCAGACGCTGCGGGTGTTGGTGGAGAAGCCCGGGGTGGCCCGGTCGCACGCCGATGCGCCGGAGATTGACGGGACGGTGAAGGTGACCGGCACGGCCCCGGTCGGCGAGTTCGCCACGGTCCGGATCACCGGGGCCAGTGAATACGATTTGGAAGCGACGGTACTGTGAATCTCGGCTTTATCTCCACGCGGTTGGCCGGCTCGGATGGGGTGACGCTCGAAACCATCAAATGGGCGGAGGTCTGCCGGAAACTCGGCCACCAGGTCTTCTTCTGCGCCGGTCAGGTTGCGCCCGAACTGCAACCGCAACGGGTGATCCCGGAAGCGCATTTCACGCATCCCAACATCGCCGCCATCCAGACCGCGTGTTTCGGCGTGCGGACCCGCCGCCCGGAGGTGACCGAACAGATCCACGAAATCCGGCAACGGTTGAAGGTGGCGCTGCGCGAGTTCATCACGCAGTTTCAGTTGGACGTGGTGATCCCACAAAACATCCTGACGATCCCGATGAACCTGCCGTTGGGGTTGGCGTTGACGGAAGTGCTCGCGGAGACCGGCATCCACACCATCGCGCATCATCATGACTTTTATTGGGAGCGGCAGCGGTTCATGGTCAACGGCGTCGGCGACATCCTCGACGCGGCGTTTCCGCCGAATCTACCGAACATCAAGCACGTGGTCATCAACTCCGTTGCCCGCCGGGACTTGGCGCAACGCAAAGGGGTGCCGTCGTCGCTGATCCCGAATGTGTTCGATTTCGAAAACCCGCCCCCGGCAGTGGATGAGTACAGCCAGGACATCCGCGAACAGTTGGGCTTGCAGCCCGACGACATTTTTGTCCTGCAACCGACGCGCATCGTTGCCCGCAAAGGCGTCGAACACGCGATCGAGCTGGTGCGCCGGTTGCGCGATCCGCGGGTGAAGCTGGTCGTGTCGCACAGTGCCGGCGACGAAGGCTTGAGCTATTATCAATGGCTCCGCGATCTGGCGCAGGCCGAGGGCGTGGACATGCGGTTTGTGGCCAACCGGGTCAACGAAACCCGGCAATTCGACGAACACGGCCGGAAGATTTACACCTTGTGGGATATTTATCCGCACGCCGATCTGATCACGTATCCGAGTTTGTACGAGGGCTTCGGCAACGCGTTCTTGGAAGCGGTTTATTTCCACAAACCCATCGTCGTCAACCGTTACTCCGTCTACATGCTCGACATCGAGCCGCTCGGATTCGAGACGGTGACGATGGACGGCTATGTCACCGACGAAGTCGTCGAGCAAGTCCGGCAGGTCTTGCGGGATGAAGCGCGGCGCAAACGGATGGCCGAGCGAAACTACGCCATTGCCCGCCAACATTTTTCGCTGACCGTCCTGCGGCGCCGGCTGCGCAATCTGCTCGCCACCGCCGAGCCGACGCCCGACGACGGCGAATTGGTCTGATCAGAATTGGGCGTAGATGGCGCGGAGCCGGCGCGCATACGCGGCGAGGGAGTATTGCCGCTGGACCACGCGCCGGTTATGCGCGATCAGCGCGGTGTCGGGGCGCGCGAGCAGACGCCGCAGCGCCACCGGATCGGGAACGCGATAGAGGTGATCCAAGTGAACTCCCGCCGCGTGGAAATCTTTCGTGACTTCCGGGAGGTCGCGGCCGACGACCAGTTTGCCGGCGAGCCAGCCTTCGAGAAACGTGTACCCGAAACCTTCCTGCGTTGACGTGGTGAGGATGGCGTGGGCGGCATGAAAGAGGGGAAGCGGGTCCGCGAAAGCGGCGCCGCAGCCGATGATGACCGGGAGTTTTGCGCGGCGCACCAGCCGTTTGAGCTTGGCGCTGTACGCCTGATCGCGGGGCGAACTGGCATCGAGCGAGATGATGAGCTGATAGCCGGGAAGGTGTTTGATCAGTTCGACGGCTTCGGCGTTGTTTTTGCGCACCATGACTTTCACCGGCGCGAGGATGATTTTCTTGCGCGGGTCGAACCGGTAGCCGTGTTCAGCGGCGTAGGCGGCGATCACCGGCCGCGCATCAACCCGGCAAGGGCGTTTGAAAAATGCCGTGTCGATCGGATTGGGGAGGACGGTGATTTTCTCTTTGGGGATGCCGCGGGCGGCCAGCCGGTCGGCATCGTGCGACGTCAGGGTGGCCCAGCGGACATTGGGGAGGTCGTAGTAACACAACGCCTGCCAATCGCGATGTTGCCGGAGCGCGCGGAGTTGGGCGGGGCGGTTGTCTTCCGGGAAGTCGTGGACCTGGTTGAGAATCCGAACACCGGTGTCAGCCAACTGGCGAACGGCGGAACTCAACGCGGGATTTTTCCCGAGGCCGATATTGTGCGTGTGGAGGATGCCGGTGCGCGGGAGTTGCCGGAGATAGGCGCGGACCAGGCGGTGAAAGGTGCGCGGATCGTCGTGGTATCCGAAATCGGCGAGCACTTCGACTGGAAGGACGCGCTCCGTCGCGTACGTTCGCGAATCGCGGCCCCGACGGAGCGTGGCCCTCCCGGCTAGCGCCTTTTGGGCGTTGCGGATCACAGTGGTGATGCCGCCGGGCCGCAGATGATAGTGGAGCATGGTTATCTTCATACGCGCTCCAACACTTGGGAGAGGCGTTGAATGTCGCCGGTCGGGGCGTAGTGCAAGGCGGTAAATCCGAGCTGCCGGGAGGGCACGATGTCGTTCGCCAGCGAATCACCGATCATCAGACACGGCGCCGGGTGGACTTTGGCGCGGGCGAGTTGGAAGGCGGTGGGAGCCGGTTTGGCGACGCCGAGATCGCAGGAGAGGAAAATCAGCTCGGGGTCGAAGACAGCCGGCAGAAGTTCGGCGAGTTCCCGGCGGGTGTAGAACTGGGCGTTGGAGATGATGCCTTGCCGGTGGCCGCGGCGGTGGAGTTCGGCGAGGGTGGCGGCGGCTTCGGGCATGGGTTGTTTCGGGTTGGCGCGCCGTTCAAAGTCCCAGGCGGCGGCGCAGGCATCGTCGAGCGTCGCGCCGGCCAGAAGCTCCTGCCAGACTTCTTCGATGCGAATTTCCGGGTGGGCGACCGCGCGCCGGTCGCGTTGGGCGGCGATGATGGCGAGGAACCGGTCGAGTGTGGCCGGGGCGGCGAATTGCCGGGCGGTCACGGCGAAGATTTCCGTCAGCTCAGCGTGGCGGCGCAGGAGCGATTCGAGATCGCCGCGCTGGGCGGCGAGCAGGGTGCCGTAAACGTCCCAGAAGATGACCGGAGTTATTTTCATGATTTGAATGAAAACTGTTGCCCGCAGCGCGAGCGTCGGGCTAAGTTTTACCATCCACAGGCGGTTCGGCGAAATAACAATGAGCGACTTTCATCAAAGCGGCGTCACGACCACCCTCCACCGACTGGGGGGCAAGTCGAGCTTGGAGACCATCGAAGCGCAGTTGATGGAGTACACCGCGCATCGGCCGGTGGCGCTGATCTTGCCGTGCCTGGCCAGTGAGATGGAACGGCCGGCGCTGAAGAATATCGTCACCCAACTCAAGGGCGCGCGGTATCTCCGGCAAATCGTGGTGGGACTGGACCGGGCCGACCGGCAGGAGTTCAACCGGGCGCGCCGGTATTTCGGGCGATTGCCGCAGGAGGTGCGGATCCTGTGGCGGGACGGCCCGCGGCTCCGGCAGTTGGCGGAGTTGATGGCGCAGAATGATATTTCGGTCGGCGGCCCCGGCAAGGGCGGGAACATGTGGCTGGCCTGCGGGCTGGTGTTGGCCGACGAGACATGCAAGATCATCGCGTTGCACGATTGCGACATCATCACCTACCACCGGCAACTGCTGGCGCGGCTGATTTTCCCCCTGGCCAATCCGAACATGGATTACGTGTTTTGCAAGGGGTACTACGCGCGGGTGTCGGATCGGTTGTATGGGCGGGTGACGCGGTTGCTCGTGACGCCGCTGCTCCGGTCACTCCAGAAGATTCTCGGGCGGGACGTGGATTTGCTGAACTTCCTCGACAGCTTCCGGTATCCGTTGGCCGGTGAGTTTTCGATGACGACGGATCTGGCGCGCATCAATCGCATCCCGGCGGACTGGGGCCTGGAGATCGGGGTGTTGTGCGAGATTCATCGCAACATCACCAACCG
Source organism: Verrucomicrobiia bacterium (assembly GCA_022072455.1). Classification (GTDB taxonomy): domain Bacteria; phylum Verrucomicrobiota; class Verrucomicrobiia; order Palsa-1439; family Palsa-1439; genus CAINDI01. Next base: position 185,098 of record JAJVHY010000013.1, on the reverse strand, counting down.
GCGCATCTGTCAGGTGGATCTGGCCGACACGTACGAGCACAAACATCAAGCGTTGTCGGCGGATGACGCTGCCAAGGGGTTGACGAAGATGAGCGCGGAGATCGCGAAATCGTTGTTCCGCAATCTGGCGACCGAAGGCGTGGTGTTGACGGATGCGATTTTCAAGACGCTGGCGGTCCGCTATCTGCGGACGGCGCAAGACGCGGTGAAGCAATATGAAGATGACGCCGCGCTGAATGCGTTGCCATTCGACCGGCACAATGAACTGCGCGCCGTGGCGGCGTTCACCGCAGCGATTCGCGTGGCGGCGGATGATTTTCTCCGCGACCCGCTGGGGATTCCCTTGATCTCGAATTGGAATCGCGTGACGTCAGCCATCCCGGATTTCTTCGCCCAACTCCGCGAAGCCGTGGACGCGGACAACCGCAGCCGGTAAGCATCTTTCGGCTTGTCGGACAGCGTGGCGATGACATAGCGTGCGCCCGCGGAGGAAACAGTCATGAAACACAGCAAATTTCGCGTGGGCGTCATTGGCACGGGTGGCATTTTTCGCGGGGCGCACGTGCACGGCTGGAAAGCCATCCCGGACGCGCAGATCGTCGCCGTTGCGGACATCAACGCCGACCGGGCAGCCAGTTTGGCCAAAGAAATGGACATCCCCCAAGTCTTCACGGATTACCGGGAACTGGTCAAACTCGACCTCGATGCCGTGGATGTTTGCACCCCGAACGGCGTCCACACCCCAGCCGTGCTCGCGGCGCTGAATGCCGGCATGCATGTCGTCTGCGAAAAACCGTTGGCAACGACGACGAAGGATGTCCGGTTGATGGGCGAACTGGCCGACAAGAAAAAGCTCGTGCTGATGACGGCCCAACACCAGCGCTGGACAGCCTCGGCGCTGGCGATCAAGCGCTGGGCGGAAGCCGGTAATCTGGGCGATGTCTATCATGCCCGTGTGCGGGCGATGCGCCGGGCGTGGTTGCCGATTGCGCCGGGATTCATTGACAAGAAACTCTCCGGCGGCGGGCCGTGCATGGACATCGGGGTGCACGCGCTCGACGCGGCGCTGTGGGTTATGGGTTTCCCCAAACCGGTGCGGGTGACCGGGACGGCGAAGGTCAATTTCGCGCAAACCGACAAGATTCCCGGCATGTGGGGCGAGTGGGACCGCAAGATGTACTCCGTCGAAGATTTCGCCGCCGGCTTCGTACACTTTGACAATGGCGCGACGATGACATTGGAGTCCGCGTGGCTCGGTCATCAGACAGAAAACGAAGACATGAGCTTCCAGCTTTTTGGCATGAACGGCGGCGTCAAATGGCCGTCGGGCGAATTTGCGACTGTGGCGAATCGCACCTTTGTGCAAGGCAACCTCACCTGGCCGACGCGAATTGACCGGCCGCACACCGAGGAGATCCTGGCGTTCTACGACAGCGTGGTCAATCGCAAACCGACGCCGGTGCCGTGGACAGAGACAATCAAGGTCATTGCAATCCTCGAAGCCATCTACAAGTCGCAAGCGACTGGCCGCGAAGTCGCGCTCAAGCTTGCATGACCGAGTGCCACCGGCGCAAATGTTTCAACGCCGGTAAGCGGGTCTTGCCGTTGTAGAGATAGTTCCCGACGATGCCGTAGAGGTCGTAGTCCACAAACCGGGGTTGGTCGCCGACGAGATAAGGTGACGTCGCGAGGATGTTGTCGATGGGGTGGAGGAGTTCCGCGAACTGCGCCGTCAACTTGCTGCGGTCGTTCGTCCACTGCGCGACACAACCTTTGCCGAATTTCCGTTCCTTGTGCCGGATGGTCATGACCCGTTCCACCAAGGGGAGTTGCGGGAGCACATACGTGTCGTTGATCTTGAAGCCCACGCCTTCCAGCTCGTTCTCAATGTAGTGCGCGAGGATGGTTTGCCGGCCGGCCTGGTCAGTTGGAAAAAGGTTGAGCCGGTATTTCGTGTCGAGATACCGCGCGACCTCCTGGCCGAAATCGGTGAAGTCGGCAACGGCGGTCTTGCCGTCCACGAGGCACGGGACCGTGTACGCGCGGCCACCGGTCGCTTTGATGACAGCGGTCCGGTCATGGTTCGGGATGTTGCGGAGCCGGTGGGGGATGTTGTGGCGCTCCATGATCCGACGGATCGTGATACAGAATGGCGACCAGGGGAATTGAATGAGTGTGAGCATGGCGTATTACGGTTTTTTGATTGCTGGGGTCGCCAACGATTGCACCTCGCTGTCGGTGAGTGCACGATTGTAGATGAGGACTTCGTCCAGGCTGCCCTTGAACGGCATCGTGAAGGGGTCAAGGTAGCGACACCCGATGTAGAGCGGTTGCCCGGAAGTGCGCAGGCTCTTGGATGATCCGGTATCGGAGCCGGCCAGTTGGCCGTTGATGTAGAGCTTGATCGTGCCGTCCTGGAATGTGGCGGCGACATGATGCCATTCATCGCGCGGCAGCGGGGTCGCTTTGCTGTAGATGGGCCGGTTGCGTTGGTCAGAGTATTCCCAGGTCAGGCGGCCGGTGTCCTCGGCCAAGGTGAGGGCAAAGTCGGCATACAGATTGGCGAAGGTCGCGCCTTTGGAAATCAAGTGGGGAAGGGCAGCATCGCTGAACGGCGCGTCCGCATCAATTTTGATCCACGCGGCCACAGTCGCCTCCCGTTCCAATCGATCCAGAGTTGGGCTGTGCCGAACGACAACGTAATCAGCGTTGCCATTGAACTGCAGCGCGCCGCCAATCCGACCGTTGCGAATGAAGCGTGCTCCATGAATCTCGCCACGAAGTTCACTGGGACTTTGGTCAGCGGCGATCTGTGCGTTGTCATCGTCAAATGGAAAGTGCAGGACCAACCCTTCCGTCGGGACTGCGCCGAGTTGCCCGGTGACTTGGATCTCGGCGAGAGTATTTACCGGTATTGTTACCGCTCCAAACACAGCCGTCAGTTTTAACGATGTCAACTTGGTGACACCTTCGAGTTTATCGCCGTTTGCCAGTGCGATGGCGGCGGCTTCCCGAGCGGCATTGAATTTGATCTGCCGAATCTTCGCGAGCGGGATCTGCAACTGGCCTAACGTTGGTGAGTTGACTGGTAAGTTGGCCAAAGCTGTTTCACCCACCAGACGCGAACCGTCATTCAAGATGGCAATTATCCGAACCGGCTCTTCTTTTGCCAAGCCGACGGTCACCGGAGTGATGCTCCAAGCCGCAAGTAACAATAAGAACACTATTCTCATCGCCGGTCGGTAGTTTGTGCTACGCGTGGCCTGTTTGTCCATGCAACAATTCCACCGCGTGAGGAATCGCGCCGGCAACATAGCTGAGGCATTCGACGGCAGCTTTCGGACTACCCGGCAAGCAAATGACGAGTGACTGGCCGACCACGGCGGCGAGACTGCGGGAGAGAATCGCGTTCGGAAAGCGTTTGAAACTTTCGGCGCGCATCACTTCGCCAAAGCCCGGCAGTTCTTTCGTCGCCACCGCACGGATCGCTTCCGGCGTCACATCCCGTTCGGCAATGCCGGTGCCGCCGGTCAGAAGAATGAGGGCGCAGGTCGTCGCCAGTTCGACGGTCGTGTCACCAATCAGCGCTTCTTCATCCGGCACGATCTTTGTGCCGGCAACTGACCAGCCTTGTTGTTCGGCGAATTGCCGGAGGGCGGGGCCGCTTTTGTCTTCATATTGGCCGCGTGAGGCCCGGTCGCTGACCGTGATAATCCCGACAGTGATCATGATGAAACGCAGGCTCAAGCCTGCGGCTACAGTCGTGTAGCCGCACCCTTTAGGGTGCGCAAGTAGTTTTAGTTTTCTTGAGCAGGCGAATTCGACCAATCACCATTTTCTTGTCCACCGCTTTGCACATGTCGTAGATCGTCAGCGCCGCGATGGAAACGGCGGTGAGTGCTTCCATTTCCACGCCAGTCTGGGCCGCGATGCGGGCGGTGGCGGTGACCTCGACGCGGTCAGATTGCACGCGCAGTTCAACATCCACATGCGTCAGGCTCAGCGGATGACAGAGCGGGATGAGTTCGCTTGTCCGTTTGGCGGCTTGAATGCCGGCCAGGCGGGCGGTGTTGAGCACGTCGCCCTTGGCGATTTGGTTGGATTTAATGAGCCGCAGGGTTGCCGGCTGGAGATGGATCGAGCCGATCGCGACGGCTTCGCGGACTTGGACGGGCTTGGCGGAGACGTCCACCATTTTGGCTTTGCCACGGGCATCAATGTGAGTGAGTCGTTTCATCCGCCAATGGCCACCATTTTGCGACCGGGCACGTAGTTGGCGCGAAACTCGTGTTCCGCCGGCTTGTTGTGCAGCGTTTGCAGGAAAACTTCCCGGAGTTGCGCGTCGGTCGAATCGGCGGCGCGCAAGACCGGCTTCAAGTCATATTCCAAATGCGAGCCGAGACACGGGCGCAGCTTGCCGTCGGCGGTGAGGCGGACTTTGTTGCAGGACTCGCAGAAATGCAGATTCGTCATCGCCCCGATAAACCCGAGATGAATCGGCAAGCCATTGACTTGGTAATAGACCGCTGGACCGTTACCCAGTTTGACGTCGGCCGGCGTCAGGTCGTACCGGCGGGCGATGAGTTGCCGGGCGTGGGCGATGGAAAGGAAATTTTCGTCGGTGAGCACTTCGCTCGTGCTGAGCGGCATCATTTCGATGAAACGCAACGGGAGGCGCTTGCCGGCGGCGAACTCGATGAGGTCGAGGAGTTCAGCGTCGTTTTTGCCTTTCATCAGGACGCAATTGAGTTTGGGCTGGAGACCGGTCGCGAGCGCGGCATCAATGCCGGCAAGGCAGTCGCTGAGGCGGCCAGTGCCGGTGAGTTCGTGGTAGCGGTCGGGGTTGAGGGTGTCGAGGGAAATGTTGACGCGGCGCACGCCGGCCGCGCGGAGTTTGTCGGCGAGCGGGGCGAGCAAGGTGGCGTTGGTGCTCAAGCCGATGTCGGTGACGCCGGCGAGTTTGTTCAGTTCGCTGATCAAGTCGGCGACGTTCTTGCGGACGAGCGGTTCGCCGCCGGTAATCCGGAATTTCGTCACGCCGAGCGAAGTGGCGACGCGGGCGACGCGGAGGATTTCTTCGTAGGTGAGAATCTGGCCTTTGGGCAACCATTCGACGGTGACATCGTGGGGGAGGCAATACGCGCAACGTTCGTTGCAGCGGTCGGTGACCGAGAGGCGCATGTAGGTGACGAGATGCATGACCCGTCGCGCAGATTACGAGGGGACATTAACTGATGCAAGCATCCAGCCGCCAGTAATTGACACCGGTCAACGGTCGCCTATGCTCCCGGGCATGCGTTGTTGCTGGATTTTGCTTTTTCTGGCCGGCTGCGCCACGGATCCCTTCGCGCGCATGGAGACGCGCACGCCGACGTTGACAGCGGGGCAGCGGCGCGAGTTGATGAAACAGGCCAAGACGCCGGCGCAGTTGGGTTTGTCCGCGCGGGTGGAGTATGTCGGGGCGGTGGTCGGTGAGGCGACGGTGACCTTGCCGCTGTTCCAGGTGCCGACGCCCGCGCCTCACGAAGCGGGGGGGCAGTTTGGTGTGCCGGTCGTGCTCGCGACGGTCAATGGCCAGGCGAATGTTCGGGTGTTATTGGATAGCGGCAGTAATCGGGTGTTATTGGGATATCAGCTGGCGCGGAAACTCGGTGTTCCAGCCATTGCCGGGCTGGAGGCGGTCACGAGCACCGGCATCGGTGGGGTGATGGACAGTTTCTGGGGGATGGTGGAGCGGGTGCGGTTTCGGTCGCTTGAGTTGGAACGGGTGCTGACTTTGATCGGGCCGGACACGCAGGTGCTCATGGTCACGCGGGGTTTTTGGAACAGCCCGCAAGCCGTGGTGCTGGGGATGAATTCGTTGCGCGCACTGAAATACGTCACGATCGATTCGCCAACGGGGACCGCGACTTTCTCGCCCCGCGAATCGTATCGGCCGCGGGAGGGGGCGACGTTTGTTTCACACACGCCACTGCACTGGGACAATGACTTACCGGTCGTCGAGGTGGTGGTGGATGGGAAACCGCAACGGGCGGTGATTGATACGGGCGGGGATTACGGGTTGTTATTGCCAAAAGGATTGGCGCGGGATTTGGGGTACTGGAAACCCGGGCAGGAACGCTTGGGGTTTTCCAGCGGGGTAGGCGGGACCTCGATGTCAGCGTTGTATTTCGTCAGGGAAGCCAGCCTCGGGAATGCGCACTACGTGCAGTTTCCAGCGCGGACGGAGCTGGCGGGGCCCGCCGTGGCCGGAGGCCGGATGTTGTTGGGCAATGTTTGCCTGCGCCGGTTGCGGGTAACCTTTGATTTCGAGCGCAATCTGTTTTGGCTGGAGCAGTAGTCGTGATATTGTCCCCGCCGCGATGACAACGAAAACGCGAATCTGTGTCGGCATGAGCGGCGGGGTGGACTCGTCAGTCGCGGCGTGTTTGCTGAAGCAACAAGGGTATGAGGTGATCGGGCTGACGTTTCGTGGTTGGCCGCAGGATTGCCGGAGCATCGAGGAGGATAAATGCTGCGGGCCACAAGCGGTGGCCGATGCGCGGATGGTCGCGCATTCGCTCAGGATCCCGCACTACGTGATTGATGAAATTGACACTTTCCGGCGCGAGGTGATGGATTATTTCGCGGCGGAATACCGACGTGGGCGGACGCCGAACCCGTGTGTGATCTGCAACGAGAAAGTGAAGTTTGGGTCGCTGCTGAAGAAAGCGCAGGGCTTGGGAGCGGAGATGATTGCGACCGGACACTATGCGCGAATCACGCAAGCCGGCCGGTATGAACTTCGTCGCGCGCGGGATGACCGGAAAGATCAGACGTATTTTCTGTTCAGCCTGCAACAAGAGCAACTGGCCCGCGCGCTGTTTCCGCTCGGCGAAATGACCAAAGACGAAGTGCGCGCCATTGCGAAAGACATCGGCCTCAAGACTTACGGAAAAGAGGAGAGCCAGGAAGTGTGTTTCGTGCCGGAAAATGATTACCGGAAGTTCCTTCGCGAGAGTGCCGGGGTGACCGATCAGCGGGGGGAGATTGTCACGAAAGCCGGCAAGGTGCTTGGTCATCATGCCGGGATTCACAACTTCACGATTGGCCAACGCGAGGGTTTGAATCTGGGCGGCTTACCGAAGCCGCTTTATGTCCTCGAATTGGAGGCGGCAACCAACCGCGTCATCGTCGGTGAAGCCGGTGAGCTTTTGCGGAGCGAGTTCCTGGTGACGAATTGCGTCTGGCATGTGCCGGCACCGACTGAACCGTTGGAGATTACCGTCAAACCCCGGCATCAACATCCCGGCGCACGGGCGTTTGTAGTCGCCGTGCCGGAGCAGCGGGCGCGGATTCGCCTCCCGGAACCGCAACGCGCCATTACCCCCGGTCAAGCCGCGGTGTTTTATCGGGATGATTTGGTGGTGGGTGGCGGTTGGATTTGTTGAGAAGCCACAAGTGACCGGCGTGTTGACGAACCATTTTTCCGAATCGAGTCTGAAGCGGGGAGACGTTGGGACGGTGGTTCTGGTTTCTGACACCGGCGAAGCATTGGGGTGATACTCACCCCGCTGAAGCAGACTCTGGCAACTCGCCCCCACCGCTTGGAATCACCGTTGTCCGGGGTTGTTGTGTTTTGTGCGGGGGCGTGTTAGCTTTCGCGCCGTCACCGAACTATGTTTATACGCCACTTGATGTTGCAACTTTCCCGGCCCACTATCGTCTATCTGCTCGGGCTGACACTTTTCGCCGGGGGGTGTGAGAGATTTTCCACCGCGCACGACACGGAACAGGAAATCCAGCGCGCCCGCAAGGCGGCGGATGCCGGCGATTTTCGCGTGGCCGCCACGCTCTATGGCAAAATCCTGAGGAAAACCCCCGATTCCGCACGACTGCACTTGGAACTGGGATTGCTGTATGATGAGAAACTCGGCGACCCGTTGGCCGCCTTGTATCATTACCGGCAGAATTGGGAGTTGGAAACGAATCCGGCCCGCCGCGAAGCCGTGCAAGGGTACATGGAACGAGTGAAATTGACGTTGGCCGCGAAATTACCGGCGGTGAATAGCGCGGATCCAAGCGAAATGCTGCGCTTGCAGACGGAGAAAGCGGCGTTGATGCAGGAGAATGCCGCGTTGCGGCTGCGTTTGACCGAGTTGGAACGCGCCACCCCGCCGGTTGGCGAGGCGAGCGCAATCCCGCCGACGCCGGGGCCGGTCTTGACGCAAAAAGTGTTTGTGACCGTGGGGGCGCCGCCACCGCCGCCGGCCGGGGCGCGGACGTACGTCGTGCAGAAAAGTGATACATTGTACTCAATCGCCAAACAATTTTACGGATCGCCGGCGGGTTGGGAAAAAATTTACGCGGCCAACCGGGCCGTGCTGCCGAACAAGGATCAGTTGCGAGTCGGCCAACAGTTGGTGATCCCGTAACGGACACACGGGACGCCAGTAGTTAGCATGATTGGAAAACGGATATTCACTGGCTGCGTGATCGCGTTTTGGGCGGTCATGATGACGGCGCTGGTGCGGGTGGAGTTTTTCCCGCGCGAATCGCGTTTGGTGCCGGTTTCCACGGCGCAAATCATGGACAAGGTTTTCCAGAACCGCATCGTCACCCACCTCGATGTCATCTACCAAAACGCCAAAATCGGCAGCGTCAACAATCTGGAATTCATCCCGCTGAATGACGGCACCGGTGAAACCGGGGCCGGCCAGTTGACCGGCTACGAAGTGACCGGCGATGTGTGGTTGAATCTGGTGATCTTTGGCGCGCCGTCCCGGCTACGGTTGCGGCCGGTCAAATTGCATTTCGACACGAAATATGAACTGACGGAGTTTCATCTCCGCACCGGTTTCGGCGAGAGCCAGGCCGAGATCAATGGCGATAACACGACGAAACAATTGACCGTCTCGTACGACTTCGGCGAGGGGCGGCAAAGCCGGCAAGTCGGCTATGCGGATTTGGGCAGCGGCAGCGCGTTGGCGGCGTTGGGGGTGCCGGGATTGCAAGGCATGCCGGGGTTGGGCGCGTTGGGGATGCTGGGCGGCGGGTCGCCGGCGAAGACCGTGCAAAATCTGACAGCCCGCATGCAGACGCGCGCTTACTATGATTACCTGAATATTGGCGGCTCGGATCAGCGCACTTTTCTGATCAACGTCCAACTCGATCAAGGCTTGGGACTGTGGATCAAAACGTGGATTGATGAGCAGGGCAACATTCTCAAAGTCGAAACCTCGCTGGGGTTGAGTCTGATTTCTTCCGCCATCAACACCGAAAAACTGGTGGATCGCACCTTTGAACGCGCGCCGAGAAAACCATGATTCGCACTGAAAATCTGACCAAGACCTACGGCGGCCTGCTGGCTGTCAACGACCTGAACCTTGATATTGCCCAGGGCGAATTCTTTGCCTTTCTCGGCCCCAACGGCGCCGGCAAGACCACGAGCATCAAGTTGCTGACCGGTCTGCTCAAACCCTCGTCGGGACGCGCGGTGATTTGTGGGCACGACATCCAAACCGAGCCGGTCGAGGCGCGGCGGGGAATCAGTTACGTGCCGGACTTTCCTTTTCTCTACGACAAGCTGGATCCGCTGGAGTTCATGTTGCTCGTCGGCCAGTTGTACGGCATGGAGCGGCCGGAGATTCTGCGGGACAGCGAGGAGTTGTTCGACACGTTCGACCTGAATGGCGCCCGGCAACAGTTGATTGAAAATCTCTCCCACGGCACCCGGCAACGCGTCGCGCTGGCGGCAGCGCTGTTGCACAACCCGCGCGTCCTGATCATTGACGAGCCGATGGTCGGGCTGGACCCGCGGAGCGCCCGCGTGGTGAAGAATGTCCTGAAGCAGCGCTCGCGTGCCGGCATGACGGTGTTTTTGTCCACACATGTGTTGAACATCGCCGAGGAGCTGGCCGACCGGATCGGGATTTTGAATCATGGCCGGCTGATCGCGGTCGGCACGAAGGATGAACTGCGCCGGCAATCCGGGCATGACGGTGCGTTGGAGGACGCGTTCCTGACATTAACCCGCACCGAACAGGAGATCGCCGCCAGCCGGTAAGCCATGTACCCGAGCACGTTTTTTGGACTGCTGCTGGAGACGAACGCGCGTTTGTTGCGCCGCCGCGTGCTCGCCATCCGGGAACAGTCGTGGTTGATGATTGCGGTCATGGCGTCGTTCGTCCTCGGCTATTGGGGGGCGAGTTATTTGATGTTTCATCATGGGTTCCGGTTTCTCGCAAGTTTGCCGGGCGTGGGCGGAATGGTGGTGGAGCGGATGTTGTATCTGTTTTTCGCGTTTCTGTTCGTGATGCTGCTGTTCTCGAACATGATCATTGGCTATTCGTCGTTGTTCAAGAGCCAGGAGACGCAATGGATGCTGACGCTGCCGGTGCCGGCGCACGAGGTTTTTCGCTGGAAATTGGTGGAGACGTCAGTGTTGGCCAGTTGGGCGTTCATCTTCCTGGCGGCCCCGATGATCGTGGCGTACGGACTGGCGCGGGGCGTGGGGTGGATTTTTTATCTGAAAGTCTTCGTGTTGTTTTTGCCATTTACCATGATCCCGGCTGCGGTGGGGTCGCTCGTGATTTTGGCCGTTACCCGGTATCTGCATCGGCGGGTGTTCAAGTGGGTGTTGTTCGGGGTGGGGGCGATGGTGCTGTTGGCGTGCGTATTTTTTGTGCGGCCGATCAACGCGGCGGATTTGCAGGAGTCGCAGATGATCGGGGCGCTGGACCAGATTTTACGCAACAGTCGCTTTACCCGGTATCCACTGCTCCCGAGTTCGTGGGTCGCGCAAAGCATGATCGCTTGGGGCGACGGCTGGATGTGGAAAGGGACGTTTTTCTTTCTCGTCGTGTTGAGTAATGCGTTGTTGGCCGGGGTGATTTGTGTGGCGGCGAGTGGCCGGATTTTCTACGACGGCTGGTCGCGGAATCACAGTCAGGGCAGTTTCAAACTTGGCATCGAGATGCTCGACAAGACAATTGCCTTGCCGCGGTCGTGGTTGTTGGAGCCGGTGCTGCGGCTGTTTCCCCGGTTGGATTCGTGCACCCGCGCGTTGATTGTCAAAGATATCCGCGTCTTCTGGCGGGACACATCGCAGTGGAGTCAGTTCGTGATCTTCTTCGGGTTACTCGGCTTGTACGTCATCAATCTGCGCAATGTCACCTATGATTGGCACAACGAATATTGGGCAGTCTTCATCGCGTTTCTGAATCTCGGCGCATCGAGCATGACGCTGGGGACGTTGACGACCCGGTTTGTCTTCCCGCAGTTCAGTCTTGAAGGCAAACGGTTGTGGATCGTGGGCATGGTCCCGTTTGGGTTGAAGCGTGTGTTGCTCCAAAAATTCTGGCTCAGCAGTGTGGTCGCCATTCTGATCACGACTTCGTTGACGCTGGTGTCCTGTCTCTTGTTGCACGTCCCGGCTTGGTTGACCCTGTTATTCAGCGCGACGGGCGTATTGATGAGTTTTGGCTTGTGCGGGATTGCGGTTGGGGTGGGTGCGTTATTTCCGAATTTCGGGACTGGTTCGACTGCCAACCGGCGCGACGACAACCCGGCGAAGATCGTCTCCGGGTTCGGCGGCACGTTTTGTTTCGTTCTCAGTTTGGTCTACATCGCGGTTGTGATCGCCATCGAAGCCGCGCCGATGTGGCTGCAGTTCTACGGCGGCATCCTGCGGCGCGACCAGCAACCGTGGGCGATGGTTGGCGCGTGGATGATTGTTTCATTGATCAGCCTCCTCGCGACAACCATCCCGATGCAACTGGCTCTGAAACGCGTCGAAAACATGGAAATGTGATTAACGGAACACTCCGTTCTTTACATTCCCGGCCAATCTGTTATTTCTCGCGCAACAAGGAGGTAGTTTTCTATGAAGCAAGGGGGAAATAGCGCCATTCTGTCTGCCACTGGTGCCGGGAACGGGGCCGGTTTGGCGATTCTGGATGTGCCCGTCCACAAAGAAGAGGTGGATTCCAAACTCGACCAGGCCCGCGAGCAGCTGCTCACGTTGCGCCGCCAGCAAGAGGAACTCGAACAACAAAAAGCCGATCTCGAAGAGTTGCGCCGCAAGCAAGACGAGTACGCTCGCGGTAAGGCCGAGATGATTGAGAACATCAGCCGGGCACTCGTCACCCTCGAACGCGAGCAGATTCAGGCACAGCGGCTTGCCGGGCTTTGCGAGAACACCACAACCACGTTCAAGGATTACCTCGACCAGCTTCAGGCCATCAACGACGAAGAATGGTCCAGCTCTTCGATCCGCACGGAACTCAGTCGTGCTCTCGGCATCATTGAAAACTCCCGGCTCGAATACAATCGCGCCCGGACCAAACTCGATTGCTTGAACCCATCCGCCGGCCAGCCCGTGTTGCCGGTGGAGAAGCCGGTCGAAGGGGTTGATTGGAACGAAATGCTCCGGTACGCCCGGCTTGGTGCCGCCGCGAGCGCGCCGTTGATTCTGGCCGGCACGATCTGGGTCATGCTGTTTTTGGCGCTCAAAAACTAGCCGGAAACTGCCATGGCGACTCGTCGCAAAGACATCAAGCCCGTTGACCGCGCGTTGGCTGACGTGCAGGCGCAAATCGAGACCCTCGAACGCCAACTGCGCGCCGCCAACACCCCACCAGCTCCGCCCAGCCGGGTCGCGTCCTTCAAGAGTTTCGTCAAGGAAATGCTGACCCCGCCGGCTCGCCAGGCGCCAGCGGGCAGTGCGCGGAGAAGTCATGACTTGCCGGATGTCACCACGAATCCGATGCACGACCTCGAAGCCGAAGCGATTCCATTTGTTCAGAATCGCGAGCCAGATTTATTCACCCAGGCTGGCCGGCAACCGGCGCTTGCGGGCGAGGCGGACGACCGGCTGGGCCGCTACCTCGCCGCTGGCAGCACGCGCCCGCCGAAGCCGACGTTGAAACGTGTCCAGCGTGAGACCCGCAATCGCTTTTTTATGTGGCTTGGACTATCGTTGGTCACGCTATGGCTGATCATCGTGGTGGTGCGGTAACAGTCGCAACAAAACTTGGCCCGTTGCGCATCGAGTTTTCCGAACGCGGCCTGTGCCGGTTGGAATTTCGTGGGAGCGGCGGCCCCGCCGCGACCGGTCCACTGGCTCGGCAACTCAAAACCTACGCCGCCGGCAAGCAGGTGCGCTTTACCGTCCCGCTTGATCTCAGCGCGGGGACTGCCTTTCAGCAGCTCGTTTGGCGCACCCTCCTGAAAATACCCCGCGGTGAAACGCGTTCTTACGGTTGGGTCGCGAAAAAAATCGGCAAGCCGCGCGCGACGCGGGCCGTCGGCTCGGCTTGCGGTGCGAATCCGGTCCCGATCATCGTCCCGTGTCATCGTGTTATTGCCGGCGATGGATCGCTGGGCGGGTTTAGTAGTGGACTGGCTTTGAAGCGCCGGTTATTGGCGCTGGAGCAAAGCCGATGACGTACGCCTTGCTCCAGCAGTCGCTCGATCAGACGATTTCGCGCAGCGATTTGGAGGAGGCGTCAATGGTCGCGCCGCGAGTGGCCCGGGCGGATTGCGCGCTGTTGCAGCGGGAGTTGTTTGGGATCGTGGTCGGGAAACTGCCGCACGCGGAGGCCAGCGCTTTGCAGGCCGCCTTGCGGGCGCGAAACTTTTCCACAGACATCGTCGCGGAGAGTGCGTTGCCGGTATTGCCGGTCGCACGGGGCGCGCCGGCGTTGAAGGTGTCACCGGCTGGAGTGACGGTGGTGGATTTGTATGGGCGTGAACAATTGCTGGCGCCGGACCAGTATGTGTTTGCGGCCGCGGGACGGGTGAAACGTTTACGGAATGTGCCGGCTCGTGAGATGGAGTGGACGGTCCAGCCGGGGCCGCGTGGGTCGGTGTCGCGCAAAGTGGAGATGGTCAAGGCGTCCCGGCTGGCGGACGTGCTGGAGTTTCGGATTGAACTTTTTCTCACGGGCGAACCGTATCGGCTGCAATGGGTGCTGGATGGCGAATCCACCTTGCGCGCCGATGATGTCGTGCTGCAGTTGAAGCACGGGGTGCAACTTAATCATTTGCTGGCGCGGATCGCGGCCTTGTTGCCGGTGGAGCGGGTGAATCAGGGGATTCAGCGGGCGATTGCCGGGGAGGAATTTGTTTACCCGAGCGTGCGCGCGTTCGAGGAGGAAATCATCTGGCGGTTTTATCGGCTGCTGGCCGGGACGGCTTTCTGATATTCGGCCAGTGCCGCCGGCATCCTTTTTTCGATGTCCTTGATGCGCGTCTCGTCGAGCGGGTGCGTGCTCAGAAATTCCCATTGTTGGCCGCCACTCTTCTGGTTGAACGCCGCGAACCGTTTCCAGAAATCCACCGCGGCGCGCGGATCGTAACCGGCCCGTGCCATGTAGAGCAGGCCAATGTGATCGGCTTCGGATTCCTGTTCGCGGGAGTGCGGCAAGGTCCAGCCGACCTGACTCGTCACGCCGTAGATGCCGAGGAAAAGGTTTTGGGTTTGCGCGGACTGATTTTTCAGAGCCATGCCGAAAAGCTGACCGCCGAGTTGCGTGGCCAAGGCGCCGCTCATCCGTTCGGCGCCGTGCTTGGCGGTGGCGTGCGCGACTTCGTGGCCGATGACCGTGGCGAGACCGGTTTCATCTTTGGTGATGGGGAGGATGCCGGTGTAGACGCCGACTTTGCCGCCGGGCAGACAGAAGGCGTTGACCGTCTTCGCGTCGTCGAACAAGACAAACTCCCATTGGGCGTTGGGCAGGGTTGCGACGGCGGCGATGCGTTTGCCGACGCGTTGGAGCATTTCGTTGACTTTAACATCCTTGGAGATGGGGGTGCCTTGTTTGAGTTTCTCGAACTCGCTGATGGCCATGGGCGTGACTTCGCTATCGGAGACGAGCAAGAGTTGCCGGCGACCGGTTTCGGTGACGGTGGCGCAGGCGGCAAGGAGCAGCAGCAGCGACGCTCCGAGGAAACAGCGGAAAAAAGTTTTCATAGGTGAATCGTAGCCGGTCAAGGAAACTGCTTCAAGTCCGCGGTTTGTTCAACCGGCTTGTCATGCTGTGAGTAACATGCGATACAGCGCGGGACGTGAATCGAACTTTTTTCATTTTGGCGGCGTGTCTCGCGTTCACGAGCGCCTGCTCGGTCAAACGCATTGCCGTCAATCAAGTCGGGAATGCGCTCGCGGCCGGTGGGACTACGTTCGCGGCGGACGATGATCCGGAATTGGTCCGGGCGGCGGTGCCGTTCAGTTTGAAGCTGATGGAAAGTCTGCTGGCGGAGAATCCCCGGCATCGCGGGTTGCTGCTGGCGGTGACCAGTGGCTTTACGCAATATGGTTACGGATTTATCCAACCGGATGCCGATGAATTGGAAGCGACCGATGTGGCCGGGGCGGCGGCGGTGCGGGATCGGGCGCGGAAACTCTATCTGCGGGCGCGAAATTACGGACTGCGCGGCCTGGAGGAAAATCACCGTGGTTTTCAAGAGAAACTCCGGCAGGATCCAGTCGGGGCGGCGCGGCTGGCGACGAAGGCGGATGTGCCGTTGTTGTATTGGACGGCCGCGGCGTGGGGGTCGTGTATCTCGATTTCGAAAGATAATCCCGAGTTGGTCGCGGACGTGCCGAAGGTCGGGGCGTTGATTGAGCGGGCGTTGGTTTTGGATGAAACTTTTGAACACGGCGCGATCCATAGCTTTCTCATCAGCTACCGGATGGCGCAGCCCGGGCAGCGACCCCAGGAGGCGGCCGCGCTCGCGAAAAAGCATTTTGAGCGAGCCGTGGAACTCGGAGGCGGCCAGATGGCCGGGCCGTTGGTGACTTATGCGGAATCGGTCTGTGTGCAGCGACAAGAGCGCGCGGAATTTGAAAAACTTTTGAAGGAAGCGCTGGCGATTGACGTCAATCAGGTGCCGGAGGTTCGTCTGGCGAATCTGATCATGCAGCGCCGGGCGCGTTGGTTGTTGGGGAAAATTGATGAACTTTTTGCGGATTGAACGATGAAACATTTTTTTGCGGTTTTGACAGGCTGGATTCTGTTGGCTGGTGCGGTGGTCTCGGTCGAAGCGCAGGTGAAAATCAAACTGGGCACGTTGGCCCCGAAAGATTCGTCACCACACCAGAGTTTGAAGGTGATGGCGGAGGCGTGGCGCAAGGCGCCAAGCGGCCCGCAGTTGATCATGTTCACCGATGGCACCCAGGGCGGCGAAGAAGATATGGTGCGCCGGATGCGAATCGGCCAGCTCCAAGCCGCCATGCTGACCGCCAGCGGCTTGTCGCACATTGATGGCTCGGTTGCGTGTTTGCAAATGATGCCGAAGATGTTCCGGTCACTTGCGGAGTTGGATTATGTCAGCGAGAAGATGCGGCCGTTACTCGAACGGCGGTTGAGCGAAAAGGGTTTTGTGGTTTTGTTCTGGACAGATGCCGGGTGGATCAAGTTTTTCTCGCGGCGGCCGGCCTTGTTTCCGGATGAATTGAAACGCCAGAAGCTTTTCGCATTGGCCGGCGACAACAAAGCGATTGAGATCATGCGGGCCGGCGGGTATCAACCGATCCCGCTCGAAGCGACTGATATTGTACCGGGATTGAAGACGGGGTTGATCGATGCCATCCCAGTGCCGCCGTTCTTCGCGTTGGCCGGGCAGATTTACGATTCCGCGCCGAACATGCTCGACATGAACTGGGTGCCGCTGGTCGGCGCTGCGGTCGTGACGAAAAAGACATGGGAGCAACTGCCGCCGGCCACCCAGGCTGCCATGCGGGTCGCGGCCGAAAAGGCCGGTGGGGAAATTCGCGCCCAGGCCCGCAAGGAGATGGTGGATTCCGTTGCCGCGATGCAAAAGCGCGGGCTGAACGTCACCAAGTTAACCCCCGAGGCGGATGCAGCGTGGGACGCACTCGCCCAAAGCACCTACCCCAAAGTGCGTGGCGGCGTCGTGCCGGCGGAGTTGTTTGACGAAGTGCAGAAGCTCCTCAAGGAATTTCGGGCGAAGTAGTAGCCGCAGACTTTAGCCTGCGCTCACCGAACGCACCCGTAAGGGGTGCGGCTACACGATCCTTGCTTGCCGTTACCGGCAAAGCGCGCTAGAACGTTGCGCTACGAAATGAGCGCTGAAATCCCCGTTCAACCAATCATCGCTACCGGCTGGCGTCGTTGCGTTCGCGAAGCCGAGAACCTCGGGGTGACATTCGTGTTGCTGGCGATGATGGTTATACCAGTGGTCGAGATCATTTTGCGGAAGACGATGCAGACCGGCATCGCGGGGGCGCCGTCGATTGTCCAGCACCTGACTTTGTTGGTGGGCATTCTCGGCGGTGCCGTGGCGGCGCGCGATGGCCGGTTGCTGGCACTTTCCGCCATCACGGCGGTCTTGCACGGGCGGACGCGGAAGGCGGTCACGATTTTCAGTCATTCGTTTGCGGCGGTCGTCTCGGCGTTGCTCTGCGTCGCGAGCGCGCAATTTGTGCGGACCGAAATTCCGAGTCACTCAACAATTGCCTACGGTGTTCAGACTTGGTGGATCCAGGCTTTGTTGCCGGTGGGATTTGGCGTGATTGCGTTCCGGTTATGGTG
Source organism: Verrucomicrobiia bacterium (assembly GCA_022072455.1). Classification (GTDB taxonomy): domain Bacteria; phylum Verrucomicrobiota; class Verrucomicrobiia; order Palsa-1439; family Palsa-1439; genus CAINDI01. The sequence goes on along the minus strand of JAJVHY010000013.1, from coordinate 167,561 downwards.
GCACGCTGCGAAGTCGTGGCGGGGCCGGCTGGTTGCGCTGGTTTTGATCATCACCATGGTCGCGGTGGCCCGGTTTGCGCCAATTGCGCCGGAGCAATTGAAGTGGCCGGCCTTGGCCATGTTATTGTTGGCAACCGTGCTCGGCGCGCCGATTTTCACGACATTGGGTGGCGCAGCGATGATTTTATTCTGGGGCGAAGGTGTGGCCATCGCGGCGGTGCCGTTGACGCATTACAGTCTCGTGACCAACCCGTCGTTGCCGACGGTACCGCTGTTCACGTTGGCCGGATATTTCCTTGCGGAGGGCGGCGCGTCGAAGCGGTTCGTGCGCGTGTTTGCGGCAATCTTTGGCCAGATCCGCGGGGGGCCGGCCATTGTCACGGCGCTGGTGTGCGCCTTCTTTACTTCGTTTACCGGCGGATCTGGGGTGACGATCCTGGCGTTGGGCGGCGTGTTGATGCCGGTCTTGCTCGCGGCCAACTACAAGGAACGGACAGCTCTCGGATTGCTGACGGGGGCCGGATCGCTGGGTATTTTGTTTCCGCCGTGTTTGCCGTTGATTTTGTACGCGATCATCGCCGGTCAGGCGAAAGCGCCGGTCACCATTGAGCAGATGTTTCTGGGCGGGATCATTCCCGGCTTTGTGATGGTTGGACTGGCCATCTGGTGGGGCGTCGCGGCGGGACCGAAGTTGGAGAAGAGCGCGCAGCGGTTCGACAAGCGCGAAGCGTGGCGGGCGATCTGGGACGCTAAATGGGAACTCGCGTTGCCGGTCGTGGCGTTGGCGGCGTTGTTCAGCGGGTTCGCGACGCCGGTCGAAGCGGCGGCGGTCACGGCGGTGTATGCGTTCCTTGTCGAGACGGTGATTTATCGGGATTTGAAACTCTTCACCCGGCAAGCGGCAGACCCGGCCCGGGGTCTACCCGAAAAGAAAAATGTGTCGGAAGTTGTCACTGATTGCGGATTGCTTGTCGGCGGCGTTTTGCTGATTTTGGGCGTGGCGCTCGCGTTCACTTCTTATCTCGTGGACGCCCAGGTACCGGAGCACGCCGTGGAGTGGGCGACCGGGATGATTCACTCGAAGTGGCTGTTCTTGCTGGGATTGAACATCGTGTTGATCATGGTGGGCGGCTTGGTCGAGATTTACGCGGCTATTGTTGTGGTGGTGCCGTTGTTGGTGCCGTTGGGCATTGCGTTTGGGATTGACCCGATTCACCTTGGCATCATCTTTCTGGTGAACATGGAACTCGGTTTCCTCTGTCCGCCGGTCGGGTTGAATCTCTTGCTTGCGTCTTACCGTTTCAACAAGCCGATGGTCGAAGTGATGCGCGCCGCCTTGCCGATGCTGGCGGTGCAATTCGTCGGCGTGTTGCTGATCACCTACATCGAACCGCTGACGACTTGGTTGCCGCGGGCTTTCGGGCATTGACCGGCGAGTGTAATATCAACGCTATGCTGCTGACCGATCTGTTGATCCAAAACGCGCGTGAGTTGCCGGACAAGGTGGCGCTGGCGATGCGCGTGGGGTACCGGACGAACACGCTGACATACCGAGAGGTTTACCGGCGGGCGGCGGGGATTGCCGGCTATTTGCGCCAGCAGGGAGTGGGGAAGGGCGACCGAGTGATGGTGGTGGCGCCGAACTCGCCGGACTGGATTTGTCTGTTCTGGGGCGTGCTGCTGAATGGCTCGGTGATCGTGCCGTTGAATTTGCAGAGTACGCCGGACATGGTGCAGCAGATTTCTTCACAGTCGGGCGCGAAACTTTTTTTCCGGCATCACGGGTTCAAGACCAGCTTGCCGGCGACTGAACTGGAGAGTGTCCGGGAGTTGCGGGTGGATGATGTGGCGGATGTTGCGGCGAATGAAGACGATCTTGTCGAGATCATGTACACCTCCGGCACGACGGGAAAGCCCAAGGGCGTGATGTTGACGCACCGGAATTTGCGTTCCAACGTCGAGGCCGTCGCGGAAGCGATGCCGATGGCGGGTGACGATGTGTTTCTGTCGATTTTGCCGTTAAGCCATGTATTCGAGCAGACGATTGGATTTTTGTATCCGTTCCGCGTGACGGCGAAGATCGTGTACGCGCACTCGCCGGCCGCGATTGCCGAGTTGGTGCGTGAACATCGTGTGACGACAATTCCGGCCGTGCCGGAGTTTTTGCGGGTGTTGCTCGCCAAAATCGAAGACCGCGCGGCCGCCGCCGGCAAGAAAGCAGCGTTTGACCAGCTCATGCAGTGGGGGATGAAGACTGAGTCGCGCTCTGTGCGGCGACTGTTGTTTTCGTCGTTGCACCGCCGGTTTGGCGGAAGGCTGCGGCGGGTGGCATCGGGCGGGGCGCCGTTGGACGCGGACTTGGAGCATCGGTGGAATGCGATGGGGTTGTTCGTGCTGCAAGGTTACGGGCTGACGGAGACAGCGCCGGTAATTTCGACGAACACGGAGTTTGCCCACCGGTTCCGGTCGGTCGGCAAGTTATTGTCGTGCGTCGAGGCGCGGATTGCCGGCGATGGCGAGATTCAGGTGCGCGGGCCGAGTGTGTTTCAGGGCTACTTCGCGGAGCCGGAATTGACGAAGGCAGCGTTCACGGAGGACGGGTGGTTCAAGACCGGTGATATCGGCGAGTTCGATAAGGATGGCTTTTTGTTTTTGAAGGGCCGCAAGAAATACATGATCCTCGGGCCGGGCGGGCAGAATGTTTATCCCGAAGACCTCGAAGCGGCGTTGAACAAGCAAACCGGGATGCGCGACAGTTGCGTGGTCGGCTGGGAGCGCAAGCCGGGGCAAGAAGAGATTCACGCGGTCTTGCTGGGAACGAACTTGAACGCGGAAGCCGTTGTCGCGGCGGCGAACGAACACCTCGCGACGTATCAACGAATCACCGGGTTTTCGGTCTGGCCGCACGATGATTTCCCGCGTTCCGCGACGCGGAAGGTGAAACGGGAGGAAGTGATCAAGTGGTTGAAGTCGCAAGGCCAGGACACGACCGCCGGTAAGCCCGAGGCCCGGCAGATCTCGCCGTTGATCCGATTGATCGCGAGCATTGCCGATGTTGATCCCGCCGAGATCAACGAGAAGACGGATATTTTCCGGCAACTGCCGTTCGACTCATTGCTGCGGGTCGAGTTGATGGCCGGGATCGAGCAGAACTTCGGTGTTCAACTCGACGAAGCGACGCTGGGGCCATCCTTGACGGTCGCGAAGTTGGCGGAGTTGATCAAGAGCGCACCGGCCGCTGCGGCCGTGGCCAGTTTGAAAGAGTGGCCACGGAAATCGTGGGCGCATGTTCTGCGTGAAATCGGGCAACTGGGCTTGGCGTTTCCGATCGGGCACGTCTGGATGGATTTGAAGGTCGAGGGGGCCGAGAATGTGCGCAAGACGGAATTGCCGGCGGTGTTCATGGCAAATCACCTGAGCTTTTTCGACGCGCTGGCGTTTTTGTTGGCCTTGCCGGCGGAGTTGCGACAGCGGATTTCGTTTGCGGCGGCGCGCGACGTGGTTTACGGCGAGTTCCGGTATCTCGCGTGGTTGGCGGAATTGGTTTTCAACTGTTTTGCGTTCCCACGCAAGGAAGGCGAGAACATCAAAGCCGGTCTCGACAGCATGGGGCGACTGCTCGATCGGGGGTATTCGGTGATGATTTTCCCCGAAGGCCAGATCAGTGTGACCGGTGAGTTTCAGCCGTTGAAGCGGGGGACTGGTTTGGTGGCGGTGGACATGAAGGCACCGATCATTCCGGTACGAATTATCGGCACTGACAAAGTTCTACCGCTCGGCAAGTTCATCCCGCGCCGCGGCCCGGTCACGGTCCGTTTCGGGAAGCCGATGCGGTTCACCGGGGAGTCTCACGAGAACGCGACGACGATGGTGGAGCAGGCGCTCCGGACGTTGTAGCGGCTGGCGCATCGGACTGGTTGGCGTATATTGCCGCGGAGGTGGTTTATGAAACATAAACTGCTCGTGGCAGTCCGTGGGGACAAAGGAACTGCAAAAACACTCGCCTATGTTCGCGACGCGTGTCTGGGGCTGGACGCCGCCAACGTTAAGATCGTGCTGTTCCATGTCCTGCCGCCGTTGCCGCCGTGGCTGGAGGCCGGTGATTCCGCGACACTGGGATTGCAGCGCGACAACTATATCGCGACCGCTTTCACCAGCGGTGAACGGATGTTGACGGAAATGAAGGAGGGCCTGACTCGCGAAGGCATCCCCGCCGCCGCGATTGAAACTGATGTCTCGGACGAAATCGGTCGCGTTGGGGAGGCAATACTCGAAGCCGCCCACCGGCATGAGTGCGACACGATTGTGCTCGGGCGCCGTGGTCAGTCGATGATTGGCCAGTTCTTCGGTGGGAGCGTGGCGGAACAATTGCTGCGTAATCCAATCGGCTTGGCAGTCTGGCTTGTTGAGTGATCGCGGCGCTGGCAGGAGCGGCGCGAGTGCGCTGCCGGGTTGCGTAAAGTAGTTGTCCCCACCGGCGAAACGTGCGATAAACCGCGCACTTTTCGCATCATGAACGACGCTGACGTGTTACAGATTTTCCGCGAGACCAACGCGCTGTTGGGGGGGCATTTTCTGCTCCGGTCGGGCTTGCATAGCCGGCAGTATTTTCAGTGCGCCTTGGTGCTGCAATGGCCCCGGCAGGCGGAACGGTTGTGCGCGGCATTGGCGGCCAAGTTGCCACAAGCTGCGACGGTGATTTCGCCGGCCATGGGCGGGTTGTTTATTGGGCACGAAGTCGGCCGGGCGATGGGGATTCGCCACATTTTTGCGGAGAAGGACGCGGCCGGTAAGCTGGAGTTGCGGCGGAATTTTCAAATCGCCCCGGGCGAGAAGTTGCTCGTGGTGGAGGATGTGGTGACGAAGGGCGGCCGCGTGCAGGAGACGATGGACATCGTCCGGCAAAAGGGCGGGGAAGTCGTGGCGGTCGGGACGTTGGTGGACCGGTCGCAGGGGGGCGTGAATTTCGGGGTGCCGTTGGTGAGTTTGTTGAAATTACAGATTGAAACCTTTGACCCGGCCAGTTGTCCTCTATGCCAAGCGGGCACGCCGGTCGTAAAACCGGGAAGCTAAAATGGTTGGCTGGATATTAAAGAAAATCGTCGGATCGAAAAATCAGCGCGAGTTGAAAAAACTCTGGCCGCTGGTCGCGCAAATCAATGAGTTCGAGGCGCAGTATCAAAAACTCAGCGATGACCAGTTGCGGGCGAAGACCGCGGAATTCAAGGCTCGCATCGAGGCGGCGCGGAAGACGCGCGGGGTGCCGGAGTTGTATGCCGAGGCGCGGAAGCTTGACGGCGAGTTAAACTCGGAAGACGCGAAGACCATCCGCCGCCGGGCGTTTGAACAGGAACAGGCGATTCTTGACGAAATCCTGCCGGAAGCGTTCGCGGCGGTGAAGAACACTTGCCGGCGGTTGTGTGGGCGCGAGTGGTTGGTGCGCGGTCGACCGTACAAATGGGAGATGGTGCCGTTTGACGTTCAGTTGCTCGGCGGCATCGCGTTGCACAAAGGCAATATCGCGGAAATGGCGACCGGCGAAGGCAAGACGCTGGTGGCGACTTCGCCGCTCTATCTCAATGCATTGTCGGGCTACAATGTCCACCTCATCACGGTGAACGATTACCTCGCGGCACGTGACTCGGAATGGATGGGCGAGATCTATAAGTTTCTGGGGTTGACGGTCGGCTGCATTCAACACGATCAACCGCCGCCGATCCGCCGGGCGCAGTACGCGTGCGACATCACCTACGGCACGAATGCCGAATTCGGTTTTGATTATCTCCGCGACAACGGCATGGCCACGAGCGCGGAGACGCAGGTCAAACGCGGTCACTTCTTCGCCATCGTGGACGAAGTGGACTCGATCCTGATTGACGAAGCGCGAACGCCGCTCATCATCAGCGGGCCGTCCACAGTCGCCACGCATTCGTTCGACAAATACAAACCACAAGTCGCGGAACTCGTCCGCTCGCAGACGATGCTCTGCAACCGGTACGTCAACGAAGCCAAACAATTGCTCGACACTCGCGCCGGCAAGGACACCAAACAAGTGGTGGAGGTAGAAGCGCAAGCCGGACGGTTGCTGCATTTGGTCAAGCTTGGAATGCCGAAGAACCGGCAGTTGGCGAAGATGATGGAGGAGCCGGACCTCCGCAAGTTGCTCGACGAAGCCGAACTCGAATCGCTCGCGGATTCGAGCAAGAAAGAATTGATCGAGCGGAAAGAGGAGTTGTTTTTCACGATTGACGAAAAACAACACGACAGCGACCTCACAGAAAAAGGCCGGAAGTTTCTCAATCCAACCGACCCGGAAGCATTCACGATCCCTGATCTTGTCACCGCATTGCAGGAAGTGGACGCGTTGGAGTTGCCGGACGAGGAGAAGGAAAAACGCCGGCAACGTGTTCAGCAATTGTACGAGGAACGCAGCGAGAAGATCCACAATATCGCGCAGTTGCTGCGGGCGTATTGCTTGTTTGAGAAAGACGTCGAGTACGTGGTCCAAGACGGCAAGATTCTGATTGTGGACGAGTTTACCGGCCGCCTGATGCCGGGGCGGCGTTGGAGTGATGGGTTGCACGGTGCGGTTGAGGCCAAGGAAGGCGTGACCATCGAACGCGAGTCGCAAACACTGGCGACGATCACGATCCAAAACTATTTCCGGCTCTACAGCAAACTCGCCGGCATGACTGGCACCGCCGAAACCGAAGCCACCGAGTTCATGAACATTTACAAACTCGGCGTGCTGGTGATTCCGACCAACCGGCCGTGTATTCGCGCGGATGAGAACGACGTGGTGTACAAGTCGCGCCGCGAAAAATACAACGCCATCATTGATGAGATCGAGGAGCGCAACAAGAAGGGCCAGCCGATGCTCGTTGGTACCGTCAGCGTGGATGCCAGCGAAGTGTTGTCGCGCATGTTGAAGCGCAAAGGCATCCCGCATAACGTGCTCAACGCGAAGTATCACCAATCCGAGGCCGAAATTGTCGCCCGGGCCGGCCAGAAAAATGCCGTGACCATTGCCACCAACATGGCCGGCCGTGGCACGGACATCAAACTCGGCGAAGGCGTTGCCGAAGTCGGCGGCTTGCACGTCATCGGCAGTGAACGCCATGAAGCGCGGCGCATTGACCGGCAGTTGCGTGGCCGGTGCGCCCGGCAGGGTGATCCGGGAAGTTCACGGTTTTTCGTTTCACTTGAAGACGACCTGATGCGCCTCTTTGCCTCCGGCAAGATCGCGAACATCATGGAAAAGCTCGGCATGAAGGAGGGCGAGGAATTGGAGCATCCGCTGTTGAATCGCTCCATCGAAACCGCCCAGCGCCGAGTCGAAGAACACAACTTCTCCATCCGCAAGCGGACGCTTGAATACGACGATGTGATGAACAAGCAGCGCGAAGTCCTGTATGGCTTCCGCAATGAAGTCATCCAAGGCGACGACCCGCGCCACATCATTTTCGACATCCTCGAAGAAGTTATCGAGATCCAGGTTGAGACGTTCTGCCCAGCCGAAAAGTTGCACGATGAATGGGATTTCAAAGGTCTATTGCGTTGGGCCAACATTGCGTTCCCCATCGGCCTCCGGCAGGAGCAACTCGTGGACAAAACGTCCGAGGAAGTCCGTCAGGTTGTCCTCGAAAAAGTTCGCCGTGCCTACGAAGCGAAAGCGGCCAACGAAGATCCGCATGCGATCAAACACATTGAGCGCCTTTGTGTTCTGAGTGCGCTTGACCGGCTCTGGCAGGAGCACCTCTACAACATGGATCAGCTTCGCAACGCCATCGGGCTGCGCGCCTACGGCCAACGCGATCCGCTGGTCGAATACAAGGCCGAAGCCTTCAAGATGTTTGAGGAAATGATGGCCAGCGTGAAGAGCGAGATTGCGAGCAACGTCTTCCGGTCGGCGAGCAGCCTGGCGGCGTTCGAAAAATTCCTCAGCGCGTTGCCGCAACAACTCTCCGCGCCAGAATTGAACGCCGGCGGCGCTTTTGCCCAACCGGCCCAAGCCGCGGCCCCGGCCGAGCCCAAGTCGGACATGGTGGACGAAGCGATTCAAGCAGCGGCGACGCCAGTGAAGCGCGACGTACCCAAAGTCGGCCGCAACGAACCTTGCCCGTGCGGTTCCGGCAAGAAGTTCAAAAACTGCTGCGGCAAGAACGCGTAGGAGCGATTCGCAATCGCGGCCGGGCGCGAATGAAATTTGTTCCAATACTCCGCGGGTGGTTGCTCCCGATTCTGTCGGGCTTTCTGCTGGCAGTGGCGCTGCCTCCGTTTGACCAAGGGCAGGTTGGCTGGATCGCATTGATTCCGTTTTTCTTTGCCATCGAAGGTTGTTCGCGGCCGGAAGCGTTCCGACGGGGCTATCTGGCCGGGGTGGTCTTCTTCGGCATGACCACTTGGTGGATCATCCACGTCTCGTTACCCGGCATGGTCGCACTGATTGCGTTTCTCGCGTTGTACTTCGGGGGGGCCGGGGTGTTTCTCAATCTTTTCGGGAAAAATGAGACCGACTCGGTGACGCGGAATCTCGGAGTCGCATTTGCCGGCGCGGCCGGGTGGGTGACCTTGGAATGGATTCGCGGTCACTTTCCCCTTGGCGGGTTTGGCTGGAATGGACTCGGCGTTACGCAACACTCGTCGGTCCCGCTGATCCAATTTGCCGGCATTACCGGTGTGTATGGGGTTTCGGCGTTGGTATTTGTTTTGAACTACGCGCTCTTCTGCACCGTCCGCCGGTTTGTGGACCGGCAGGGGATGAATCGGCGGTTGAGTTGGGAGTTTTATGTCGCGATGAGTCTGGTGTGCGCGGCGGTGCTGTATGGTTTTCGCGAGTTACGTCCCGGCCAACCGACCGGGGCGTTACGACCGTTGCGGCTCGCGCTGGTCCAGGGGAACATCCCGCAGTCGCTGAAGTTTGACGAGCGCGAGAAACCGATGATCCTCGACCGGTATCGCAGTCTGACCGAGACGGCGACCCTGACGAAAGTTGATCTCGTGATCTGGCCCGAAACGGCGACGCCCGACGCGCTCCGGTATGAGGCGACTACTTACGGCGTTGTCACCGCCGCCGCCGCGCAGGCCAAGGCCTATCTGCTGACCGGCACGATCGACCTCACACCGCACTCCGAGCCGGTCGAGGCTTTTAATGCCGCAGCGCTCGTGCGGCCGGATGGGTCGGTGCCGACGGTTTACCGGAAGACGCGGCTCGTGCCGTTTGGCGAATACGTTCCGTTGCGGAAAATCATGCCGTTCTTCAAATGGTTCACGCCGATCACCGACAGCTTTGAGCGTGGGCGTGAGTACACGATGTTCAATGTGCATGGGTTGGATTTTGGGACGGTGATTTGTTTTGAGGATACGTTGCCGCATGTGTATCGGCGGTTCGTGAAGGCCGGAGCAGAGTTCATGGTGAACCTGACCAACGACGCGTGGTTTAAAGACTCACCGGCCGCGGAAATCCATCTCGCCAATGCCGTGTTCCGCACCGTCGAAAACCGCCGGTGGCTCGTGCGGGCGACAAACCATGGCGTGACGTGTGTGGTCAGTCCGCTGGGATTTGTCCAACCACGCGCGGACATTTTTCAAGCGACTTGGCTGCCGTTTGTGTTACTCGTCCCGACCGAGTTGCCGGCGACGTTTTATACGGAACATGGGGATGTGTTCGTTGCCGGTTGTGCTGTGGTTGCGATTCTGGGATTGCTCGTGGCTTGGCGAATGGGGGCCTTTCGGCTAGAGTCGCGCGCATGACGGCGGCCATTTGGATTGGGTGTGGAGTCGCGGCTTATTTGCTCGGGTCAATCCCGACCGGCTATCTGTGGGCCAAAGCCAAGGGGATTGATATCCGGACCGTCGGCTCCGGCAACATCGGCGCGACAAATGTCATGCGGGCACTTGGGAAAGGTCCCGGCATCATGGTGCTGGTGATTGATGCGTTGAAAGGTTTCCTGCCGGTGTTTTTCGCGCCGCGGATTTTCGAGGGCGGCAGCCATTTGCAGATTTTGTGCTGTGTCGGTGTGATTGCCGGGCATAACTGGACGTGTTGGTTGAATTTCAAGGGCGGCAAAGGGATTGCCACGAGCGCCGGGGCGTTGTTGGCAATGCTGCCGGGGCCGTTTGGGTGTGTGCTGGCGGTCTGGGCGGGGGTGTTTGCCGTGAGCCGGTATGTGTCGCTGGCATCGATTGTCGCAGCGGCGGTGTTGCCGGTGGCGACTTGGTTTTGGCAGCGGGACTTGGTGTGGTTTACCGGGTTGATCGCGGTGGTGGCAATCTGGAAACATAAATCGAACATTCAACGTCTGCGGGCTGGGACGGAGAATCGTGTGGGAGGGAAGAAAACACAATGAACGTCACAGTCATCGGGACCGGCGGATGGGGGACGGCGCTGGCGGTGTTGCTGCACGGCAATCGGCACCGGGTTACGCTGTGGGGCCGGTTGCAGGAGGAAGTGGAACCGATTTTGGTTTTCCGGGAAAACAAGGCCTTCCTGCCGGGGGTGAAGATTCCAGAAGCGATCACGGCGACACTCGATACGCACGCGGCATTACGTCACGCGGAGCTGGTGGTGTTGGCGGTGCCGTCGCACGGGATGCGCCCAATTTGCCGGCAGGTCCGGGAGTTTTTGCCGGCGCACGCCGCGTTGGTGCATGTGGCGAAGGGGATTGAGAACGAGACCGGAGCGCGGATGAGCGAGATTGTCGCGGCGGAATTGCAGCGGGATGTGGTGGTCTTGTCGGGGCCGAGTCACGCGGAGGAAGTGGGGCGCGGGGTGCCGACGGCAGTGGTGGTGGCCGGTAAGAATGCGGCGGCGGCGCAACAGGCATTCATGAATGAGCGGTTCCGGGTTTACACCCACGATGACGTGGTCGGGGTGGAGTTGGGCGGGGCTTTGAAGAATGTGATCGCGATTGCGGCTGGGTGTTGTGACGGGATTGGATTTGGCGATAACACCAAGGCGGCGCTCTGCACCCGCGGGGTGGCGGAGATGGGGCGGTTGGGGGCGGTGGTGGGGGCGCGACCGGCGACATTCAATGGGTTGAGTGGAGTCGGCGATTTGATCGTGACTGCGTTCAGCCGGCATAGTCGGAACCGGGGCTTTGGTGAGCGGTTGGGAAAAGGCGAGACGCTGGAGCAGATTCTTGCGAGCACAAAGACTGTGGCGGAAGGCGTCAAGACAGCAAAATCGGTTGTGCAACTGGCGCAGCGGCTGAAGGTTGAGTTGCCGATCAGCCAGCAGGTGTATGCGATTCTCTACGAGGGGAAAGCGCCAAAATTGGCTGTGCGAGATTTGATGAGCCGGGAAGCCAAGCCGGAGTTTGACTAATTTTACGGAACATTTTGTGATGGAAGGGGTCGTACAAACCGAGCCGACCGAAGTCAGTGACCGCGAGTTGGTCGCGCGTTGCCAGCAGGGCGATGAAGGCGCGTTTGACGCTTTGGTGCGCCGGCATCAGGCGCGGGCGTTCAACGTGGCGTTTCAGTTGTTGCGTGACCGCGAGGATGCGACGGAGGTGGCGCAGGATGCGTTTGTGAAAATTTATCGGAGCATCAACGAGTTTCGCGGTGAGTGTGAGTTCACCACTTGGTTGCACCAGATTGTCGTGAACCTCGCCCATAACAAACACCGGTGGTGGCAGCGACGCGGGCGGTCGAAAACTGTGTCGCTTGATGCGCCGGTGGAGATGGACGATGGTCGGTTGGAGATGCAGTTGCCGGCGGCGGGGGGCGGGCCGGATGCGGAGGCGACGAAGGCCGAGTTGGTCCGGACGTTGAGCGCCAAGATGGCGGCGTTGCCGGGGGCGTTTCGGGAAGTTTTGGTTTTGCGGAATGTTGAGAATTTAAGTTATCAGGAAATCGCGGTGGTGCTGAAGTGCTCGGTTGGGACGGTAAAATCCCGGATCGCCCGAGCACGGGAAGCGCTACGGGCAAGCATGAAACATGAGTAATTGTCGCGACATCGAACAGGATTTGTCGGCGTTGATTGACGGCGAGTTGCCGGGGGAACGCCAGGCGGAAGTCATTGAGCATGTGGATCAGTGTCCGCAGTGCTCGCAGCGTGTGGTGGAATTGCAGAAGCTGGTGGCCGGCATCGCCGCGTTGCCGGCGGCGGAAACACCGCCGCAATTTCTGGCGGACGTGCGCCGGAAACTCCGGCAACCAGAACAGTCGTCGTGGGTGGATTCATTGTTCCGGCCAGTCTGGTGGAAGGTGCCGTTGGAAGCGATGGCGTTGGTGTTGGTGGTGGTTGGGGTCGTTGTTTTCTTGCGGCCAAGCCGGCCACCAGTGGCGGTCGCGCGAGCCGAACGGGTGGGAGTGACGGCTAAAATTTTGCCAAGCACACCGGCCGAGGGGATGGCGGAAGAGAAACGGGATTCACGTTTGGCGGCTTTGGATTCTGCGCCAGCAGTCCGTCATGCGACGGATGGGCAACCGGCGGTGGCGGCTTTGGAGGCGAGTGGCAAGCGGCCCGAACTACCGGAGTCACTGGTAATCCGCGGAGATTCGGTTGTCGCGGTGCGGGTGCGGATGGAGAATCTCGCGAAGGATTTGCATGGGCGCTTGGAAAGTGCCGCGCCTTCGAATGTGTTCATGGTGTATTTGCCGGCTACGAATGTGGCGGCGTTTCGTAGTCAGGCAACCGGTGCCAAGGCGGCGGTGAGTTATGCGGCGTCCCGACCGGCAGCGACGGAGTCGGTGGTGGTGGTGGAAGTTCGAGTCGAACCGTGAGCCGACTCGGTCAGGGGGGCACGGGTGAATGCTGTTGGAGTTTGGCGGCGATTTCTTTGTTGCCGGGGTCGAGGGCGAGGGCGCGTTTCCAAGTCTGAATCGCGTCGGCAATGCGGCCAAGTCGAAGTTGGACTTCGGCGAGGTGGTCGTAGACGACGGCGTCTTCGAGCCGGTCTTCGGGGGGGCGGTCTTTGTCATTTTCCAACAGTTCGATCGCACGCTGCAAGTGCGGGAGCGCTTCTTCCACCCGTCCGAGTTTGAATTTTACCCAGCCAAGACTGTCGAGGTAGGCACCGTTGTCGGGATCGAGTTCGACGGCTTTTTGGATGTGGGTCAAGGCTTCGGTGAGGTGGAGGCCTTTGTCGGCCCACATGTAGCCCAAGTAGTTGTGGGCACCGGCAAATTGTGGGTTGAGTTCGAGCGCTTTGCGGAACATGGCGGCGGCGTTGTCGAGGTCGCCGGTGCGTTCGTAGGCGGCGCCGTAACCAAAGTAGAATTGCGCGCCAAGGTTGACTTCTTGCGGGGCTTCGCGGGCGAGTGTGGCGGCGTCGGCAAAGCCGGCCAAGGCTTGGGCGTAATCTTTTTTCTCGGTGGCAAGGAAGGTGGTGAAATAGGGGATCCGCCAGTCGGTCGGGAACTTTTTCTTCCAAGTGGCGAGGGTTTCGGTCACGGCCGTCGGCTGCTTCAAGCGGCGCTGGAGTTCCGCGGTGGCGAGATAGAGTTCGGATTGGTCGGGATTGAGTTTGAGCGATTGCTCGTAGTACCCCAAGGCGGCTTCCAGCCGCTTGGCGTCTTCTTCGAGTTCGCCCAGGACGTTGTAGAATTCGAAGCGCAAGGGCTCGCGTTTGATTAGTTCCTTGTACAACTCAATTGCTTTATCGCCTTGACCGGTGCGCAAATATATCGCTGCGAGTCGCTCCCGGAGGTTGGGGACGTTCGGCCGGATCTCGAGCAATTTCCCGTAGGCTTCCGCGGCCGCCTTGAAGTCGTTCGCATCCATCGCGGAATCGCCGAGACGGGCAAGAATTTCGGGATCGTGTGGCGACAATTTTTTCGCGTGGTCGTAGCATTGCCGGGCCCGGGTGCGGTCAAGGCGGCCAGCCAACGACGGGCTTTGGCGGAGGACGGTGGTGTGCAGATCACCGAGCACAATCCAGTAGCTGGCCTCGGTGGATTTCTGCCGGAAGGCCTGATCCAGCAGGATGACAACACTGTTGGTATCTGGAATGGCGAGGTAGGTTTCGGTCAGGGCGCGAATCACCCCGATGTGCATCGGTTCGAGTTTCTGGGCCTGTCGCAATGAAGTGATCGCCGCCGGCAAGTCATCATTGCCGCGGTGGATCAAACCTTTCGCCAACCATGGTTCGGCGGCGGATGGCGCGTTTTTGATCGCGGTGTCGAGGACGGCGAACGCGTTGGTCAGGTCTTGCCGGGAGCGGTACACCTCGGCCAACCACATCGCCAATGTCGAATTGGCCGGGTCAAGCTCGAAAGCCGCCCGGTATTCGATCATGGCAGACGGGAGATCGTTGTTGGCGGCGTGGGCAATCGCAGTGGCGTAATGCGCGAGAGCCCGGGCGCGGTCGTCCTCCGCTGGCGTCAATGCCAATGGGTCGCTGGCGGGCGTGCCGGAACGGCGGGCAGTCGTGCTGCATCCGAGGCAAAGACAAACCCCCAGCGCGGCCGTGATGACGTGCCGGTATGGCGACTTCCAATTCATGGCCGCGGGTAGCGCGTGCTACCGGCGCTTCTTGTGCCGCATCGCCTTGAGGCGTTTGCGGCGTTTATGTTTGCTGATTTTTGCTTTGCGGCGTTTCTTGATTGAACCCATGCGGTTCTCCTCTTCAGTAAATGACCTTGTTTAACGGATATTCGATAATACCTTCAGCACCGGCCGCCTTCAACTGCGGGATGATCTCACGCACCACTTTTTCGTCAATAATGGTCTCGACGGCAACCCAGTCCTCGCGGGACAAGTGGGAAATTGTGGGGTTGCGCAAGGCCGGTAACTGCTGCAACAGCGACTCAAGTTTGGCGCGTGGAACATTCATTTTCAAGCCGACTTTCTCCTCGGCCTGCAACGCGCCGCGCAACATCATGGCCAGAATTTCAATTTTTTGTTTCTTCCACGCATCCGTCCAGGATTGGTTGTTTGCGATCAACTGCGGGAAACTGCGGACGAGTTCTTCGACTATGCGCAGATTGTTGGCACGCAGCGAAGAGCCGGTCTCGGTGATGTCTACGATGGCGTCCACCAATTCCGGCGCTTTGACTTCGGTTGCGCCCCAGGAAAATTCGACTTCGGCCTGGACGTTGTTCTTTTTGAGCCAGCGGCGGGTGTGTTCGACGAGTTCGGTGGCGATGCGTTTGCCCTGCAAATCTTTGACGGATTTGATGGGAGAATCGTTGGGGACCGCCAGGACCCAGCGGGCTGGGTTGGTGGTCTGTTTGCTGTAAGCGATTTCGGCGACGACCTGCACGTCGCTGTTGTTCTCGGCAATCCAGTCGGCCCCGGTGAGGCCGGCGTCGAGGAAGCCGTGTTCGACGTATCGGCTGATTTCCTGGGCGCGGATGAGACGTAATTCCAATTCCGGATCGTCGGTGCGCGGGATGTAGCTGCGGCTGCTCGAAGAAATTTTCCAGCCGGCTTTGGCCAGGAGCGCAAAAGTGGATTCTTGGAGGCTGCCCTTGGGCACTCCCAAGCGTAATAGTTTTTTGGTGTTGTTACTCATGATTACTCTAAAATTTGGACCCGCCGCCCGGTGATCTGCAATTTCCCGAGCGCAAACAACCGAATCGCTTCCGGCAACAGCGTGTGTTCCACGATCTGAATCCGTTGATGCAGCGATTCGGCTGTATCGTCGGGCAATATCGCAAGGGGTTGTTGCAGAATAACCGGCCCGGCGTCAATCCCTTCGTTGACAAAATGCACGGTGACGCCCGTTACGCGGGCACCATAATTCAATGCCTGCTCCCAGGCTTTCAATCCCGGAAATGCCGGCAAGAGCGATGGATGGACATTGATGATGCGGCCGGCAAACGCGGTCAGCAGCGGTGATTTGACAACGCGCATGTAGCCAGCCAAGACAACGAGGTTGACCTTGGCGGTGTGTAAGAGGGAGACGATCTGTTGTTCCAACTCCGGTTCGAGCTTGGTTTTGAACTGGCTCGGTCCGACAAACGTTGCCGGGATGTTGCGTTGCCGGGCGCGCTGGAGGATTAAGGCGTCGGCGCTGTCGCTGATGACGGCGGCGACTTGGCCAGGAAGTTGGCCCGATGCGCAGGCGCGGAGTATTGCCTCGCAGTTCGAGCCATTGCCCGACCCAAGGATGCCGATGCGTAAAGGTTGCTCTACCGTCACGGCGCGTATCTAAAACGATGCCTGCGGAAAACACAAGCGGTGTTTGTATGACTAAACTTCACCTTGCCCCGATTCGGCGCGACGGCTAATCTACGAGCCTTATGGCACAGTTTGATTTGAAGCAAGTGGTGGCCGACCGGCTGGGTGAGAATTACTCGTTGCACGAGCAATATGTGAATCCGACGTTTGTGAAGGTGCTGCGGACGATTGGATTCGACAAGGTTTACGCCAAAGCCAAGGGGCAATACCTTTGGGACAAGGACGGCAACCGGTATCTCGACATGCTGAGCGGGTTTGGCGTGTTTGCCATTGGGCGCAATCGGCCCGAAGTGGCGCAGACTATCCGGGACGTGCTCGATCTTGACTTGGCCAACATGGTGCAGATGGATTGTTCGTTTCTCAGTGGCTTGCTTGCCGAAGCGCTGGTGAAGCATTGTCCGCCGCACTTGAATGCAGTGTTTTTTACCAATTCCGGAACGGAAGCCGTCGAAGCCTGTTTGAAATTTGCGCGGGCGGCGACGGGACGCAGCAAGCTGGCGTACCTCGATCACGGCTGGCACGGGTTGTCCATGGGGTCGTTGTCCATCATGGGCAACGAGGAATTTCGCGAAGGCTTTGGTGATTTGCTGGCTGGCATTCAAGTGCCCTACGGCGACCTCGAGGCGCTGGACAAGGCCTTGTGCAAACGCGATGTCGCGGTATTTGCAGTCGAGTGCATTCAAGGAAAGGGAGTGCGCGTGCCGGCGGACGATTTCTTACCGGCGGCGCAGGCGATTTGCCGGAAGTACGGCACGCTTTTCTTCTGCGATGAAGTCCAAACCGGCTACGGCCGCACCGGTAAGTTTTTTGGGTTTGAGCATTGGGGACTCGAACCGGATTTGATTTCGACGAGCAAGGCGTTAAGCGGCGGCTATGTGCCAGTCGGAGCGATGATCACGCGGCGCGCGATTTATCAGAAGGTGTATCACCGGATGGATCGCTGCTTCGTGCATTCATCGAGTTTCGGACGGAACAACCTCGGGATGGCGGTCGGACTCGCCACGCTGAAGATTCTGGATGACGAGAAGCTTGTGGAACGCAGCGCAACACAGGGGAAGAAGTTGCTGGATGCTGTGAACGCATTGAAAGCGAAACATGAGGTGTTGCGCGAAGCGCGCGGCAAGGGATTGATGGTTGGGATTGAGTTCCACGAACCGAAAAGTTTTGGGCTGAAGATGGCATGGAAGGGGGTTCACGCGGCGAACGACGGTTTGTTCGCGCAGATGATTGTGATGCCGTTGCTCCAGAAGCACCGCATTTTGACTCAAGTCTCCGGCAATCATGGCGATATTATTCGCGTATTGCCGCCGTTCGTGATTACCGATGAAGACATCGCGTATTTTGTGAAGGCACTCGACGAAGTGTTGGATGACTGCAAGAACCCGCTCGGACCGATGTGGTCGCTGGGGGCCAATCTCGTCAAGGCTGCACTCGCCAACAAGGGGAAGAAAGACGCCGAACCGGCCGCTGTCTCGTGAGTATTGCCGGAATTATTTTCGACATGGACGGCGTGCTCTGCGACTCCGAAGATTTTATGGCAGAGGCAGGCGCGGCCATGTTTGCCGAGACGTATGGGGTCCAAGTTGCGCTGGACGAATTCCGGCCTTTTCGCGGCACTGGCGAGGACCGGTATCTCGGCGGTGTCGCCCAGGCGCATGGCATCGCGATCAACCTGCCGGCGGATAAAAATCGGGCTTACGCCATCTTTCTGAAACACATTAAAGGCCGGCTGAAACCTTTGCCGGGAGCGTTGGACTTCACTTTGGCATGCCGGCAACGGGGGCTGAAAACGGCGATTGCGACCAGTGCCGACCGCATGAAACTTGACGGGATGTTGCCGGAGATCGGCTTGCCGCGGGAGCGGTTTGACGCGATCGTGACCGGCTCGGATATCACCCACAAGAAACCGGATCCGGAAATCTTCCTGACCGCTGCCAAGCTCATTGGATTACCGGCGAGTGATTGTCTGGTAGTCGAGGATGCCGGGAGCGGCGTGCAAGCCGCCAAAGCTGCGGGAAGCCGGTGCCTTGCGTTGATGACGAGTTTGGACGGCGCCACATTGCGCGGGTTGGGGGCGGATTGGATTGCGCCGAACCTCGCCGCGGTGCCGGCGGAAATTTGGGGAAGCTGATGCACCGGCAACGCTATCTGGCCGCGCTCGGAGCCGTCATTGTCCGGCAGCAGCGGTTGTTCGTGTTGGGCGGGGTGTTGCTGGCGATTTTGGCGGCGGGCTATACGGTTTGGAAACTTGAATTCAAGACCAGCCGGAATGATTTGATCGGCCGCGATAGCGAGTATTGGCGCCTCTTCAGTGAGTATGCGCGGGAGTTTCGCGCGGAGGAAGATTACATCATCCTCGTGGAAGGCGCGGTGCCGGCCCGCAATCGGGCGGCGGTAGACGCCTTGGTGAAGGCGCTGCTGGCCACTGAAAACAATCCACATCCCCGCGATGGCAAGACGGCCCAGCAGTTTCGGTCGACGGACTTGTATTACCACGTGGACTACGCCGCGCTCCGGCCGTGGTTCTTGTATTACCTGACGCCGGACGAATTGAAGCAGATTCGAACCGGCCTGGCAGATTTCAAACAATTGCTCGGCATTCTCCAGCACGACGCCCGGCTAAGCACGTTCTTTGACGCGATGAATCGGATGTTGCAACAGATGAGTTTTGCCGGTGCGGCGCAACGCCGGGATATGGAGCAGTTCGTGCCGACGATCACGCGGATTGTCCGGCAATTGGCCGAGCGCACGCCGGAGACGGGGAGTATGCCATTGTCGCCGTGGGCGACGGCGTTTTTCAGCGAAGAAATGGTCGCGACGGCAGAGAACGAAATGCGGTGGCAGGGATATCAGACATTTCAGAAGGGCGCGATGTATCTTCTGCTGGTGCATCCGCGCGGGGCGCGCGGAGAGACGGATGTCACGCACGATGCGACGATTGACAAACTGCGCCGGATCATGGCCACGGTGCGATCCGAGTTTCCCGATCTGAAGATTCATCTGACCGGCGAGCCGGTGTTGGATTACGACGAGATGCTGGTATCGCAGACGCATGCGACCAAGGCGACCGTGGTGACGTTGGTGATCATCGCGGTGCTGTTTATGTTCAGCTTCCGCGAGATTCTTCGACCGATCTTGGCGGTGCTGGCGATGGTGATGGTGTTGGCGTTGAGCATGGGGTACGCGACACTGGCGGTCGGGCACTTGAATCTGATCACGGTGACGTTTGCGGTCATGATTTTGGGGTTGGGAATCGATTTGGGAATTCAGTTCATCGCGCGGTACGAGGAGGAAATTGCGCGGAACGAGGACCGGGCGCGCGCGGTCAGTCGTGCCATCGAACAGACCGGGCCCAGTCTGATCACCGCGGCGATCACGAATGCCGCGGCATTTTTTGCAATGGGCTTGAGCGGTTTCCGCGGTGTGACGGAGCTGGGCATCATTGCCGGCGGGAGCATGGTACTGGCGTTGGTTGTGACCTTGCTGGTGTTGCCGGCGTTGGTGTTGACGATTTATCGCCGGCAGGAATCGCGACACATCCCGGCGCAGGCCGCCGGGTCGTGGGTTGACCGGGTGTTGCTGAGCCGGCCTTATCTGGTGGTGGCGGTGTGTGTGGTGGTGACCGGCGTGGCGGGGATTTTCGCGTGGCGGGTGCAGTTTGATTACAATGTGCTGCGGCTGCAATCGGCCGGGCTGGATTCGGTGGAGACTGAGTACCGGTTGTTGAGGGCGGATGCGGAATCCACGATCTTCGCGGCGGTCGTGACGGATACGCTGGCGGAAACACGGCGGGTCCATCAACAGTTGGCGGCGTTGCCGGCGGTGGCCACGGTACACAGTATCGCAGAGGTCATTCCCGAGGATCAGGAGCAGAAGCTGGCGCTGATTGCCAAGATTCGTGCGGAAGTGGGCGAGGTGAAGTTTGTGGTGCCACCGTTTGATCCGGCGGACGCGGAGTCGGCCATGCGGGCGTTGGCAGCATTGCGGGTGCAGGCGAGTGCCCGGCAACGCGAGGCAGAGGCAAGTGGCGACCCGGAACGGGTGAAGGTCTGGCCCCCGTTCGTCGCGGCGTTAAGTGCGGCCCGCGACACCTTGCGGGGAATGGAGCCGGCTGATTTGCGTCAGCATGTCGAGCGGTACCAAACCGCTTTCTACCGGGATTTGGACGAGCAATTGCAGATGTTGCGCCAACAGGCTGACCGGCCGATGACGCAGGCTGATTTGCCCAGCGAAATTCAACGCATGCTCATCGGCCAGTCCGGCAAGTTTCTCGTTCGGGCGTTTCCAAAGGAGAACATCTGGGAACGCGATCCGTTGGTCCGGTTCGTCAAGGAGGTGCAATCCGTCGCGCCGAAGGCGACCGGGACGCCGATGGGATTGTATGAGTTTGTGGAAATTTTGCTGCGGGGTTACCGGAATGCGGCATTGTGGGCCATGCTGGTGATTGCCGTGTTGGTGCTGCTGGATTTTCGGGGCGTGGTGGCGACGGTCTTGGCGATCTTGCCGTTGTTGGTGGGGATGGTGTGGATGTTGGGTGCGATGGGTGTGTTTGGTCTGTCGTTCAACCCCGCCAATATTTTGGTGTTGCCGTTGATCGTGGGGATCGGCGTGGCGTATGGAATTTATGTGGTGCAACGCTACCGGGAGGACCAGAGCGCGGAGTTGTTTCGGAAGAGTACCGGGCGGGCAGTGGTGTTGAGTGCGCTGACGACGATTGTGGCTTTCGCGACGTTGATCTATGGCCAGCATCGCGGGATTCAGAGTCTGGGGTTGGTGATGAGTATCGGTGTTGCAGCGTGTCTACTTGCCTCGCTGGCCTTGTTGCCGGCGTTGCTGGAGATTGCGCGGCGGAAGGGGTGGAGGGTCTAACCGCATGGAGGCGGGGATATCCGTTGGCCTTGACAGCATGCAATTCGAGTCGCGGCTATTGGTAGCCCATGTCCCTGTGTTGTTGTATTTCTGGCAATTGTCACTCGTTGCCCCCCTTGCTTCATTATCAGAGGGAAATGCATGAGGTTGTGTCACTACTAAGGATTGTATTCCTTTTCCATGTACGACTTGGCCCGTCACTACGAATCACTCTATCGCTCCACGCAGCCGGCCTTCCGTTTCGCGGGCAAGACCCGAGCCGAATTTTCACGCTGGCAGCGCGCGTTCCGCCCGCGACTTCGTCAGGCGCTGGGGATCGATGTCATGGCAGACACCCTGGCCTGCTACCGGCCGGAGGCGAAACGCCTCAAACGCACGGATGTTGGCGACCACGTCCGCGAAGACTGGGTTCTGTGGACCGAACCGACCGTGTGCCTGCCGTTCTACCTGCTGCGTCCGAAAGGCGCCCGCGGCAAGTTACCGCTGATCCTCACCCCGCACGGCCACAACCCTCCGCATATCTACGCCGGCATCGCGCGCACGCCGGCAGAGGCAACATCAATCCGCGAGGGCGAGCGTGATATTGCCGTGCAGGCCGTGCGCGAGGGCTACCTCGCCATTGCCCCGACCACCCGCGGGTTCGGCGAAACCCGCGCCGCTGCCGAGCGCCAGGAAGACAAGCTGTCTTCGTGTCGCACCATGTTGGTGCACGGACTGTTGGTGGGCCGCACGCCAGTCGGCGAGCGCGTCTGGGACATGTCGCGGCTCATCGATTGGGCGTTGGCGGCGGAGGGAGTCGATCCCCACCGCATCGCCCTCACTGGCAACTCCGGCGGCGGCACCGTCAGTCTTTTCGCCGCGGCCTGCGACGTCCGCATTGCGGTGGCGGTGCCCAGTTGCTACTTCTGCACATTTGCCGGCAGCATCGGCTCGATATTCCACTGCGACTGCAACTACGTGCCCGGCATCCAGCGACTGGGTGAGATGGATGATGTAGCTGGCCTCATCGCACCGCGGCCGCTGTCGATCATCGCCGGGAAGAACGACGAGATATTTCCGATCCGACACGTACGCATGGCCTTCCGCCGGCTGAGGCGCATCTACGCGGCGGCTGGTGTGGTCGATTCTTGCCAACTTTACGTCGGCAACGGCGGCCACCGCTACTACAAGGCCGGCGCCTGGCCTTTCATCCGCCGGCATTTCGAGGCGGCAACGGCGGGCCGATAACCAGTTGGAGGCACGAGAACTTGTTAAGGGGTTAGGGGGCATGAAGGGGGCAGTCCTTCGTATTGGCACAGAAACCTCGCGCTGGGAGTCTGCGCGGTATGCCGCGACCGTCGCTGGTGGATGGGGAAGCTCGTGGCAATTTCCGGACGGTGTGTGATTATGTGCAATTGAACCCGACGCGCGCGCGGCTCGTGCCGGCGGCGGAATTTCGGGAGCGAGTGCAGGCGCAGGCGGAGCGATTGGTGCAGGAAGAGCTGAAGCAGCGAGGTTGGAGTGAGGCGGAGTTGAAACGGCGGGGGAAAGGGGATGTCTCGAAGGTGCCAATCGCCCGGCGGCTGCGGGCGGAAAGTACGATGAGCTTGAAATGGATTGCGGGGCGGTTACAGTTGGGAGTGTGGACCCACGGAAGCTTTACGGAAAGAAATCTTATGAACAGCATCCCCCAGATAGTCAGAGGCATAACGACCGGCGCATTCCTATTGGTAGTGAGCGTTGCTGTCCCAGATCAGCCAACGACGAGTTACTTCTGGGTCAACCTCGCCGGTCAGCCCGGGAGTACGGGGAGTGTTGATGGCGTCGGATCGAGCGCCCAGTTTAACTACCCGCGCGGTGTGGCGCTGGATCAATTCGGCAACATCTTCGTTGCCGATTCCGATAACCACACCATCCGCAGGGTGACATCAGATGGCGTCGTAACAACCATCGCAGGAAGTGTCGGTATTCCCGGCACAACAGATGGCACCGGCAGCGACGCGCGGTTCAACGTACCGGAGGGGATGGCGTTTGACAGCAATGGGAACTTGTATGTCACCGACTTCGCCAGCCACACAATTCGGATGGTCACAACCAATGGCGTGGTGACGACGGTAGCGGGCATCCCCGGCAGTCCCGGCACAACCGATGGTCCAGCCAGCACGGCACAATTCTTTAATCCTTCCAGCTTGGCGTTTGATTCGGCTGGGAACTTGTTCATCGCCGACCGGTCGAATAGCAAAATTCGGAAACTGACTCCTGGCGGTGAGGTAACGACGTTCGCTGGCAGTCCCCAAGGGCCGGGCTATGCCGATGGCGTGGGCTCCGAAGCGCGGTTCGATTTACCCAACGGTTTGGCGGTGGATGCCGCGGACAATGTATTTGTCGCGGACAGGCAAAACCACGCCATTCGGAAGATCACTCCTGACGGCGAGGTGACGACAGTGGCGGGCAATCCACCTAATTACGGCATCGCCGATGGTAAAGGTAGTGCAGCGCTCTTCAATCTGCCGTTCAGCGTGGCGGTTGATCAGGCCAACAATCTGTTTGTGACCGATCGAAGGAGCTCGACGATCCGCAAGGTGAACTCGGCCGGGGTGGTGACGACCATCGGTGGCAAAGCACTCGTGAAAGGAGCTGCCGACGGCGTTGGCGAGGAGGCGCGATTTGACTGGCCGCAGGGGATCACAGTGGACCGCGAGGGAAATGTGTATGTGGCGGATCGTTTTAATCACCGCATCAGTAAAGGCCGGCCCACCAACTCGGTGCGCTTGAAAATGAAGATGGAGCTGGCGCGTTCGGCAATGGATCGCGCGAAGTTGCAGTGGTTAATTCTGCTACCGGCTGGTGTTGAGGTAAGCAACATCACGGCGGAGTTGAGTATCGGAAATGTGAGTGTGCCTTTCACATTGAACAGTGATGGAGCGGGGCAGAATGGGCTAAGCCAGATCGTCGTCACACGCAAGGGCAAGCCGGCGGGGACGGACCAACTCTGGCAGGTCCGCGCGAAGTTGCAGGGTGAGTGGACCACGGCATGGGAAGGTGATGGCTTTATTGATGCCACGACAAATTTGACGGTGGAGGTGCCGGTGATGTTGGTCCTGGACAGCGATCCATCGAAGTCATTCTCCTTGGATAAAGCCTTGTCGTATAAGGCCACGCTGGGCAAGGGCGGGAGCGCAAAGTAGACCGATTACTGTGCAGGGACAGCGTGGAAAGTTTAGTTGATGAGGTGTAAAGTGTGGGCGTGAAAGCTTTTGTCGTGGGTTTGATGCTGGCCACCGGTGTTCACGCCGGGCAGGCGACTGTGACTACCGATGTGCCGTATCCCACCCAATGGAGTCAACCACAGGTGTTGCCGGATGGTCGGGTGGTGCCGGCAGTGCCGACGCGGTTTCAAACCCGGGAAGTGGGCGTGCAGTTCGCCCCGCAGGCACCGGCAAGCGGGCCCGCCGGGCAGCGGCCACGACCGGATGTAGTCGCGCCGCTGGTGGCGGCCGCCGCGAAGGGGGACACGAATTCCGTGAAGATGTTGTTGGTGAAAGGCGTGGATATCAATCACGCGTCGGCGAACGGAGCCAATGCGTTGATGGTGGCGGCGGTGAATGGCCGGGTGGAGATGGTGAAATTGCTCTTGGCGAATAACGCGGAGGTGAATGAAGTCTCGACGGAAGGGAAGACAGCGTTGATTTATGCAGCAGAAAAGGGCCACGCAAAAATTGTCCGGATGTTGCTGGAGGCCGGTGCGGATCAGAAGGTGATGGATGAAGCCGGTCGGATGGCGGTTGAGTATGCGGCGGCCGGTAATTTTGCGGAGGTGGTGGCGCTGTTGCAGGATAAGCCGGTGAAGCAAAAATAGGCTTACAGTTCGCGTGCCGGCAAGTGCAGTTGGGTGACAGCTTGTTCGAGGAACCGCGCGAGGTTATTCCCCGCTTGATTGGCCCGGTAACCCAGGCGCGCCAGGTCCATGACGAGCTTTGGACGGCGGGCGCAGGCAGCGATGATGCGGGAGGGTTGCAGCTGGCCGACAACGAAGAAATCGTTGAACTCGGTGGGGAGGTTTTCGTGGGCGTTGTCGGTGATGCAGCGGACGGCGAGGAAGTCGGTCTCGTGTGCGGCGGCAACGGCGGCGACGGCGCTGGTTTCCATGTCCACGGCGTAGGCGTCAGTGGCTTTGCCGATGCGGGCCTTGGTGGCGGCTTTCAAAACCATTTCATCGGCAGTGAGAATTTTGCCGAAGTGAATCCGTGAATCGGTACCGGTCGGGGTGAGTTCGGCGTGGTGGGTGAGAGCTTGGGTGGAGCGCCAGCGGACGTTCATCCCGTCGTCGGCGCACAAATCGAGCACTTCGGTGCCGATGACGATGTCGCCGTCGTTGAGTTGGTTTTGGAGGCCGCCGCCGAAGCCGGCGCTGATGACGAGGTCGGGCCGGTAGCATTTGATGGTCATCTCAGCGGCGATGCGGGCGCATTCTTTGCCGACGCCCAACGCAAGCAGCGCGACGGGTTGGCCGGCGAGGGTGCCTTCGTAGAAGTCGAGGTGTTCCTGCCGGATGATGTGCGGCGCGTTGGCGCGACGCAGGATGGGGTTTAATTCCTGTTTGACGGCGACAAGAATGGCAATCATCACCGGCACTCTAAAGCTGCCGACGATAAGAGTCAGTCTCTAATTTGTAAATGACACTTGACGACGCAGTAGAGTTTCGATTAGAAGACGTGACATTCGGTTTGGGCTGACTTTGGAGATTGGGCTAGTGCGAATGTGCAACGCGATAACTAACCGACTCACACTCTCTGGCACACCGGCTGCGCAGGCAGGCAGGCAGGCAGGCAGGCAGTTCCCCCCTTCGTAGCTTCTCCGACCGCGATCAATCACCGGAAGTTTCCATCGGGGACAGATTCTTCGGAGCGAAAAATCACTCCCGCATGTCCGACGCGGAGTTTGCGGAGCAAAAAATTCGTCCGCCACGTCCCGCCAACATTTTTCGGAGCAAAAACTCCGTCCCGCACGTGCCGATCCGACAAACTGACGCGAAAACTACGTCGGGTACGTGCCGATGGCATTTTTTGGGACAAAAAGTCGAACCCGCACGTCAGGATTCGCCAAAATGGCGCGAAAAAGGCGGTCGGGACGTGCCGATTGGATTTTTCGAAGCAAAATCTCTTACCGGGGCGGGTTTTGGCGTGAAAACAGGCCGAAACCACCGGTATTCAAGTGAATTATGGCCAAACTGCGCTTTGACGAAGGTTGGCGTTACGACGATCCCCGCCTGCGGTGGGATGGGGACGCTCCGGAACCGCCGGCTTTCGTTCACCACCCGAAAGGACGATCCATGGCTCAGAATCCAATCCCCGAGAATCTCGATGAGTTGATCACGATGGCGGAGGATGCCGCCGATGGGTTGCAGCAGTTGGAAGTGACCGTCGGCATCAAGCAGAATACCGAGGCGGCGACGCGGCTTGACCTCGGGAGTCTGGTCACCGGGACGGCGACGTATGACACGTTGGTGGCGCAAGGCAAAGTGTTGGTGGCGGCGGCAACCGTGGCGCGGTCGAATGCGCGCGCGTTTTGCATGGCGGTGCGGGACCGGCTGAAACAGTTTCTCGGTACCAAGCCGTCGGACGCGTGGCAGGCCGCTGGTTGGAGTGCGCAGTCCATCGCGGTGCCGGCCACGGGCGAGAAGCTGTTGCCGTTGCTCGGCAGCATCCAGAGTTACCTGACCGCACACCCGACGCACGAAGATTCGTCGGCGGTGAATCTGACGGCGGCGCGGGCCGGGACGTTGCACGCGGCCTTGTCGGATGCGCGCAGCGCGGTGAATGCGCATGCGCAGGCGGAAGGTGAGTCGAAGAACGCGCGCGACGCGGCGGCGGAGAAACTGCAGGTCCGGTTACGCGGGTTGGTGAATGAACTGGCCGGGTTGCTCGGGCCGCTGGATCCGGCGTGGCGGACGTTTGGGTTCAATCCGCCCGGCGCGCCCGACCGGCCGGACGTGGTGAAGAACACAGAAGCGACGGCGCTCGGTGGCGGTCAGGTGCGCGTGCAAGGCGCGGCCGCCGCGCGGGCGGAGTATTACCAGGTGCATCAATTCATCGTCGGGACGGATGTGGCGTATGGGTTGACCGAATCGCCGCCCGGGCCGGATGTGATTCTGGCCGGGCGCCCGGTTGGGGCGACGATCAAGTACAAGATGCGCGCGGTCAATGAGACGGGAGCGGGCCCGTTTGGGAATGAAGTGACGGTGACGGTGAGTTGAGAGCGGGGAAACGGAATTAACCACAGAGGCACACAGAGGCGAGACGATGAAGACAAAGTTGATCTTGGGCATCAGCATCGGGCTGGTGAGTCTGGCCGGTTACGCCGAGGACTTGACCATTGTGGGGAATGTGAGCGTGAGCAATCAGACAGTGCTGGCGGCGGTGGTGCAGGCGGCGCCAGTCGCTGAAGTTGATTCGGATGGGGATGGTTTTACCGACCGGCAGGAGGAGGTGTGGAATACCCATCCCCAAGATGAGAATAGCTGCCCGCCTCTCTTCGATAAGGTGCAAGGCTGGTGGCCGCTCGCTGATGGCGCCGGGACGGCAGTGGCGGACGCGTCTGTGAATGCGTTGGGCGGCACCATTATCGGCGCCGCGCCGTCCGCGTGGGTGGCGGATTTGGGCGAGATGGTGCTCGCGACAGACGGCGGTCAAGCGGCAGTGCAGATTTCTGATCATCCCAAGTTGAATCCGACGACGGGCTTGACGTTGGTGGCGCTGGTGAAGGCGGCAGCCGGGACGAGTGGGATGATTGTGGGGAAATGTCGGGTGGATGCGACGCGGCTGCAGACCGGTAAGAATCGTGGCGGGAGTTTTGCGCTGGGGTTGCAGGATGGAAAGCCGGTGGTGGAGTTGTGGGTTGGGGGCGAGTACCGGCCATTATTCAGTCCGCAAGTGGTGGCGGATGGCGAGTGGCATTCACTGGCCGTCGCGTATGATGGGTTTGAGGTGCGGTTGTACGTGGATGGGAAACGGTCGGTCGCCACGCACATTGGCGGAGAACTGGATGGTGTGGCGGAGCCGTTGGTGATTGGGCGGTTGGCGGCGCGGTTGGCGGATGTGGGGCTGCTGGATCGGGCGTTGGATGATGGGGAACTGATTTTGTTGCAGGAACTCAGTGGGGTGCCGGTGCGTGACGCGGGTGAGGCCCAGAAATTGAGCGCGAGGCCGCGCCGGGTGCCGGTAGGATTGCTGGCACGCCGAGTGGAGGCACGGAAGAAACAGGCAGAGGCCGGACCGGCGACAGGCAGTGCGCCTGTCATCCAAACGGTGACGAATGCGATGGCGGTGGCGGAGGGCGGACGATGAGACGGTTCATTGCGGTTGCGCTCATGGTTCTCTGTTCCCAGTTGGCGGTTCAGGCAACGGTTACGAATGGCTTGGTGGGATGGTGGAAACTGGATGAAGCGAGCGGGACAACTGCGGCGGATTCGAGTGGGAATGGAAATAGCGGCGTGTTGAGTAATAGTCCGACGTGGAGTAGCGGCATCTTGGTTGGTGGATTGTTGATGACCACCAACAAATGGATGGAGATTCCCCATTCAGCGGCCTTTAACCTGACCAACGCCCTGAGTTTGTCGATTTGGGTCAAGCCGACTTTACCCGGAGCGGCGGCGCCGTCGTATACCGGGCTGTTCGAGATGAATGGCTATTATTCTGGTTTTTGCCTCTATTACACGTTTACACGGAGCGTGCTTTTTCAGATGACTGGTCAGAATGGCAATTCGCTTGCTTCGATCAGTTATCTGCCAACCAACCGCTGGAGTCACATTGTTGCGACCTTCAATGGTTCGCAGGCGCGGTTGTATGTGAACGGTTTGCTGGACCGGGCGGCGCGGTGGACCGGCGTGTGTCTGACCAATAACCAACCGATCCGGCTGAATGGCTTTGGGGCGTTGAGTGGCACCGTGGACGATGCGCGATTGTACAATCGCGCCATCACTGAAGCCGAGGTGAATCAGCTTTTTTTTGCCGGAGACTCAGACCACGATCGCTTGCCCAATGGGGACGATCCCTGTCCGGATACTCCCGACTGTGACGGCGATGGTTATCCCGATGGACAAGAAGTGCTCGCTGGCACCGATCCACTGAATGCGAGTAGTCACCCGGACTTCGTGACCGGGTTGGCCGGGCACTGGAATCTGAATGAGAACAGCGGAACTATGACTACCGATGCTACCGGCGGCAATCAGGGGCGACTTATTAACAGTCCGGTATCCGTGGTTGGTATCTTGAGCAATGCGTATGGGTTCAATGGCGTGAATCAATATGTGGCCATGGATAGCAACATCAGCAGTACAAATGCGTTGGCAGTGACCAACCTCACCGTGTCCGTGTGGAGCTACGTGACCAATGTGAATCAAATCGCGGCATTGGTGGAGCGCCGGGACAGCACCAAAGGCTATGCGGTCTGGTGGCAAAAGTCGTATAATCGCGTAATTCCTTGGCTGCCTGGGATTCCGGCATTCTCGATCTCGCTGACCGATTGGCGGACGAACGAGTGGCACTTGCTGACCTTTACCTATGATGGGGCCCAAGTGCGAGGCTATGTGAACGGGCAGCTTTGGCGAACCGATGTCTTCACCAATGCGCCGGGACAAGCCGCGCAACCGTTTTTCTTGGGGCAATTCAATTCCTACGGGGGCCGGTATCAAGGCCGGCTGGACGATGTGCGGGTGTACAGCAATGCGTTGAGTGCTGGGACGATTGCAGCCTTGGCCTTGGTGGACACGGACGGCGATGGAATCCCGGACCCCCAAGAACTGAGGCTCGGGACGAATCCGGCGCTGGCCGACACGGATGGCGATGGGATGCCGGATACGTGGGAGGTCGCTTATGGGCTGGATGCGCTCAGCGCGAACGGTGTCAACGGGGCCGCCGGCGACTACGACAACGACGGCATCACCAATCTGGATGAATACCTGGCCGGCACGGATCCGAACAACCCGGACACCACGCCGCCGGTGATTACGTACACGCCGCAGCCGAACGCGGCCGGTTGGTACACGAACGCGGTAACAATCACCTTCAGCGCGAGTGATGATCACACAAACTATGTGTGGTTGACGGCGCACCAGTTCACGATCACCGGCGAGACGAACGACTGCGAGATCGTGGTTTCAGCGAAGGACAGCGCTGGCAACGTGGCGACGTGGAGCGCGTGGGTGAATCTCGACCTGACACCGCCGGCGATCACGCTGTTTCCCGGTCAAGGCGGGACAAATGACTGGAGCAATCCGATCTTGGCCATCGAATACTACGACACCAACACAACCACGGTTGGGGCGATGCCGTCCGGCTTGGATTTCTCATCGCTGCTAATTACGCTCAACGGCGTGGATATGACCACGAACTTCCACCAGTTTGCTGACGGAGCTGCGCTTTCGACGAACCTCGCGTACAATCTGACGAATACTTGGTCGGCGACAATTGCCGATTATGCGGGCAACGCTGTGACCAGTACCGTGAGCTTTAGTTCCACGGGCGCGGTGAATGGCAATGCCCCGGTAATGAGCGCCTTTAATGTTGGCGACGGCACGGCGGCCATCGAGCTGCCGTCAGACTTGGATCGGATTTGGTTGCAGGCGGATGTGAGTGACACGAACGCGCAGCATGGAGTTTCGGTGAATGGGAAGGATGGCGGTTCGTGGGATGTGCGCGGAAACACGGCCGGTGGATTTGTCTGGTTGGAGCCGGGTACGAATATAGTAATCATGACCGGAGACAAAGGTGGCGGCAATCAGTCGAGTTACCTGATGGTGCTGGTCAGGGGCGAGAAGTATCAGGCGGGAGTTCTTGCGCCGGGGATTGATGTGTTTGCCAACGGCAACTCACAAACGTACTCGGGCTATGTAAGCCGTGTTTACAGCACGGAAGGAACGAATGCCGTTGCCGTGACGAATGCATGGCTGAACGGAGTGGCGGTAACATGGGTTGGGTACGACTCCGTCAGTAATCTCCTGTGGACAGCAACGATTCCAACGCCGACGAACTGCGACACGTTCACGTCGATTAATCTCCGGATTGCGTGTGACTTGGGAATCACCCACGAGGCCCCGCTGGCGCTATTGGAGTGTTACGAGATCATCAAGAAGCAGACATTGGAGCAAAGCGGGATATTCGAGTGGGCTTGGACGTCGGGGGATCCCTGTCCGGGGGAGTGGCGTCTCCAACATCTGACTACCGCGTATCTTTCCACCAGCACCTTTTTAGCTCCACCGGGAACGAATACGACACGAGCGCTTGTGTCCCTCGATGGCTGTATTTACAATCCGCCCGCGATGGCTAACTGCTGTTTTACGGAGCCAGACCCCAGCGGCGTCCCGTGGGGTTGGACAGGCACAAACAGTTGTGTGGAAGTGGGGGCGGCATGGCCTGTGGACGGATTGGGTCTGACATTCGGCAGTATCAGTTGGGAAATCGACTACGAGTACACAACAAATTCGCTCTTCATGAATAATGCCGGGTGCTGGGGGGGCTTGACAGATTTGGGACGGGTGATGGCCTCGCCGCGCTGGCCGGTGGGTGCCGCCAATGAAATCACGTTTGTAGCACCGCAAATTTATAAACGGCCAGATGGTTCACCGACAACGGTGGTGTTCACGTTCGAGGGGATGCAGTATGCGACCGTGCCTGGTGTGACGATGAACCTGACGAACGTGAACTTCCATTTCAACGGCGTGAGTTACAGTCCGGTTTCGACAAATGGTGGAAATGTGAGCTATGTCATCCCGCTACAAGGTGGGAGCACGAACACAATTTACGAGAGTAATTTCACGTGGCCGACGCATACGTTGAATGGTGTGGCGGTGCTGGGAGAGGGGTACAATTTTTGTTACGAGTGGGAGGCACTAATCTCGTCGAATATCGTCGCCCACCAACTCAGCTTCACCGGGTTTCATAATCATGGAGGCATCGAAGTGGTTGTGAAGAAACATGGGACTAACAAAGCGCCGGAAGATGGCTTGGTGGTCAAGACGGGTGACACACTCGACATTGCGCTTTCGCCGGATGTGTCTGCAGAAATCAGTTCTGTTATCTGGCAATATCGGCAGTTAAAGTCGGATGGATCATATACAGCTTGGGCTACGTTTAGCGAGACCGCACCTGCCTTTGAGTACGTCACAACTCAAGGGGGCATATTTCAAGTTCAAGCTGTGTTGGGACAAGGGCCTCACCAGCATGAGATTAAGCTCTTAAGAAGGCTTACCGAGAAGAAACCATTCCCAATCGGTAAGTATGGCAATGGAAAAAAAGGTGAACCAGATGCTGTTGGGGTAGCTGACACACAGATTCAAATCGATATTCGGAATCAAACGAAGCAATTCTTAGGAGCAAACGAGTATCTTTACACCCAAGTTGTTCCCGCCATGTATGGGTTCTCCCAGATTCCCTCGAATATACTGAAATGCAATATTTTCGTCGCACATCAGGCTACAGCAGCGGGAGCGGTAGTGCCAGCTATCAATGGCTATCTAAACCATTATCCGCCAACTGCGAACCAGTGGGCAGGAACTGAGAATCTAGATTGGTTTGGTCAGGCGGTTCACTGGGCGCTCTTCCCCACGATTAATTTTCCGCAGCCTGGATTCGTAATCGCTCATCCTAAGCTTGGCTTCGGTCACGGTCATTGTGGAGTTGTTGACTATGACGGGCCAGGTATAGGAGCCGGTACGTCCTATGGAGTCAGTAAATTGTATAATTTTTATCAGTATTCGACGACACGGATGCGTAAATATGTACCGTAGACGATGCGAATATTTATGAACTTCTCACAAAAGATTTTCAGCGTGTCATTGTTTGTCATAATCGTGACAAGTACAAACGGTGTAGATACAAACACGAAGCGAATGGCTGAACTAATTGCTCGCATTCAAGTTGAGCGAGCCGACAAGGGGTGGGATGATCCTGCCAACTTCCTTGAAAATCATGATTTTCTTCGAACGATGCCAGACTTTCAAACCTTGGAAGGTCTTCTCCAAAAACACTGTCAGGAGGCGCTCCGCGATTTCCCAGAAATTGCTCCCTCAGAGATTTCGCAGTCAATCGTCATTCTTGCACTTTGGTCGCTACCGCCTTATGCGTACATAAAAGCTCTACACGAAACTGTGGGTTATGCAGAGAGTGGCATCATTACGAATATGCACCTACTCGACTGCGCAGTTCTGCCGAGGAATGGCCGTGCAGAGGGTGTTCTTATAGACAACTACCGAGAACCACTGGTTAAGGAGGCTTTGCTTAGGGCCGACAGGGTTTTCTCAAATCGGTGGCCACAACGTGCCGGTTCATTTGGAAGCATCATATCAGGTGATGCCAAGAGAGATCGCGACGCATATCGTCTGGATATAGCCGCGGGAAGAATTCTCAATCCAATTCGACTATCTAGGTACTGGTTGGCCTCCTTGGTAATCGGGATTGTGGTGTTTGCCGCTGTGCTCTTCATGAGGCAGAAGACGAGGACGCGCTCCAATGAATCGCGCCAGTGACGACTTTGGTTTTCGGGGGCATCGGTCTGTCATTGGGGGGCACCCAGAAAGTGCGCCATGGTAGCTTGGCGGGATTGGTGAGGTGCCAGTCCTCACGCGGGAAGGTCGAGGGGGTCAACTCCGTAGTCTGTAAATTGTCTATTATTCGAGACAATAAGTTCCCAAGCATGGGTTCTGAAAACCGGTCGAGGTAAACTTTCGCAGCCCAGCGGTTGTTTGTCGGTAGCACCGCTAGTCGTCCCGGCGATTCCCGGTTCGCATCTGGCTTGTTCGTTCCCGCTTTGCGCAGAATGGGAAACGTAGTTCTACTGACTGCAACTCGTCCCATTCTTCTCAGCGGCCACAGCGGCAGCGACTTCGCGGTCGGCGAGGACTTGCTTGATATTCGCCTGGACGGAATCTTTCTTGCCGGTGAGGTGGCCGCGGCCGGTGGTGACGCCGTTATAGGCGTCCACGTGCGCCGCGTTAGCTACCGGGGCGGGCTTGGTGCCGAAGTTGTAGCGGATGAGTTTCCAAGTGTCGCCGCGCTGTTTGTCGATGCCGAGCGACGGCGTCGGCTCGTAACCACAATGGGTCATGCAGTTTTCGCAGCGTGGGTCGCGGACGACACCGTCGTAAACGCCGTACTTGTCCCAATCGACTTTCTCCAGCATCTCGTGGTACCGGTCGTAGTGACCGTCGGTCATGAGATAGCAGGGGGCTTTCCAACCTTTGACGTTGCGGGTGGGGATCGCCCACGCGGTGCAGTGGAGGTCGCGCTTCCCGGTGAGGAATTCGAGGTAAATCGGGCTGCCAAAGAAGGTGTACTTCTGGCTCCACGCGACGATGTTTTTGAATTTCTCGCGGGTGAGTTTGCGGGTGAGGAAGAAGTCTTCGGGTTGTTTGCCGAGACGCTTGAGCATGTCCTTCTTGGCGGCGTCGTACTCGTAGCCGGGGGTGATCGTGTGACCGTCCACGCCGAGATTGGAGAGGAAGTCGAACATCTGTTCGAGTTCGTTCATGTCGGTCTCTTTGTAGACCGTGCAATTCGTCGCGACTTGGTAGCCGAGCAGTTTCGCCATCTTGATCGCTTCGACGCATTCCTTGAAGACGCCTTCGCGTTCGACGATGAGGTCGTGGATGTACTCCAAACCGTCCACGTGCACGTTCCAGTACATCCACTTCGACGGCGCGATGCTTGGGCGGCCGTCGTTCTTGCCTTTGCGGATTTCGGCGGCTTCCTTCTCGGTAATCAATTTCGCCGCGAGCAGCTTCGTCAATTTCGGCTCCGTCTTGACGGCGGTGTAGGTGCGGGCGAGCCATTCGCGCATCTTTTTCCGCATGAACATGCCGTTGGTGCAGACGTAGACGATCCGGCCATCGTCGAGCAAGCCGGCGATGAGTTCTTCGATCTTCGGATAGATCGTGGGCTCACCGCCGCAGATGGAGACCATCGGCGCGTTGCACTCTTGGGCGGACGCGAGACAGTCTTCAAGGCTCATCATGTCTTTGAGCGAGGTCGAGTATTCGCGGATGCGGCCGCAACCGGTGCAGGTGAGGTTGCAGGTGTGCAACGGTTCGAGCTGCAACACGAGCGCGAACTTCTCCACGCCTTTCAACTGGTTGCCGACAATGTGCTTCGCAATCTTGGCCGAGAGGGCCAATGGGAATCTCATGGGTTGCTCCTTTTAGACTTCGTCCAATAACGCAATCGCCCGCAGTCGGGCCACCTTGCGAAACAGCCGCGGTTGTTTGAAAAACTGTTGGAGGGCTTTGGATTTCTGTTGTTCGCGCCGGACCGGCGGGAAATCGTGGACATGATGCCGGGCATACATGCCGAGCGCCATCAGCGGGAAGTAGTGCCGGTAATAGTGGTAGCGGAGATAGAAAACTTTCGGGAAGCCGGTCCCCGTGAATATCTGTTCATCCCACGATCCATCAATTTCCTGGGCGTCGAGGAGGTATTGGATGCCGCGGGAAACTTCGGGGGAGTTGATCTCACCGGCGCTGATCAACCCCATCAGCGCCCAAGCAGTTTGCGACGCGGTGCTTTCGCCGATGCCTTTGTAGGCCGGGTCCTCATAGCTGCGCAATGATTCCCCCCAACCGCCATCGGCATTTTGGTGGTTTTTGATCCAAGCGACGGCCCGCCGGATATACGGCAACCGCATGTCCTCGCCAATCGTGCGCAACCCGCGCAACACCTGCCAGGTGCCATAAATGTAGTTCGTGCCCCACCGGCCAAACCACGAGCCATCCGGACACTGATCGCGCCGGATGTAGGCGAGCGCCCGGGTTACGCATTCGTCTTCAACGGTAAAGCCGAAATGACTCAAGCACTCGAGTGTCCGTGCCGCGATGTCAGACGTGCTCGGGTCGATCATCGCGTTATGGTCGGCAAACGGCACCTGGGTGAACAACCACTTGTCGTTGTCCTTGTCGAATGACGCCCAGCCGCCGTCCTTGCCCTGCATGCCCAAGACCCAGCGGATGCCCCGCCGGATGGCCGCGGATTTTTCGCGGTCGAAATCCGACTGCACGCGATTCAACGCCATCAACACCATGATGGTGTCGTCCACGTCGGGATAAAATTCGTTGTGATATTCGAAGAACCACGCGCCGACCGGTTTGTTGGCCTCGGTGTAACGGTGCGACTCGGAGTGTTTGATGATCCAGTCACCGGGCCGCCGCACTTCTTTGTCGAGTAACCAGCGCGCGGCGTGTTGCAAGGCCGGGTGCGTCGCCGGCAAGCCGGACTCATGGAGCGCATTGACGGTGATCGCGGTATCCCAGACGGGGGAGAAGCAGGGCTGCAAGCGCACCGTATCTTCATCCTCAATCTTCAACTGTTCCATCTCGGTGATGCCATGGGCGACGAGGTAACTGTCATTCGCATACCCGATCGTGCGGAGTGACATCACATAATTGGCCATGGCTGGAAAGATCGCGCCGAGGCCGCCTGGCGTGCGACCGTGTTCGATGACCCAACGCTCACACTTTCGCAGCGCATACCGGCGGAGCGACCGGCACGGGTGATACCGATGCAAGAATTTGAGAATCGTGTTCCACGCGAGAAAGAAATTGTGCCAGGTGAATGTTTCCTCGTCGCGCGGCAGGGCGAGGTTGCGATTCGCCCACAGCTCGTCAATCTCCCAGCCCACCGGCAAGGGCTTGACTGGTTCGTTGGCGCGGATCATCGCCAGCGGCACCAGCATGGCGCGCGACCAGGACGACATGTTGTAAATGCTGAAACTGAACCATTTGGGGAACAGAATCAGTTCGGGCGGGATCGCGGGGCAACCGTCCCACGGATACAGCCCGATCATCGCGAGGTACATCTTCGTGAACGTATTACACTTCGTGATACCGCCGTGGTCGAGAATGGCTTGCCGGGTCCTGACCATGTGCGGGGCATCAAGGGCGTCGCCCGCCCATTTCAAGGCCATGTACGCCTTCACTGAAGCGCTGATTTCCACCGGGCCGCCAGGGTAGATCGCCACACCGCCACCAGGCAAAAGCTTGGAGCGGATGTAGTTGGCGGCTTTGCGGAGGGTTTCTTGGTCGAGTTTGTCAATGAAGTGGAGATAAATCAGGTACTCCGACTCCAAAATTGTATCGCCTTCAAGCTCCGCGCACCAATGGCCGTCATTGGCTTGGCGTTCCAACAACCACTCTTGCGCGCCGGCAATGCCTGCCGCCAAGCGGTCACGCAACCCTAGAGAATATAATTCCTTCGACTGAACCATTGAGATTTCCCAAATCCTCCTGCGATTTAAGTGGCAGCATTATAAGGAATTGCCTCCTAAAGTAAAGGGCTTTTCCTGCCAAAACAACCGCAACTCCGCCTGCAAGTCTCTGCAAATCAAGCTCCTGTTTATCTCCTCAGACCAGTCGGGCGGGAAAAGCGCGGAATACTGATTTTGGGCGAACCGCTGGCAGACCAACACCGCCACCCCAATATCCGTCTCAGAGCGGATCAGCCGGCCGACCGATTGAATCACCCGGTTCATTCCCGGATAAAGGTACGCGAACTCAAAACCTTTGCCATACTTCTCTTGGTAGTACTGACGCATCAACTCGCGCTCAAAGCTCACGGTCGGCAATGCCGGGCTGACCACAATCACCCCCGAGAGCGTCTCCCCGGGATAATCCACCCCCTCCGCGAACACTCCGCCTTGCACCGCCAAAACCAACTTCGGCGGGATGTTCGACTTCAGTGACTCCAAAACCTCCGCCCGTTGCGCCTCCGTCATCCCGGGTTCTTGGGCGATTAGTTGGTAGCTTGGAGGGACGCGCTCCGTCGCGTCCGCTTCCCGCAGCTCGGCCACGCCGGAGCGTGGCCCTCCAAGATGCCGGGCCACCGCTCGCAAAAACTCATAGCTCGGAAACAACGCCATGTAATTGCCGGGACGCGCCCCGACCGTTGTCGCGATCACTTCCGCGATCTTGTCGTAGTTTGCCCCGCGATGCCGGAAGGCGGTCGAAACTTTATGATAGACGAGGACTTTTCGGTTCTCCGCCGGGAAGGGCGAGGGGAGCGCGAGCCGGTCGGTCCGCGCCGCGTCGAAGCCGAGCAACTTGTCGTAAAATTCCATCGGTTCGAGAGTTGCCGACATTGCAATTACGCTGTGAAAGCCGGCCAGGCGTTCGGCGAGTTGCCGGGAGGCGTCCTTGCAGACGATCTTCAGCGACTCGCCGTCGCTGATGTAGGAGAACTCTTCACCTTCCATTCCGAGGACGCTGTAAAACTTGCCCAGCTCGCCAAAGAAATCATTAATCGGATCCTCGGGAATCGCTCGGCCGCTTTCGATCTTGTCGAGCAGATACCGGAGGCTGAGCCGGGTGAGAGTCGGCTTGAGTTCGTTGAATAACTGTCGGGGGGACTCGACAAGGAATGTTTTACCGGGCGGGGCTTCGTCGAGTTGGGAATACTCGTCGGGTTCAACGCGCCGCGGAATCACATCGTCCAGCGCCCGGAGAAATTTTCGCAACTCGCGGGCCAGCGATGGCTCGACGTGGCTCAGGCTCTGGCCGGCTTCGTGGATTTGCCGGCGCGAGAGACTCGGCGAGTAATACTCCAACGCCCGCGCCACGAGATTGTGCGCCTCGTCAATGATGAGGATCGCATCTGAGTAATCCTCGTCCTGAAAGAATCGCCGGAAATACACCTGCGGATCGAACACGTAGTTGTAGTCGCAGACGATGGCGTCGGTGCGTTCGGCTTGGGCGAGGCCGAGTTCGAACGGACAAAGACTCAGCGCGCGGCCGGTATCCATCAGCATGGCCGGAGTGATGACGGCCTCGGTGATGCGGGTCTGTTGCAGTTTGAGCTGGAACATCTGGAGATGCGGACAGAACTCCTCCCGGCAGGCGTACACCGAATTGATGCACATTTTTTCCCGTGCCTGCAAGACGACGGCAGTCGGAGTAGTGGCACGGGCGTCCCGCCCGTGATTTGTCGGCGGTTCAACGGGCGAGACGCCCGTTCCACTATTCATTCGCCGCAACGTTTCCGCCGCCTGCGTGTGTTGCGTGTTTTTGGCGGTGACGAAGAAAACGCGCTTGTCGTTCGCGAGCGCGTACTTGATGGCCGGGTAAAGCGCACCGGCAGTCTTGCCAATCCCGGACGGCGCGGACACCAGCAGATGCCGGCCTTGTTCCAAGGCCGACTCGACGGCGGCAATCATCTGATCCTGATACCGGCGCGGTTTGGCGAACGGAAATTGGAGCGCGGCCGCCCGCTGCCGGCGTTCGTGCCGCTGCCGGTCCCGGTCACGGGTGGTGGCAATGAGTGCCCGGACGCGGGTGACGATCAGTTCCCGGCAATCAGCATACGGCCCGGTCGTCTCGAACGTCTTGCGCGCACCATCCACGATGTTGACGTAAACGAGTTTGCCCAAAACGGTCGTGGGAGCGGCGTCCCCGCCGCGATGGCCGTCGCCCGGTCGCGGCGGGGACGCCGCTTCCACGAAGTAACAGTACAACCGGAGTTGTTCCAGATGATGCGGGTGCGATTTCGCGTCCAACGCCGCGAACACCAGCGGCGGGACCACGAGCGATTTCACTTCTTCGACGACGGTCGGCGGGCCGGGTTGAACCCCATCGAGCCGGCCTTGGATTTTCACCGAAAAATCGTCCACGGTCGTTTCGTGCCGCACAAAAAACTCGGTCGCGTAGGTCGCCTGCCGGGCGGACTGGGCGCGCTGGTGGGTGAGGTGCGCCTCGCGACCGAGCGCAAACCGAACGGACTGCCGCAAGCCGGCCACCCGTTCGCCGCTCGTGACCGGTTCGGCGACCAAGTCGCCAACGCCGAGCGCGACAGTTTTCTTGGTCAGGTTGATTTTGACGGCCATCGGCGGGCAGAATACCGGAGACAACCGACAGTAGCCAGACCGGGTGAGGAAAAATCAAAAGGCCGCCCAGGACTTGCCGGGACGGCCTGCGTGATTATTAACTTACCGGCTCAGGGCACGATGATGGTGGCCGGGTCGCTCCAGTCACCGGGGCCTTGCGGGCCGATGGCGCGGACGCGCTGCCAGATGCGCGCACCGGACGTGAAGCCGGCCAGCGTGCATTTCGATTTGGTGACGCTCGGGTGCTGCTGCCAGGGGCCGGCACTCGGATCGTTGTTGAGCGGGTTGAGGACGGTTTGGACTTCGTAACTCTTGACGCCGTCCTTGTACAAGCTGTTCCAGGCGCTATCGACCTCACCGGCGGAATCGCCGGCGGAGAGTTTCAGGTTCAACACGCGCGGGGTCGCACCGGCCGGCGTGGGCGCGTTGCGCAGTTCAAAGACTTTGGTCAGCTTGGCCGGGTCGGTGGTGACGCCTTCGGCCCAGTCGCCGAGGGCGTTGGCGTCGGTGCGCACGGTGGCGGCGGCGGTTTCGATCTCGATTTGCTTGCCTTGGACTTGGGCTTCCAACGTCGCCAACTCGCCGCGCGTGGTGTCGAGGAGGCCGAGGCTGGCGACCAGCGCGGCCTTCGGCGGGGCCGGGAAGTCGGCGACATTATCGTCGAGTTTCGTGAGCAGCTCGGTGACGTAATCACTGAGGGTGTCGGGGTTCTTACCGGCAACGGGCATCTTGATGATCTTCATGCTTCTCCTTGCGGGTTGGCTGGGCGATGGCCCATTCCAGACACCGCCATCATTCCATTTGCCTTCGCCCCAGCGTCGTGTTGGCATGGTGTCCTCAATGGCTGGCGAAATTAAAATAAAGCCGTTCGGCAAATTCAACAAAAAAACTATGGCGCAAGGGCAAGCGGGCGCCGGTTGCCGACAAGCGCGCCGCGCTTGCCACCAGCGGCCCCCGGTTTGCCCGCAAGCGGGAACGTCGTGCCCTCAAGCCGGCACGGCTTGCCCCCAAGCGGCATCGCCGTGCCCTGAAGCCGGCACCGCTTGCCAGCAAACGAACTCGGCTTGCCCTCAAGCGGACTCCGCTTGCCAGCAAGCGGACCCGGTTTCACACCAAATTCAGCGGCCAAACCCACAAAATGGCCAAAAACGACCCCGGCAACCCTCAAATTGCCATTTTTCTGGTAACCCCCCAAAAAAAGCCTAACCCGA
This sequence comes from Verrucomicrobiia bacterium, assembly GCA_022072455.1. Classification (GTDB taxonomy): domain Bacteria; phylum Verrucomicrobiota; class Verrucomicrobiia; order Palsa-1439; family Palsa-1439; genus CAINDI01. Next base: position 126,518 of record JAJVHY010000013.1, on the reverse strand, counting down.
CTCCTTGAGCTCCCCGGCCAGCCAAAGGCAAGCGCAGCCCAATACGAACGCCCCGCTTACCCAGGTCGGTATTTGGGGAAACGTGCCAACTCGAATCGCCCAGCCCAGCCCGCCCATGCAGACGACATAAGCGATAATCCCGACCGTCATCAGGATTCTGCGGGCAAGCTGTTTGGTTTCGGATCGAGTCACACGGCAACGCACGGAGAATAGTGGTTATCTTGCGGCTTGTCGGAAAAGCTCTTCACTAGAAATGTCGCGACAGCACCGCGCATGATTATTTCGGCGGCTTGTAAGCGTCGAACCGCTTCTTACTTGCTTCGCCATTTAGCTGTAACGGGGTGATAACTACCTCAGCCTTTTGACGCAAGGCGGCAACTTTTCTCTCCAGTTGCCATGACTTTAGGAACGCATTGGCAATGCGCTTTCGGTCGGGAGCAGGAAGCCAAGGTATCTGGATTGCCGCCGCTAAGTCCCAGTCCGTGTTATACCTGCCCGTGCCTGTTGACGGGGACATCATATCGGCTCTGATTTCATACGTTCGCAGAAGATTCCACAGATAAACGCCGTCAACCTGATTTTTCGCTCGCAGGATCGTGAAACTCTCAGAGGCTAACGCGCCGTCCAATTCTGCTGTTACAATGCCTATCGCGCCGTCAGTGGCGCGGATATTTGAGAATAACAAGTCGCCGGTATGGACTCGCAACATGACAGGCGGTTTAATCGACTTACCTTTGGTGCGTCTGTAAACTTGGCAATAGCCATTATATGTAACCATCAACAGCGCAAACTCTTTTTCTGGCTCGGAGTGCGGCGCAACTTCTTCGCGAACTGGTTTCGCAACATCGGATAGTAGGCAAACATCGATTCCTTGTTGCTTCCACGCCTTTACATACCGTCCTTGAAGCGGCACGACGTACTTCAGGTCAAATCGGTCTTGAACTCGTTCCGCAGAAACAGTGTCAACTTTCGCATCCCCGCTCATGTACTTGCCAAAGTCAGAAACAATTTTCGCGATTTCGATCTCTGCCTCGCGACGAACAATCGCAACCTGATCCGATGAGGCTCTAGGCGTCAGGTCGTCAACGCCGAGTTTCTCAGAAAACGCATAAAACACTGGCGTCTGTGCTTCGTCGCCTTTCGTCTTCCGCTGCAAACAAAGGATGGAAGTTTTGACGCGAGCACCTGAGCGCCGAAAGGCGTCGCCCGGTAAAGAGACTATACCGCGCACGATAAACTCTTTTCGTATGAAGTTACGAACGAACTTAAAATCATCGCTGGCAAGCAACGTATCATCAATGACAGTGAACAGCATTCCGCCGGGTCGCAGTAAGTCGCGGTAACGCTCTATGAACATCGCGCTGGAGCGTAACGAGGATCGAAGGCGAGTTGTTCCTTCAACTTTGGCGAGATCGTATTGCCCCAATATTCGCTTTTCTGTCTCATTCCTTAGCTCTTTGGTCATTGAGAACGGCGGGTTAGTTAGAACCGCATCGAAGCGCAATCCCTCAGCAATCTTCTCCTTTAGCTCTTGCTGATTTTCGAGAACCTCGGCGTCCTGTCCTTTCGTTAGCTCAAAGTCTTTATCCAAGGCGTCAGCGTAGTAGATGCGGCTGCCTCCGTCGCCGTGCAGATACATGTTAATCCGCGCAATTCTCGCAATGGGAGGACTCTTGCCAAAATCCAAGCCATACAAACACTCGTTTGCTAATTGCTCAATCAGGTCGTTTTTTTCGGTAATCGAGAGCGTCTTATTTGCCCGAATGCGATTCCGCATTTCGGTCAACACCTCAATTAGAAAACCGCCAGAACCGCAACAGGCATCGATTACCTTGTCCATCTTCCCTTTGGTCGCGTTCAAATCAGCCATCCGCACCATGAGTTTGACAACGCTGCGGGGAGTAAAGAACTGCCCTAGTTCTCTTCCGCGCATCGTGGCGCTTAGAAACGTCTCAAACAAACGCCCGTTAAGGTCTTCGTCGATGCCGAACATATCGACGTTTTGCAGGCGGCGTACGACAGCCTTTACGGTATCAGGTTTTAGATCGATGCGTTCGTTCTTTTCGAAGATTCGTTTCTTGCGGCGAAACGCAATGTCCTTTTCGATTTCATCGCGGAGCGTGTTAAAAAGAATACCATTAACCGGATTTTCGGTATGCTTTTCGTTGGCTTCAATCCAATGGACCGAAAATGTTACGGAAGATTTTGGAAGCTTTGCGTCCTTGCTGGCGTTTAGCATCGCCTTGAGCGCCCGATCTGCGCGCAGTTGTCTGTCAGCCCACAGCTTTACGAACATTAGCTTCGTAAACTCCATGAATGCTGCCGTGGGGCTGCAAACCTCGGACTTCCAAATTGTGCGATGGCATTGCGCGAAGATTTGCCGTGCCTGTTCCGGCGTTGGGCGGTGAAATGCAACCGTTCCTTCCTTGCTGTGTTCAGGCGTCGGACTTGAGAGAACGGAAGCGGCTAAAATGGCACGTAACTGCTCGAACTTCGGATTGCCGATGACAAAATCTGCAAAGTCTAATTCCAGGATAGGCTCAGCATTATCCCAGTCGAACACTTTTGTATGCAGTCCATTAGTTAGAACGAACTTTTCGACTGGATTGGCGTTCGGAAAGCGCTGATTGAGTCCGAGGCAATACGCGCTGCATTGCGGAATCCAGTCGTCGATATTCTCCTTGGGTGACTTTGCGTCAATTAGCCAGCGCGGAAGTTTGCGATACGTCAGAATGTAATCCGGTTTGTAGCGTGCGCTCTTACTGCCGCCGAGCGAGACGGTCATTTCGGATATGGAGGTCTTCGCTTTGATCTGCCCGTCCTTGTAGCCAAGGTCGGTAAGCAGCCGATTAACAAAGAACGTTTCAACCGATGCCTCGTTAGTCAGGTCTTTGACGTTGCAGAATACATTCACTGACGAGTCGTGAGTGAGCGAATCAAACAGCGTTTTGTGAGGCGGTGTGTATTTCGGACGTTTCATGGCGGCGTTGTATCAGCTTGAATGAGTCGTCGCAATCCGAAACCCGGCAACTCTCCCGGTACGACAGCGCCGCGTTTCGCGGTTGAATCCGGCGGGGTAGTGGCGTACAACGCCGGTAATCTGCCAACGGCGGACAAGCCCAACCCAAAGGAGAACACGCCCATGCCGACCTTCAACCCCAATGTCCCGCAAGCGCTCGAAGACCTCGATGCCGGTCCGATCCGCGACAACTTCAATGCCGTCCACGAAGAAGCAACCGCCCCGGAAACTGACCCGGTCTTTGCCGCGTCCGAAGCGGCGCAGTTCGTGCCGGGCGACAAAGCCAAGTTGGATGCCGCTCTCGTCACGGAAACCGATCCGGTGTTCGCGGCGTCGGAAGCGGCCTTACTCGTGCCGGGCGACAAGGCGCGGCTCGATGCGGCGTTGACCAGTCCGTTGACCGGGGCGCTGCTGTGCGATGAACAGGACATCATCAATGCCGGGCACGTCGGAGTAAAAAACTCGGTGAACAATTCGGCGACCAACACGCCGGTGCTCAACACCGCGCTGCATGCCCTCTGCAATGCGGCCGGCCAGCCGATTGTCGGGTTTCGCGGTTACATTCCCGGCGTGGACGATCCGGGGGCGCAACTCAACGATGGGGCGGGGCAGGGGTTTCTCAATCCGCAGTTGCGGACGTTGATCGGCAGCGATGGGTTGACGGTGGCGGCGACGTGGGCCGACGGCATCCTGAAGGACGGCAGCGGGACGTCGTTCCAGACCGGCGCGTATTCCCCGGCCAATCCCGGTCACTGGGCCGGCAGTCCCCCGGCGACGGTGGCGGAGGCGCTGGACCGGTTGGCCGCCGTGGTGAGCAATGCCGGCGCGAATCCGATTCCGTAATGATGGTCGGGAGACGATATTCTTGACCGGTTCCGACGTGCCGGGTAGTGTGCGCGACCTATGGAAAATGTTGTCATCATCGGGTCGGGATGCGCGGGGTGGACTTCGGCTTTGTACACGGCGCGGGCCAATCTCGCGCCGTTGCTCTTTACCGGCGCGCAGCCGGGCGGGTTGCTCACCACCACCAGCATCGTGGAAAATTATCCGGGGTTTCCCGAGGGCGTGGACGGCTTTGAGTTGATGCAGCGGATGCAGAAACAGGCGGAACGGTTCGGCACGAAGATCCGGTATGAGCGGGTGACGAAGGTGGATTTTTCGAGCCGGCCATTCAAACTCTGGCTCGATGATGAATTGGTCGAAACGAAGACAGTGATCATCGCGGCCGGGGCGTCGCATAAACATCTGGGATTGGAGAACGAACATCTGTTGGAAAAGAAAGGCGTGACGTATTGCGCGACGTGCGACGGGGCGTGGCCGATGTTCCGCAATCAGCCGTTGGTGGTCGTGGGCGGCGGCGACTCGGCGTGCGAGGAAGCGACGTATTTGACCCGGTTTGGCTCGAAGGTTTATCTCGTCCACCGGCGGGACGCATTGCGGGCGTCGAAGATCATGGCGGACCGGGCACTCAGCAATCCGAAAATCCAACCGGTCTGGGACAGCGTCGTGGAAGATATTTTCGACGTGAAGCAGGACAAGGTGACCGGGGTTAAATTGAAGAATCTCAAGACCGGGCAGACCAGCACGCTCGATTGCGCCGGGGTGTTTGTGGCCATCGGGCACAAGCCGAACACGGACATCTTCGAGGGTCAGATCGAGTTGGCGGATGACGGTTATATCGTTTGTCAGAAGGGCACGTACACGAGTGTGACCGGCGTGTTTGGGGCGGGGGATTGTGTGGACCGGACGTACCGGCAGGCGATCACGGCGGCGGGGATGGGGTGCGCGGCGGCCATTGACGCGGAACGGTACCTCGCGAGTCTTTAATACGCGCCGGCATCGAAGCCGAGCGCAGTGCGGCGGCGTTGGCCCTCGCGGTCGAGGAGCGGGGCGCGTTTTTCCCGGTAAACTCCGACGCCGGCATTCTTGGCAGGCGAGGTGAGGAGTGGCCGGTAATCGCTGGCTTCGCTGTTGTTGAAGATGCCAATGGCGGAGTCGAGCCGGATGTTGGAGTCGGTATCAATCTGGTTGCCCCCAACTTCGTCAACAACCGGGCGGCTGCCGACGAGGAGGTTGTTGAAGATGATGTTGTTCGTCGCGCCGTCGGTAATGCGAATGCAAGCGATGCGGGGTTCGACGACGGTGTTGTTGACGATGACGTTGCCGGAGCTGGCTTTGCCGCAGCCGATTTCGTCGGTGAGATGAATGCCACCGGCGCCGGCAAATTTGCCGTTGTTGTAGATCAGGTTGTTCTGCACGACCGAGTCGCTCATCGAGATCAGGCTCAATCCTTTCATGCCATTGTCGCGGACGATATTCCCTTCGAGCAACGCGCCGGTCAGGCTGCCGTCACCGCCGGCGGCGCAATCGCCGTTGAGTTGGATGCCGTTGCGGGCATTGCCGAAGGTTTCGTTATAGCGAATGACCGGGTTGTCATTGGTCACGCGGCTGTTGGAAACGTAGATGCCGTGCTCGATGGCGGCGCCGAAAGTTTTGTTGCTGATGATTTGAACCCCGGGCGCGAAGCCGGTGAAGATGCCGAACCGGCCGGAGGGGCCGACGACGTTGTTGCGGACGATGACGTTGCGGGATTCGATGACGCTGATGCCGGTGCGGCCGGCGCGTTGGACGTGAAAGCCGTCGATGATGATGTTGTCGGTATCGCGCACGTGGATGTTGTCCACCCGGTAAATCTCAGCCATCGTTTTCGGTTGGAGGCCGGTGGGAGCTTCACCGCCGAGCGGGACGATGATGACTTGGCCGTCGGCGCGGAAGGTGATGGGCCGGTTGGTCTCACCGGCGTTGACGGTATGAAACGCTTCGTAGGTGCCGGGAAGGACGGTGACGACGTCGCCGGGTTGCGCGCTGGCGGCGGCTTTTTGGATGGTGCGCCACGGGGTGTCTTCGCTGCCGTCGGCTGCATCATTGCCGGCGGTGGCGACGAAGTAGGATTTGGCGGAATTGGTCGCGACGGCTTCGACCGGCGGTGGTTCAGGACTGCCCTGCGGTGGGGCGTTAATTGGCGGCAAGGGCGGGGCGACGATTTCGACGGTGCGGGTGGCGAGGTCTTTCGCGGTGGGGATTGTGATGAAGTTGCTGCCGAACGGGGAATTGGTTTGGTACGGACGGGGGCGAGGACGTGGGGTGGCGATGTTGGTGGCGGAGGGAATTTCCGGTACTGCGGCGGGAACCAAACCGAGAGGGATGTCGGTGGGCTTGAATTCGGGGATTGTCACATCGTGAATGGCGGTGCCGGGGTCGAGAATTGTCGTGGAAAAGTCGGTGGGCTTGTTGGTCAGCGCAGCGTCAGCCGTTTCTCGTTGCGCCCAAGCCGCCGGTAAAGTCAGAAGGAAAAACAGCAGAATGGTCAGCACGGCGCAACCTTAGTTGAGAAATTCGATACTGTCGAGTTGCCGATTCCGGTGGCTTACCGGTGGGGGCGACTGAGGGCACGAAATTGTGCGGGGCTGCGGCCGGTCACTTGCTTGAAGCGCCGGGAAAAGTGAAACTCGTCGCTGAACCCGAAACGCGCGGCGATCTCTTTGTTCGTGAGCCGGCCTTCATGCACCAACCGGCAGGCGTGTTCGATGACGCGAGTTTGCCGGTACCGGTACGGCGAGAGGCCGGCGAGGCGGGCGAATTTTTTCCGAAACGTTTCGTGCGAGAGTCCGAGCTTGCGCGCGACGGCTGCGACGTAGAGCGGGCGTTCGATGTGGTCGTCGAGTGCGGTGCGGGCTTGGGCGAGCCAGGATTCGTCTTGTTCGGCAGTAACGTCGCGTTGGTGATTGGCGAGCGCGTCGGCGAGCGCGGTTTGGACGCGGCAGATGCGTTCGAGCTGGGGGAGGTTGGGGGCGATGACTTCTTTGAGCCGGTGCTGCCAGTAATCGAGTGGTTCGAGGTGGTAGACCGGCCGCGCGGGATTGAGGAGGCCGCGTTTGCGCCAGAGATCGAAGACCGGGCCGTCGAAGCAGACGTAGAATTCATCCCAAGTTTGACCGGCGGGCGGGCCGTACCAGTGACCGAGATCGGGGAAGACGATGATGAGGTCGCCGGGGTGGATCGCAGTTTCGTGGCCGCGGACGTCCCGGTACTGCGCGTTGCCGGCTAGCGAGTAGACGAGGGCGTAGCTGCCGTAAACGCGCATCTCGCCGGGGGCGAGCCCGGCGTGACTGTGGTTCAGGCCGGCCAGGGTGACGCGTCCGAGTGCGGTGCCGACGGCGCTTTGGAAGAGAATGCCCATGTTTGCCAAAAAGTACATGGAGTTTACCAGTCCGGACATTCCGTTCCAGCGGAATGTGGTTATTATTTCACGTCATGAGCACGGTCGCGCTACCAAAACTTACTTGCCGGGGATATGAACTGGATTTGAGCGCTGCGGCGTTTGGGCAATTGCGCCGCAGCGACGACATCACGGGCGATGGCGGAGCATGCCGGGAACGGATGCGGGAGGACGGTTATCTTTTTTTGCCGGGGTTGCTCGACGTGGAGCAGGTGCTGGCGGCGCGGGCGGGTGTGATTGACCGTCTGGCGGCGCGCGGTTGGATTGATGAGACGCAACCGCGGATGGAGGGCGTCGCGAAACCGGGTGGGGCATCATTCATGCCGGAAATCCTGGTCAGGGAAAACAAGCCGCTGCTCGATTTGTTGTACACGGGCGCGATGCTGGAGTTTTACGGGCGGTTTCTTGGCGGCGAGGTCCGGCATTTTGACTACACGTGGTTCCGGTCGGTGCCGGGCGGGGAAATGGGGACGCAACCGCATTGCGATATCGTTTATATGGGACGCGGGACTTTCAATTTATTTACTTCGTGGACACCGATTGGGGAGGTGCCGATGGAGTTGGGTGGGTTGATGATTTTGGAGAATTCGCATCGGCAGCAGGAGAAGTTGAAAAAGTATTTGTCGCGTGACGTCGATGCGTACTGCAGGAACTACCCGGACGGGGCTGCCATCGAGTCGGGCTCGAAGCAGTGGCAAAACTGGGATGGCCGGTTGTCGTCGAACCCGGTCACGCTGCGCGAGAAGCTTGGCGGGCGTTGGTTGACGACGAATTTTGCGGCGGGCGATGTGCTTGTGTTCAGCATGGCGACGGTTCACACGAGTCTTGATAACCAGACGAATCGGTACCGACTTTCGTCGGATTCCCGGCATCAGCTTGCCAGCGAGCCGGCGGATGAGCGTTGGATCGGCGAAAACCCCATTGCCCACGGGGCGGCTGGGAAGCGTGGGAAGATTTGCTGAGGCCAGTGTGCGGCATTGGAAGTGCTGGTTGGAGGGGTATATTATGCGCGAAGCCGGTTTTAACATGTTGTTGAGCAAGTTTTCGAACGACGCCAAGCGGGAGATTCAGGATCACAAGGCCCAGGTGCGCAAGACCAAACGTCAGGCGGCGGCGGCGCAACGAGTTTACCGTTTGGTGAAGTTTGCTCTCTTAGGCGTGGCGTTGGTCGGTGTCGGGGTGGGGTTGTATTTTGCGCGCGACCTTGGGAGTCTGGCTGGCGAAATGAGTTTGATGGGGACGCCGGATCCGACATTGCGCCCTGTCCCGAAGCCGGTGTTGAGTCAGCAGCGCAAGCTGGCTGAGTTGCGGAAGCAACGGGAAGCTGACTTGGCGGAGATTGAATAAGCGAAGTTGTGCGTGCGGCACCTTGACTTAGTGAAACGTTTCGACAAGAATCCGTGCGCTACCGATGAGCGCTTGGAGAGTTGCCCTATATTCGGCGTTGATTCTGACAGCCCTGTGGCTTCTCGCACCCTCGCGTTCCACGCAGGCGCCTGAACCGGACATCACTGAAATCACCTATGTCGGCCGGGGAGGCGGGCCGGTTTCGGGGGCGCTCGATGACGCGGTGCGTGAGTTCGAGTCGGCCAATCCCCAGTACCGGGTCGTTAGTGGTCAGAGTGCCTCTCGTGGTCAGACGGAAGATCCAACCCGGTTCTTGGTGAGTGTGGCCGGCGGGATGCCGCCGGATGTGATTCTGTTCGACCGGTACGCCGTGACGGAATGGGCGGCGCGCGGGGCGTTTCATCCGCTGGATGATTTTGTCGCGAAAGATCGCGCCTGCGGTCGGCCGGATGCGATTATCCCGGAGGAGTTTTTCGATTCGTGTTGGAACGAAGTGGTGTATCGCGACCCGCTGACCGGCGCGACGGGGGTGTATGGGATACCGGAGAAAGTGGATAACCGGGCGTTGTTTTACAACAAGGATTTGTTGAAACGCGGGGGGTACGAGGAGCCGCCGAAGACGTGGGAGGAATTGGAGGAGATGGCGGTCAAGTTGACGGAGAAAGACAGCGGCGGGCGGTTGACGCGGCTCGGCTTCGCTCCGAACGAAGGCAATTCGTGGCTCTATCTGTACGGCTGGATGAACGGTGGCCAGTTCATGAGCGCGGACGGGCGGCGGTGCACGTTGAACGATCCGCAAGTAGTCGGCGCGTTGGAGTGGATGACTGGCGTGTATGACCGGCTCGGCGGCGCGGAACAGGTCAATGCGTTCAAGTCCACTTTCCAAGGCGGCGACCTCGATCCATTCATCACCGGCAAGCTGGTGATGAAGATTGATGGTTTCTGGCAGATCACCGACACGATTGCGCAGTTTGGGCGGAATGTGAATTACGGGATCGCGCGGCCCCCGATCCCTGCCGCCGAACTGGCGAGTGGGAGCAAGACTTGTTCGTGGGTGAGCGGTTGGTGCTATGCGATTCCGTCGTCGGCGAAAAACAAGGAAGCGGCGTGGGAGTTCATCCGGTTTCTGTGCAGCGAGCGCGCCCAGGAAATCATGGCGGAAAGCCAGCGGTTGGCGCTCGCCAGTCAGGGCCGGGTGTTTGTGCCGACCCAGAATGCCAACAAGCGCATCAATAAAATGCTTTTCGATAAGTATGTTTTCAATAATCCGGCCATGGACGCCAAGGTCGGCGCGGCGATCAAGGTCTTCAATGAAATCCTCGAAGGGCAACCGTATCGGCCGGTGACGCCGGTGGGGCAGTTGTTGTGGAATCAGCACATCAGTGCGATGGACAATGCCATTTACAAAAAACTCACGCCGCAGCAGGCGCTCGATCATGCGACGAAAATCGTGCAGCGTGATTTGGACCGGGTGTTGAGTCCGCCACGGGGCAAGCCGGTGAATTGGCGGATCTTTTTCGTCCTCTATGCCGTCTTGCTCGTGGGCACGGCCATCGGGGTCTACGTCTGGGATACCAATGCGAAGCTGCGGCACAAGTTCGGCAACGCGCTGGCGAAAAAAGGCGGGGACCTCGAGGGGTTACAGAGCAGTTATTTCCGGTCCCAGTGGCGCGGCGGGTGGTTGTGCGCGCTCCCGTGGATCATCGGCTTCGTGGTCTTTACCGGCGGGCCGATCTTGTTTTCGATCATCATCAGTTTTTGTGATTTCGACATTCTGAATCCAGCCCGGTTTACCGGGTTGGAGAATTACCGGTGGATGTTCACCAATGATCCGCTGTTTTGGAAATCCATGTGGAATACAGTCTACATGGTCATCGGGATTCCATTGGGGATGGCGATGAGCCTCGGGATCGCGATTTTGCTGACGTTGAAAGTCCGCGGCGTGGCGTTGTGGCGGACGTGTTTTTATCTGCCGTCCATCGTGCCGGCGGTGGCGTCGAGCATTCTCTGGATTTGGATTTTCAACCCGAGCGGCGGGTTGTTGAACAGTCTGCTCGCGTCAGCGGGGATTCATGGGCCGAACTGGCTGCAGAACGAACACACGAGCAAGCCGGCCCTGATCTTGATGGGATTGTGGGGCGCCGGTGGCGGGATGGTGATCTGGATTGCCGGGTTGAAGGGGATCAGCGATTCGTATTATGAAGCCGCATCGCTGGATGGCGCGAACAAGTGGCAGCAGTTCAAACACGTGACCCTGCCGTTGCTCTCGCCCTACATTTTCTTCAATCTCATCATGGGGTTGATCGGAACCTTTCAGATTTTTACCCAGGCATTCATCATGACGCAGGGCGGGCCGGTGGATTCGACGTTGTTCTACGCGTATCACCTGTTTAACAACGCGTTCCGGTATTTGCACATGGGGTATGCCGCTGCGATGGCGTGGGTGTTGTTCGTGATTGTGTTTGGGCTGACTGTCGTCCAACTCCAACTGCAGAAACGCTGGGTGCATTACGAGGAAGGATGAAGAACCGCTTCCACTACAAACTCATGGAGTTCAGCCGGCAGGCATGGATTTATGCGTTGTTGCTCGGCGGCGCGATTGTCTTCTCGTGGCCGTTTTTGTGGATGGCGACCACGTCGGTCAAAGTGGACCGGGAAATGTTTGGCGAGAAAATTCATCTCTGGCCGCAACGGCCGATTCCGCAGACGAAATCGCCATATCTCGACGAGCGATTTTATCGGGATGTCACCGGTCATCGGCTGGAGGAATTGCTGCCGGTGATTGTGCAACACTGGCCGGATGCGTCACCGGCGGTGGCGCGGGGAGTTTACCGGAAGTTGTTGTTGACGGTGCCGGATGCGGAATGGGAAAAGCCGGCCACAGAACTCGTCAAACACGTTGACGCTGCAATGGTGGCCGGGGTGGTGAAAGAGATTCGCCGGCATCTCTCGCTCGGACAGTTGCGGGCGCGGTCGTATGATTTGCAGGAAGATCAATTAGTTGCGCCCGGCAGTGTGGCGACGGCTTGGCAGGTGACCGGGCCGGGGCAACTCGTCCAGACCACTGAAGATCGGGACACATTTGCGGATTTGCATTATGACTTTTCGCGGGGTGACACGATTGAGCTGGCGCAGACGTTTACGACTAGTTTCCCGGTGGAACGTTTGTACCGGCTGCAACTCTATCTGCGCAGCGACGATAGCTGGCATGGGTTGACGATGTTTGTGGAGAAGCTCGGCAAGAAATACAAAGCCGAACGTGCGTATCATCTGGCGGATTATACCTGGGGCATCGGGACGTGGCAGGAATTGGGGCCGGACGACAAGAGTAACAAGATTCGCACATGGATCCGGCTGACCGAGGTGGGGGTGAGCAGTGTGACCGGCGCGAATGAGATCCGGATCACTTTGGAGCTGAAGCGGAATTCCTCTGGCGGCGCATGGCTCGCCAAAGCGATGCGGAACTACCGGAGCGCGCTCGATAACATGCCTTTCTGGCGGTATGTCGCGACGAGTGTGTTTCTGGTTATTTTGAATCTGGTCGGGACGTTATTCAGTTGTTCGCTGGTGGCGTACAGCTTTGCGCGGTTGCAATGGCCGGGGCGGAATTTCTGTTTTGCGTTGATGTTGGCGACGATGATGGTGCCGGGGCAGGTGACGATGATTCCATATTTTCTCATCGTCCGCTCGCTGGGTTGGTATAACACGTTATATCCGCTCTGGGTCGGCAGCTTCTTTGCCGGTGCATTCAACGTCTTCCTCCTCCGCCAATTCTTGAAAGGCATCCCACGTGACTTGGAAGACGCGGCGAAGATCGATGGCTGCGGGTTCTGGCGGATTTACTGGCATATCATGTTGCCGTTGATCAAGCCGACCCTGGCGGCGATTGCGATCTTTACGTTCATGGGAGCGTGGAACGATTTCATGGGGCCGCTGATCTATCTCAGCGACCAACGGCTGTATCCGCTGTCGTTCGGCCTCTACGCCCTCAATGTGCAGGCTGGGAGCATGGGGTTGATGATGGCTGGTAGTTTGCTGATGACGGCACCGGTGATCGTGATTTTCTTCTTCGCGCAACGGTACTTCATTCAGGGCGTCACTTTGACCGGGATGAAAGGTTAAAATTGGAAAAAGCGTTGACGGCACAGGTGTTTGCGGATATACGCCAGTCAACGTTCATGCAAGGAGGACGGGCTAATATGATGGCAATTTTCAAACGATTTGGTGCGATGGGCGGCGGTGTTTTGTGCGCCGCAGCGATGTTGTCGGGTTGCGCGACCGGGCCGAAAAATCTCGAGCCAGTCGGCGAGAAACAACTCCAGCAAAAGAGTGAATTTCTTAGAGGACTGGCGGTTGTCGAACAACCAGCGCTCGAACCCGAGTGGGCAGATTCGGTCAAAGGCATGTACCCCAATTGGCGCAAACACTACTGGGTGGATCGGGGCCAGTGGGGAAACCGTGGTTACATCGTCGGTAAACCTACCGCGCAAGATGAGCCGATGGTCGAAGTGTTGACACCGTTGCCGCCGGTTAATCAAACGGTGGTGGACACTCCGCCGGCAATTGTCGAGAGTGAGCCGCCGAAGATTGAAACTCCGGACCGGCCCACCAAATACGTTGTCAAGAAGGGTGATTCGTTGTGGAAAATCGCGGGGCGGGTGTACCGCAATCCGTTGAAGTGGCCGAAGATTTTCCGGGCCAACCAAGACAAGATCAAACACCCGAACAAGATTTATCCCGGCCAAGTGCTGGTCATTCCGTGGGACTGATCCGGTCAGGTTGCCGCAGGAATTTGTAGCCCGGCATGGCCAGCGAAACACTCCATTTCGATAACGCCCGGTTGGCGCAAGCGCTTTACTGCAACGAACCAAAGAACCTCCGGCTCGTCGAGGATTTGCTCGCGCTACGGGTCAGCGCCCGTGACAATTGGATCAATGTCGAAGGCAGCCGTGAAGATATCGAGAAGGCAAAACAGCTTTTCGCGGAACTCCAACGGGCGGCCACCGGTGGAATTCCTGTGCGCCGGCAGGAATTCAGTCGCGCGGTCAGCACCGTTGCGCGCGGCGAGACATTGCGAATCAAGGAACTCAGCGACCAACGCGTCGAAGTTTCCAAACGCAAACGCTCGATCAGCCCCAAGACCGTCAATCAGAAGACCTACATTGATGCCATCCGGCAAAACGACATCGTGATTGGCATCGGGCCCGCCGGGACCGGGAAGACCTATCTCGCGATGGCGATGGCTGTCAACGCGCTGCGGGAAGACAAAGTGGGGCGGATCATCCTGTGCCGGCCGGCCGTCGAAGCCGGTGAAGCGCTCGGTTTTTTGCCCGGCACGCTGGAAGAAAAGATTTCGCCCTACCTCCGGCCCCTCTACGATGCGCTCCATGACATGATGGATCCGGACGAAATCCAACGCCACACCGAACGCGGTGTCATTGAGATAGCGCCCTTGGCATTCATGCGCGGCCGGACCCTCAACAATGCGTTCGTGATTCTCGATGAAGCCCAGAATGCGACGAGCGAACAGATGATGATGTTTCTGACCCGAATGGGTTTCGACTCGAAAGTGGTAGTGACCGGCGACGTGACGCAGGTGGATTTGCCGGGCCACAAAACGTCGGGTTTGATTGAAATCCAGCGGATTTTGCAGGGGGTGCCGGGATTGGCGTTTACGTATTTTGACGAGCGCGACGTGGTTCGTCACGAGTTGGTGCAAAAAATCATCTACGCGTACTCGAAATTCAAAGAAGAACGCGAGCGCCGCCGGCAAGAGTCCGGTAACGGCAAATGACGGTCACGGTTGCCAACCGGCAACGAACTCACAAGGTCAACGTTGCGCGCCTGAAGAACCTAGTCGTCGCCACCGGCTTGGAGCTGCGGGAGCTCAGCATCGTGCTGGTAGGCGATGCTGAAATGGCGCGGTTGAATCTTCAGTATCACAACACACCCGGGACGACGGACGTTTTGACGTTTGATTACGGCGACGGGCAGGGGGAGTTGATCATCTGCGTAGACCGCGCTCATGCGCAGGCTCGGCAGTTCCGGACGACCCCGGCACAGGAATTGGCGCTCTATGTCGTGCATGGCGTCTTGCATTTGCAGGGGTATGATGATTTGAAACCACCGGCGCGCCGGCGGATGCGCGCGGCAGAACGCCGGTTGTTGGCGGGACTGGACTTTCGCGGGGTTCTGCCGCTACGATAGACACCCATGACTCTGACTTGGAAATCATTGCGCAATTCGTTCTTTGCCGGTTTGTTGGTTTTAGTGCCGGTCGCGGCCTCGTTGGCGATTCTGATTGGATTTTTTACCTGGCTGACGGATTTCATGTTGCCGCACCAGTTGCGGACGTATTTGGAGGAGTCGCCGTATCCGGTGTTTCTCTATCGGCTGGTGGCATTGTGTGTGGCGCTGGTGGTGGTGACGGTGGTGGGGTGGTTGATGCGGTTGGTGGTTGGCCGGCAGGTCTTGTTGGTGATGGAGTCGTTAATCAGTCGGGTGCCATTGCTGAACAAGACTTACGCGTTCATGAAGGAGATCAGTCATACCGTTTTATCGGGGCAGAAGACGATGTTTCAACGGGTGGTGTTGGTCGAGTTTCCGCGTGCGGGAATCTATTCGATCGGGTTCGTCACCAGCGAAACCGGCGGCGAAGTGCAGGCCCGTACTCGTGAGACGGTGCTAAATGTCTTTGTTCCGACGACGCCAAATCCGACCAGTGGATATTTGATTTTTGTGCCAAAAGACAAAGTGATTGTGATGACGATGAGTGTGGCGGAGGGGATGAAGCTGGTTATTTCTGGCGGCGCCGTGGTGCCGCTTTATCCTCCCCCGGTAATACCACCTGTATTGGCTGTCGATGGCGATCGAGCGAGCTGAGGGGGTTGTCTTGCGGGTGTTGCCGGTAACGGAGACGAGTCTCGTGGTTACTTGGCTGACGCGGGAGTACGGCAAGATCAAGACGCTGGCAAAAGGAGCACGGCGGCCGAAAAGTCCATTGCGGGGCAAGCTGGATTTGTTCTACGAGGCTGAGATTCTATTTTGGCGGAGTTCACGCAGTGAACTGCATGTGTTGCACGATTGTTTTCTGGAGAATCCACACCGGAAGTTGCGGGCGAGTCTCATGAGCCTTACGGCGGCATCGTATGCGTGCGAATTGGTTGACGCTGTGACCGCGGTGGAGGACCGCCCCGGTCAACTTTATGACTTGTTGGCGCAAGTGTTGGGGTTGCTGGAGCAATCGGCCGGAGTGGTGCCGGTGGTCTGGTTTGAATTGCAGGTGCTGGCTGCCGCGGGCTGGCGACCGGATTTTACGGGGGCGACCGGGGTGGGGAAGGTTCTGCAGTCGTTGGCTGCAGCAAGCGTGACCGGGATGCAGCGGGTAAGGTTGTCAGCTGCGCAGATCCGCGAAGCTCAGGATTTGTTGGAACGGTTCCGGGGAGACCATTTGGGTCGGGTTTTGCAGTCGCATCGATTATTGTCCACCAAAATCCAGCATTGACTTTGCGGGGCTGCTTATTAAGATGCCTGCCGAACTTAGGGCCGGTGGGGACCGGTTCAAGCAGAAACTCAAAATGAACACGCTTGTCATGAAGCAGGCGCAGCGCAGCCAAGCCAACCACTATAACCATAACGAGGAGTTACCGATCCATGGCTATCAGCAAAGTTGAATTTCCCACTCACGCACGACCAACGACGAACGTCAGCACGGGGGCGCTCTTGGGGATTGCCGCCGCCATGACTGGTGCGGTTTATGTGATTATGTGGATCCTTCCGAACACCGGTTCGATGGGATTTGTCCGCGATTTGTTTGTTGGGAATCGGGGGCCCGATGAGTTGGCCAAAGGGGTTGGCAACTATTATATTGACCGCCTCGTCTTCTGCGGGTTGATCACATATTTCTGGGCACTTTCCACGACTAATTGCCTCTTGAAGGTGATGCGGATCAAGAAAGAACGCACAATGCTTGATGCCGATGTTTTACCGCAACACATTGAATTCACCAATAACGAGTCAATCCGTCAGATCTATGATCGGGTGCGGAGCCACTCAAACTTGGAAGATAGTATCGGGTTGACTCGTGTGTGTCGGGTGTTAGCAGTCTGGATTAACAGTGAAGATGCAGATCGCACTGTTGAAGTGGCAAAAGAAGAGGCTGACTTAGATGTATACACCTCGGATTCAAGTTATCGGTTGAACCGGTTATTTATTTGGGCACTGCCGGTATTGGGGTTCATCGGGACGGTGTATGGCGTTAGCTTGGCGGTCAGTAACTTCGCCGGTTTCTTGCAAGGGGCAGTCACACCTGAGGCGATCAAAATTCAAGTCGGGATGATCACGACTGGGTTGGGTGTGGCATTCTACACAACCTTGCTGGGTTTGATTTTCGCGACGATAGCCGCATTCAGCAGTTTGTTGATGGAACGCACAGAAGAGTCGATGCTCGACGAGATTAATGAGCTCGTTGAAGACCGAATTATGTTGCAGTTGCCGACTGCTGCTGAGTCCGCGAAGGACCAATTCCCTACCGAAGAGATTGTGGGGGCGATCAAGGAAAGTCTTGCCGGTTTTGCCCAATCACAGCGCTTTCCAGTTGAGGAGTTGGCGCAGGCGATTGATGCGGGATTCCGACGATTGCCGAATCCCGAGCGGTATGAGGAAGTCTTTACGAAGGCAATCACGAAGGCGGGTGATTTAATCAACCAGAAGTATGCGGAGTTCCAAACGCACTACGAACGACGAGTGGCCGAACTCGGTTCGGAGTTGGGAGGCAAATTGAGCGAAGTTGGGAACAACTTCAACACTGGAACAACTCGGATGATGAGTGAGTTTACCAAGGCTCAGGACAAGACGCTCGAAGGCTTTGCGAAGAATGACGCCAAGTTGACTGAGCGCTTCGATGATATGTCGGAACGTGTGACCACCATGGGCAAGGAAATCGCCGAGCAAATCGGCGAGGCGCATGAACGATATGTTGATGCCGTTGAGGAGCTCGATAAGAAGGAAATTCAGCGCTGGGAGAAAATGGTCAACGAGTTCAACCAACTGGCGGTCAAAATCGCGGATTCATTCAAGCAATCCGTTGCAACATTGGATAGTGCTTCGGGACGGTACGCGGATCGTATTCAACAGTCAGTGCAGCAATTGAATGATCAACTCGAGAATATCACCAAATTGGGCAATGAAATTGACAGGGTCTTGCGCACAACGCAGAGCATGGAAGCCACATTGCGCCAAGTGGGTAGTTCGGATGAGTTCCGCCAGACGCTGGCCAATCTTCGGAGCCATTTGGTCTCCAGCGACGAATTGCTGAAACAGCTTTCGAAGCCGCGGAAAGTGGTCTTCCAAGAGGCACGCGAAGAGTAAGCGGCTGTTGCTTCATGAAGTCAGTGAATCGTTATGGCACACCAACGAACAAAGACCAAAACCGACTTGGATGTGACCGGATTTCTCTCGATCATGTCGATTGTCACCGGTTTGATCTGTCTAATCCTCTTCGTCATCGCGTTGCGAATCGCAATGAATCCGAAGTTGATCAAGGTGGTTTCATTCAAACTCTTCACGAGTTCCCGGGCTGACCCCCAAAACCCGAAAAGTCCATCATATATCGACTGTGGCCCTGAGGGGTTGACGCTCTACCCGGGGAAGACCAAGGTAAGCTGGAATGATTTGCAACGTCCGGAGAATGCGGTTGTGCAGATGTTGGATAAAATCCAAGCGAATGCCGACAATGAGTATGTAATCGTAATGGTGCGACCACAATCGGTCAAATTCTACCGGTCGGTTCGGAAGATGGTTGGACAGCGACCGATTGACGTTGGTTATGATGCAATTGACGCTGACTTCAAGGTGGACTGGGATGCGGCGGTGCGTGCTCTTGGTATGTCCGAAGAATAAACGAACAAGGAGTTGCCGTTTATGGCGAGACCAAAGAAATCTGATCCTGAGTTATTGTTGGTGTCGTTTTGCGACATTTTGACGATTTCCATCTCTGGTTTGTTCATGGCGACTATCATCACCGTCTTTGAGGCGACCAAGGTGCCTGAGTTGTCCATGACTCCGAAGAAGATTGCGACCACCAAAACGGCTTTGTTTTTGGAGTGTCGTGGCGATGAAGTTTTTTTCGTTGATAAAGAAGCGCTCGACACAAAGGTGGCCAAATTGCTGTCAAGCTTGCCGACCAGCCGGCGTGGGGATATGGCGGATTTTTTGAAAGTGGTCAATGCGCAGGATATTGGGAATGAGTACTACAAAATCGTTCCAAATTATTTGTTGACCGCTGTAATGGCATTGGAGCCACGGCCGGGAGTGGCAGGATTAGCTGGAGCAGCGATTGAAAGCCCTGATGGAAAGTTTCAGGCCTTGCTGGCGCAGTTCGACAACAACAAGTACTACATTGCATTTCTCGTCCGTGATGATAGTTTTGCTGTGTTTCGGAAGGCGCGACTGATTGCGGACAAGATCGGTTTTGACACTGGGTGGGAGTTGCTCGGAAGTGATGAACCGATTAAATTCGGAAGTGGCGGCCAAGAGATTGGTGTTTCGGGTTAAAATGAAGATATGGCACCCAAGCGAAAAACAACCGCAAAGAAAACTGGTAAACGCGGGGTGTTTGTCTGGTTGTTGCTAGGTGGCTTGTTGTTAGCTGCCGGAGTGTTGGGCATTAACGTCACCTCTCGCGCCCGGCGTGTTGTCCAAGAAACCAATCATGTCCGGTCCGCTGTTCAAGAAGCGGTGCGGCGTCAGCAGATGCTTGTGAAAGCTCCCGCACGGAAAGAGTTTTCGCCCGCATTTTTGCAGATGGCGTTTGGAGACAACCCGCCGTTATTGGAGCAGATCAAAGAAGCTTTGTCGCAGGCTATCGGTGAAAAACCACAACTGACGCAAGGTGATGTTGCGATGATGCTGGTTACTTATCGCGCCGAGGGCGAATTACATGATGTTGCCATCCATGTTTTCGGCAACTTGAATCCCGAACGATTACCGGCATTCAGCACGGAAGGGTACTGGAAATCACAACTTCCGGACCAGTTTTATAACATGGGCCAAAGCGCGTTATCCTTGATGGGGCGGGAAGTGTTGATCTTGGCCTCCAAGGATGTGGAGAAACGGCAGCGCGAACTGCTCGATGCCAGTACCAATGACCGCTTTCCGGTGGTACAGAATTACTTCCATGATCCGATTTCATTTATTGCAGTTATTCCCGAGCCGGCCAAGCTCTTCACCGATCACTACCGGCCGCATATGGCGGCAGTTTTGATAAAGGGGAAAATTTCGATGGACGAAGCCCGGCTTGAATTCGTTGCTTTAAGTTTTGACCAGCGCAAAGCGCAAGAATTGGCCCAAATGCTTTCGGATGCGCGAACCATGGCAGCCAGCATTGCTCGCATCCGCTATGGTGGGGCGAATATCGCTGAATCCGCCTATCAAGCACTGGAGCGTTCCCGTGTCCGCGCTGAAGGGCCGACTGTCGTCATCAACTCCATGATGCCAGGGAAAGTATTGGAGCAGGCGATGCCGCAGCTCGTGCGAGTACTTTCCAAAGGAGTTGGACGGATTCGTCGTGGACCGGGCTACCCGAGCTAACCAGTGGCACGGTGTAACATGAAACTGGCCCACTGCTTTTACATCGTGGCTGGCTGTATGCTTCTGACGGGGCCGGTATATGCTGCCGACCACAACGATCCTGCTGACAGCAAACTTAAAAGTGCCTATCAACGTCTCCGTTTCAGTCAACAGTACCCACCCGATGCAGTTGAATTGATTCAAAGTCGTCTTTACCAAGCGACTCAACCGCTCTCCGTCTTTGCCGAATTGGCCCGCGATCAACGTCCTGAAGTGCGTTCACTTGTCGCCTTGTTGCTGGGCGAATATGGTGATTCGCAAGGTGGTAAAATTCTCTGGGTCCTCACGCGGGATGAGTTCGAATCCGTCCGCCTCACTGCCGCTGGAGCCCTCGCTCGTCTTGCTCATCTGACCCCTGTGATCGCCAGTGCAGAAGGCTTGGAGGACCAGCGCCCAGCCGTACGGCGGTTGACAGCGAGCACTTTGGCCGCTCTTGCCGACAAAACCGTGGAAGATGCTTTGCTGAATGCGCTCAAGGACGAAAACGAGTTGGTGCGAACTGATATTGTGAAAGCTCTCGGTAAATCCTCCTGTGGGACTGACCGGTCTCTTTCCGCACTGATTGACATGTTACAAGACCCGAGTGTCAACGTACGGGATCGGACTGCCATGGTGTTAGGTGGATTTCAACAGGTTGATGTTGTTGAGCCGCTGATCAAAGCGCTAAAGGATCCGGACTGGCATGTGCGCGCTTCGGCTGCTGACTCGCTCGGCGGCTGGGTAAAAAAATCCCCGGCTGTTGTTGATGCCTTGGTGCAAGTGTTGGAAAATGACAACTTCGCGCTGGTGCGGGACCGGGCGGCAGATGCACTCTCCATTTTGGGGGACGATGAACGGGTAGTGCCCGCTTTGGTCAAGGCTCTCAGTGCCCCGCAACGCGATGTCCGTTTCCATGCTGCCCAAGCGCTGATCATTGGGAAAGCAGTCAGTTCGTTGCCGTTGCTGCTGGCCGAGTGGAAACGTTCAACCCCGCCACCAGGCGAGCGCAATCAAGAGCCGGAGTTGCGCGAGAAAATCATGGACATCTTTGGTCGCATCGGTGGGAGTGATCAACTGCCGGCTATCATTGAAGGGACAAGTGACACCGACCCGGCAGTGCAACTCGCCGCGGTCAATGCGTTGCGGCGCCTTCGCGAACGTGGTTCTGCCCGGCAACTCACTGCCTGTCTGACTGATAAAAATCCGCATATCCGCGCCGCTGCTGCCCGTGCTATTGGCGATTTGGGAGAGAAATCAGCTTCAACCAATATTCTCCCACTCCTGCGAGACGACAGCAGTTACGTGCGCGGTGCCGCAGCCGAAGCGCTTGGCAAACTGGGGGACCGTTCGGCTATTACGCCGCTGATTCGGGTGCTGACGGGTGAGCACATTGCCAACAATCCGCTGACCGATTTGGTCATCGGGACACAAGACAAATTTCTCGCCGGTTTGGAATTGACCCAACTGCAAACCAAGACTCGGGCCGTGGAAGCCCTTGGGCAACTGCGTGCGCCAGAAGCTGTTGATCCGATCATTCAAAATGGTTTAAATGCCGACGATGCCGGGTTGCGCGCCGCCTCCGCCTACGCCTTGGGACAGATCGGTGACTTGCGTGCCGTTGAGCCCTTACAAATGTCCGTTCGCAACTACTACCAGTCTGCTCCGACTGACCTTGAGCACATCATTGATCCCGGTATCAAAGTGGCCGATGAGGCGCGGCGGATCAAAGAAAAGGAGTCCCGCGTTCGCGCCTCCGTAGCGTGGGCCTTGGGACAACTCGGTGACCCGGCTGCGAAAGAAACCCTACTTCAAGCTGTCAACGACCAAAACAGTTTGGTGCGCGATGCAGCCTTTGAAGCTCTCGCCAAAATCAACGAAAAGCAGGAAGACAAGCAAAGCCTGACTACTGCCGGCAAGAAGTCGGCCGCACCATCACCTGATAAATAGGGCAGCCGGTTGACACCCTGCGCGCCTGAACTAAGTTACATCTGTCAGGTTCGGTGGAGAGTCTATTAAATGAAACCGGGGCGAATTCAGTGCGTCAATACACTCAGTCTCGTCTGTGGCAGCATGATCGTTTTGACTGCGCACCTCTGTTTTGCTGAGACTACTGCTGCGTCTTGGTTGACACAGATCCGCTCTGCTGTGCCAGAGCACACCGGTTTGGCAGATGCAATCCGGCCAATCCTTCGCGACGCTTCAGATAGTTCGCGGCCTGATCTGGCCGTCATTACCTTTCGCGCCAACCAGACCGGCATCCAAGAGCCGGTCGTCCAGCTTTTCCATGTACCTGCTGCAAATCGCGCGCGAGTTCTCAATTCCGACGGCGTTGTGCGCACACGTGTCGGTGAGAGCATGACAGATGCTGGCGATAACTTTCTCCGGTTAATTCTGCAACCTCCCGAATGTTTTGGAAACCCCAGCGAAATCCGCCGACAACAACGCGCTTGGAATCTTTGCTTCAATGGCGATCTGACTCTGCTTCGGGAACAAACAGTCGAACCCTTGCATGTGGTCGGCATACTCACTCACCCCGACCAGTGCCTCCCCTTGAGTCTGCGCGGTCGAGTTCGGGCGGTCGTTTTGTCAGCCCAACTCGACTACGGCGAGTGGCGGGGGCGACTCAATTTCGTGACCGATAACCCGGACGATGCAGAACAAGTGGCCAGCATCGTGGCCGCGTGGCGTGACTTTGCCGACTCACTTGCCGCCCACTATGCCGGGGATGAATCCGGTTCCCGTTTGCGTCAAGCCCTCCGAGCTTCCACCGTTGTGGTTGTACGCAATCAAGTGACTACGACCGCCAACGTTCCGGCTTCGGTCATGGTGCGCGTCGCCAAAGAAGTTGCCGGCCACGGTGGGGGGTGCCCGCCCGGTGGCGAATGCGATCACGACAAGATTGCAGTTTGCCACACCACCGGCAACAACTCCCGCATCACCATTTGCCTCCCGCCCGCGGCAGTGGCCGCGCATCTGGCGCATGGCGACACGTGTGGGCCGTGTGCCGATAACACAGCCGCAACTGAACCAAACCAGTGACTCGACTGTTCCTATTCAGCAGCGTCGTCCTCGCGGGAGTTTTGCTGGCTCAAGACTCCGCTCCCGCGCTGCAGCAGATCGACCGGTTGAGCCGTTGGTTGCGGTCTCCTCGTGAGAGCATCCGCGAAGAAGCTGTCGCCGAACTCAATACCGTCGCCATAGATCGTGCGCTTCCGTTACTCGTTGTCGCTCTGAGTGATTCCAGCACTGTTGTGCGAGCTGCTGCCGCCACCTCACTGTCGCGGGCACAAGACCCTCGCGTTGTCGCTGCACTGCGCCCGTTGCTAAAAGATCCAGATAATCATGTTCGTGCTGCGGCAGTTTGGGGACTTTGCCATACAGGTGGGAAGGCGGTCTTGCCGGATGTTTTGCCGCTCTGTCTGGATGACGCTTCCGGTCTGGTGCGTTTTCGTGCTGTCTGGGGATTGGCGATCATCGGCGACAAATCCGCCATGCCGGTGGCGGTGGCAGCACTGGGCGATTTTGTTCCCGCTGTCCGTGAACGATCGGCGCTGCTGGCATTGGCAGCGCTTGCTGATGACAGCCTCGGTGCCCAACTCGCCGGACAAGCGGGTAATGAATTTACCCCGACGCGGCGGATTGTCATGTATCTCTTCAGCCGGTACGGTGAACTCCAACAGGCTGTGCCAGTCCTGCAAGCTGGGTTGCGCGATGGCGATCCGCTTGTGCGAGCTGAAGCCGCTTTGGCCCTTGGCCGGCGCCGTGTTTCCAGACTTGTCGGGGAGGTAATTCCACTTCTGGGAGATTCTGACGAACACGTCCGCGGTGCAGCGCTGCACGCCCTTGGATTCATGGGCGACTCGGTCCGCCGGTCTGATTTGCTCCCGATGTTGCAGGATCCAAATGCGTTTGTTCGCGCTGTCGCCGCCGAGGCGTTGCAGCGGTTGGGAGAAAAAAACGTGAAACCACCACCGGGTTTTCGAGCGGAAGAGTTGTTCAGTTATCCGATCCACAACGGCAAACGTTAGCGTCGGGCGCCAGGACAAACTCCATTGGGCGATGTCCGAAAAAACTCGATGAACTCTTCGGCTTCTGGCGAAGTGAAGATTCCTGCTTGTGCCGCGGCGGCGCGAGCTTGGGTGCCATTGAGTCCGGACCGATAATAGAGGCGAAACAGCTTTTTCAACTCTGCAATTGTTGTTTCCGGTAACTTGGCCCGCCGCAACCCGACAAGATTTAGTGCGAAAACCTCATTCCGCTCCGCAGCCATTGTGAACGGTGGTACATCCATTGAGATAGAACTGTTACCGGAAATTATGGACAACCGCCCGACATGCATGAACTGATGAATGGCGGCGCCGCCGGAAATAAATGCCCGGTCGCCGACATGAACGTGTCCGGCCAACAATGCGCTGTTCGCCACAATGACATTGTTACCGATGATGCAATTGTGGCCGACGTGCATGCCGGCCATGAGAAAACATTCATCACCAATGATCGTAGCGCTTTCGGGAGCGGTGCCGCGGTGGACTGTGGCATATTCGCGGAAGATATTCCGGTCGCCAATCCGCAGGTAACTCCGGCATGTTCGGTCAAATTTTAAATCCTGCGGCTCATGACCGATGACTGCGCCCAAGTGGATCTGGTTCTCGCGGCCAATCTCGGTGTAGCCGGTCAGGTATGTGTTGGCTCCAATCTGTGTGCCGGCGCCAATCTTGACATGTTCTTCAATAATCGCATGCGGTCCGACTTCAACCGAGGAATCGAGTTCGGCGTTCGGGCTGATGATTGCGGTTGGGTGAATCGCCATGCGAGTTGGCTTAGTACTGCGGTATGTTTGGATCAATCCGTTGGGCCCAAGCGTTAATGCCGCCGGCAACGTTCTTGACCTTGGTATAGCCTTGCTGCTTGAGGAAGTTGACGGCGCGCGCACTCCGGCCACCCATTTTGCAGTGGACGATGAGCTCCTTGTCCTTTGGAAGCTCCCGGAAGCGCTGCGGCAACTCCGGAAGGGGAAGTTTGACGGAGCCTTCGATGACGCTGATCTCGAATTCGTCAGGGTTGCGAACGTCCACCAACACGAAATCCTGTTTTGTGTCGCGCATTTTCTTGAGGGTCTCGACGCTGATATCGTCGGGGCCGAGGCCTTCTTCTTTTTGATCAACGATGGAATCACCGGAGGAACCGCCGGCTTCGCCGCGACCAATGCCGCAGAATTCGAGGTAATCAATCAGTTTGGTGATCGTCGGGGTTTTGCCGCAGAGCGGGCAGTTGGGGTCTTTCGGTATCTTGTATTCACGGAAACTCATGTCCATTGCGTCGAACCGGAGCAACCGGCCCATGAGCGGCTTGCCTTTGCCGATGATGAGTTTGATGGCTTCGTTGGCTTGGATGTTGCCGATGATGCCGCAGATAACGCCGAGCACGCCACCTTCGGCACAACTTGGAACCAGCCCGGGCGGCGGCGGTTCGGGATACCAGCACCGGTAACACGGCCCGCCGAGGTGCGGCGCGAACACGCTGGCCATGCCTTCAAAACGGAAGATCGAGCCGTAGACATTCGGCTTCTTGAGCATCACGCAGGCGTCGTTGACGAGGTACCGGGTCGGGAAATTATCGGTGCCGTCGATGACGAGATCGTAGTCCTTGATCAAGTCGAGAGCATTCTCAGAGGTGATCTTGATTTCGTGTGGGATGAAGTTCAGGTTTGGGTTGATGGCCTTCATCTTCTCGCCGGCACTCTTGACTTTGGGTTTACCAACGTCGCCGGTGAAATGGATGATTTGGCGCTGGAGATTGCTGAAATCGACGGTGTCGAATTCGACCATGCCGATGGTACCGACGCCCGCTGCGGTGAGGTAGAGAGCGAGAGGCGACCCGAGACCGCCGCTGCCGATGAGCAGAACTTTCGCGGCCTTGATGCGTTCCTGACCTTCGACGCCGACTTCCGGCAAGATGAGGTGCCGGGAGTAACGTTTGATTTCTTCGTTCGTCAATTTCGTGCGGCTCTTGATCACAGGGTCGATACCGCCGGCAATCGACGGCACAATAGCAATCTCGTCCCCTTGTTTGACCGGCGTATTGTCGCCCTGCAACCGAATGTCTTCGTCGTTGACGTACACGCGGACAAAATTTCGCAGCCGGCCGTCGCTGGAATAGAGGTGTGGCCGGAGTTCGGTGTGTTGGGTGGTTAAATTGCTCAGCACTTCGCTGATGGTTCCTCCGACCACTTCGACGGTCGCCTGATTATTGGCGAAGCGGCGGAGGGCGGTTGGGATAGTGACGATGACTGGCATAAGTATGATCTCCGAGAGGCGCAGTTTAGCCCATTAACTGAAAAATTCAATCGGCTCTTGGTCGAACTGACTCCGGTCGTCGCGGAGCACCCAAGCTTTGGATTCGACCGCTTTGCCCTGGCAGACTGAAATAATCAGATAGGTGAGATTGGGGAAGGCGCTGTCGAGATCAAATTGCGAGGGAAGGGCTGCCACATCGGGATGTGAGTGGTAGATTCCGATGACTTGGATCGAGCGTTTATCCGCGGCACGTTCGATGTCCCGGTAGGCGAGGGGATCGATCAGGTACCTGTTGTGGGCGCTGTCCTCCCGTTTGTTGTCCGCACGGGCGATTTCCATGACCACTCCGCCGTTGCCGAGCATGACCCCGCACGCCTCGTGTGGGTAACCGGCTTCCAGGTGCTGGTGGATTTGCGCGAGCAGTGATTCCTTGATCTTCATCGGGCTTCCCAAAATTTGTCACTTTGATACCGTGCCCCGCCGTCCGGCGCAACAGCGACGATGACGCCCTTTTGAATCCGCCCGGCGAGCAGGATTGCCGCGTAAACCGATGCCCCAGCGCTAACCCCGACATATAACCCTTCATCACGTGTGAGCTGCCGTGCCATTGCTTGGGCGTCTTCGGTGCTGACTCCAATTGTTTCATCGGCGAATTGTGGATCATAGATTTCAGGCACGTGCGCCGCCGTTTCCATGTGCTTCAGACCTTCCAGTCCGTGAAACGGTCCTTCCGGTTGGATCGCGACGATGCGAATCCCGGGATTGTGTTCCCGGAGTCGGCGACCGGTCCCCATCAAAGTGCCACTTGTTCCCAAGCCGGCGACGAAATGAGTAACCTCACCATTGGTTTGGCTGATAATCTCCGCGCCAGTCGTTTCGTAATGGGCCTGCGGGTTTTCCGAATTACCGTACTGGTCTGGGTGAAAATAATGACCGGCATCGATTTTCAACAACTTCTGGGTTTCGTGATACGCGCCATCGCTGCCTTGGGAGGGATCGGTCAAGACCAACTCAGCGCCGTAGGCAGTGAGCAGCTTCTTGCGTTCGATGCTCGCGTTCGCCGGCATCAGCAATTTGCACCGGTAACCCCTCCGCGCCGCAATCATGGCGTACGCGATACCGGTGTTGCCACTGGTGGCGTCGACGATGGTTTTGTCTTTTGTCAACTTGCCGGAGATTTCGCCTGCGCGAATCATCCGATACGCAGGCCGGTCTTTCACGGAGCCACCTGGATTAAACCATTCGGCTTTGACAAGAATCCGGACGTTCGGAAAATTGGCGACGCGGAGTAGGGGAATGAGCGGTGTGTTGCCGATCGTGCGTAATAGCGCGTCGGAATCGTTGACCGGTAGTAGTTCAGACGTTGAAGGCATTTTATCTGGCGTGCCAAGCCGTAGCTCGTAGCCGGGTGGCTCGCCTACGTCAAACGACCGGCAGTCTTCGCTCTGGCTGTGCTGTGAGCGAAGGCTGGTGGAGATGAGGGGATTCGAACCCCTGGCCTCCTCGTTGCGAACGAGGCGCTCTACCAACTGAGCTACATCCCCGCACCAAGCACAGAACTGCGACGCGCGGAATCTACTGTTTGGGTTGATTGCCGTCAACGATTCACTTATGCTGCGCCTACATTGAATCCTGAGGAAAATCGAACCGGCGGTCTGTCACTGGATGAATTAAACTTGACGCCCGACTGGGTCAAGGCACCGGTCAAGTCGTTTGATAAACATCCGGGCGAGCGCCCCGACCGACGGTCTGACAGTCGCGACCACGGCGACCGTCCGCCCCGGCCGCGTCGTGATGACCGGCGTGGCCCGGCAAATGCCAGAGGGGGACCGCGGCGCGACCGGCGTGATCAGCCGCCGCGACCAGTTTCTGGTCCGCCACCGGCGCCGCTAAATCTTGAGATCACCTTTCTGGCAAATGAACAAGCCTTTGCCGGCATGGTGGAGATGATGAAGCAGACGCCGCGGGCGTATGCGTTATTTGACATCGCGAAACTTGTCTTGAACAAACCCGAACGCCACCTCGTCAAGTTCACGCGCAAAGACGGCACGCTCTATCGGCCGTTATTGATTGAAGGTGTTTGCCTTGCGCAAGATGAAGCCCTCCGGCACCTGTTTCGGCATTGCCCCGAGAAGATTTTCACTCAGGCGGAAAAGGCCATTGACCCACCGAAAGGCAACTTCCAGTTTGTAAATCGGTGCGGTTTTACAGGTGTGATCCTTGGACCTCCGAATTTTCACGAATATCAATCCCGGCTGATCAAGCATCACCAGCAGCGACTGGCTCATGTGCCATTCGACCAATTCAAATCGCGCATTGAAACCACTCGCGACCCCGAAATTGTGAAAGCCTGGGTCGAATCGCGAAGTAAGACGATTGAGTATACTTGTCTGCTCGACCCCGAACCAAAAATATTCACCGACCGGAGCGAGCTGGAAAAACACATCCGGGAACATCATTTGCCGGCGCTGGTGGCGGCAGCCAACGAAGTCCAAGTCAGCGGCCCGGCTTCGCGGCAGATTGAAAATCATCGTCTGCTCGAAGCTCTGCGGCGCACTTGGGAAGAAGAACGCAAGTTCCCCCTTCGCACAGTGAACGTGCTGCGTCCCCATCTGGTCAAGGAAGGTTTCCACTTTTTCAAGCACAAGAAAGGCATCACCTACATCACGCGCATCAAGCTCAACCGCTTCGAGTCCATTGCGCATCTGACGGAGCACGTTCAGAAAATCATTCTGTTTCTCCGCGCCAACCCAGACGCCACCCGCAAGCAACTGGCCGCGCACCTTGCGCCGGTTGATGAGACATTGCTGGCGGCCGATTTACACTGGTTGATTCAGGACGGGTACGTCGTGGAATTTTATGACGGGAAGCTCTGGGCGCTTGATGAGAAGCAGCCACCGAAGCCAGCCGCATCTTCCGTCTCTGAGTCACCGGTTCAGCCTCCCACTGCTGGACCAGTGGTTGTCGTCGACCCGCCACCGGCTGCATGATTTTCAAATCCGGCAGTCAGCGGTTCGCTAACGGCCGAACAATTCTGCTCAAGCCCGCAATTTGCTCAATGATTTGTGGAAAAATGTCGCTGGCATGTCCCGTGCTAATCAAGTGGGTATGAAAAGCCACGGCCACAAAAATCATCGGACCCGTCCGCAAACAACAACGCTCGCTGACTTGGTGGCGACCGTTTCTAAACTAACGCACAATGAACGGCTCAGTGCGTACATTGTCGCCGACATGATCAACTCCAACTTGGTCCGTCTCGAAGGCCAATTTCACGGTCGCCGCGTCGTCGTTGGGTGACCGAAATCGCCTTTACGCGCGCACGGTCGTTCTGCCACATTTGTGGCAAATGAGTTCACTCAACAACCCATTTGCTGCGCTCTCCAATCAGGGACTGCCGGCGGGTCCGGAAATCCCGGCCCCTAAACCCGTCAAACTTGGTCGCGTCATCCTCCGCAAAGAAACCGCCCATCGCGGCGGCAAGACGGTCATCGTAGTCCACGATTTCGCGTCGCATATCACCGGCAAACAGATTGATGATTTCGCCACGAAGCTTAAAAAAGCCTGCGGCTGCGGCGGCACAGTAAAAGATCGCCAGATCGAAATCCAAGGCGATCAACCGGGTAAAATCCGTGCGTTGCTTGAAACGGAAGGATTTCAGGTCGCCGGTGTGAAATAAGAATTTGAAAATCGCAAACAATCATTATGCCATTGAAATTGACGCGAGCAGTGGCGCAATCAGTTCACTTTTCGTCAAGAGTCTCAACTGCGACTTGATCAGCGAAAACCGGCTGCGGGCCAATTTCCGCCTACTGTTGCCACTCCAAGACTGCGAGGCGCACTACATTGACGGGTTGCGTCAGCAAACGCCATCGATCCGCCAAGAGGGCCCCAAGGTGACAGTGTGTTTCGACAAGCTGCAGTCGGATCGCGGAACGTTCGACGTCTCATTGACCTACACTGTCGCTCTTGAAGACGAGGCGGTTATTTTTCGCGCGTCACTGACAAACCGGGAGAGACAGCCCGTCGCTGAGTTATGGTTTCCACAGATTGGCGGAATGAAAGACCTAGCCGGGCGACGTGACGGCCATCTTTCCTCGCCGGGCTATTTGAGTTGCGAGAACTACAAAGTGTTCACCAAAATGCCGATCGGATCGTTCGCCGAGCCTGCCGAATGGTCGCTGCATTATCCGGGGCTGATGTTGATGCCATGGTGGGAGTTGTACGAACCAACCAACGACGTAGGCGTCTATCTCGGCTATCACGACGTCACGTGCCGGTACAGCACATGGCATTTACATCTGCATCCCACGGTGAGCGGACGTGCCACGGATTCCTGGCTCACACCAGCAGAGACCGGCGGTCAACCGATCGGCCTGGTCTTTTCTCATGTCCGGTATCCCTACATTCATTCAGGCGAAACCTACGAGACGGGTGAATTTGTCCTGCGCGCGCACAAGGGCGATTGGCATGCCGGCGCGAAGCATTATCGCCGCTGGTTTGACCGGCACTGGAAAGTTGATGGAACACACAGTTGGCTGCGCCAGAAAAGTGCATGGTTCACTAGCATCCTGCAGACACCGGAGGATCGCATTGTCGCCGATTACGCGACGTACGATCAATGGTGTCAGGACGCGCAGCAGTATGGGATCAGTTGCTACGAGTTAATCGGCTGGGCCAACGGTGGGCTGGAACGTGGGTATCCCTATTACGTCCCGGCGGAGAAACTGGGCGGACGCGCTGCGTTTCGCCAACTGCTCCAATCCATCGACTCCCGCGCCGGGAAGTGTCTCGTCTTTGCCAATTATAACGTGCTCGACAGTAACTCGGAAGAATACCGGACGAAGTTGCGCGAATGGACGCATCAGGATCTCTTGGGCACAACACCCAACTGGATGAGTTGGGGCTACAGCACTCTGTCAGCGCGACGGACCCTCACAAGCCGCCGGCATGTGCTGAGTTCGATCTTGCCGGAGTTGGAGGAGTTGTTGGGCGACCAGTTTGAGCAACTCGTACGCGACGGCGCGCATGGCCTGCAGCTCGATAAAGTGTGCGTCAATGCACGGCTCGATTTTAACCCGCGCAATACTTGGAAACCCGACGAAGCGTTGAGCGAAGGATTGGTCGCCGCGATTGGGCGGCTTCATCAGCGGTTGAAAGCGATAAATCCTGAGTTCTGTCTCGCCAGTGAAGCAGCACATGACCGGCTGATTCCGTTCGTGGATGTGTTTTACCGGGCGCAGCAAGGCTTCAGCATTTCGCCGTTGCGCTACGTGTTTCCTGAATGGACGGCGTGCGTGCATATTTCCGCGCCGCGCGATTTCAACGGTGTGAATGGCGCGGTCCTGACCGGCGGTGTGATTTGTGTGGAACCAGAAATGTACCGGAGCACGTTGGCCAACCCGTTGTGGCATGAGATGGCGCGGTATATCCAAGAGATCGAACGGCTCCGGCATGATCTCGCGGACATCATCTTTCTCGCGAATTATTTCGACACGTTCGATGCAAGTGTGACCGTCGTTGGTGGCGAAAAGGTGGAGTACCGGGTCCACGGTCATCGCGAGACTGACCGGCGGGCCTTGGTGATTGCCAACCCAACCGCGGGGGAGATCGAGTATCGGTGGAAGTTTCTTCACAAGGATCTCGCCCACGCTGACCTCTACGCGCCGTTTCAACCGGTGCTGACCGTCCGTCAAGGCGACTCGTTGCGCATCCAACCCGAGCGCGTCCAGATTCTCGTCGAACCAGCGTAACCGTTACAACGTTGGCTTCTCAGCCTCGGCGCGGCGGCGTTGTTCGTCAAGGCAGCGGTTAAGAGCGTTCAAGTACGCGAGTGCGCTGGCCTCGATGATGTCGGTGCTGACCGCTTTGCCGGTCACCATGCGGCCTTCGAACTGGACGCGCACGCTGACCTCGCCGATGGCGTCCTTGCCGCGTGAGACGCTGCCGACACTGTAATCATTCAACGCCCCCTTGATGCCGGTAATCCGATCAATCGTCTTGAGCATCGCATCAATCGGGCCGTCGCCGGTGCCGGCATCACTGATGGGTTCGTTCTTGTCGGCGCGAATCAGGCGGACGGTTGCGGTCGGAATCGTCCCGGTCATTACGCTGAGGTAGTCGAGTTTCCAGACTTGCGGCACCTCGGTGAACTGGCCTTCGACGATGGCACGAACGTCTTCGTCGTAGACCGATTTCTTTTTGTCGGCGAGCGCTTTGATGGCTTCGGTGACACGGCGAATTTCGTCATCGCTCAACTTGTAGCCCATCTCCTCGAGTTTCTTGCCGACGGCGTGGTGGCCCATGTGTTTGCCCCACGTCAACTCGCTGGAACGCCCAACGTCTTCGGCGCGCATGATCTCATAGGTCTCACGGTTGGCGAGCATGCCGTGTTGGTGGATGCCGGCTTCGTGGGCAAACGCGTTGTCGCCGACGACGGCCTTGTTGCGTTGCACGACCATGCCGGTCATGTGTGAAACCAAACGACTGGCCGGGTAGAGTTGCCGGGTATCAATGCCGGTCTGAAAGCCGGCAAACGCGTCGTGCCGGGTCTTCAAGGCCATGACAATTTCTTCGAGCGAGGCGTTGCCGGCGCGTTCGCCGATGCCGTTGAGCGTACACTCGACTTGACGCGCGCCATTTTGTACGGCCGCCAAGGAATTGGCGACGGCGAGGCCAAGGTCGTTGTGGCAATGCACACTGATGACGGCTTGGCGGATGTTTTTGACGTGATCGAAAAGATATTTGATCAACGCGCCGTATTGGTGTGGCACTGCGTAGCCGACGGTGTCGGGGATGTTAACGGTCGTTGCACCGGCGGCGATGACGGCTTCGGTGACGGCGGCGAGAAACTCGGGCTCGGTGCGCGAGGCGTCTTCGGGCGAGAATTCGACGTCTTTCACGTAGCTCAAGGCGCGCTTTGTGCCTTCAACGGCGCGCTTGAGAATTTCGTCCTGCGCCATTTTCAACTTGTACTGGCGGTGAATCGCGCTCGTGGCGAGAAAGACGTGGATGCGCGCGCGGTCGCTGGCGGGTTTGACGGCTTCGGCGGCGCGATCAATATCCTTGTCAACGCAACGGGCGAGGCCGGCAATGCGTGGGCCTTGGATTTCGCTGGCGATGGCCCGGACAGCCTCGAAATCGCCGTCGCTGGCGATGGGGAAGCCGGCTTCGATGATGTCCACTTTGAGGCGGGCGAGTTGGCGGGCGACTTCCAACTTTTCGCGCGTGTTCATCGAAGCGCCGGGGCATTGTTCGCCGTCGCGCAACGTCGTGTCGAAGATCAAGACTTGGTCATTCATGTTGTCCTTTTTGCCGGGGAAGACAGTGGAAAATGCAAAACCCACTGTCCGATCCGGACAGTGGGTTGTTTACGGTTTCTCAGTGCAAAACTCAACCCGCCGTCCGACCCGTCAGAGTCAGACCCAGCAACACCAGCAGCAGGTTAAGGTTGCGTTTCATTACAAGTGAATATGTAGCAGTCGAAGGTGGTGGCGTCAACTCTGGGATATCACGGAACAGGCACAACTCCAGGCGGCGGGGGCGATTGGGGGTAGTACTCACCGTCAGAACTTTCCATCAGATAATGCCGGCAGTCCGTCGTGTACGCTGCCATGTATGGTTGGCCGTTGAGTTTGCTGAGCATCCCGGCAATGACTTGGCGCAGCGTGTAGGACGGCATATCGGTCAGCTTCGCCAACATTTGTTCGCCCAAAGCTGGGATGCCGAGATATTCGAGGTACCGGACCCCTTCTGCGCGCGTGTCGTCCATGTCGTAGCTTGGTTCATTTGAACCCGGCGGGGGGGGGACGATTTTTTCAGTGATGATTTGCATGATCCGCTTGATTGAGTCCCGGTCGCCGAGCAGGCGCAGCGCTTCGATGGCGCGCTGCCGGGTGGTTGGACCATGGGATCGCATATCCGTGAGAACTTTGCGGAGGGGAAGCACCGCCTGCGTGTCGCCGAGTTTACCGAGAGCTTCGGCGGCATTGGACTGCGTTTCATCACTGCCGGTCTTGATCAGTTCAATAAGTGCCGGGACGGCATCGGTCGCGCGGAGTGCGCCGAGTGCCCAAACAACGCGGGCTTGGGCAAAGGGCTGACATTTTGTAAGAGCCGCGAGCATTGGTTGCCGGGAGGCGGGATTGCCGAGTTGGCCGATGGCATCGGCGGCGGCGCGGGCAACTTGGGCATCTGTGTCGAGGAGCAGCGGATGGAGCATGGTGGCGATCGCTGGTTGCCGCCAGCCACCGAGTGCCCGGGCAGATTCGGCTCGGACCAATGCGTTCTGATGGTGCAATAATTCCATGAGCGCGGCGCGCCCTTGGTCGCTGTGAATCGCCACTAATGCCTCGGCGGCGGCTCGTCGAACGAATGGATCATCGTCCCGCGCCAGTTGGCGGGCCAGCGCGGCGCTCTGTTCGACACGAAGTGTGCCGAGTGCCTCGCAAACGTGCCGACGGAGAACGGAGTCAGAACTTTCCAACAACGGCAAGAGTTCGGCAGCCAAGTCGGTCAGTTGCAGTTTCGCGACAGCATCCACGGCCAATTGTTGCGTGAGCCGACTATTATTGGAAAGTCCTTGCCGGACCTCCGCAGGATTTGTCGGTGCCTTGATGACGCTTACGGGTGCTGGCGGTGGCCGATTGAGTGCTTGCTCGCGAACAGTCGCAATCGGGTCATTGGTCATTTGACTGATCAGCTCGAGGTCGGCAGGATCACGAATGGTTTGGAGTGCCACCAATCCTTGGATGCGGAGGAGCGGGTCATTTTCGCGCAGGCTGGCTCGCAGCATGGCGTGCGTCGCGCGATCCTTAACCGGCAGGAGGATGATGCCGGTTTCCAAGTTCGTTTCAATGAGCTGGGCGAACGTCGAGCCTGCGGTCAGCAGGCCAATGAAAAAAAGAGTTTTCATTTTTCCGGCGCGAGCATTAGCCAAATCCGCCGGGTGGCAATCACAAAAAACACGCCACTCAACACCAGCACAAAATTGATGTGCGTTTGCCATAACTCACGCGATTCACTGAAGTACTCGGTCGTCAGCGCCTGAATCGCGCCGGCGAAGGGATTCAGGGCCAAAATCACATCGCGGACGTTGCCCGCCAGATTTTCGTCAAGCAAGAGCGGGAAGAATGTAGCGACCGAGAGCAGCGCCAGGATTCCGTAGGCAATCCCGGTCGCTGCGGCTGTTTTGTTTGCGATTGCCGAACTGACGAGGCCGGTCATCAACGCCAGCAGGATCGTTGCGCCGATGATTTTCCAAGCGATGAAGATTTGTTCCAGAGTATTGGTCTTGAGGTAGTAGATCGAGAACCACAACGGGATTGCTCCGATCACCACGAACAGCACAAACACCGTCGCCGTGAAGAGCTTGCCGAATAGGAATTGCCACGCGGTGATCCGTGTCTGCCGCAGCAAGTCGAGATTGCCGCGTTCGCGTTCCTGGGTAATCGCGCCGACGGTCAACGACGGCACGACGAGGACGATCAAGCCGAGTTGAAACACTAACGCCACTGTGCGAATCAAGTCCGGACTGCCCAACGCGATGTTCCCGGCGACGAGCGACATCAGGATCATCGAGCCGGCCAGACAGATGTAGGCGCACCGGAAAATCCAGATACCGCCGCCAAACGCTTGCGCCCGCATTTCCCGCGCAAAAACGGGGTTGATCCAATCCGGGATATGCCCGCGCCGCCGAATCGGATCAATGAGATAGAACGGGAAGCGAAGTTTTCGTTGCGCCAGGAGTTTGGGGTCATCAATGACTGGCGTGTGAGCCCGCGCCGGTTGTCGGGCGGAACGGTAGACGCTCGCGAGCAAATAGCCCAGCAACGCCAAGGACAGGCCGCCGGTAAACCCCACAAAAATCTTCCACGAAGCCGGCAACCCAGTTGGGCCGCCACCGGGCGCGAGATCAAACCCCGGCACAATTACCGATGCAATAGCCGCCAACGGACTGCACGCCCGCACCAACACCGTCCAGTAGGCTGCTTCGGGGCGCGACTGCAAAATGACGTACGGAATCCACGGCAGGGCGTTCAATGCCAGAATCAACAAATAAGTCGTTACCAAAGCCGAGTGTGAAGTGGGCCGCGCCGCACTGATTGCCAAACCCATTAATGCGAGAAACAGCGCCGTCAAACCGGTCAGTCCATAGATGATGATGGTCTCCGGGACTGAAACTGCCCCGAGAAAAAAACACGCTGTGAAAATTGGAAACGAGAGCACGAGGAGGAGGAGCAGACACGTCACCGAAGAAAAAAGCTTACCGGTGATGATGGCGGTCGGACTTAATTGAGTCGTGAACAACAGCTCGTATGAGTTCTGTTCCTTCTCGACGGTAATGGCCGTCGCGCCAAATGCCGGCGCGTACAACATCACCAGCAACAATTGCCCGATGGTGAACACGAGCAACACCGACCGCGTGGACTGCGCCGCCAACGAGTAAATGCCCTCGGTTGGCCAGAGAAACCAAACCACCGCGGCCAGCCCGGCAAGATACAACGCCGTCAGCAAAAACGTCAGCCGACTGCGCAGTGCGCTTGTCAGTTCGCGGTGGAGAATGGGGTTATCAATCATTGTCAACCCGCCGTTTGCCGGCCTTGGCGGCAGCGGTGATTTTCAGGTAGACGTGCTCCAACTCGACCGGGACTTCGCGGTACCAGAGTACCCCGTGACCTTGTTTCACCAGTTCGGCGAGCAAGGTGACGATGTCTTCGTCTTTGCCGGCGAGTGAGACGCGGATCATGTTGCCGACGACTTGCTGGACTTCGGTCTTGGTCTTGAGGTAATCGGCAGTCTTGCCGGCTTCGCCGGTGACTTCGATCTCGATCATCCGGCGGTCTTCGATCTGGTGCAGCACGCGTTCCACCCGGTCGCACAACAACATCTTGCCTTGTTCAATGATGCCGACCCGGTCACACGTCGTCGCCAGTTCCGGCAGGATGTGCGAAGAAACCAGAATCGTCTTGCCGAGTTGCTGAAGCGTCTTCAACAACGCGCGCATCTCGATGCGGGCACGCGGGTCGAGACCATTGGTGGGTTCATCTAGGAAAAGAACTTTCGGATCGTGAATCAATGTCCGCGCAATGCCAACGCGCTGCCGCATGCCGTGCGAGAGCGAGTCCACGAAGTAATCCTTCATCTCATCCGCGCCGGTGATCTTGAGGACATCGTCAACGCGCGATTGACGTTTCGCTTTCGGGATCCGGTGCGCCGCCGCGAAGAAGTCCAAATACTCCCACACCCGCATCCCCCGGTAAACGCCGACGGCGTCGGGGCAGTAACCGACGACTTCTTTCGCGCGGCGCGGCTGTGCGACGACGTCAATGCCGCCGACTTCCGCCTTGCCGGCGGTGGGGGCCATCATGCCGGCGAGGATGCGGATCGTTGTCGTCTTGCCGGAACCGTTGGGGCCGATGTAGCCGAAGATTTCCTTTTCGGCGACGTTGAGGGTGAGGTTGTCGAGGGCGAGGAAGTTTTCGTATTTTTTTGTCAGATTTTCGGTCCGGATCACGGGACGGTACCTCCGATTTCCAGGTCAAGTTCGCGAATCTGCCAGTAGTTAACCGCGGCGGATTCGGCGAGGCCGACCGGCTCGATTTCCACCTTCACAGTCAGGGAACGGGTGGCCGGGTCGTACCATTGGGCGGGATTGGGGATGGTGTCGCCGGTGAGCGCCGTGTGGCGGCGTTCGTCGGCGGACTGGATTTGGACGTTGTGGCGGAAAGCGCTGCCCCGGAAGTTGACGATGATCTTGGCGCTGGTGATCTGCAAATCCGGGCAGGCTGCCGGCAAGCTGAATTCGGCGAGGATTGTGCTGCCGCGTGTCCCGGAGTACCGGCCTTCGGCGCGTTCGACGGTGCGGGCGTCTTTGTTTTTGAGCCGCAACGGCATGAACCCGCGCGGCACTGTCAGTTGCCGGCCCTCGTAGGTGACCGGGGTTTCGATGTTCCAGAAGTTGACGGCGCGGCGGGCGAGACGTTGTTCGGTCGTGGCCGGGAAGAGTGGTTTGTCGGTCCAGGCGTAGACGCCGGGCCCGCGTTCCCGGTAGCCGGAGGAATCGAAAAGGCGTTGCCGAGCGAGGGTGTAAACCGGGTCGGGAAAGAAGAGTCGGCGGATGCGCGCGCGGAGTTCGTCACCGGCGTTTTGGACGACGCGGGAACTGAAGGCCTCACCGGTTTCCAGATTGCGAAAGGTCTTGGCCGCCCCCGCCGGTAAATCACCGAGCGGTGCGACGAAACGGTTGTGTTTGAAAAAACAATCTTCGAGCGACTGCGGGGTCGAATTGGAAACGGTCAGTTCGAAGCCGGCCTCGGTCACCCGCCCGCGGGCGTGCGGTTGCGAAGCGGCCGGGAGGATAGCTTGGCCGAACATCGCGCGCATGTCGTTGGCGCGGACGGCGAGGCCGGCCACTCGCAGATCCGCATCCACGCGGAGGCTGAACGGGTCCGGCGTGACGCCAGTCCCGGTTCGCGGCCGCAATTGCACGGTTTCGGTCGGCATCGCCAGATCGTAGGCGGCAGCGCGCGGTGAGTATAGGCCGAGAGCAGTGTGCACGACAGCCTGGCGCGCGTCAGGGCTGACAGCGACGGCGTTGAGTTCGTTGAGAAAGGGCTGCGGTTGGCCTTTCCAGCGGTCGGCGGCGACGACTACCACGGCGCCCGTGACGACGGCGAGGATGGCGACAACTGTCCAGCCGCGTTCCGGCGTGCGGGTCAGCCGAAAGGTGTAGAGCACGGCAATCATGCCGGCGACGAGGAACGCGAGGTAGGCGAGGAGCGGGGCGCGGCCAAGGACTTTGATGCCGGCAAGGCTTGAGAGAATTGTGTCGGTGCCGCTGGCGCGCTCAAACAGCCGGTCGGCATCGGGAATGGTTTTGAGAGAGTAGCTGATGAGTTCTTGGTTGAAATTGGTGGCGCCGGGCCAGCGCTGGAACTCGAAGTTGCCGGTGTCGAGCGCGCAGGTGACGATGCTGCCGAGTCCTTCGCGGCGGGCGGCGAGGAGTGGGGAGTTACTGTCGCCGGCCAAGACGGTGCCGTCGCGCAGAGCCATGCGGCGAAAGAGGAGCCCGTCGTTGAAGATGGTGGGCGGGCCCCAGCGGCTGAGGCGCGGTTCAGTGGCGAGCCGGTCCAGAGCGGCAAATTCGACCGGCAAGAGGGGGGCGAGGAAGGCCGGGGGATTGGTGGTGGCCGGGATGACCAAGGTGCCGCCGGCACGAACCCAGTCAAGAAGCGCGCTGCGTTGCATGGTGTGAAGCGAGGCGGTGCCGAGGTCGCCGAGGACGACGGTGCGGACGCTGCCATATGCGACCGCGTGAGCCGGCAGGTCACGGGGTGTGAGCACGACGCGGTGGAGTGGTTTCCGCGACCAACCATGGGGGAGTTCGCTGGGGATCCGGTAGGAGGTCAGCCGGGAGTCGGCCACGAGCATGAGGGCGGTGTGATCGGGAATGGCTTTGCCCATGACATTGTATTGCGACCAGACTTTGAGGCTGCCATCGGTGAGTTTGGCGCTGAAGACGGTGGCCACGGCGGGGGCGATGTTTTTCTCTTGGCCCGGTTTTTGGATGGGGGGAGCTTCGGAGACGTCGGGGAAGACGGTCAGGAAAATCGTCCGTCGCGAGCGGGCGGGCAACCAGACGGGTTTGCTGATGGCGATGGATTGGCCTTGGGCGCGGCTGCTGGGTTCAATGACGATGGTGGCGTGGATCTCGGGGCCAGGATTGTCGAGGTCAACGCGCAACGGAGTCCACTGGCGATTGGGAAACTGGTGGCCAAAGCCGAGCGTGGTGTTGCGAATGGCCGGCAATTCCGTGGTCGCCGCGTGTGACACGGCGGCAAGGCAGGTGATGAGAAAGCCGGCAAGCAGACAGCGAAACATGCGGTCAGAAGTCTTACCGATACCGGGGCCGGCGGGGAAGGGAAAAGTTGGGGGACGCAATTATTTCTTGAGCGCCAAAGCAGCGCCGCCGGCGAGAAATGCAGCGGGTAAAGCGATGGCGAAGAGCCATTCTTCTTGGACCCAGTTGCCGAAGAGTTTTTTGTCCGCGAGTGGGTTAGTGAAACTGCTTTTGGTGTTGCCGACGGTGAAGGTGGCAGTGTTTTTGTGCAGGTAACGATGGTTGCCATACGCAAAACTGGAAGCCGCCAATAACAAGCCGACGAGGAATGGAGTGGATTTCATGGGTACTTAGTAGCAGTTTCGTGAGGGGTGTCAATTCCCGGCACTTCCTTGACTCTCGCGCCGGTCAAGCTATCCTGCGACCACATGAAACGGGTTGATCAAGCGAAGGTGCAGCGGGCGGTGAGCATGTTGTTGCGGGCGATTGGCGAAGATCCCAACCGCGACGGTTTGCGGGAGACACCGGCCCGCGTGGCCCGGATGTATGCGGAAATATTCGGCCATGGTGAACAGAATCCCCGCACGGCTCTCAGCAAAAAATTCGATGAGGATCACCACGAGGTCGTGTTGGTCAAGGACATCGCGTTCTTCTCGATGTGCGAGCATCACCTGATGCCGTTTTTCGGCAAGGCGCATGTGGCCTACATTCCCAACGGCAGCGTGGTGGGGATTTCTAAGTTGGCGCGCGTCGTCGAATCGTTTGCGCGCCGGCCGCAGGTGCAGGAACGGTTGACGAGTCAGGTGGCGGACATCATCAACACGGAGTTGAAACCGCAAGGCGTTGCCGTGGTCTGCGAGGCGGTGCATACGTGCATGACGATGCGCGGGGTGAAGAAACCCGGCACATCGGTCATCACTTCCGCGATGCGAGGCGCATTTGCGCGCGACATTCGGACGCGGACGGAGATCATGGCGTTGATCAACAGCCGGTAAGGTGGGAGCGTGAGGTCGGCTTCTGTCTGACACTCACGATGAAGTCAGTTCGCGGTCGGTGCGACTATCTGGCTGTGTGTTACCGGAGGGCTTCGTCAAGTAACCGGGCGAGCCGTAGGCCGGCTTTGGTGAGTTGGACGGTGACACTGGCCCGGTTGGCTTCAATGTAGGAGGCGGGGAGGTCGAATGCATTGCCGTTTTCCGGAATGCCGGGATAGACTTGGGCGACGGCCAGTTGGTGGGATTCCCACGCCCAATCTGCCACAGTGCCGGTGCTCCAGGCGGCGGACTGAGCGGGTGTAATTGTGCCGGCCAGTTGATCGGCATAGGGCAGCGCCGTCAGGCCGGCGAGATGCAGGTTGGTTTGGACGAAGTGGATATCCCAGACGGCATGGAGTTTGGTGGCTTTGTCTTCACCGGGCCAGCGGACACAGACGGTGTTACCGCCGTGGTCGTGGTTGCGTTCAGCGCAGTGCAGGGGCATGTGGACGTCGCCAACGAAGTGGACGAGAAATTTCAGCGCTTCGACACGGGTGGCGGTATTGGTTTGTTTGTCGGCCAAGACTTTTTGGAATTGTTCGATGGCGGAGATGACGCAGCCGGTGGGGGAGGGACAAGCATGGTCGAGGTCGAGTCGCGCTGCGCCGACCGGGATGTCCACGTAGTGCCACGGAGCGGTTTCTGGGCGGGTCCGGCGGACTTCGTCGGCCCAACTGGCCAAGGCGGTATCGGCGATGCTGCCGGTGATGAGTTCGCTGAGGTGGCGCAGGGTTGCCGGGGAGAGGTGTTTTTCGGCGATGCGGCTCACGATTTGGTGTCCGTCGGGACCCCAAGCCCGGCAGGTGAGCCCACTGGCAAGGAGGAGGGTGGCGATGAGAAAGGGGGTCATGCGGATCCAGCCCGAGGCAGGCCGGTGGGTGGGCGGAGGGCGGCGATTTCCTTTTGGAGGCGTTTGACGGTATCGGTGGTGTGTTTGAGGCGGATGAGGCTGCGGACGCGAATTTTGATTTCGTCAACGTTGAGCGGTTTGGGGAGGAAGTCGTCAGCGCCGGCATTGAGGCTGGCTTGCATTTGCTCGGGGGTGTTGCCGGAGGTCAGGATGAGAATGGGGATGTGCTGGGTGTCTTTTTGGGTGCGGAGAGCGCGGCAGAGGGTCAGGCCGTCGAGGCGGGGCATGCGGATGTCGGTGATGATGAGGTCGGGTTGGTCGGTCAGGGTCAGCGGGAGGGCGTCGCGACCGTCGTTGGCGGTCACGACTTGGTAGCCACTGCGGGTGAGGACTTCGGCGAGGATTTGACGGATTTCGGCTTCATCATCAACGACAAGAATTGTGGTTGGTTTTGGTGGTGCGGTGGCCATGGTGAAATGGGGCGTATCATTAGTAGCGATTTTGTGAGGTCGTGCAACTGGTTTGTTGGTGGAAACCATCCGTGAAGTCGGCCTGAGGCTTGCTATTTAGGTTTCGGGATGACGTGGAACAATACATGGCGACGGATGGGGTTGGTGGT
The DNA here is from genome assembly GCA_022072455.1 of Verrucomicrobiia bacterium. Lineage (GTDB taxonomy): Bacteria > Verrucomicrobiota > Verrucomicrobiia > Palsa-1439 > Palsa-1439 > CAINDI01. Next base: position 83,630 of record JAJVHY010000013.1, on the reverse strand, counting down.
GGTTATTGGACTCGGTCTGGCCGTTGGTTTGCCAATTTGGCAACAGGTTGGCGTGGAGAGGTTATCGAAACGGATCAGGGATTATCGGTTGACGTATTACCGGGCTCCAGAGCATCCGATGCCGCCGGTCAATGCGCTGGATCCGTACGATATGTTCCAAAAGGATGCGAACGGGGATCTGGTGATAGTGGCGTCGGACAAAAAAATCACTTCCCCGTATGCCGGGGCTGAGTTTCGCGGGTTCTGGCTCAAGACGAAGAAGGGAAGTCCGGTTTTGGTGTACGGAGGGACGCCGATGCGCGAACTGCGGTATAAAACCAACTGCCACGGTTTGACATTCATGGGGGGAGAATATTGGATGATGCCCAAACCAGTGGAGACGATCCTAGCTGATGCGGGTTGGAGCATGGTCGCTCCCGAAAAAGCGCAGTCGGGCGATGTGGCGATTTACCGGGACCTTCGGGGAGAAATCGTCCACTCAGCGCGGGTGGTTGGCCGGGACGAGAGCGGGCATGTGATAGTTGATTCGAAGAATGGCTATAATCCCCGCACCCGAGTTTGGGCTTATCAACCGGTGGAGTAACCCGTCACGCTCGATCCACAGCGGATGCACCTTGAAACGAAGTTGAGCACCTGATGGGAACGGCAATTCGTCGATCAAGCCGACTTGCTGAGTCTGTCAATTCCAGTCGGCGGGTTCACAATTCTAACGGTGACCTTAGGCAGTCCGGTGTGTTTTCTGCGTCCATGTGGCCTTTTGGCGGCCGGTCGCACATTTGAAGAAGCCGATGAGCAGTGCGACATTGCTGCCGACGAAGTAGTAGGGGACGCGCAGGAGTTTCGCGAGGAAGTGTTTCTGCTTGGAGACCAGCTTGCCGGCCGCCGCTGCGACGTAAAGCGCGCATTGCAAATAGAAGAACCACGGAGCGACAAACGCGCTGCTGACGAAGACGAGAATCAAAAGGAATGGCGCGAACCAACGCAGGACTTTGTGCGACCAAAAGGCGAACGCAATCCAACCTTTCCACGGCAAGAGGAGTTGCCGGCATTCGATGAGTGCCCGATAGTCGCCGGTGCCAATGCGGACCTTACGCTTGAACTCGGCCTCGACAGACGGCGAGGCTTCTTCGTTCGCGATGGCCTCGGCCTCGTACACGCCTCGGTAGCCGTGGATGTACACGCTGACCGGCCAGATGAAATCATCGATTTGAATCACGTCGGACTTGAGTGGCCGGAACAATTCCTTCCGCATCGAGTAGATGCCGCCGTTCGCGCCGAGGACGACACCGAGCAGGCCTTCCCGGCGTTTGAGGAGGGTTTCGTATTGCCAGTAACTGTCGTCGGTATTCACTCCGGTTGCGCTTTTCAAGAGCAGCCGGCCGCTGACCGAACCGACTTTGGCATCCGCGAAATGCCGGCACATTTTCCGCATCGCGTCCGGCGCGTAGAACGTGTTGGCATCGGTGAACGCAATGATTTCGCCCTTGGCCTGAGGGACGAGTGTGTTGATGACGGCGGTCTTGCCTTGATGTGTGTCGAACGGGAAAAACCGGATACGCGGATTGCGTGCCATTCGTTCACGAATGATTTCGCGGGTCCGGTCGGTTGAGCAATCGTCGCCGAGGAGAAGTTCGCAGTCGGGATAGTCAAGCGCCTCGAAATTATCAAGGCGCTGCGCAATCAGGTTCTCCTCGTTGTGCAGCGAGAGCACCATCGAGACCGATGGTGTGTGCGCATTGTCACAGTGGTGCCGTTTGCGGACTACGAGCGTAATCAGAAAGACCAGTAGGAAGTAGCCAACGTACGTGTACGCCAGCAACCCCAACGCGGTCAGGAAGAGCGCTTCCATTGTTCGTACCACGCGATGGTCTGACGCAGGCCGTCCTCAAATGGAGTGCGGGCGCGGAAGCCGAACTCGCGTTCGGCGCGGGTCGTATCGAGACACCGGCGTGGCTGGCCGTCGGGTTTGGACGCGTCCCACCGGATTTCGCCGCGGAAATTTGTCAGCTTCACGATGAGTTCCACGAGCGACTTGATGGAGATTTCCTGACCGGCGCCGAGGTTGACCGGCTCGGATTTGTTGTAGCGTTCCGCGGCCAATATCAGGCCCTCCGCACAATCATCCACATAAAGGAATTCGCGCGTGGCCGTGCCGGTGCCCCAGCACTCGATATGTTGCGCGCCACTCTCCCGCGCATCGATACATTTTTTGATCAATGCGGGGATGACGTGCGATGAGGCCGGATCAAAGTTATCGCGCGGGCCGTAGAGGTTGACCGGTAAGAGGAAAACCCCATTCAAGCCATACTCCTGACGGTAGGCTTGGAGTTGCACCATGCACATCTTCTTCGCCAGTCCATACGGGGCGTTGGTTTCCTCGGGATAGCCGTTCCACAGGTCGATTTCCTTGAATGGCACGGGTGTAAATTTCGGGTAGGCGCAGATTGTGCCCGCCACCACGATCTTCGGTAGTCGAAACAGCCGCGCTTGCTCAATCAACTCGATCCCCATGATCGCGTTTTCGTAGAAGAATTTGCCGGGATGCTCGCGGTTCGCGCCGATTCCGCCCACGACCGCCGCCAGATGGATGATCATAGTCGGCTGCGTGGTCTCGAACAACTGCCGGATCGCTTGCCGGTCCCGCAGGTCACACTCCTTGCTGCGTGGTGTAAAGACTTCGCGACAACCGCGCTCGCGCAACATCTCCACAACTCGGCCGCCAAGAAAGCCAGCCCCGCCGGTGACCACCACGCGCTGTTGTTCCCAAAAACTCATGCATTCATCCTTACAATGGTTTCCGCCACATATTCAAGTTGAGTGGAGTGCAGTTCTGGAAAAATCGGCAAGGAAAGGACCTCACTGGCCGCGCTCTCGGCGTGCGGAAAATCGCCGGCTCGATGGTCGAGATAACGGAAGCATTGTTGCAGGTGCATCGGCACGGGGTAGTAAATTTCCGAGCCGATACCGGCTTTCGTCAGGTGCGCCCGCAATAAATCCCGGTGCAGTGAGCGAATCGTATACTGGTTGTAGATGTGAGTGCAGTCCGGGTGACACCAGGGTGTTGTGACGGCGGCGCGCAGTCGGTCAGAGTAAAATGCCGCGTTGCGTTGCCGGGCCACTGTCCATGCGTCGAGATGCCGGAGTTTGACCAGTAAGACCGCTGCCTGCAACGTGTCCAGCCGTCCGTTCATTCCAACTTCATCGTGATAATACCGGCGTTCCGAACCATGCACGCGGAGTGTCCGGAGCCGGGCGGCGAGTTTGTCGTCGTTGGTTGTCAACGCGCCGCCATCGCCGGCCCCGCCGAGATTTTTCGTCGGGAAAAAACTGAATGTGCCGATCGCCCCCATCGTCCCGGCGTGCCGGCCTTTGTATTTCGCGCCGATGGCCTGCGCCGCATCCTCAATGACCGGCACCCCCAATTTCAACAACGCATCCATGTCGGCGCACTGCCCAAACAAATGCACCGGCAAAATCGCCTTCGTACGCGGCGTAACTTGGATTTGCGCGACGTCGATATTAAACGTCTTCGGATCGATGTCGACAAAGACCGGCTGCGCACCTAACCGGGCAATCGCCCCGGCCGTCGCGAAAAAGGTAAACGTCGGACAAATCACCTCGTCGCCGGGGCCGATATCCAACGCCATCAACGCGAGCAACAACGCATCTGACCCCGACGAGCAGGCAATCGCGTGTTTCGCGCCCGTAAATTTGACCAGCGCCGCTTCCAGTTCGCCAACCTCCGGGCCGAGGATGTACCGCGTCTCGCGCATTACCTTGAGCACGGCGGCTTCGAGTTCCGGCTGCAAAGCCGCGTACTGTGGTTTCAGATCAAATAATGGAACGTTCACGCTTGAGTCCTTCTACTACACCAACGCGCGGCTTCCAACCGAGTTCTTTTTCCGCCGCGCCACAATCGAACGCAATCGGCGCGAGGGCTGACTTCAGTCGGTACCGCGTCAACGGTGCGCGCCGCTTTAACAATAATTCTGCCGTCCAAGCTAATACATACACCAGCGGATACGGCAACTTCATCGCGCCCGGCGCCAGTTGTTCCTGCGTTATTTGTACGCCGGTATCCACGACGTGCCACAACCCGGTCTCCTTCTTGGCCGCGAGCAAAATCGCATCCACGACATCGTCCACGTACACCAGCGGCAACACCAACTGGCCGTTGCCGAGAATCACCTTACGCTTGCCCACCTGCTGTGCCACCGCGCCGGTCACTGCGGATGTCCCTGGTCCAAACACCTGACCGGGCCGCACAATCACCGCCGGCAACCCCGACTCCCGCACCAGTTTCTCCGCCGCCAACTTGGTCTGCGTGTACGCCCCGCGTTCAGAGGCGCGGGGTTCCACCGGCCAATCTTCCTTCATCTTCACCCCCGGCTTTGCCGCCGCCGCGTGCAACACACTCAATGAACTCACGTACACCAATTTCTTCACCCTATGCCGGCGCATGGCGTCGAGAATGTTCTTCGTGCCGACGACCGTGCCGCGCTCAAAGTCTTCCCGGCTCCCGCGCATCGCCGCCCCGACGTGATAAATGATCTCCGTCCCGGCCACCGCACGTTCCACGACCTCCGGGTCGCCGAGGTCGCCAACAACAACCTCAACTCGTGGATCAGCCGGCAGCGCGCGCCGCACGAAAACTCGCACCCGGTCATGTTGTTCGAGTAATCGCTTGAGTAATTGCCGGCCAATGAAGCCGCCAGCCCCCGTCACCAATACCGGCGCCGTCAACTTCGGCAGCGGCTGCCGTTTGGCTTCGTCCGCCGGGCGTGCCACGCGTTCCGTCCAATCCACGACTTGCCGGGCATCGGTGAGGCTGACGATGGCTCGGGGATTCGCGTAGAAATCGGCGATGAACATTTGCAGGCCGTGATACGACATCAACTGGCCGCGCAGAAATTTCACGACGTTCCGGCGCACTTGACGGCAGATGCCTTTGCCTTCGCCGCGTGCGTTTAACACGCGTTCAATGGCTTTCGGGAACGGTGTGTTTTTCCGGCACGTTACAAACATGGAGAACAAGTCGGCGCGAATCGTGCCTTTCGTGCCTTGAATGAAAAGCTGATTCTGAATCGGCTTCACGTTCCACGAAAGTTGGATCTGGCCGGTGCCTTTCGTGCAACGGACAAGCGCGCGCCATTCGTCGTAACGGATATTCGGGTCGGCGCTCAGCTTGCCGGCACTGCGGAATTGGCCCTGCACGTCTTCGATGTTCCCGAGAAACGATTGCATCAAATACAGCGCATGGACGCCGAGGTCACGGAACGGATACCCGCCGTCCCGGTATTGCGGTGGCAACGGACCGCCGAGGTAGGGCGGATAATCGGAACTGCGGAAGTAGTCCACTGAAAGAATATCGCCGACCGCGCCGTTGCGGACGAGGTCGAGCGCCTGCATGACGAATGGATCGCGCAACAGGGAATGATTAACGCAAACGATCTTATCGCCGGCTGCGGCGGCAATCCGGTCGCAGTCTTCGACGCTGGTGGCCAGCGGTTTCTCGACGAGCACGTGACAACCATGCTGCAGCGCTTCGATCGTCAGCGCCGCGTGCGATGCCGGCGGCGTCAGGATGTGAACGAAGTCCACGCCGGCAGCGTAGAGTTCTTTCGTCGAACCGAACGCGCGGCAACCGGTCGCCTGCGCGCGCGCGAGGTCGAGGTCGCACACGCCGACGATCTCGACATCCGGCAAGCGTTGGAGCGCTTTGATGTGAAACTGGCTGACGTAGCCAGCACCGATGAGGCCGACGCGTTTCATGGTTTCTGGCCGACGAAATCCACCGAGGTGCAAGCGAGTTGTTCGGGCGAATACTTCTGGAACTCGGGCGCGAGTTTCAAGGCCGGTAGTTGCGCCAGCAACTCGGGACGCGGTTTATGTTTCACGAGCACGGTTTTCAGGCCGGCTTGTTCGCTAAGTTCGATGAAATCCTGAGGGCGCATGCGATTCTGATATTGCAGGTCATTATTCCAGAATTGCCAGTCCTTTTCGCTGAACTGGTAGTAATTCATGAACGTGATGGACTTGTCGAAGTAGGCGTAATGATCCGCGCAGTTGACGCTGTGGATCGAAAGCCCGCCCGGCTTCAATACCCGGTAAGCCTCCTGCATCATCAGTCGAATCACCCCGCGTGGGACGTGTTCAAGGACGCTGTTCGAGAAGACAACGTCCACGCTGTTGTCCGGTAATTTGCTCGTCGTCGCATCGGCCGGCGCGCGGTAATCGAACGGAGCGCGCTGCGCATAGGCCGCGCGAACTTCCTCAATGGGTCGTCCGGTCGCAGCGATGGTTGGCAAGTGGGCTTCAAGTGCGCACCACATTCTCTCGGTGAGTCGCCTGTTCAGGTGACGTTCCAGATCAAAGCTGATGACTTCGGCGGCCCCGGCCAGTTGGAAGCAGACCGGCAAGGTCGGATACCACCCAGTGCCGATTTCCATGTAATATTTGCCGGCAAGCGGGACGCCGAGGTCGCGCATGTGGCCGGCCAGCACGACCCAATCGGCATTTACTTTCGTCGCGACGTTTTTCTCGAAGTTGCGCAGTCCGCCGACGGTGCGCTGCAAAATGTCATTGAGCGCAACACCGCCGGGTATGGCGCTGAGCGTTTTTTGGACGACACCTTTGAGGCGCCAGTTCATGCAGCCAAAATCCGTTCGATCTCGGCCACGCGTGCGCTCCATGATTCGGCGCGGACGGTTTCGCGGTAATCAGTTTTGTCTTGAAGCGCTTCCTCGATCTTCGCGATGAACTCTTCGGGCGTTTTTGCGAGTCGGACCGGCAGCGCGCGTACTTCCGGAATGTCCACAGTGACGACGGGCAGACCGGCGGCGAGATATTCGCGGAGTTTGAGCGGGTTGACAGATTGCATGCGCGGATCGGTCAGTTTGTACGGGATGATGCCGACATCAAACCCGCGGCAATATGCCGGCAAGTCTTCGTAGGGACGCGGGCCGAGAATGTGGACATTGGGGCACGTTAGCCGGGAAATGTCGGTCATGATTTTGCCGATGAGGACAAATGACCACTGGGGCCGGACTTTGGCCATGCCGGCGATCAGGTCTTGATCAACCCAATCGTAGAGGTTGCCGTAGAAGCCGATGACCGGTTTCGCCGGCAGGTCGGACGCGACGGGCCCGGGGGCGGCGAAAAGGTCGAAGTTTACCCCGTGCGGGATGAGATGCGCGCCGGGATGTTTGCTCAAAAGTTTTTGTGAAACGACAAAGACAACGTCGGCTTTGGCGAGGAGTTCGCGCTCTTTGGCGAGGATGAAATCGGTGTTCAAGTGCGTGAACTGCGACCATTCATCAACGCAGTAGTAGATGACTTTCGATTCGCCGAATTGGCCGACGTAATCCACGGCGTTGGGTGGAAAGATCCAGAGTTGCGGTTTGCGGAATCCCCACCGGCGCGCGGCGCGACGGACGAGGGCGCCGGTCAGCCAGCGGTTGAAGCGTTGCGCGAGCCGAGAACGCGGGAAGGGGAGCACAACCGGCGTGAGGACACGGAGCCGGTTATGGACGATTTGGATGCCGGCAAACCAACTGCGGATTTTGCGGACGATTTTTTTGAGATCATTGGTGGAGCCGAGGTTCGGGGCGCGCGTGGTGATGGAGTTGACCCAGAGGACGCGGTGCCGCTTGGCGAGTTCTTCCAAGACGTGGTTGTTCGAGGTCTTGGGTTCGTTCCAGTCTTTGCAGAACGCGATGATATCTGCCGGCTCGTTCATGCGGCACTGGCTGATTGGAGAATCTTGTGGAGGCGCGTGGCGTTGACGTTCCAGTCGAACTTGGCGGCGTGTTGGCGGATGAGCTGCGGATTCCAACGCGCTTGCAGGGCGAAGGAGAGCGCGGTGGCGAAGGCTTGGGGATTGTGCGGTTCGGTCAGCACGCCGGTATCTTCTGTAACAACTTCGGGGGTGCCGCCGACTTTGGTGGCGACGACCGGCAATCCGCAGGCAAAGGCTTCGAGCGCGGCATTCGGGACGCCTTCCATGTGGCTGGGCAGACAGAGCAGGTCGGCGGCGCTGAGATACGGCGGGACTTCGTCGGGTTTTTTCCAACCCGCCCAGTGAATGTGGGCGCGGATGTCGAGTTCGACGGCATGTTGCCAGAGAGCTTCGCGTTGCGGCCCATCGCCGAGGACGAGGAGGCGGGCCGGTATCTTATGTTCGTGGCGGAGAATCGCGAGAGCCTGCAGGAGGTCGGCCACGCCTTTTTCTGGTGAGAGGCGGCCGACATAGAGCAGCACCGGCGATTGCGGCGGGACGTTGAACTGCCGGCGGGCTTCGGTCTTCGGAATGGGGGTGAACCAGTGGGTGTCCACGCCGTTGTAGAGTACGTGAATCTTTTCGGGTGGAATGGCTTGAGACACGAGAAGGTCTTTGAGTGCCTGGCTCCGGACGGTGATGGCGTGCGCCTGTCCGAGCATCGTGAGGATTTGCCGGCGGCGAACGCGCATCGTGAGATACCAGTTCGCGTCGCTGCCGGAAATGGAGACCACGAATGGAACTCGGGCGATCTGGGCAACGCCGCATGCATCAGGGTAGGCCCAGTTCACAAAGATGACGTCGAAGGGGAATGTCCTGCGCAGGTCGGCTAGGGGTTTTTGAAGCGATCGGCCAAAGAGCCAGGGGTTGAGAGGCCGGCCAATTTTGGGGAGGTAGAATGATCTTGGGTGCAGGACAGTCAGTCCGGCAATTGCCTCCTGTGCTGGGACAGTGGCCGGCGGTGCGAAACGGCCGGGAATCGGAAACCATGCAATCGGAGCTACCACCCGTACCTCGCAATGCTGCGCGAGGTGGCGGACTTGGTGAAAATTGAAAATGCCACGGGCCGGCTCGTGGCAGTTGGGGAACAAATTGGAAATGAAAAGGACTTTCACCAGTTCGGTGATTCGGTTGCGGAGTTGCAGCCGGTCTGGCGGTCAGATGGGGAGGTCAACTTTGCCGGCCAGTTGATCTTGCAGCGCCTTGACGTCGGCTTCCACCATGATTTTCACCAGATCAGCGAACTTCGTCTGCGGCTCCCAGCCGAGAACACGTTTGGCTTTCGAGGCGTCGCCCATTAGTGCGTCTACTTCCGCCGGTCGGAAATAGCGTTGGTCAATCGCGACGTATTTCTCCCAGTCCAAGCCGACGACAGCGAAGGCGGCTTCGCAGAATTCCCGGACGGAATGCGTTTCGCCGGTCGCGATGACAAAATCTTCAGGCGTCTCTTGTTGCAGCATCAACCACATCGCCTCGACATATTCTTTGGCGTAACCCCAGTCGCGTTTTGCGTCGAGGTTGCCGAGGAAAAGTTTCTCTTGCAAGCCAGCTTTGATGTAAGCCACCGCGCGGGTGATTTTCCGGGTGACAAATGTCTCTCCACGCCGGGGCGATTCATGATTGAAGAGGATGCCATTGCAGGCAAAAAGATTGTAACTTTCGCGGTAGTTCACCGTTGCCCAGTACGCTAAAACCTTGGCGACGGCATAGGGGCTGCGGGGATGAAACGGTGTGTTCTCCGACTGCGGCGGCGGGGTGGAGCCGAACATTTCGCTTGAGGACGCCTGATAAAACCGCGCGCGCGTTCCAACCTCACGAATGGCCTCCAGCAACCGGACGGTTCCCAAGCCGGTGATGTCGGTGGTGTATTCCGGGATGTCGAAGCTGACGCGGACATGGCTTTGCGCGCCGAGGTGATAGATTTCGTCGGGAGAAATCTTTGATAACAGTTTCACTAGCGTCGTGCTGTCGCTGAGGTCGCCGTAGTGGAGAAAGAGCTTCGGATTCGGGCTGTGCGGGTCCTGAAAGATTTGCATGATACGCCCGGTATTAAACGACGACGAGCGCCGGATGACGCCGTGGACTTCATACCCCTTCTTGAGCAGTAACTCCGCCAGATACGATCCATCCTGACCGGTAATACCTGTGATAAATGCTTTTTTCATGATTGTTCCTAACTCGTTCGCCGAAAAAACTCGCGCACGACACTCAAGACATAATCCACTTCCCGCAACGTCATGAACGGATGAATACCCCAATACACGCCACCGTCCATGATGGCCTGCGCATTTTTCAGGTTACCGGCGATGCGGTGTGCGTAGTGTGCCAACGCCGGTTGCCGGGCGAGATTGCCGGCGATGATCGGGCGGGTTTCGATGCCGCAACTTTCCAGGTGCTGGACAAACTCTTTGCGCCGCCCTCGGTGCCGCTCCCGTAACACGACCGGAAAACCAAACCAAGTGTGCATCACGCCATCGGTCGGTTCGATCACTGCCAGATCATCGGCTAGTGGCCGCAAACCGTCGAGCATCGCCGCCGCAAGTTGCCGGCGTTGCGTATTGAAGCTGGTTAGTTTTTTGAGTTGATGCAGACCAAACGCCGCCTGCACGTCAGTCGCGCGCAAATTGTAGCCGATATTGATGAACAGGAAGCGCGGGTCAATGTCAGGGTACGCCTGTTCAATTCCCTTGTGCGCCTGCATGTGGCGCGACCAGCCGTGGGAACGGAGGCAGCGGAATAAATCGGCGAGTGCGTCGTCGTTGGTGACGACCATGCCGCCTTCCATCGTGGTGATGTGATGCGAGAAGAAGAAACTGTACGTCGCCGCCAGCGAGAAATGACCGGTGAACTTACCCCGGTACGTCGTGCCCAACGATTCGCACGAGTCCTCCAGCAACACCAGCTTGTGTTCCCGGGCAATCATCTGCAAGGCGTCCATGTCAGCCGCGTTGCCGAGGATGTGCGCGACGAAGATGGCTTTGGTTTTCGGCGAGACGGCGGCACGCACGGCGGCGGGATCGAGATTGAGCGTGCGCGGATCGGCATCCACCAGCACTGGCACCAACCCCATGTTGATGACCGGCCACAGAGTCGTTGGCCATGTCACCGCCGGCACGATCACTTCAGCGCCCGGCTGGAGCCGGTACTGGGCTGGGCAGAGCGGATTGATGAGGGCTGCCATCGCCAACAGATTGGCACTCGACCCACTGTTGACCATGATGGCGTGCCGGAGGCCAAGGTATTCGGCGAATTGGCGCTCAAACAACCGCACCTTGTCGCCCATCGTGACGTTTTGCGTCAGCAAACAATGCAACGCCTCGACGATTTCGTCTTCGTTGAACGTCGGTGCGTTCAGCGGGATGCGGATCTTGCCTTCGACCGGCTTCTGCGAGAGGAAAGCACGCGTCTGTTGCCGGAACTGTTCCAGAAGTTGTTCGAGCGTAGTCATGATTTGAACTTGCGTCCCAACTCCTGAAATGTTGCCTTCAGGAAACGCATCCCGGCCTGCAGGGATTTGATTTTCGTCTCGCCGGCAATGCGCGGAAATTCGTGCGTCGGAAACTCGACGATCTTCGCCTTCGCCGCCAGCGCGCGGCCCGTCATCCGGTATTCCACCGTGTAGTCGAGGGGAAACGGTTCGATGACCGGCAACAGCGTTCGGCGAAACGCCCGGTACCCGTTGATCGAGTCGGTGATGTAATTCCGGCATGGGTGCGCGTTAAACGCGAGGTTGATGATCAGATTGAACGCGTTGTTGGCCCACCGGCGCGGTTTGAAAAACTCGGAGTCTTCCTCGTTCACCGCGCCTTTCATCATTCGCGACGCGATCACGAGATCGGCGCCGGCATCGAGATGCTGAATGAACTTCGCGAAATCGGCAGGGTCTTCATTGCCGTCCGGAGAGAAAAACAAAAACGCGTCGCCGTGCGCGTGCCGCACGCCTTCGGTGAATGCCTGCCCGCGCCCGCGTTTCGATTGGCTGACAATCGGGATGTTCTGCTCTTTCAAATACTCGACCGAACCGTCCGTGCTGCCGCCGTCCACCGCCACGACTTCGCAGAACAAGCCGCGGTCAAGTTTCGGCACGATGACTTTCAAGCCATCAATCTCGTTCAACACGAGCAGAATCAAACTCACGCGCACGCCAACACCTCTTCCCGGTAATACTGCACTGCGAGCCGCAACCCGTCACGCAGCTTCACGCGCGTGCGGAAATCGAACAGCGACTCCAGCCGGGTCGTGTCGCAATGCCGGCGCGGTTGGCCTTCCGGCTTGGTGATGTCGAATTCCAACGTCTTGCCGGTGCCCGAATACTCGACCACCAATCGCGCGACGTCGCCAATCGTGGTTTCCTCATCGGCGCCGACGTTTGTGGGTTGCGCGTCCGTGGCGCGTTCGCAAACGCGGATCAACCCGTCCACAAAATCCGTCACATACAGGAACGACCGGCTTTGTTTGCCGGAACCCCAGACCGCAAGCTGATTCGTGTCCGCCGCGAACGCCTTGCGGATCAACGCCGGGATCACGTGCGAAGTTTTTGGATCGAAATCGTCGCGTGGGCCATAGGCATTGTAGGGCCGCGCGACGGCAACTGACATTCCATACTCCTTCGCATACGCGTCGCCGAGGAATTCTTCCATGCGTTTCGCCCACCCATAACCTTCGTTGGTCGGCTCCGGTCGATCGACAAATCCATCACTCTCGGGTGTTGGCAATTGGCAGTGCCGTGGATACACGCACGCTGAACTGCACACCAACACGCGCCCGACGCCCTGTTTGCGTGCGGCTTCCATGCAGGAGATGAACGCGGCCAGATTGTCACGCAGGATGCTGGCGTGATGGGCGTTGTTGTACTCGATGCCGCCAACCACCGCCGCCAGACACATCATGACATCGGCGCGCGCGCAAACAGCTTCGGCAACCCGCGCATCCTTCAAATCGCCGTGCACGAGTTCCACGTCATTCGCGAGATGTTTCAAGTGGCGCGGAATACCGACTTGGCGCGTCGGTACCACAATCTTGCCGCAGAACGGCAGCAACCGTTCGACCAAATGACTCCCGATGAAGCCCGACCCGCCGGTAACCACCACGCGTTTGCCCCGCCAGAAGGCGGGATCTACGATGGGTGGTGTGATAAAAGAGTCCATGCGGTCAGTTTCGATTAGTGGTTTGCCTCGCGTGAGACAAGCACAAACATCTCGCCGTCGCGTTCCGTCGAATCCATCAAGTACCCCGGCAGCCGAACCACCAATTCATACTCGGCATCCATGCGTTTGAAATCGGCTTCCCGTCTGTGCCAGGCTTTGCGCCAGCCGTACACGACGATGACGCGTCCGCTGGTTTCGGCGCGGAGCTTATCCAACTCCGCCATCGTCGGCACCACGCGAAACCGGTTATCGTAAAACGGAATCAAATCCCGCGCCAGACCGTACACCACCAACACATCCTTAGGCTGCGCGGTGGCCGTCGCCAGTTGGACGGCGTCGCGTAAGTTCTGATTACCGGCAGTGTAATACTGCGCCAGCACGCGTGCGTTCGGGATCAGGAACAACACTGCCACCATTGCGACGCCCACGCGTCCAAAACGACGACCGGCCTCGATCATACCCAGCAAGAAGATCGGTAACGTGAACACCAAATACCGGGGATAAATCCACGCCTCCTTCAGATAGATCATCGCCCAGATGAAGCCGACCGGAAATAACAACGCCAAACCCAACCGGGGTTCGCGCCACGCCAGCGAAACCAGTCCCACGACCGAGAGCGCCGCGCAACCCAGCGCGACCGGCCACAGCTCGCCCCAGAACGTCAACTGCATCAACCAAGCGCGTAGCGAATTGAGCGAGATGTGTTGCTCCGGTTTGTCCGTGACCTGCGTGAACAATTCCCGAATCTGCGGAATCTGGATCGCGTACACCAACGCCAACCCCAGTCCGGTCAGTCCCAATGCAAAAAGTGTGCGCCGGAGCCATGCGAACTGCAGGCGTCGGTTGTCGTGCGTCAGCCACACGATCAATCCGCCAAACGCCACCACCAAACCGGCCCACAAATAGACGTTGTACAAATGCATCCACACCATGCCAGCACCCGCGCTGCAAAACCACAACCACCCGCGCGGTGACCGCCAGTCATCCGCCACGCGCACCATTCCCACGACGGCCAGTAGCGCAAAAAAGTGCGTTGCACTGTAGCCCTTCGCGGTGTGCGAATAGATGATCCCAAACAACGCCGCCGCGCTGCACAGTCCCACCAGGGCCGCCATGAAGCGTTCCAATACCCGCCGCGCCAGCCAGTACGTCAACAGCACCGCGCCCGTCCCGAACAAAATCGCCGGCAACCGATACGCCAGTTCCAACGGCAAGGGCAGCCGCTCGAAGAAAAACGCAAGGAGTGAATACAACACATGCGGCGGCGTCCCGTGCGCATAGAACGTCAGAATCACCGGCAAGCCGCGGCTGATATAGCGCTGCTGCACGGCGACTTCGTCGCCGAACAAGCTCTGTTGCGACCCGATCAACCGCAACACCAACGCCACCACGCCCAAGCCCAGCATGACCCACAGATCTCGGCGTTCCCAAGGGACCGGCGGCACGTTCACAAAAAACCCGCGCGGCGGCTGCGCCGGCAAGCTCGGGTCAGCGTCCCATAACCACTGTTTCAACCACCGCAACGCGAGCAACATCACACCGTTCAACACCAGTGCGACTTTCAGGCACCACATCCCCGCCACGAGTTTTTCCCCAAACACCGCCCGCGCCGCCGGCAATACTGCGCGGACAACCCTCTCCGGCGGCAAGGCAAGGCCGGCGAGGATTAAAACGCCGCCCAACACGGTCAGCGCGATCAACCATCTGCGATTCATGATTTCAGCCGGTAGACTCGCGTCTTGCCGAAAGTCTTGGCCAGTTCCACTTCGTCCGCATGCCGTTTCAAAGCCGGTTCCAGAAACTTACCGGTGACACCGCTGAATTCATCGGGATCAGCAATGACCAGCGTGACTTTCTTCTCGCGCATGTGCTGCCACATGCCGTCCGGGTTCGCCAACAACGGCACCCCGACAATTTCCTGCCGTGTCCAAAACCAAGTCATGTTTGCCCACCGACACATCACGACGGCGTTGGGATCGTTTGCTTTGATCCAGAGCGCAGCCTCGTGAAGTTCACCGGCGGGACCGTCGTACTTGGGAGAACGCAGCCGTTTGGCTGGTTTGCTGAGCGTCGAGATGCCGGCATTGGCCAGAATAAGCAGGAGCAGCACGCCAGTCGTGGCTGGTGCCGCCCATATTGGTCGGTGGAGCAGGTGGCTGACCCATTCAAAGATTCGCCCAACCGTCCACCCCAGATAATAGAACAGCAGCGGCAGCACCGGCACGACGTACCGGATATCGTACCAATTGAAGAGGAGGAGGATGCCGCCGTAGGCGAGGAGGTAACACTCCGGCAGTTCGGTTCGTCGGCAAAGATGATAACCGTAACCAACAACAGCCAAACTCATGATCAACACGGACAACAGACCTTTGGCATTGAGACGGTTCATTTTCTTCATCCGCAAGGATGCGTCGGGAATGCTGAAGATAAACGCGTAGCCCTGGACATTTTGTTTGATCTGCGCGAGCGATGTTTTCAGGCCGGCTTTGCCGGTGGGATCGTAGGTGTCGGGACGAAAACCGTATTTGCTATAGGCGGCTACCGAGCCTTCGCCGCCGCGTTGTTTGCCATACCAGAACCAACCACCGGCCAGCAACAAGGCCGGGACCAACCCGAGAATTGCCGGTCGCAACGCTGCTTGCCGCAAGCGCAGGAAACTCACCGCCGCATACAACGCATAGCCGGCCAGTAAGGCAATTCCGACCGTTCGCGACAGGATGGCCAGACCGAATGCCAGACCCGCGCCGAGCGCCCAGCCAAGTTTGGTTGGCTGTTCAAACCCGCGGTGCCCAAGCCACAGCGCCAACATCGTGAAAAAGAAATAAGCTCCTTCACTACTAATATCCCAAACCCAGTAGATGAAGGGGAACGACACTGCCGTCAGGATTACCGCCAGGGCGCTGAGCCGAGTGTTCCCGCGCCGGGCCAGAAGCATGTACGCCACGACCAATCCTGCCAGCGCCAGGCTTCCGAGCAGAACTTTCTGTCCGCCCACGTCGTTGTTGAACAACCCCAACCCCACAGCCATCAACGTCGGAGTGACCGGCGGCCATTTACTGATGAACTGGCCGTCGATAGTATACCCGTTTCCCGCGCAAATCGATTCCGCCAGCCGGTAATAGTCAACCGCGTCCGAGCCAAACTTGAGCTTGTTGTTGATGAACGACGCGTAGAGCGCAACGACCGCCAAAATCACGAGAGACGGCAGGAGTTTTTTCATTGGCCCTGACCTTTCAATTCATAGTCTCCGATGTACGTGCCCCGGCTGATGCCGAGCATGCTGAGGAAGAACGACGCGAACACCACCTGCAAGCCGAGAAAGAACCACAGCGACCAAAACATGATCGCGCGGATTTCCGCCAATGCCCCAAATCCGCTGCCGGCCCACTGGCAGAAAATCCACATGTCGCCGGCAAAACCGATTAACGCGAGCAGTCCCCCGCCGACCAAGCCGTGCTCAAACGTCAACCGCTTCAGCCAGCGTTCCAACCCGTGTTCGGTGGCGGCGAAGCGCTCGGAGTGGCTGAAAATTTTCGCGAAGAGTCCAATCGAGATGATCTGTGCCCCGAGCAACGTAAAGATGACGCCAAAAAACATGCTGTGATAGTCGAACATCGTCTGTCCGATGTACCGCGGTCCCGCCAACAACCAAAACACCAAGAACAACCCCAGTCCCATTAGCACACCGCCGGGAACGAGGAATAACCAGTTCGGTGCGTACAACAACATAAACCGCAGGTGCCGCCAGCCATCGCGGAAACTGCGCAGGTGCGGCGGTCGGCCACGTTTGTCGGGCCAGAGCGTAATCGGTATCTCGGTCATCTTCGCGCCGATTTTCACGGCTTTGATGACGAATTCGCTGGCAAACTCCATGCCGGTGGTGCGCAGGTCCATCTTTATGTAGGAGTCCTTGGTGAAGCCGCGCATGCCGCAATGCGAATCGCTGATGCTCGTGTTGAAGAGAACGCGCAGCAACGTCGAGAGCACGGGATTGCCAATGTACTTGTGATGCCACGGCATCGCGCCCGGCTTGATCTCGCCCTTGAACCGGTTCCCCATGACCACTTCATAACCTTCGTGCCACTTCGCCACGAAACGCGGGACTTCGGTGAAGTCGTAGCTGTCGTCGGCGTCGCCCATGATGAGGAACGTGCCCCGCGCGGCTTCGATGGCCGCCCGGAGTGCATGGCCGTAGCCTTTCAGCGTGGCGTGGGCGACGCGCGCGCCGTGTTTCTCGGCGATCTCAATGGAACCGTCGGTTGAACCGTTGTCACCGATGACGACTTCGCCCTTGATGCCGGCTTCCTGAAAGGCTTTCAGCGCTTTATCAATGCAGAACGCGATCGACTTGACCTCGTTCAAACACGGAATTACCACGCTGACGTCAATCTGTTCATTGCTCATGCTATTTTCCTTTTCAGAAGTTCATCATACAAGTCGCTGTACTGCCGGACCATGGACTCTAAGCTGAAATGTTCCACCACCCGTTGCCGGCCCGCGGCGCCCATTTTGGCGCACCGGGCCAGATCACGCAACAACTCCAGATACGCCGTCGCCAATGCCTGCGGGTCGCGCGCCGGCACGATCAAGCCGCAGGCGGGCGGTTGGACGATTTCACGGTTGCCGCCGACGTCGGTAGCCACGATGGGCACGCCGCACGCCATCGCTTCGAGCAACGTCATCGAAATGCCTTCTGTGACTGACGACAACGTAAAAACTGTGAACTCGGGCAGGAGCGCGGCGACATCGTTGCGCGCGCCGAGGAATTCGACGTGACCGGTCAGCTTGAGCTTGGCTGTGGTGTCACGCAATACCGGCAAGCACGGCCCATCGCCGATGAACACTAACCGCGCTGCCGGTAACTGGTCAACGACCAGTCGGAACGCTAGCAGCATTGTCTGCTGATCTTTCTCCGGGGAGAGTCGCGCTACGGTGGCGATGCTCTGTGGCCGGTGGACAGTGGACTGCGGGCGGTACAGTTCCGTGTCCACCCCGTTCCAGATCCGCCAGACTTTTTTCGGGTTCACTTTTTCGATTTCCAACGCGACGGTGCCAGCATTGTCGGAGACCGGCACGATGGCATCCGTGAACCACGAGAGAACGCGATTCAGCAGGACGCGCTTTTTCATGTGCGGGTAGTTGCGGCCATGCTTCGTGTGAACGCGCACCGGCACGCCGGCCAACAAGCCCGCCAAGACCCCGTGAAAGTGGGGTGGAGGGTTATGCGTGTGGACGATCTGCACGTGCTCCTGCCGGAAGAGGGTCGCCAATTGCCGGATCGTGCGCCAACTCATGCCGGGTTTCTTGCCAAGCACGATTACGTTGGCCCCGAGTTTCGCGATCTCGTCGGCGAACGGCCCGCCGGTCTCCAGACACACGATAAACTGGCGGTAACCTGAATCACGGAACCGGCCAACCAAATTTATCACCACCCGCTCCAACCCGCCAATCTGTAAGCCGGTCACGAGATGAGCAATGGTAGTCTTTTGCGATTGTCTATCGCTTTCCACGTGGCAGGCAAAAGCAATCTTCGTAATCCTCACCTTGAGGAATCTCAGGCAGTGGCACGAGGTGGTGGTGCTGTATACGCATCAGGTCGTAACCGAACCCACGCAGTAAGTTTACCAAGTTAGCAGCGGA
This sequence comes from Verrucomicrobiia bacterium, assembly GCA_022072455.1. GTDB lineage: Bacteria > Verrucomicrobiota > Verrucomicrobiia > Palsa-1439 > Palsa-1439 > CAINDI01. The sequence goes on along the minus strand of JAJVHY010000013.1, from coordinate 65,066 downwards.
AGTGCCGGCCCGATGCAGCGTCGGTGGGTTGATCTCGATGTAGATCACCGGTTGGTGTTCCTGGATCATCTGGTACCCGCCGCGGAGGACGCGCTCTTCAAATCCCTCCACGTCACACTTGATGAGATCGAGTCGATTTACTTTGTGAACTGCACAGAAACCATCCATAGTGGTAAGGCGAATGGACTCTCCATCTGCTTGCGTAGAGACGAACGTTGCTCCGTAGTTGCCGGGCTTGATGACCAATTGTGCTTGAGATTCTTGATCAGATAAACCGAGGCAATGGCAATGGACGACATGTTCGAGTTGGTTCAACACGATATTTGTTTGCAGGCGCTGAAACGTGCCGCGCTGAGGCTCGAAGGCATACACTTGGCAATTGCGTTTTAGGTGGGCGGCAATTGTCAAAGAATAATACCCGAAGTTCGCTCCGACATCGAACACGACAGCACCCGATGGTAGATGTTGGGTGAGGTGGTGTAACCCCCAGCGATCCCGAGTCGACACCCAAAACAAGGGCGATTGCATACAGTCCTCTGGGTCGAGTTGCCAGCGCAAGCCACGGCGGGTGACTTCGGTTTCTCCGGTAACTTCGATTTGAAACACGCGGCGCAGCCAGTTGTGGAGGGTGGCTTTTCCTGAATGATAGGGAAACAGATTCCCATAGCCCAGCAGCAGTTTGGTGAGAAGCGGTCGGTTGGTTTTCATTGTGGGTTGCGCGGACTGCGATAGATGAACCGGTATTTGCCATTGGGGCCGGAGGTGATGGCGGTGGGGTACTCAAATTGAATCGTCGGCGTTTGGCGAACGATCTCAAGCAGGACAGTGTGGGCGGTCATCTCGATCTGCCGACGTGTCTCGTCCGAAGCCGACGCCTCCAACTCACAGCGAATGGTGTAATCATGGAGAGCATGTTGGATGATTTGGTACCGGCGAATGGATGTGATCTTGTTGAATATGCGTTCCAACACGGCACTGTGCAACGGCCCCGCAGGTGTGAGAAGAAAATCATATTTACTTCCCCCCAGAATTTCCATGAGCGGTGTGTTGATTCCACAGTTGCAGCGATCTGCGAGGACACGCCCAAAATCTCCGAGGTCGTACCGGATGAACGGCTGGACCGAATTATGCAGCGATGTCACCACCAGTGAGGGAGGTTCGTGAGTCCGAAGTTGCTCCTGCTCCAGCCGCACGAAATCCAGCGCGATGTGCATTCGTCCGCGAGTGCATTCGAATGCGACGTTCTGGACTTCGGAACTGCCGTAAAGATCGAATGATTTGCACGCAAATGCCCGTTCGATGCTCTTACGCTCAAAGTCAAAATATTTTTCGGCGGTGCAAAACACCGCGCGCAGCGGCAGGCTTCGCTGGCAACGGAGAAGAAACTCCGCGAATTGGTGTAAGGATGATGGATAGCCGTACAGATAGCGGATTCGTCGACGCAGGAGGAAGTCCGCCCATTGGCTCATCAGCGTTTCAGTCTGTTTGAAGGCATTCAGCAGGTAAGTCTGCTTCGCCCATTGCTTGAAGCGGTTCAGCGAGTTTTCGACTTCCTTTTCATAACCCCAGATGATGCCGAGAGCTTCACCGGGTTCCCAACCAGCCACCGCCATGCAGCGCATCGTGCCGGCGTGACCCAGTTCCAAGTAATCCCAGTCACGGTAGAATGTGAACGGAGTGCCGGTCGATCCGCTGGTGGACTTCTTCTGGCACTGACCAGGATCAACGATGTTTGATTGAAAGTCTTGCGGATGGGTCTGAAAATCGCGTTTGGTGACAATGGGGATGCGCTGGATGTCCTCGGGGCGTTGGAGTTGGCTCGGAGTGAAACCAACTTGGTCGAACAGACGCCGGTAACCGATCGTCGTGGTGTACGCATGGGTGACGACGTTTTGTAGGCTGGCCAGATGGTCGGCGGCAATCTGTTCCGCCGGACGGGTCAGATTGTTGCGAATCTGGTCGAACAGACGGTAGCGCTTCTGGTGGTTAAACCGCGCCACGGTGCGGACGCGGCAGCTTGTCAATGCTCCCATGATGACCTCAGTTAGTGGGTGTGCTTGGCGATGAATTCTACGAGCCGTTGTCCGGCCGTTGCGAGCAGGTCGTCGCGGACAGCAAACGCAAGGCGGATATTCTGGCGCGCATTGCGGCCAAAAGTCTGGCCAGGGGCGACGGCTACTTTCTGTTCGTGGAGCAACTGCAGGGCGAAATCCTGTGAGTCGAGACGCGTTCCGCTGATGTCGGCCATTAGGAAGAATGTTCCACGCGGTTGGAAGTGTGGAACACCACCGGCGGTCAGGATGCTGGTCAGCACAGTGCGACGTGTGTCGTAGCGTTGGACCATCTCCTTAACCTGACTTTGGGGAAGACGGAGTGCAGCCCGGGCGGCGGCTTGCGAGACGCTACAGGCGCACGCACAGTAGACTTCCTGCAGTTTGGCGACTTCACTGGCAATGGCGCGGGGGGCAATGAGGTAGCCGATCCGCCAGCCGGTCATGGCGTAGGTCTTGGAGAAACTGTTGATGTATATGACCCGGTCACGATTTTCGGCACGGAGGAACGAGGTAAACGTGTTGTCAAACACGATGCGGTCGTAAACTTCATCGGAAATAATAAGGAGATTGTGTTTCTCCGCGAGCGCGAGGATTTCCTCAACGATGGGGTGGGTCAAGATTCCCCCCGTCGGATTCGAAGGGGAATTGACGAGGATGGCTCTGGTGCGCGGGGTGATGCGTTGGGCAATTTGGGCGGGGTCTGGTTGGTAGCCTTGCCGGGCGTCCAAGTCGTAATAGGTCGGCGTCCCGCCGGCACAAATGACCTGCATCGCATAATTGGGCCAACCTGGATCCGGTAACAAGATTTCGTCACCCGGATTGAGAATCGCTTCGATCCCAGTGGCGAGTGCGCCCATGCCTCCAGTTGTTACGACGATTTCGTCTGGTGTGATGGTGACCTGATGGTCGCGGTGAACAGCCTGGGCAATGTCTGCGCGCAAGGCCAACGTGCCGGGGTTAGGGGTGTACCGGGTTTCCCCGGCACGCATCGCGGCAGCGGCCGCGTCGCAAATCGGAGCGGGCGTCGGAAAGTCCGGCTGTCCGATTTCCAGATGGATCGCGTCAGGATATTTCTGGGCCTCGTCGAAAATGATCCGGATTCCAGCCCGTGGCAGGTCGCGAATGCGTTGAGCAACAGACGGCGAGTAGGGATCATTCATTTGATGGTCTCCGATCTAGTTTACCGTTTACGAGAGAGTGGCACAGGAAATTCGGTCAGTTCGATTTCGTATGCAAGCGCGGAGACTTCACACTCAAACGCTTGAGCTGCACGTGAGTGTGAATGCATATTTGCGGGTATTGGTGGGTATTCCGCACATCTAAATCATCAATTGCGTGTACTATGGAGGCGTTTACCCTATGGCGTTGACGATGCGGATCGTGACCCACATGAAAATGACGCTGCCAAAGCCGAAGATAATGGCTCGCCAATAATCTTGTGGTTTGAAGTGGGTGACCTTGTCGAACATCTCTTGATTTTGGCATACGTTAATGGCCTTGGCGATCATTAGTCCGAGGATTATGTAGGGTACGTGAGTTTTCTGCCGGGACAAGAAATAGAGTGACGTGAAATAACCGACAGCTGCCGAATAGAGTCCCGCCATAAACAACTTATCGCCAAGGCGAAGCTGAAAGCCCAGTGCCATGGCTCTTTTAAGAATCACAAAGCAAAAATACACCAACAGGAAAAATGGGAGATAACCGACAACACCGGTTTCAGTGAGGACGTGGACGTAGGTGTTGTGCGCTGCTTTACGCTCGTTGGAGTATGAGCCAAAATCGCCGAAGCCTACACCGAAGATGGGGTGAGTTTTCCAAGCTGCAATGCCTTGCCCCCAGAGGATGGCCCGGTCAGACTGGCCGACAATCCCAGCGGCAAAGCGGGATGGCGCAAACGTTGTCAGGAAAAAAATACTGAAACCGAGAAGAAACCAACGTTTGAAGCCTTTCGTTCGTGACATCAAGAAGGCTATGACCATCGCAAAGATTCCGAGGTAGCCTCCACGTGAGTTTGTACAGAAGACTCCATAGCTGACCACGGGAATTCCCACCATGGCTAGCATCCGAAACAGAGGTGAATCCTTCGACCGAAGCTCTGCATAGAATAGGGGGACTGCCATAATGAAGATCAGACAAAGGTCATTGGGATCTTCAAAGATTCCAAAAGCGATCGCCTGCCAGTCACCCTCTTTGGTGACAGGATTACGAACTCGCCAGCGGGGCCGCAAATCCGCGAATCCATAACCGCGGTGGATTTGGAGGATGGCATGTATCGCCATCCACAGACTGCACAGCAACAGTGTCCGTGTGAGTAGTTGATACCCTTTGTCCGTCCGTCCAAACACGATTACCAGCACGAAGAGAATGTAAATCTTGAACATCTCTTGAAAAGACGCCCACATTCCCTCGAACCAAAAGACAGGCACCCACGAGAGCATACATCCGAATACAAAGAAGAAACCGTGCTTGACCGAGGGAATAGCCTTCCATGCCTGAGGGAAGTCGTCCATGATTTTTGGAAAACCAGCCAAGAGCGTGAAGATTGCTGCTAAAGTAACGAGTTGCCAACCCATGATTGGTTCCCACCAATCCATAGGCCGGATGAATATTAGCGCGATGTAAATACTTAGGAGATAGACGGGCATGGGGGAGAGAAGCCGGATGCAGTAGACTATACACTGCAGATTGTGGACGGGGACAACAAACAGCGAGCTAAAAGGCGCAAGCGGGGGAAAGATATAAACTGTGAGTATTCTGGTAATTTCCGAGGACTAATCGTGATTGAGTGAAACACTGAGCAGATCGTGGAAAATCGCTGATTGGTCTCTGCATGGCCAATTCCCGCTCGGTAATGGACACCAGCCATAGCCTGTCGGCAGATCTGTGTACTCAATGATCTCCCTTTGAGTCGCGACCAATGGCTCACGATCTCTAATTCTTGGTCTCTCATTCGTTCTACTTGTTGGCTCAAACTTTGAGGGATAATTCGATAGCCCGCGACTGGGGTCATCATTTTCCGCACCGGTACGCCACGGTAAGCCAAACTCAGCCAGCAATCGAAATCCTCCGGTCCGCGGTACCGTTTGTTGAAGCCGCCCACTTCGACCAACGCCGACCGGGGGACAACCACTGTTGATGTCGCAATCCAGTTGCGTTGAAGCAATCGTTCAAATGGCACTTCTGTGATTGGTGACGGCTGCCTGGCTGGCGGGGTTGGTAAATCCATTCCGGAAAACACCAGTACCTCTCCGCACAGTAGTCCGCCGGGCTGGAGCGCTGCAACCTGCCGTTCCAGTTTATCCGGAAACCACACATCGTCGCTATCCAAGAATGCAATCCACTCGCCTTGCGCGGCTTCGATGCCAGTATTTCGCGCCACGGCGGGACCGCGGTTGGGTTGGCGGATGAGGTGAATTCGCGTGCCAAAACTGGCGGCAACCTCGGCGGTGTCGTCGGTTGAACCGTCGTCCACAACAATCACTTCAGTCGGCGGGCAAGTTTGCGCCAATACTGACTCGACAGCCTGTGCCAAAAAGCGGGCACAATTGTACGCGGGGATGACAACCGAGACTGTCGCACGGGTTTCTTTAGCCACGGCTGCTCACGAATGGGCATAGATGTTGTTTTCGCATCGGCGTAATTCAGCGTTTGGACAAAACATCTTCGTACATGCGGAGAATCTGCTTCAGCACAACTTCTTCCGAGAACAGGGCAACGGCACGGGCACGGGCGGCTGCGGCCCGAGTTTGGCGTTGGTTTTCATCAAGATATGATCCCAGTGCTTGGGCTAACTGTCCAGGTTGCTCGGCGTTGACGCACGTACCGCCGGCACCCACGATCCATTGGATTACTGGCCACTGGTGGGCCACGACCGGTAGTCCTGATGCGGTCGCTTCGAGGAGAGCGATGGGCATCATTTCCACGAGCGCCGCATGCGCGAGGACGTTTGCCATCCGATAAATCTCCGGCATTCGCTCCCGATCAAAATTCGGGAGAAAGGTTACTGCTGCTCCGAGTTGCTCGCGGCCAAAGGCGATGACCTCCTCGGTTTCCCGCTCTTTGGCACCGGCGACTACCAAATGAATGTTGCAGTTCGGGTGAGTTGCGCGAAGCCGCACGGTTTCATCAATGGCCACATGGACACGTTTGTGGGTGCGCTTGATGGCGGCCACCGTCAGAATGACGAATGCATCTTCCGATATGCCTAATGAAGCGCGGCTTAACGGCGATCCGTTGGGCGAGAATTGATCTACGTTCACAAAATTCGGGATGGCATACCAATGCTTCCCATCGAGACCGGCACGCTGGTCATTTTCCAAATAATAGGGTGCTAGCTCTTGGAGATGCGTGAATTGTTGTAAGAATTCGAATGGCTCTTCCGTCCCGTGCGCCAGAATCACTTGGCTCTGGTGACGCCCGCTCCGCCGCGCGCGCTCCAGCAACCAAGCTACCCAAGGATCTTGCATGTGGACAACATCAAACCGCCCCGTCCGCAATTGCGGGATGAGCCGCCGCGCAAAGGAGGTTTGCTCAATTTGATAGGCGGAACCCAAGCCGAATCGCCAACCACCGCGGACGCAGAGTTTAGTTAACAGCTTGGTTCGCGAACGGTCGCGCTGCCAACAGCGAACCACCCTTTCAAAGGGTTGCTGGGATTGGCCTCCGCCCTTAAACAGGGTGACGTTCACGCCGCGTTGATGGAGCGCGATGCCGAGATCGTTGGCCCACGTCTCGATGCCGCGGGAGATGTGACCCAAGCCGCTACTGGCGACAGCGACTTTAATACTTCTTGTGTCGCTCAAGAGCAGTTACTCTGCGTAAAGCTTCATTTTTTCCATCGGCGAACCAGAATCCCATGAGGTACCGGCTTCGGGACGGAAAATTGTGTCCCAAACCGGCTGTTGCGATACCGAATTTCCATTTAGGCAGTTGCATTTGTCCCAGCCCGATCACTTGGGTGACTCCCAAAGAAGAAAACTCCCGATACGAATAGTTGTACTTGTGGGCTTCATATTCGTTGAAACCATCCAAAGTAGTGCCGCCGCCTAGCAGACAAGCAAAATTTGGGTTAGTAACCACAATACAGTCACTGGTTACTCGTTGAAGTTCACGGATCAATTCGGTCCCTGCTTCACGGGGTAGATGCTCCAGGATTTCGCACGCTACTGTGCTGTCGAAGGTCTTATCTTCGAACGGCAGGTGTCAAGCATCGGCCAAGTGAACTTCGTCATAAACCTTCTGTTGGCGAAGCGATTCAATATGGGGGGAAGGCATCCACACCAACAACGCAAGGAACTTCCTCGGCAGCCGTCCATCGGTATTTCCTTCAACAGAAATCTCCATTTACCATATCCACAACCAACATCAAGGAAACGGTGGCCAATCACATTGTTGATTACGTAAGGGTCGAAACATAGGGGACTTGTACTCAAGTGCTCCTTTTAAGATCTGGGGATGTTATTATGCAACTTCAATAGGGGCAGATACGTGATTGAGAATCGTTTGATGTTGGCGACGTCGTTTATCATTGCTGTGTGATTCCTTGCCTGTGGAGCGCTATCACGTTTTTGCCAAATCGATCTAACGTATAGTGTTGGTAATACAATTCGTGCCCGCGCGCGATTAGTTTACTAGCCAAGGTAGTATCTGTGAGCAATTGCATTGCGCCTTCGGCAAGGGCACTGGGGTTGTTCGGTTCGACCAGTAGTGCGCCATCCCGTGCAACTTCCGGCAGCGCTCCGCCCCGTGTCGCGAGCGCGGGAACACCGCGCGCGAACGCTTCTGCCAATATGTAGCCAAAGCTTTCATAACGACTGGGAATGACGACAAGGGAGGCTTCCTGCCAATGTACGTTAAGTGCTTCGTCGGTGACTGGTCCGGTAAACACTACTCTCCGGCAGGAATTTTTAGAGCTTGTAGTCGCCTGAAACCAGTCTTTCCAGCTTGCGGCGGGACTGTCTCCGCCATCACGTCCGATTACTCGCAATTCGGCTTGAGGAAAACGGTTCAAAACACTTGGGATGGCAGCCAGAAGAATATCGATCCCTTTTCGGCGATCCAACGTTCCGATGTAGATGATTACGGGTTGCTCGATGCATGGTCGTGGAGCAGTTAATATTGGCTTGGGAGACTCGACTGCGTGCGGAAACACTTGGATCGAGTCAACTGAAATTCCATATTCGTGTGCCATTTCTGTCGCATGGAGGTGGCTATGGGTGACTCGGCGCAGACAACGTCGAACAGTCTGTTTGTCCAGCCACACTGAAAAACGCCGCGCCCAAGTCAGGGGTTGCTTTTTGCCTGTGATGTGTTGACGCAGGGAACTATGCAAACGGATAACGAATCGCTCGCGGAAATACCGGACCGCGAACAGCAGTTTGCCTTCATCATTCGCCCCTTCCACAGCGGCGAAGTGTTCCCGCTGATCTAACTCTTGGAGAAAGCTCCCGAGCTGCCAGGCTTCGGCCACACCCGGCAAGAGTGCGGAGAAGTAGGGAATCGCCCGCAGCGTAATCACATGCAATTTGACGGCAAGCAAAGCCGTGGCGGCTGGCAGGTGGGTTTCCTGATAGAGCACAACGTGAACTTCAAAATCGTGCTGCAAGAGCACTTTGGCCAAGTGTTCCGCGTAAGTTGTGCTCCCACCGCGTGTGGGCCTTTCCGCCAGTGGAAACGAGGGGGTAACGAGGCAGAATTTTAACGCCGGTCGGCTCACGGAAGATTAGTTGCGCTCAGAATGTGATCGACCGTTGAGCCGAGTTGTTCAACGACAGGTGCGCAGCGATCTTCCCCGTGTTCCTGCATGACTTCAAGAAAGCGTAACAGGTACAGCACTGCCGCGATCTGCGTCGTGCCAGCGGGGAGGGACAACGCGTCGACATATTGGGTTACCCACGCGCGTTCCGCCGTGTTTGTACGGATTTCATCAATTGTGGTCAGCGTGGCCGCCGCGTGGTTGTCGCTCCCCAATTCGAGTTTACTCAAAACCAACAGATTCAGAAGATCGCCCATTGGGTAATCGCCAATCCGGAGCGTCTCCCAATCGATTACGCCGGTGATGGTTGGATTCGGATGCTCGACGAAGATGTGTTGCAGCCCAAAATCGCCGTGGGCGACGACCAGTGGCACCGCGCGTTCCAGCCAGCGCCCCCGGGCGAAGTTGATAAAACGGGTGCAGCGCGCCGGTGTCAATTGCTCTGGATACCGGTTGGCGATGGCCTGAAGTGGTGTGCTGACCAAGCGCGCAAAAAGCGCTTCGTCGCAAGGCCGCCGTTGACTGGTCGCTTGACCTAGGGTGACGAGGAGGTGAACCGCGTTATCCAGACACTGAGTGCGAAAAGTCGTTTCGCGCAGATGCCGCAAAGCCGGCGCGCCTTTTGCACAAGTCTGGATGAAATACGGTTGGCCTTGATGGGTGCCGTGGCTGACCAAGGTGGGAATCAAATGCCGAACCGCATCCGGCAGTCCAGGAATTGCGTGGACTTGTTGCAAGCTAGCCGCGCTGGCCGACAAGCGCTCTGCTTCGCGCGGCGTCAGACTCAATAGTCCTAAGTGTGTCGCAGGCCCCTTGGCGCCACTGGAGAGATGAATGATGACTTTGTCATTGCGCGGAATCTCGACGTAAAACGGACGTGCGGAGCGGGCTGATGCCGGCACCAGCCCACCAACTTCCGCGACGAAGGAGCCAGAGCTTGGATCCTTCGAGGCGATGATGGTGAAACAATGCGTGAAATGTTTCAACAGATTGACACGGCTCAGAACCGCCTGTGCGGCGCGGCGTTTCCGTGAATGCGGCTGAAACGCCCACCGGATGGCGGTCGGACGATTCAGCGGTAGAATTAAATGAAACTCACTGTAGTGGGGGTAGGGCGCGTACATCTCAACCTTTGCGAACCCGGCCTCCGTGAGCAGTTTTTGGGAGGCCCGGTAACCGTACGTGTAAATCCGGTACGGCTCGTTTTTTTGAGCCTGGCAAATTCGATTGGCCAGCCAGCGGGGGAGGAAAGATGTGTACTTTGTCCCGGGGTGGTCCCGCGCACCGAGGAAGAACGGCCAACCATACCGGTTCTCAATGCCGACATAGACTTGGCCGGTCGGTTTCAGAACGCGCCAAACTTCCTGAAGAAAGGCGCGCTGGCAGGCACGGGGCTCGCCTTCACGAAACTGGCCGATGTACTCCAACACGCCGTTCAGGGCGAACAGGTCAACGGACTCGCTGGCCAGCGGCAATTTTGGCGTATCGCCGGCTAGGAGCGGTACCAAGTTCGTCAGCCCTGAGGCCCGGCTCCGCAGCAACGTTGCCTCCAGACGAGTTGCCGACAAATCAAACGCAAAAACGGTCCCGAAATTCTGTGCGAGACCGGTGGCGTTGGCGCCCCAACCGCAACCGAAATCAACGGCGACCCCGGTGGGCACGAGGTTGGCGAGAAATCGCCAGGCACTGCGCCGTTTATCGAGGACGTATTGACGCATGTAGTCCCGGTGCGTGGGTGACAGTCGCTGCAACAGATCTGGAAACGCGCTTTTCCAACCCCGCTGGCGTGCATCGGCCAAGAACGCCTCCATGTCGATGGTGATTTCCTGAAACTCACGCGGGCCCCCTGCCGCCAGATTGATGACGCCATTGCGAACTGGATGGGTGCTGGCACAGCGGGGGCAATGCAGCGAGTCGCCCCGTTCTTCTAGGGGAGATAGGCATTGCCCACAACCCAGAAGATGTTTTATGTGGTGGATCATTGGGGGGCGCGGGCAGGAGGTGAAACCGAGTAGTTGTCTGCCGTTGTGTTCGTCTGGAGCAACGGTGGTAATTGAAATTCTGCCAACAGTCCAGCGAGGTACAGTCGATGATCCACCGTTTCACGTGTGGTCCATCGTCCGCCGCGGAAGAGATGCCGCAGGGTTAAGCGAGGGAATCGATGCAATCCGCGGCACAAGTTCACGACGGTGCGATAGGGATGACGGCAGAAGACGCCGGGATAAAGGTTCAACGCTTGAAAGGCTCGGACGGCCATCGGATAGGTCAGTCGGCGGCGCGCTTGAGCTGTCCGGAGCGATTCAGGAAGCCGGTGGCGGAATTGATCCAGCGTTGCTTCAATCATCGTAACATAGAGCCATGTATGTCGGGCCCAATCGAGAGTGCGGATCGTTTGCCCCGGTCGCATGCGCCACGTGGCGAGAGTTTTTGGCACGTGAGCCATGTCGGTGCATAGGCAGGCCCGCAGCCCCCATTCAAAATCTGCAATGGATTGCTTGTTTTCCGCAAATAGTCCTGTCTGATCCAATAAGGACCGCCGGAACAGTGCCGCCGTAATCGTGCCCCAAACCGTGCCTGCGACACAGGTGGTCACGAACTCGGCTAGTGAATTGCGGATGTGTGCTTTCGCGAGGATGTCACCGTAGACTAACCGGTGGACGGTTGGCTCATTGCAGTTGATAGGCAATGGCTGGCTGCGCTCGTCAATACAGCGGAAGTTACAGGTGGCCATCAGGATTTCCGAATGCGATTCCAAGCACTGTCTAAGCTCTTGAAGACAGGTTGGCTCCATGGTGTCGTCGCTGGTGGCGATATAAACGAACTCACCGGTCGCCCGTCGGAGACACTCATTCCACCCTGCATAAACGCCAGCGCGCGGCACTTGATGTAAACGGATGCGCGGGTCGCTTTTATATTGTTGGAAAAACTCCCATGATCCATCGTTCGAGAAGCTATCGCAGACAATAAGCTCCCAGTCGGTGATCGTTTGGGCCAGAATCGTCTCCATCCGTTCGGCAAGGTATGGCCGGGTGTTCAGGTTGGGTAGGCAGATACTGACGAGTGGGTTACAGTTCACGGAGTATAAATTTTGAAAGTCAGATCGGTTAACGCGGCAAGATCGATCTCATTCCTTGAATTGGGTCCGGTACGGTTCCTTCAACCCGGCTTGATTAACAATCTTTGCCATCTCAGGGGCTGGGTCGGTCAGATCCTCAAAATCCCAGAAATTGACCAAGGTTGGATCAGCCCCGTCTTCCGGTTCTTGGCCCAGCCCCTGATGATGGGCGGCCACCTCGGCCGGTGACAACTCGCGGTGGTACAAGCGCACCTCATCAATGACGCCGTCGAACATCCCGGCTGCGCCCGCGCTATGGCTGCCAATAGCAATTGGGGCATCGGTTGGCACGCGTGGTTGGTTCACGAGCTTATCTGCAACCTGAACACCATTGAGGAAAAGCCTCAGATGCTGCTGACCATGGGCCAGCGCCACGTGCTGCCAAGTGTTGGCGCTAATGGCGGTATCAGCACTGGCAACGGCATAGAAGTTGGTGCCACCACCGATGTTCAACCGCCCGATCAGTTTGGCTTGCTGCAACAATAGCCCAAATTCATCAACCTTTCCTTCACTGCCCTTGCTGAAGATGTAGCTGCGCGATGTGAATTTGGACGGCTTCACCCACGCCATCAAAGTAAAGGCATCGGTCTCGCTGGTCTTTCGATAATCGCCACGGACAAAGGACTGCACTTCACGATTCACCAGCAGACCTTGACCAACTTTGCCTGGTGCCGGCCGTGGGCCAGTGAAAAAATTGTGACCCCATGTCTGGTCTGCCCGGCGACTCATGTTGATATTGACCGCCTTAGATGCACCGCGAACCAAATTGCTCTCAATCAAGTAGCCTGCGGTCCCCTGATCGAGATAGATCGCCCCGCGCCCGCGAATGCGGTCGAGTAGATTGGCGCGCATGATCGAATCAGGTTGCGCGCCTAACACGTAAATGCCGCCGCCGTCAGTCAAGAGCTGCATGATGTCTCGCAGGTGGTTCGATTCGATGACATTTTGCCGGACAACCGATGGATTGCTCTCCCAGCGCCAACCCACAGAGATTCCGGAGTAGGGCAATCGCTCGAGAAAATTGTGCCGAACCGTCACTTGGCGCGCCATCCCAACCCATATTCCAACCGCGCCTGAATAGTCCAAGCCGCAATCCGCAATGCGATTATTCTCGATTAATATATCTTCAACGATGTCAGACTGATCCGGCCGGTCGCGACCGTCAGCAACCATGACACCGTTGCCGCCCAACCAACCCAACGCAGTTCCGGCCAAGCGACAGCGTTTTGTTCCGACTCCGAAACAGACTGCCGAGCCTTCCAAATCCCGAATAATCCCATCAATAAAACTGCAATCGTGGGCATATTCCCAAAGCAGCGCCGCCGCTATCGGTGATTCCCAGCCCCACTTGATTCCTTTGACGCCGTTCCAATACCGCCCGGCTTGCCGCCCTAAATAACCGATCTCCGGCAGTGGCCACCGGGCTTGGACAAATGCCAGCCCAATAAAATGCAGATTGCGCACCGGTGCTGCTGCCGTGCCGCGCACCACGAGTAACTGCTCCAGTACTGGCGCCACCACCTGATGCACCGCGAGATTCTCCCCCGTTCGCGGAAGATACTTGAGCAATCCCGCGGTGCGATCCAGATACCACTCCCCGGGTTGATCCAAAAATTCTTCCGCATTTTCCAAAAATAATTTTTGCCCACGCTGTGGAACAATGACTGGATTTCCCCGCAGATAAGGTGGGGCCGGAACCAGCGTGCCGGACTTCGTCTCCACTGTGACGAGTCGTTTTCGGATTATTTCCCACAAAGCGATGGTCACCACTTCGCTATCTTTCACTTGCTGCCACTTGGGCAGACTGCCGGGTTTGACACGGATCGTCCAGCCGTTGGTTGAGACATCGGCACCGGTGATATCCAAGACGCCTGCGCGTAGAAATTTTGGATCGGCATTTGGAAAGCGCGCCCTAATGGCCCGCATATTGTTAACGAACAACTGCCGAAAATCCCATTTGCCTTCGGAAACCGGCGGAAGTTGTGTCTCCCAGACTTTTGCCCCAGTCCGTTGCCAACCGGTAATCTGTCGTCCCCCACTGAATATTGGGCGCTCACCGGGATAGGCTTGATAATAAACACCCTGTTGGTCAGTCCCGCCATCGGCTGGCCCGAAGTTCAAGGGAGCAGCCAATTCATGGATTCCACCCCGGATCACTACCGTGATGGCATTCGTTTCGCCAGCGAGTTTCAGTTGCTGTATCGCAGCTTGCGCGCGGACCACCGTAGCGAACGGCAACTCCTCCGTCCCTGCCTGCGCATCATTACCATTCAAGGCGACAAACAAATGCGGCCCGGCGCGAAACGGCAAGGAGTGACCCGCGGCTGGCGCGGGATCAACCCGCGGTTTTACGACAATCGCCGGCACTGACGGCAGTCGTGCTGCTGGTTGTGGAGGCGCGGGCTGTCTGGCCACTGGCAGCGGCTCTTTGGGGCCGGGACTGGTTTTCACCGGCGTGACTTTGGGCTGCATTTTGGCCGGGGCCGATGGCGGTAATGGCGCAATTTCTCGTGACCGTTGGCTAGGGCCAATGACTATACCGCTGCTAGTGATAGCCATGCTGCAGCCGCTCACGGCCAACGCAACGCCCGCCATCACAAGTCCAGCGCCCCAGTTCATTCGGACGTTTGTGCTTCGGCGCGACCACCAACCGGTGAGGGCTACGCGGAAGCGTGGCCATCTGATTGAATTTTTACAGAACACTCGCATCTGAGTTCGCTCCCCGTGCCCTTGTCAATTCGCTGAACAACTCCAGATATCGATTCGCTTGCTGACGTTCATCGTACCCGACAATGGCCACCGCGCGGCAGGATTCCCGCCAATCGCGACCGGACTGAATGCTGGCCAACGCCGTCCCGATGGCATTGGCCAACGCTTCCGCCGTCACGGCGTCCGCCAACCAGCCGGTCACACCGGGCCGTACCATGTCCGGCACGCCGCCGATGGGAAATCCCACACACGGCGTCCCGCACGCCAACGCTTCCAGAATCACATTCGGCAAATTGTCGACCGGGGCGGGATGTACAAACAAGTCCGCCGCGCTGTACGCCAACACCTTCAGCCGGTCATGATCGAGAAAACCCAACTCCACCAGGTTCAGTCCGGGCAACTGGAGCGCCAAGTGGCCCCGGCCCAAAGTCACGAGCGTCAGTGGCGAAACCTTGAGTTGCGCGAGCGCCGCCGCCAACAAGTCGCCACCTTTGCGGCGTTCGTTGACATTGGCCGCCGCCACCAGCAGCACTGGCCCAGTGGCCGGAATGCCCAATGCGTCTCGCGCCAGCGCCCGCTCCACCGGCGCAAACGTGGCCAGCGGCAAACCATAGGGTATATGTTCGACCCGGTGTCCACGCCACAGCCCGGCTGCGGCTTCCGTCTGTAACCACCGGGACGGCGCGACCGCGACCAGTGCCGGAACTTCGTCGAGCAACGCGCGGCGTTCCTCCCAGGCGGGTCGGATCTGCGGCGGCGGCAAGGCCGGATATTCGCGGGGAGTCGGACATTCTGCATCGCAGCCGGTCAGAAATTTGCGGCAATCGTACGCATACGCGCACCGTCCGGTGAAACTCCATTGATCGTGCAAGGTCCAGACCGTTGGTGCAAAACGCGCGCAAATGGCGACAAGATCGACCGGCCAGTCGGCACCGTGGAGATTGTGCAGATTTATCACGTCCGGCTGGAGTTCCTCCAGCCACATCGTCAAGCGCCGGCGGGCATTCTCGCGCCATTGCGACTGATGCACCGCTTCCCCGCGCGCCGGTGACACCGCGCTCCACAACATACGCTGGAGCGTCTGCCGGTCGCGAAGTGATGCATCCAGTCGATGGGTTTGCCACGGGTGCCCCGCCCCGTCTGGTCGGCCGACTACGCGGTGGACATCAATTCCGGCGTTGGCCAATCCGGTGGCAAGCCGGCTCGCCGCCACAGCCGCGCCGCCGCTGGTTTCAGTATCCGAAAGTAAGACAACTCGCATAACGGCGGCCGGTCAGTTGGGCTTTCGCGCCTCCATGAACAGGGAGTCCGGCTTATAGACAACGCCCGTTGCATCGGTATCCAGCTGGAATTCGTGCCAACCCGCGCAGGCGCTGGTGGTGGCACTCTGGGACTGCGGGGCTATGAAGCCGGCCGCTGTGAGTTCGCGTCGTAGCGAATAACGGTCATACATCCACAAGTGAACCTCCCCCCGTCGGCGAAAACGACCGAGTTCCAACAACCGATACTCGTCCCGGAGGATTCTGCGCAGCACCATTTCTCGAATTTGGTCGGGCCGCCGGATGTAGTGGCGGATCTTCCTCATCAGACCGTGGGGGCGCACTGCGGAACGGATTGGCGCAGGTCGTTGTGCATGCACGACGATTTGATCCATTTCTTTTCCGATTCGCGCGCGGATGAACGGTTCATTCGGGAGTGGATTTTGGGCGAGGTACTCCTGCATTTTCCCGCCGGGCCGCTCCCGCACAGTCTGGTCGTACAGTTCCAACATCATCCAATCATAATCCGCATGCGCCCCGGCCATCGCGTTTGCCAATGCCTGCAAGTACCCGGTGGCGATGCGCTCCAGGTCGGGTACTGCCACGCGAATCAGTCCACCGGGACGAAGGACACGAAGACATTCCCCCAAAAACAAGCGGCCTTGCTCCTGTGAGAAGTGCTCGAGTACGTGCGAGTGATACACGACGTCAAATGTTCCAGCCCCAAACGGGATCCCCGTGCGCAGGTCATGCTCGCGAACTCCGGGGCCGGTGACCACGAAATCCACATTGATCCACGCGGGATGAAAACGCTTACCGCAGCCAAGATTCAATAAATTCATGCCGATTGATCTCTGTCAATTCGATTGCCACGCGTAAAGATCGAGCCACGCCTTCCCGTCGGTGACTGCGGTGAACGGAGTTGGCTCTGGCACTCCGACAAGCGCATACGCAGTCTCCGCATGATTGAAGGTACAGCGGAAACCGGCGGCTTGGAGTGTGTGTAACAGGCGGGAGAGCGCGACCGAGTCAACGCTTGTATGATAAATCTTAGCGGTCAACCGTCGAATCATGTTTAGTTTGTTTGCGACTTCTATTGTGCGGAGGATTGAGGCTTCCGCCCCGGCGACGTTCAGGGTGAGTAAGTCCACCGGTTCGGTGATCAGATGCGGAATCTCGCCGGGAGTGACCATGAACACTTCCACATCCGCCGCTATCACACGCAAATTATTCCGAACCGCCGATCCCACACTCGGCGCAAGCTCGACGACCCGTACGCGCGCTTGTGGGTACTGCTGTTTGAACCAGAGTGCGCTGAGACCGGTGTTGCCGCCGCAGTCAAGAATGCGCGGTGCGGTTGTCGGGCAAGTGAAATCGTAGCTGCGTTTCACAAAAATCTCGTCGTACTGCGACTCCAGCGACCGCGCATCCACATACTGAACTGTTCCCCACGCAAACCGGTAACTCCCGGGCACATACCGGGGCACTTGACGGAGATCACGTCGGAGACGCCAAAGGGTTTCCGTTTCGTTGGCTGGTGGGTGCCCCAGTTGGTGGCGCAGCCAATAGTAACCGGTCGCGGTGGCCGGGGCTGCGCGCAGCACGGCGCGTCGGATCTGTCCGGTCGTTTGCAGGGAGAAGGTGGGGCTAAGACCGTGTCGCCCCAAGAATTGCCGCTTTTTACTCCAGCCCAAAAGCCGGGCGATTTCCGCCGCTGACCGCTGGTGTTGCGCGCCGAGCATCTCCGCCGCCCACGCGGTCTGTACTGTCGCTTCGGCGGGAGGCACATCGAGTTGGGGAAACTGACTGCGCAGCGAGCCCGATTTCTTGTCGCGCTCCTGAATCAGCTCCGGGTGCTTGCGATAGAACGGTTCGTTGACCAAATCGCTGACCCGGGCGCGTTGGGTTTCGCCGTAGATTGATACCTTGCAGCCGCAGGCGGCGGCGTAGACCACGTGCGAGCCGACGTTACAGGTGGTCATGCGCTCGAAACTGCCGAACAATACGCGCAGCCGGAGAAACGAGTTGCCGTCATCCACCGCCGCCCCGGTGATCCACGGGATGCCGGCGTCGTCGAGTGACTTGATCCAGATTCCTTTCTCGACGCAGGGCTGGGACACGCACGCCACCAGGAATCGAAACTGTGAACGCAAGGGCATTATGGTTTCCAGATAAGCAGCTTCATTCGCGCTAAATGTCGCGTGCTTGGTGGTGTGCGGTGGCATCACCAGCAGACTGTTGGGAATTCTTTCCACCGCCGGCGCGGTGGAATACAGGAACGGCATCCCGACGGCGTGAACGTGCCGGTAGCCGTGCTGGCGCAGGTACTGCACGTGTGACTCGTTATGCACCAGATGGTAGTCGTCTTTGGTGCCGTAGAGCGCGAGTCGTTCGGGAAACGGAATCTGTTTCTGCGCGATCCAACCGTGTTGCCAACTCGCGAAACTGCGCGGCGGATACGGCCGGCCGAGTTTTTCCGCTATGTGATAACTCGCGCCGTAGTAGTCCGGCTCCGAACGCAGTTCGATGCGCCGGTACGGCGGGAGGCGGTCAAGAAGTTCTTTCAGCATGGTGTGGGATGTAGCCGCAGGCTTCAGCCTGCGCATCTCTAACGCACCCTAAAGGGTGCGGCTACAGAAGGAGAACTCTCTTGGGTATGTTTACTCCGTCTCGATCTTGATCATCCGGCACGCGGTCTCGGCGATGCGGATGGCTTCGGCGCGCGTCGGGGCGAAGGTCATCACACAGCCGACCCGTTCGCCCATCGACCGGGCGGGGTTGATGACGGTACCCACGCCGATGTCCCGCCACCGCGGTTCCCACTTGAAGAAATGCACGCCGGGCAGTTTGCGGACGGCCTCCACACCGGTAATCGCTTTGACCTTGCCGGGTTTGGGCCAGACGTACCGTAAGGCCACGCCTTGGTGAAACTTCGGCTGCACCATCGCCGGCTCGACCGGTAAGTCGACTGATTGATTCATCACGGCTTCGAGCAGGTTGATGCCATTGTGCAGCGGGATGGTTTCATAGCAGAAATAGTCGCCGCTCAAACGCGCCGCCATTTCAATCATGCGTGGACCGTCCTGAGCGACGAGGATGTCGCCCTTGACTGGTCCCCAGGTAATGCCGAGTGCTTTGACTGCGCGAGTCGAGAGCGCCTGCACTTCCGCCAACCGGCCAGCGGCCAATGTGGTGGGCATCGAATCGCCGTCTTCGAGGAAGTAGGGCGGGTAGATTTCCTTGTTATCGTAGTTGCGGTCGGAGAAACCGCACCACGTGACCTGGCCGTCAATGACGATGCCTTCGATGCTGTGCTCGCTGCCGGTGAGAAACTCCTCGATCAAAAACTCGGGCCGTTTCGAGTGTTCGGCAATCTCCGCCACCGCCGCGCCCATTTCGGCGGGGCTGTTGACTTTGCGCACGCCGCGCGACCCGGCGCTGTCCACGGGTTTGACCACGACCGGCCAACCGAGTTGTTCCGCCACCTTCAGCGCGCCGGCCAGATCGCGCGCCTCATCGAAACGGGGCGCGGCGATGCCGGCGGCCCGCCAGCAGCGTTGCCGTTCCACTTTGTGCGTCGCCCGCCACGCGGCGGCCGGGTTGAGTCCCGGCAAGCCGAGCGCCGCGGCAACTTTGGCGACCGTCACCGCGCTTTCGGACGCCATGGTCATGACGCCGGTGAGCGGGTGTTTGGCGTGCGATTGCCGGGCGAATGCGACCGTGGCATCTGCGTCGCGGGTGCTGGCCAGCCCGGTTTCGTCAGCGAGTGCGAAGCCTTCGGCCTTGGGGTCTATGTCGGTGACGACGACGCGGTAGCCGCGTTGTTTGGCGAGGCGGATGGCCGGCACTTGATTCGGGCCGGCGCCGATGATGAGGAGATTGGTGGGAGAACTCATGAGGAGGATCAGTGCTTTCGTTGGAGTCTGGCTGCTTTTCGGAGCGTCGCGTTTCGGCGCGACTTCGGTGCACCTTCGACATCCGAGGCCACGCGGAAGCGTGGCCCTCCGATGAATTGACGGCTTGTCACCCCTTGAAATGCGCGATGGCGTAGTTCAGGTCTTCGGGCGTGTCCACCTCAAAGCACTTGAGGTTGTACGCCGGCAAGGGGAGGTGCTTCTCGATTTCCTTGTAAACGTAGCCTTGGTCTTTGTTGATGCGAATACCCTTGAGACAGGCAACCCCGCACCATTCATGGGGCGTGCGCGGTTGGCGGTAGAAAGCGCGGATCTCCTTGCCGGCGCTGTCCAATTCCACAAAGACCGCTTCTTCGGTTTTGCTGTCCGTGACGCCAATGACTGAGCGCGAACCGTCACACACATCGAGAAACCCTTGGAAACTGGCGGGATCAATAAGCAGGTCACCGTCAATGGCGAAGAACGCTTCGCGCAGGTCGTGCGTCGCGAGGTACAGGCTGTAAGAGTTCGACGTTGTCTGGAATTGGGGATTCCGGACAAACACCACGTCATCCCGGAGGCGGCGGACATGGTCAATGACTTGTTCCTCCATGAAGCCGACGACGATCCGGACGTGTTCGACTTCCTTGAGGAGGTCGAGTTGGTAGTCCACGATGCGTCGGCCGGCAATCTCGACCATGCACTTCGGCATGTTGAGTTCGAGCCGCGAGCCCATGCCGGCGGCGCTGATTATTGCATACTTAACAGGTTGCATAAGGCTTTCTCGCTGAAGGTGACATAATCGGTGAATTGGATCAGGGATTGAATCGGCGGATGCGTGCCGCCAAACGCGATCCGCACGTCGGCTTCCTCGAACATCGGCACGTCGCCCATGCCATCACCGACCGCCACGATGCGCTCGAAGTTCTCGCGGATGCGTTTGACGGCGTCGCCCTTGTTCAGGACGTGATCCACGGAGACGAGCCGGTCATTGGCGACGGTGGCGGTGGAGTAATGGAACGTGCACCCGAAGAGTTGCTCCAATGGCTTGACCCAGACATCCAGGTTGCCGGTGATGATGAAGCAGTTGTCCCGGTGGTCGCGGATGAACGCGGCCAGCGTCTCGTGCAGGGAGACTTTGGCGATGATCTCCTGCACCCGCGAGATGGGTATCTCATTGAGCAGGCGGCAGCGCAGCAGGAACGATTTCCGGAACGGAATCAACCCTTTGATCGTCGCTTCCGTCAGCGCGCTCATTTCTTCGTACAACCCGATTTCCTGCGAGAGCAACGGCAGGATTTCGTCGCGCGTGACGGTTCCGTCCAAATCAAAACAGTATGCAGTTTTCACAGACCTCGCTTGATGAGGAAGTAATGCTGGGTGGTTTCTTTGCGGTTGGAGAGTTCCGGCGGCAACAACGGCGCGTGTTGCGCCACGGTGAATCCGGCGCGCCCCAGCGTCGCGGCAATCATCTCCAAAAACTCCGCCGCCGTCCGGTAGATCGCGCTGTACTCGTGCTTCAGTTCGTCCGACCAGATGTTTTTCAGCGTCAGCCGCCGCTCGACGCCGACCGGTTCGCGCAGGAAAATCCGGGCTTTTGGCGCGCAACACTCCGCGACATTTTTCAAGACGGTCAAACAGTCGCAGTCATTGATGTAAGCAAACACGCCGGCGATGATCACCAGATCATACGGGGGCGGGGTCGTGAGCCGGTCGGGATGATTGTCCTGGGCTTTCAGCGCTTGGAACGTGACATGGGGAGTACCGGCAAACCGTTGGGTGGCGATGTCGGTCAGGCCCTTGATGAGATCCGTGCCGTGGTAGCGGGCGACTTTCCCGGCGAGGGCGTTCGCCCAGCGACCGATGCCGCAGCCAATATCCAGGACGCGATCGGTGGGTTGAATTTCCAACAACGGGAGTGCCACGGATTTCTCGTGCTGGTCGCGCGATTCGGCGAGCGCGGGATTGGAGTCCTGATACAGGATGGCGACGACGGGATGTTTCTCGTCGTAGCGCGTGACCCGTTCCTCGAAGAACTTGGTCACAGCGTTCTCGTCAATCTCGACTTTTTCGATAACGATTCGATTGCTCATCAGGATTCCTCCCTCTCAGCCTTGGGCTTCCACATGCGATACCTCTTTGAAAATGTGCTTGGAGTCTGACCAATGCCAGTTCTTCTTGGGGGTGCGCCAATCGTCGCCGTACACCAGCGCCAAATACTCTTCCCGGCGGCTGGGGACGTTGACCATCCTGCCGCGGAAATCCATCCGCTCCAGACGCAAGATGTGTTCGGCCGGCACGCGGACAACGTAGGGTTCAAACACCCAGTACACATGGTTGGCGTGGTGATAACGAATCGAAGCGGTGAACAAGGATTTGTTGTCCTGATCCACCACTTTGATGCCGCGGATGTCGCCCTTCTTCCAGGCGATGAAATCAAACCCGATGCGCTGGACGCTGACGCGATTGGCCGGGAAGTGCCGTTGAATGACCGCCAGCACTTCCTCGCCGGTATGCACCGGCACACAGACGGAGAAATCCACGCCGCCATGCGGCCACGGCAGGAAATCTCCGCTGCGGACGATGCTCAACAACGCCGAACTGTCGAGGAAGTAGGTAATCTTTTCGCGGTCGAAAATCTCGACGACTTGAAACAGCGTTTGTTCCTCCACATCGCGGTCGGGGCTGCTCCCGATCAGGCAGATGTAACTCGGCAACGCCTCGATGCGGTCGGGGGGAATGCCGATTTCATTCACGAGTTGGGTGCGAATCTCATTCAAGAACATGCTGGCGATGACCAGCCGGTCATACGTTGATTCCTTCAACTGCCGGGGTGCGATGACTGGTACGTTGTCAATGCGGGTGCCGTGTTTCTGCGGATTGTTGTCGCAGAACGCGACGATGGTCGCAGCCTCGTGCCGGAAGTGTTGCAGGGCGTTCAGCCCCGCCTTGCCGGTGCCGAAGATGATGATCCGATTGCTCATGGTTTCACTTTCTGTGGCGGAACCACTCCACAAAATCCGCGATTCCGCGCGCGAGGTCGTACCGTGGCGCGAAATCCAAGTCGGTCTTTGCCCGGTTCATGCTCAAGGGATGATTCCAGCCGCCGTGCTTGCAGTTCCGCAATTCCACGCGGTTGCCGGAGAATTGCCGGTCGAGTTCCGCCTTGAAATCATAGATGCCCATGCACCGGCCACTGGCCGCGTGATATTCGATGTGCGGCGTGGCGTCGGCTAGCAGCAACCGCACCGCCAACGCCGCCACATCCTTGCAGTACACCCAGTCCAGTCGGTGCTCCGGGTGATTCTCCAACACATAGGACTGCCCCGCGATGGCGGCATTCAGCATCGCCAGCCAGTAGATTGGATCATCCCCGGGACGCACCATGACCGGGCCGTAGATCTCGCCGGGGCGGAGGATGTTGGCATGAAACGCGCCGTCCTCGACCAGTTCGCGCAGCAAGAATTCCGCAACGGCTTTCGAGTTGCCGTACGAATTGTGACGACTCAGCCCCGACGGAAAATCCTCCGCGACCGGTGCGGTCACTGGATGCTGCCGGAATTGGTACACGCCATTGGTGCTGAACATCACGAATTTCCGCACGCCGGCTTGGCGCGCCTGAAACATCAAGTTGGCGGTGCCCCACGAGTTGACCTGGTAAAACCCCGGATGCGCCGCGTGCCCCACGCGCAGCGGCAACACCGCGGCCGTGTGGACGATGCGTTCGATGTCGTGCTGCCGGAGCGTGTCGGCCACGAGTTGCTGGTCGAGAATTGAGCCTTCCACGGCGATGAAATCGCCCCGGTCGAGAATCGTGTCGAGGTACGGCCATTGAAAATGGAGATCAAGAACGACCGGTCGGATGCCGTGTTCCTGTTTGAGTTGCTTCACAATCTGGGCGCCGACCAACCCGATGCCCGTCATCAAAATTCCGCCCATGGAGTGTTGTCCTTTGTGTGTGTTCGCCGGCGCGGTCTTACGTGTACAACGGAATCACTTTCGCCTGCACATTGGGACGCGCTTGGATGCTCTTCAGAATTTCCTTTTCCGACGCATACGAGGAAATCACAATCGCCAGTGTCGGATCGCCAAACGGAATCTCGTTGGTCGAACGGATGGGATACCGGCCCAAGCGCAATCCCTGTTTCTGCGGGTCCATGTCCGCAATGAACTCAATCGGCCGGATCTCGGCCAGTCGCGTGCGACACAGCAATTGCGACGTATGAATGCCGGCGCCCCAGATGACCAGTCGGTTGACATCCGACGCGCCGTCACGCACGCGTTGCTCGGCGGCTGCCCAAGTGGCGCGGTTGCGCTCCAGAAAACTGCGGCAGATCGATTCGGCCCGCGTGAAATCGGAAGTCAGCACCGCGTGGCCGACGGTGTCTGCGCGGCGCGCCAGACAGCGCAGCGCGGGATTGTTGGCCTTGTACTCGACCGTGACCGGTGGCTCGACCGGGGTGAAGCCGTGGCGCAGCAGTAAATTGGTCATCGTGACTGGCGCGAAGTAGTTGACGTGCTCGAAGCTGAAGTAGCTGCTCGACCAGCGTTCCGGCTCCACCAGCGACGGCACCTCGATATACACATGGCCGCCGGGATTCAGCAGGGCGTGGCACTTCTGCAAAGTCTGGCCCGGCTCGTAAATGTGTTCCAGCACATGCGTCATGATGATCAGATCGTAGCGTTCGTCGGCTTGAGGCGTGTACGCCTCGAAAAACTCCGCCGCACAATCCACCCCGTACATCTCCCGCGCCAACTGCGCAGCCTTTCCTGACGGCTCGACGCCTTTGACCTGCCAGCCCTCGGCGCGAAAGCGGCTCAATGTGTAGCCGTCCGAGCAGCCGATTTGCAAAGCGCGTCCCGACGCGCCGACCCGGTCGCGAATGAACCGGGTCTGACTGTCCACGATGGCGATTTTGGTGTCGGTGGGTTTCCCGGCGCGCGAGGGGTTGGTGTAATTGCTCATCTGCGTGTAACACGCCGCCATCTTCTCCGGCGGCACAACTGGATGTTGATAGACGAATCCGCACGCCGTGCAGATGACCATCCCGATGTCAATCGGCCCCAAGCCCGCGACTTCCCAGGTTTCCTGCGACAACCGATGCCGGTCCGTCGCGCCGCAGATCACACACTTTCGATCAGCACTCATTTTTGCTCACTTTGGAGTGCGGCGACTGGTCGCCGCTTTGGTGTTTGTTCCCGTCGTTGCGTTGAATCCCGAAAGCGCTGACAAGTCAGCGAACTCCACACTGGACCGCTTGGCCGATCACTGCTTCAACCAACCCGGGAATCTCCGCCACCCGCGCGCCGATATGTTTCCCGGCGGCACTCATTGCTCGCCGGCGGTCAACATCCGCTTCCATCCGCCGCAACCATGCGGCCACGTCGCGCGGCTGCACCTGCGCGCCGTGACCCAAATAATCCGCCGCCCGGTACTTCTCCGCATACTGCCGGGCCACGCCGGCATTCAATTCCGAGCCGGCAATGATTCCCACCGGCAATCCGCTCCCGGCCATTTCATACGTCGTCAACCCCAGCGCCGAGAATCCCAAGTCGGCCCGCCGGATCCGCGCCGGCATGTCGGTCACATTCACGGCAACCGCGCCGCGCAGGCCGGTGCTCGTCAGCAACTTCTCCACCGTTGCGCGATGCGGACACGCCGCGCCCAGCACCACGTCCACTTCGCCGGTAAACTGCGCTGCTGCCAAACCTTGAATGACCAGGCCGGTCAGATTCGCCAGATCACCGCCGCCCATCGCGACGAGAATTCGCTGAACGGTTTCAGCCACCTTCCTTGTTGTTGGAGCGGCGTCCCCGCCGCGACAGGAGGTGAATTCTGTGCCGGTCGCGGCGGGGACGCCGCTCCCACGCTGACTAGAGCTAAATACGTCCTCCAAGATGAAATACTCCAGGCCATCGTAACAGCGCGGGTGCGCTTGCGGATCGTACCCGGCGTAGTCCGGGTGGGGGAGTGCGTTCAGCAATAAATCGCCGAGCCGGTACGAGGGCGGCAAAGGATTATCCATGAAAATGAGCGGCACCCGCGCGGTCTTCAATCCGCCAAACGATTCGCTGTAGCGTTCGAGGTCATCCTTGCAGAAATTCACCACCACGCCGGCCCAATCTGATTCTTCGGCCTTGTGGATCAATCGCGCGATGTCGCGTTCCGGTGGCGTGTCCGCCGACAACACTTCCATGGCAAACCCGGCTTGTTTCACCAACGCCACCGTCGCGGGATCGTCGCGGACGACAAATTCCGATCCCCAACCGAGTTCACGCGCGAGGAGTTTGGCCAGTCGCAGACAGCCCACGACGTGCCCTAATCCCAACGCCGCGCCGCCGTCGCACCGGTAACCCAGCCGCGCCCGTTCGTGCCGGGTACTCTTCCGGCCACTGCTGGCATTGATGGCAATGACTTCCGGATGTTGGTCCAAGACTTTAACCACATCCGGTAACCGCGCGTGCTGGGGATCGCCCGGCAACAACGCCAGCAACGTCTCAAAAAACCGCAAATCGTCCGCCGTGTCCACCGTCAACCGGATATCGCCGCGCCGCAACACCGGGTCGCTGGCGATATAGCCCACGCGATACCGGTCGGGATGCCGGTAAAGCAGGCTGGTGACGTGTTCGCGGTCGCGGGCCGTCAGTTGTGGATCCTCGGCCACCCGCAACAACGCGGCGGCGGTGACAGCTTCCAAGCCCTTGTCCACGTATTCGTAGCCGGGCTGGTAATTGATCACATCGGCGCCGGTCGTTTCCAATGCCGTTAACATCTGTGCCATCGCGTCGGTATTGATGAGCGGGCAATCCCCGGTTGCGCGCACAAACTGGGTGGCGCCAATTTGTCGGAGTGCCGTCACGAAGCGCGCAAGCACGTCGTCTTCGGACCCGCGCACGATGACAATTTCTGGCCAACGCTTGGCGACATGGTCAACGAGCGGATCGTTATCGGGTGCCGTTGAGGTAGCCAACACGATGGCATCGAGCGGCCCCTTGGGCTGGATGCTTGCCGTCAGTCGCGCCAGAACATGATCAATCAGCGGTCGCCCGGCCAGTCGCCGCAGCATCTTGCCCGGCAGACGGGTCGAACCCATCCGGGCTTGGACGATGGCGACAGTCTTATGCACCGGCAGACGACTCCAGGATTCGGCCCAAACAGTAATGCTTGAGACCCCACCAATGTTGGGGGTGCGTTCCCTCGAGCGTCATCCCGACGGCCTCGTAGAACGCCTTCCCGGAATCGGTTTCCGTGTAGAGAACGACCTTGTGCGCTCCGCGCTGCCGGTACCGGCGGAACGTCTCTTCCATCAGTTGCCGGCCGATTCCGTGGCCGCGAAACTGTGGCGATACGGCCATCCACACCACAGAGGCCACGCCGCCGTTGAGCGGACTGCCGAACATGATCCCGGCAATCTGTTCGTCCACTCTTGCGGCAAGCAACTCGCGATCCCCGGCGGTAACGTAAGCGGTCAGCCGTTCCAGATTAAAATTCTCCCGGTATTTCACGATGGCCGCCGGTGGAAATGTCTGGCTGAACGTGTCGTCCATCCGCGCGCTGTAAAATGCCGCCGCTGCTGGAACGGAGGCCGCTGTGAGAGGTTGGATTTCGATTTGAGCCATTATTCGTAGTACGTAGGGTACGCTATTGCGTACCGTTGGGGTGTCGGCGGGGTGGTACGCAATAGCGTACCCTACTCAGTCAGCCAAATACTCGCGCAACAACGGCATCCCTTTACTCAGCGCCTTGGTTACCGGTCGCCCCACGGCTTCCGCCAGATCCTCCGCGCCCAAGCCCATTCGCGGACGGACGACGGTGAGGTGTTCCCGTCGTAGAATCGTCCCGCTCGGAATATCGGTCGCCACCCACAAGCCGCGTCGGACCCAGAAGCGCTCGATTTCTTCCGGGGTGACGTAGGATTTTTTCCCGCTACCCAACGCGGCTTCCGTATGTCGGACATCCTTGACCAAGGTGGCGAACTCGGCCGGCTCCAGCGCGAAATGGTGATCGAGTCCTTCCTGCCGGCGATCCTGGGTGATGTGTTTTTCGATGACGCAAGCGCCCAATGCGACGGCAGCGACTGCCAGCGTCGAGCCGGGCGAATGATCCGACAATCCGACCGGGACGCCAAAGATTTGGCCGAGTCGGAGCATCGCGCGGAGATTCGCGTCCTCCCATTTCGGGGGGTAATTCGACACGCAATGCAGGAGCACGAGCGCGGTGCCGCCGGCGGTCCGAAATGCAGCGACGGCTTGGGCGACTTCATTCTCCGTGGATGCGCCGGTCGAGAGCACGACTGGTTTGCCGGTGGCGCCGGCGGCGCGGAGCAGTTCATGCCACGTGAGATCGCCACTGGCGATTTTGTGGGCCGGGACGCCGAGCCGGTCGAGCAACTGGAGCCGGTCGAGGTCGAACGGAGTGCAGACAAAATCCACGCCGAGTTCATCGCAATCCCGCTTGAGCACCGGCCACCATTCATCCGGGGCGGTGAACTTCGGGAGGATGTTCCAGCGCCGTTCGAGTAACTCGCGGTTGTGGCGAGTCTCGGCCCGGCCATCGTCCGGTAGGTCGTGGATGAACAGCGTTTCGCGCACATAGGCTTGGAATTTGACGGCATCCACGCCAGCTTCGGCGGCGGCGCGGGTCTGTTGCCGGGCGACGTCGAGTGAGCCGTTGTGGTTCGCGCCGATTTCAGCGATCAGGTAGCAGGGGCAGCCCGGCCCGATCTGGCGGCGGCCGATTTGGATGGGAGTGGTCGCGGGCATTAGGTTCGCGGATTGTTGTCTTGCAGGTGCCGTTGCAGCACGAAGGTCTCGGCGGCCGGTAAGCCGGCCACACGGCCCCATTGCTCGGCGCGCGCGCGGAGGCCGGCCAGCGAACGCGGGTGCGGGTCGGGCCGAATTTCGCTGGCATACCGGGCGGCCAACGCCAGTTTCTTTTCCAGCACCGGCGCGATGTTCTCGAACCAGTTGGGATGATATTTCTCGGCGGCGTTGTTGCCCCAGTCGGATGACGATGGGACTTCGATGCTGAAGACGGAACGCACCGGTTGGCCCGCAAGCGGCCGGGTGGCGGTCATCACGGCGGCAAACGCGCGTTGATGATCCACGTTCAGATCGCCGGGATGATGAGTGTAAACGGTGTGCGGGTTGTGCCGGCGGACAACGGATTCGACCACCTTGACGAGGTCGAGCAGGTCGTGATGATCGAAGCGGTTGTCGGCAAACTGATAGTAGTACCAGGTGCGAATGCCGAGTTCTTCGATGACGGTTTGCAGGGTGGATTTGAGTTTTTGGCGTTCGGCGAGGACGGCACCCTGCGTATCCACGTCTTGTTTGCGCGCGCCGAGACCTTCACCGAGGATGACGAGGCCGACGCGGTCGCCGCGCCGGGTCTGTTGGAGAATGGTGCCGCCGCAGCCGAACACTTCATCGCCGGGATGTGCTAACACATAGAGCCGGTCCAACTGCCGGTCACGGGTCTCGACGGTGAATTGTTCGAGCAGATACGCGACGCGTTCGGTGCCGCGGCCGTCCACGATGCGTTGGCCGGTCTGGGCGAGTTTCGTCAGGCGCGTGGGGTTGCTGGCGAGTCGGTCGAACTGATTGGCGATTTCTGTGGGCGTCAGGTTGTTTTGGGCGCAGCCGACGTAGAGGCAGGCCCCGAGTTCATGAAACAACCGAGCGGACGGCTCCTGCCAGCGGTAGTGGCTGACCGCCAGACAGGCGACGCCTTGGCTCATGAGTTCGTAGGCGGTGGTGCCAAACGGGACGATGCCGAGTCGGCACCGGCGCATCAAGGCCGCCATGTTTTCAATGGCGCGGAAGAATTCGACATTTCGGCCGGTGGCGAGCCGGCGGAGTTCGACTTCACGCTCCGCCGCGTAGCCGCCGCCGAGGACGACGGTGACCGGCCCGGTCCACTTGGACTGGAGGACGGCCACCAGCGCCGTGCGGGTGAGGTCGTGCGGGTCGGTGCCGCCCATGGAAATCAGAACCCGGTTGCGCCCCGCGCGCGACCGGCGGGGGGCGCGGAATTCGGGACGCAGGATCAGGAATTCCGGGCCTTCAAAGTAGTTGGCGGCGTGGACGCCCGAACTCGGGTAGAGATCCACCACGGCGCGAAATGCGTGCGAGAGATGGGCGAGGTGTCCCAGCGACACAATCGGCACCCCGGCCCGATCCCAAGCGGTCAGGGTCGCCAGTCCGTCGCCTTGCCGGAGGGCGGACTCTTCGGATTGCGGGAAATCCACGACGAGGGCTTCGACGCGGTTGATTTTCGTCAACCACGCCGCCGGCAGAAAAACTTCCGGCGCGACGTGTGTGACAAATTGCTGGTGCATCCGCGCCACTTGCACGGCCAATTCGTTCGCGTCGGTGATGACGGCAACGCGACGGCCCCGCGTGCGCAATTCGTCCGCCAACGTCAGACAACGGCGGAGGTGGCCGGTGCCTTGATGAAAGCTACAGGCGGCGCGGAAGAGGATGCACTTGGCTAACATAGAAGAGGGCGGAGGGATGAAACCTGAAACCTGAGTTGGGAAACCTGAAACCTGAGTTGGGAAAGCTGAAACCTGAGTGACCGGAGAGGGATGAAACCTGAGACCGGAGGAGAATGCTGAGACTTGAAACCTGAGGGCTGAGTTTGGCTGCTTAGACTCCGGTTTCAGGTTTCATCATTCCGCATTGTTCTTCGCGTTCTTGGCCATGGTGACGAAAATGGCAATGAGTTCGTTTGTTTCCTGCAACAACCATTGCAGGGAATCGGACTGGATATTGCAGCCTTCGTTCAATAGTTCCAGCCAGAGGAGGCTTTCGTCGGCTTCTTGCGCGCACGTCTCGATCTTGGAAATAAACTCGGCGTTGCTGCGCGCTCGAGAAGCCTCTCGATAATTGGCGGCGACCGAGGTACCGGAACGTAGCAGTTGTTTCCCGAGAACCTGAACCTCGGGGCGTGACTTCGGAAGGGCACAGTAAAAACGAACGACGGCCAAGGCATAGCCTTTCGTTCGGAAACGGAATTGTTCTTTGCGCGAATCCGGCATGTCTTTCACTCAGGTTTCAGGTCTCCGCCCTCAAACTTACCCCTTCAGCCCCCAGCCCTCGGACGGCATTAATCACCCGCTGCACATCCGCATCGGTCATCGCCGGGTACAGCGGCAAGCTCAGGCAGCGCTCGTAATAGGCTTCCGCCACGGGGCACTTACCGGCGGAATACCCGTATTTGTTCCGGTAATACGGTTGGAGGTGCACGGGGATGTAGTGGACTTGGGTGCCGATCCCTTGCTGCCGGAGTTCGTTCATCACCTGCGTGCGGGTCTTGCCAAGTTTGGAAAAGTCGAGTTGGAGAACGTAGAGATGCCAGGCAGCACGAATAGAGGTCAGAGATCCGAGATCCGCGGTCAGAGGACAATGGACAGTGGGCAGTGAGGCAAAAGCGGCGTTGTAGGCGGCGACGATTTCTTGTCGGCGCGTGATGAAGTTGTCGAGTTTCTTGAGTTGGCTCAGACCGAGCGCACATTGCAAATCGGTGATCCGGTAGTTGTAGCCGAGTTCGTGCATCTCGTAGTACCACGGGCCAACTTCGGAGGGATGAGGGCTGAAACTTGAAATTTGAGTTTCGGACTGCTGGACTTCAGGTTTCAGGTTTCCTCCTTCCGCCCTCCGTATCATTCCATGGCTTCTGAAAAGCCGGCACCGTTCAGCGAGGCGATCATCGTTGGTGAGGATCGCGCCGCCCTCGCCGGTGGTGATGGTTTTGACGGGATGAAAACTGAACGTGGTCAGGTCCGCCCAAGGATGGCCACCGACCTTGTAGGACTGTCCTTCGTGAGTGAATTGGCTGCCGATGGCGTGGGCGGCGTCTTCGATGACAACGGCGCCGCGTTCCCGCGCCAGCGTCGCGATGGCCGGCATGTCGCACGGTTGGCCGGCGAAATCCACGGCCACGACGGCGCGCACATCCGGTTTCCACGCCGCTCGCAGTGTGGCGGCGGTGACGTTGTAGGTATGCGTGTCAATATCGGCAAAGTCGGCGGTGGCACCGACGAATTCGGCGCAGTTGGCGGAGGCGAGGAAAGTATTTGCACTGGTGAGAACGCGTTGGCCATGCTGGATGCCGGCGGCGAGCATGGCAACGTGCAAGGCGGCGGTGCCGTTGGCGACGGCAATGGCGTGTTTGGCTCCGCAGTAATCGGTGAGCGCCCGCTCGAAGCTCTCCACGGCCGGACCAGTCGTGAGGAAGTCAGACTGCAAGGCGGCGATCACTGCCGCGGTGTCGGCGTCAGTGATGCTTTGCCGGCCGTACGGCAGAATGCGGCTGCCATGATGGGTATCGGAATTCACGCCAGTCCTCGTTCGGCTGCCCATTCTTTTGCCTCCGGCAGATCGAGTCCGGCGATCATCGCGGTGAGTTGCTCGTCGGTGACCCATTGCGTGTTGTTGTCACTGCCATAGTAGAAACCTTCAGGGCAGGGGGTGCCGCCCTTTTCTTTGTGCCAAGTGCTGCCCCACCAGGAGAAACTCGGGCGGATGATAAAATGGTCATCAAACTGGAGCGTCTCGCGACCGTCGTCCACTGGAATCATGACTTCGTGGAGTTTCTCACCGGGCCGGATGCCGATGACCGGGTATTGGCAGTTCGGGCCGATGACCCGGGCGGTGTCGGTGACGCGCATGCTGGGGATGCGCGGCACCCAGATTTCGCCGCCACGCATTTCACGGAGGGCGTTCAACACCAGCGCCGCGCCTTGGTCGAGGGTGATCCAGAACCGGGTCATCCGTTCGTCGGTGATGGGGAGGACGCCGGACTTGCGTTTGGCGAGGAAGAAGGGGATGACGCTGCCGCGACTGCCGACGACGTTGCCGTAGCGCACGACGCAGAAGCGGGTGGGGCGGCTGCCGCTGTAGCTGTTGCCGGAGACGAAGAGTTTGTCAGAACAAAGTTTGGTCGCGCCGTAGAGGTTGATCGGGTTGGCGGCCTTGTCGGTGCTGAGGGCGACGACGTGTTTGATCTTGTTGTCGAGGGCGGCGTTGATGACGTTTTCGGCGCCGATGATGTTGGTCTTGACGAATTCGAACGGGTTGTATTCCGCGGCCGGGACTTGTTTGAGGGCGGCGGCGTGAATCAGGTGAGTCACCCCTTCGGTCGCGCGGCGGAGCCGGTCGCCATCACGGACGTCGCCGAGGAAGAACCGGAGGCGGGGGCGTTCGGTTTCGGTGAAGGTTTGGTGCATCTGGAATTGTTTGAACTCATCCCGGCTGTAGATGATGACTGTCGCGGACGGATTGCCGGCGAGGATCAGGCGGGTGAGTTTCTGGCCGAGTGAGCCGGTGCCGCCGGTGATGAGGATGCGGGAGCTCTTGAGAAATTCGAGTGTGGTCAGGGTAAGCATAGTGGCCTCGCAGGGTAGGTGGGCTTCAGGCGGCAGTAGTGGGTGGTTGAGTTTCCCAAGGCACGAGCGTGCTCAGAAAACCACCGCGGGAGTTGCCGCGACGGGTTCGGTGATCGGTGAGTTGAAAAGTGAAGAGAGCACCTGGAGTATCAATGTTGAACCCGCGCACACCGGCAGGACTGGCGAAGTTAAGATAAACTTTGTAACTGCCCGGTGCCAGTGTGCGGTGCGGCAAGCGAATCCGAAAACGGTGCGCGCCAAGTGGCAATTGGTCGAGGGGATTCGTCCCCAGATCGTGGCTATCGGAAACCAGAACGACGGTGCCATCAGCGCGTGAGATGCTGAGGTACCCGTACAACCCGGGAATCCGTTGATGAACCCGGCAATCCAACTCGATCAGAATGGGGTCATCGCATTCGAACAACTGTGCGCCAACGCCCGCCGCATTACACAACCGTGCGTGGAGAAGCTGGAATTCCTTTGCCGGGTCTTCGGCGAACGAGCACTCGTGTCCCCCCGCGGATTTATCCCCACTTTGAAGATAGCGGCTGATGACGGCTGCCGGATCGGCATCGGCTTGGACTTGGCCGGCGTTCAACCAGACGCACCGGGAACAGAGGCTGCGAATGGAGGACATATTATGGCTGACAAATAAAATCGTGCGCCCGCCGCTGGCTACTTCACTGATTTTTCCCAGACAACGCCGCTGGAATTCGGCGTCGCCGACAGCAAGGACTTCGTCCACCACCATGATTTCGGCCTCCAAATGTGCGGCCACGGCAAACGCCAGACGGACATACATCCCGCTCGAATAGTGTTTGACCGGCGTATCGATGAATTTCTCGACCTCCGCGAACGCCACGATCTCGTCGAACTTCTTCGTGATTTCGGTGCGTTTCATTCCCAAAATGGAGCCGTTGAGAAAGACGTTCTCGCGGCCGGTCAGTTCGCGGTGAAAACCGGTGCCGACTTCGAGGAGACTGGCGACATGGCCATGGTAGGTAATCTTCCCGGTCGTCGGTGGGGTGATGCGCGAAAGGATTTTCAACAGCGTGCTCTTGCCGGCGCCATTGCGGCCGATGATCCCGACCACTTCCCCCCGTTTGACTTCAAGGTTGATGTCTTTCAGTGCCCAGAAATAGTTGGGATCGGCGTCCAGACGTTTCTCGTGAAGGTCCTTGAGAGTGGTGAGCGTCCGGGGTGTCATGTCAGAACTCCGTCGCCCGCGAAGGTTCTGGAACCAGTCCGCAATGTCGGCGCGAATATTTGTACCCAGTTTGGCGACACCACCGTAGCGGTACCTTTTTCCCAGCCCCTCGATTTTGATAGCAACATCACTCATAATTGTCGTGGCTTGTTTGCCGTAGCTTGGCGGTCAGCGAAGGAGAATTGCCCCTCGATGCCATGGGGCGTTTGCAGCGAACCGCGTCTCATCCGATTCGGTTCCGGCTGACTCGGCTTGCCGAGTTGTTCGATTTGAATGGCGATGTCAGACATAGTGAAAGAGAGACCTCAGACGGCAGACTACAGACGACAGACTTTGAAACGGATTACGCATGTATTTTTATTCAACGGCTTGAATCAGTCCGGCCAGAGTTCGGGAAGCGTCTTCGGCTTGCGCGAGTAGGCGGTCACGGTTGTTTGAATCTAGGTAGTCGAGCCGTGCGGCGAGATGAATGAAGTAGCGCGTCTCATTGAGCGATCCGTGGGCGATATACAGGAATTGGAGGTAAACTTTGAGCGAATTCCGCGAAGCCCCTTCAACAATATTTGCGGTACGGAATAAGCCGCGCGTCGTAACTGGCTTGTCAGTGCGTAAACCTCTTCCTTTGGGAAGAAGCGGGAGGTCTGATAGACCTCAAGCGTAAGATCATCGGCCTTCTGCCAAGCGATTATCTTACGGTAATCTCTCACTTGTTCTTCGCAGCAGTCTGCAGTCTGCAGTCTGTAGTCTCATTTCCCAGCTTCTGTCTTGCGGCGAAGGGTGCCGGCTCTTACAGTCATGGCATGAACCTCAAGGATCGCTTCAGCAAACTGATTGCGCCGAGCCGGTGGCTGGATCGCTTCATCCCGAAGCCGCCGTTGCCGGAAAAGATATGTACCGAGTGTGGCCATACCGGCGTACCCGAACGCCGCCGACGTGGCGAGGATGTGATTGAGGTGGGATTGTGGTGCTTATTGGTCATCTTTGGTGCGGCTTATGTCATCACGTACGGGATCAACTCTTGGTCATGGAAAATCATGCCGGGTTTGGTGGTGCGCACTTTTTCCTTGCTGACGAAAGTTTGTCTGCTGTTGGGACCGGTCTGCACACTTTGGCGGATCAGCACGGAATATCAAGCCTGTCCGAAGTGTCAGCACCCCACGATGATTCCACTCGATTCGCCGCGTGGCCGGCAGGTGCGAGAACAACACCAACCCCGTCAGTAGTTCCGAGTTTACAACACATCGGCAAACCGGCTTTCGCGATTGCGGAAGAACCAG
Source organism: Verrucomicrobiia bacterium (assembly GCA_022072455.1). Taxonomy (GTDB): domain Bacteria; phylum Verrucomicrobiota; class Verrucomicrobiia; order Palsa-1439; family Palsa-1439; genus CAINDI01. Next base: position 29,407 of record JAJVHY010000013.1, on the reverse strand, counting down.
AACCCCACCGTCAGGTAGACAAGCGCGGCCAAAAAACACAGGGTCAGAGACAACCAATTAAATGGCCCGCCTTGCAAACTCGTGCGATACGAGTCGATCACGCCGGTCATCGGGTTTAGCCACGCCCAAGCCCGTGCCCAGTCCGGCAATCGTGACAGCGGATAGATCACCGGGGTCAGTAACATCATCATCGAGACCAGAAATCCCACGGCGTTTTTCACGTCACGGTATTGGGCGTTCAACGCTGCCAATGCCAAGCCAATCCCAAGCGCGAACGTGCCTTGAATGACCAGCAGCAGCGGGGTGATGGCGACCAATTGCCAGTGCCAATGCCCCATCCCAACCGCCACAAGATTGAGAACCACCCAACCGACACTGAAGTCCACATATGATCCACTGACGTAAGCAGCGGGAATGACCATGCGCGGAAAATAGACTTTAGTGACAAGCCCGGCATTGCTTTCGATGCTCATCGCGGCTCCCGTCACGGCACGCGAAAAACCACCCCACGGCACGTTGGCCGCAAAATAGAATAACACGATCGGCAGGCCATCGGTCGGCATCTTGGCGATGCGGCCGAAAATCAGGGAGAACATGCCGGTGACAAATAGCGGCTGCAGCACCACCCAAATTGCGCCCAAGGCGGTCTGCTTGTAACGCACTTTCAGGTCGCGTTCCAAGAATGTGTAAAACAGTTCCCGGTAAGCCCATACATCACTGAGCAATTGACGGACACGCTCATGGCGTTCCACAGATATAACCGTAATACTGGAATCCATTTAGACTTTCTCCAACTCGGTGCAGGGGATCTCGACGCGCGCGCCTTTGGACAAGACTTCGAGTAGAATGATGACGCGTTCGCGATCGCTCAGTTCGCGCTCGAAGATGCCCTGCAAACCGCGGAACGGCCCCGTCTGGATTTCAACCGTGTCTCCCGGTTTGAAACTCGGTGGTTGCACACTGACAACGTCATCCTTGGCGTGCGCTTTGATCGCCGCAATGAGCGAATCATCCACGATTGCGGGATTCCCGCCAAAACTCACGATGTTGATGATGCCAGTCGCGTATTTGACAAGGCGTCGCGACGTCTGCGCATCAAAACGCGCAAAGATGTACGACGGAAACAGTGGACTCGTCACCAGGCGGCGAACACGTCGGACCGTTTTTCGCCGACACAGCTTGGGATAAAATGTCTCCACCGATTCGCGCTGGAGGCTGGTCTCGGCGATGCCTTCCTGCCGGGGTTTCGTGTGGATGGCGAACCAGTTCATGGGGAGGATGAGGGATGAGGGGCGAAGGTCGAGGGCTTGGGGGACAACAACGAGCTGCGGAGGCCACTCAGCATTCGGCTGAGTTTATCAGCCCGGTCGCGAAGGTTCGGGAACTGCTCGGGCGAAATCTTTGTCAGTTGTGCGCGACATCCCTTCCGCAATGTTGGCGGAAATTGAAACTGCTGAACGACGCATCTGAGACGTCAAACCATACCGCTCTTCCGCTGGGAAGTTCTTGGTGAGTGAATAAATCAAATTCGCGTACGGGATGGATTCTCTCCAAACCTCCAGCTTTTCAAAGCGTAATTTCTGCCTGTCACTCAACCCCCGATTTGCCAAACCAAGCTGCCGCCCGACCGGTGCCTGTTCAACTTCTGAATGGCCAGTCTCCACACTGCTGCCGCTCAAGCGGACGGTATTCAATTCTTTCCAACGACTAGAGCAGGTGATCCAACAACGGATTGCTCAACAACCCATTCACCTTGCCCTGAAAATGCTTCGCGCGTTCCAACCGGGAGACCACCACTTCCATCGCCTTGTCGTCGTCACCGTTGGTTTGGTTGGTCGCTTCCTTCAGACATTCTTCCACGACTTGAATTTGTTTGCCGGCCGTATCGAGCTTCTTCCGCAACGTCGCCAGCAACCCGTGCTTCAATACCGCCTGAAAATCCGTCTCCGCCTCGTAAAAATCCCGCCGGTCGCCCTTGACCCACACGCTCTTGACTGCTGTCCACCGTTCCAACTGCCGGATCGTGGTGCTCACACTGGCTTTGCTGATCCCCAATTCCTGGGCGATCTCATCGAGACACATGGGGCGGGGGCTTAAATAGAGCAGGGCGTACATCTGGCCAATCATCCGTCCCAATCCAAACGACTGGGTCGTATGCCCGCCGGCCTCGATGAACTTTCGACGCGCGGTGATCCATTGCGGTTGCGGGGTGGGGCTCATTAGATTCGTTCAGTAAAAACTGAACGTATTTAACATAAGATTTTACAGCCGTCAACCACGACATTTCCGGTGGATACCTCGTCCGCCGGCCAAACCAGAACTCACTTGCGCACGGGGCTGACTTTGTTACGCTTCCCGCACCGATGAATTCCGATCTGCTCAATACCATTACCACACTCTCCCACGAATTTGGCACACCCGATTTTGTGAAAGGCGGTGGCGGCAATACATCCTGCAAAACGTCAACCACCCTCTGGGTCAAACCGTCGGGCACCACACTCGCCGGGCTGACCCCCGCCAAATTTGTCACCCTCGACCGCGCCAAGCTCGCGCAACTTTACACCGCCGCAATGCCGGCGGACACGCAAGCCCGCGAAGCCCGCGTCAAAGATTTGATGGCCGCCGCCGTGACCGGCGGCAGTGGCGGCCGGCCTTCGGTTGAAGCGCCACTGCACGACATCATGCCGGGCACGTACGTCGTCCACACCCACAGCACGCTTGTCAACGGCCTGACCTGCGCCCGAAACGGCGCGCCCACGTGTGCGCGCCTCTTCCCGACGGCGCTCTGGATTCCGTACATTGACCCCGGCTTCACCCTCTGCATGGAGGTCCGGCGCCGGATTCGCAATCACCGCCTCATTCTCCTCGAAAACCACGGCATCTTCGTCGCCGGTGATTCCGCCGACGAAATCCGCGCCACTTACCGGTGCGTGCTGGATGCGCTCCGGTCGGAGTATGCGCAGGCCGGTATCCCGACGCAGTTGAAGCCCGGCCCGATTCCCAACGAAACCGACCCAGTCAGCCCCGATCACATGGTCTACGCGAAACATCCCAAGCTCGGCCCCGAAATGGCTGCCGACTGCGTGCTCATCCGGCAACTGGCCGCCGCGTTTGGCGGGATCCAACTGCTTGACGCGCGCGCCCAGAAATTCATCCGCGAATGGGAAGTCGAAGCCTACCGGTCGAAACAGGTGGCATGATCCGTCGAGCATGGTGGTGGGTGGGCGGTGGCGCGATCCTCTTGGCGCTGCTCGGACTTGCGACTTACCTCTTGCGCGACACGGTGGTTGAAACGCCGCCGCTCTCGGCTCAGCCCGCGTCGGTGATCCAACGTTCCCGAACGCAACCGGAAGTTCACTTTGCTGAGTCAGTGCCGCAGGCTGCAATGTCGCTGGAAGCCGGTGCGATCACAAATGCCGCGGACGTCTACCGGCAAGCTTTTGCGTTGTTCGACGCTTTGTCGGCGGCGGACAAGGAAACCGTTGCGAATTGGCAGTCGAATGTCACCGCCGCCGTCGCCGCTGAACTATGTGAGAAGATCCGGCCGATTGGCGACCTCATGCAGGCGGCAACACAAGTGACCAACTGCGATTGGGGGCTTGTGAAGCCCCTCCGCCCCAATACTCCTTTTGTGCATTTGGCAAAAGCTCGCGCCTTGGCGCGTTTGGGTGTTTGGCGGGCACAGTATTGTCAGGCCGGCGGTGGCGCGGCCGAGGACATCGCGGCTGTGTTGCGCCTCGGCCAGCAGGTTGATGATTGCATGCTGATTGGCAGCCTGGTTGATGTCGCCATCGAGAACCTTGCCTTGTCGTGCGTCGCATCGAATCTGTCGGCGTATGTGGGGAACGATTGGTTTCTCGATCTGTTGGGGGAATCGTTCGCGGGAGAATCTGCGAGCCGCGCCATTCAGATGGAAGCCGACTTCGCCGAGCAAGTTGCCCGCGATATTGCTGCGAAATCTCCCGAGCAAATAACCGAGTATCTCACCGCACACGAACTGACCGGGCCAGTCGACTGGACGGTGTTTCAAGCCGAGATGAAGACACTTGTTGCGATCCAGCGCGAACTGGCGGGCGTGCTCGCGACGGGGGATGCGGAGCAGTTTGAAGACTGGCTGCGGCGCTACAACAGCTTGAACTTCACGACTCCGCTCACGAGGGAATTGATGGCCGGCTACGACAAGTATTTTCAGAAGATCCAAACCGCTGTCGTCAACCATGCCATGGTCACTGCCGCGCTCGCGGTCGTCACTCACGGCGTTGTCGCCTTGCAACGCTATCCTGATCCATCGACGGAGCAGCCATTCACCTATCAGAAGATTCACGGAGGTTTTGAATTGCAGTCCGCCTACAACGTCAACGATAAACCCTTGAAGATTTTCTTTCCGATACCCTAAGCAAAAGGACTACCACAATGAGCAAACCCTACCAACACGCCGAATCCGCCTATGCCGCAATCCACATCGATACCGACAAGGCCATTCGCGCCGCGCTTGCCGTTCCGATTTCGATCCATTGCTGGCAGGTGGACGACGTCGTCGGCTTTGAAGTGAAAGAAGCTGGACTCGCCGGGGGTGGGATCATGGCCACCGGCAACTATCCCGGCCGCGCGCGCACCGCCACCGAAGCCCGCCAAGATTACGAACAAGTGCTGAAACTCGTCCCCGGCAAATTGCGCCTGAACATTCACGCGCTGTACGCCGAAACCGCCGGCAAGGTTGTCGACCGCGACGCGCTCGAACCGCAACATTTCGCCAACTGGATGGCGTGGGGAAAACAGCACGGCGTCCACCTCGATTTCAACCCGACGTTCTTCGCGCATCCGAAAGCCAACGACGGTTATACGCTCAGCCATACCGACAATGCCGTGCGGAAATTCTGGATTCAGCACGCCGTCGCTTGCCGGCGAATCGCAGCGGCGTTTGCCAAACAGCAGGGCGGCCCCTCGATCATCAATCATTGGATACCGGACGGTACGAAGGACTATCCCGCCGACCGGTGGACACACCGCGCGTTGCTTGCCGAATCACTGGATGCGCTCCTCCAAAAGAAACTGCCGGGGTGCGTGGATTACGTCGAAAGCAAACTCTTCGGCCTCGGCAGTGAAGAATACGTCGTCGGCAGCGCCGAGTTCTACAGCAGCTACGCGCTCAGCCGCGGCATCGGCTACTGCCTCGACATGGGCCACTGGCATCCGACCGAGGAAATCTACGACAAGATTTCCGCGTACCTCCAATTCCACAAAAAACTCCTCCTCCATGTCAGCCGCCCGATCCGGTGGGACAGCGACCACGTGGTCATCTTCAACGACGCGTTGCGCAACGTCTTCCTCGAAATCCAGCGCGGCCGCGCCTGGGACAAAGTCGCGGTTGCGACCGACTACTTCGACGCCAGCATCAACCGCATCGCCGCCTACACAATCGGCCTCCGCGCCACGCGCAAAGCGATCCTGTCTGCATTGCTCGACCCGAGCGCCGAGTTGCAGCAGCTCGAAGCCGCCGGCAACAATGCCGGTCGCCTCGCGTTGATGGAAGATGTGAAGACGCTGCCGTTCGGTGCCGTCTGGGACGAAGCGTGCGACCGCGCCGGCATCCCCCGCGACCGGCAATGGATGAATGCCGTGATGCAATACGAGCGCCGCGTGCTGGCGCAGCGTTAATGCCGCGCCAATTCATCCAGAATCGTCGCGCACTTCATCAGCCCGCGCGGGACGTGGAAGCAGCCTTTCCATTTGCCGCCTTTGAGCGGTAACAGCACTTCGCCTTGCCGGTTGAGGTAGCCGAACCATTCGCCGTACTGCGGGTCGGGGAAATGCGACCACGTGTAGTCGTGGACGCGCCGGTACCACTTTAACAGGCTGTCGCGCCCGGTCAGTTTCCAGCCGAGTAACAAGGCGATCAGCGTCTCCATGTGCGCCCACCAGAATTTCTGGTCCCATTCGAGTTGCTGCGGCGGTTTGCCGAGTGCGTCCATGAAATGGATGATGCCGCCGTATTTCTCATCCCACGCATAGGCCAGTTGATCTTCGAGCGCATCGGCGGCACGCGCGATCAACGCCGGCTCGCCGTAGGAGTGCGCGGCGTCCATCACGAACCACATGCACTCGATGCCGTGGCCGGGATGAATGACCCGGCCCTCGAACGTGTCGGGATGACTGCCGTCGGGCGCGACGTGTTCGTAGATCAACTTGGTTTTGCGGTCCACGAACGTGTCCATCAACGCGTGCAAGTTTTCGCGGATGACCTGTTCCACGGGATACGCCGGCAACGCCGCGCCGACTTCCATCGCGAGATTAACGGTGATCATCGGCAAGACCATGGACTTCATCGGGCGCGAGCCGGGGACGATTTTATTGTACGGGCCTTTCGGGTTGTCCCAGCGTTGCAGGATGCGCTCAAAGGTTCTCGTGGCGATGTCGGTGGCCCACGGCGCGCGTGCAGCTTGGCCGTATTGCGCGAACGCCATCGTCGCGAAGCAGTCGGAGAAAATGTTATACGGCTGCACGAGTGGCTGGCCGGTACGGTCAACGGCGAAATAGAAATCGCCGTTCGCCGCCCGGCCGTGGTCGCGAAGGAAGTTGGCACCGAGCGTCGCCATGTCGAGAAACTCCGGCCGCGCTTCGAGCGTGTTGTAGAATTTCGAGAACATCCAGACTTCCCGGGCTTGCAGCCAGATGAACTTATCGGTGTCGAACACGCTGCCGTCCCGGTTCAAACACGTGAAGTAGCCGCCGTGTTCGCGGTCGGGGGAATGCCGGAGCCAGAAGGGGATGACGTCATCGTGGAGTGCGGTCCGGTATTGCGTGTGCCAGTGGCGCAATTCGTTCGGGTTCATGACCGGCACTTAACATGATTGCCCGGTTCATGCGATGGGAAAATGCCCGGCGCGGCACCGCGGTTCAAGTGATGGCACTGCCGCGCTGGATCGCCTCCGGCCCCAGCTTGTCGCGCAATTCATCAACCGCTTTCGCCAGCCGTGCCCGTTTCTCGTCCCCCCGGTCGAAGAGATCGTCTTGGATGACCGGCGCGACCAGGTTCGAACCGCCAACGCCAATCAGCCGGATGCGTTTTTCGGCGATGTTTTCCGCCGCCAGAAGGTGGCCGGCCACCTCGTAAAGCTGCATCTCGTCCTGGGTCGGCTGGGGTAATGTGCGCCGCCGGGTCAACGTGGTGAAATCCGCATGGCGTAACTTCAATTGCACGGTCCGCGCCGCGACTTTCTCCTGGCGCAACCGCGCGCCGACTTCCTCACATTGCGCCAACAGCGACTTTTTGATCTGGGCCATGTCGGCGGTATCCACGTCAAAGGTGTGCTCGCTGCTGATGGACTTGGTTGCGGTGTCAGTTGCCACTGGCCGGTCATCCTCACCCAACGCCAACGCGTGCAAATGCTCAGCCGCATTGCCGATTCGTCGCCGCAACTCCGCCACCGGCAACCGCTGGATGTCGCCAATGGTCCGGAGATTATGCTGTTGCAACCGGCGCTCGGTCACCTTGCCGACGCCCCAGAGTTTTGCCACCGGCAACGGCGCGAGCACCTGGACTTTGGTTTCTTCGGTCAGGACCGTCAACCCATCCGGCTTGTTCAAATCCGATGCCAGCTTCGCGAGAAATTTGTTCGGCGCGACGCCGACCGATGCCGTCAACCCGGTCTGGGCATGAATCTCGGCCTTGATGCGTTTGGCGATGGTCAGCGCGTCGCCATACAACCCGAGCGAGCCGGTCACATCCAGAAACGCCTCATCAATGGAGACCGGCTCGATTGCCGGCGTGAATGTTTCGAGGATCGTCATGATCTGCCGGGAGACTGCGCCATATTTGGCCATGTCCGGCCGGATGAAGATGCCGTGTGGACAAAGTTGGTACGCCGTCCGCGCCGGCATTGCCGAATGAACGCCGTACCGGCGCGCTTCGTAGGACGCCGCCGCGACCACGCCCCGGTCGTGCGGTCCGGCCCCGACAATGACCGGCTGGCCCACCAAGGCCGGATTGTCGCGCACCTCGACCGATGCATAGAACGCGTCCATGTCGACGTGGAGAATGGCGTGGTTCACCGGGTAACTCTAGGCCGGCTGGACGAGGATCTTGGCGGCGGCACTGGCGCCGAGCGCCGTGGTTTTGCCGCCGGCCGTCTTCACGTTGACGGAGTCGGTGAACTCCGCCCGAGTTTGCACCGTGACCTTCGCGCCCGGCACCAGTTCGAGCCGGTGCAAGGTTTGGAGAAAGCCGGTGTCCTGTCCCAAGACGCGCATGATTCGTTGCGGCAGGCCGAGTTCACACTCCATCAAACTCTTGAATTGCATCACGGCCAGCTTGCCGGTGGCGCGGGGGATCGGGTCGCCGTGCGGGTCGCAGTCCGGTCGGCCCAACAACTCGTCCAATTTCTCCAGCACTTTTTCCGAGATGGCGTGTTCGAGTTTCTCGGCTTCCGCGTGGACCTCGGACCAATCGAGTCCGAGCACTTTGACCAGGAACAGTTCCACGACGCGATGCCGGCGGATGACGTTGAGGGCGTGTTGCTCGCCGCGGGCGGTCAGGCGGACCCCGCCGCGCGGTTCGTAGGTGACCAGCCCGGCATCCGCCAATGTTTTCACCATGGTCGTCGCTGTGCCGGGCGTGACTGCCAACGCCGCGGCAAGCTTGCCCATCGGCAGCAGTTCGGCGTCTGAATCCTGTTGCTCGGTGAACAGGTGTTTCAGGTAATTCTCGACGGTGGGCGACAAAGTCATGCTGCGCACCGTAATCGAAGTGTTGACAAGTTTCAAGACTCCGATTAGATACTTTGAGTAGTCAAAGTAAAAACCATGAAAGCTCGAATCGTCACCGAAGATTCCCTCAAGCATCTCTATGATGCCGAATACCGGCGACAACCGGCCACGGCGCAAAGCCTGGCCGGCACGATCGGGGTCAATCTCGACACTGCGGCCCAAGTGCTCTCCGAACTCGAAGCCACCGGCCTGGCCACGGCGAAGGATGGCGGGTACCGGCTGACGGACCGGGGACGCGAATATGCGGTGCGGGTGACGCGCGCGCACCGGCTCTATGAAACCTATCTGGCCGAGACTGGCCGGCGGGAAGAGCAATGGCATGCCGCCGCCGAACAGATGGAACACAAGATCACCGGCGAGAAACTCGACCGCCTGTCCCGGCAACTCGGTGAACCGCGGTTCGATCCGCACGGCGATCCGATTCCAACCGCGACCGGCGAACTGCCGCCGCTGCGCGGGGCGCCGTTGACGGAGTGTCCCGCCGGTTGGGCGGGGCAGGTGGTGCACATCGAAGATGAACCGCAAGCCGGTTATGCCGAAGTCATCGCGGCCGGGGTGGCGTTCGGGACGCGACTCCGGGTTGAAATGGCGGACGAGCGCAGTGTGCACATCGATGTCGAAGGCCGGCACATCGAACTGTCGCGGTTGGCGGCTGGTCACGTGACGGTGGCCGAGGCGCGTGAAGCGTTTGATGAAACGGTGATGCGACTTTCCACGTTGCGGGTCGGTGAGCGGGGGTCGGTGCTCGGATTGTCGCCGGCGTGCCGGGGGCCGGAGCGGAACCGGTTGCTCGATCTCGGCGTCGTGCCAGGCACGGTGGTGGAAATTGACATCGTCAGTCCGGCCGGCAACCCGGTGGCGTATTTTATCCGCGGCGCGAGCATCGCGCTGCGCAACGAACAAGCGGACAAAATTCTCATCAAAAAACTATGAGCGATTGCACATCAGGAAATTGCGGGACGTGTCAGCCGGCCGTGCTCGAACGGTTGGGATTGAAAACCGACCGGTGGGATTTCGTGGTCGCGCTCGCCGGCAATCCGAACACCGGCAAGAGCACGATCTTCAACGCGTTGACCGGCTTGCGACAGCACACCGGCAACTGGCCGGGGAAGACGATTGCGCGGGCGGAAGGCGGGTTTTCGTTTCGCGAGAAACAGTTCAAGCTGGTGGACTTGCCGGGGACGTATTCGTTGTTGTCGGCGTCGCCGGATGAAGAAGTGGCGCGGGATTTTATTTTGTTCGGGAAACCGAGCGTGACGGTCGTGGTGGTGGACGCGACCCGATTGGAGCGGAATCTGAATCTCGTGCTCCAAGTGTTGCAGATCACCGACAAGGTCGTGGTCTGCGTGAACTTGATGGACGAGGCGAAGGCGCATGGGTTGACGGTGGATTGCCGGGGATTGGCGCGCGATTTGGGTGTGCCGGTCGTGGGCACGGCGGCCCGGCAGGAAGAAGGTATCGACGATTTGTTGCAGGCGGTGTTCGCGGTCGCCAGCGGTGCGACGGTCTGCAACCCGTACCAGTTGAAGTACGAGGTGCCGGGGTTGCGCGGCGCAATTGAGACGCTTGCCGGGATGCTGCGGCGGGCGTTCCCGGCAGTGAAACAGGAGTCGTGGATTGCATTGCGACTGTTGGAGGGTGATGCGCGAATCGTGGACGCGGTGAAGGCGCGGGCGTTATGAAGACAATCGAACCGGAACAGATTGTGGAGACGGCGGAGCGGTTGCGGTGGCAGGTGCCGCATAACGCGCGCGATCGGTGGGTCGAACTGGTTTACGGCGAAGCGGCGCGGATTGCCGGGCGGAACGTGATGCAGAACGGCGAGTCGCGCCGGTTGCCGTGGGAGCGGAAACTCGATTGGATTTTGACGAGCCGCTGGACGGGGATCCCGGTGATGATCGGGTTGTTTGCGTTGGTGCTGTGGATCACGATCATCGGGGCGAATGTGCCGTCGGGGTTGCTCGCGTCGTTGTTGGTGGACAAGGGCTACCTTGGGTTGAAGGAGTTGGCGGCGGCGGCGCATTTCCCGGTCTGGTTGAGCGGATTGTTGTTCGATGGGATGTATCTGACGACGGCGTGGGTGGTGAGTGTGATGTTGCCGCCGATGGCGATCTTTTTTCCGTTGTTCACGATTCTCGAAGACTTCGGGTATCTGCCGCGCGTGGCGTTCAACCTCGATAATCTGTTTCGCAAGTCGGGCGCGCACGGGAAACAGGCGTTGACTCAAGTCATGGGGTTTGGCTGCAACGCAGCGGGCGTTGTCGCGACGCGGATCATTGATTCGCCGCGGGAGCGGTTGATAGCGATCATCACGAACAATTTTTCGCTGTGCAATGGCCGGTGGCCAACGCAAATCCTGATCGCGACGGTATTCCTCGGATCATTGGTGCCGCCGGTATTGGCCGGGGTGACAGCAGCGGGAGCGGTGTTGGCGGTGGCGCTGCTGGGGATGGGATTGACTTTTTTGACGGCTTGGTTGCTCACCGGGACGGTGTTGAAGGGGGAGGCGTCCACGTTCAGCCTCGAATTGCCGCCGTACCGGCCGCCGCGGATTTTGCGGACGTTGTATACGTCATTGATCGACCGGACGCTGATTGTGTTGTGGCGGGCGATTGTCTTCGCGTTGCCGGCGGGCGTCGCGATTTGGCTGGTTTCGAATGTCACGGTTGGCGGCGTGACCATCGCGCACCATTTGATTGACGGCTTAAATCCGGTGGGGGTGTTGTTGGGTTTGAATGGCGTGATTTTACTCGCCTACATCATCGCGATCCCGGCCAATGAGATCGTGGTGCCGACAATTCTGATGTTGACCGTCTTGAGCACGGGAATGACCGGCGTGGGCGAACAGGGGACGGGCGTGATGTTCGAGACGGATGATGGCTCGCTTTTGAAACTTTTAGCAACTGGCGGATGGACGACGTTGACGGCGGTCTGTCTGATGTTGTTCAGCCTGTGCCACAATCCGTGTTCGACGACGATCTACACAATCTGGAAGGAAACCAAGAGCGTGAAGTGGACGACGTTGGCGACCCTGTTGCCCATCGGGTTTGGGGTGCTGCTGTGTGGCGCGGTCGCGGCGGTGTGGCGGGCAGTGCAGTAGGTCCCCGCCGCTCCCACAAGGAATTTCTGTGTTCTGGCACTCAGTCGTTCGCACAAAAGCAAACGCGGTGGCCGTCTTGCGACAGCCACCGCGTTTGTGAAACGTGACCGACTTACTTGGTCATGTGCAGCCAACCCGCGACGACCGGCGAGACTTTCACGACGACGCCGGCCACGACGATGCTGACGATGCTCATCAGTTTGATGAGGATGTTCAACGACGGGCCGCTGGTGTCCTTGAACGGATCGCCCACGGTGTCGCCAACGACCGCGGCCTTGTGTGCATCGCTGCGTTTGCCGCCGAGCTGGCCGCTCTCGATGTATTTCTTGGCGTTGTCCCACGCGCCACCGGCGTTGGCCATGGTGACGGCGACGAGGAAGCCGGTGCTCAGACCGCCGACGAGCAAGCCGAGAACGCCAGCCACGCCGAAGATCATGCCGGTGACGACCGGCACCACGACCGCAAGGATACTCGGCAAGACCATTTCCCGTTGCGCGCCTTGGGTGCTGATCGCGACGCAGGAGGCGTAGTCGGGTTCGGCCTTACCGTCCATGATGCCGACGATTTCTTTGAATTGCCGACGGACTTCCTCAACCATTTTGCCGGCCGCGCGGCCCACGGCAAGCATCGTCAACGCGCAGAACACGCAGACGAGCATCGCGCCGATGAAGATGCCGGCCAACACCGTCGGATTGAGCAGGGTGATGTCGAACTGCTCGACAAATTTATCCAGCGGCATCTTCACGATGGCTTGCGCCTGAAGGGCGTCCATGCCGCGCGCCATGCTGACCCGCACTTCTTCCATGAACGCCGCCAGCAACGCCAGCGCCGTCAAGGCCGCCGAACCGATCGCGAAGCCTTTGCCGGTCGCCGCAGTTGTGTTGCCGAGCGAATCCAGCGCATCGGTGCGTTCACGGACGAACGGCGGTTGATGACTCATTTCCGCGTTGCCGCCGGCGTTGTCCGCAATCGGACCATACGCGTCGGTGGCCAGGGTGATGCCGAGGGTCGAGAGCATGCCGACAGCCGCCACGCCAATGCCATACAGACCGTATTCCATATTGCCGAACCCGCCCGCTACGCCGTAGGCGACGATGATGCCGACCACCGTTGCTATGACTGGAATCCAGGTCGAAAGGAAGCCGACGGCGATCCCGGCGATGATGACAGTGGCCGGGCCAGTCTTCGCCTGATTGGCAATGAACTGGGTCGGCTTGAAGTCCGCGGCCGTGTAGTACTCCGTCGCTTTTGCGATGACGAGGCCGGCGACCAGGCCGCTGACGATGGACCAGAACACGCCGAAGTGTTCCGGCAACAGCAGCTTCACGGTGAAATACGAGGCGACCACGATCAGGAGCGAACTGAGATTCACGCCCCGCGCCAATGACGCGAGCAGTTGTTTTTGTGTCGCGCCTTCCTTCGTGCGAACAACCAGAACGCCGACGACACTCAAGACCGTGCCGATACCGGCAATGACCATGGGCAACACTGCCGCGCGGACCGCCAGTTCGGTATTGCTGGCAATAAACGCCGCCGCGCCGAGCGCTGCCGCCGCGAGGATTGCGCCGCAGAACGATTCGTACAAGTCCGCGCCCATGCCGGCGACGTCGCCAACGTTGTCGCCAACGTTGTCCGCGATGGTGGCCGGATTGCGCGGGTCATCTTCCGGAATGCCGGCTTCAACTTTGCCGACGAGGTCGGCGCCGACGTCCGCGGCTTTCGTGAAGATGCCGCCGCCGACGCGGGCGAAGAGGGCTTGGAGGCTCGCGCCGAAACTGTAGGAGAGCAGGGCGACCGTGACTTTGTGAATACCGAAATCGGTCATCGTATAGAGGCAGTAGAACCAGATAGAGATCGCGAGCACGCCAAAGCCCACAACGTTCAAGCCCATGACCGCGCCGCTGCGGAACGCGACTTTGAGGCCGTCATTGAGTGAATTCTTGGCGGCGGCCGCGGTGCGGTTGTTCGCGAACGTGGCCGTCTTCATCCCGATGAAGCCGGTCAGTCCCGAAACCAAGCCGCCGGTCAGGAACGCGAACGGCGCGATGGGTTCCTGCACGCCCAATCCAAACGCGAGGATCGCCAGCAGCACAAACACCACCGCGAACACGATGGCGACGACTTTGTACTGTTGTTTCAGGTAGGCCAACGCGCCCGCGCGCACGTGGCCAGCGATTTTGATTTGCGTGGCGTCGCCTTCGGATTGTTTCTTCATCCACGTATAGAAATACGCGGCGGCAGCCAGCGCGACCAGCGCACCGATCGGCGACACCCACCAGATCGGCGGGATGGCAGGTTTTTCCGTGCTTAGGGAAATGGCCGCCCATGCCGGATGGGCCAAGCCAAGGGTGAAGAGACACAACATGAGTTTCGTTATCATTGTATTTATCCGTTCGACTCCTTCGTGGGGGAAACTGGCGAAGTGTTTATCGGGTGGCCGGCTGCCGGTCAAGAGATTTTTGGACTGGCGCAGGACCGGCGAACTGTGGCCCGGCGGTCTCACGCCACGAAGCCAAGAGGTGTATTGCAGGCCGAGACTGCGTCTCGGCGCGGTCGCTGTTCGCGGCTGGCCGACTGGCAGAGTCGGCCGACAACCCGCGCAGGCGCTTACGAGGTGGGGGCCGGTGAGTGCTGGGCGATTTGCGCGTTGATCTCGCGAATGATCGCGGTGTTTTCGCGGATGACTTTGTATTCGACCCAGAAGGCGTAGAGATTGAACACCACGACAACCCACGAGACCCACGCGTGGAGCATGCCGCGCGAGAGGCCGGTATCTTTCGCGCCGCCCAGCAACACCGCCGCGATGATCGTGAGGCAGCCAAAGGTCGCCATCGCGGAACTGCGGGCAGTCAGCCGGCGGATCCGGCGGGTGTAACCGGTCTGGGGATCGTTGGGGATGTGATGGGTGGCGATGGCTTCTTTGATGCCTTTGCCGGAACCCATGAAGTGCATCATGACGACGCAATGGGTCAGGCAGGTGTAGAGGCCGGTCAACACGCCCAGTCCTTGGTGGAGCCAGTTGGCGGAGCGATGGGTCAGGCCGAAGTAAATTGTGACGGCAAAAAGAACGACATTCCAGAAGGCCATGCCGATGAAGATTTTTCCCATTTGAAGCATAAAAATTATCCGGTGACCGCGCCGCGCACGGCGATCATTTCGTCGTGGGTGATGGGCGGAAGTAAGCTGGTGCCGGCATTGGCCTCGACTTGGGCCCGGTTTTTCATGCCGATCAGGGCGACGGAAACGGCGACGTTGCTCAAGGCGAATTTCACGGCCAACTGCGGGAGCGTGTAGCCGGCGCGGGCGGCCACGGGACGGAGACGTTCCACGGCGTCGAGGTGCCGCTCGAACTCTTCGCGATTGGCGGGGGCGAGCCATTTGGAGCGGATGTCGTCCGGGTCGAACTGGGAGGTTATGGTGTAGTTGCCGGAGAGTTTGCCCATGGCGAGGACGCCGCGGGCAATGACGGCGATGCCGCGCGCCCGGCAGTAGGGGAGGATGTCGCGTTCGGCGCGGCGGTCAAGCATGTTGTAGTTGCATTGAACGGCGGCAAGGGCGCGCCGGTCATCAAAGCGCAAGACCATGTCGAAATCGTTGGTGGAAACTCCGTAAGCGCGGATCTTGCCGGCGCGCTGGAGGGTTTCAAATGCGTCGAGGAATTCCGGCCAGCGTTCAGTGCGCCAGAGGTGGCATTGATAGAGGTCGAGGTGGTCGGTCTGGAGCCGGCGGAGGCTGGCTTCGCAGGCGGTGATGATGTAGCCGCGGTCTTCGTTGAGGACACGGTGGCCGTCGGCTGTCTGGCTGAACCCGACCTTGGAGGCGATGAAAACGCGGCTCCGGCAGTCTTTGAGCGCCTGGCCGAGAATCTCCTCGCTGCGGCCCCAGCCGTATTGGTCGGAGGTGTCGAAGAAGTTGAGGCCGAGTTCGACGGCGCGTTGGACGGCGGCGCAGGATTCGGCGTCGGAAATCCCGGTCCAGCCGTCGGGTTTCCCATCCAAGGTGATGGGGCCGCCGAATTGCCAGCCGCCGAGGCCGATCTCGGAGACCCGCCAGCCGGTTTTGCCGAAGGTGCGTTGAACCATTGAATCTTCCAGTACAAGATTTGCCGGGGCTTGGCAAGCGCCGCGCCGGCAGCAGAGCCGATCAAGTTGCCGGGCGGAAACTGCGCCAGCGGTGGAGCGGGACGAGGCCGAGGAGGATGAGGGCGATCTGAGTGACGTTGAATAGCATCAGCCATTTGAACGCCGCGTCCATGAAGCCGTAGCTGTGGAGGCCGATGCCGAGCATGTTGACGCCGAACCAGGAGAAGGCGGTGACGATGTTGCCGAAGATGGCTAGGTTCATCAGGCCGCGGTCGCGGATCAGTCCGCCCCACCGGGCGTGGAGGATGATCGCGTTCCAGATGACGATGATCAAGGCGCCGTTCTCTTTCGGATCCCAACCCCAGAAACGGCCCCACGATTGGTCAGCCCAAATGCCGCCGAGGACGGTGCCGACAAAGCTGAAGAGCGTGGCGAAGCAGATGATCGCGTAGACCATTTTGGTGAGGGCCTTGCCCAGCGTGGAGTCGCCGGTTTGCGTGGCGAGCAGTGGGGTGAAGACCCCGAGGACGATGTAGGCCAGCGCCAGGGCCCCGGCCATGAACGTGGCCGAATAGCCGAGGGTGATGGTGACGACATGTGTCGCCAGCCAGAAATTGGTGTCGAGCACGGCGCGCAGCATTTCCATGGTGTCGCCGCCGAGGGCGAGGTTGTGGGCGATGAGCAGGGTGATGAAGCCGGCCAAGCCAGCCGTCGCGCTGCCGAGGCCGATTTTGAAGATCCGCTCCAAGATGAGACCCAAAACGCATGCGCCCCAGCCGATGAAGATGGCGGAGGAGTAGAGGTTGGTGACCGGCGGCCGGCCTTCGAGCACCATCCGGTAGACCAACCCGAAGGTGTGTACCACGCAGGCCAGACAGATGAGATAAAACGCGGACCGTCGCAACGACTCGGAGAGGCTGGGCGCCAAGCCAAAGGTCAACAACGCGCCACAGGCCAGCACAAACGCCATGATGTAAATGATCGTCGCATGGAGGAAGAGCTTGATGCGATTGAAATAGTACTCCGACTGCCCCTTGCTGACTTCCCGGGAGAAATTGGTCAGCAACCAGTTCTTGTAGCCGGCCACGGCGCTGTTGAACTCGGCGGCGTCAGCGTGACCATAGGCTGCCGCCATCCGCGCGTAAAAGGTGATGGCCGGAGCGAGTTGGCCCGCCCGCATGGATTCCATCACGCTCGTGCCAATCGTCTGCCAGCCGTCTTTGTTGGCCGGATCGAGCGGGGGGACAACGAGCGGATAGGCGTAATTGCCGAGGTCATCGAATTGTTGCGCGAGCATGGAAAACCGCCGCAAGATTTTCTCATCGAATTTTTCGCCGGCTTGTTGCGCCCGCAGGGCAACCATGCCCGGCGTGACGGTGAGCCGGAAGGTTTCCAACAATTCGGCAAAGTCGTGCGTGCCTTCCGGTTGGATGCTGTTTTTGAGGCGTTGATAGAGGACGACGGCGTTGGCGAGTTTCAGCACCTGTTTCTGGTAGGTGGTGCGGCTGGCGTCTTCGAGGGCGCCGGCTTTGCGGCCTTGCGCGGTGATTTCGGCAAGGACGGGGCCGAGGTCCTGGAATGAGTAATAGCGCAACCCGGATTTCTCGAGGCCTTTGTCGGTGAGTTTCAGTTCGCTGATCAGGTCGGGGTGATGAATCAGGAAAATCGGGCGGTTGTCGGCTTGTTCCGGTTTGAAAAAGACTTCGAGCAGCCACTCGGTCGAGCGGAGTTTTTCCGGGTGATGCCAGAACTTCCAGAACGGCACCTCTTCCAGTGGGACGTCGCCG
Source organism: Verrucomicrobiia bacterium (assembly GCA_022072455.1). GTDB lineage: Bacteria > Verrucomicrobiota > Verrucomicrobiia > Palsa-1439 > Palsa-1439 > CAINDI01. The sequence continues at coordinate 11,672 of JAJVHY010000013.1, read as the reverse complement.
GTACTGCGGATTTGCAGCAGGGAATTGCGCCCCACGGAGTCGAACGGTTGGATCCGGCCATTCAGCAAGACCGGCAGCCGCCCGAATTCAGCAGTGTGAAATTTCCCCGGCGACTTCGGAAGCATGACGACAACGATCTCCGTGGCGAACAACGCCAGGAACAACCAAGGGAGGAGACGATAAATGATTTTCATGCTGGTTTGCGTTTGCGGGCGAAGCCACTGAGATGGGCGAAGAATTGCCAGAGCAAGCCGATGCTGACGAGGACACACGCGAGGTAGGGGGTCAGCCAACTCGGATTGCGGACGACTTGGAGGACGGTACCCTGGTTGTCCCGGTCAAAGCTGGCTTGATAGTAGGTTTCGCCGTCGTACCGGAGCGGGTTATTCATGTAGATCAAGACTTCCCGGTCTTCGCCCGTGGCGGGGCGTTGGAGGCGGACCCGACTGGAAAAGTTTTTCGGGATTTCAGTGCCGGGATATTTGTCGTGTTTGAATTCGAGAAGGTGAATCGTGAAGGGTTTGTAGAAGCGTTCATTGCGGATGCCCAACTGATAGGTGCGGCCAGCGTGGGTGAATTCCTGGGGCCGGGTGAGGTACGCCGAGGTCAGAAATGTCCCAAGCGAGCCGGTCGGCGGGCGTAACTCGACGATGGCGGACGGCATGTCGCGTTTGTCCATCTCCGTCTCATGCGGCACCTCGCGCCACCAGAAGCCGGCCCCGAAACCCGCCGTGGTCCCCACTGCGGAGTACCCCGGGGCCGCCTTTTCGACGAGCGCCGAGTTGGGGTAAAATGTTTGGACGCGGATCGTGAAGGGGAGTTCCGCATGCTGGATCTCACGGTGTCGCGCCAAGCGGCCGGTCGGGATCGCGACGATCTTGTCGGTGACCGGGTCGGTGGTGTCCACCACGACCAGCTCGAATTGCCGCGACGCTTCGGTGTAATTTTTTGTTTCGCCGTGGCGCAGGTGGAGGAGGCTTTCGGTCGCGAGAATGTCCGTGAGCAATTGGCCGACAAGCAAGAGCACGACGCCGATGTGAATCAGCGCGATACCGATCTTCCGTTTGCCGGGTTGGTAATAGCGGAAGTGCGCAGCGAACAGATTGATCAACAACAGCACGCCAATCAAGTACCCGCCGGGGAAAGCCGGGAGGCGCGGCGCGCTGAGGAGTTTCGTGGCTTCCAAAGGCTTCAAGGGATGCCCCATGCTTTGCGTCAACATGTCGACTGACTTGTGCACCGCCGCGTACAACGAACTGGCATCCACAAAGAACGACCGGAAAAAGCGATGTTGCGCCGCGTACAATCCCAGCGGTTCTTGCGCGACCGTGCCCAAGTACACCAGCACCAACCCCAAGGACAGGAGCACGACTGTCAGCCGCAGTGAAGTGATGATCCGGTAAATGCGGTCGAGCATGTCAGTATTGCACTCCCCGAACAAATTTCGTGAACGCGTCCTTCTGGGCGGCGACCACGGCCGGATCCCCCACCAATTTATAGAACCACGTCTGGCCGGGTTGCGTGACAACCGCGCCGACGACGGCTTCGCGTTCCCCGCGCATCTCGACAAACGCAATTCCGCCGGGCAGCATCGTCACCGACTTCGCCAATTCCGGGCCGGCCAGTTCGCCCAGTCCCAACTGCCGGCGCCAGCGGTTGACGTTCGCGCTCAAGCCACCCCCATCACCGACGGAAGAACTGACGTTGATCGCTGCCTGCGTGCCGCCGATGGTGAATTTCGCGACCAAAAACTGGCCGCCGGCAACTTCGGTCCAATCAGCCGGCGGCGCCCAGCGTGGATTACCGGCGGTGGGCGGCGGGGGAGTGCTGCCGCCAAATTGGAGTGTGCGGAGAAATTCGATGAAGGCCGGTTTCTGTTCCGCGACATGCTGACTGTCGCCGGTCATTTTGAAAAACCACGCGGTGCCGGCGCGGTGATGAATGACCGCCAGAATGCGCGTCGGATCGCCGGTCGGGCCGGCGCCAGCTTGGTCATATAACGCGGCTGGTTCACCGGCCACTTCGATCTGCTGGGCAATTTGGGCCAGTTCCGCGGCGGTCACGGGCGGTTGACTGACTTGGTCGCGCCAGCGATTGACGTTCCCGAGGTCGCCGCCGGCACTGCCGGGTATCGGGACGACGCTGACATCGGCTTCTTTGTTGCCGGGGCCTTTGACGCGAAAGGAGGCGACGCGGAACTCACTCCGCGCGCCTTCAGTCCAGCCGGCGGGTGTTTGCCAGCGGAGTTGCGGCAGGCTGGGCTGTGCAGTCGGTTCGGGATGGGAATGGCCGGCGGGCAGGCCGGAAGTCGGTTCTTTCGGAACGCGATAGACTTTGATGTCGTCCCGTCCGCAGCCGGTCAGCACAATCAGCGTGAATAGGATGGACAGGGCGTTACGCACCGTGAGGTTGTACTGACTTTGACAGCCGTGGGCAAGTCAGCGTTTGAAATTATTCCGGCAGCCGATTACTATCTTGGCCATGAACATCGCAGTGCTTCTGGTTGGGGTCTTGGCGGTTTTTGTGATCGCGTACCGGGTGGTCGGCCGGTTTCTGGAGCGTGAGACTCAGATGGATGCGGCCCGGCCCACGCCGGCTCACGCCAGCCAGGATGGGGTGGACTTCGTGCCGACGCACCCGTTGATTTTGTTCGGGCATCATTTTAGTTCGATTGCCGGGGCGGGGCCGATTGTGGGGCCGATCATTGCCGGGTTGGCATTTGGGTGGGGGCCGGCGTTGTTGTGGGTGGTGGTGGGCGCGGTGCTGGTGGGGGGGATTCATGATTTCACGACGTTGCTGGCGAGCGTGCGGCACCGCGGCGAGACGATCGGGCAGGTCTGCAAACGGTATCTGGATCCGCTGGCGTATCACGCGTTGCTGGCGTTTATCTGGCTGGCGATGATTTATGTGTTGATTGTGTTTCTGGATTTGACGGCGACAAGTTTTGCGCCGGAGTCGCCGAAGTTGTTGCACGAGGGTGGGGCGGTGGCGACGGCGTCGGTGGTGTATATCGGGCTGGCGGTGTTGTTCGGGGTGGCGGTGTATCGGTGGAAGTTGTCGTTGCTCACGGCCTCGGTGGTGTTTGTGCCGTTGGTCTTTGTCGGGATGTGGGTGGGGCATGTCTGGCCGTGGACGGCGGATCAGGTGCCGGCCTGGTTTGGGTCGGCGAAGAATACGTGGAGTGTCGGGTTGCTCGGCTATTGCTTTCTGGCGGCGGTGTTGCCGGTCTGGGTGCTGCTGCAACCGCGCGATTATTTGTCGTCGTATTTGTTGGTCGCGTGTCTGGTCGGGGGCGCGGTCGGGATTTTGGTGGGAGGCGGGAGCGGGAGTTTGCCACTGGAGTATCCGGCGTTCCGGGGGTGGCGCGATGCGCAACTTGGATATGTGTTCCCGGCTTTGTTCATCACGGTGGCCTGCGGGGCGATGAGCGGGTTTCATTCGATCGTGGCCTCGGGCACGACCTCGAAGCAATTGGCCAATGAACGCGATGCGCGGCCGGTCGCGTATGGCGGGATGTTGGTGGAGGGGGTGTTGGCTGTGGTGGCGCTGGCGGCGGTGATGGTGTTGGCACAAGCACCGGCCGGGCAGACGCCGGTCGCGGTGTTCGCGCTGGGGATGGGAAAGTTTTTGGGTGTGTTTGGAATCAATCCGCAGTTGGCGACGACGTTCGGGTTGCTGGCGGTGAGCACATTTTTACTGACGACGCTCGATACGTGCACACGGCTGGGGCGGTTCATCGTGCAGGAGTTTTTTGGATTGACCGGGACGGTGGGGCGCTACGTGGGGACGGCGGCGACTTTGGCAATACCGGCAGTGATGGTGTTTGTGCAGATCGAGGGGCCGACTGGGCAGCCGATGCCGGCGTGGAAAGCGATCTGGCCGGCATTTGGCGCGACGAATCAGTTGCTCGGGGCGTTGGCGTTGTTGGTTGTGTATTCGTGGTTGCGGCATGCCGGGCGGAAGACGTGGTACGTGTTCGTGCCGATGGTGTTCATGTGCGGGACGACGCTGACGGCGTTGACGCAGTTGGTTTATCAGAATCTGCTGACGCCGGGGGGGAGTCGTTTCATCGGCGGCGTGAGCGCGGTGATGGGGTTGCTGGCCGTCGCGTTGCTGGTGAATGCCGGGTGGCGGTTGCGAAAGTTGGCGCGTCAGCGCGCGGGCGTGACGCCGGTCGCGGTTACTGAAACAGCCTGACGCGGCGTTTCTTGAAGACCGGCAGCAGGATCATCCCGGCCACAAAACCGCCGATGTGCGCCCAAAAGGCGATGCCCCCTTTCGCCACAGTCCCCAGGGCGAGGGTGCCGCTGAGGAGTTGGAGGCCGAACCACAAGAGCAGGACGAGCCAGGCCGGCACCCGGACGAATTTCAGGAAAATCCAGATCGGCACCAAGACCAACACCCGCGCGCGCGGATAAACCAGCAAGTACGCCCCCAACACGCCCGACACTGCGCCACTGGCGCCGACCATCGGGATTGCTGAGTCCGGGTTGATGAAGACTTGGGTTGCCGCCGCGCCCACGCCGCAGAGGAGATAGAAGCCGATGAAGCGCAGATGGCCGACGCTGTCTTCGATGTTATTTCCAAAGACCCAAAGAAACAGCATGTTGCCGATCAAATGCAGCCAGCCGCCGTGAAGAAACATGGAGGAGAAGATCGTGCCGTAGATTGCCGGCGTCGGCGTCTGCATCAGAGCGGCCGGCACCAGGGCGAAGTCAGCAAAGAAGGCTTCCACCGCCTGCTCGCCCGGGAGGCTTACCGTGTAGACGAAGACGGCGATGTTGGCGATGATCAACAGCACCGTGACGAAAGGAAAGGTGCGCGTCGGGTTTTCGTCGTGCAACGGAATCATGGCGCCGGGATGGCCGGCTCACCGGCGAGGGCGCGCTGCAACCAACTGAAGACCGCTTCGGACAAACCGGCGACACCGGTGATCAACTCGGTACCCTGCAGCGTGCCGGTGCTGACTGTGATTTCGCTTTCGGTGACCGCTTGCCCGGCGTCTTTCCGCAGTTTCAACAACTGCTTGGCAGCCAAAAATGAGTTGGCATCGCCACTGGCGACCGCGATGCGCAATGGGCGCTTGCCGATTTTGGTGATGATTTTATCGGTCCGAATATCCTGTGAGTTCAGCGTGGGGCTGAAGATGAGGATGGCGGCAATGTCCTCGTTGATGGCGGCGTACCGCAGGGCCAGATTCGCGCCCAATTTTGCGCCGACCACGCCGATCTGTTCCGTCGCAATGCCCGGCTGCTCACTGAGCCACTCAAACGCGGCGTTAATGTCGAGCAGCATGTCATGGTAATCCTTGGCGCGGAAACTCCGGTAGTCCACCAGTTGCGGACCGTCTGCCGTCAATCGCCGGGTACTATCCCCATGGCCGCGCAAATCAAGCGCCAATGCGGCAATTCCGTTGCGCTGCAAGACCGGGGCAATCGCGGCCCATTCATCCCGATTCTTGCCGAGTGCATGCACCAACAACACCGCCGGCGCCGCCGGCATTTCGACGGGGTAATAGGTCGCGCTGATCGCCAAGTCGTCCGTTGTGGTGACACGGATGACGCGGACGCCGCCGGCTTCTGCCGTCAACGCCCCGGCGCAGATCACAGCCAGGCAGAGTTTCAGGAACACGGGGAGGACTCTAACACAGGGTCAATCGAGCGCAACGGTTTTCAAAAGCTCGTCACGCACGACGGCATGCAGCGCCGCATCATCCCGCTGGTGAGCCGGTCGCCAGAGGCAAAACGGCTGGCCAAAAGTCACACTCATGGTTGGCCGGCAAAACCAATTTTGCCACCGATACGGTTTGCGCGTATCGCGGACAATGACCGGCAGAACCACAGCCTGACCGAGGACGGCAATCGTCTCCAAGCCGGTTCGCAAGATTGGCCGACCACCGAGCACGGACTCGTTCGTCAACCGAATGCCACCTTCCGGAAAGATGCCAATGCAGTGGCCGGCACGAAGCCGGCGGATGGCTTCACGGGCGGCGCTGTGGTCAACCTTCGCGCGATCCACCGGAATGCACCCAATACCCCGCGCCAACTTGGCGAGCACTGGGTGTCGGAAAATTTCAACCATCGTCAGAAAATGAATGGGGCGGGGCAGCACCGCCGCGAGCAGGGGAGGGTCAACGAAACTGATGTGATTGCTGACGAGCAATAAGCCGCCCGTTGCCGGCACGCGCTCGCGGCCGGCAATTCGGGTGCGAAAGATGACGCGAAAGAGCAATGCGGATAATCCGCGAAACATCCGGTAAAGCACATTCACCATGGAAGGCAGTATGCCGGAAAACAACAAGCCCCGCAATTGCGGGGCCTGTCGGGAAACGGAGGGCTAACGAAAACTCAGGCTTTGCGGCGGCGAACAAACCACGCCCCGAGCAAGCCGCAGCCGACCAACATCAGCGTGGATGGCTCGGGAATGATGGCGATATTGTTCGCGTAAAGATCATTCGGAGAGCCGCCGTCGGTCCCGGCAACATAGAGTTTAAAGCTCGCAGGAACGCCCGTATAGGTTCCGGTATCAAAGTCGGAAATCCCACCGCTGCGGGTGATCGACCAAGTTCCACCACCGGCGGATGTTTGCGTGAACTGGAGGCGGAAGGCTGTGTTGGCATCGTAAGAGTTGCCAATGCTACCGTTGCCGGTCGTCGCGTCATTTACCACGTAGTCATCGCTGCCGATATTAAAGTTGAAAATCGAGGCATCATCCCCGTCGTTGCGAAGATTGATACCTTTGTTTCCGTTGCGGAAGTTGACGGCGAGATCAATCGTGAAGGTCTGCCCTAATACTAGCGTGCCGGTAAAGAACCTCTCGGCGTCGGCAAAACTCCCACCTGCACCAAACAGACCCCAAGACTTGTCATTCACATTAATGTCGCCGCCCGACCCGCCGTTTAAATTCGTGGAGTCGCCGATGAAAAAGCCGGCGGTGCCAGAGGATGCCAAAATCCAAGCCCCGAAACCGGTGCCAAAATTATCACCATTGTTCCAAGCAGTGTAATTGTCGGCATCGTCCGTCGCATTAAGCGCGGCGTGGGAGGTTGCAGTGAGCAGGGTAACCAACGCGACTGCCGCCAGAGTGGTTTTGAAGAGAGACTTCATGATAGCTTTTCTCCAATCGTTTAAGCCGGATTCAATTTCCTCATCGCAACGCGGTAAAGCGTTTTAACTGATGGGAAATTTCTACCTCAGAGGTCACTACCTGTCAAATCATTTTTTACGCCAAAAAGGGCACCCGCCGGTGCGGGTGTTGGTGCATCAGAATATGGGGCCGTTCCAGCCCATGTTCGAGCATCAGCAGCTCATTGTTAAGCAGCTCAATCGTCTCCCCATCTGCAACAACGGTGCCGCGATCAATCAGGATTGACCGCCCGCATAACTCGACGACCAACTCCAAGTCATGCGACGCAATAATCTTCGTCGCCGGTATCCGCTTCAATAAATCCTTCAACTCCCGTTTCCCGCGCGGGTCGAGGTCGGTCGTCGGCTCATCCAGCACCAATACCTTCGGGTCGCAGGCCAATACCCCGGCCAAGCATACCCGCCGTTTCTCCCCCCGGCTTAGATGCGGTGTTACCCGTTCCTCGAAACCTGCCAGCCCCACCGCCGCCAACGCCTGCCGCGCCCGGTCGCCGTCCAACCCAAACTGCGACGGCCCGAATGCCACATCCTCCAACACGGTCGGACAAAACAACTGATCATCCGCATCTTGAAATAACAACCCCACTTGCCGGCGGATTTCAGGCAAGTTCGCCTCAGTGATCGGTTGACCACCCACGAACACTGCCGGGTCGCTCGCCAGCCGCTCCGGTAAAATGCCGTTCAAATGCAATAACAACGTGGACTTGCCGGCGCCATTCGGCCCGATCAATCCGATGCATTCGCCGTCCGCCACCTTGAAACTGATGTCGCGCAATGCCTCTTTGCCGTCGGGATACCGGTAGCTCAAGTTACGGACTTCGATCATTTCCAACCTCGCGCGCACATGGCGGCATAGATGCGTTCCGCCCGTTCCGTCGAACGCACGAACAACTGCCCGATCACCGTCGCCAAGACCGTCCACCGTGTGCGCCGATAGGTCCGCGCTTGCCGGGCGCGCTGCATCCGCTCAGCCTCGTCCACCAACACGAACAGATACCGGTACAATAACGCCAGCGTCGTCACGAAAATGGCCGGCACGCGGAGTTGCTGGACGACATGCAACAGACGCGAAAAAGGCGTGGTGTTCGCCAGCAAAATCATCGTGAATACGCACAGCGTGCTCCGGCAAACCAGAGTGGTGAATTTTTCCACTCCGCCCGGTTGCCACAGCGACAAGATCGCCATCCCCAGCACGACCGGCTCGAACCACAACAACCGCTTCACCAGAAATCCCACCGGCACCCGACTCAATGCCGCAACGCCAATCAACAACCCGGCCACGCCCAGCCAGACCGGCCACTGGGTCAGCACCACCGTCACGACAATCAGCACCGCCCCGGCCAGTTTGCCCCCCGCCGGTAACTGGTGAATCGGACTGGTGCCGCGACTGTGCCGATCAAGAAAATCGGCGCGCATTACCGGGATTTCGGGACGAGGACCCGCGCCAGGATTGCGGCCAAACCGAACACAATGAACGTCCCGACCGCGCCGGCCACAGCGGTTGCTGCGACAGCCGATTGGATGCCGGGCATCTCGTAATCCGGGAGCGGAGCCGGCAAGACCGGCTCCGCCACCGCGCGATGTTCAAAGCCCAGTGTCGCGGCGACTTTCTCCAGTCCATCCGGCCACGGTGAGGCAAACGGCGCGACAAAAATCGCCAAACCCAGCGCGAGCAGCAAACCGTAGCCAAGGACCGGCGTCAAATTGCCGGCGGCAGGTTGATCAAGTAAATCGGGACGCGCGCGCGCAATCACCGCGATCACCAAGCCGGTAATCAGACCTTCGCCGAGGCCGATGAGCATGTGGACGCCCGTCATGGCCGGGAACGCCGTCGTCCACGGCACCGTGCCCGACAGTGCGAGTTGTCCGGCGCAACAGATGGCTGCGAGCACCGTCCCGCACCACCCGGCGAACGCCGCCGCCAACACCGTGCTCCGCACGCTGTGACTCCATCCATGCACCAGCCGGTAAACCGCGTAGCCACTGAGGTTGCTGACGATGGCCATGAGAAAAATGTTCGCGCCCAACGCCAGCACCCCGCCGTCGGCAAATAGGAAACATTGGACAACTAAAACGCTCGTGATGACGATGACCGCCGCACTTGGACCGAGCAAGACTGCCGTAAGCACGCTGCCGATCAAGTGCCCGGACGTGCCGCCGGCCACCGGGAAGTTGAGCATCTGCGCCGCAAAGACGAACGCCGCCGACAACCCAAGCAATGGCACGCGTTCCCGGGGGAGATGCCGGTGGACCTGCCGGAGCGCGACGGCCAAGCCGCCAGCCGCGAGCACCGCGGAAGCGGCGGCCGTTTTGCCATCAAGAAATCCGTCGGGGATGTGCATGATCTACGCTCTTCTCTATCACGATTGATGGTAAAAGCCCAAGTGAAACCAATCCAGTTGGTGAGGGCGACCGGCGCGATGAAGCGGGATGAAGATGTCGAGTACGGTGACAGGATGTATCATGGCATTGGATGTTACGATATTACATATTCGTATTATTAACCCGCGCCACGTCAAGAGCGAAAATGACAATCAAGCCGGAAGGTCGTGGCCGGTGGTGGTGATGGTGAGTTTGCCGTGTTTGACGCCTTTGGCGGCAATGAGCGCATCGGCGACCGATTTGATCCGGTCGGCTCGACCGCGCACGGCGAGGACTTCGAGACAATTGTGATGATCGAGATGCACGTGCAACGTCGCGATGATGAGTTCGCCGTGGTCGTGCTGAATGTCGGTAAGCAATTCCATCAAGTGCGGTTTATGATGGTCGTACACGATGGTAATCGTGCCGGCAATGTCCCGGTCGCCCTGCTGCTGTTGGTGCTCGACAAGTTGCGCGCGAATCATGTCCGCAATGGCGAGCGAGCGGTTGTCGTAGCCTTTCTCGCGCGACATGCGGTCGAGTTCGCGAGCCAGTTTGCGGTCGAGCGAGACACTGAAGCGGGTCACGGTATCCATGGTGGTAAACCTCGTGCGCAGTGTAACAGTCAGCACCCTGCGGTCAAGCCGGCGCATTGAGGTGCGCTTGGACGCCTTGGGCGCTGTGCGCAACGACAGCATCCACACCAAAAACTGTGATCAAGTGCTCACGATTGAAAAGTGTCGCCGGTGATCCGCTGGCGTGAATATGTCCCGCATGTAGCAGCACGGCTTGGTCCACGAACAACGGCGCAAGCAGTAAATCGTGGCAGACCATTACCACCGTCCGCCCTTCGCCCGCCAACGCCCGCGCCAGCCGGTACAACTCCAATTGATGCGCGATGTCCAGATGGGTTGCCGGTTCGTCGAGCAATAACACCGGCGTCGCTTGTGCTAATGCCCGTGCAATCACCACCCGCTGCCGTTCGCCGCCGCTCAACTCATCAAACGTTCGCTCCGCCAACTCCCGCGCCCCGACCCGTGTAAGACTCGATGCGAGGATGTCCGCGTCCTCATCGCCCCACGCAAACCGGCCGAGTGCGACCATCTCGCGCGCGGTCAACGACACGCCCCGCGGCGTATCTTGCGGCACGACCGCGATGCGTTGCGCCACGGCGCGCGGCGCGAGTGTGTCCACACGCCGGTCGCCGCACCAGCACGCGCCCGATTGCGGCCGCAATGCGCCGGTCAAGCAACGCAACAGCGTGCTCTTGCCGCTGCCATTCGGCCCAAACAAACCGGTGACTTTGCCGGGCGCGATTTCCAGATTCAACTCCTGCAACACCGGCGCACCCGGCCGGTAAGAAAAACTCAAATTCTCGACGCGCAAGTTCACAGCGATTGTGCCTCCGCGTCCGGCGACAAGGTTTCTCCGTTGGCAAGATAGGCGGTCACGTACTCGGCGACCGCTGTTTCCAAGGGAGTCACAAGGGCATCGTAGTCAGCTTCGCGCAGCTTTCCGATATTGGCTTGAGTGAAGTACTGGTAGTTGGGGCGAATGTTCTCGGGCATTTCGATGAACTCGATTTGTGGCGGACGACGGAGGGCGGCGAACACGGCAGTTGCAAGTTCGATCCAGGTGTGGGCTGCGCCGCTGCCGATGTTGTAGAGGCCGTGCGCTTCGGGGTGGCTGGCCAGATGGAGGGTCATGGCGACGGCGTCCTTGATGTAGAGGAAGTCGCGTTGCTGCTGACCGTCTTTGTAGTCGGGGTGATAACTTTTGAAAAGTCGGATACGGCCCGTCTGCAAGACCTGTGCGTAGGCTTTGTGAACCATGCTGCGCATGTCGCCCTTGTGACTTTCATTCGGGCCAAACACGTTGAAGTATTTCAGGCCGATGACGCGATCAAGGAATCCTTGGCGTTGCGCATAGAGATCGAACAGGTGTTTCGAGTAGCCGTACATATTCAACGGGCGGAATTTCGTGAGTGCCGTTTCACGGTCACTCATGCCGGCCGAGCCGTCGCCGTAGGTGGCGGCGGAGGAGGCGTAGAGGAAACGGACTTTGTTTTCGAGTGCCCACGCGGCGAGGTCTTTGGTGTACTCGTAGTTGTTGCGGATCAAGTACGCCGCGTCTTGCTCGGTGGTCGCCGAACGCGCGCCGAGATGC
>JAJVHY010000003.1 GCA_022072455.1 Verrucomicrobiia bacterium | reverse complement strand
AGTTCGGCCACGTCAATGCTATGCTTCTGCCGGGTCATGGATTGGTTCTCCTTGTGTTTGTTGTTTGGCTAGCAGGGAGAACTACCATGACCCTTCTATTTGCTGAACCTTTCAGACACTACCTCCGTAACTCTGGGCTTGCCGGCGCGGGGGTTTCGTTCTAGTTTCCGCCTGTTAATCCCTTGTGCGCGGGTGGTGGAACTGGCAGACACGTACGCTTGAGGGGCGTATGCCGAAAGGCGTGCAGGTTCAAGTCCTGTCCCGCGCACCAATTCTCTCCATGGTCAGATTTGCTCACCGTGGCCATTCACCGCCGGCCTCTGGTTCCGGCAGAATTCAGCTCATCGTCAGCACTGACAAGCTGTTACATGAAAGTCACCGGCCTGCCACACCCCCGTGGCACAACCCGTGCAATGTCGTCACCGAGAAAGGCGAGTGCGACATGAAGACGAGCAAACAAACCGAATCACGGATGCTGAAACTGGCGTTGGCCGCGCAAGCGGACGTGGACTACGTGAACGCGGCGGCGGCGTTGATCCGCGAACTGCCGGACGTGTTGCGGGTGCGCGTGGATTTGTCCGCCCGGCAATTGGAGATTCTCTACCGGTCACCAGCGCTGGGGATGCTCCAGAGCATTCATCAATGCCTCCTGCTGGCCGGTAAAGAATTACTCGAGCTGCGCGCCTACTGAAGGCTTAATGTTTCCGCCGCGCCACGCCGCTGGCGTGCGCCGCCGCTTCGACCGCCCGGGCAACGCGCCGGGTGACTTGCTTGTTGAAGATGCTTGGAACGATGTATTCCTCACTCAATTCATCCGGACTGATGGATTCCGCGATGGCTTTGGCGGCGGCCACCTTCATCGCCTCGTTGATGTCACTGGCCCGTGCATCCAACGCGCCGCGAAAGACGCCGGGGAAGGCGAGGACGTTGTTGATCTGGTTCGCGTAATCACTGCGACCAGTCGCGATGATGCGCACGTAAGGTTCGGCCTGCTCGGGCATGATCTCCGGGGTGGGATTGGCCAGCGCAAACACAATTGCGTCCTTTCCCATCCGTTTGATGTCGCGCGCCGTCACGATCCCCGGGCCGCTGACACCGATGAAAAGATTCGCGCCGCGCAGAATCTCGCTGATGTTACCGGCGAGGTTGCCGGGGTTCGTGTTTTCAGCGAGCCATGTCTTGCTCGGGTCGAGTTTGGGCAAGCGCTTCCGGCCAATCGCGCCCTTCCGGTCGCAGACGATGATATTGCGCGCCCCGGCTGCCATGAGAATCTTCGTGCACGCCACGCCGGCCGCGCCCGCGCCGGCAATGACAATTTTAATTCGCGCCAGTTTCTTTTTCACGATCTTCAACGCATTCAACGTCGCGGCGAGCACGACAATCGCGGTACCATGTTGGTCGTCGTGAAAGACCGGGACATCGAGTTCACTCTTGAGACGCTGCTCGATGTCGAAACACCGGGGAGCGCTGATGTCTTCGAGGTTGATGCCGCCGAAGCCGGTCGCGATCCAGCGAACGGCCAAGACGATCTCGTCGGGATCCTGCGTCTGGAGACAGATCGGATACGCATCAATGTCGGCAAATTCCTTGAACAACATCGCCTTGCCTTCCATCACCGGCAGCGCGGCTTCGGGACCGATATTCCCCAATCCCAGCACCGCGGAACCGTCGCTGATGACGGCCACGGAGTTGTGTTTGATGGTCAGCGTGTTGGCTTTGTGTTTGTCCGCTGCAATCGCCTGACAAACCCGCGCCACCCCCGGTGTGTAGGCCATCGAAAGCGCATCGCGAGTGGTCAATGGAATTTTGTTCTGGATGTGGATCTTGCCGCCGAGGTGCATCAGAAACACCCGGTCGGACACGTTGATCACCTCGATGCCGTGCAGACTGCGGACTTTTTCAATCATCGCCTGCGCGTGCTCGTCGTCGTGCGCGGCGACGGTGATGTCGCGCACTTTGATTTCGCGCGTCGCGGAAACCACGTCAATCGCGCCGGGATCGCCTTTGAGTTCGGCAATGGCGTTAAGAACTTTCGCCAGCATGCCGGGTTTGTTCGGCAGGCTGACCCGCATCGTGAAACTGTGGCTGACGGTTGGAGCGATTTGCGCCATGCGCCGAGAGTCCTTCACCACAGCCCGGTCTTCAAGTACCGATTGATGGCTTGGGCGGCTTTGCGTCCCGCCCCCATCGCCAGAATGACGGTCGCGCCACCCGTCACGATATCACCCGCCGCGAACACCCCGCGCTTGGAAGTCTTCAACGTCGCGTCGTCAGCCTGAATGTACCCATGGTCAGTCGTCTGCAAATCCGGCGTGGTGGACTGCACCAGCGGATTTCCGCTGGTCCCCACCGCGATGATGACCATGTCGAGCGGCAGGTCAAACTCACTGCCCTTGATCGCTGTGGCCCGGCGCCGGCCATCCTCGCCGGGCGCAGCCAACTGCATCTTCACGCACCGCGCCGCCTTCAACCAGCCCTTGTCATCCCCCAGAAACTCGACCGGGTTGGTTAACGTCATAAACTCCACGCCTTCTTCTTTCGCGTGTTTGACCTCCTCGATGCGGGCCGGCATCTCCGCCTCGCTCCGCCGGTAAATCAAACAAGCTTTCGCCGCCCCAAGTCGCAAGGCACACCGGATCGAATCCATCGCGGTGTTGCCACCGCCGACAACCGCCACATTCTTCCCCCGGCAATCAAACACCGGCTCGTCGTACTCAGGAAACCGGTACGCTTTCATCAGATTCACGCGGGTCAGGAATTCGTTGGACGAATACACCCCGCACAGATTCTCGCCGGGAATGTTCAGGAAATTCGGCAACCCCGCCCCTGTCGCCACCAGCACGGCAGCGTACCCTTCTTCGCCGAGCAACTCGTCCACCGTCACCGTCTGGCCGACGACCACATCGGTCTCGAACTCCACGCCCATGCGCCGCATGTTCTCCACTTCCTGCCGGACGATGTCCTTCGGCAACCGAAATTCCGGGATGCCGTACACCAACACGCCACCAATCTCGTGCAACGCCTCGAACACCCGCACGCCATGCCCTTGTTGCACCAGGTCACCGGCGCAACTCAACCCCGCCGGCCCGCTCCCAATGATCGCCACCCGCTTCCCGGTCGGCGCCGCCTTCGCCGGTAACCCGATCTGCCCGGACTTCTGTTCGTAGTCGGCCACAAACCGTTCAAGATAACCGATGCCAACCGGGCCGAACTTCTTGCCCATGACGCACCCACCCTCGCACTGATCTTCCTGCGGACAGACGCGTCCCGTCACCGCCGGCAGCACATTGTCCTCGCGGATTTTCGCGGCAGCTTCGCGGTACTTGCCGGCGAGCACCAACTGGATGAAGTCTTTGACCTTCACTCCCACCGGGCAACCATCCACGCACGCCGGTTTGGCGCATTCGAGACAGCGTTGGGCTTCCCGTTTGGCGAGGTCGAAATCGAAACCAAGGTTGACCTCGGTAAAGTTCTGCCGGCGGGCGGACGCCGGTTGCTCCTGCATGTGTTGCCGGGGAATCTTGACGCGCTCGGCGGGTTTGAGCGGATTGGCCATGTCAGTGCGCCATCCCTTCCAACTGACACTGATGCCGGGCCAACGACTGGCGTTCCATGTCCCGATACATCGCGTTCCGTTTCGTGAGCGTTTCGAAATCCACCTGGTGCGCGTCGAACTCCGGGCCGTCCACACACGCGAACTGATTCTTGCCGGCCACGCTGACCCGGCAACCACCGCACATGCCGGTGCCGTCCACCATGATCGGATTGAGGCTGACTACCGTTTTGATCTTGTGCTCGCGGGTCACGTTGGCCACGGCGCGCATCATCGGAATTGGGCCAATGGCGAGCACGTAATCAATCTGGCCAAGAAGACGCTGGAGCGGATCGATCACGAGTCCTTTTTCACCGTAGCTGCCGTCATCGGTTGTGATGATCACTTCATCAGCAAACGCCCGCAGTTCTTCTTCGAGAATCACCAGTTGCCGGTTGCGCCCGCCAATGATCGCGATCACCCGGTTCCCGGCGGCCTTCAGGGCTTTGGCCGTCGGGTAGGCAATGGCGGTGCCGACGCCGCCACCAATGACGACGCAGGTCCCAAACTTCTCGATTTCGGAAGGTTTACCCAAGGGGCCGACCACATTGGGGATGGAGTCGCCCGCGTTCAGCGCGTTGAGTTGCTTCGTCGTCTTGCCGATGCCCTGCACGATGATGGTGATCGTGCCGGCCACGGGATCGGAGTCGGCAATGGTCAACGGGATGCGTTCACCGAGGGCATGGATGCGGACAATGACGAATTGGCCGGCCTGGCGTTTGCGCGCGACTCGCGGGGCGTGGATTTGGAAGAGTTTTACGTCCGGCGCGAGAAACCGCGCCGCCGTAATCAGAAAGCCCGGGGAGTTAGACGCATTCACAGGGTTGGGGAGACTCAGCAAGGTCCAAGCTGGTCAGCACCAGTTCGTCGCCTTGCAGCAGATGGGCGGAGACCGAGTGACAGCGCGGACATTCAAACCAGTTTTCGTCGACGACAAAGGTGTGCGCACACGCTCGGCACTGCGCTTGGGCTGACACTTCTTCAATTTCGAGGCGCGACCCGTCATTCACCGCCGCGGCATAGCCAAACGTCAGCATCTCCGGGACTGCCTGGCGCAGCTTGCCGATGCGCAGGTGGACGGTGCGCACGGACAAGCCCGGTGGTGTTGCGCGCCGGACTTGTTCGAGCACTGCTTCTATGAGCGACAGCTCGTGCATATTTGTTGCACCACTTGTTGCCCGGCCTGCGCCACTTCCGGACTGAGTTCTGTGCCGAAGTTGAAATCCCGGCCGCGAATGCTGAATAACAGGGCTTGCGGCACATGCCCATACAACGTCTCGCTCAAGGACAAAACATCCGGCGGCGTCAGATAGTGCGCGACGGCATGACTCTGAAACGTTGGGGTCACCACCGAGCGTTGGATCGGGGCCGGCGACTCCGGTATGGCAGCATCCACGAAGATCACCCGGTCATAGCGTGTCAAGGTCTCGGCCAACTCGACTTCGAGTTGATGGGCGGTCTGCAGCTCGACCTCCGGCAGTTCGTGGCGGGCAAGTTGCTCGACGACATACCGGCCGACGCCGTCGTCGCGGCGGCTGTCATTGCCATAGCCGATCACGAGCGTTTTCATTTCCGCAGTGTCTGAATGACCTGACCGGTCGCGTCCACCAAAGCCACCTCCATCGGCATCTGGCCGACAGCGTGGGTGGAACAGCTCAAGCACGGGTCGTAGCAGCGGATGGCGGCTTCGACGCGATTGAGCATGCCTTCCCGGAGTTCTTTCGCTTTGACGTATTGGTCGGCAATGCTGCGGACGGCTTGGTTCATCGCGAGGTTGTTGTGCCCGGTCGCGACGATGAGATTCGCTTTTTCGATCCGGCCATACTCATCCACCCAGTAATGATGGAACAACGTGCCGCGCGGGGCTTCGATCACGCCCACCCCTTCGGCGTTCTTCGGTTCGGTGATGACGATGATGTCGGTGCTGGTGATGTCGGGATCGTCGAGCAATTGCTCGATGCGTTCGAGCGCGTAGATGATTTCAATGAGCCGCGCCCAGTGATAGTGAAACGAACTGGTGCGGATGCAATTCCGCGCTGACCGCCAGTCGTTGAACGCCTGTTGCGCCTGCGGGGTCGAGATTTTGTCGGCGATGTTGAGGCGCGCGAGGGGGCCGACCCGGTACATGCCGTCGGGGTAGCCTTGCTCTTTGATGAAGGGGAATTTCAGGTACGACCACGGCTCCGTCGATTCGCCGATGACGTCAATGTAGCTGGCCGGGTCGAGCTGATCTTCAATCGTGTTGCCGTTCAAGTCCGTGAACCGCAACTTGCCATCGTAGTGTTCGAGCGCGCCGTCCGGTTGGACAAGCCCCATGTAATTCGAGTCGAACGCCGCGAACGTCTCCGTCTCCACCCGGTGGGTGTCTTGGTATTTCGTCAGCAAATCGAGCGCAAACTTCGCGTACTCCATCGCCTCCGGTAAGCCGGCCCGCATGGCATCGCGGTCATGCGCCGTCAGCGCCCGGTTCACTCCGCCGGGCACTGGGAAGTCTGGGTGGATCTTCCGGCCGCCGACGGTCTTGATGACATCTTGGCCGAATTTGCGGAGCCGGATCCCTTTGCGTGCGATCTCCGGATGCTGCTGGATCAAGCCGACGACGTTACGCGCCGCCGGGTCGCTGTCCCAGCCGAGGAGCAAATCGGGGGCGCTGAGATGGAAGAAACTCAACGCGTGCGATTGCGCCAATTGCCCCATGTGCATCAATTCCCGCAGCAGCTTGGCCGGGCGCGGAATGTCCACGCCAAGAATCGCGTCGCATGTCTTCGCGCTCGCCAGCAGGTGGCTGACCGGACAGATCCCGCAGATGCGCGCGGTGATTTGCGGCATTTCGGCAAAGAACCGGCCCTCGCAGAATTTTTCGAACCCACGAAACTCGACGACGTGAAACCGCGTGTCGCAGACGTTGCCGGCTTCGTCGAGGTGGATGGTGATTTTGGCGTGACCTTCGATGCGGGTCACGGGATTGATTGTGATGATGTTGGGGTTGGTGTCAGTCATAACGCACGTTGGTTGCATCCCACTTTGGTTGGCGGCCGGCGAGCAGTTCGGTCAACGCGTACCAAATCGCGTCGGCGTCGGGCGGACAGCCGGGAATGTGCGCGTCCACTTTCACGAACTCCTGAATGGGGCGCACCTTCTGGCACAGCGTCGGCACGACTTCGTTCGGCACTTCGCCGGCATGCGTGCTCTCGGTCTCGACGTAGCCGCGGTCGAGCACCTCGGTGAGCACCTTTTGGTTGCGCAATGCCGGCACGTTGCCGGTAATCGCGCAATCGCCCAGCGCAATCAGCACCTGGCATTGCTTGCGCAAGGTTCGCAGCACGTGCTCGTTTTCGTCATTGCACACCGCGCCCTCGACAATGCCGACATCCACCGCCGGGATCTCTTTCAGGTCGCTGATCGGACTGGCGGTCAGCTCGATCAACTTGAACAAGTCAATCAGCCGCTCATCCAAATCGAGAAACGACATGTGACAGCCCGAACAGCCGCCCAGCCAGACCGTCGCTACTTTTACTTTTGGTTTATCGCTCATGCGAACACACTCTCCAGAATCATTTTGTCATCCCGCGCCTGGCCGCGCGGCGGCATGACCGGCCGCAAGAGCAACTCGCGACCCTCGAAGTTGGTGACCGTTCCGCTCTTCTCGCTCCAGACGAGCGACGGCAGGACGACCTGCGCCAGTTCTGTCAACCGCGATTCATACGCGGCTTGCACGACCACGTAGTTGAAGCCCTTGAGCAAACCGACGACTTCCCGGTCACGCAAGATCTTCGCGCCGCCATCGGTTTCATCCGCTGCCACGATATGCACCGCCCGTAACGGGCCGCTGGTCAGCCATTGCGCCACGTTGTCCACCGCGGCAATCCCGGCTCCGGCCAGCGCGAGGGCATTCGTGGTGGTGGGAATCCCCACGACAGCCGGGCCGTTGCCGTTCTCGAACAGCTTGATCAGTTTTTCCATCGCTGTGATGCCGAGCGGTGTCATCGCATTCGGGCCGTAGAGCAGGACCGGCCGCTGCGCGCCCTGCAATGTCTCCCCAACGCGCTTCCAGAAGGCCCGTTCGACACTGACGACATGCGCGACAATGTCCGCATAGGAGTCAAGATCGCTGGTGCGGGCATTGAGGATGACGAGTTTCGCGCCGCGCTTGCGAACCGCGGTGCGAATGCGCGCAGCGACAACTCCCTGTAACCGGCTCGGTTCAGCGCCCAGCACAATGATCGCATCCGCATCGGTAATCCGCTGGAAGGCGTCACCAGTGAATACCGGCTCGCTGCAAAGCGCGGCCTCGTGTTCGGCGACGTACATCCCGATGTGGCCGACTTGCGATTGCAGGTGCGCCAGCGTCCCGGCGACTTCGTTCGTGAGCTTGCCGGAGACGAGCAGTCCCTTGTTCTGGGTGAGCATCTTGCCGGTTTCCTTGCGAATCGTTTGGAGCGCTTCATCCCAACTGACCGGGACGAGCTGGCCGTTCTTGCGGACAAGTGGCGTCGTGATCCGGTTGCGCTTCACAGCCCATGTCTCATAGCGTCCGCGCGAACAGAGATGGCCGTGGTTGACCGGCGAATCGTTGTCGCCAAAGACGTCGACAATCCGGTTTTCCTTCGTGTAGACGACGAGGCCGCAGCCGACCGCGCACTCGGTGCAGGTCGTGCGGACTTGCCGGCATTTCGTGAGCGGACCGTGGAACGCGGCGTTCTTGTCGAACAACGCCCCGGTCGGACACGCTGAGACGCACGCGCCGCAGTTGGTGCACGTGGTCGATGTGCCAAACGTCGTGTTGAGGTCGACGACGATCTGGTTCTTCACACCGCGGTTGCCGATGTCGAGCGTGTGGACGCCTTCGACTTCGTCGCAGGTGCGGACACAACGCGTGCAGAGGATGCAGCGGTTATGATCGAGTCCGAGGAATTTGCCTGTGAGATCGACCGGCAGCGTCGGGTACAGGTACGGATACCGGATCGCATCAATGCCGAACTTGTAACCGTTCTGCTGGAGGTCGCAATCGCCCTTGTTCATCGGGCAGATCGGGCAGATGTGGTTGCGTTCACTGAACAGAAGTTCGAGCGTCAACTTCCGCAGATGCGTGAGCCGGTCATTCTGGGTGACGACTGTGCTGCCGTCGGTGGCCGGCGTGGCGCAGGACGGCACAGCCTTCGGGCTGCCGCCAATCTCGACGATGCACATCCGGCAGCCGCCCCACGGCGACAGGTTTTTCATGTAACACAACGTCGGAATCGCGATGCCGTTGGCGTGGGCGATTTCGAGGATGGTCTGCCCGGCGGTGCCGGTGCATTGCTTACCATCGATGGTGAGTGTGATTTTGTTCATGCGGTCACCAACATTCCGGGAGAGGTTTTCTTGACGGCGTCGAACCGGCACACCTCGAAGCACGCGCCGCAGTGGATGCATTTCTCTTCATGGATCTCGAATTTCTTTTGCGTGCCGACGCGCGCAATCGTCTGCACCGGGCAGGCCCGCGCGCAGAGCGAACACCCCTTGCAGAGCGGTTCGTCAATTTCGAAGTGCAGCAGATCCCGACAAACGCGCGCGGGGCAACGTTTGTCCATGATGTGCGCTTCGTATTCGTGCCGGAAATACTTCAGCGTCGTCAGCACCGGATTCGGCGCGGTCTGGCCGAGGCCGCAGAGGCTCGTGTCTTTGACCATCGCGGCGAGGTCTTCGAGCTTCTGGATGTCGTCGAGTTCGCCTTGGCCGGCACAGATGCGATTGAGAATGTTCAACATCTGGCGCGTGCCAACCCGGCACGGCGGACATTTGCCGCACGATTCGTCGCAGCAGAACTCCATGAAGAAACGCGCGAAATCCACCATGCACGAATCTTCGTCGACGACCACCATGCCCCCCGAACCCATGATCGAACCGAGTTTTTGCAGCGTCTCGTACTCGACCGGTGTGTCGAGGAATTGTTCCGGTATGACGCCGCCCGACGGCCCACCGGTCTGTACAGCCTTGAATTTCTTCCCATTCGGTACACCGCCGCCGACTTCGAAGATCATCTCGCGCAATGTCGTCCCAAACGGCAACTCCGCCACGCCGGTATTGTTGATCTTGCCGGCGAGACAGAAAACTTTCGTACCCTTCGTTTTCTCGGTGCCGATGGACGCAAACCACTTCGCGCCTTTCAAGATGATCGGACGAATCGTCGCCCAGGTTTCAACGTTGTTGATGTTCGTCGGCTTGCCCCAGAGGCCGCGTTGCGCCGGGAACGGCGGGCGCGGTTGCGGTTGGCCGCGCCGACCTTCGACGCTCCGCATCAGCGCGGTTTCTTCGCCGCAGACAAACGCACCGGCACCGATGCGGACTTCGAGTTCAAAGTCGAAACCGGTCCCGAACAGATTTTTGCCGAGCAAACCGAGTTTGTACGCCTGTTCGATGGCGATGTGCAGACGTTTGACCGCGAGGCCGTATTCGGCGCGGATGTAAATGAACCCGCGGTTGGCGCCCATCGCGTACGCGCCGATGGCCATGCCTTCGATGACGCTGTGCGGGTCGCCTTCAAGGACGGACCGGTTCATGAACGCGCCCGGGTCGCCTTCGTCGGCATTGCAGACGACATACTTGGGATTGACCGGGGCCAGGCGCATCAATTCCCATTTGCGGCCGGTCGGGAACCCAGCGCCGCCCCGCCCCCGGAGGCCGCTGGCTTTGATTTCGTCGGTGACTTGCTCGGGCGTCATTCCGGTCAGGACTTTGCCGAGCGCGAGGTACCCGTCGCGGGCGATGTATTCGTCAATCTTTTCGGGATCAATAATTCCGCAGTTGTCGCGGACGATGCGGAGTTGCCGGTTGAAGAAGGTGAAGTCGGCCTGAGTCTTGATCAGGTGATTGGTTTCGGGATCGGTCGGCAGCAATTTATCGTACGCGCGGCCTTTCAGGAAATGTTCGTCGACGAGTTTGGGGACCTCCGCGGCCTGGACGTTCTTGTAGAAAGTTCCATCGGGATGCACCATCGAGACCGGACCGAGGTCACACCGGCCCATGCAGCCGGTTTCAACGACTTCAACCTCGCCGGCCAGCCCGCGCTTCTCGAGTTCGGCGAGCAAGGCGTCGCGCGTTTGGAAGCTGCCGGCACTCGTACAGCCCGTGCCGGTACACACGAGAATGTGAGTGCGTTTCATTCCTTCACCTTACCGACCGCGAGCCCTTCGACGATTTTGCCTTTTTCGAGGTGCTCGGTGACGATCTTGCGGGCGTCCGCGGCGTTGACCTTCGCGTAGGTCACCTTCTCGCCGCTCGCTTCCTCGATGCGAATCATCGGCTCGGCGTCCACCAACCCGATCTCGCCGGTCACCGCGACTTCCACGTCGTCAATGCCGCGCTTGTCAATTTCATCGAGCATCGTCGTCATGATTTCACGTGCGCCGGCTGCGATGCCGGACGTGCCCATGCTGAAAACGACGCGGTACTTTTTATTGCCTTCGCGGAGTGCGACCTGGCGTTGGGCTTTATCTTTGAGCTTCTTGAGTTCTTCGAGGTTCATGTGGTTTCCCTTCTTGTGAGCTGAAATGGAATGTTTGGTCGTCAGACCGGTAATGCAGTTGCACGTCAACGTCCGCGCGCGCGCTCAGCGTCAGGATCGTGCTATTGATATTGCCGAGGGGGGGCCGGTCGATATGCGAGAGGCGCATGGATGCGGTCACCGTCGTCCCTTGACCGGGCCGCGAGGCGACATGGAACGTGCCGCCGCACATTTCGGAAGTTTGCTGAAGGAACGCGAGGCCGAGGCCGATATTCTTTTTGCGCCCCTTCTTTGAAGAGGCGCGATGGTCGAGGACATCCTGGAGTGTTTCCGCATCCATACCTTGGCCGTCGTCGCGAAGGCGAATGATCAGCCAGTCGCGTTTTGTATTTTCAATCACGGCAACTTCCAGCTTCCGCGCACCAGCGGCGAGCGAGTTCATCCCAATATCGAGGATGTGCAATGACAACTCCTCAAGCATACTTCTTCAAATCCTTCTGGCAGAATTTCGGAACTTTGTCCGGCGTGAGCTTGCCATAAACGTCGTCCCCGACCGTGATGGCCGGCGCCAGCGCGCAGGCGCCGATGCACCGCGCGGTATGGAGGCTGAACAGACCGTCTTTCGTCGTCTCGTGTTCTTTCACCCCGAGCTGCTGGCCAAGCCGTTCAACAACGGTCGCGGCCCCTCGCACGTGGCAGGTCGTGCCGGTGCAGACCATGATTTGGTATTTTCCACGCGGGACAATGGAGAAGAAGTTGTAGAAGGTCGTCACGCCGTAGACGTGCGCGAGTGGCAGCTTCATCGCGGTGGCGATATAACGGAGCACGTCAGGCGCGAGGTAACCGAAGCTGTGCTGCGCGGCGTGCAAAATCTGGATCAACGCGGTCGGCTCGTGTTTATAATACGCCATCGTTTGATCGAGTTGCGCGAAACGCTGATCGCCACTCGGGTGGTACGGGAGATTGGGTGCAATTTGGGGGTGGCTCATAAATTCCTCATTCGTGAAGGCCGCTTTCCCAAAGCCGGCCGGCCGCGGCAAACGCGGTTAACGGTGTGCCCAACAAAATGACACCGGCTTCTTCGGCTTCCTTGATGACCTCGGCTTCGGGTTTGCGGCCGCAGACAAACAGCACCGCCGGGATATCTTTCGTGCAAGCGACGGAGATGACATTCCGGTGCGTCTGCACCGTGGCCCAGAGCACGCCCGGTTTGGCGTGCGCGAGCACATCGCTCAACAGGTCGCTGATGTAACAGCCGGTGATTTCACACTCACTGGCGTCCGTAAACAACTCCGCCTTCACCGCCGGCACGAGGGTTTTCAATTTGAAACTGGTTGGCGGTGTCATAGCGGACCTGTCGCTTTTTTGAGAAAGATTTCGGAATGAATGTGGGTCGTGCCGCCGACCTCGGATTTGACTTCGAAAACATCGGAGCACTTCTTCATGTTCGGCAAACCCATGCCGGCGCCGAAACCCAGTTGGCGGGCGAGCCGGCCAGCGGTGGACCAACCTTCCTGCATCGCTTGTTCCGTGTTTTCAATGCCGGGGCCAAGATCGGTCGCGTCAATCACCACTTTATCCGGATCAATGACGACGCTCAGTTCACCGCCGAACGTATGGATGATGATGTTGGTTTCCGCTTCATAGGCGACAATCGCCGCGCGGCGCCGGACATCCGGGTCAATACCGCGGGCGCGCATGACGGAACGCATCCGCTGGGAAATCTTCCCGGCATGGTCGAAGTCGCCGGACTTGACGGCGGCGCGAAAGACGTAGCGTTGCGCCTTTTCATCAACAGTGCGGGCGGCGACCAGTGCCGCTTCGTGGGCGACAGCTTCCTCGGCGCGCCGTTCGAGGTGGTGCATCAGGCAGTTGGTGATGTCCCCCCGCGTAATGAGGCCAACCAGCCGGTCGGCGCTGTCCACCACCGGGAAACGGCCGAAGCCGTGCCGTTCAAACTCCGCAACGGCGCGCACCAACGAGTAATGGTCCCGCAACGAAATGACTTTGTGCACCATCCATTTGTCAGCCGGATCGTCAATGTGGCCTTCGTCGAGAGCGGTAATGATGTCCTCGAGGCTGACCATCCCGAGGACATTGCCGTCGGCGCGCACCGGCACGCCGGAGATTTTATGCCGCTTCATCAGTTGCTGGATCGACCGCAGTGTATCCGTCGGGAGCGCCGTGATCGGCGGGTGACTCATGGCATCGCGAACGCGCAGCTCGTAAACAAGAATCTGGGCGACTGAAACCTTCCGCGCGTCGCCCGCGCGTTCCACGGGTTTGACACTGGCCGCGGATTGCATGGGGTCAGTCAGTGGGAAAGATTTCCACTCCGAGGAGCCGCGTACTAGGCAGCTTTTGTTTCACCCCGTTTGTGATTTTTTTCAACCCAACACGGGCTCGCTCGGACGTGGAAAAGGGCCCGTCACCAAGGACGGGGAAAAGGACATTCGCGGTCGGGGGCAACTTCGCCGGAACGGACTCGATGGTCTCGGGTCGCAGTGTGGTGAGATCGAGTCCTCGCAGAGTGGTAGCATCGGTGGCCCTGATGCCGGGTCCACTCGCGTTGGTGACGATGGCGAAGTGGTTGCCTGTGGGCAACGGCTGGCGTGAGAACCCGACCGCGAAGTCGAAGTTATCGGTGCGTCCTGTATTGACACTGTAGCTCATCGTCGCCATTCCCTTTAGCAGTGGTCTTGCCAGCCTGGCCGGTAGAAACCCACAACCGCGCAACTCATTGTTACTGAATCAAATCTGGCAGGTTGATTTTTTTACTGCGCGCAAGCGCGCAAGACATTCTGTCACCAGACCCCAAAAGTCAGGACAGTCTGTCAGGTTTATGGCGGGGATGATGCGCAATCACCAGAAGGCGCGGGAGCGTTTCGCGAAAAGCCGGACACTCATCACCCCGGCAATGCTCGCAATGCGACGGGCGTTGCATGTCCAGTTCCCACGTCAGCGGACCAGCCGGTTCAACGGGGCAAAATCCTGCGCTCTTGAAACATTCAAGCGCTGCCGTGTTGCCGGTTTGGACACTCAACCACACCCGTGACAATGCGAGCTGTTTGCAGCCGTAATGCAAGGTCCCCAACAACAAGCGCTTGCCCAAACCGCGCCCCCGGTAGCCTTGATGGATGAAGATGCCCAATTCCGCCTCACCCAGCGTCGCCCCCGGACAGAGCATCGAGTGCCCGATGACACGCTCCCCGATTTCGAGGACAAACTGAGTGGCGTTATCGAGTACCAGTTTCCGCAACCATTCCCGCGTCAACTCCGGCGTGACCGGCGGCAGCCCCTGAAATTCGCCTTTCGGTTCAAAAGACAAATACATCAACCAGGTTTGGTTGATATCGTCGGGTTGCATCCGCCGGAGAAACACGTCCATCCATTGTCGGGCAGAGCACTGCCGGTACCATGCTGTTTTACTTGGCAAATCGCAATTTTTACCTGCCAACCTGTCGAGTTGCCGGGAAAATTACGACAACCTGTCAGCCGTCAACTCACGTAAAGCACGACCGGCAGGCGTGGCACGACCGATGCAGTGTGCCGACAATGCGGATCACGCCCCCCATGGCCAACGAACACGAAGTGGATATTTCCCTGCTCCCCAGCAGCGGTCCCGACGGCAAACGGTGTGCCGAATTACTGCAAGCCCGGCTGCTCACCGAGCCTGGTGTGCGCGGTGTGGTCTTCGATTCCCGCGGGCAAAGCCTGAAGTTCCGGTACGACCCCCGGCTGGTTTCGCTCGTGCGCGTTCAAGAAATCGCCAAGCAAATGGGTGTCGAGTTCGGCCAACGCTTCGAGCGGTGCGCGCTCCGGCTGCGCGGCGTGCGCTGCACCGATTGTTCGCAGGGGATGGAAAAGAAACTCGAACAAACCTCCGGCGCAACGCGGGTCGCCATCAACCCCGCCGCCGGTAGTATCGCCGTCGAATACGATTCCACCACGGCTGATCTGGCAACCTTTGAAGAGCGCTTCGCCAGCGCTGGTTATCAGACGCAGCGCCACCCGCGCACTCGCGAGGACCTGCGCGCCGCGCACGCGGAAGAAGCCGTCGCGCGCGGGCGCATGGCGATTTTGACGGCCACCTGCATTACCGGGCTGCTGGTTGGCTGGGGTGGCGAAAAACTCGGGTGGCTAACCGAAGCGCAGGCCATTGTGCCTTACTGCATCAGCTATCTTGCCGGCGGATTCTACGCGGCGCGGCGGGCATTCCGGGAATTGCTGACCGGCTCCGTCAATGTTGATCTCCTGATGATCGCCGCTGCCATCGGGGCCGCGATTGTGAACGAATGGCCGGAAGGCGCGGCCTTGCTGTTTCTGTTCTCGCTCAGCAACACACTCGAACAATACGTCCTCGGCCGGACCCGCCGCGCCATCGAAGCATTGATGGATCTCACGCCCGACGAAGCGGTCGTCCGCCGCGCTGGCACGGAGCAACGCGTACCGGTCGCTGACCTCCGCCTCGGCGAAATCATCATTGTCCGCCCGGGCGAACGCATTCCCGCCGACGGCAAAATCGTCCGCGGCCAGACCAGTGTGGATCAATCCGTCATGACCGGCGAATCCGTCCCCGTCGAACGCGGCCAGGGCGAAATGGTGTTGGCGGCCACGTTGAATCAGCAAGGCGCGATCGAAGTCGAAGTCACGCGCGTTGCCGGCGAGACGACGCTTTCGCGCATCGTCGAACTCGTCGAATCCGCCCAAAGCGAGAAAGCACAGAGCCAGCGGTTCACGGATTGGTTTGGTGCGCGCTACACGTTGGCGGTGCTAGGGCTGGCAGCGGTGACCGCAATTGTGCCGGTACTTTTCCTCCACGAGCCTTTCGCGCAATCCTTCTACCGGGCGATGACCATCCTCGTCGTCGCCTCGCCGTGCGCCGTCGTGATCTCCATTCCCGCCGCAATTCTGGCCGCGATTACCGGCGCGGCGCGCAACGGCGTTCTCTTCAAAGGCGGCGTGCATTTGGAGCGCGCCGCTGATTTACAGGCCATCGCATTCGACAAAACCGGCACTCTCACGCTCGGGCGCCCGCGCCTGACCGACTTGGAAACCGCCCCCGGCGTGACTGAAGACGAATTACTCACCCTCGCGGCGTCGGTGGAGAGCTTGTCCGAACACCCACTCGCGATGGCGGTTGTCGAAGAGGCCAAAACGCGTGGCCTGAAACTGCGCGAGGCAGCGAACATGGAAGCGCTCGTCGGCCGCGGCGTGCAGGCGGAAATCGCCGGCCAGTGGATTCTTGTCGGCAAGCCGCAACTCTTCACCGAACGCGGTGCCGCCATTCCGGCCGAACTGGAACTCGCCATCGAACGCCTCGCCGCCGCCGGCAAGACTACCGTGCTTGTCGGCAATGAAAATGCCGCTCTCGGCGTCCTCGCGATCGCCGACACGTTGCGTCCCAGCGCCGAAGCCGCCATCGCGCACCTGCGCAAGCTCGGCATTCGCCGGCTGGTGATGCTCACCGGCGACAGTCGGCGCGTCGCCTGCGCCATTGCCAACCGGCTCGGCATGGAAGCCGAAGCGGAACTTTTGCCGGAAGACAAACTGAATGTCATCCGCAGTCTGCAGGGGCAACACGGCAGCGTCGCAATGATTGGCGACGGCATCAACGACGCGCCCGCGCTCGCCGCCGCCAATCTTGGCATCTCCCTCGGCGGCGCAGGCACCGATGTCGCCTTGGAAACTGCGGATGTCGTCTTGATGGCCGACGACCTGCAGAATCTGCCCTTCGCCGTCGCGCTCGCCCGGCAAACGAAACGCGTCATCCGTCAGAATCTGGTTTTCGCGTTCGCGATGATGCTTGGACTGGTTGCCGCGACATTTGTCGCCGACATCCGCCTCCCAGTCGCGGTGGTGGGCCATGAGGGCAGCACCGTACTGGTCATTCTCAACGGCCTCCGGTTACTGCGATTTCGCCGCGGCTGATTTACCGGCGGTGGCTTTGTATTGAAGCGTTGGGCCGATAAAAAACGCTTCGGGCGCGGGACTGCTGATGTACAGCACGACCGGCAAACTGACCAGCCCGCTGGTCGTCGCATTGACCAGACCGTCCGCTTCCCACGCCGCGTCCCAATCCCCCTTCAACGCCGCGCTCACCTGCCACACCGGACTCGTGCCCTTCCGCTTGATGCTCAACTTGCTCGCACCATTCACACCGCTGCCTTTCGCGTCCAACGTAAACGGCACCGCCACGCCGCCGATGGATAATTGTACGTACCGGTTGTTCACTTGGAAATTTCCCGGCAACTCAATCGTCGCCTTCCACTTCGCCGTGTCCAGCTTACCGGGAACGAAATTCGATTTCAGGCTCAACTTGCTTGCCGTCGGCGCACACGCCACCGCCACGGTGAACTGATTGGTGACCGGCCCGCCGTCCGCCGGCAGGATTGCGCTTACTACTTGCGGCCCGCACGCGGCGTAAACATGCGTCGGCCCGCACGCGCTGCTCGTGGTGCCGTCGCCAAAATCCCAGTCACAGCCGGTCGCCGTGAACCCAATGGGCTGCCCCGGCAACACCACCGTCACCCCCGCCACTTCCGCCACGGCATTCGACACCACCCAACTCGCAATGCCGGTCACCGTCCGAAACAAATTCAACCGTCCACCAGTCACCACTTTCCCCAGCAAACCCGGCACGGCATCGGTATTGATCAAAATCCGTTGCACGCGTTCCGCCGGTGATTCCTCGGGAAAAATCTGCGCCGCGACCGCCACCGCGCCGGCCACGTGCGGCGCCGCCATCGAGGTGCCTTCGAGGTACTGATAAATTTGCGCCGGGTCCGGAATGCTCACCACCGTCACCGGCAACCCGGCCACCAACGCCTGCCCATCGGCCTGTGAAATTGACACGGCCGGAATCCAATTTGTCGGGAACTGCAGGCTGCCGAAGAAATTTCCCGGCGCGTTGTTGTAGACGATGGCCGCAATCGCGCCGGCCGCCATGGCATTTTGGATTTTCTCGGTAAAAAACAAAACGCCGCGTTCGATCAACGCGATGTTGCCGGCGACGGCGGGCGGAAAATTCGTCGGGTAACCCAACCCGCAATCCACGACCGTCGCCGTGAGGCCGGTCGTCGTCCCGCCATACGTCAATCCGTTGGCCGCGTAGGTGAACGTGGCTTGTCGGACGGAGGCCGTCGTGCCGGCGAGCGCGACGGGAAATGTGGACAAGATGTTCACGCCCGGCGCCGCGAGGTCCACCGTGGTCGCGCCAAAATTCGAGAACGCCGCCAGCGAATCATTCGGATCGCTCGCTGCCACCACGAGCATGTTCGGCAGCCGGTAATTCGCCGGGTAGAATGGCAAGCCGTCGTTGTTCCGACTGTCGTTGCCGGCGGCGGCGCAGACGACGATGCCGGCTTCGCCCGCGGCGAGGATGGCGGCGCGCTCCGCCGTGCTGAATCCGCCGCCACCGAACGACGCGTTGATGGCGACGACGTTGACGCCGCGATGTTTCATCGACGTCGCGTATTGAATGGCGGCGATGGAGCCAGCCGTGGTGACGGTGGAGCCGTTCGTGGAGATCTTCAGGGGCATAATTTGGGCGTGAAAATTGACACCGATGACGCCGAGCCCATTGTTACCGGTGGCGGCGATGGTGCCGCAGACGTGGGTGCCGTGGTAGCCGGAGTCGAACGGATTGCCATTGCCGGCGATGAAGTCATACCCGAACAGATCGTCCACGAAGCCATTCCCGTCGTCATCAATGCCGTTGCCCGCAATCTCGCCAGAATTGGTCCAGATGTTGGCGACGAGGTCGGGGTGCGTGTAATCAATCCCGCTGTCGAGCACCGCCACCACCACCACGCCGGTAACCGCCGGCGCAACCGTCCACGCTTCCGCGAACCGGATGTCCGCGCCCGTTTGGCCGGTCAGCCCGTTGACGGTTTGCCCGGTATTGCGCAGACCCCAGAGTTGGGCAAACGACGGATCGTTCGTCGGCGGCGGCGCGGTGAACCAGCGGAGATAATTCGGTTCGACGGTTTCGACGGCGGGGTCGAGTTGAAGTTCGGCGATCAGTTCGGCGGTTGTCCGGCCCGGGGCGCGGACAAAGCCAATTTTGGTGCGTTGTTTGGCGGCCAATGCGGCGGCCGGCTTGTAGGTGACGATGACTTCGCCTTCGACGTAAGCGAGCGGGGGTTGGGCGAAGGATCCCAATGCGAGCCCGCCGGTCAAAGTCAGCAACGCGAGGAGACGTTTCATTGCCCGCAGTGTTCGCGTCTGATTCAAGACCGGTCAAGTGGAATCACGAGTACCAAAGATCTAGCAGACTGCAACCGAGAGTTCTTGAGTATGAAGTGCTGCTGATGGCACATCAGTTTACCGGCAGTTGCCCTAGGCGAAATGGCGGATCACTTTGATACGGCAGCGCGGGCCGGGAACGGATGGCCGACAGTTTGCCCTTGAGAATTGCCAAACGCGGATGGGAATTGATGTATTCCTCAATCATTTCGGCATGGCTAACATTGGCAGAGTTCATTAGTACTTCAAATGTACCCCAGTAGTATTCTTCCCGCTCTTTAGGGCTTCTCCCGCCACCCACAGTTCTATTGAAGAATGCCTCATGATGCTTCACCAATGAAGGAATCGCCACCGCTGGAGTGGGCGGAGGATTCGGATTTGTGAAATTCGACAGGAACCGGTAGCAATAAATACTCCACGGATCCGCAAGCTCTGGATCATAGTCAATCTGTTCAATTGCACATCTAATTCGGTAATAGTTCTCAGGTTGGTTTTGGAGAGCGCTGGCGGACCAACCAATCCAAGAAAAACCCGTACGCGTCTCATTGATGCGAGATATGGCGGAGTCGATGGAAAACTCACTGGTTCGTTTCCATTGCATCTCGATGTAGTAGTACCAAAATCCCGCTTCCGTGAATCTTGGAATTGCGAATTTTCCTAGATACGCAGTCGGCCCAACGTGATCTTTCTCCCAATTTTTGTCGTACTGTGGATGCGTGCGCCAATCGTAACGGCGTAACACATCAATTTCAGCACCCCTGTTTAGTCGCTCGTAACAGATTCGCGCAACGAGGCGCTGTTGCCATGTCAGATGGGGATCGACGGCTGCTTTCGCTAGCAACGAGGGGTTACTCTTATTGGAAGCAATTATACCTTGGCGCGCTTCCAAGTACGTATTGCTTTTTGTGGCAGCGGCAGTAGCCAGCATTGTATTCAGCTCGCCTCGATCCATCGCCGCACAGAAACAAGGCAGACACAAACCAACGATAAGCATTCTCATATTCTCATTCCCAATTATTGACCCGCTGCCACCAAGGCGGCACTGGATTTAACTGCCGACGCGCCGCGGTTCCACAATGCACTTCACCTTTCAGACAATGATAGCCCTCCCAAACGTCAATCGCTTGGGAAGTGGGCAAGACACCTGTGATATAATTCTTGAAAACACCACAGCCAGGGTCGGAATAGTAAACAACCCCATTCGAACCGTACAAAGAATTTGCACCGTTTGCACTGATTGCAACATAAACACCAGATGTCTGCGCAAATAGTACGGGCATGGGAATAAAGTCAACGTGGTACGAACCAAGCGCCGTTTGAACCTGATTGCTCACGTCTAATAGATGAGTCCGCGCCGTATCGGTGAACGGTGTCCAATAAAGGTTGTCGCGCATCACATCAGCGAGCGCATAGATCAGGCTGCCATTCGTGTGAGCCGCCGCAATCGAACCACCTAATGCGCGGTAAACGGTAACGGTAGAACCGCTAATCGCATCAATCCGCATAAGTTCATTGTCTATGCGCAATACGTCGCCACTTGAGAAAATGACACTTGTAAAAACCATTGTGCTGATACTGCTTGTTGCCGCCAACCCCGGAGCCGGCAAGGTTGTAACTTTTGGAACGCCAAGTGCCACATTCGTAGCAATCACAACTGACTGTATCATCTGTGTGCGCGAGACACTTGCATCGAGCCCAAACCAAATCGTGCCTGTACCATTTCCGGTAATTATCTCTTGATGCAACAAGTCCGCAGCTTTCCATGGATCCGCAATCAACACTTTATTCGTCGAGATGAACATGATGGTTTCGTCAATATGACCAACCCAAAGCCAATCTGTATCAATCGAGGTATCGACCGGTTGAATTCCCTGTGCAGACCAATATGGCGCGGATTCAGTTAAAGCGGAACCAATCAAGATTTTGCCATAGGGTGCGCCCGGCACCGGCGGCGTCGCCATGATGTTTCCACCATTGCCAGCGTACTGGCTGTCCGGAGCGGTCACTGGCCATTCGATCCCCGTCTGACCGTTCGCCCTCAGGGCGGTCACGAGATTCCCCTGATTGGTGTGATTCAACGTCACAAACACATCGCTCATACCGTTGCTGACGCTCTGCACCTTCGTAAACTTTACTTGATCTTGGGTCCATCGCTCACCCGAGGTATTCAAGATAATCAACCCCGGAATGGCGGTGTTATTTGTAATCCCCGCTTGTGAAGAATAGACGGCCTCCGTCGGATTGCATTCGGGCGGCAAGATCAGCGGCGCAATCGTGAACTTGACTCGATCCGCAGCCACGACCGCGCCATTGGTGCCGACTAACTGCAATTCAATGGTGTACTGGCTCGGCAGATTGTTCGTCACGGTCTTGCGCGAAGTGTGGGATGCCACATAGAACGTCGCCCCGTTGGTCGGCCAGACGCCGAACGTATAGTTGCCATAGGAATCCCAAAAGAGGTTTGTCCCGCCGCCAGCGCTATCGAGCAGGCGGAAATTTGCATTCACGTCCGTATCACCCGTCGAGTGCAGCCGCAGCGTATGACCGGGAAAAACAATCGAGGGCGGTTGCACCACCAACGCCGCCAAGCCGTTCAACGAGTTTGTCCCACCCACGTCAATCGGACGCACCGGCACCAAGGCGCCATGTTCCCGCGTCCAACCGTCTTCGCCAATCTCATCCACGCTGGCCTCGACCGTGCCATTCCGGTTCCCATCCACATCCAAGTCGATCTGAATCGCACCCTGCACCGTCACAATCCCATCGCTCAGCGGCGGCGGGAGGTCGTGCTCACCTGTATAGATCGTCCCACCACTGGAGGCCACCAATTCCGTCTTTACCGTCTCCACGATATTCGTGCCCGCATCTGGCGTGAATCGTTCGATCCACGTCACGCGGTACACCACACCGGTCAATCCAGTAAGCGCATACCGATACCGTAGATGCCGCAACCACAAGACATCCCCACTTTCACAAAATCCATAGTGTCGGACGCCCCCGATCTGAAAACACGTCGTATGGTTGCATTCACTCTGGCAAGTCGGCTGAGGCGGCACCGCTCCCCCACAGCCATTGCCCACTGGCGGCGTGGCAAACAACCGCAATTCGCCCCAACTCAGATCCTCCCACGGACCGCATTGTGTTAAATCATTGAGCGCATTGCTTACCAACATCGCCAACGTGTATTCGTTCGACAGATCCACCCGGACTTCCTCAGAGCTATACGGCCAGTTTGTCCCGGCAGGGATCACATAACTTGTATTCGTTACAATCTCGTTTGCCCCGCCGCAATTCGGGAGAAAGTCGGCCACTAGATTCGTCATGATGCCCCCGGTTTCGCCACAACATTGATTGGTCAAGATATTGGCGGTGGCCTGCTGGCTAATGACATTCGCCACAGGATCCCAGAGCGTAGGTTGTCCAACAGAAAAATCAATTCTTGGGACTGATGCTGTGCGACCACTCGGGCATGCTGACGGGGAATTGCAACACTCCTGCAAACCCGAATACGTTTTGGTCAGGTAGTATTTCTGTGGAGAGGAGACATGCGGCCAGAACTCCGGAAAGCCAAAATGTTTCCGTCGCGAAGAAATCATCTTATACTCCAACGTTACTGCATTGGTAGACAGCGGAGCCGGCTGGCTGGCGGCATCTTGCGGTGAAGTTCCATAATACCACTCCCAATAATTCGACCAGCCATCCTCATCCGCGTCTTCATCCCGGTCGGTCGCGCGCACTGGATCCACCCCATGCAAAATCTCCCAACCGTCCGGGATTCCATCCCCATCGGTGTCGGCAGTGGCGGGGTTAGTTCCCGCCAACGATTCTTGCAGATTCGTCGCCCCATCGCCGTCATCATCGCGCCCCGCGACTGTTGGATCCAATGGATCAAAACCATGCGCGACTTTCCAGCCATCCGAAATGCCGTCACCTACAGTGCTCCACAGAAGCGGATCGGTGTTGTAGGTATTGAGTTCTTCCTCATCGCTCAGCCCATCCCCATCGCTATCCCAATTCAGCGGGTTCGTTCCGTGCGTATTGACTTCCGCGCCATCCGCTAATCCATCGCCATCGGTATCCGCATATGTTGGATCAGTGCCGAGCGAAAACTCCACCAGATTACTCAGCCCATCGCTATCTGCGTCGCACGCCGCACACGAATTCCCATTCGTCGTCGTGCCATCCCCGCCAAAATAAAACGCCCGCCATTCCTTGGGTATCCCGTCCCCAAGCGTATCCACCCATTCATGCCGGCCGATTTTGTAGAATCGCCTCAGCAAATTTGTCGTGCTGTAATCGGTCCAACTGGTCGTGCCCGCCACTCCCAATAACACCGCGTTGGTTGTCCAAACAAATTTATTGCTCAACGCGTTCGCGGAAAACACCGTATCGACAAAATTGGTGCAAGTGTCCCACCACAACGTCGTTGAGCCATTCGGATTGTAAGTGATGTCGAGAATCTGAAACGCATCCGTCGCCACCGTGCTGATACACGTTGTGGAAAACGACATCAGCACCATGCCGCCGCCTCCCAAACCACCCACCGAAAACTCACCGCCTTGCGCGGCCTTGGCGGCGGCGATCTCGGCCTGCGCCAGCATCGCGGCTTCGATGTTGGCCGCGTACGTTTCATAATCCGCTTGGTCGGCAAGTCCGAGTTGCAGCATCATGACCGGCTCATCCATAGTTTTCACATCGTCGCCCGCATCGTGCTGCTGCTGCCACATCCGCAATACACTCAATTCAGTTCCAGTCAGTTGATTGGTCTGATAGTTAACGGGGGCCGCGAGCGAGAGAATTGGAATCTTCGCGCTGTCAGTAAAAACTTCCACCACGCCGGTCAGCAGATTCTTGGTCAGGCGTAGATGAACCACTGACACCCCCACATACTCCGCTGACGACCACCAAACGGTCGCATTCCCATTGGTGAGCGTCGGCACTCCACTGAGCCACGGCAGTGCGGAAAAGTCCGCCCACCAGACATCCCCGGCCGTTGGCCAAACTGGCCACTGGCCAGAAGACGACGGCAGATACAATCCACCCTGCCATACGCTGCTCACCAGTTGGCTGGTATTGGTCATCAAGAGCACATCATCCTGAGCGTGCGCGGCGGGCACCGCGAGCACCAGTGAGGCGAAAATCACCCCGACCGCATGCCGATTCGCCTGACCGAGAAGATATCCACAGTTCATACCGGCTTCTCCATGAAAACCGGCCACAGACCAAAGGGGCGCGAACCCAACGCACCCCGCTTAGAGGCACCGCGAAGCGCCTTTGGAGAGAGCACGCCGAGCCGCGCCCTTGTGGGGCGCGCACTCGGTCGGTCTCTCCTGTGAAAATTCGCGGTTTTCTAAGCAGACCGTAGCCGAAAGCTACGCAAAATAAGTTGTCAATTAACTACGTCTCGACTTCTACGCTCCTGAATTTTAGTAAGCAAGTCTTTCTTTGCCTTTATCGTTTTTCGATGCGCTCAATATATCTCGAACCATTCCATTCAAATTCGGACGGAAAATCCGGAGTTGCGTTGGCAATCAAAGGTTGCGGTTGTGGTCAAGGTGAATTGAAGTTCCGGTTGCCAAGAGTGGCCGGGCGGGTGTTATACTGCGCGCGCGTGAGTTGACATGGGTCAACAACTCCCGGCGTTGATTGGGATACGAAGATACTGAATGAAGACAGTCACGATTATCTTGTGCGTCTTGCTAGGCGTGTTGGCCGGGGTGGGCGGCTATACGTTCTATTACGCGAAAGGTGCGTCGTACCTCTCGAACGATCCGGCCGCCTGCGTGAATTGCCACATCATGCGCGACCAATACGATTCGTGGCAGAAATCAAGCCACCACGCGCACGCGACGTGCAACGATTGCCACGTCCCGCACGACTTGCTTGGCAAATACATCACGAAGGCCGAGAACGGCTATCATCACTCGAAGGGGTTCACCTTCCAGGATTTTCACGAACCGATCCGCATCAAACCCAGTAATGCCGCCGTCTTGAATCGGAATTGCCTGCACTGCCACCGCGATTTTGTCCGCGAAATCACTGCCCACCGGGTGATGGCGGATGAGGAACTGTATTGCGTCCGTTGTCACTCCAATGTTGGCCACGGCCCACGGAGATAAACCCCATGAAAAAACTCTACTACCTACTGCTGATCATCATCCTCGCCGGCGCCACCATCGGCGTCATGCTGCTCTACGAAAACATTTCCCGGCGGAAAGAGGAAGCCAAGCAAGTCGTCTTCAAAATCGTGGACCTCGACGAGAAAACGGTCAACCCCGCCGAATGGGGCAAGAACTTTCCCCGGCAATACGACACTTATCAGCGCACCGCCGAGAAGACCGGCACGACCTACGGCGGCGGCGGTTCGGAGACGTTCGCCCCCAGCAAACTCGAAGAAGATCCACGACTCGTAACGATTTTCAACGGCTATGCGTTCGCGATTGATTATCGGGTGCGGCGCGGCCACGCGTACATGCTCGACGACCAGCGCGCCACCAAGCGCGTCACCGAACGTCCCCAGCCCGGCGCGTGTCTGCATTGCCACGCTTCCAACACCGTCGCCTACCGGAAAGCCGGCGTGGAAAACGGCGCGCCCGGCACGCTCGACGACCCACTGGTCAGCCCGACCGGCTACGCCCAACTCCAAAAAGGTTTTGAGGTCATCAACGCGATGCCCTACAGCAACGCCACCCACCTCGTCGAACACCCGGTCGCCTGTATTGATTGTCACGACCCGAGCTCGATGCAACTCCGCATCACGCGCCCCGGTTTCCTCAACGGGATCCGGGCGCTGGCTGAATCCAGTGCGGCCGTCCCGCACATGCCTTCAGTGGAAAAATGGCGCAAGAGCGACCGGCAGCAACCGTACGACCCCAACGCCCTTGCCAGCCGGCAGGAAATGCGTTCGTTCGTCTGCGGCCAATGCCACGTCGAATACTACTGCGGCCCGAAGACGAACCTGTTCTTCCCGTGGAACAACGGCCTCAAGGTCGAACAGATCGAGGAGTACTACAACAACTACAAGTTCCCCGATGGCCACCGGTTCTTCGACTGGAAACACGCCGATACCGGCGCGGAAGCGCTCAAGGCGCAACATCCCGAGTTCGAACTCTGGAGCCAGGGCATTCACGCCCGCTCCGGCGTCTCGTGTGCCGACTGTCACATGCCGTATAAACGCGACGGCGCGATCAAAGTCAGCGACCACTGGGTGCGGAGCCCGTTGCTCAACATCGCCAACGCCTGCCAAGTCTGTCACCGCTTCCCCGAAGAGGAAATCAAAACGCGCGTGGACTCGATCCAGAAACGCAATCACGAGTTGATGATCCGTGCTGAGGATGCGCTTGTGGGTCTCATCAACGCTGTCAAACAAGCCAAGCTGGCCGGGGCCACCGACGCGCAACTCGGCCCCGTCCACGAACTCCAGCGCAAAGCCCAATGGCGCGTGGATTTCATCAACGCCGAAAATTCAATGGGCTTCCACGCGCCACAAGAGGCCGCCCGGATTTTAGGCGAAGCGATTGATTATGCCCGGCAAGGGGAATTGGCAGTCAGCAAGATCAAGTGAACCGGTAATTCTGCCACCGCTTGCCACTGCATTGACAACCCGGTTTCGCCTCCGTAGTCTCACTGGCGATGGCTTCTTCCGAACGCGAACACCGGCTCCGCTTTCTCGGGTTAACCGAGCGCGATGAACAATTATTGCGCGAGTTCCGGCCCGTCCTCGAACAACACGTCACAGCCGTCGAGGACGCGTTCTACGCTCACTTGCTGAACTTTCCCGAAACCGCCCAACTCCTGAGTGACCACACCACCGTCGAGCGCCTCAAGAAACTCCAGCGCGATTATCTCCTCCGCCTGTTCGAGGGGAAATTCGACGACGCCTATTTCCAAGACCGGCTCCGCATCGGCAAAACCCACGAGCGCGTCGGTCTGAGTCCGCGGTGGTATTTGATGGCGTATAATCTGTATTTCAAGCTCATCACCCCGCTGATCCGCGACCACTGCATCGCCACACCCGGCCACGCCCACGAAACCATCGTCGCCCTGGAAAAAGCGTTCATGCTCGACGCGTCGTTGGCGATGGACGCGTACATCGCCAGCGACCGTTACCGGCATTTGCAGCAGCTCGAAAGCATCATCAACGATTCCGCGGATGTCATTTTCTCGCTCGATAACGACGGCCGGTTCCGCTCCTGGAATCGGGCCGCCGAAAAAGTGTTCGGTTGGCGGGCAGAGGAAGTCTTGGGCAAACCGCTCAAGCTGCTTGTGCCACCCGACCGGCTTCACGCCGGGGAGCTGGCGCAGATCGAAAGCGAAATCCATCGGGTCGGCCATTGCCATCTCGAAACCGTCCGCGTCGCGAAAGATGGCCGCATCGTCCCGGTCGAAGTGAGCGTGACTTTGCTCCGCGACCCGCAAGGCAATCCGATTGGCCGGTCGGCCATTCTCCGCGACATTACCAGCCGGCAACGCCTTGAAGAAGAAAAGCTCCGCGCCGAACGCCTCGCCGTCATCGGCACCATGTCCGCCAAGCTCGCGCACGAAATCCGCAATCCACTCAGTTCGATCACGCTCAACATTGACCTCGTTCGCGACGAAATTGAAACACTCTCGCAAGCCAGTCCCGCCGCCGGCACCGAATCGCGCGCGTTGCTGCAGTCGCTCGACACCGAAGTCCGCCGCATCCAACGGGTGACGGAGGACTACCTGAAGTTTGCGCGGCTGCCGAAACCAATGCCGGATCGCGTGCAGCTCAACGAAATCCTCGATCAAGGACTGTCGTTTCTCGACTCGTTGTTCACCGCCACCAACGTCACTGTCGCCAAGGAACTCGATCCCGCCTTGCCGGTGTTGTTGGCGGATGAAGGCCAACTCTGGCAGGCCATTCTCAATCTCGTCCGCAACGCGATCGAAGCCATGCCCCGGGGCGGCACCCTGACGGTCCTCACCACAAGCCAGCCCCAGCACATCTGCCTGACCATCCGCGACACCGGCAAAGGCATGACCGAACAAGAGCGCACCCAGGTGTTCACCCCGTTTTTCAGCACAAAAGTCGGCGGCACCGGTCTGGGGTTACCGCTGACCCAGCAGATCATTAACGAGCACGGCGGACAAATCCGTTGTGAAAGCACCCCCGGACAAGGTACAACCTTCGTGATCGAACTACCGCTACGCCATGGCCAAACGAGCTGACATTTTATTGGTGGACGACGAAGAAGCACTTTGCAACGCCGCGTCCAAGATTCTCGCGAAAGAAGGGTACCGGGTTTCCTTCGTCCATACCGCGCAGGAGGGGCTCGACAAGTTTTCCACCGAAGTCGTGGATTTGCTCATCACCGACCTGATGTTGCCGGACAGCGACGGCATCGCCGTCCTCAGACGCGCGAAGGAAATCCGCCCGACCATTGAAGTCATCGTCATCACCGGTCACGGCACCGTCGAGAAGGCCGTCGAAGCGATGCGGCTCGGCGCCTACGATTTCATCGAGAAACCGCTCGACAAAAACCAGCTGCTCAAGACCGTCGCCAAAGCCGTCGAACGCCAACGCCTCTCAGCCGAGAACCAGCAGTTACGCGAACAACTCCAGCAGGCGCGCGGCGAGGATTCCCTCATCGGCGGCACGCCGGCAATGATCGAGATCAAGAAACTCGTCCGCCAGATTGCGCCGACCGATGTGAGCGCGCTGATTCAAGGCGAGAGCGGCACCGGCAAGGAAGTCGTAGCCGACATGCTGCACACGCTCAGCCTGCGCCGCGACAAACCGATCATCAAAATCAGTTGCGCCGCCATTCCGGAGACGTTGCTCGAAAGCGAACTCTTCGGCTACGAACGCGGCGCGTTTACCGGCGCGGCGGGGTCGAAGCCCGGCAAGTTCGAGATGGCCGATGGCGGCACGTTGTTTCTCGACGAAATCGCGGAGATGAGCCCGGCGTTACAGGCGAAATTGCTCCGCGTCTTGCAGGACGGCCGGTTTCAACGGCTCGGCAGCACGAAAGAAATTCAAGTGGACGTTCGCCTGATCAGCGCGACCCACGTGGACTTGGCGGCGGCCATCCACGCAAAGAAGTTCCGGGAAGACCTCTACTACCGGCTCAACGTCGTCCACGTGAATCTGCCGCCGTTGCGCGACCGGCGTGAGGATTTGCCGGTGTTGGCGGATCATTTTCTGAAAAAGTACGCGGCGCGCATGCAAAAGAAAGTGACCGGCATCGCGCCGGTCGCGCTTGACCAGTTGCTCGCGCACTCGTGGCCCGGCAATGTGCGCGAACTCGAGAACACGATGCAGCGTGCGTTGGCGGTTTGCACGGGCGCAGTGATCGAGAGTTTCCAATTGATCACCGCGCTCCGCGGCGGCACCAGCGCGCCGACTGGGCCCTCCATCACCCTGCCCATCGGTGTGACGTTGGCGGAGGCCGAGGATCGCGTCATTACGGAGACGTTGCGTTTGTGCGGTAACGATAAAGAGAAGACGGCCAAAATTCTCGGGATCTCGTCGCGCACGCTCTACCGGCGCGGCGTGTAAGGATGCCAAATTGTCTGGCCGGGTGGGTTCTCCTGACAGGCTGACAGGATTTTCTTGGGGGTTCTACCGGCGCCAATCCGAGTCCAACCTCGCTCCTGCCAACAAGTTAGCCGGCCCCACTTCCCCGGTGGCACCGGCAGTGCTAAACCAACCGCCGTGAACGAGTCGTGTCCAGCCGCCACCATTCTCTTGGTGGACGATGATGTGGAGTTGTTGAAGGCGTTGACGAAGGTGTTGGAGAAGGAAGGTTACACAATCGTCGCCCTGCCGGATGCCACGAGTGCGATCCGCCATGTCAACACCACCAAACAACGCTTCGATCTCGTCATCACGGATGTCTCAATGCCCGGCATGAAAGGCACGAGCTTGTTGACGGCGTTCAAGACGGCGTTCCCCAAAGTTCCGGTGATCATCATCACCGCGTTCGCCGATTGGGGGCAATACATGGAAGCATTGCGCGAGGGTGCGTTTGAGTATCTCTACAAACCGATTGATAAAACCGACCTCCTCGCCGCCATCCGCCGCGCCCTGGCCAACAACCTAGGAAATAAATTATGAACAAAACAAAAAGTATCACACTGTTAAACAAGGGTGTGGCCGACGAACTCCAAGCCGTCCACCAATACATGTACTGGCATTTTCATCTCGACGACCAAGGCTTTGCACCGCTGGCGGCGCTGTTCAAGCGGGTCGCCATCCAGGAAATGGGCCACGTCGAACGGTTCGCCGACCGGATTCTCTTTCTGAAAGGCGACGTGGAAATGGTCTGCGCCGGGCCGGTCGAGAAGATCACCGATCCGCAGAAGATTCTGGCGCGAGCCGCCGCGATGGAACACGAAGCGGTGGGCATCTACAATCAGTATGCCCTGCAAGCCAGCCAGAATGCCGACTCGGCGACCAAACAGTTGTTTGAGATGCAGGTCAATGACGAGGAACGCCATTTCGATGAGTTCGACAAGCAGCTCGAAAACATCAAGCGCTTCGGGCCGAACTACCTCGCGCTCCAATCGTTCACCAAAGCCCCCGCGGAGGCGAAGCCGGCCGCCGAATAGCGGCACGTCGGCATGACTCGCTTCGGTGAGAAAGCGCAGAGTTGGGATGAGGAGCCGCGCCGGGTGGCGATGGGTGCGGCCATCGCCCGGGCCGTCGGCGCCAAGCTGAATGGCCTGTTGAAACCGCGCTTGATGGACTACGGCTGCGGGACTGGCTTGTGTAGCCTCCCGCTGGCCGAGCGCTGTGCCGCTGTGCTCGGCGTGGACTCGTCCACCGAAATGCTGGCACGCTTTGCGGCCAAAGCCCGTGCGGCCGGTTTGGAACATGTGACCACCCGCCGGCACGATCTGACGACGGAGCCGCTGGTCGGTTCGGAATTCGACGTCATCCTTTGTGCGATGACGCTGCATCATGTCCGGGAAGTCAGCGGGTTGTTGGGACGATTTCACTCGCTCTTGACGCCCGGTGGATTGCTGGCGCTGGCTGATCTCGACGCGGAGGATGGTTCGTTCCATCAAGACCCGCACGGAGTTGAGCATCACGGTTTTTGCCGGGAGTGGGTTCGCGAGCAGTTGCAGGCGGCTGGTTTCCGGCAGGTGGAGTTTGAGACCGCACATGAAATCGAGAAACCGGGCGCAGCCGGCGCACTCCGCCGGTACCCCGTGTTTCTGGCGACAGCACGAAAGTCACAAACCAAAAAGGAGAAGTTATGAAGACTCGTCTGATGATCGCGGCGGCGGTTGCCGTCGCAGCGTTGTTGTCCATCTCGTCGTTGCGCGCCCAACAGGCAACCGAAACGCGTGATGGTGTATTCATTCATGTTAGTCACGGCACGAATGATCCACACCGGGTGGCGATGGCATTACAAATGGCAGCGATGATGGCCGAAGACAAAGACGTGCTCGTCTATTTCGACATCAAAGGCATTGAGGTTGTGATGAAGGATGCGGCGGACATCCAGTTCAGCCACTTCCCGGCCTCGAAGGCACAGTTGAAGAAACTGGCCGAGCAC
Source organism: Verrucomicrobiia bacterium (assembly GCA_022072455.1). Classification (GTDB taxonomy): domain Bacteria; phylum Verrucomicrobiota; class Verrucomicrobiia; order Palsa-1439; family Palsa-1439; genus CAINDI01. The sequence continues at coordinate 191,255 of JAJVHY010000003.1, read as the reverse complement.
AAGGTGACGCTGATGGCCTGCCCCGGTTGCCTCAAAGCCGCCGGCAAGACCGCCGCTGATCTCGCCCCCGGTATCCAGGTCGCCGACAAGAAAGCCTTCTTCAACTTCACCAAGGGCCGCATCCTGACATTGGACTATTGACCACGTTCTGGTGGATTGTCGGCAGTGGATTGGCCATGAGTGCGATCGCGCTCGTGGGCAGCGTCACGCTGTTGCTTAGCGAGCAGATGTTGAAACGGGTGCTGACGCCGCTGGTGGCGTTCGCGGCCGGGGCACTGCTAGGCGGGGCGTTCCTCCACATGCTCCCGGCAGCGGCTCGGCAGATGTCGCTCGACGGGGTGTTTCTGCTGGTGTTGGCCGGGTTCGCGGTGTTTTTCGCACTGGAGCAATTCCTCCACTGGCATCATTGCCACCGGGAAGCGGTCGGCTGCAAGAAACCGCTGACCTACTTGATCCTGATCGGCGACGGTCTGCACAACTTGATCGGGGGCCTCGCGATTGGCGGCATTTTCCTGATTGATATCCGGCTGGGTGTGCTCGCGTGGTTGGCGGCAGCGGCCCATGAAGTGCCGCAGGAACTGGGTGATTACGCTGTATTACTGCACGGCGGCTGGAAGAAAGGGACGGCTCTACTGTTCAACTTCGTGTCCGGACTGACCTTTCTGTTGGGCGGCCTTATCGCCTACAGCGCCGGACAACGACTGGATGTGACGTGGCTCGTCCCCTTCGCTGCCGGCAACTTCATCTACATCGGCGCGTCCGATCTGATCCCCGAGGTCAAAGGTCACGAGAAACTGACCGGCAGCGCGATCCATTTTGCCGCGTTCCTGCTTGGCATCCTACTCCTGCTCGCCGTTAAACACCTCGGCCACGAATAGGGCACGCGAGAAGTTTTCCATGTTTGGCCAATTAGCGCGGCGGAATTTTATCCATCCAAGCGGTTTGCACGCGGTCCACAGCGGCACGGAGGCGGGCGTTGATGGCGCGGGCGGCTTGGGCCAGCGGTGGGTTGGCTTCCACGTGGCACAGGTGCTTGAGGTCGGCAGTCACCAGCGTGCAGGTTTCGTCGCCGTTGTCCCAGAGGCAGACGTGGCTCGGCATGAGCAAGCCGATATCCGGTTCCTTGCGCAACGCCGCAAACTCCCACGCCGGCACCCAGACACCAAGAATGATGTAGGGCTGAATGTTCTGGTTCAGCTTCTGGGCGAGCTCCGCTTGCATATCAAGCTCGGTGATGATGACGAACTCTTCCTGTTCGAGTGCCCGGCGCGTCTCGCGCAGTGCTTGATTGAACGGCAATTTGATCTGCGTCGAAATGCTGTATTCGCTCATGGTTTATTTCCTTTCGGGTTCGAGCGGGTACGGCCACGCAATAAGGCCGCCATCGAGGAACTTGACGTTCGGCACGCCGAGGCCGTCGAGGATCCGCTGGGCTTCGTAACCGCGTTGGCTGACTTTGCAGAAACAGATGATCTCTTTGTCGCGTGGTAATTCACCGACACGCTTCCGCAACTGGCCGAGCGGTATCCACACCACGCGCGGGTCGCGCAACTGCATCTGGTCGCGCTCGGCCGGAGTGCGAACATCGAGCAGCACGACCGGCTCGTCGGCGTCGAGCTTGGCTTTGACTTGTTGCGGCGTCAGCGCCGGCGCGAGGCCGTCACGCTTGTTGCGCAAGACGTTCGCCGCGTGCGCGATGAGGTCAACGGCCGTCGCATACGGCGGCGCGTAGCCGAGATCAATGCCCGCCAATAGATCCATCGTCGCGCCAAACGTCAGTGCGGTGGCCAACACATCAATTCGTTTCACCGCGTCACCGGGGCCGAGCACTTGTGCGCCGAGCAACTGACCGTTACCGGCATCGGCGACGAGTTTCACGAGCAGCGTCTTGGCGGTCGGATAGTAATGGGCGCGGTCGGGGCCGGGCACGAGGGCGGTTATGACGTTGTGGCCGAGTTGCCGGGCTTGCTTCTCGGTCAGGCCGGTGCGGGCGAGGTTGTAGTCGAGCACCTTGAACACGGTCGTGCCGATGATGCCGGGGAACTTGGATGTGCCGCCGGTAATGTTGTCGCCGATAACGTGGCCGTGTTTGTTGGCGGTCGAGCCGAGCGGGACGAACACTTTCTGGCCGGTAATGAGGTGCGTGCATTCGACGCAATCGCCACCGGCATAGATGTCGGGATCGCTGGTCTGGAGTTGGTCGTTGACGGCAAGCGCGCCGGTTTGGCCGAGCTTCAGCCCGGCATCCTTGGCGAGTTGAACGTTGGGGCGGACGCCGATGGCGATGAGAACCATGTCGGCATCGAGCGTACCGGCACTGGTGACCACGCGGGCGACGTTGCCGTTGCCGTCGCCTTCGATGCGCGTGACTTTCTCGTTGAGCCGGATGCCGAGACCCTTGCTGCGGAGATATTTTTCCAAAAACGCGGCGACTTCCCAATCGAGCATGGCCGGCAGGAGTTGATCGAGCATTTCGACGACAGTGACGTGGATGCCGCGCGTGACGAGCGCCTCGGCGGTTTCGAGACCGATGAGGCCGCCGCCGATGAGCACGGCGCGTTTGATGCCGGCATGTTCGACGGCTTCGCGCATCGCGAGTGCGTCGTCCGGTAGGTTCAGGCGGAAGACCCGGTTGAGGTTCGTGTCCTCGATGCGCGGTTCGACCGGCACGCCGCCGGTGGCGATGACGAGTTTGTCGTAGGGTAAGTCCTGTCGGGCACCGGTGACGGTGTTGACGACGGTGACTTTCTTGCCGGCGCGGTCAATCTTTTCGGCCAGCGTTTGGTTGAGGACGCGAATGTCTTTGACGTTCTGAAAGAAGGCGGCGTCGCGGATCACACCAGCCGGGGTGGACATCAGTTCATGGAAGTCGTGGACTTCGCCTTGAATGTAATACGGCATCCCACAACCGGCATACGAGAGGAACCGGCCGCGTTCAACGATGGTGATTTCAGCATTGGGGTCGCGGCGGCGGGCGCGCGCGGCAGCTTTCGCGCCGGTGGCGACGCCGCCGATAACTAGGATGCGATTCGTTGTCATGGTGGTTCCGTTTCCGAGTGGGGATTGGTTGGTGAACTCACAGGATCGGAGATCAACAGGAAGGTCACTCCCTTCGTGGAGTCCATGGCGGGAATATCGGTATCCTTGGGAATCAGCCGGTAGGTGCCCGCCTTGAAAACCTGTCCGCCGGTTGTGTATTCACCCGCGATGAGGAAATGCTGAACATCCGAGTCGTGGCGATGCGGGTAGATTTGACCCGCCGCCGGCACCTTGACCAACATGGTTTTAGAGCCCGACAGGAAATCCATCCGCAGGATCTTCACTTCGACGCCGCCGGGAAAGCCGCGCATCTCTTGCCAGTTCATGTCGGGTGTATGATACGCGCTGCCGGTGAGATGATCGGGTGGTTGTGTTGTGCTCATTGTCCCTCTCATTCGACCAGCCAGACGGTGAAGCCGGTGGGGTGGCGCAGGAGTTTCTCTTCGGAATCGCCGGCAAAGAACTCGCGCACCATGGATTTGTGATGGCGAGCCAGCACAATCGTGTCACAACCATGCTCGCGGGCTGCCGTCAGAATGTGTTCGACTTTCCACGGCGACTCGTCGGCAATCTCCACGTCAATCATCCGGTCGTCCACCCCGTGCGCCACGAGGTGCTGCCGGACGTTTGCCAAACATTGCTCCGCTTCCGCGCGCTTCTCGGCCTCGATCTTGTCGCGCTGAGTGCTGGCATCAGCGGACTCTCCGGATTCGACCCACGCCGGCAGCCCCGGCAGCATGGTGAACAGCGTCAACCGTGCGTCAGTCACACCCGCACACGCCCGGGCGACATACTCGGCAACTCGCTGCGCCGGCTCATTAAGCTCGATGGCGATCAACAATTGGTGGTTCATGGCTGTCTCCTTTCAGTTTGCTGCGTGTGAGAGCGTCGGCCGCAAATAAAAGCGGTGACCTTCGTATTCTGTCTCCGTCAGTTGGCCCGTTACCACCAACCGCCGGAGCGTTGCCGCGTCCGCGCCGCACTTGGCGAGCAGCGACTGCACTGCGTCGTCGCGGAGCGGATGCACGGCGGTGATACTCAACAAATCAGTCGTCAGATCGCCGGTGGAAGCAAAGGCATCGCCTTCGTAGCCGGTCAGCAATTCCACGGCGGCGCAATACCGCCGAAAAATCTGGTAAGCGCAGTTCAGCGCGTCTTCCGTCGGAGGTTCAACCCACGGCTCGGCGGGGGGCCGGGTCGGCACAGCGAGATAGGCCGTGGCTGGCTTTATTTCAGCCACAAACCGCGCCACGGCTTCAATTTGGTCCGGACTGTCGTTGAGCATCCGGACCAGCATGGTCTCGGTGGTCAGCGTGCCCCGGAACTGGGCAGCGAATTGGCGCAGGCCGGTCAAAATTTCGTCCAAACGCAGATCATGCTGCGGCCGATTGATATTGCGCCACATTCGCGGTTGAACCGTGTCGACCTTCAACGAAACCCAATCCGCGCCAAGTAGTTCGTTGCGCACGTCGGCTTGGCTAAGCAGGCTGGCATTGCTGATGACGGCGATCTTGATGCGGAGCGGTCGCAACCGGGTAATGAGCCAACCGAGATGCCGGTCGAGCGTCGGTTCGCCATCGGCCACGAAGGTCAGGTAATCCACCGGCTGGTTCAGGGTGCGCAGTTCGGCCACCCGGCGCGTGACCTCGGCAACAATCTGCTCGGGCGGATAAAACTGCCGGCGTTCACGGCTGAGAGTTTCGGTCCAACCTAATTGACAGTAGGCGCAGGAATAACTGCACTGTTTGGGCGGGATGTTGTTGATACCCAAACTGCGGCCCAACCGCCGCGACGGAACCGGACCGAAGGTAATCATCTGGCCTCCGCCGGCAACCTACGCCTCCACACCAAAGCGAGCAAGCAGACGCTCATGATTTGCGCTCCAGAAATTTGGCCGAAGCAGTCGTCTTGACTTGGTCGTTCTGCACCAATTCGGCTGCGACAAGGTGCAGCATGGAATGGGAGCGTTTTCGCCACGCGCGCACGGTGACCGGTGTGCCGATGGCGATGGGATGTCGGAATCGGATCGTCAGTTCCGCAGTCACCGCGCTCACGTCGTGCGCGAAAAGACAGTGAGTCATGATGCCGTCGAGCAGACTCGCCGTGATGCCACCGTGCAAGATGCCGGGATAGCCTTGGAATACGGCCGCACACGGGAAGACCGCTGCAACGCTGCCATCAGCGCGCAAATCAGGATGCAATTGCATGCCGACCGGGTTGGTGGGGCTGCACACCACACAATCGGGATGTTCCTGACCACATCGCTCACAGAGAACAGCGAGGCTGGGCGATGCAGTCATCGTCCCCCTGACAGTTCACCCACGCAATCGAATGGGCAGACCTTAATGAGCCGAAACGCGGTGCCCGTTTTCGGTTGTTCGAGCCGTTGATCAACTGGCGGGCTCATGGTTTTCATGACCACAGGTTTCGCCGTGGCTGTGTCCGCCACACGCATGTTGCAGCGTCAGCACCGGCAATTCGCCCGCGTTGAACTGCTCCACAGCTTCGCCGACCGTGCCGCCGGTAAACCGAAACACCGCGATGCCGACAGCTTGGAGGCCGCGCACCGCGCCCGCCCCCATTCCGCCGACGATGACCGCGTCGATCGGTCGGCTGCCAACCGCCTTTACCGGGCTGCACATGCCGTGCTGGTGATGTTCATCGTGATTGGCGAGCGGCTCAATTGCCAGTGTATCTGTGTCCACCAGCGCGAAAACCGGCGCTGAACCAAAATGGCCATAGACCGTGCTGTTCAGTCCGCGAAACTCTTCCACGGGAATACAAACCTTCATTATTTTACTCCTGGTTGTTGGGGTGAAAATCTTGGGGCGTTGAATCGCTGCCGCCGCGCCGGGGGCACGGGCAGCGGCGTGAACCACCGCTCGCAGTCGCGAGCCGGGCGGGCGCGGTTTGGATGCTCACCACGCCGCCCTCAATCCGCAGCGCTTTACCATTGATCAGGGCCTCCGCCACCTTCTTGCGGGCCGCTTCGACAATGCGCGCAAAGGTCGCCCGCGAAATCCGCATGCGTTTGGCAGCCACCTCCTGATATTGGCCTTGGAGGTCCGCAAGCCGGAGCGCTTCCAATTCATCCAGCGTCAAAATGACTTCATCCCACACACGCAACGGCACACCGGCCGGCTTGAAATACGTGACGCCCGGTGCGCAGCCGACGCGGCGTTGGCAACAAGGACGCGGCATCAGTCGTCTCCCATTCGCGGCAGCGGCCGGCAGTGGATTATGCTTTGAATGTCCATTTGTCGCTCTGACCGAAAAACCGGATTGGGTTCCAAAAGACCAACTGCTCAATTTGGTCTTTGGGAAAACCGCGCCGGGCGAGTTCCTGAGCCACTTTCGGCACAGCCAGCGGGTCCGAGCGGCCCCAGTCACACGAGGAATTGATCAGCAGTCGCTCGACGCCGTACTGCTCGACGATATTGGCCGCGCGTTCAGCGGTCAGTTTGGTGACGTAATACACCGTCAACCCGCGCCAGTATTTTGTACCGGCAAACAACGGCATGGTCTCCTCGGTATTGTGGTCGAACAACGTTTGGTCGGGGTCAAGCCCCTCCGCAGCGACCACCTTGAGCGTGCGCGTGGTCCCCGGCTGCTTGTACTGATGCGGCAGATGAATGAGAGCCGGCAGGTGGAACTTTTTGGCCAGCCGCAACTGGGCGCGCAGGACAAATTCCTCTTCGTCGGTTTGCCGGTCAAACCCAACCTCACCGATACCGACGCAGGTCTCGCGCTGGCAGTATTGCTCCACCAACGGGAGAACCGCTTTGGCCAAAGCGATATTGTTGGCCTCGCGCGGATTCATGGCGATGCAGTTGAAATGCGCCAGCCCGTATTGCTGGGCGCGTTGCGTTTCCCAGCCAAGGATGAGTTCGAAGTAATCAACAAACGTGCCCGCACTGGTGCGGGGTGAGCCGAGCCAGAACGACGGCTCAATGACCGCCTCGATACCGGCCAACGCCATGCGCTCGTAGTCATCCGTGACGCGCGCGGACATGTGGGTGTGAGGATCAATAATTCGCATTAGCCGGACTCCCGTGATTCCAATAGTGGTTCGGAATTGTTATGAGCATATGCTCATAATGGAGGCGCGTCAAGCCCCGGAACCGCTTCGGGAGATGGGGGTGCGGTTCGCGCACCCCCGTTGCCGGGGGTGCGCGCCGCGTGGTCACTTCCCCCGGCCGGGGGCAATTGGGCTGCCGAGATACCGGAATAGATCGGATTCAGCCGAGAGGAACAACGTACTGCGCTTGCCGACGAACAGTTCGTACGCCTGCAAACTCCGCAGAAACGTGTAGAACTCTGGATCCTTGCCGTAGGCATCGGCATAAATCCGCGTGGCGGTGGCATCGCCTTCGCCGCGGAGTTTTTGCGCCTGTTGTTCGGCGGTGGCGAGGATAATGGTGCGTTCCTTGTCGGTTTCGGCGCGCAATTTCGCGGCTTCTTCTTCGCCTTCAGACCGGTAGCGCTTGGCTTCGCGTTCACGCTCCGCCTGCATCCGGGCGAACACGCTGGCTTGCACCTCCCGCGGCAGATCCGCGCGCTTGACGCGGACATCCACGATCTCGATGCCGAATTCGTGCGCCTTCTCACGCGCAACCCTTGCGACCGCTTCCATGATCGCCTCGCGCTTCGAGCCGATGACCACGTCGAACGTGTGGCTCGCAACTTCCCGGCGCAATTCGGAAAACACGAGGTCGTCCAAGCGCGCCCGTGCCCCGCTTTCGTCGCGCACCGTTTTGTAGAACTGCAACGGATCGGCGATCCGCCAGCGCGTGACCGGGTCGGCCACGAGGCGTTTCTTATCCTGCGTCAGATATTCCGCGTGGGGCGCGTCGCTGACCAGGATGCGCCGGTCGAACCGGTTCACAGTTTGCATGAAGGGCAGTTTGTATGTCAGCCCTGGACTGCTGACGGTGCGTTTGAATTCACCGAATTGGGTGATGATGACTTGCTCAGTTTCGTTGACGGTGAACAAGGTCTGCGCGGTGATGACGGCGCCAATCGCAATGACGACCAGGCCGCCGATGCTGAAGATTTGTTTGGTCATGATGATTACCTCGTGCGTTGGGGTTCCGGAGTGGTGCGCACCGCCGGCAGCGGCGCGAGAGTTGGCGGCAGTTGGCCGCCCATCGGCAAGACCGGCATTAGTCGGTCGCCGACCTTGCCGTCGACGATCACTTTATCAATGTCCGGCAGGATTTTTTCGATGGTTTCCAAGTGCAACCGGTCGCGCGTGACGGCTTTGGCTTTGTCGTACTCCGCCCAAACACTGAGGAACCGGGCACTCTCACCTTGGGCACGTAAGACGCGCTGCTCGCGGAAACCTTCGGCTTCGCGGAGGATTTGCTGTGCGGCGCCACGGGCACGGGGAACGATGTCAGCTTGATAGCCGCGAGCTTGGTTGATCAACTTTTCGCGATCTTCGCGGGCGCGCACCACGTCGTGGAACGCATCCTTGACCGCGTCCGGGGGATCGGCGGCCTGCAGTTTCACTTCCGTGATGGCGATCCCGGATTCGTATTGGTCCATCAACCGCTGGACGAAGACGCGCGTGTCGTCCTGCACTTTGGCGCGCTCCTCGATCATCACCTGGTCAATTGTCATGTTGCCGACCGTGCTGCGCAACGCGACTTGTGTGGTCGCATGCAACGCGACCTCCGGCTCGCGCAGACGGAACAAAAACTTCGAGGGATCGGCCACGCGATATTGCACGATCATCTGAGCCTCGACGATGTTTTCGTCGCCGGTCAGCATCAAGGCTTCTTCCGACACGCGCTGGCCGGCACGGAAACCAACCTCAATGCGGCGGATCTGTTCAACGCTGACGACGTTGACCTGTTGCACCGGCCACGGGACGCGATAGTTGAGCCCGGGGTTCGTCCGGGCCGTTTCCTTGCCAAATGTGCGGACGACGCCAATGTGGCCGGGGTCAACGACGTAAACCCCCTAGCGATAGCCACAACACAATGGCAACGACAATGACGATCGGCAGCAGTCGCGGCAGACTGTGTTTGACCCAAGCGCGGATGCGCTCGAGCTGTTCGGAAAACTGTTCATCAAACGGCGGTGGATCGCCGTATTCTCTTGGAGACATAATTTAATTCCTGGGCGGGGACACTAAGTCCCACAATTGTTGATTTGAAGTTGTGACCGAGCAGACTGGGAAGCCAACCCCGGTCAACCGATTGGCTCCACGGACTATAACCGGCTCAGGCCAGAGGTGGGCTGCGGGGCGAATACGGCGGGACCGGCTCGATGAGGCGCACCGGCTGAGTTTGTGCAACCCTCAAGCCGGCACTCACAACTTGGGGAGGTTGAAAATCTTTCTGCGGCGCTTGCCGGATGACGTTGCGGAGAACGATGCCGCACTCCACCGGGCTGCGGGATTCAGCGTCATACGCCACCGGGGCCAGGCCGAAACCCAACAAGCCGACCACAAGCGCCACAAGCGTTATGAATTGCCGGTAAGTCATCGCTGCCGACTCTGCGCCAATCCTGCACACGGCGCAAGCAAAACAGGCCTGGTCAAACCGACCGCAGGATCATCACCAATAATCCGGCAAAGACTACCGAATGCGCCACCTCAGTCCACCCGAGATGTTTGATCCGCAAGACCGGCGACAATCGCAACACGCCGGCAATCGCCCGGCCAATCGCCGGGATGAAGGCGTACCCCACCGGCAACCAGAACGCCGCTACCACGATCAACCCCCCGTAATAAAGCAGTGTCGGCATCCCCTGCTGGCGGATATTGACTTGCCGGGCAATGGCGGCGACGATGTGCATTTTCACGTAAAACACGCCGCCGGCAAAATACAGGAAGTTGAGCAGCCAGAGTTGATAATCCAATTTACCGGTCGCGGTGTACCACGCGGCCGGCGCGGTCATGGTCAAGCCAGCCACAGCGATCAACTGCATCGGAATGCTGCGTTCCGTTTTGCGAAACGCAAGCACCGCTGCCCCCACCCCGAATGCCGCCAACCACCACAATTCCCAAATCAACAACAACGGTAAGGCCGCCCCCGCGCTGCCGACCAGCAACTGCACTGTCCATTGATAGTTGTGTTTGAGAAAACTCGTCCGCGCGAGATAGAAGCATAGCACGCTCACCAGCAACAGCGTGACCTGCCAGTTCCACACACCGGCAACGGCAACGGCTGTCGTGAAGGGGATCAACAAAATCCCCCACGCGCCGTGTTCGCGCGGTAGCGGTGGTTTGCTTGGAGTTGGGGGTGCGACCATTAATTCAGTCAGTTTTTACCGACCAGCCGGTCTTAAGTCCAACGACAAACCACCCCAACGCCACCACGCCGACCGCAAAGATGGTGTCCCCCACCACGCGCAGCCACCGCAGCTTGTCCATCAAACCCCTTTGCAGGAATTCGGCGGAGCGGGCGTACCACATGCCATGTTCCACGCTCGCCATGGTTTGCAGCAAGCCGATCGGCAGCAGACTCAACAACACCATCAAGGCCAGGCCAATGTTGATCGCCCAAAACGCAAAACCCAACGCCCCAGGCCGCCACGCTTGTTGGGTGGCCAGTCCGCGCAGGCAAAACAGCATCAAGCCAATACCCAACATCTCGTACACCCCAAATAGCGCAGTGTGGCCGTGGACGGGAGTCGTGTTCAAGCCTTGCATATAATACAACGCGATCGGTGGATTGATGAAGAAACCAAACAAGCCCGCCCCCACCAGATTCCAGAACCCAACCGCCACAAAAAAGTAAATCGGCCATTTGTAGGTACGCACCCATTCACGCGCCCGACTCAACGTCAGGTTGCCGTACGCTTCAAATCCGATCAACACCAACGGGACGACTTCCAACGCGCTGAAACTTGCGCCCAGCGCCAAAATCGCCGTCGGTGTCCCACTAAAATACAAATGATGAAACGTCCCAATAATTCCACCTGACAAGAAGATCACCGTCGAAAACAAGACCGCCGTTGTCGCTGCTCGCACCCGCAAAAGCTGCATCCGCACGAACAGAAACGCGATGACCACCGTGGCAAACACCTCAAAGAAACCTTCCACCCACAAATGCACCACCCACCAGCGCCAGTATTCCGCGATGGCCAGATGTGTCTGCCGATCCCACATCAACCCCGCGCCGTAAAACCCGGCAATGGCCAGCGATGCGATGAAAAACAAGGCCAGCAGATGCCGGCTTTCGCTTGGCTTTCTCAAGACCGGCCACAAAGCGCGCCCCATCAGCCAGAGCCACACAAACAAGCCCACAAACAAAAACAACTGCCAGAAGCGTCCCAAATCCACGTATTCATACCCCTGATGTCCAAACCAGAAGTTCACCTCAAACCCAAGCTTCTGTTGCACGCCGAGCCACTGCCCGAACATCGAACCCGCCACAATGATCAACAGACACACAAACAGGAAGTTGACCCCCGCCCGCTGAAATTTCGGCTCGTGTCCCGATACCGCTGGGGCCACAAACAAGCCGGTCGCCAACCACGCGGTCGCAATCCAGAAAATCCCCAGCTGCGTATGCCACGTCCGCGTGACGGCATACGGCAACCACTGCGCCAGCGGAATGCCGTAAAACCCACCGCCTTCCACGCCGTAGTGTGCCGTGATCGCCCCCAAGGCGACCTGCACCACAATCAACGCCGTCACCACCCAGAAATACTTCAACGTCGCCCGCATGGAAGGCGTCGGCGCAAACGCCCGCAACGGGTCCTGTTCAGGGATGGCATCTTCCGTCCCGTTGTCATGGTGTTTCTCGACTGCCGAATACCACGCCAACGCCCCCACACCGGCCAATAACAACACAAAACTGATCACCGACCACACCACGATTTTCCCTGATGGCCGGTTATCAATCAGTTCTTCCGGCGGCCAGTTCTGCGTGTACGTGATCGCCTCCCCCGGACGCTCCGTGCCGCACGCCCAGGTCGCCTACCAAAAAAACGCATTCATCTTCCGTTGCCGGTCGGGATCCTTGATTGCGTTGCTCGGAATCGCGTACGCATCGCGCAACTTCGCCAAGGCCGGATCATCCCCGAATAAGGCCGAGTAATGCGCGCTGACTGCCGCGAGCGCCTCCGCCCGGACCGGTGAAATCACGAGATCACCAGTTGCCGGCTGATAGGTGTTGGTGCGCAACTCCTGTTTGAGCCGCGCCTTCAACGTCGCGCGCGCTTCAACCTCGAGCTGTTCATACGGCCGTCCCGCCCAATGATTCAGCAACCACGTCGCTTCCCGGTGCAGCCAATCCGCCGTCCAATCCGGCGCTACATAAGCCCCATGTCCCCAAATGGAGCCAACCTGCTGCCCGCCCATGGATTGCCAGACATTCTGCCCGTCCCGGATATCCTGCCCGGTAAACAACACCGTCCCGGCACTCGTCACCACGCGCGCGGGAATCGGCGGCTTCATCCGGTAAATCTCGTGCCCATAGAACCCAAGAACCGCGAACGACCCGCCAATCACCAATCCAAACGCAATCCACAATCGTTTATAGCTCATAAGTATTTTCCTTCAGTCAGACACTGCCAGCGCGCCCGCACCTTAACGACCGGAGGACACAGGCAGATTGATGCACGTCAACGGCAACCCACTTTTACGCACGCAAGAGCGTGAGCATCATCTTGAAACGCTCGCGCGCCTGCAACGCATGCGGTTTGCCGGCAGGCATCAGGATGCTCTCCCCGGCGCGCACTCGGTGCCGCTTCCCGGCAATGGTGATCTCCGCTGCCCCATCGAGCACCTGGACCAGCGCATCAAACGGCGCGGTGTGTTCGCTCAAGCCTTGCCCGAGCGCGAATGCAAAAAGCGTGACGGAGCCGGCCTTCGTTTTGAGAATCTCCCGACTGACAATTGCGGCGGGTTGATACGCGATCAAATCGGCGAGGCTGAAGGATTTCGCCACCGGGCCGAGCGGAGAGGACTGGTGCGGTTTCTTCATGATTGGTTAATCATAGGCTGACGGGGTGGTCGGGGCAAGTTTGCGACTGCTTGCTGGTTTCGAGCGCGATGGCACGCGGGAAGAGAATGTTGTTTTCCTTGTGGATGTGATCGTACAGGTCGTGTTCGAGATGTGCCAACGCATCCAGCATTGCCCGGTAGGTGTTGCAGGCCCAATCAGGCGAGGTGAAGCCATCGGTCAACTCCCGCAGCTTCACCAACGCCCCACCGGCTTGGTCATGCTCCAGTTCCATCACCCGAACCGGATTGGCCAGTGAGCCGCAATGAAACTCGGGCGCGGTTGCGCTCGCTTCCAACTCGCGGATCAGCGGAAAGAGGATTTGTTCCTCCTTGTCCATATGGCTGGTCATCGCTGCTTGCAACCCGAGTAACACCTGATTCACCTGCGGCAGCCGGACATCACCGTCACCATGCACCCGGGCGACCTTGGTCGTCATCGCCTCCAGACGCGGCAACTCCATTTTCAGGTATGCGTGATGCGTCGCCACAATGTGGTCAGCCAATTCCGTCAACGACATCTGGCTGGGGTCCACTCCCCCGCCGCTGGTGACGGCACCGGCAGCTTCGAGTTGGGTAAGGATTTGTTGGGGGTCGAACCCCTTCCTGCGGCAAGCTTCCGCGAGCGGAATTTTCCCGCCGCAGCAATAATCAATACCGGCTTGCTCGAATACGCGGGACAACGCCGGGCACTGCGCGACAAGACTACCGACAGTGTCGGCGGCGGTGAATGAAGTGATTGCAGTTGGCATGCGACCATCCTCCTGAGGTGATTGTAGTTGGTTTCGTACCGCGACAATAGCCGCAGCCTGACCATTGGTAATTGACCCTCGTCAATAATATCGCTGGCGTGGACCACGCAACGGCTGGTGCAGCGCGGAGCGCGCGCCTTCGAGGCGCAGGCCATCAGATATAGAGGGGCGCCGGTTGCTCCAGCCGGCCAGTCGAATACAGTTCAGCACAGCGCGCGCAACACCCATGCGCCGGCAACCAGTGCGGAAAATCCTTGCCGATTTCCACCACGGGCGGTTCCGTCGCCCACACAAATGTGGGAAACTTGCAGAGTGGACACGGCGCGCCGGGCGTCTTTTCGACGCGCACGAGCACCGACTTCGCGAGCGCGAGCAACTCCGGATGAGGCGGGCGTTGGCGCCATACCTCGGCGAACTTCTGCTCCGGCACCGTCGGCATTACCTTCTGAAATTCCGCGAAGCGGGCCGCCCTGTTTTGATTCAGCCGGCCGTCAATCGTGATGTCCCACAGAACCCGGTAGCGTTCGCGCAACAAATCCACCTCGGCCGGCGGCGCATCGGTGAGACGAATTTCCGGTTCGTACGCGAAGGACGGATCGAGCATGTCGGAGACGTGACACAACTCATGCGCAAGAAAGGACTCGAACCCCGGCTCGAACAGCCGCTCACACCGGAAGGCAATGGCGACATTCTTCGCGTCGGGGCGCACGAACAACTCCGCGCCTTCATCTTTTTTCGTCACCGTCCGGCGCACCAACAATGTCGCAGTGTTCGCGGTGATGATAGGAAAGCGCTGCAAGACGGCACGCAACTTGTCCTCCAAGCCCAACTCACGGAACCAGTGGAGATGCAATTGGAAAAAGGCCGCCTCGCGCTCATCCCCCGGCAAGTCATAAAGTTTGGTGCGGGCGCGGTCATAGCGCAGCGCCAGCAACGCCGGGCTCCGCCGCACCTCGAGAAAGACAATCCCCTCGATCAGCTCGGCGTCATAGTGGAGTTGCACTACTCACCGTCCTGTCCGCCGCCCGGGAAGGCCGCGCCGGAAATCCCGCAGGACCCGCAAACATCCACCATTTCCTCCACCGGCCGCAGGTGCAGGTCGGCGTTACCGGGTCGCAGGTGATGCCGGTCACATTCCGCAAGGATGGCGCGGTGCAAAATGTCGGCGACCGCACGGTAGAACGGATCACCGGCAAGGCGGGCCAGCCGGCGTGAGAATGCGGGCGTCCAGCGGGCGAGGTGTTCGCGGAGAAATTTCTTCTGGGCGTCCCGGCACAGGTCGAGATTCTCAGCGGCCACTTCTTCCTTCGCGCACAGCACCGCGTAAAACTCGCATTCCATCGCGATGTGATCCACCCGGTCCGCCATCTCCGGCACGATTTCGAGCCCGAAGGCGGAATAGAACGCCGCAATGTCAGCCAGCCGGTGGGGTTGATAAAGCGCGTCCGCTTTCAATTCGCCGTATTCAAGCTCGTGCGGGGGACAATCGCCACGCACGGTATGCCCAAAGATCGCCAAGAACGTCGCGCATTGTTCATCGAGCGTCGGCGCCGTGGGAGTGGGCAACGCGAAACCCGGGGTGGTCAACCACTGCCAGATTTCCGCGTCGGGATAAGTGAACGTCGCGGCCAGCCAGCGCCAGAGCAAGACCCGGTCAGATGGAGTTGGCGTGTTGGCTGGGGCGCTCATGCAGGGGTTCCTCCACGGTTGTGCGGACGAGTTCCTGTCCGTTCCGGCCGTAGCCGATGATTGTGTCGTTAAACATTTCGAATTTCTTGCCGCGAATCTCGTTCTCGAAAACTTTCGGCCCTTCCTTGATCTCGTACTTGAAGATGATCTGGTCGGTCTTGCGGAACAGGTTCAACACGGCGAGCAGTTCGCGGTCGGGCGCCATGTATTTCTCGATGGCGGCATCCACGCCGGGGCCGAACATTTGTTTGAGATAACCGCGATTTACCCAGCGCGGCGGGATGTAAAAGCCATTCGGCTCGGTGCCGAACTGCGGGTAAAGCGGCAACGCGACTTTGGCGACATGAATGAGATAGTAAAGTGGGTTATACCGGTCGGCCGCCCACGTGCCGTCGGCGGCCAGGCGAACGAGGCCCTGCATGCGGATTTGGCCGATGCACGCGGCCATGCACCGCGTTTCCATCGGCTGACCGTGGCTGTCGGGGTCTTTCCCTTCGACGCGTGGATAACAGGCGATGCACTTTTCGCTGGTGCGCGTCGTGGGCCGGTAAATGGATTTCTTGTACGGACACGCCTCAACGCATTTCCGGTAGCCTCGGCACCGTTCCTGGTCAATGAGCACAATGCCATCTTCCGGGCGTTTATAAATTGCGTTGCGCGGACAGGCCGCGAGACAGGCCGGATAACTGCAATGATTGCAGATCCGCGCGAGATAAAAGAACCACGTCTTATGCTCCGGCAAATCAACGCCATCCGTGTGTGTGACTTGTCCTTTGACGCCTTTGGGCCCACGCGGGCTGTCCTCGAAAATGTTCGGCGCGCTCCATTCCTCATCGGTTGGCAGATAGCCGAGCGCCGGATTCGAGCCGTTGGCTTGGAATGATTTTTTAGCCGCCTCGAAGATTGTCTGGCCCTCGAATGTGCCGTACGGCTTGCGCACATCCTTTTTCCCGCCGGCGTCCCAAATCTGTCCCTCCGGGTTGGCTTTTTCCAGCAGATCGAGAAGTTTGACATCCCAATGGTGCGGGTAGCCGCCATAGGGCTTTGTCTCGACGTTGTTCCACCACATGTGCTCCTGCCCCTTGGAAAACGTCCAGGTGGATTTACACGCCATCGTGCAGGTCTGGCAGCCGATACAGCGGTTGAGATTAAACACGAAGGCGAACTGCTCCTGCGGATACGCCGCGTCGTGCGGGTATTCCATCTCGCGACCAAGCTGCCAGTTGTAGACTTTAGACATGGCGATCTCCTTTACCCCATTTCTTGAACGTCTCGGCGATGAGTTGTCGGACAAACGTCGTACCGCGCGCCCGTGTCACCATGAGCGGCCCGGCATACAGGGGATTCTGAAACAACCCGAACACTTGCTCTTGCGAGTAGCCCGACCGCATGAACTCCTCGATGAAACATTCGGCCATCGGCACGAGCGTGTCCTGATCACTCGGCAACTCGACTGCAATCGCTTCGAGGGGATCTTCCGGATCATATTCAGCTTTGGGCATTGTGGTGTTCCTCAAGTCTCGATGAAGCCGCCGGCGAGATATTTTTTCATTACATCGTTCTCGCCGTCGGGACTCATACCGACGGTGCCGGGCTTCCATTGGCCTTTACCGCCGAGGCCGCCGTCCTCGGCTTTTGTGATCCGCACCAGACATTCTTTCGGCACGGTGTTAACGGCGTGGTTGTCGGCTTCGCCACCGAACATGTAAGACATCATCGCCTTGCTCTTGTGGAAGAGCGTGTCGGTCATGTGCATCGGCATGTGCCAGTTGCGCGTGAGCGATTGCTGCGAGCCGTACCGGAAATGGGAGATGTAGCCGTTCTCCGTTAGCGACAACCCATCCGGCCGCGTCTCGTGCGCCTTCACGCTTTTTTCCGTCGCGATATACGTGCCGTGCTTCATCATGATGACGTTGTAGGGGTACGCCGCGTTGTAAGTGACGCGCAGCATCAGGCGGGCGACTTTATAAAACGGGTCGTCTGGCTTCGCCCCGATGTACGGCCGGTCAGCAGGATTCGCGTCCACGTAAACGTAATCGCCATCCTTCAGACCACGGTCGCGGGCGGCTTGCGGGTTGATATGAACTTGATGCTCGCCGACGTTCGGCGAACGTTTATCCACCCGGTACGGGTCGCCAAAGTTGGAATCCCAGATGAGATGCCAATCGACATTCGACCACAACGAATGCACGCGATGCCGGCTCTTGGGTGTGAGGCAGTAGAACTGGAACCCTTTTTCCCACAGGAAATTCTTCGTCGACTTCGCCTCGCTCCACGGTAACTTCACATTGCGCACGGTGCGCTCGTCCCAATGCTCGGCGTTGAGCGGGATGCCAAAATCATTTGGGCGCACAAACGGATTCGAGCTGACAATGACATTCGGCAGATACGGCGTCGCCTCCGGCCCTTCGCGATGGACGATGAAGTTCTCGCCGCATTCGATGGCGGTTGGGTCATCGCTGTACGCATGGAGGCGGCCGGTGTCCGTGTAGAACGGGTAATCGTTCTTGAGCTGCTCGTAGAACGGGATGCGCGGGTACGTGCGGAACAACATCAGACATTGCCCCGGCACGCCGTACTTGCCAGCCAGGATGTCGTCGAGCTTGTAGCCGGCCGTGGTCGTACAGGTGTCGAGCAACCGCTGGATGTAAATGTGCCGTTTGTCCGGCTCAGCAAACATAAAGTACTCAGCAAACCGTTTGTCGCCGGTAATCTTCCCCAACGCGCGGGCGATTCCGGCGTGGATGGAGAGATCGTCTTTCGAATCGTACAACGGCTTGATGCCGCCCTTCCAAATCTGTAGAAACGGATTCGAGCAACTCGCGGTGACTTCCAAGCCTTCAAACTCCACCCACGAATTCGCCGGCAACCCGAAGTCGGCATACTCGATGGATGCCGTCATCTGAATGTCGTAGCTGACGATCAACTCGACGTTCGGGTTGACGTTTTTGATGATGCCATACGCCCATTTGGCGTTATTGATGAGGTTGACGTTGGTGAAGAAGATCGCTTTCGTCGGCGTCGGCATGTGCGTCTTACCGGTGAAGCATTTGCGACCTTCCTTCGGCGTGTTGACGATCAGCGGTACGTCGCCGTGATCCCAAAAAGCCGGCTCTTCGTCCTTGAAGTATGCATGCGCATGGATCGCCTTACCGGGCGCGCTCTCATCGAGGTTGGGCTCGAACGGATCTTCCGCGACCCAACCTTTGAAGCCCGGGCCGGTCAGTGCCGAGCCTTGGAAGAGCGCCGCCTTGTAGTTGCCGGCCCAACCGTGACAGCCGCTCCCCGGCTTGCCGATGTTGCCGGTGAGAATGAGGGGTAGGTACGCCGCCCGGTTGGATTCGGTCGCGTGAAACCAGTGGTTGATGCCTTCGCCTTGATGAATCGCCGCCGGCTTGATCGTCGCGATGTCTTTGGCAAGTTGCGCAATCAAATTCTTCGGCGCTTGCGTGATTTCGGCGACGTTGTCGAGATCGTAATCCTTGAGATGCGTCTTGTACATCTCCCACAGCGTCATCACTTCAATCACGGAGCCGTCCACGAGTTTCACCTTGAACGTGCCGTCGAGCGCCGGGTTGCCGGGCGTCTTCGTGCCGACCTGATCGCGATGAATCGCTTTCGGTCCGCCGTCCCAAATGACAAAATCGCCTAGCTTGTCGCGTTGTTCTTTCTTCAAGCCTTGGACCTGGTAACTCGGCCCAGCCGGCGAGATGCCGGACTGATAATTCTGGAAAACTTCCTCGGCGCGCAACCGTTTCAAGTTGTCAGTGCGCACCAGCAATGGGAAGTC
The DNA here is from genome assembly GCA_022072455.1 of Verrucomicrobiia bacterium. GTDB lineage: Bacteria > Verrucomicrobiota > Verrucomicrobiia > Palsa-1439 > Palsa-1439 > CAINDI01. The sequence goes on along the minus strand of JAJVHY010000003.1, from coordinate 172,027 downwards.
AGTGAACTTCTTCAGAAAATCTTCGTCGTACCATTTGTTGTCCACCATCACGCGTGTCACGCCGAGCCAGAGCGCGGCGTCGGTTTCCGGGCGGATCGGAATCCAGTAATCAGCCTTCGTCGAAGGCGCGCCGTACTCGGGGGCGATAACGACGATCTTCGCGCCGCGTTCCATGCACTCGATGAACCAATGCGAGTCCGGCAGCTTGTTCTCGACGAGGTTCTTGCCGTTCATGATGATCAGCTTCGAGGACCGCAAGTCGTTGAAATCGCACTCGCTATTCTGCAACCCATGCACCCACGGATGGCCCGGCGCCTGGTCGCCGTGCCACGTGTAATTCGACCAGATACGGCCGGCGCGGGCGTCCTCGTGCTTCACCTTGCGGATATCCTGGTCGAGCAACGCGAGTGAATTGCAGAGCCGGTACATCCCGTATTTGCCGAACACACCGAGCAATCCCATCCCGCCGCGCATCTTGATGGTGCGCGTGCCGGCGCCACCCATGTCTTCGATCATCTCAGGCGGATAGCCCTGCTCTTTCAACAGCTTCGCGCCTTCGTCGCCGCTGTACCGGGTTGCAATGGCTTTCATCCCGCGTGCCATGTAATCGAACGCCTCGTCCCACGAAATCTTCACGAAATGATCCGTGCCGCGCGACGCGAACTTGTATTTTTCCTTCAACTCCCGCGTCAGTTGCGGAAAGCCGGCATCCGCCCACTGTTTCCAACCGGCCCGCACGATCGGGTGTTTCAGCCGGTAAGGGCCATACACCATCCGGTGAAACGTATACCCCTTCGCGCATTGCCGGGGATTCCAGTTGGCAGTGGCTTTGTTGCCGTAGAGATCGCCGGTCTGCTGCGTATCGTAGAGTTCGCCGATGCGCGTGATGACGCCGTTGCGCAAGTATGCCGTAATCCGGCACGCATGCGTATCGTTGGGCGAACAGACCCAGGCGAACTTCGAATCGTACGCATACTGATCCCGGTACAACTTCTCCCAATCCCGGTTTGGGTAATAGCCCAGTGGGTTCTCGATGTTGGCCTGCGCCTGCAAAAACTTCAACGGCAACATCGTCGCCGCGTACGCACCCGCCGCCGCCACCCCAGTCCGCTTGATGAAATCCCGACGAGAAAACGAGTCGTTGATCATGTTATTTCTCCAGCTTCAGTTTGAACCACGTGCTGACAGCTTTCTGGCCATTCCGGTCGCCATGTTCCCCCGCCCAGACGGCAAACGAGATTGGAATCGTCTCCCCAAGTTTGAATTGCTGATCGCCGGCATCCGGACTGGTGAGATCGCGCATGAACTCCACGCGCCATTTGCCATCTTTCCAAACACCTTTGCCGGCGACGTTTTGCTGTGCAGCCGGTTGCGAAGTCAACGAACTGAAACCAATTGCATTGAGGTCTTCGACAGGCGATTTGTGCGTTTCGGCGGCGATCAGGTTCCCGGCGGCGCGGGCAGTGATGAAAATCGGTTCAGTGCGCGGATACATGTCCACCCGGAGGTTGGAGGGTGCGGTATCCACATCAGTGCGCGCACCTTGCCAATCGCTCTTCCAATGCCAGACATTGACCGGGTTGTCCTTGTCGCCCATGCCGAGGAAGGTGTACGCGCCGGTCAGGGAGAACTGGATTGCTGCGCCGTCGCGGAACTGTTGTTGACCAACCGCCGCGTGACTTGGCGCCGGAGACTCCCATTCCAGCGCGATGGTCAGTTGTTTACCGTCATGCGCAACGCGGACGTGGACGCCGACCAAGGGATGTGGACACGGCCACAGCGCCATTACCGGAATCTGATTGTCGAGCGCCGATTCAATTGTGCCGCGGTGGGCGATGATGAGATTGTCTTTAGGTGGGATGAATTCCTCGTGCGGGACGCGCAACGATTGGACGTAATGCACCAATTGCCAGCGTTGTTCGTCCGTGAGTTGCTCCTGATACGACGGCATCGGCGTGCCGCTCATGCCGGTCGTGAAACGCAGATACAAATCCCGGTCCGTCGGGCCGCCGAGATAGATGCCGGTGGTGAAGTCGCGCACTTTGATCGGATAATCCCAACTGTCTTTCAAGGCCGCCGCGGATGGCCCATCGCCTTTGCCGGTTTCGCCGTGACACTTGAAGCACTGCATCTTGGCATACAACTGCTTGCCGGTGGCAATTGACGCGGGCGTGACCGGCGGCGCGTCACCAACCGCGATTGGAGTCGGCGGGGCTTCAGCCGGGCGCTTCACCAAGGACTGCACATGCGCGACCAGTGCCTGCCGGTCGAGTTCACTCAAGTAGGCAAAACTCGGCATGGCGCTGCCCGGCATCCCCCGCGTGATGGTTGTCAGTAAATCGTCAGTCGTTGGCAACACGCCGTCGGGCGTCGAGCGAACTTTGAAGGTGCCGCGAGTGAAGTCGCGTGGTTTGGGATAAACGTAGCGCGCCGCCGGGCCATCGCCGGCTCCGTGTGGGCCGTGACAGGCGGCGCAGTGTTGGGTGTAAAGCTGCTGACCGGTGGGCGCGGCCCAAAGTGAACTGGCCCCGACAAGTAAAGCGGCAAGCGTATATCCACTGCGCATGGTGACCCCTTTCGCGGGTCACCGTAGCCCGACGCCCTTGGTGCGTCGTTGACGTAGGTCAACGATTCAAAACGTCGTCCACCCAACTCAGCGCGGCCATCATGTTCGGGAAACCCATCGTCGTGACCGACAGCAAGACCGTGTGCCGGATTTGCGCGGGTGTGCAACCGGCTTCGAGCGCCTTGCGCGTATGCGAATGCACGGCACCCTCATGGCGGGCACCGATGGCAATCGCCAAACCGATCAACGTACGGGTCGTGGCCTCCAGCGGACCAGCCGCCTTGGCCGCAGTGCCCAGTTGCGAGTAGGCTTTCGCCACGGCAGGATAGGTTTCTTGAAATTTCAGAAACCGTTGGGGGACTTTGCCTTTTTTTACTGTCTTTTTCATAGCCGGATGTCCCCCGGCGCCGCTTACTTGGCAACTGAATTGGTTGGCGCGCCCAGGCTCAAGACGTAATCCACCAGCGCTTCGATGCGCTTCCGCGCGTCGCCACCCATGACGTCCGGGGGTAAAATCTTCGCCGGCAAGGCCGGACCGTAATCAAATTGCGGCATGCGCGTGCCGGGTTGCTGCGCCAACGGTTCAACCATCCACTTGTTCACGAGCCAATCCCGTTGCAAGCGGGCATGGGCCAGATTCATGTTCGGGGCCAATTGGCCGAGGTCTTCGGGCGGGATTTCGGCGAGCGGTTTGCCGAGTGCTTTACCTTCGACGATGTGACATTTGGCGCAAGACAAACCATCGAACAATTTCTTGCCGACCGCCAATTCTTCCGCTGTTGGAACGTGTTTCGGCGTCTGGTACGGGAACGGCGTGTTGCCTTCGAGGGCAAAATATCGGACGAGCACATTGGCTTCAGCATCGCTGAATCCGAAAGTCGGCATCCGTGATTTCAACCAGGGGCGGATTTCACCGGTCGGCGGGGCTTTGAGGAAGTGGAAAAGCCAGTCAGGGTTGGTGCGTTGACCTTGGCGAAGTTGCGTGGGGGTCCCGCTGACCAGCGGCGGCTCCATGCCGGTGGGGATACCGACACCGCGAATGGCACCACCACGGCCTTCGACGATGTGACAGCCCTGGCAGTTGTTTTCCTTCACCAGCCACCGGCCACGCTCGATTTGGAATTCGGCAGGTGTGAGTCGCCGGGGTTCGTTCGGCGTGAGTTTTTCGGCGGTCAAGCCGGCGACAACGGTGATGACTTGTTCGCGTTGTTCAGGCGTGAGATTGAATTGCGGCATCTTGAGCAATTCTTGCGGCTTGCGGGTGATACCGACACGATCAGTATCGAAGGAGCGCGGCGCTTTGAGTTTTTGTTCGAGCCACGCTTCGCGGCTGTGGTCAAGGTGGAGCAAGCCGAAGTCGAGTTTGTTCAGGGCCTTGCTCCCCCATTCGCTGAGTTCGGTGCCGATGGGTTTGGCATTTTCAAAACCGCGAATGTCATGACACGCAAAGCAGCCGTACCGGTTGATGAGTTGGCCGCCGAGGTAGACGTTTTGTTTGTGGATCTGGTCGAGACCGGCGACACGCGTTTTGGCGGCGGCCATGGTCGCTTTGGCTTTCTTCAGGATGGCTTCGAGTTTGTCGGCTTCGCGACCGGCTTCGTCATCGAATTCTTCTTCGGCTTTCTTGCGCAGTTCTGCGAGCTTGGTTTCTTCGCGCACCAAGCGGGTCGGGTCCGTGTAGTAGGCGCTGGTGTCTTCGTCCACGAAATAGGATTCGATCAAGTCATCAAGTTGGCTGATTTTCTTCTGCGCCTGCGCTGCCGGCAGAGTGACTTGGAGGTATTCGAGCGTGACATCATCAAGCAGATGCGACTTGATCGCCGGTAGCGCTTTCTTGTCAGTCGCGTCATGGCGGAGGCTGACGAGATATTCGGCCACATCAGCAGCTTCTTGGTCGCTGAGGCGGAGGTCCGGCATCTTGGTCTTGGGATGGTATTGTTTGGGATTCTTGAGCCAGGCGTAAAGCCAGGTGCGGTCGGTCTTGCTGCCTTCGCCGCCGAGTTGCGGCCCTTGCGAGCGGTAACGCCGGTATTGGTCGGCGTCCATGTATTTGGCGAGGTTGGCGGGCGGTTTCAGGCTCGTGAGTTTTTCGTCAATGACGTGGCAGCCCATGCAGCCGACTTCGGCGACAAGTTCTTTGCCGCGCGCGATATCGCCGGCAACCGGCGGGGCCGGATATTTGACCGGTTCGCTGACGGTAAAGAGGAATTCGGTGATGGCGTTGATTTCGATGGCGTTGCGGTCGGGCGTGTCGGCGTTGTTGTTGAGATTCCAGAACCGCGGCATGTAGGTGTTGGCGTGAAATTCGACGGGGTTTTCCAGCCACTTGCGCGTCCAATCTTTGGTGGTCTTCGCAGAAATTCGGGCGAGGTTCGGGCCGACCTTGCGGAGGGTGCGGATCGGGATGTTGAGTTCCTGACCGAGTTTGACGACGGGTTGTTTCGGGAGGTTGTTGAGGCGACGGACTTCTTCCGCGTCGACATCGTAAGCCTGGCAGATGTTGGCGAAGTCTTCACCCAGTTTGACTTTGTGGGTGGTGTAAGACTCGAGTTGCTTCATCTTGTGGCAGCTCCAGCAACCGAGTTGCTCGACAAGCCGGCGCCCGTGATCGAGTTTTTCGCCGCCGGCAAGGTTGGTTTGCTCGGTGTGGCACTTCAGGCAACTGGCCTCGACGAATTTGCTTTCGCGCATCGGCTGGGTGTTGAACTCCTGATGTTGCCAATCGTAGTTTTTGACCCAGGCGTCATGCTGCGTCATCTCGACCGGCTTCACGCCCGCGGGTGGCTCTTCGTCTTCGCCCAAGGGAGTCCAGTGGCCGGTTTTCTCGTTGCGAATGTGCGGGAGTTTTTCCGTCTTGTTCGGGGTGTGGCTGGCGCGGGAGAAATCGGTTTCACGATCCCAGCCCCAGTGGCAGACGGTGCAGCCGAAGGTGCCAGCCGGATGCGGCGAATTTTCGCCGACAAAGAGGTCCAGTTTCGGATGGCTCTTCAGTGGCTGCGGCAACTGACTCCACTCGATGGATTCGATTTTGTTTTTCGCGCGCCAAGCGACTTCGTCAGGCGCAGCGTCTCTGCGATCAATGGCTTTGTGACAGGTGATGCAGCGGTCCACGCGGGGAACGGTGGCGAAATTGACGTCCACATGATGATTATCGGCAACGATTTGCTCGACTTTGACAGTCGGGGCAGCGAATTCAATGACCGGCGCGTTGACCACGGTTTGGAGCAGTGGGTCTTTGAGTTGGGCGAGTCGCTTGGAGATCAGGTCAATGTTGCCCTGCATGCGTTTGACGCTGCGATCCAATTCGTCGCGGTGCTTGGTCAGAGCCTGTAACTCGGCCTCTGCCGCCGCCACCTTGGCATCGGCTTTTTGTTTTTCGAGGTCGAGTTCGTCCACAAGGGCATTTTGTTGGCGAACGGTGCGGAGGGCGGCTTGGACTTCCCGGCTCTCGGGGTCTTGCCGGTTCCGTTCGAGCGTGCCTTCGTAAATGGAGCGGACTTCGTCGCGAGTCGCTTTCTCCATGGTGAATTGCCGGGTGATGAGAAATTCTTCCTGACGGAGGCGTTCCACCTCGGCAGTGAGCCGGCTGATCTCAGTCTGGTCAGCCGCCAAAGCGGCCTCGGCTTTGACGAGGTTCTCTTTTTGTTTCGTGAAACCGGCTTCGTTGGCGCGAATCTCCGCCGCCTTGGCATCGGCGGCCAAGCGTTGCTTTTCAAGCGCGTAGAACTCGCGTTGGTATTTTTTCCAACCCCGATCACCGCGGAGGCCGAGCCACTTGAGCCGGCCGCCGGAGTAATCCGTCCAAACCATCAGAAGGCAGCACCCCAGCAGCAAGAGGCTGGAGCCGAAAAACCACCAGTGCAGGCGCGGAATGTTATAGGCGTGTTTGGTTTCGGGTTGGTTTCTCATCGGTCAGAATTTGATCCACGGGGTATCAATGAAGTACTTAAGGTCGAAGAGCCAGCGGCAAACCATCTTGAGCGGCAAGGTGCCCATGGTCAAGACCAAGAATGCCAAGAGACTGTACCGGCCAAAATCCAAGGACTTGAAGTACGACTTGAGGAACGTCTTGCCCATGACCCACGGGCCGGCCAAGAAGTACAGACCGATAAAGATGATGCCGGCGAATTCGCGCTTCCACGCCATGAACAGTTCGTGGCCGAAGGCTCGGATGCTGGCCATATCGGGCGGAATCAAGGCCGGTACGACATTCTGGACCGGCGGCAGGCCCTGCTTGAACCACGCAATGCCGGTCAGGTCACCGAGTTTCGGGAATAACACAACCCAGACGTAGTCCGAGACATTGACGTTGTTAAGGGCGACGACTTTGTGGGGATCCCAGTATTCAAACGGTCCGAAGAAATTCCACCCCGGCCCGCGCAAGAATGTGCCGGTGATAATCATAAACACCCACAGCGCGAGGTATCCAAACAAGAACATCGAAACCGAAAATTTGCGCTCGGCAAATGAGTAATAGCCATTCCCCTTCGGGTTCGTGTCAATGTACGGAATTGCCATCAAGCCCATGATGATGATCAACGGCAGAACGACGCCGGCATACCACGGATCGTAGTACACGAGCATTTCCTGCAACCCAAGGAAGTACCACGGCGCCTTCGACGGGTTTGGCGTGGCGGACGGATTAGCCGGCTCTTCCAACGGCGCCCGCAGGTAAACCGCCCACAGAATCAACGCCACGGTGCAGAGAATCAACGCAATGAACTCGATGTAGAGCAGGTCCGGCCAGACCCACGTTTTCTGGTTCGAGGTTTCTTTTTCCTCCGGTGGCAACTTCTGTTCGGCGCGCCGCTCGTTGTTGACGGCCTGGGTCATCGCCAGCCAAAGCGTGATCGTGGACAGAAACAACATGATTGTGATCGGCACGTTGTCCGGCTTGCCGATGATGAGCTTGAAATTCGGATCCATCATACCGGCCAGGATCACCACCGCCTCGACGATCAACACAAAAGCGCCGACGTACCAGTTGAAGACGTACCGGCGGAACCGCAACATCAAGATCAAGCCGCCGACCGCACCCAAGAAACTGGCGCGCGGGTCGGCCAGCATGTTCGCAATGGCCTTGAAAGCTTCAAACGCAGGATTGGCGTGAACGACAGCGTGTTCAGTCATGGCTTACAATGGCCCCGAGATGCCGCCGTCCTTGCGGATGCGCCAGAAGTGAATCGCCATCAACACCGCCGCACCCAGTGGAATCGCGACGCAGTGTAAGACGTAAAACCGCAGCAAGGTCGTCCCGCCGAGCTCCTTCGCACCGATTAACATGAACCGTGCGTCGTCGCCCGGATGGACCAGCGGCACACCACCGATTTGCAGGAAGTCCGCGAACGGTCCGGCCGCACCGACGAACGGATGTGCTTTCGCCATGTTCGAGCCGACCGTGATGGCCCAAATCGCGAGCTGATCCCACGGCAACAAATACCCGGTAAAACTCAGCAGAAACGTGAGCACCAGCAAAATGACGCCAATGACCCAGTTGAATTCCCGTGGTGGCTTGTAGCTGCCGGTCATGAACACGCGGAACATGTGGATCATCACCATGATCACCATCGCGTGCGCCGACCACCGGTGCAGTTCGCGCATGATGCCAAATGGCACCTGCGAACGAATATCAAGCATATCCACATACGCCCCTTCGACCGTCGGCCGGTAATAGAACATCAACAGCACGCCAGTCAGAGTGAGCACGAGAAAGAGGAAGAATGACAATCCACCGGCGCACCAAGTGTACCGGAGCTTGACGCCGCTGGTTCGCACCTTGGTCGGGTGCAAATGCAGGAAGACGTTGCCGAGCACGATCAGGACGCGTTTGCGGTCGGTGTTCGGGATGCCGACGCGGAAGATGGACTTCTTGACCTGCGAGTCCATCACTGAATTTTTGAGTTTGCCAAGCATGATGATTCTCTAGACCGCGATGTACGACCGGGGATCTTCGAACTCGCCTTTTTCCTCGAAGAACAACCGGCCTTTGTTCACGACAATCTGCCCGTCGTCAGCCAGCGACACTTCGTACCGGCGCAGCCAGGTCGGCGCCGGGCCTTCGAAATTCTTGCCCTGCATCGTGAACCCACTTCCATGGCAGGGGCATTTGAACTTGCTCTCGTTGCTCATCCAGTTTGGCGTGCAACCGAGATGGGTGCAGACCACTGAAAGCGCGAAAATTTTCTGACCGTCATTGACGATCCAAAACTTGCCGGATGATTTGAAATCTTCGTTGACGGTTTTGGATGGAAAATTTCCCGGCGCGCCGACCTTGAAACTCTCGATGCGGGTGAAGTCCACCCGCGGAATGATGAACGCGCTCAAAATCGTCACCAATCCACCCAGCGCCGCCGCGAACGTCGCCCACGCCAGCGCCAAGCTGACCATGAACTGCCTGCGCCCCATCGGCTTGCCGTCTTGGTCGAGGTAGCCCTTGACCTTGAGTTGCCGGATCGCCTGCTCGCGCGGCGACAACGTCTGTTGTGTTTTTGTTTCGTTTGCTGCCATGTCTACTTGTTCCTCAACGCCTCAACTTGCTTCAGCGCGGCATCTCGCACGCGCAAATCCAAATCATCTTTTGCCACTTTTTCCAATACCGGCAGGGCAGCCTCTTTGTCCAACTGTCCCAGCCAAACCACCGCTGCCACCCGGTATTTCGACCGGTTGGCCATCGTCACCTGCAATTGCCGGTCGACAAACTCCTTGTCCAATAACCGCAGTAACACATCCCGCGCGACCCGGTCACCGCGATTGGCCAGCGCGAACGCCGCATTCCACTTCACCAGCTCGTCGGGATCATTCAACGCCGCGGCCAAAATATCCCGGGCCCGCGGATGCTCCAAAAATCCCAATGTATACACTGCCATCAACCGGACATTCACATCCTCCGCCCGAGTCAATTCAATCGCCGGCCCGGCGGTTTCATTATCCCGCAACCGCGCCAATGCCCAGAGACAATTTTTTACCGTGTCCGGATCCGTGTCATCCAGCGCCCGGCGCAAAACAGGCGCCGACTCCTGATCACCCAAAACTCCGAGCACCAGCGCCACGTACCGGCGCGTTTTGGCGTCTTGCCCGGCGCTTTCCTCGAATACCGCGCGCAATTCGGCCGCCGCGCCGGGATTCTTCTTCAGGAACTCATCGGGACCAGCACTGATCTGCGCTGTCACATCAAAAATTCCCTGCCAGCGTTTGGATTCTTGAATGTAATTCAGCAGGTATTGCGCTTCTTGGCCGCGTTTGGCGCCCCGACTGGCGCGGAGTGTCCGCACGTAGTCATCAAAATCCTTGCGCTCGGAGGTCATCCACATGAACAGCGCGCCCAACCCGGCGCAGAACAACACCACCGCCAGCGGAATGAAAACCAACTGAACCAACAGCGCGACCGGTCGCGATTTCTCTTCCGGTAACGGCTGAACTTCGTCACTCATTGCAAAGAACTAGTGCTTCTCCAATTGCGAGGGCAACATCGCCGCCCGGTGCGTCGGCGCGTTGGGCACGATGATCGCATCCTTGTCGCAGACGATCTCACAGAGCCGGCACGCCACGCATTCCTCGGCAACGACTTCAGCCACCTTGTAATGCACCGCGCCGGTTCGCGTCGGATCTTCAATCATGTGGATACAGTCAAACGGGCAAATATCCACGCAAAACTCGCAGCCCGTACAGTCGTCCACGATGACTTGAGCCTTCGGGATGTCCTTTGGCTTTACGCGCTGCACGACGTTGCCGTACTGATCTTCGATGCAGGAGACCGGGCAATAAATGGCGCACACGCCGCAGTCAATGCAGTTCTCGACGTGAATCGTGTACAGCTCTTTGGCCTTGCCGCTGATCGTGTCCACCGGACACTTCAGTTCGCAAACGCCACAGCCAATACAGGCATCATTGATGAAATAGGCCACTCGGTTCGACCCTTTGTGAAAATTCTCACAAGGAGATATAGCAACCGGCGGATAAAGTGCAACAAGTTTTCCGGCAGGCAAATCAGGTGGCGAGTGCCAACTTGCCGGCAATCGTGCCGGAGACGAGAAACTTCAGCGAATACGCAAACCCAAAGCAGCCGTTGACGACGACTTGATAACCCACCTCGTCGCCAATCACTGAACAGCTTTTCCCAATGGGCAGCCGCACCGGCGAGACGAAGAACAAGGACCGTCCTTGGAGGTCATTGGCCCGTAAGGCGTCGGTGGGGACACGGAGGCCTTCGACGGGGTACGACTCGCTCTCGACATTGAGAATAAAGTTCATAATTGCCTCACCTTGACTGTGATGAACTAAAGCACTCATATCGTTGGGGCGCAATTGGGGACAATCTGTATTCGCGAGTAGGGAAAGTATGTAGTGGGCCACCAAGGCATGGAAATCGCTATTTGAGGTACTACCGGTCGTAGGAACCCGATCGGGCGAAAGGAAGACCCATGAAAAAGTATCCAATCCTGTTCGTTGGCTGCCTCATTCTTGTCGGCTCGTCAGTCATGGCGGAACCGAGCGCGACCGACCAGAAATGGCTCACCATCGTCCAAAAAATGGTTGCCGAAGGCAAAACGAGCATCTCCACCCCCAGCGAAGACCGCGTGAAACTCGCCAAAGACTGGGCCGCGCAGCAAGGCCTCGCCGTCGAAGTGACTAAGAAAGAAGCCAGCTACGCGATTGAATTTCAGAAGAAGGTCGCCAAAAACTAACCCCGCTGGCCGGCGGCTGCGCAGCAAATGACCGGGAAAAATTGGAGCGGGCGAAGGGAATCGAACCCTCCTAGCCGGCTTGGGAAGGGTCGCTCTGCAAGTTGCACATTATAAATTAGTTGCGACTGTTGTTTACCGCAGTCATGCCGCCTCCCACCGCCCCTCCACCCACCGCCGAAGGCGGAGGCTCTGCCGCCGAGTCCTGCTGACCTGCTCCGCCGCCAAGCATAGCCGCTGACAGTGATTAAGCCTTGCTCATCGGAACTTGGCGTTCTTGCAGTTGTTGGAATCTGAAAACTTGCAGACCACTGGTTCCTCGCACCAGATTTTTTTGCCCGCTCGTTTTGGATGTTGCTGAAAATACTCATTCCGTTCTCGGAGGTAGCAATCAATTGCCGCCGTTGCTTCCTCGACTGACTGGTAATCGCTGTTGTGAATTATCGCCTTTGCCATGCCGCTGAAGACCGCTTCGATGACATTCAAGAATTGGGCGGAACTCGGGAGGGGAACGAGCGTGACCAATGGCGTCTGTGCTGCGGCTCGATACTCGGGTTGGTTTACCTGCTCGACCTCCTTATACAGTTCCTTTGATGCATGCCAAGAGGCGGCATCCCATGACAGATACAAATTGTCGCAGCCTTTGTATTTCACCAGCAAGACCTCAAGGAGCGTGATCATCTCGCCGGTGTTCTTGGCTCTGGAGTAAAAATGGGTGACTTGGTTTTGCGAGAGTTCTAACGCTGCCGTCAAGGATCAGCCACCCTTTTGATTTTTGAAATTGAGGGACGTGCGGGTATTCATCTGGGGCAACAAGTCGTTTCCCGCCCTTTGCCTTCACCGCAAAATGTCCGAACTCATCAATCGAACAGAAGCGGTCGTTTGCGCCAAGAGTGGAAAGTATGCTTTTGATCCGCTCCAACTTTTCCCGATACTCGGGGTCGTTGCTGGTCAGAACTGTTTTTGCTTTTCGCCACTTGTAGCCAGCGGATTTCAAGATTTCACGAACGACTTCTTTTGACGTTGAAAATCCATTCTGTTCGAGGCATTTCAGCAAGTCTGTATATTTCCATGATGTCCGATTGATCTTGTATTGCGACGGGGGTGAATGCAGCAAAGACACAACCGCTGCTTTTAATTCCTCATTGTCGGCTAGCCTCGCTCGATTTTTATATCCATGGAAACTACCCGACATACCTCCCGCTTCGTATTGCATCCAGTATCTCGTTACAGATGGTGCGGCTTTACAGAGGAAACGCCCAATAGACCTAAACGAAATCCCCCGGTGTCGTGCCAAAACAGTAATCGCTTTCCGCCTTTCCATTAACGTGCCGTTGTTTGCTTTTTCTAAAAGAGCAGGAAGATCAGGAATGTCGCCCACCATTGCCGCAACCGCTCCGAGGGTCTCCATCTTTTGCATGACTCGGTGCATCCACAGATGGGGTTCGTAGTCATTGGGCGTTTGACGGACAGCAAAACCCTTATCAGTCAAATATGTCGCCAGTTTGCAGAGTGCGCTTCGCTTTGCAGTTGGAATGCAGTCCGGCGAAATACTGTCACGAATGACTTGAACAGCATTACGGAGTTTATTTCTACTGGGTCGAGCAACGTGCTTCTTACAAAATATATTGACCGGCTTTTTCTTTTTGACCGGCAGTGGGTATTTTAGCATCCGTTTAATGGTCTCCCAGTGAAAACCAGATTCACGAATGATTTGCCGCTTGCTGAGCCTCCGTCGATAATACAGGTTACGAATCTGCTTCCATTGCTGAGTATCGGTATACATGCCGATAAGTTGTGCCCAGCCGCACAAAATTACTACCGATGAAAGCGACCGCCCGAGCCCCCTGCGGAACAACCCCACATCCAGCGTTACCGCAGCACTACTTGCAAGTCCTTGCCCAAGACCCGCGCCAATTTCAGCAAGGTGCTCAAGCGAACATCCGTTGAGTGCTGCTCCAAGCGGGAAATCGCCGTCTTCTTCGTATGCAACTTCTTGGCAACCTCCTCCTGCGTCATGCCAGCCTGCTCCCGCGCTTCTCGGATCAGAACACCGAACTTGAACTCGGTGTAGCCCTTGTCGTAGCCCTTGGCAAATCCGGCATCCCGACGCTTCCGATTCGTAATGTATTTTTTGAGGTCACTCATGGCGACTTTGTCCTTCGGTAAAAATAATCGTTCTTTCGTTGTTCCGTCGTCTCGATTTCCTTGGCGGGCGTCTTCTGGGTCTTCTTCTGAAACCCATGTCCCAGAACCAACGTCCCGCCGTCCAGCCAGCCCAACAGCCGGAATATGTTCCCGGCAAACTCAACCCGGACTTCCCAGAGGTTGTCGGTGCTGGTCATCTTGTCCAGATACTTGCTCGGGACTCGATCCAGTTCCTCGATGAGTTGCAACGTCCACGCAACTTTCTGCGCCTGCTTGCTCGCAAGGGCGTCCAAGAACTCCTCCACAGGACAATGACCGCTGGCAGTCCTGTAAAAGTTTATTTCATGCACGTAGGGGAAGTTAACATATACGTTAACCAGTTGCAAGGTGAAACCAGTGCCTCCCCGCTCTTAAACATTTTGCACCGCATCATCAGCATTCTGTTCGATGAACGTTGCGCAACAAACTACGAACCGCATCAACGAACATCGGGCAGGCTCAAAACACTTCCCCTTGTATCGGGTTGGCGAATGCCTCTACCGATCCGAGGGAGGAATCTTCTTTGCGGTCGTCAAGAAGCACGGGCGTCAGCATCGCCGGAGCCTGAAAACAAAAGACCGCGAAATTGCCCAACAGAAATTGGGAAAGTATCGGGAACAACTTCGGCGTCTTGACCCGAAGGTATCGAAAGATCGCTACAACCCAACATTCTTGGATGTTGGCGAGCCATACCTGAACTCAATTCGCCCGCACATCAGCGGTTCGACATTCATCCGCCGCGAGTCTGTCATTCGCCGGATGCGCCGGTGGTTTAGCCGCAAGGCGATTCGGGACATCAGCCGATTGGATTGCGAACGCTGGGCAACGGATCGCTGGAAGCAGAAGGTCAGCTCCCGAACCTTCAATCACGAATTGGAGACCATCAAACTCGTCTTCAACTACGCCATCGAACACGGCTGGTTGTTGGACAGTCCCGCAACCGGATTGAAGCGACTGCGGCAAGAGAAACCCATCGTCCTGATCCCGTCCCGCAATGAGTTCGTTACCTTGGTCAACGACATGCGCTCACGAACAGCGCGGGCGGCGGATTGGATCGAGTTCTTGGCGTATTCAGGATGCAGAACCGGCGAGGCGAGTGAAGTCCGCTGGCAGGGTGTGGATTTCGTTCAGAAGACGGTGCGGATTACCGGCGGCGAAAAGGGAACAAAGAACGGCGAAGGCAGAAGTATTCCACTGTTCCCTGCATTGGAGCATCTGCTCGACCGAATGAAGTCAGCACTACCGGCACCGCCACGTCCGAACGCCCGGATCTTGCTGGAGATTAACGCATGCTGGGCGTTGATGACCGTTTGAAAGCGATTGGGGCTTCCAAAATATCATCGGCATAGTTTCCGACATTTCTTTGCGTCGAACGCCATCGAAGCCGGTTGCGACTTCAAAGTGATTGCCGGTTGGCTGGGTCACAAGGATGGCGGAGTTCTCGTTGCCACTACCTACGGGCATCTGCGAGCGGAACACAGCGCGGAGATGGCGAAGAGAATGACCTTCGAGGCGGAGATGACTGGCGTGGCGGCGACCGTCGAATATGTGAAGAAGCGACGCGCAAAGCGACGACGGATTAGGGCTGATGCTGGGTCGGGCGGGGCGCGGTGATGCGCAGGGCGAAACTGCGACTCAGCGGAGTCAGACGGAGGGGGCACTCGGTTGCGTTTCAAGCCCCGTCACCGGGTCGTGGTGGAAGGGGCGGTTACTGCTTTGGGGTTATTCTGGGGCAGTCGAGCCGCTCTTTGCCTTCTTCAGCATCCACGGACGTGTTGGACAGCCCATTGCTCTATCTCGTATTTCCGTTACTTGTCGCGCCATCGTTACATCTTTACTGGCGAGGCAGCGTTTCCCCGTCAAGCCTGTTGTTGCCTATAGCCTACAGGCTGTTACAGGACTTCTGGCTACAACATGACGAGTGCGACACAACATTGCCAAGCGGTTCGGCGCACGCGTTCGGAGCTTGCGTCAGAAACGGAAGCTGTCCCAAGAAGCTCTCGCCGCCAAAGCCGATCTCGACCGAGCATTCCTGAGCGGCATCGAACGCGGCGTTGAAAACCCAAGTTTGTTTACCATTCAGGCAATCGCAGACGGGCTGGCAGTATCAGTTGGGGAGTTGACAAAGGGGCTGTAGATCGCCCACAGCACTTGCATTTTCCGTGAGCAGTCCTACGTTCTCACTGGAGAGCCGACCAACTCTCGGAAGCAACGCCCAGAAGGGCGGATGCCCAGAACCCGAAGCCATCGGGGGACATGACAATGGAGAGTTGAAGATCGACTCTCCAACTATTTGTCTGGCTAGGGGGGAGTTGGCACACTCGATGATTGTTGAGGCGGATCGAAGGGAAAGTTTATTGCACGAGGAGGCGAGGTGGTTACCTTAGAGGGCGAACCTGAAAATCTATGACAACGCTTATTTCTTGTCTCCTGTTCATTGCCGGGTCGGTCATCGCCGCCGAACCGACTTGGAAACTGACGCTCGAAGAGAACTTCGACGGCACCGAGTTGAACCCGAACATCTGGAACGTCGAAACCGGCAAGCGGCGGGACGCGATGAACTCGGAGTCGGCAGTTGATCTCAAGGACGGCAAGCTCGTGATCACGACTTTCACCGATGACCAAGGCGTGACCCATTGCGGCTTCGTGACCACGCGCAAGAAATTTTTCGCGACGCAAGGCAAAGCCGTGGCGCGGTGCCGGTTCAACGTCCACCCCGGCACGCAGGTCGCGTTCTGGGCGCTATCGCCGACGTACGGCAAGACCGGCGACCCGGCCAAGGCGGCAGAGGACGGCGTGGAGATCGATATCATGGAGACGACGGGGTTGATGAAGGGCGGCTACCAGTATGCGTTGCACTGGGGCAGCTACAAACCGGAGTTGCTGAGATCCAGCAAACGCAAGTTCCCCGCCCCGGTCGGCAACGAGTGGCACGACTACGGCGTGGAGTGGGATGACCACGGTTACCGGTTCACCTGTGACGGCAAAGTCGTGGCGACCGACACAAAATGTCCCGGTTCCAAAGTCCCAGAGTTCTTCCTGTTCACAAGCGAATCGACCATCAAATCTTGGAACGGCGAGCGCCCCAAAGAGGGCTACGGCGCAAAGGAAAAATCCACCAACATCTTCGAGATCGATTGGCTCAAAGTCTGGGAGCGCGTGCCGGCCAGCAAGTAACCGCATTGCGGCAAGCCAACGGTGTCCATCTCGCCAAGCGTTCAACGCAGGGAACGCCATCAATGTCTCGCTGGCAGAAGCCCTGCATCAACAGCAGATTTTGTATCCGGTCAGTCATGTCCTCGTTCAGATTCTTAGTGTTCGCAGGAGGAACAGGATTTTGTGGGAGGAGGGCAGAACGGTTTGCTTTGCCGATCCCGTTTGAGGTCATCTTGCAGAAATCCGATTTCCGTAAAGCATCCCCGCAGGCAACGAAGCAGGGACGTATGGATAGGGTTTGTTGCGGGGGCAAGCGAGTAGTAAATCCACTTGCCGTTGCGCCGAGTTTTGACCAAACCCGACCGGCGTAAGTAGGCGAGGTGCCGTGAGATTTTCGGCTGGGGGACACACAGGATGCTTTGGAACTCGCAAACGCAATGCTCTCGTTGGGCGAGCAGGTTCAACAACCGCAAGCGGGTTGAGTCCGAAAACGCTTTGAACAGTTGGTCTGGGTTGTCCATTCGGCTGAGAATATGTCCGCATAAGCATACAGGTCAACCGCCCAGTCCACCCGCCTGATCCCCGCCCAGTTCCCAGCCAAATCCAGCCCCCAAAAATCCCTCACCCTGCCACCCACCCGCAGGGGGCATTTATGCCCAAATCGGGTGAGTGTCAGAATTGCAGAAGTAGCAGTTCTGGGGGCGAAACAAAGAAGCACAACCCGCCAATTACAAGCCGCCTGTGTTAGTGTAACTGACGGGAAAACTTGTCCGCTTTTGCGGGAATAAATGTCAAAAACGAGTAACGACACAAATTGCGCCCGGCCCAAATGGGCAGGTTTCAGCCGACAAGCGCCAATGGCGGACGCGCTTGCGCTATGAAATCACGACTGCGCTTGGCTCTGAACGTTGCCCCAGCGGCACGCTCGCCAAGTCACGGCGATGGATCGACGGCGCTTCTGCCGACTTCATGCGCGGGCTGCGCTTGGACTTCGCCGGCAAGGCCGACGCCAGGGCTTCCCGCATGGCGGCATCGGACGGTAAAATCCCATTGGCGAGCGCCTCCCGTAGATCGGCTGACCGGACGGCGGCTCCTCGTTTTTCAGCCAAGTAGCGTGCCCGACGTACCACGAAATCAATTCCGGCAAAGTATCGTTGCGAGGCTGTCGCGTAATCCACCAGCGCCCCAAGATCGGCAGGGTTTCCTTCCGGCAACAGCGCCTTTGCGACCGCGCCCATGTCCTTGTCAGTTGGGCTTTCGGGAAGTGTGAGCCAATGGCCGATTCGGCCTTTGAGTTGCTCGCTTTCCCACTCAGTGGATTTTTCAACCCGCCGCTGATTGCGCACAAACTGGGGGGTTGTTACCAAGGCCACAGGCACACCATTGTTAACCAATGCCGTGAGAATCCAGTTGATTCGGAAGGGAAGAGTTTCGCCTCTGTACTGCGGCCAGAGATAGTGAGCCTCATCGAACACCAGCATGATATGTCCGGTCTCCAACACCTTCTCGACCCGGTCGCGAATCTGCGCCGCCTTGAAGGTTGTGGCGTCGGCGGTTCCAAGCGCACGCGCGACAGCAACGAAGAAGCTGCGCTCGTCATTGGTGGGGGGCACAGGCACGTAACGGACTCCACCGAGTCTGGCTTCACACCAGGCTTTGACAGAGGTTGTCTTGCCGATTCTGGATTTTCCATCAATAACAACGAGGCAGCGCTGGTCTTGTGAGTAATTCAATTCCTCAAAAATCTTCTCACTGATACCGGTCGGCACGAAGCGCTGTTGCGCATCGGCCTCCTTCCGTCGCTGATACTCAAACAGTGCCCCCAAGAGGTCGCGGAAATAGTGAACGTGGCAGGGATACACGCCGAGCCGCTCACTGGGGGTGATCTCTTTCTCCGGGTCGAGGCAGAGTGATTCAAGGAACTCCGCAAAATTATCAACACAGTCCCAGCACTTCTTCAACGCTTCGTCCACCGTCAGAGCGACCGGCTCGTCAAGCCGTGCGCGGACATCGTCGAAATCGCCCAGGACTTTTCGTGCTTGCTCTTCCGAGTACGTTTTCCCTGGGAGAATGCCAAACCGGTGCATGCTTTCGGTTCCGATCCGGTCGGGAAAAATTGCGAACAGTTCAGCGGCCACGCGGCGCAAGCCGCCTTCCCGGTGCGACAAAGCTTGAAGGAAGTAGACCAGCCGCCGGTCTTTTGGTTCTTCGAGCACACTACAGCGCACGGCCACAAGATTTCCCGGCAATGCGCGGGCTTGCGATAGCGCGAGGCTGGACATATAGCGCTCCGGATTAAACCCCGATCTATCTTTTGTGCGGCGCGTATTGCTCATTTTTCAGTAACCTCGAAGCGGTCGCCAGGGGCCTTCACGTCTAAGAAACTCTGCAACCGTCGAGCGGCTGCACGGCGTTGATTGTCTTCCGATATTTGGGTGCGGAGAATTTCTGTGCGTTGGCGTTGGATCGTCTCGCCGAGTTCGCGCGTTGCTGGGGTGGCGATAACTTGCCGGGTTGAGCGGTGGGCAAATTCTTCGGAATGCAATTCACGCAAGCGCCGCAAGTGGGTCCGACTTGGGTTTCGATGTGCTGCCACTTCGGATTGAGAGGCGGCAATCTGCTCGCTGGTCGCTCCGTACGCAGGCAATTCCGTACAACGCGGGACGGTCTGCGGATTTCCGTGTTGCAGGTCTGTGAGCGTGATCAAACTCGGGTCTTCAATATCAAACCACGCGACGACCTGCTCACCGCGCAACCTGCCGGTGACTTCACTCCGGTAGACATAGGGACGTTTTCCAATGCGGACGGTAACTCCCTGGGCTGTCACTGTGAGCGTACGGCGGTGTGTCGCCAAGAGATAGCGCGTTGCGTTGTTCAGTTCGATTGGCGGGCTCTTCGTCCACTTCAATAGCCCCGCGCGCGGACTCAAACCCCGGAGTTGCTTACCTTGTTGTGGTGTTTCGTTGTACCGGTTGAAAATCCATACGAGGCGTTGCTGCCATTCGGTGAAGCTGTAGAAGTAAGTTTTCGGATGTCCCCCAGCTTTCCAGTAATTGATTCCGGCGCGGACAAATTCCGGGCAATCACGGCGCTCGTCACGGCCACAATATCCGCGCTCGCGCTCCATTAGATTTTGAACCGCACCCAGAACCCCTTCAACGATCTTGGCGGATGGTCCCTGCGCATGTGAGATTTTGATGCCCAAACTGGCCAGCCCTTCGGCTCGATCAGACCAGGAAACTTCATCACCGCCACGGCCCTTGATAAGGAGAGATTTTTCCCAGATGCCGCGCTCGAAATAAAACTCCTCCGGTAATCCGTAGATGTCATGCAACTCGATTATCCCGCGCATGATGTCGAGCGATGAGTAGCTTTTCTTCGGCAACAGTTGGAAGTGGTAGATGTAGCGAGTGCGCGTGTCGATCCATAGCAACAACTGCCCCCGCAACACCTCAAACTCACCCGGCGCTGTTTCAACATAGAAATACACTGGCAGAGTGCAATCGTCGGCTTGGGCTTGAACGCCAGCCGGCAACCCGTCCCACGTGCGGACGCATTTTGCGCCGCCGAGCTTCGCCGCCTTTGGCCCCAGGTACTCTAGGCGTACCCGTTCCAACTCCGGGCCGGCAATCGACCGGATGCAATCAGGGAGCCGATCCCGCCGGTACATTTCGACAAACACAGCCGGAATTTTTTCTTCATCCCAAAGCTCTTTCCAAGCCCCGGTAAGTCCCGCTTCCCCGGTATTCAACCCACGCGCCACCAACAAATCCAAGAACTCGTGCGGCACAGGTGGCGCTTTGCGGCCTGAGTTCTTTGCACGTCCATCCGCAATGCCTGTCACACTCCGTCCGCTGTCTTTCCAAGCGCGATATTTTCGCTGCCAACACTTCCCCAGAGCGGCACGGTTCTTGGCTAACATGAAAGGCTGGCTTTGAAGAAAGCCGACAACCCACCGCCGGATTTTGGCGGGTCGCATCCCATCGGCTGTGAGGTTCTCCAAAAGTGTAAAGCCGGCATCCCACAGCCGGGCGGTTTCTGACGGAGTGGGCGCGGTGCGTTCCTTGAACGTGTCCACCACGTGGCGCAATGGTGCGGTGACAGATTCCGCCGCCAATGCCGCCGCCGCTGGTTGCGCTGGTCGCGTCAATCCATCGTCCAGATACAATTCCAAGCGGCCCCAGTCTTCAGCGCCGCCGTCGCGTTCAATGACGCGATCCAAGAGCCGCTGCCAGTGACGCGCCGTGATTGCGCGGCCATGCACTCTCTGGAAATCCGCCAGACCGAGCCGGCTCAACTCGCCCGGACTCAACGTGTCGTCATTGAGCCGACGCAGCGTGTCCGCCAATGCGGCGCGAAGTTTTTCCGCGTGCTGCCAGTAACGAGACGGAATTTGATTCAGCGGCACCGGGGGACTCCAACGCCGGAGCGGTGATTGAAGCAAGGCGATGGCGTTACGATAACCGCAGCGGCTGGCTTCACGTTCCAAGCGTTCGCGGAGAGCGGCCGGTAGTTCGTCAAATTGCCAAGCGGGCACAGTCTTACCATTCACGATGGTCCGGTCATTCGCGGCAGCCCCGCCGATAAGCTGCCAAGCGCGCGGGCGTGAGATGCGCAAGGCGTGCGCGATCTGTTGAGAGGTGAACGGCGGCAGCGAACTAGCTCTCGGCCGGAGATCATTAGGCTCAAGACTCAAGCGCTTACTCAAGGCGCCGCCACCGCCGTTCCCCTGTAATTGGTCTGCCATAGTGCGCTAGCCGCTCTTACCTCGAATCGCGTTTGGCTTGCGACCACACCGGTCAAAGTGGAGTCGGAACGCTTTCGGTTGGCCGCCCGTTTGTAGCCAGCGAGAATAGACCCGCCAGAAGGTGATGGATGAAAGCCGCAGAGGTCGGCGCGCCGTGCCCAGCTTGATCCCGTCCAAGGATGGCCGCAAAGAATTGAAAGCTGCCGCCATAGTGCATCCGGTTTGCTCGATCAGCGCCAGAGTCATCGCGCACGCGATACCCAGCAAATCCGCGCGCCGATCCTGCCAGTGGCCTGGCACGCGCCCCACCCGCGAAAGCCAAGCCCGGACCGGACGGTACGCCGCGCACGGATTGAGGACATGCAGTTTCCGGGGTTGAATTGGCTTCCGAGACTGCCGCCCGGATGGCCGTGGCGCTTCACCGGAGGGCACAGGAAGCGTGCGCACGCTAAGAACGGGTCTTAGCGCGATGGCCACCTTTTTGTGGCGGGCTTCCGACCGGCAAGCGGCGTTGCAAAATCGCCGAGTCCGGCGTTTGGGTTGGAATTTGGTCCCACAGTTCTCGCACGCGTGCATTCTCAGTCCCCCGGAGTTAGTTCCCAAAAATTGTGGCGGGTCGCCCCCAGGGGAGAGGGCGAGCCCACCACTGCAAACGGCGCCGGGATGGCGGCGGCCAGTAGCACCGTCTGCAAAGTGATTTGAAAGCCAGTAGACACGATTCAGGGATTTACTTCAGGAACTTCTGCATGGATTTGGCGACGAAAGTACTCCCGTTCTTCTTGTACGCGTCGAACAAGGCCAGAAGTTCTTTTGCAACGGTCACGACCTCCGCGCTCTTTCGTCCGAACTGCTCGGGCTCTCCGTGATAATTGAGGAACATCATTTCGGCATTGGGCCGCTCAGGGCGCATGCTAAACCCGCAACTCTCATCCCATAGCCCCGCTTGTCTGGCGAGAGCGCGCCGTTTCGCGTTGGGGTCCGCCGCGCCTGCAACTAGGGACTCAGGGACATTCTTGGCTAACCGCTCAATCTCTTCCGTGCCATTGGCAATGACAACCTGCTCAAACTCCCGGTATGAGCGCTCGCATTCCTCGCCCACGCGCCGCAGTGACGGCGCCAGTTCGGTCTTTAGTCTTTCGATCTTGCGCGGCAATAGCCCGATGTAGGTCTGCTTGACAGAAACAGTCTCTGTCGCCCGTGTCAGAGCGGCCTTGTCCAATGGATCCACGGATTCCAAAAACGATTCAACTTCGTTTTTTGTCGCGGCAAGGTCGCGTTCGAGTTCGGTTATACCGGCTTCCTTGGTGAGAAAATCCTTAAGCGCTGCTTGTAGTTTGTCTGCGGTGAACGTTTTCATTGGGCCTCTTGTTCGGTTGGGTTGGTGGTTTTGTCAGTGAGCGAAATTGAAAGCTGGGAGTTCATGGGTAAATATCCGGATCGACGTGATCGAAGCCGGCCCATTTCCGCGAACGCGTCCAGATCGGGTAGTCGCCTTCCTGCGCTGCGTCGTCGCACACGCGTACCCAGATATAGCCGCTCGGATAGTTCGACGCAGCCGGCGGCGCTTCCAGAATGGAGATTTGGCCGCTGCCAGGGTCGGAGTTTAAGTGCTTCGTCTCTTCGATGATTGGCACGCCGACAACATAGCTGTCTGTGCCTGCCTTAATTTTCCCCCAAAGCTCGTAAAGCGGAGCCTGCCCCAAGACTAGTTTGATGTAGGGTATATCCGCTGGCGTATTGGGATACTTGGCGTGGAAGACTTCCCACGCTGGATTGCTGGCACTTGGCGCGGTCGCGAAGAAATCCTCCAGCGCCCGATCTAACCAAAGAAATTGTTCCTCATTTACTCCGTAGAAAAACCCGGGCTGGCCAGCTTGTGCTGAGTAGCGCGGCAAAAGTGTGATGCGGCGCTGGCATTCTTCCCGGCGGCGTCTGTAAAACGCCGGTCCGCCGCTGATAACGCGCGCGGCGCGGATCGTCAGCTTGCCGATGTTCCCCACGTCGCGCACGACCTGGCAGGCGCCAGTCTTCACGTCGCTGGGCAAACCCGGCAAGGTCGTTCCCCACGCGGGCTGGCTCGCGTACAACAAATCGTAGGGGCCTTCGTAGGAGAGCAGCCAGGTCTCCATGTCGCGTGTGCGGGACACGTCGGGGGAGTTCGGCTGCTCAAACTTCGTGACCGGGCCGATCCAGCGGTAAGGAGCCTCAGCCACGGGTTACCCTCGCGATAGCGGCGGCTCTGGCGTTGGCGATGGCCGTCTGAACGGCAGGCGCTGCTGAGTGCTTTTCCCACGTGACAAAATCGGCGGCGAGTGCTCGCTCGACTGAGTCGCCCAATTTGCACTCCCGAATCTGCGCAACAATGGCGATCAGCTCGCCACGGTCGTTGTAAAATCCGAGGGCCAACGCGTGCAAGCGGCGCACCCGGGTGAAGACCAGCGGCTTGCCGGTCACGTCGACCGGCCCTGCGGGCGAGTAAACAAGCACGCCCGGGAATGTCTGCGCTTCAAACTCCGATCTCGGGGACTTCGGATGGACAATCTCTGCCCAGCCGATCAGCATCACTGGCTCATCCTTGGGGGCGCCATCGGCCCACAACTGGATGATTGCGCCCCGGTCGAAAACCAAGTCAGAGAGAATTTGTGTTGCGTTCATCGTGCTCCTTTGGGTTGGGTGTTGCCGTTCTCTGTGGCCAAAATGTCCGCGACGGCGGCGGTTGCCGTATCGAAGTCAGCTTCAAGCGAAGCAAGAATTTGGCGGCGGGAAGCGTGTCCCTTCGTGATCTCAACTCCACGTTTCCGCGCCAGCGTTTTCAACTCGGGATGCAGCAATGTGCAGGGGTCAACACCAAAGAATTTCGCCATGTGCTTGCGCTTCTCAAAATGCGAAAGGCTATCCCACACGGCAAAGCCAAGCGCTGATTCGAGTCGAGATTGAAGGCTTGGGGTATGCTCGTTTTCGCAGATCAAGTTCGCCACGACGCGGGCGTTCATGCCGGTCTTACGGGCGAGATCGTGGTAAGTAAGACCACGCCTGATCAACTCAGATCGAATGACGGCGCCATGTACCTTTATCATTGGGGCGGCATCCTAGTGCTTCGTCAGTCTGGTTGGGTAGCCACAGAGGCCACAGGGGGCATAAATCCATGCATCTATCACGGTGTGGATGCAACCACAATATAGTGGTTTCATGCAAGTCTTTTCTGACTTCCGTGTTCCAGACGGAGGCAGTAGTGTGTCCAATTGTGGTAGCGAAATATAAGGTTAGTTCACGTGCCGCACGCTCAGCGGGTGTTTCTCCGGTAGCAGAGCGACTTAGAAGCGTGCGGCTGGAGGAACGTTTTGGCCAACAAGAACTGGCTGATCGAATTGGTGTGAAGCGGACGGCCCTGGCCGACTATGAGTCAGGCCGTTCGAGAATCCCTTTTACAATTGGCCTGCACATTTGTCGTGTGCTTGACCTAAATCCTCGCTGGTTGGCGACTGGAGCAGAACCCAAGCGCCCGCATGTGACGTTGACCGAGGTAAACGTGAACGAGCAGGCACTACTGCATTCTGTGGTCGCACGGCGGCTCGATTTTGCCCGTTGCTACGATCTCTTTTTGAAGGCGCCCTTCGAGCGTTGGTTTGCAGATAACCCGCTGGAGAAGATCATTCTGACCGAGGTTACAAAAAGTCGCGGGGCTGTAGATTTGGCTCCAAGGCTTTCGGAGATTGATCTTGTCCAGAACGCTTTAGCTTTCACCAAGTCGGCAAGTGAAGAAGAGCGTCCCAAGATGCGAAAGTGCTACCTCGACATTGTGACGGTGTTTCTTAACGAACTCCGGGCGCGCGCTGAAGCCAGGCATTACGTAATGCCGCCGAAATAGCTCCCAAGGTCTCAGCGAAATGTGTTGACGCCAAGTACTAAACTTAGTACTTCCTCTCTCAGAAGTGGCCGCCAGTGTTGATGCACCGGCGGCCTAGCGCAGTGCAACCACAACCCTAAAAGGAGAGAGCAGATGCACCGAACCAAGCAGGAGGCTAACACCAAATGGACTACGCCCGCAAACTCAAAGCGGAACGCGAAAAACAGGGGCTCACGCAACGCCAAGCCGCGCAAAAGTGGGAGGTTAATCTCGCCACGCTCCGCGCGTGGGAGCAAGGGATCAGCAAGCCGCGCGGTTTATATCTATCGCACTTTAGAAAATTGTTCCCTGACACCGCGTCCGGAACGTCAACAGGAAAGAAACGCTGACGGCATATACAAGAAACTCGTTTGCGTCATACTCAATTTATCCGCCGACGCTTCCGACGCGGAGATCAAAGCCGCCGCCAAGAAGTTCGGCGAAACGGAAACCGCCAACGACGACAGAAGTGAGCAGCGGCGGCGGATGTTGGCTCTACTGGGACTCAAAGAGCCGGCAAGCGATGCCGCCATTGTTGCCGCCGCCTCGTTGCAGTTGCGCTTATCGGTGGAGCACCAACACGGCCCGTGCTGTCCTGCCGTCACTGGCAGGCAGCGTCTTTGCGCGATGTTAAATCTAAAAGATTGGGCGCGCGATTCTTGGATTGTTAAGGCGCTGATGGCTGCCGTTTGGGAGCGCGTGGGCGCAGGAAAAGGCGCGGCATATTACCCCGATGGCCTCTACGAAGTGGTGGTTCATACCCGAGACTCAAAAGCCGTTGGCCTATCCGGGGTGCAGCATCCATGGCTACGCTGGCAGGGCCGCGGGGTGACAGACATCGGAGCGATGAATATCGCCGAGGCTTGGAACGATGCCCAGAATGATAAAATGTGTGATGCACTCGGACGTCTTGAAGGGTGGCGCGATCTGATTGCTGGATGTGCCCCCGTATTGACCCACGAGCACGCCGCGCTTGATAAAATCGTCCGGGGATCAGCGCAGCTTAACGGATATATGATGGAAACAGCGGCGGGAGTCGCCGAGGCCGTAGATGTTCTTTGGGGACTGCAATTCAAGGATGCTCCCGCAGCACTTGTGAGGATTTGCGCCGCAACGAAAGAGAGCGCGCTGCTTGCCTCAATCGGGGACGCTGCTGGCTTGTTTCTGGAAGGCATCCGCGCGATGTGCGAGAGTGAGTTGCTCGAATCAGTCAGGACGATGTAGCTGGCAGTTGCCGGAGCCGAAACCGGGGCCGTGCGCTGCCGTTGCGCGGTCCCGGTTTTATGGTCTGCACAAAAGCGGTGGCCGTGACCCCTATAATCAAAGGAACCAATGAACAAACCGACTGTCGAAACCGATCCGCAGAAAATCGCCCAGGCCCGGGCGAAGTTGAAAGCCTCGCGCGAGCGGCAACCGATGCTGACCGCGGCGGAGAGCGCCGCGCAGATGGAAACCCTGCGACGTTCACGGTTGAAGAATCCGCCCAGCGCGAACACGCCGACCAAACCCGCCTGAGCCAAGTAATGGACGCCCGAGAAACTATCAACGACTTGGTGAACGGCGGGGCGGTGTTGGAAATTCCGCGCAAGGGCGGCGGCGAGTCACTCGTGTTTCTTGTCGGCACCATGGAGCTACTGGACGAACACCGGGTGTTTTGGTTTGAGGCCAACAATGACAACCTGTCCGGCGGACACGTGTTGGAGTTCGCCTACTGCAAACGAGTTCACTCTTTGGCCGTTGGTTTTTACGATGTGAGCGGCTTGTTTGTTGGCTACCTCACGAGTATCCGCGAAGCTGTGTTGCCGGACGATCAAGAGCCACTCTACTACGCCGGCTTTGCCACATGGCAGAAAACGAACGCGGACACTGTCCGAGGGCCGCGCATACGCCAATTCATCGCTGAGATCAAAACATCGTTGACGACGCCGGAAACCGACGATCCCGACCAGTAACTTGCGTACTTGCCGATAGTCCGCGAACCGTCCGCGAGCTATTGTCGACCCCGCCGCCAACGATCTGCGAGCACTTCGCGGCTTGATTTGCCCTTACGCCTTACGCACCTCCAATACGGGAAAAGATGTCCGGTTTTGACTGACTTTGGGGATGCCATCGCTGCAAATCAGCTACTTACACAATGCGATGCGTAAGGGCTGAACCGCCACAGCAGCGTAAGGCCTGGACAAATAGAGTCTTGAATCGCCTCTGTATAAGTCACCTTCCTGTAGGTAGTTCAAGCAAACCAAGGCTAACTCAAGCCATTTCAAGGAACCGGACAAGTTTTCCCGTAATGCTCAGTTAGTTGCAAAATTGGAGCGGGCGAAGGGAATCGAACCCTCCTAGCCGGCTTGGGAAGCCGATGCATTACCACTATGCTACGCCCGCAGCACAGTCAGCATTCTCATGCTTTTCTGCTGCAAATCAAGTCAAAGTTCACCCCGCGCCGGCAGGAGCAGCCGCCAGATCGGCAGGCGGCGGAGAATGATGTCACCCTCCACCGTTGACCCCAGTACTAACGGGAGTGGTGTTTTCTCGATGCGGGCTTTGACCAAATATCGGCCCGGCACATCGCGGCTCGGTTCGAGCGCGACGTGCTCAACGCGTGCTGTGACATATCCATATCGAAGCGCGTCGAAGGCGTGCGAACGCAGCCGGACCTGCTGACCGACTCGCACCCGATGAAACATCGTTTCACCGACAAACAGGCGGGCCTGATTCGGTTCACCGCTCGCGAGATGGATGAGTTCCTCCCCTTTCACGACTGCTTCGCCGGGGCGCCGTTTGAGCAATAGCGTTACCCGCCCGGCAGACGGGGCGCGCAAGCGCCGCTGGTCAATCTGATTTTCACAAATCGCCAAATCGGTTTTGAGCCTCTCCAACTTGGCGGTGGCGGCGGTGAGTTCGGCGGCTGCTTCCGTGAGAATGTCCTGCGCCAAACCCTGATCGAGGACAGCCACATTCGCCCGCGCTTTTTCCCGCGCTGTGAGGGCAAGCTGCTCTTTGAGCCGGCGTTGGTCAAAATCAACTTCACTGGCCAGCTTGGTGGCGAACAACTCCTGGTACCGTTGCCGTTCGACGATGGCATGCCGGACGGTCTCCTCCGCTTCGGCCAGTTCCGCGCGAGCGTGCCAGAATTCTTTTGGCAAAGGAAACTTGGTAATTCGTTCGAGTTGAACCTTCTTGAGTGCGGCCACAGCTTCGGCTTCGCGGAGGGCCGCAGCCAACTCCAGCCGCCGGTTTTCCTCATCCGGCGCCGCCACCACCAGCAGTTCATCACCAGCCCGCACGGTCGCCCCTTCGGTGACTGCCAGCGTTTTCAGGACTCCTGTATCGGGGGCATACAGAAACGTTTCCGCTTCCGCGACAATCGTCCCCGTCGCCGACACCTTCTCGTCAATCGGCACAAACCCAACCACCACCCCGGCCACGATGACAAAGCCGGCCACCCCGCCAATGATCAACCGCCGAATCTTACGCAGCGTCGTTTGAAACTCGTCGCTCACGCCACCTTGTCCACCACATGCGGCTGGTTTAACCGCCGGTACAAACCGTCGCGACCGAGCAATTCCTGATGGGTACCAACTTGCACGATGCGGCCTTTCTCCAGCACGACGATCCGGTTCGCCCGCTGAATCGTACTCAAGCGGTGCGCCACAATGAACACCGTCCGCCCTTGCAACAACCGCCCGAGCGATTCCTGGATCAACGCCTCGCTTTCCGTGTCGAGCGCACTGGTCGCCTCGTCAAAAATCAAAATCCGCGGGTCTTTCAACAACGCCCGGGCAATCGCCACCCGCTGCCGTTGCCCACCAGACAACGTCGCCCCGCCGTGCCCGACACGCGCCTTAAACCCACCCGGCATCTGCTCAATGAACTCCAACGCATTCGCTTGCCGGGCGGCGGCGCGCAACTCCTCCAGCGTGGCCGTCGGCTTCCCGTACCGGATATTTTCTTCAATCGTCCCGGAAAAGAGAAAACTGTCCTGCAAAACAATGCCGATTTGCTTCCGGTAAAGGTCGTAATCCAACCGGCGCAAATCCACGCCATCAATCAGAATCCGCCCCTGCCCGGGATCATGAAACCGCGTCAGCAAACTCATCAACGTGGACTTGCCACCACCACTCGGCCCGACCAACGCGATCACCTCGCCCGCCGGCACATCCAAGGTCACGTCCTGCATCGTCGGCAACTCACCATATTGAAAACCGACATGCTCAAACGTCACCTGCCCGCGAATGGCCGGCAGCCGGACCGGCTGCGGGTCTTGCGTGACCTTTGGTTTCGTATCGAGCAACTGCACGATGCGCTCAAACCCCGTCCGCGCGCTGACCGACACCTGGAGCAGCGACGCAAACGCCGACATCGGTCCAAACAACACATTCAAATACCCGGTAAATGCGACCAACTCTCCGGTTGTCATCCCCCCGCCCATCACCGCCCAACCGCCGATCACCAGTACCATTCCAAACGTAAAATCAGTGACCGGCCCCAACACCGCCCCCATCCGGATGCTCAACATCTTCAGCCCCAGTTCTGGCATGAAATTATCCTGAATCGCCGATTCAAACCGCGCCCGCTCGTAATCCTCCTGACCGAACGATTTGACCACCTTGATCCCGCTGAACGTCTCCCCGAGCATCCCGGCCAAAGCCGCCTGCCGCTCCCGGATATCGTGCGACATCGAGTGCAACCGTTTTCGAAACCGCCGCAACACCACAAAATACACCGGCAACACCAACAGACACAGCAGCGTTAGCTTCCAATTCAACCAGAGCATGATCCCCAACGCCAACACCAGCGCCACCAATGAATTGGCAATCGTCCCAAACGCCGTCACGATGAAATCCTGAATCGTGCTGACGTCATTGATGACGCGGTTGACGAGGCTCGCGGTTTTCTGCTGCTCGTAAAATGACAGGTGCAACAATTGCAGATGGTGAAACACGCTCTTGCGGATATCGAACACCACATGTTGCCCGACGTAATTCTGCAGGAACGCGTGGCCGTACCCGATGATTTGCCGGACCACGTTCATCACGAGGTACACCCCCACCAACCCCAACAACAACGCCACATTCCGCCCCGGGATCGCGTCATCAATCACGAATTTCACCAACAACGGCGTCATTAAAACCATCGCCACCGTGGTAACATTCCCAACAAACGCCACTCCCAGCCACCGCCGGTACGGATGCACGTACGCCCAAAAACGGCGCCCCATCCGGCCGCTGATTACTTCCGTCATTTCTGTCAATAGCTCCTCGTCGACCGGACCATACAAACTCCCACCCGCCTGACAAGATTAACTTTCCGGCGGGCTGTCGCGATTTGACCAACCTGCACAGCACCGGACGCCAAACCGCCTCCTCCAACGCGGTCCAAATTCATGGCAACTCACTTACCGGCTAGGAGTTACATCCAAGCGCCATCCCCCATGGCACGACCGGTGCATAAGGCCGTCTCGCGAATCCGGGAACAAACAATCGGTAATCAAACTAGGAGAAAAAATGAAACGTCATCTGTTGAAAGTAACACTCTGCGCGTTGGTGCTGGCTCAGGCCGGGAGCGCCCGCGCCGACCAAGCCGCTGAAGTTCCTCCGGCCGCCCCACCGGCCGAAGAAAAAGAATGGAAAGTGACCGCGGCGTTCGACGGCACCAGTGAATACATTTTCCGCGGCGTGGATTTTACGGGCAACAAGCCACTCTGGAGCCCGGCCTTGGCCGCCAGTTGGAAAGGTTTTACCTTGGCCTACTGGGGCGCGTATAGCGATGTCAAAGGCGCGGGCTGGTATGAAGAAGCGGACTTCACGGCCAGTTATTCGACAGCCATTCTGGACGACAAACTGACCATCGGCGGCGGCTATATATTCTACTGGTTCCCCGATGGTAATTCCGGCCCGGACACCCATGAGTTGTTCGGCTCCGCCACGGTGAACGTCCTGCTCTCGCCGACAGTCGCCTTGTACTACGACATTGACGAATGGCATGGCGGCTATCTGACGTTCGGTGTCAGCCATGGGTTCGACATCGGCAAGACCGTCGGCATGGAAGAAGGCACTCTCGGCCTCACCCCCTCTGCGCAACTGGGCATTGACCTCGGCTATAACTCGCGCGCCAGCAGTTCGGATGTGCAACCAAACGACATCTTGCTCGGCCTCAAAATGCCGTGGCAAGTAACCGACAGTTTTGAAGTCCACGCCGGCTTCCAACTCTCGATCGCGCTGGACTCCCTCAACGACATCGGCCAAGGCAACGAGCGCATCTTCAACCTCGGCGCCAGCTACACATTCTAGGCTGCAACCCAAAGGAGAAGCACATGATTCACCTCAAGAAAATCACCCGATACCTCGGCTTGGCCGTGCTGGGACTCGGCTTACTCGCCGCCCTGCCGGTCATGGCCGAAGAAGCCGCTGCTACACCGGCCGACCCGTTACAGACCGTCATCAGTGACACCGCCACGCTGCGCATCGCGGCAGACACCTTGTGGGTGCTGCTCGCCGGCATTCTGGTGTTCTTCATGAACACCGGCTTCGGCTGCGTGGAAAGCGGCCTGTGCCAACAGAAAAACACCGTCAACATCCTCGCGAAAAACTTCATCGTCTTCGCGGTGGCCTCCATCTCATTCTATGTATTGGGCTGGGGCCTGATGTTCGGCAACGGCAACGCGTTTCTGGGACTGGAAGGACTCTTCGGGGTGACCGGCGCGGATAACAGCCCGGCGACCGGCGATGCCTACCAAGGCGCATACAAAGCCATCGCGTGGGCCGGTGTGCCGCTCTGGGCGAAGTTCTTCTTCCAACTCGTCTTTGCCGGCACCGCGGCGACCATCGTCTCGGGCGCGGTTGCAGAACGCATCAAGTTCCTCTCGTTCATGGTCTTTACAGTCGTGTTGGTCGGGTTGTTCTACCCCCTGACCGGTCACTGGGTCTGGGGCGGCGGCTGGCTCGCGGCCAAAGGCATGTGGGACTTTGCCGGCTCGACAGTCGTTCACTCGGTCGGCGGGTGGGCGGCACTCGCGGGCGTCATTGTCCTCGGCCCACGCCTCGGGAAGTTCGGGAAAGATGGCAAGGTGCATCCGATTCCCGGCCACAACATGACCAGCGTGTTCCTCGGCGTGTTCATCCTGTGGGTTGGTTGGTTCGGATTCAATCCCGGCAGCACGATGGGGATGGGTGACGGCAAACTCGTGTCCCACATCTTCATCACCACCAACATGGCGGCCGCGGCGGGCGCGATTGTGGCCATGATTACCGCTTGGGTTCTGCTCGGCAAACCCGACCTCACGATGATCGCCAACGGCTGCTTGGCCGGCTTGGTGGCAATCACCGCACCCTGTGCGTTTGTTTCGGTCCCGGCCTCACTGGTGATTGGCGCGGTCGGTGGCGTCCTCGTTGTCCTGGCTGTCGTCATGTTCGACAAACTCAAACTGGATGACCCGGTCGGCGCTTTGAGCGTCCACTTGGTCAACGGCATCTGGGGCACGCTGGCGGTCGGCTTGTTCGCTCTCGACTCGGTCCAACCCGGCACCGCCGGCAACGGCCTGTTCAACGGGGGCGGCGCAACGCTGCTCATCAACCAACTCATCGGCATCGGGGCGGTCGGCGCATTCACCTTCATTGGTTCGCTGATCGTGTGGTACATCCTGAAAGCCACCATGGGCATCCGCGTCAGCCCCGAAGAAGAAATCGAGGGCCTCGATGTGGGTGAACACGGCAACGAAGCCTATCCAGACTTCGTGGTGACCCAGCCGGCGGGCCTGCACACCGGCACGGGCCACGGTGCGACCGCAAAAGCCCCAGTCGGCGCCGCCTAAGGAGACCAACCCATGAAAAAAATCGAAGCCATCATCAAGCCGTTCAAACTGGAAGAAGTCAAAGAAGCACTCGCCGAGATTGGCGTGGAAGGCATGACGGTCACCGAAGTCAAAGGCTTCGGTCGCCAAAAAGGCCACACCGAAATCTACCGCGGGAGCGAATACACGGTGGACTTCCTCCCCAAAATCAAACTGGAGATCGTGCTCAGCGACGAGAAGTACACCGACGCCGTCGCCGCGATCATCAAGGCCGCCCGCACCGGCAAGATCGGTGACGGCAAGATCTTCGTCCTGCCGGTGGAGGATGCCGTGCGCATCCGCACCAACGAGCGCGCCGAAGCGGCCGTTTAACAAAACCTCACACTCAACCTTGGGGGCAAGCGCGGTCCACCGCCTTGCCCCCAAGTTCTTTTTTCCGGTATTGGCAGCACCCGGCTGTTCGTGCAAAACTGCTGGTGCTGGCCATGCAAAAACTCATCGCAGGCGTTCACAAATTTCAGCGGGAAGAACTCGGGCGGTATCGGGAGTTGTTTCACCGGCTGTCGCAACGCGAGCAGACCCCGCACACGCTGTTCATCACCTGCGCAGATTCGCGGGTGCTCGCCGAGCTGATCACCCAGAGCCAGCCCGGCGATTTGTTCGTCGTGAAAAACGTCGGCAATATCGTGCCGCCCGTCACCGCGACCGGGTCCACCAACTCGACGGCAGCCGCCATCGAGTTGGCGGTCCAGACGCTCGCCGTGCGCGACGTGGTGGTGTGCGGTCATTCGCAGTGCGGTGCGATGCAAGCGCTCGTGCAAGGCGCGCCGCCAGTCGAGACGCACCCCCACTTGGGATCATGGCTGTCACTGGCGGAGCCGGTCCGGCAGTTGATCGAAACCAACTACCGGCATTTGCCGGCGGCGGCGGAACGCGTGACAGCGGCAGCGGAAGAGAATGTGTTGTTTGCGCTGGAAAACCTGCGCGCGTATCCAACCGTGTCCGCGCGGTTGCGCGCCGGCAAGCTGCGGTTGCACGGGTGGTTTTTCAAAATCGCCACAGCCGAATTGTTTACCTACGACCCGACGACCGAACAATTCCAGCCGATCAAAGAGACAACGGCTTGAGGGTGGGCGTGGTAATGGCACGCACGGCCGGATGAGACAACCGCCGGTCAGCGGTAATCGCGAAGAACTCCACCCGGCATTTCCCCGACTGGCCAATCACGCGAAACCGGTAATGTTTGACCGCCTCTTCCAGCACCAGTGAGGGCAGGACAATAAATCCATTCCCGTCGGCGGCCACGGCCTTCAACAACGCGGAATCCTCGAATTCCGCCACCACCTGCGGCCGGATATTGAGGTCGTGAAACCACTTCTCCACCACACGCCGCAAACCGGTATTCTCGGTGGGAAGCAATGCCGGCGCGCCGTGCAAGGAACGGGGGAAACCTGACTTCAACCGTCTGGCCAACGCCGGCAAGGCACAGACGCTAATGGCGCAATCGGTGAGTCGATGGCTGAACACACGGATGTTCACGCTCGACGGTGCAGCTTCGTCCGCCAGCACAATGTCCAACCGGTGGGCAGCCAGCTGGCCCAGTAAATCTTCCAGTTTCCCCTCGCGACAGATCACATGCACCGGTTGCGGGAGCGAGAAGACCGGCTTTAAGATTTCATTGGTCAGCAGTTTGGGAAATGAATCAGCCACCCCAACGTACAATCGCAACGCGCGACTCCCGGGCCGGCTCTTGACAGCATTGAGCAGTTCTTGACCCAACTGAAAAATCTCGTCCGCATACCCGAGCACCAATTGCCCAGCATCCGTGAGCACCTTGCGCCGTCCGCTCCGGCGGAACAGTTCGACGCCGAGCGCTTCTTCAAGGTTGGCGAGTTGGGTGGAGATGGAAGGTTGCGAGACCTTCAGTTTTTCCGCCGCCTGCGCGAGGCTGCCTTCCTTCGCGACGACGTAGAAGTACCGGAGATGATGGTAATTGAGCCATTCCATGCCGGGAATGATAGCATACCGTCCCGAAAGTTTAGCCACAGATGCACACGGATGGGCACAGATTGATGCAGCCACGAATGACCACGAAGAGGCACGAATCCGACCGGCTGTCATTCTGAGCGCAGCGAAGAATCTATCGCCATGCCTTGGCTGCCGTAGATCTGACGCAGGAGGCTTGCTGGTACTGGACTTGCCGGATATCCTTCGCGTCAACAGAAGTATGGAAACCCTGATACAGTTTTCCGCCGGTGGTCGCACACCGATCCAAGTGAGCCATCCGGTTGGGGGAGGCTACCCAGCACTACTAGGTATCGCTCTTCAGACAAACGACAGAGATCCGCGCCCTTCGCGGCTCAGGGCTTTTGCAGGACGCCCAGGATGACAGCCGGAGCGGTCAGCCCGGCGGTCTGACCCTACCAACAACTGGCTGATTCGTGGGCATTCGTGTTGATTCGTGGCTTTCCTTGGCGTCTTGGCGCGTTGCACTCGCTTGCTCACACCAGGCTCGCCCGAAGCGTCGCCTGCGGCGCTGCATCTCGGGCAGTCCGCCCTCGGTTTGCGTGAGCCAACATCGGCGTGAATCTGTGTCCATCTGTGGCTTCCAGATAACCTAAGCTTCTGTTCCAAACATCGTATTGGTCGAATCCACATGGCTCGGGTACGGTCGCGGCATTGAAAGGAACACGAAAATGACATTCCTACTAATCGCAATCGTGACGATGGCGTTGTCGCTCTGGGCAGCGGCGCGGGTGAAGCGGGTGTACCGCAAGTACAGCGAACTACCGGTGCGCTCGGGGTTGACCGGGGCGGAGGCGGCTTACCAGATTCTGGGCGCGGCCGGGATCCGGGATGTGGAGATTGTCGAGCATGACGAGATGCTGGGTGACCACTACGACCCGATGAAGAAGCGGCTGGTGTTGAGCCGGGACAACTATCACGGCTCGTCGCCGGCGGCGCTCGGGGTGGCGGCCCATGAGTGCGGGCACGCGTTGCAGCACGCGCAGGCGTATGCGCCGTTGCAATGGCGGATGGCGGCCGTGGGCGCGACGACGTTTGCGAGCCAGATTGTGATGTGGCTGCCGATCTTTGGCATCTTTACCGGATTGATCGCACCGATGACCGGCGCGGCGATCATGGCGGCGGCGTGGGGCATGATCATGCTGTTCAACTTGGTGACGCTGCCGGTGGAGTTCGATGCGTCGCGACGGGCCAAGGCGGTGTTGCTGCGGATGAACATGGTCAACTCGCACGAGGAACGCGAAGGCGTCGAGAAGGTGCTGAACGCGGCAGCGTTGACGTATGTGGCGGCGTTCGTGACATCGCTGGCATACCTGCTGTGGCACTTGTTGCCGCTGTTGCTGGGCGGGCGGAGCCGCGAGTGAAACATCAACAGAAGGGAGTCGGAACATGCAGATCGTGATCTCACATAATGATGTCAAGTCGGTGGATGAACAGGATCGGTTGATCGAGCAGCGGTTGTTGGCGTTGGCCGACCGGCTGCAGATCGATGAGGCGAGGGTGGTGTTTGAGCGGCGGTGGGACTGTGCGCCGCCGTACCGGGTCGGGATTCATATCGTAACGCCAGGGCCGGATCTAATGGTGGAAGGCGAAGACCAGACGTTGGCGGCGGCGGTGTTGAAGTCGCTGCGGGCGCTTGATAGGAAGGTACGAGGACGCACGGCGCAACGGTTGGGGCGGGTGAAGACGAACCTGCAAGCCCCGCCATTGGGCCGGCAGGGGCGACCGAGATAGAGCGATGTGGATGCACTCGCTGAAAGTCTCCAAGCGTGTGGTGCTGATTGTGGTCGGCTTAACGTTGTTGGCAGCCGGCCTCGTGATGAGCGTACCGTTGGTGCCGGAGCCGGGGTTGCTGGTCGTGATCGCGGCGCTGGCGATCTTGGCGGTGGAATTTGTCTGGGCGCGCCGGTTGTTGGCGCGAGTTAAGAACGAAGGTGGCCGGTTGCGAGACCGGCTGGTAAAAAGGAGAAACGAACATGCCAGTGAAACCAAGTGACTACGAGGAACAGTATTTCCTCGAACAAGAACTCAAACGCCAATTGGATGCCCGGCGCCAGGAACAAGCGGCGATGGCGCTGAAGGATAAGACGCGCCTCAAGGAACTCCACTACATGCATTGCCCCAAATGCGGACAGAAGTTGCTGGTGGAGCACTATGGTAAAATTGAGGTGGACGTGTGCCCGAGTTGCCGGGGGCTGTGGCTCGACGCCAATGAGCTCGAAACCATACTCCAGTCCACCAAGCAAACCGGCCCGCTGCAAAAATTCCTCAAAGTCCTGGGCGCCTGACCGACAAACTGCCGCTGCGCCGCCGGTCAAGTTGAAATAGTTGCTTTACCGGAAGGGCTGCCGATATGGTGGGCGGACAAATTCTGTCTGTCATGAACTTGATGTGGGTCATAGCCGTTCCGTTGCTGGCGGCGTTGGCAACGCCGCTGGTGGGGCGAGTGCTGGGACGCGCCATCGGCTGGTGGGCCGTGGCGGCCAGCTTGGTGGCGGCCGGGCTTCTCGTGAGCTTGTCAGGGAGCGTTCACAGCGGCAACCCGCCGGTCTGGTCGGTCGAATGGCCGGCCCCGGATTGGGGGATGCGGTTGGCGTTGTATGCGGATGGCTGGGGTTGGGGATTTGGGTTGGTGGTGGCGGGAATCGGGACGTTGATCTGCATCTACGCGCAACATTACTTGAGTGACGCGGAGCCGCGGGCGCGTTTTTTCATGTACCTGCTGCTGTTTGAGAGCGCGATGTTGGGGGTGGTCTTGAGCGCCAATCTGGTCGGGCTGGTGATCTTCTGGGAATTGACGAGCGCGACCTCGTTCTTGTTGATCGGGTTCTGGCACACGCAGGAACGCGCCCGGTATGGGGCGTACAAGGCGTTGTTGATTACCGGGCTGGGCGGGCTGGCGTTGGTGGCGGGCGTGGTGCTGATTTATCTGGCGATGGGGACAACGGACATCCGCGAGTTGACGGCGCGCGCCGGCGAAGTGCAGGCGCATCCGTGGTTTGTGCCGATTTTGGTTTTGGTGTTGCTTGGGGTATTTACGAAGTCGGCACAGTTCCCGTTTCATTTCTGGTTGCCGGATGCGATGACGGCGCCCACGCCGGTCAGCGCGTTTCTGCACTCGGCCACGATGGTGAAGGCGGGCGTGTTTTTGCTGGGGCGAATTCATCCGATCTTTCGTGGGCGGGAGGAGTGGTTTTGGATCGTGTCGAGCGTGGGGATGGCGACGATGTTGTTGGGCGCGTACGGGGCGTTGCGGAAGACGGATTTGAAGGCGTTGCTGGCGTATTCGACAATCAGCCAACTCGGGTTGATCACGTTGTTGTACGGGTTCGGCACGCAACTGGCCGCGCTGGCGGCGACGTTTCACATTTTCAACCACGCGGCGTTCAAGGCCGGGCTGTTCCTCACGGTCGGTATCGTGGACCACGAGACCGGCACGCGCGACAAACGCGTCTTGAAAGGGCTGGCGAAACTGATGCCGATCACGGCGGTGTTGTGCGGCGTCTGCGCGCTGGCGAGCGCGGGCGTGCCGTTGCTGAACGGTTTTCTCAGCAAGGAATTATTCTACGAGGAGATGGTCGCCCATACTGGGCGCGGTTGGTGGTGGTGGTGGTGGCCGGCGATGGCGGTGGGCGGGAGTGTGTTGACGTTCGTGTATTCGCTGGAGCTGTTCCACGGAGTGTTTTTCGGCAAACTCGATCCGCACCTCGAAACCGACCACGGTCAGTCGCGCGGTCATGGCCAACCACACGATCCCGGCTGGGGAATGCTGGCGCCGGTCGCCATCCTCGCTGCCATCTGCCTGAAGGTGGGAATTTGGCCGGGCGGCATCGAGCGATATATCCTCGACCCAGCCGTGGCGGCGGTCTGGGGGCAGCCGGTGGATTTCACCATCAAGCTCTGGCACGGGTTCACCGCACCGTTGATCCTCAGCATCCTGACCGCGATTACCGGCTTGGTCATCTACTGGCAACGCCACCGGCTCGCGGACGTGCAGACGCGATTGGCGTGGCCGTTTGGGGCGAACACGATTTACGACGCGGCGCTGAAAGGTTTGGTCAACGGCACCGGCAAGCTGACGGATGCGCTGCAGAATGGACGGCTGCGTTCGTACTTGTGGCTGGCGCTGGCACCGGTGGTCGTGGTGCTGACGCTGATCTTGGGCCGGGAAGGCTGGAGCCGGATCTGGCCGGCCCAGTTCTCGCCGTTGGCACCGGCCGAAGCGGTGTTGCTGGGCTTGCTGATCGTCGCCACGCTCGCGGTGGTGGCGGTGAATCAGCAGCGGCTGACGGCGGTTATCGTGCTTGGCGCGGTGGGCGCGTTGGTATCGGTGTTCTACCTGGTGCTGAGCGCACCGGACCTGGCGTTGACGCAACTGCTCATCGAGGCGATCACGATCATCCTGTTTCTCCTCGTGCTCTGGCAACTCCCGAAATCCGTTCCAGCCCTCTCGACGCGCGGCGAACGGTTCCGCGACGCGCTGTTGGCGGTCGGGTTCGGGGTGGTGATGTGCCTGGTGGTGCTGGCGGTGGCGGCGGCGAATGTGCCAAAACCGGTCGCCGACTTCTACGAGGCAGCGAGCCTGCCGCGAGGGGGCGGGCGCAACATCGTGAACGTGATCCTGATTGATTTCCGCGGGTTCGATACGCTCGGCGAGATCACGGTGCTGGGCATCGCGGCGCTCGGCGCGTTAGCGCTGATGAAATTGCGGCGCCGCAAGGAGGACCGGCGATGATGTCCCTGATCCTGGCAACAACGGCGCGTGGGTTGATGCCGTTACTCTTGTTGTTTTCGCTGCACCTGCTCTGGCGCGGCCATCACGAGCCGGGCGGCGGATTCATCGCCGGGTTGATGACGGCGGCGGCGCTGGTGCTGCAATACATCGCGTTCAACGCGGCCCACGTCCGCAAGTGCTTGCCGGTGGATTACCGGGTCCTGATCGGCACCGGGCTGGCGTGCTCGTTGAGCACCGGGCTGATGGCGTTGATCTACGGAAGCGCATTCCTCGAACACCGGTTTGGACATTTTCACGTGCTGGGTATTGGCGAAGTGGAACTCGCGACGGCACTGGCGTTCGACATCGGGGTTTACCTGACGGTCATCGGGGTCACCTTGCTGATCATCGCGACGCTCGGCGACGAATCGGAGGCGGCGTGATGGAACTGCTCATGGCCATCGCGATTGGGACGTTGTTCGGCGCGGGATTGTACCTGTGCTTACGGCGCCGGACCTTGCAGGTGGTGCTCGGCTTTGCGTTGCTCGGGCACGCGGTGAATCTGCTGATCCTCAACATGGGTGGCATCCGGCACGGCCAACCGCCGTTGGTGAACCCGGCGGCGGCCGGCTATGCCGACCCGCTGGTGCAGGCGCTGATTTTGACGGCGATTGTGATTGGATTTGGCGTGACGGCATTCCTGCTGGTACTGGCCTACCGGGCGTATCAGGAGACCGGTTCGGATGAAGTGAACTCGCCGAGGGACAAACATCCGTGAGCGCGCATCTGCCCATTTTGCCGATTCTCTGGCCGCTGGCGACGGCACTGGTGTTGCTGCTCGTGTTGCGACGGTCGGTGGCGGCGCAACGGGCGTTCAGCCTCGTGTCGCTGCTGGGGCTGGTGGCGATCGAGGTGGCGTTGCTGCTGTGGCTGAGCGGCGGCGAGATCGCGGTCTACCGGCTCGGCAACTGGGAAGCGCCGTTTGGCATTCTGCTCATGGCCGACCGGCTGTCAGCGATCATGTTATTACTGGCGTCAATCACGGCGGTGGCGACGCTGTTGTTTGCGTTTGGCGATTTGGACGAACGCCGGGAGCGGATGCATTTCTATCCGCTTTTCCAGTTCCTGTTGTTGGGGTTGAACGGCGCGTTCCTGACCGGTGACATTTTCAATTTATTCGTC
This sequence comes from Verrucomicrobiia bacterium, assembly GCA_022072455.1. Classification (GTDB taxonomy): domain Bacteria; phylum Verrucomicrobiota; class Verrucomicrobiia; order Palsa-1439; family Palsa-1439; genus CAINDI01. The sequence continues at coordinate 131,094 of JAJVHY010000003.1, read as the reverse complement.
TGGTATGAGGTCACGCTGATCGCGACCTACGCGCTGCTGACGCTTGGCAGCGAAGCCCGGCAATTGCGGGCGGGCTTGCCGTTCCTCGCGTTGAACCTGACCGGCTCGACGTTGTTTCTCGCGGCGGCCGGTCTGATCTACGGGGCGACCGGCACGTTGAACATGGCCCATCTCTCGGTGCTGACGGCGGCGGCGGACGGGGCGAGCGCGGTGGTGGTGCAGGTGGCGACGGTGCTGTTGCTGGTGGTGTTCTGTTTCAAGGCGGCGTTGTTCCCGCTCTACTTCTGGTTGCCGGACGGTTACCCGGCACCGCCGGCGGCGATCTCGGCGTTTTTCGGCGGCGTGGCGACGAAAGTGGGCGTGTACTCGATGATGCGGGTCTTCCCGCTGGTCTTCCCGGAACAACGCGCGTTGGTCGGTGAAGGGTTGATGGCCTTGGGCGCGGTCTCGATGCTCGTCGGCGTCTGGGGCGCGGTGTGCCAGACGGAAATCCGGCGGTTGCTGAGTTTTCACATTGTCAGCCAGATTGGCTACCTCGCGTTTGCGCTGGGTTTGTTGACGGAAGCCGGGGTGGCGGCGGCGATTTTCTACATGATCCATTACACGCTGGTGAAATGCGGGTTGTTCCTCGTGGCCGGGGTGATGGAGCGGATGACCGGCCAGAACAGCGTGAAGAAGATCGGCGGTTTGATGGAAAGCGCCCCGGCCCTGGCGGCTTTGTTTTTTGTGGCGGGGCTTTCGCTGGCCGGGTTGCCGCCGTGGAGCGGATTTTTCGCGAAGATCGTGGTGGTGGTGGCCGGCTTCCAGCAGGAACGCTATCTCTATACCGGCATCGCGGTGCTGACCGGGTTGTTTACGTTGTTCTCAATGATGAAAATCTGGCATCTGTCGTTCTGGGGCGAACCGGCGGGCGAACGCCGGCCCGTGCCGCGTGTGATGTACGGCGCGGTGGCGTTGCTGGTGGCGTGCTCCGTGATCTTCGCCGCGGTGTTCCAGCCGGTGCACGCGTTTGCCCGGCAAACGGCGGCGCAACTGCTCGCGCCGGACAACTACGTCCGCGCCGTGCTCTGGGAGGGCCGGTAAATGTTCGCCTACCTCCTCATCAACTTCGTGCTGGCGCTGATCTGGTGTTTTCTCACCGAGACCTTCACCGTGACGACGTTCGTGATCGGCAACCTGCTCGCGACCGGCGTGCTGTTTCTGTCGCGGCGGTTGCTGGGCGAGCCGGTGTTTTTTCGCAAGCTGGGCGTGTTCGTGAAGTTGCTGGTGGTGTTCACCCGGGAAGTCCTCGTCGCCAATGTCCAAGTCGCGTGGTGGATTTTGCGCCCGCGTCTGCGCGTGCAGCCGGCGATGATCCGGTTACCCATCGCCCTCGAGACCGACGCGGCAATCACGGCGTTGGCCGGGATGATTTCGCTGACGCCCGGCACGGTGACGGTGGACGTGGCGCCCGACCGTAAGTCACTCGAAGTCCATTGCCTGAACGTGCCGGACATCGCGGCGACGAAGGCCGGCATCAAGGAGATGTTTGAGAAACCGTTGCGGGAGCTGGAGCGATGATCGCGACCGTCGCCAACTGGTGTTTGCTGGCGCTCGCCCTCTCGGCGGGGTTGTGCGTGGTGCGGCTGTTGCGCGGGCCGAGCGTGCCGGACCGCGCGCTGGCGCTCGACACGCTGGCGGTAAACCTGATCGGCATCATCGGCATCCTCTGCATCCGCGACAACACCGTGGTGTACTTCGACGCGGTGCTGGTGATCGCGGTGTTGGGCTTTGTGAGCACGGTGGCGGTGGCAAAATATCTGTTAAAAGGAGACATCATTGACTGAGTGGCTCATCGTGGTTTTGCTGATCGTCGGTACGGCGTTCATGGTAACCTCGTCGGTCGGCTTGGTGCGGTTGCCGGATTTCTACATGCGGATGCACGGCCCGGCCAAGGCGGCGACGCTCGGGGTCATCTGCGTGTTGCTGGCCGGCGTGGTGTATTTCACGTTTGAACAGGACTACTTCAGCATCCGGGAGGTTCTGGCGATTGCGTTCATCTTCATCACCGCGCCGGTCGGCGCGCACATGCTGACGAAAGCCGCCCGGCACATCGGCGTAAAGTTTCACGACCAGACACGGATTGAGAAATGATGATCGCCGTATTCTTGGTATTAGGCTTGGCCTTGCTCGTCTGGGGTGGCGAATGGCTCGTGCGCGGCGCCTCCCGGCTCGCGGCGGGGTTTGGGATTTCGCCGTTGATCATCGGCGTCACCATCGTCGCCTTCGGCACGAGCATGCCGGAGATGGTGGTCAGCACCAAGGCGGCCTGGGTCGGACAGGCCGACATCGCGCTGGGAAATGTTATCGGGAGCAACATTTTCAACGTGCTGTTCATCCTCGGCCTCTGTGCGCTGGTCGCGCCTTTAGTGGTGGCGCAGCAACTCGTCCGCATCGATGTGCCGATCATGATCGGCGTGTCGCTGTTGCTGTGGGCGTTGGCACTCGACAACCATCTCGGCCGGCTCGATGGCGCGATTCTTTTTGCCGGTATCGTGACATACACGGTGATGGCGATCCGCAAGAGCCGGCAGGAGAGCGCGGCGGTGGCGCAGGAATATGCACAGGAGTTCCCCCCGCCAAAGCCGGGGCGTTCCACCAAGAGCGTGCTGGTGAACATCGGTTTCATCCTCGCCGGGTTGGTGTTGCTGGTGCTCGGTGCCCGGTGGCTCGTGGATTCGGCGGTGACAATTGCCCGAAGCTGGGGTGTCAGCGAGTTCGTCATCGGCCTGACCATCGTGGCGGCCGGCACGTCGCTGCCGGAAGTGGCGACCTCGATCATCGCGACGATCCGGGGCGAGCGCGACATTGCGATCGGGAACGTTGTCGGGAGCAACATCTTCAACATGCTCGGCATCCTGGGTGCGACCTGTTTGATTGCCCCGCACGGCGTAGCGGTGTCGCCGGCGGCACTAAGCTTCGACATCCCGGTGATGACGGCGGTGGCGGTGGCGTGTCTGCCGGTTTTTTTTACCGGCCATACGATTGCCCGCTGGGAGGGTGGAATGTTTTTGAGCTTTTACGTGGCGTACACGGCGTATCTCGTTCTCGCCGCCCAGCAACACGACGCGCTACCGGCTTTCAGCGCGGTCATGCTCTGGTTCGTCATTCCGCTGACAGCAGTGACGCTGGCCGTGGTTTTGGCACGGCAACTCCGCGCGCGAAAACGCGCACCCGGTCGATAAAATCGGCGCAACCGGTGTTGCATTGACCGCCGGGCAGTTGATATAAGCCGCAATCACTATGAGTGATCATTCCAGTCCGGCGTCTGAGTCGGCAGTCGTCCAACTCTCCACGAAAAAATTCATGTTCGGCTGCATGGTGATTGCAGCGGGCATTTTCCTCTTCGGTCGCGGCCAAATGCCGGTCTGGTTGTTGGCCGTGGAAGTGTTCGCCACCATCATCGCGTTGTTTCTGTTTGGCTCGTTCAAGTATCAGATTCACAAGAACGCCATCACGTACGGCATGGCTTTGGTCATCCTTGCGACGTTTTGCGGCTTGCCGGATTCCGAGTTTCATCAAGAGGTCCAGAAAGACGGCTTGGGCCACTTCCTGCAGCACCACCTGCTGAGTTTTAAGGGGTTGGATCATCTGATTCATGCGGACACGATGCTGTTCATTCTCGGCCTGACATTTTTCGTGGCGGTCATCGCGCAGACCCGCCTGCTCGAACAAATCACCTTCGTCCTGCTTCGCCGGTATCACGGCGGGGTGCTGGCGACGGTCGTGTCGGTGACAGCGGTGGTGGCATTCTCGTCCGGCATCCTTGATGGCGTTTCGATGATTGGACTGACAATCCGCACGTTGGTCATCATTCTGTTGCTGGCGGCAGCGCCGACGGCCGCGATCCGGTACGCGGTGATGGTGTGCACCGCGGTGACCACGATCTGCGGAATCTGGTTGGCGTACGGCGAACCGCCGAACCTGATCATGAAGGCCAATCTCCACCCCTACCTCGACAACTCGTTCTTTCTCCGCTATTGCGCGCCAGCCGCGGTCGCCGCCTATCTGGTCATCGCCTGGAACCTGCGGAAGAAACTCGGTCACAAACGCGTCGACCTCGACAAGCTGGATGTGCTCGACGCCCACGTTGCGACCGTGCGCTTTCTTCAAGCCGAACGCCACGGCGAAGTGATGACGCCGGTGGAATTTGTGGAAGCGCACGCCACTGAACTCGGTGCGGCCGCGCCCGGCATCCTGAACCGGTTACACAACGGCGAACCCCTCGGACTCGCCTTGATGCGCGAAAATGTGCCGGTGGCCACGCGGCGGACGCTCCTCGGCCGGTTTGTCAGTGAAGATCTGGCCGAACCGCTCGACAACCGGTACGTCCTGCTGGCGCAAGGCGATGCCGCCGGCGCGGATAAAGCCGATGCCGCAGTGGACGAAGCCATCCACAATCTTCGCCACCGGCGCGCGCTGGCGGCCAAGGTGGGAGCGCTGGCGTTGGTGCCGTTTGTCGGCTGTCTCATTTGGCACGGAATCAACCATGAGGTCCCGTTATTCATCGCGTCCTTTGCCGGGTTCATCGTCGCGTTGCTGGGCGTCATCAACCTGCCGAAACTCCGCAACCTCGCCCTTCGCGAAGCCAAACATGAATTTGCCGAGTACTACTTCCTCTTCCCGCTGTTTCTCTCGATCACGCTCCTGACCAAAGCCGGGTTCTTCAACGTGCTCCAGGAACTCCTGCATCACGGCATTGAGAAGGCCGGACCGTCACATGTGGCGTTCGCGCAATTCGTCGGCTGCACATTCCTCTCAGCGATCCTCGACAACAACGTTGTCGCCGACTTCGCCTCGCGCGCATTGCACGGGCTGGATGTTGGCATCATGCACCTGTTCGCGATGGCGCAGATTGCCGGCTATGCAATTGGCGGTTGCTGGACACACATCGGCAGCGCACAATCAGTGGTCGCTTTCGCGTTCATCAAACGCGACGTGGACGAGCGCTACACGCCAATCCAGTGGATCAAGGAAATGACCCCGGTCATCGTTACCATCATCGTGGTTTTGACCGTCATCATCTACCTCGAAGGTGCCCTGCTGAACTGGCTGCATTGAGAAAAGCAGCGCCACTCACTTTCGCCAATAGCGGTCGAGGAATCGGGGAAGAGTGACGCGCGCGCTCCCGACCTCATCTTCGAGCTGACTCAAGGCTTTGCCGGTCGTGGCATTCAGCGATCCGCTTTTCAACATGCTCAAGACCTGACTCGGATAAACGCTCCGATGTCCCGACATCAGGAAGGCGACGATACAGGCAATCGCCGCATACGGAGCGATGCTGGAGCCGAAGAGTTCGATGGCCATGACCGAAGCGGCGATGGGGGTGTTGGCCGCACCCGCCAACAAGGCGACCATGCCAATGGCGGAGTACGTCGCGATATTTCCCGTGTGGAACAGCACACTAAAAAGGTTTCCCGCTGCCGTACCGAGGAAAAAAATCGGCGTCACAATTCCGCCGCTGCCACCACAGCTCAAGGTGATTGCCGTGGCCATCAGTTTCCAGAAAAACGCCGACTTCTCCAGGACTTGGCCGCGCAATCCGTCTTCGATCGTTTCCAGTCCCAGTCCCAGATAACGGGTGGACACCAGCCCGCCAACACCACTCAAGAGCGCACCGCCCAACACCGCATTAACCGGCTTCCACCAGCGGAGATGCTGGAACAACCGATGTCCCAACTTCAACGCTTCGATCAACAACAACGCCCCGAGACCACACCAAACCCCAAGTAACAAGATCTGTCCAAACACACGGCTCGTGAAGATCGGAAACACTTCGAGCGTAAAATGAAAATACGTCACCCCCAAGGCGCTGGCGACATGATAGGCCGTGATCCCGGCCACAAACGAGGGGAGCAACACGTCGTAAAGGATCTGCCCCAGGAACAAAACCTCCACCCCAAACAGCGCCCCCGCGATGGGCGTGCCAAAGACCGCCGCGTAGCCGGCCGACACACCACAAATGACCAGTTTCCGACGATCAACATCGCGAATGCGTCCCAAGCTGGCCAATCCCGAGGCAATCCCCGCGCCAATCTGAGCGCAGGGACCTTCCTTGCCGGCCGAACCTCCCCCCGCCAACGTAATGACCGTCGCCACCAGTTTCACCGGCACGACGGCTAGTGGAATGCGTCCCATGCGTTCGTGCAACGCCGCCAGCACCCGCTCCGTTCCATGCCCTTCCGCTTCGGGCGCCAACCAACGGACCAGCACCGCGCTGACAAACAACACGACCGGCAACCCGAGATACGCTGACGGCACCCCAGCCGCCACGTCCGTAGCCCACGTCAAGGTCCGCAGAAAAACCGTCGTACTCAACCCCACTGCGGCGCCGACGATTGCCGCGTAGAATGTCCATTTCAGAACACTGCCAAACAGGACAAGTTGCTCAAGGACCCGACGCTTCATCGGCGCGCATAGTACGGACGTGGCCCGCGCCTGACAAGCACCCAATGGACATTCTGACCGGGTTTGCATTGAACGCGCGCGCGGTTGCCGGTATCAATAGCGGCAGCCTGTCGGCCTGATGAACTCCAACACCTTTCTCCAAGACCTCGCGGTGGTCATGATGGTGGCGGGACTGGTGACGGTGATCCTGCACCAGTTCAAGCAGCCGGTTGTGCTCGGCTACATCCTGGCCGGCTTGATCATCGGCCCGCACACGCCGCCGTTTGCGTTGATTCACGACCAGAACTCGATCCGCACCCTCGCCGATCTTGGCGTCATCCTGTTGATGTTCACCCTCGGCCTGCAATTCAACCTGCGCACCCTTCGCAACCTCGGCGCGACTGCGTTCGTGGCCGCGTCCATCGAGATCCTGACGATGGTGTGGCTCGGCTACCAGATCGGCCGGTTGTTCGGCTGGTCGAAGATGGATGCGCTGTTTCTCGGCGCAATGCTCTGCATCACCTCGACCACGATCATCATCAAGACCTTCGGCGAACTCGGTCTGCTGAAAGAACCGTTCGCGAAAATGGTCACCGGCATTTCGTTGATGGAAGACATGATCGGCATCACACTGACCGCCGTGCTGTCCGGCATCGCGATGACCGGCACCCTCGAACTGCATGCCGTCGGTCAGACCGCCGGCAAGGCCGTGATTTTCCTGAGCACCGTGCTGGTGGTTGGCTTGCTGTTCGTGCCGCCGCTGTTTCGCTACATCGCCCGGTTCAAGAGCGCGGAAACGTTGTTGGTCGTCGCGCTGGGTTTATGTTTCGGAACATCGCTGCTCGCGTTGAATCTCGGCTTCAGCATCGCACTCGGCGCCTTTCTGATCGGCGTCATCATCGGCGAAGCGCGCGAATCCGGTCAACTTAACGTGTTGATGGAACCACTCCGCGACATGTTCATTGCCGTGTTCTTCGTTTCGGTTGGCTTGATGATCAATCCACGGCTGCTGTTGGATTACCTTGTCCCCACGCTGGTCGTCTCCGCTGCCGTCATTGCTGGCAAAATGTTGTCATTCACGTTCGGCACCCTCGCTGCCGGCAACAGTCTCCGTAATTCCCTCCGCGTCGGCACCAGTCTTCTCCCCATCGGCGAATTGTCGCTGATCATCGCGGCATTGGGCGTCAGCCTGAATGTCACCAGCGATTTTCTGTATCCGATTGCCGTCTGTGTATCGGCCATCACCATGCTGGCGACGCCGTACTTGATTCGTCATTCGGACAGCTTGATCAACTGGGTGGAGCGCATCCTGCCGGCGCGGGTCACGGACTATTTGGAACTGTATGGCCGCTGGACGCAACGTTTGGCCGCTGGACAATCGAGCAATCTGGCCCGGCAACTGGCCCGCAAATGGGTCTGGCAAATGGGTTTGAATATCGCCTTGGTGACCGGCTTGTTTCTGGTCGCAACGGCGCTGGCGGACCGGGTGACGAGTTGGTGGCCCAGCGCGCCGACGTGGATCGGCGGGGCCCGCGGCGTGATGTGGATCGGCATCGGTCTGTTGGCCTTGCCTTGCTTGATCGCCACAGTCCGGAAATTGCAGGCGCTGGCAATGCTTTTGGCAGAGATCAGCGTCACCCCAGCCTTGGCCGGCAAAAACACGACCGCAATTCGCGGGCTGATTACCAATGTCGTCCTCATTGCCGGCACGGCGGTGCTGGTGCTGTGGTTGCTGGTGGTCAGTGCGCCGATTCTGCCACCGTGGCCGTGGTTGCTGGTTCCACTCGCCATCGTGGCGTTGCTGACGGTGGTCTTCTGGCGGCGCTTCATCCAGATTCACGCCAAGGCCCAATTCTCCTTGCGTGAAACACTGGCCCAATCGCCCGCGCTACCGGAAGAAACGGCGCAACCGCTTTCGACGATTCTGCAGAACGCGCAGCTCGAAGTCAGCGTCATCGCGGACGGCTCCCGCAGTGTCGGCCGGTTGATTCGCGAACTGGAATTGCGCACCACGACCGGCGCCAGCATCGTCGCCATCGAACGCGCCGGGACGAATCTCGTCAATCCCGGCCCCGACGAGGAATTGCGCGCCGGTGACCGGCTCTTCCTGCTCGGCACGCGCGACCAGATCGCACAGGCGCGCGCCGTGCTGCAAACCCGCGTCTGATCACTCGCGGCGCAGCGCCTTGACCGGATCCACATTGGCCGCCCGATTCGCCGGCAACAACCCGGCCAGAATCGAAACCACCGCCGCCCCCGCCAACAGCAGCAAACAGAACGGTAGATTGACGCTGAAAACCGAGTCCGGCATCACCAACATCTGTTCGGGATCCGCCACCGCGGCCCGCGCCGCGGCAATGGCCCAACGGCTGATGTGGAACGCCACCCCCCACCCGATCAACATCCCGAACAGCGTCCCCAGCATTCCCAACAAAACCGCCTCGCTCAAAAACAACCGCCGGATATCACCTTTCGTCGCCCCCAACGCCCGAAACAACCCAATGTCCATCCGGCTATCCGACACCAATCGCGAGGTCGTGCTCCACAACAACCCGCACGCCAAACCGAGAATCACCGCGCCGAACCCGAACGCGATCTTCTTGACCACCCGCACCGCCCCATCCAACTCCTTCACCAACTCTTCAAATGCCGTCCCGCGCGTCGTTGCCTGAAATCCCAGCTCCCGCACTTTTTCGGCGACCGCCTCCAGACTCGCGCCCTTCTTCACGACCACGATTCCCTCGCGAAACTCGCCCGCCCGCGGCGTCAACCGGCCGCGCACGCCATATTCAATTTCCTCCGGCTCACTGCTCGCCACTAACCGCGACAACTCATGCCGTTGATTCAACCAGCGCGCGAACTCCTGCGCCCGCGGCAACGGGATGAGCACACGATTCCCCGGACACAAACCCACCACCCGCCCGCGCAACGCCAACGTCGTACTATAAATCGTCGCCTCCCGCCGGTAGCGCAGGCTGCGCAGCACTGTCTCCCGTTGCTGCAAAATCTCCTCCTCGCCCAACGGGCGCCATTCCCTCTGTTCATCGTCAAACGTAAACCGGCTCACCTCCGCAAAATGATCCCCCACTATTAGCGTCACCTCCCGGCCCACCCACGCCGCCAGCTCGTTGGTCGCCGCGACTGTAAACTTCTTCTGATCCGCCCGGTACTCCAACCGCACATTCCGCTCCCCGAGCACCACCGGAATCGCATTACTGGCCGCCACCAGCTCTGCCGGGTCGCGCACATATTGCCGGAGCAACTCCAGCGGCACTCCTTCCGCGCGCGACGCGTTAGTCGGCCGATTCGTCAACGCCGTCACCGTCACACTCTCGACCGTTACCGGGCTGTCGGCCGCCGCCACCTCCGGCCACGCCCGCATCTCGGCAAATGCCGCCTCGGTCAAAAAGTGGTACCGCTTTTTCGTCCGTTCCGCTTGGTCCTTTTTCGCCCGCGGCGCGAAAAACTCATACGGATTATCCAAGACAAAAATCCGCACGACGTTCTGATCAATGTCCTCCGTAAACTGCGTCCGCACGATCAGATCGCGCAAATTCTCGACCAATGAACTCACCGCCACCACCACAATCACCCCCAGCGCGACCGACACCACCGCAAAGGCCGCCCGTTTCTTTCGCAGTCCGAGCTTCTGGACGCACAACCGGATCTGGTCGCGCCGCCGTATCACGCGAGTTCACCCTTCTCGATCAAAATGATCCGTTGCGCGAATGTGGCCGCCTTCTCGTCGTGTGTAACCAGCAACACCGTCACCCCGCGTTCCCGGCTGACCCGCTGCAGAAGTTCAAGCACGTGCGTGCCGGTCTCGCGATCCAGATTGCCGGTCGGTTCATCGGCGAGAATGACTTTGGGATTACCGATCAACGCCCGCGCAATCGCGACCCGCTGGGCCTCGCCGCCGGAAAGCTGGTCCGGCTTGTGATGCATGCGCGCTTCCAACCCAAACTCGCCCAACAACTGCCGGGCGCGCGCCCGCCGTTCGCTCTCCCCCACCCCGGCAAAGACCAGTGGCAATGCGACATTTTCAAGCGCGGTGTAATAGCTCGGTAGATTGAAAAACTGGAACACGAACCCAATCGTCCGATTCCGGAATTCCGATATTGCCCGGTCGTTCAACTCGCGGAGATTTTGCCCCGAGACGACGACATTCCCCGCCGTCGGCGTGAGCAAGCCGGCAATCAACTGAATCAGCGTCGTCTTGCCGGAGCCGCTCGCGCCCATGATCGCGTCGAAACTCCCCTCGGTGATCTCGAGGTTCACATTGCGCAACGCCTGCACCCGCTCGGCCTTGAGCCGATACTCGACGCTGATATTTTCGAGGCGGATCACTTCACTTGCACGGTGGTTTTCTCGACGCCGATGTTGCCTTCGTCGTCCGTCGCCCGGACAGCCACCGAATGCGGGCCGGGGGTGAGACCGCCGAGTTTGACTGCGAACGCTTCCGTGCGGTCGTCAAACACGCCATCGTTTGGCGCGAAGAATTTCCACTCGCCGCCGTCCACGGCGTATTCGAGATAACGGATCAGACTCAGATTGTCGCGGACGCTACCAGTCAACGTGTCACCGGTGAACGCCAGGTTGAGAACTTCAGGCCGCCGGTTGTCCACCTTGACTGGTGGGCTGATCGCTTCGCCGGTCAAGGCTTCGCCGGCCGAGTTCGATTCTTCGTCGCTGGCGACGACTTTGAGCCGATACCAACCGTCGGGTATCGATTCGGTGTCCCAGAAATATTCCAGTTTCTTCAACGGCTTGTCCAAGGCCACCGGCACCCACACGGTGTCGCCTTCCGTTTGATAGAACACCCGGTACACCAACGCATCGCCATCGCGAGCATCGGCGCGCCACGTGACTTTCTTGATGATCAATGCCGGCTTCGGTCGCGCTTCTTCGACCTTCGGCTCGGCGGGCTTTTCTTCGGTATCAGGTTTGGGCTTTTCCGCTTTCGGTTTCTCGCCAATCTCGACGGTCAACATTTCAGGTTTCTGATTCTGCATTTGGTAATAGAGACTGACCGACTCCAAGACCGGTGCGGACGCCCCGGCCAGCTTCGCGCGGACTTGGATGAACCGCCCGCGCGGACTCGGCACCTTACCGGCAGTGCGGAGCGGTTCACTCCACGGCGACCACGTGCTATCCGGTAACGCCGTATTGCCGGTGCGCGTCGCGATTGTCACGGTGCCGGTGCCTTGCCAGGCGAGGTTGCCCCACGTGGTGAGGAATTTGCAGTCGCGAACTTCGCTGGTGTACTCGCCCGTCGCGGCCGGCTGGGGGTCCACCAGATACCCGTTGCCGATGTTGCCGGTGCCGACGAAGGCCAGTTGGTCAGCGCGCAGGGCGAGGGTGAGGACTTGCTGTTCGTCGAGGTCGAAGAGTAATTCCCAATGATTGTTGTCACGCACCCGGTAGACACGACCTTGGCCGGCGGTGCCGACCAGGAGGCGGCCTTGCGCGTCGCGCGCCAGACAGAGGATCGCTTCGTTCTCGCGCGAATTGAGCCGGTCCACACGGCCGGCCGCGTTGCGGACGTAGAGCGTGCCGGCAAGGACGTTGCCGACACGGGTTTCCGGCGGAGTCGTCCGCGCCATGTCGCCGGTCTCGACGGGAGCGCGCATGCCATACTGGCTGGTGAGTTGCATTGTCAGGTCTTCAAACTCCGCCGCACTCGGCCGGCGGGCGCCGGGACCGCGCGGGCGCCGGACTTTCTGTTTGTTGACCGCGACATAGATGTCGCCGCCATTGAGGATGAGCGCCTTGACTTCGTCCTCGGCAAATTCATGCAGCACGATCCCTTGGCCCTTGGCGGTGATCCGGTACAGCAACCCGCGGTCGCCGCCGCCGGCCAACACGGTTTCGTCCGCATCCACGGCCAGACATAACAAATTGGATTCTTCGGCGGCAAACCACTCCTCGGCTTTGCCGTCGGGACTGATCCGGTAGAGCTTGCCGTCCGGGCCTGTGCCGGCAAAAAGCCGGTCGGACTTGTCCACTGCCAAGGACCAGACATAGGGCGCGCGGAGCCGGCAGAACTCGGCGGCTTCTTTCTTACCGGCGGGGAGCTTGAAGATTTTTCCTTCGGCCAGCGTGGCGGCGAAGAGGTTGCCCTGCGAATCCAGCGCGAGCGCCGTCACCGCGATCGCATCGGTCTCGAAAAGACGCGTGGCGTTGCCGGCTTTGTCGAGGGTGTAGACATCGGCGGGCGAACCGGTGCCGAAATAGATCGTGCCGTCGCGGCCGACCACCGAACACCAAATCTCTTTGGCGAACTCGCCGGCTTTGGTGACGCCATAGCCGAGTTGCAGGTCACCGGCGCTCGAGACAGTCAGGGAATTGAGTTTGCCACGGAGAAAATCTTCCGTGGTGTTGATTTCCCAACGCTCGGTCTTCACGGCAAAAGTGGCAGTGGGAACAAGGAGGATGAAGAGCAGGAGTGTTTTCATTCGGAGCGGATGGAGATTTGGGCGGTGGCTTGACCGGTCAGTACCCAGTCAGTGGGAACCACGATCTGGTGCAGGTCAGCAGCAGCGCGGATGTCACGCCGACTGTCATCATCGAGCACATTGAGGACACTCGCCGGCAGGTTCTTCAGGAGTTTGCCGCGGTATTGCAACCCTTGCGAGGGCGTTTGGACGAGGAGCACGGCGTCGGTGGAGTGGTGTTGTTTTTCGAGGGCCGTGAGATGGTCAGCCAAACTGTCGGGCGGCGCGAGATCAGCCGGCGCGGCGGCCCCAGCCATGACGACGAGCGAAAATATTTTCTCGGTCCCGTTGACGGCGGGAATCGCGATGGGGACGGTCTTGATGAGTTCCGGTTGGCCGAACGGTTTCAGGACGAGGCTGAGGGTGACGCGTTCGCCCCTGTCGACCTCAGTTTTGCTGAAGAACGCGCGGCGGATTTCGGCGGTTTGCCGGGTTTGGTCGGCGCTGACTTTGACGGTCAGCTGTTTGACTGACGGATTGCCGAAGGGCGATTGAAACAACGCGGCAATCGGCTGAAGCATCGCCGGTGACAACAAGCCTCCGCTCGGATTGAAATAGGTGTCGGTGATCGTGACGGTTCGGTCGGTTTGATCGAGCGTGAGTTGCGCTTCGAGCGTGAGGCGGACCGTCGTGTCGCGCGACGAGCCGCTGGCGGCGCTGACGGTTTCCACCACCGCCATCTGCGCGAGGATCGGGCTGAAGGTCGGGTTGTCCACGATCTCCAACCGGTACGTTGCCTGATCGCCGGTCGCGCGGTTGGCGGCTTCGATCTGAATGGGGATCATCGGCGCTTTCGCCTGGGTATCGGCCACGATGCAACTTTGCCAGTCGCCCACGAGCGCACCGAGTTCGGCGACCGGCGAGGCCATTTTGAAGGAGCGCTCCATGCTCGACAGGATCGTGTGAACTTCCGCTTCACAAGTCGGTGCGAGAATCTGGCCGCTGTGGAACATCGGATGCCCAAACGCGAGGATCCGCCGGCCGTCCACATGCGTGACTGTGCCGACGCCGGTCGCGTTGAGGTCGCCCCGAATCAATTGCACTCCGATCGCGCCGCCGGCTTCATACTGTCCGGTGCCGCGCCGCGTCCCGCCGCTGCCCCCCGTGGCCGCCGGGACGAATCCAAAGCCGGCCAGTTTGTCGGCGAACAGTTCAATCGTGCGCGCACTGAAGCCGCCCAGCGCCAGCGGCGTGAGCAACGGCCGCGGTGTGCCGTAGTTACCGGTCGCTGGCGCGGCGGCCGGTTGCTTACCGAGTTCCGCAAGCATGTTGTGGATCGGGGTGACGCCGGCAATCGGCTCATTTTCAAACGCCCAGCCGTACGCGAGGGCGCCGATGAGTTTGCCATCAATGTAGATCGGGCTGCCGCTCATGCCGGCAATGACTTTGTGTTTTTCGAGATCCATGCCGGTGGTGCGGATGAGGATCATGTCCTGTTTCGGCATGGCGTTTTTGAGGACGCCGAGGATTTCGACTTCGAACCGCTCGGGTTTCGTGCCTTTGAAGACGGAGAGACCATAGCCTTTCATGCCGGCGGCGAGTTGGTCGGGGCGGAGGGTTTCCAGCGCGTGAGCCGGGAGAACGGCAAAACCGAGGAAAATGGTAAGCAATAATCGGGTCATCGGGCGACTTGGCTCGGAATGTTCTTAATGGTATTCACCGGGCCATGCAACCGGAAAAACCCCAGCCACCGCCAGACGACGAGCCGCCGGTCGAGCCGTGGCGGTGGTGTCCGCGCTGTCGCCACGAACTTGTGAATCAGAAGTGCAAATTTGTCTGCCCAAAGTGCGGCTATTTCATGAGTTGCTCTGATTTTGACTGATCTTGGGCCGGGCACTTTCCCTGCTTAGGAGGGGGAGGTTTATCCTCCGCCGGGCATGGACAAGACCGCCAAATTCAACCTCAACCCCGCGGCCGGGGCGTTGCGCGCGAAATTATACGCGTGCGCACTGGCTGTGGTTGCCTGCTACTTTTATCTGGCACGGATGAATTTCGGCGCCAGTCCATTGGTGGAGATGAATCTGGCGTTGTGCTGTCTCGTGGTGCTGCTGCTGAGTCTGGCTGCGGCGGAGATTTTCCTGCTGACCGGCCGGGTGCGCCAGCATCGCGTGGAACTCGCCGCCGTCCGGCAGCGCGAACAGCAGATGCAGGAACAAATAACAGCCCAACGCCACCACACGCTCAATCAAATCCTCCGCACCCTGCTCGACACGCTGAACCTGAACCAAATCCCCGCCGACGTGCTTCAGAACATCGCGAGCCTGTTCGCCGCCGATCTCGTGGTCATCTGGGTGAGCGACAAACAAAAACCGGGGCAGTTCATCTGCCGGGGCGTCTTTGGTTTGTCGGCCCACAAACCCGAAGCCATCGCGGGCGTGCCGTGGACATTTCCACAATTCGCCGACCAACCGGCGCACACGCCGTTCGTCAGCGCGTCACCGGCGACGGAGCTGACTTCAGCCACCCACCTCACTTTCTGCGAAAAGGAAGGCATCCAAGCGCTGGTGTTGAACCCGGTCGTGCGCCGCGAGAAACTGACCGGGATCATCGGCGTGTTTTTCCGGCATCCTGTCGAATTGCCGGCGGCGTTGACGGAACAGATGGACACCGTGACCAACGCCATCGGCGTCGCAATGCAAGCTGAGGAGTTGTATCACGATCTCGTGCGGATGCAGAAAATCGAATCGGTCGGCACCCTGGCGAGCGGGATCGCGCATGACTTCAACAACGTGCTGGCCGCGATTTTGTCCTGTGCGACGTACTGCAAACAACACACCGATCCCGGTCATCCGATTTTCCGGTATCTCGAAGCCACGGAAGCCAGCGCGCACCGGGGCGCGGCGTTGACCAATCAATTGCTCTCCTTCGTCCGTCGTGAAGAACCCCGCCGGCAAGTCGTGCATCCCAACGAGCAAATTGACCGCACGCTCAAAATGCTCGAACGCAGCCTCGATAAATCCATCCTGATTCTCCGGCACTTCACCAACAACATCCGGCCCATTGAGGTCGACCCGTCCATGCTCGAACAGGTCATCCTCAATCTTACCGTCAACGCGCGCGACGCAATGCCGAACGGCGGGTTTTTCACAGTCACCACAAAGAACATCGGCTTGCATAAAGAGAACCCCTACCGGCCGCCGGTCTCGTTGCCGGATGGCGATTACGTGGTACTTGGCTTCCGCGATACCGGCTGCGGGATGGATGAGACGACGTTAAAACGGATCTTCGAGCCGTTCTTCACCACGAAACGCCCCGGCAAGGGCACAGGGTTGGGCTTGTCGCTGATTCTGGACATCGTGCAAAACCTCGGCGGCGAGATTCGCGTCGAGTCGAAGGTCGGCGTCGGGACGGCCTTCGAGATTTACTTGCCGGCTTCAGCGAAACCGTTGCCGCAAGCCGCCCCCGCCCAGCCCGCCATGGCACGCGGCGGAGTTGAGTGCATTTTGCTGGCGGAGGACGAGGACGTCATCCGCGAGATGGCGCAACTGACGTTGGAAGCAAAAGGCTACAAGGTGCTGGCTGCGGCGGATGGCGCTGCGGCGCTGGCGCGGTACCGGGAAAACCACGATAAGATCGACATGGTGATTGCCGACATGGCCATGCCGCGGTTGAGCGGGCCGGAATTATTCGACCGCATGAAACAGATCAATCCCGGCGTGCGCGTGATCGTGTCGAGCGGGTATAGCCACGACCAGGAAGGCCAGCGGATGTTGCAGCACGGCTGCCTCGGATTCTTGCAGAAGCCCTACAACGGGGAACAACTCTGCGCCGCTGTCCGTTCGATCTTGGATTCCGGGCTCTAGCGATTAGCTTGCCGTGTCGGGGGTGCTGGGTTTGGCGCCAGCATGCCGGGCAAGATATTCTTCCACGCGCAGCAAGCCACCTTCACCGGCGCGTTGGAGCACCTTCAGCAATTGATCCATCGAGGAGACTTCCTCCAATTGTTCTTTGACGAACCATTGCAGGAAATTGTCGGTCGTGTAATTCGTCTCTTTCTTGGCGAGGTCCACCAAGGCGTGAATCTGCTGGGTGACTTCGACTTCCCAGTTCAACGACAACTGCACCGCTTCTTCCGCCGTTTTGAATGTGCACTTCGGCGCGGCAATGGCCGGGATGGCGACCTTGCCGTCGGTGTCCACGAGGAATTTCACGAACTTCATCGCGTGGTCGCGCTCTTCGGCAGCCTGCCCGTAGAAATGCGCGGCCAGTTGCGGCAGGGCTTCGCTGTCAAAGTGAGCGGCGATCGCGACGTACTGTAGCGCCGCACCGAATTCGTTGCCGATTTGCTGACTAATGGCGTCGTTGATCTTTTTGCTGATTAACATGATGGGCGTAAGGTGCGGCGGACGTCGCCGAAATTCAAACATTCTTTTTCAGAAACTCGACGATACTGGCAATCGAACTGCCGGGACCGAAGACGGCTTTGATCCCGAGCTTCTTCAACTTTGGGACATCGGCGTCGGGAATGATGCCGCCGGCAAAAACCAAAACCCGGCACTTGTCGCGTTTCAACAACTTCATCACCCGCGCAAACTGCGCCGCGTGTCCGCCGGACAGCGAACTCAGCCCAATCGCGTCCACGTCTTCCTGGATCGCTGCGGCCACGATTTGTTCCGGGGTGTTCCGAATCCCAGTATAAACGACTTCCATCCCGGCATCGCGCAACCCCATCGCGACGACGAGCGCGCCGCGTTCATGGCCGTCGAGGCCGGCTTTGGCGAGGAGGACTTTGAGGGGATCAGACATAGAATTCAGAAGTCAGGATCCAGAATTCAGAATCGCCGCGGCGTACGCTTCCAGCAATCGGCTCACCTCTTCGAGTCGTGACATCACGGGGGTATTGTCGCCGTAACTCAAATCCTTGGCAAGAATCAGATAGTACCGGCACTCCTCCAGCGAACCCTGCGAAATATTCATGAAGCGGGCCTTGTCGGCGCGGCCAGACTTCTTGAATCCTTCGGCGATGTTGGCGGGAATCGAAACTGCCGCACGCCGCAATTGTGACGTTAAACCATATGTTTCTGATTTTGGAAACGCTTCGCTCCAGCGGTAGACCTCCAAAACTAATTGGTGCGCCTTTTGCCAGACGATCAAGTCACGAAATGTCTTCGCCGGCAACCGGTTCATTCTGGCTCCTGACTCCTGACTTCTGACTCCTCGCCCTTCATATTGAAAAATTTGTGCGATGTTCGCCAAACACTCCTCGCAACACCCGGCAAATCTCGCCGACGGTGACTTGCCGGCGGACGCAATCGACGATCACCGGCATCAAATTCTCGGTCCCGCGCGCGGTTTGCTCCAACCGCGTCAAATCTACCGGACCGCGCTTTTTCCGCAACGCCGCCAACTCCCGGCGCCGCCGGGGCTCCAGCTGCGCGTCAATTTTCTGCGTCTTCAATTTTGGCGGCTGACCGCTGAGAAATTCATTCACACCGACGATGACCTTTGCTTTCGCTTCGACCGCCTTCTGATGCTCGTAAGCGGCCCGGTAAATCTCTTTGTAGACGTAACCGCTCTCGATGGCTTTGAGCATCCCACCCAAGCCGTCAATTTTCGTAAGATAGTTGCGCGCTTCCCTTTCGAGCCGGTCAGTCAACGCCTCAACGTACCGGCTGCCGCCGAGCGGGTCGGGTTCGGCCGTAACGCCGGATTCGTGGGCGATGATCTGCTGCGTCCGCAACGCGAGCAACGCCGATTCCTCCGTCGGCAACGCGAGGGCTTCGTCTTTCGCGTTGGTGTGTAAACTCTGCGTGCCACCCAAAACCGCCGCGAGCGCTTCAAGCGTCGTCCGCACCACGTTGTTGTCCGGCTGCTGCGCGGTGAGGGTCGAACCAGCCGTTTGCGTGTGAAAGCGCAACATGAGCGATCGCTCGTTCTTGGGCCGAAACCGTTCCCGCATCAGCTTGGCCCATAGCCGGCGCGCCGCGCGAAACTTCGCGATCTCCTCAAAAAAGTTCAGGTGACAGTTGAAGAAAAAAGCGATGCGCGGCGCGAAGTCATCCACCGCCAGCCCGCGGTCGAGGCCAGTCTGAATGTACGTCAGCCCATTGGCCAGCGTAAACGCGATCTCCTGTGCCGCCGTGCAACCGGCTTCACGCATGTGATAACCGCCAACACTGATCGTATTCCAACCCGGCACTTCTTTGGCGCAAAACTCCATCACATCCGCGATGAGCCGCAAGGACGGGGCCGGCGGAAAGATGTAGGTGCCGCGCGCGATGTACTCTTTGAGAATGTCGTTTTGCACCGTGCCGGTAAGTTCGCTCCACGGCACGCCCTGCTTTTCCGCGACGACGAGATAGAGCGCCAGCAAGACCGGCGCGGTCGCATTGATCGTCATCGAAGTGCTGACTTTATCGAGTGGGATGCCGGCGAAAACTTGTTCCATGTCGGCAAGGGACGAAATAGCAACGCCGACGCGGCCGACTTCGCCAAGCGCCAACGCGTCATCGCTGTCGTAGCCGATTTGCGTCGGCAGGTCGAAGGCCATGGACAAGCCGGTCTGGCCTTGCGCAAGCAAGTACCGGTAGCGATGGTTGGTTTCGCGGGCGGTCCCGAACCCGGCATACTGACGCATCGTCCAGAGTTTGCCGCGATAGCCGGTCGGATAAATCCCGCGTGTAAATGGAAACTGCCCCGGAACTTCCATGCCCGGCAGTCTGGCATTGCCTGTTGAAACTGCCAAGCCTAGAGTGCGCCCAATGAAATCAGTAACCGGTGTGGTCCTGGCGGGTGGACGCAGCTCGCGCATGGGCGCTGACAAATTTCCCTTGTTTCGCGATCACACCCTCGCGGTCCTCCGGCAGTGCTTCCCCACAACTGTCGTTGTGGGCCGCGATTTGCCGGACGACTTGCCGGGACTGGGACCGTTGGGCGGGATCGTGACGGCCTTGCGCCGTTGGCCGGCCATCTTCGTCGTGGCGTGCGACATGCCGTTTTTGGATGCGGGATTCATTCGCGAGATGGCGGCGAAATTGCCGGGCTACGATGCGGTGGCGGTGGCCGGTGAGCCGTTGCATGCGGCGTATGCACAGAGCGCGTTACCGGCAGCGGAGTGTCAGCTTGCCACCGGCGACTGTTCGGCGCGCCGGTGGTTGGAAAAATTGCGGACGCACTATGTCACCGAGTTTCCCGAGCGCGTCTTCTTTAACGTGAACACACCGGACGATCTCGCCAAGGTATGAGGTCGCTTGTCCTGCTCATCACGCTGCTGGCCGGCTGCCGGCCGCCGGCGGACAGCCCGGTGCGCGTCACCTACTGGGAGAAATGGTCAGGGACGGAAGCGGCGGCGATGCAGGCGGTGGTGGACCAGTTCAACCAATCGCAAGACCGGATCGTCGTCGAATTTCTCTCGCTGTCGAACGTGGATCGCAAGACCATCGTGGCGACGGCGGGCGGCGATCCGCCGGACGTGGCGGGGTTGTGGTTGAATAATGTGTACTCGTTTGCCGACCGGAACGCGTTGACGCCACTCGACGAGTTCATGGCCGACACGAACTGGCTCGCCCGGTACGTGCCCGTTTACGCCGACATGTGCCGGTATCGCGACCGGACGTGGGCGGTGGTGAGCGCGGCGGCGGTGACCGGCTTGCATTGGAATAAACGGTTGTTCCGGGAAGCCGGTCTCGATCCTGACCGGCCCCCGCGCACGCGGGCGGAACTCGACGAGTACGCCGCGAAGCTGACGAAACGCGACCCGCAGACCGGCGCAATCACGCAACTCGGTTTTCTGCCGCAGGAGCCGAACTGGTTTGTCTGGGCGTACCCGCAATGGTTTGGCGGCCGGTATTGGGACGGGCAGGCGATCACGTTGGCCGGGCAGACGGAGTGGTTGCGTTGGGTGGAAAGCTACTCGCGCCGGTATGGCTTGGAACAGATCAAGACATTCAGCAGCGGGTTCGGCAATTTCAACTCGCCGCAAAACCCATTCCTTGCCGGCAAGGTGGCGATGGTGGTGCAGGGCGTGTGGATGAACAGCTTCATCGAACGCTTCGCGCCGGGGCTGGAGTACGGTGTGGCCGCGTGGCCAGCAGAGCAACCGGGGTTCGCCATGGCCGACGCCGATCTGCTCGTCATTCCGCGCGGCGCGAAACATCCGCGGGAAGCCTGGGAGTTCATCCAGTTTGTCGCCTCGCACAATCCGCACGCGAAAAGCCGGGACGAATTGCGCGGCGGCGAATTGCTGTGTTTTCTCCAGCAGAAAAACTCGCCGTTGCGCGACTGGAGTCCGTTTTTCACCACGCAACATCCGCATCCGCACATCCGCGTCTTCCGGCAACTGGCCGAGAGTCCGAATGCGATCCACATCCCGAAGCTCGGGATTTGGGAGGAGTACCGGCGGGAGTTGTTGATGGCGTTTGATGCGGTGCGGTTGTTGACGCGGACGCCGGAGGAGGCGGTGGCGTTTGCCGATGAACGCATGCGCGCGAGTTGGGAACTGCATCGCCGCAGTCTGGAGCGGCGCCGATGACGACCTTTGAGCGCGCGAACTTGCGCAATGGGCTGCTGTTTTGCCTGCCGTGGTTGATCGGACTCAGCGTGTTTACGCTGTACCCGGTGGTCGCGTCGTTGTTCTACAGTTTTTGCGACTACTCGGTGCTGCAAGCACCGGTCTGGAGCGGGACGGAGAATTACCGGCGGATGTGGGGGGACAAGGTGTTCTGGTTGTCGCTCAAGAATACCTTGTTCTTTGCCGGGTTGTCGTTGCCACTGGGGATGGCAGTGGCGCTGGCGTTGGCGCTGTTGCTGAATACCGGCGTGCGGGGGTTGCCGGTATTTCGGACGATTTTTTATCTGCCGTCCATCGTGCCGATTGTCGCCAGCTCGATGTTGTGGTTGTGGATTTTCAACGGGCAGTTCGGGTTGCTGAATTCGTTTTTGCGACCGGTGTTGGGCAGCGCGACGCCGGCTTGGCTGGCGGATCCGCAGTGGGCGAAGCCGGCCTTGGTGTTGATGAGTCTCTGGGGTGTCGGCAATTCGATGGTGATTTATCTGGCCGGGTTGCAGAACGTGCCAGGGGAGTTGTACGAAGCGGCGGCGATTGACGGGGCCGGGGTGTGGCGGAAATTCTGGCACGTGACGTTGCCGCTGATTTCGCCGGTGATTTATTTCAATTTGATCATGGGCATCATCGGATCGTTGCAGGTGTTCACGACGGTATTCGCGATGACCGGCGGCGCGGATGGAAATCCCGCGCGGTCCACTCTGTTCTATGCGTTGTATCTGTTCAGCACGGCGTTTTACGATCTGCGGATGGGGTATGCGTGCGCGATGGCTTGGGTGTTGTTCGTGGTGATCGTGGTGCTGACGGTCGTGGCCACGAAGTTGATGGAGAAACGGGTGCATTATGCGAGTTAACCGCCTCGTCAGTTACGGGTTGCTCGTGGGATTGTCAGCAGTGTTTCTGATGCCGCTGGCGTGGTTGGTGAGCACGTCGCTGAAGCCGGTCGAGCAGACGATGAGTCTGCCCCCGACCTGGTTGCCGCGCGCGGCGGACGGCACGATTCAACCGCGCTGGGAGAATTACCGGGAGGCGCTGACTTCGATGGGTGGCCAGGGCGCGGCGCGCGTCCCGTTCGCGGTGTTTCTCGGCAACACGCTGATGGTGTGCGTGCTCGGCGTGATCGGCGCGGTACTGTCGAATGCGCTCGTCGCGTACAGTTTCGCGAAGGTGAAATGGCCGGGACGCGACAAGCTGTTCGCCGTGACGTTGGCGACGATGATGGTGCCGTTTCCGGTGTTGATGGTGCCGCTGTATGGCGTGTACCGGGAACTGGGTTGGATCGGAACGTTGACGCCGTTGTGGGCGCCGGCGTTTTTCGCGAGTGCATTCAATGTGTTTTTGATGCGCCAGTTTTTCCGCACGATCCCGGAGGAGCTTTCGGAAGCCGCACGCATTGACGGGTGCAGCGAGTGGCAAATTTTTTGGCAGATCATTTTGCCGTTGAGCAAACCGGTCTTGGCGGTGGTGGCATTGTTCCATTTCTTGTGGGCATGGAACGATTTCATGGGGCCGCTGCTGTTTCTGACGCGGCGGAACACCTTGACACTGGCGGTGGCACTGCAGAATTTTCAGAGTCAGGCTGGCGGGGTGCAGTGGCATCTGTTGATGGCGGCCAGCGCCGTGGTGATTCTGCCGATCATCATCCTCTTTTTCTTCGCCCAAAAGACTTTCATCCGGGGCATCGCGACGACGGGATTGAAGGGGTAAAAAAGTCGCCGGTCAGTAGACGAACGTTTCGAGTTCGTACTGGCTCAAATAGGGCTTCCCGCGCCGCGGGTCAAACCGCAAGGCGAGTCGGATTTCCTGCTCCTGATGGAATTGCTCGTCGCGGGTCAGCGGCGTGATGGCGTCGGTCATGGCTTGGACGTTGTACTGGCTGCCGGGGTAGACGTGTAGCGGGGAGAAGAAAATGTAATCGTTGCGCGCCAACGGCAATTCGTTGAGGACCCGCGCCGTCTCGCGCACGTGGGCCGCGGCAAACTCCTTGCCGCCGGCACCGAGCAAGACAATCACGCCGACGAGGATGTCGCACTCCTTCAACATTTGCACGCACCGGCGCACGCCGTCCACCGTGGCCGGCTTCTTCAACCATTTCAGCAAGCCGGCATCCCCGCTTTCCAGACCGATGTAAACCCGCCGCAAGCCCAACCGGCGCAGATCAAAATATTCGCCGACGGTTCGATTCGGATTGGTGAACGCATCCATGAACGAACTGACGCCATCAAACCGGTGGGGACTCCCCAACCACCAACTTGCGCTCACACCGGCCGTCGGCGTCTCAGGCGCCGGCAACTCGAAATACTCGTTCAGGACGTGAAAGAAATCTTTGAGCACCGAGGCCGGCTGCGTCAGCGCATTGGCTTCGCCGAGGAAGATGGACCGGCGCGCCCGCAGCGATTCGCCGTGGAATTGCACCGCCGCGCGGATATGCTGGCGGAATTCCTCCAAGGATTTGCGCCGAAAAACAACGCCCTTGTACAAATCACAAAACGTACACCCAGCATAGGCGCAGCCTTCGGTGACTTGGAGAACCAGCGCGTTGTATTGATCCGGAGGCAAGACCGCGACCCGGCCATAAATGCGTTGAAACTCCTCGGCTTCATGCGCCGACACCAACGCATCAAAACCGGCCGCCAACGCCAACAAGGGCGCAATCCGTTGTGCCGCCTCAGGGATCGAAGGCCGGCCGAGTTCGGCGACCGCCCGCCCGTCGCTGAAGGCGGCATGAACCTCCTGGGTCCGCCGTTGCGCGGTCGCGATGATCTCGAGCGCCGTCGGAACTGGCACGAGGTCGCGGACAACCCCGCCGCCTTCTTCGGCCGTCAACTTGCGCGTCAGCAGGAAACGCCCGGAGAGGCTCCGCCGCCAGAACTGCGCTGCCTCAGCGACTTTGACCAACCGACCTTCGAGGTCATAGTGCAACGCCAACTGCGGCTCGAAGTAGAGAGTCAATTCCGTCGCCGATAACGCGACATAGACCCGAAGATCCGCCCCGATCTGCAACTGCAACCCCGTCGGATACGCCGGCACTTGATCAAGACCGCGGTGGTCTTGATAGCGAAGCGCGTCAGCCGATGGAGTCTCGTCAGTCACATTGCCTGCGCCAGGGTTTCCGCCTGCCGGTAGCCGATCTCATCATCCGAGAGATAACAGGCCGGGTCTTCAGCCCACGGATCACCGTGGACTTGCAACGCGCGCACGCGGAAACTCCCGCCACAAATCTCTTTGAACCGGCAACTGCCACAGCGGCCCTTGAGCAAGGGCAGCCGGTTGCGCAATTGCGCGAGGAGCGGAATGGAGTTGTCCGACCAGATTTGACTGAACGGTCGTTGTTTCACATTCCCGAGCGTGGCGGCCTGCCAGAATTGGTCGGGATGGACATTGCCTTGCGTATCAATGTTGGCGATGCCGATGCCGGAGGAGTTCGCACCGCCGCCGTTCCATTTCATCAATTCGTAAACTGCCGCTGCGCGCGCCGGATTCTGTTCGCGCAGTTTGAGATACAGATACGCGTTGTCCGCGTGATGATCGACGGTGAGAATCTCCTTCGCCACTCCGCGGTCGTGGTAACTGCGGACGCGTTCGAGGATGATGTCCATCGCGCGCCGCACTTCGCCTGGCGTCAATTCATCCGCCGCATTGCCACGGCCCGAATAGACAAGATGATAGAAGCAGGCCCGCTGAATGCCCTCGGCCTCAATGAAATCAAAGATATCGTGCAGGTCCATGCAGTTGCGCCGGGTCAACGTCAACCGCAACCCAACCTTCTGCCCAACAGCCCGGCAATTCCGCATCCCGCGCACCGCCCCGTCGAACGCGCCTTTCTTGCCGCGAAACAGATCATTCGTCTCACCGATGCCGTCCAACGAAATCCCGACATAGGTCGTACCAATCTGTTTGAGTCGGGCGGCAGCCGTTTCGTCAATCAACGTTCCATTCGTCGAGAGGGTGACACGCAGCCCCTTCGTCGTCGCATACTCCATCAAATCGAGCGTATCCGGTCGCACCAGCGGTTCACCGCCGGAAAACAGCAACGCCGGCGCCTTGAACGCCGCGATGTCATCAATGTTCGCCAGCGCCTGCTCGTGCGTCAGTTCACCCGGATACTTCTGCGCGAAGCTGTCGGAGTAACAGTGGACACAGCGCAGATTGCACGTACGCGTGACATTCCAAACGACTATGGGTTTGCGTTCGGCGGCCGTCTTCGTCGCTCCATGGCCGTGGCCATAGCGGAGCGCGTCGGCTGGTTGATCTTCGCCGCAGTAGAGTTTGGTGATGTTAACCATAAATCCTTTCGTCAGTCTGTGACCCTAACGCCTAAAGCTTTAGCAACGGCTATGCCCCGACCCATGAAAATACGGTAAGTCGCTATGAATAAGTTAGTTGCTGAAAGGCAGGCGAAGAAGCCGACTCGTCAATCTGTCAAGGAAGACCACCCTCTATGACAAGATGTCATAGGGTGCGCTATTGCGCACCACCGACCGTGGGGAAACCGCACCCTACCGGCGAAAGACCAGCAGTCCGCAAAGAAGCGGCAAATAAATCAACGACTCGAAGAAGACTTGCCGGGCACTGACCCGCGATGGATTGAGCCACAACCGCACCGCACTCACCAACATCACGACCCCCATCAGCAGCGCGCCGATGAAGTAAACCCAACCCGTCATCCCCAACATGACCGGCCACAATGACACGCCGATTAAGACCACACTGAATATCACAATCTGCCGGAACGTTCGCTGACCGGTCTCGTCAATCACCGACAACATCCGAAACCCCGCCCGCCGGTAATCCTCCCGGTACAACCAAGCCAACGCATAAAAATGCGGATGCTGCCACGCGACCATGATCGCGAATAACGCCCACGCCCCGGGCGCCAGACTGCCGGTCGCCGCCGCCCAGCCACACAACGGCGGCAATGCGCCCGGGATCGCCCCGATGGTCGTATTCCACCACGTCACGCGTTTCAACGGCGTGTACACCAGCACGTAGAGAAAAGCCGCGAGCAATCCCAAGAAGCTGGTCAGCAAGTTCACACTGCTCAACACCACCACCCCGGCCAGAATCAATCCGACGCCGAACGCCAAGGCCCGACTCGGTAGAATCTTCCCCGCCGGCAAAGCGCGCTGCCGGGTGCGTTCCATCTTCGCGTCTTCTTCGCGTTCGAGGTAATTGTTCAATACGGCCGCGCCACCGGCGGCGAGGGCGACTCCGACCAAAGCCGGCACAGACACGAAGCCGCCGGCCAGGTAACAACCAATCGCGGTCGTGATCAGTTCGAACACCACAATCCGCGGCTTGGTCATTTCGAGATACGCTTCCAGAATCCCCGGGCGGTAAGCGCGGAAGAACTTCAGCCCCACCAAGCCGACAATGACAAACGGGACGGCGAGCAAAAAGAGGATGCCGTTGTTCAAGCCGGCCACGAGCCGGCGGCCTTCCTCGGAGCGGACAAGGGCTTCCTTGCACATCGCGCATTGCGCAAAGGCCGCCGCCCCGAACAGAAACCAGCCGGTCAGAATGGAAAAAAGTTTTTTCACCGCACCGTGCTGAGCTGCACCCATTGCCCGTCAATCGCAATCAGGAAATACAAAAACACCACGACAAACACCGTGCTCGCCACGACCGTGGCCACGAGGGAAAGGCGCTCGAAACGCAAGTGCATGAAGTTGGCACTGATCAAACCCGCCTTCACGGTCATCCCACACAAGATCAACACCAACATCGCGCTTTTCGGCAGCGGCGCCGAGCCGATCAGGATCATCACCAAGGTCAGCCCGAGCAACGCCAACCAAGTCAACCAATACGTTCGCGAATGATTCATAACTCCTCCGGTTAGACCAAATAGAAAAACGTGAAAATGAAGACCCACACGAGGTCCACGAAATGCCAATACAAACCAGCCAACTCCACGCCCTCCGCCGATGCTTTACCGGTGGAGTTCCGCCACGCGGTCAGCGCCAGAATCAACACGCCGCTGGCGACATGCGTGCCATGAAAGCCGGTGATCACGAAGAAGCAGGAGCTGAACAACGGCACGCCCCATGGATTCGTCGAGAGCCGCGCGCCGGCGTGGATGAACGTGCTCCACTCGTACGCTTGCATGCCGAGGAAAATCGCGCCGCCGAGGGCGGTAAGCCAAACAAGTCGCGTGGCTTTCTCACGTTGGCCGGCCCGCGACGCGCCCACCGCCGCCGCCATCGTTGCGCTGCTCGAAATCAGCACGAACGTCATCGTCCCGATGAGCGACATGTGAAAAATCTGTCCCGAGTCCGGCCAGTTCGGGTTGGCCAACCGCAAGAAGCCGTACCCCGCCAGGAAACTCGCAAACAGAATCGCATCGCCGACAATGAACAGCCACATCATCAGCTTTTGCCAACTCACGCCGAACGGCAGTCCGCCGCCGTCCCACGTGGTTGTCGTTGAATGGCTCATGATCAATCCTCCTTCAGGCATATTTCAGCAGCGCGAGCACCCCCAGCCAGACGAGGCCGAGAAAATGCCAGTACGTCGCCGCGCAACTCATGGTCGTTTCGCGCCGTGTGATCCACGCCACCGCGAGCAAGACGAGTCCACCGAGCAAATGCAACCCGTGCAGACCGGTCATGATGTAAAAAAACGAGGCGTGCGGATTCGTCGGCAGATAAATACCGGCAGCGGCGAGTTGCTGCCATGACAGCAGTTGCCCGGCTAGAAATGCAAAAGCGAGGAGGTTGCTGCCGATGAGCCATCTTGTGGGCGCAGCATCCAACCGCGCCCGATTGGCAAGACCATCCGTGCCGCCAACAGTCCGACTCTGGCGGCGGGCCAACTCGATTGTCGCGCTGCTGCCGGCGAGGAGGAGCGTGTTCAACCACAGGACGCCGGGCAGCGCGACCGGCTGCCAGCCGCCGCTGCCCTGCCGGACCATGTAGGCGCTGGCAAAAGCGGCAAACAGCATCGTCACCGTCGCGAGCACACCGTAAAGCACGATCTGTGAGTTACTGACCGGCAAGGCGCGGACTTCGCGCGCGGGCTCGAAGTAGGTGGCTGCCATCGCTAGCTCGTGACCGGCGCTTTGTCCGGTCCCTCCGTTTGCATCGCGAAATCCTTCGCGCCGGCATGGGTTGAGAGGTCATACGGCCACCGGTGGACGACCGGGTCGGGGCCATCCCAGTTGCCGTGCGGCGGCGGACTGGGGGCGACCCATTCGAGTGTGGTGGCGTCCCACGGATTGCGTTCGGCTTTTTTACCGCGCCAGAGACTCCATGTGACGTTGAGCAGGAAGATGATCGAGGCCACGGCAAACGTGAAGGCGCTGATGGTGATGCACAGGTGATACGTCTGCAGACCTTCCAGCATCTTGTACGCTTTGAAGTCGTAGTACCGACGCGGGGCGCCATTGATGCCGACGAAATGCATGGTCAGGAACATGCCGTAGAAGCCGAGGATGCTGAGCCAGAAATGAATTTTGCCGAGGCCTTCGTTGAGGTGCCGGCCAAACATTTTTGGGAACCAGTGATACAAGCCGGCCAGTGTCGCAAACAACGTCACCCCCCCGATCATGAAATGGAAGTGCCCGACAACGAAATAACTGTCGTGCAGAAAAATATCGGAGGTCGCGTTGCCGAGGAACACGCCGCCGAATCCGCCGGTGCCGAACAACGCCAACGTGCCGAGCGCAAACAGCAGCGCCGCGTTCAAGCGCAGACTGCCGCCGTACAGCGTCGCGAGCATGCACAGCCCGATGATCGCCGACGGAATCGTGATGATGAGGGTGCCGATGGTGAAGAATTCACCAAGCCACGGATTCATCCCGGAGACGAACATGTGATGCCCCCAGACAACGCAGCCGAGGACGGCAATGACGATCAAGCACCACACGATCATCTTGTAACCGAACACAGTTTTACGCGCATGAGTGGCGAGGATCTCAAAGGTGATCCCAAGTCCCGGCAGAATCAAAACGTACACTTCCGGATGGCCGAGAAACCAAAACAGATGCTGCCACAGCAAGGGCGTCCCGCCGTCGTGCATGACCGGCTTGCCGGCAATCGAGAGACCGGCCGGCACGAAGAAACTCGTGCCCCCATGCCGGTCAAACAACAACATAATCGCCGCCGCCGTCAGTGGCGGGAACGAGACCAAACCGATGATTGCCGCAATGAACATCGTCCAGATCGTCAGCGGCATTCGCATCAGCGACATGCCTTTTGCGCGGAGATTGAGAACGGTCGTCACATAATTCAACCCTCCCATCGTGAACGACACGATGAACAGCGCCATCGCGAGCAACCACAGCGTCTGCCCCCATTGCGAACCAGGCACCGCATTCTTGAGCGCGCTCAGTGGCGGATACGCCGTCCAACCGGAAGCCGCCGCCCCGCCTTCGACGAAAAACGACGCAATCATCACCAGACAGGCCGGCACCATCACCCAAAACGACAACGCATTCAGAAACGGATACGCCATGTCACGCGCGCCGATTTGGATGGGGATCAGGTAATTGCCGAACCCGCTCACCAGCGCCAGCGAGATAACGAAAAACACCATCACCGTCCCGTGCATGGTGATGATCGAAAGATAGTGCTCCGGGGCCAGCAATCCCTCCGGGAAAGCATTGGGAAATAGTTTACCAAGCCACGACAACTTCGCCCCCGGCCACGCCAACTGGATGCGCATGATCATCGCCAGACCCGACCCCAGCAACGCCATCACCACAGCCATGCCGATGTATTGGAGGCCGATGACCTTGTGGTCGAGACTGAAAACGTATTTGCGCCAGAATCCCAGCGGCGCGTGCTGTTCGTGATTGCTCATTCCTCGGCTTCCTCCTTCAACCATTCCTCATAGGCGGCAGGTTCCAGCACATTGAGCACGCCGCGCATCTTGTAATGGCCCAACCCGCACAGTTCGGTGCACAAAATGTCGTACTTCCCGGTCTTGGTCGGCGTAAACATCGTGCTGATCACCATGCCGGGCACGACATCCTGCTTCACCCGCTGCACCGGCAGAAACAAACTGTGAATCACGTCCTTCGATTTCATCTTCAGATGAATCAACTTGCCCGCCGGCACCGTCAACACCGCCGTCTGCACCAAATCATCCTTGCCGGCGGGATCCTTGCGGTTCACCCCAATCAAATCGTAGTCCGTGGCATACTTCAGGCCCGTCTCCCCAAATTTGCCGTCCGGCCCCGGATACCGGAAGCTCCACTGAAACTGTTGGGCGACCACTTCGATGACCACGGCCTCGCCCGGTTTGCCGGTGACGTGCAGTTGTTTCCACACCGGCAACCCGATCACCAACACGCCGCCTTCCGCCACAACTGTCATCAAAATCAACGGCAACAACGCCCAGCGCCATTCCGTCTTGCCGGCGACGCGGCCGATGGTGGCGCGGTCTTGCCGGCTGTATTTCCAGATGAACACCGCCAACACGACGTGCCCGGCCAACAACATCAAACCCGTGCACACCATCGAATACTTGATCATCGCATCAATGCCGGTGCCGTGCAGTGAGGCCGGCGCCGGCAGGATTTTCTTCGACCACAAGAAATAGCCATACACCGGCACGAGCAGTGAAAAAACCGTCAGCAACAACGCCGTGATCGGACTCCGTTTCATGGCCAGCGGTGTAACAATTCGGCCACCGGGCAGCTACGCCCGGATTGCCAATTTCTTAGCGTGGATTGCCGGGCGGGAATTGGAGAAAATGAAAGGGCGGCTGTCTCACACAGCCGCCCTTCAATCACCAACGGGTTGACCCAACAGTAGCCAAATCGTGGGTCGAAAGTAACACGCGCCAACCGGCCCAGCTACGCGTGGATTGGCAAATCTTTAGCCTGATTTGCCACGGCGCTTTGCCGGCGGTATTCGGAGGGGGCACAGCCGACCATCTTCCGAAACGCGCGGTTGAAGTGCGGGATCGAGCCAAAACCGGCCTCGAACGCCGCTTCGCAGACGCGGACCCGGTGGTTGAGCAATAACGCCTTCGACCGCTCAATGCGCTGCCGGAGCCGGTATTCGCTGAGAGTCAGGCCGGTTTCTTTCTTGAACTGTTTACACAACTGCGACGGACTGAGGCCGACCTCGCGAGACAACGTCCCCAACGGCATGGCGTCGGTGTCGTGCTGTTTGAGGGCGTGTTGAACTTTCTGTAACAATGGCGACTCCTTGCCGGCGGCTTCGAGGAGGAGGCGGTTACCGGATTCGCTCAGGTGTTGGGCGAAAAGACCGGCCAGTGTCGCAGCGGCTTTGTACTTTGCCGGCGTGATGACCGGGAGGTTTTCGAGATCGGAACGCAAATGCGCAAACCGGTTGGGCGTGGCGGAGGGATCGCGCCGCCAGACCATCCGTTCCATCGCGGTAATGTCGCGCGCCGTCGGCGATCGCAAGGTGAATGGGCCGACCACCAGATTGCCGGCGTGGACGGTGCCGATGAAGATGGGGACGACGACTTCGGTCACGTCGGCCACGCAGCAGACACAGGTCACGCTGCCGTTGGCGCTGTCTTCCCGGCGGACGATCCGCGCTTTACGGGGACAGCCAATGGCCGTCATGCCGCAGGCACCGATCATCGCGCAAAACGGGCCGCTGACGCGTTCCAGTTCGCTCAAGCCCTGGGCCGGCAAGTAGCGCACGGCCAAGCCGGTCGCGGTTTGAAAGGCAACGCGGTAATCCTTGGCAACCGGCAGTTCAATCAAGCGCGGCCAAATGGCTTCGGCATGGCGTTGGTCAGAAGTAGGGCTGTCCGGTGTCGAGACGTTCACAATGCCTCAGTCAACTCCTCATCCCGGCGCAGCCGTTTGGGTTCGTAGACGCAGTAGGGTTCTTCGGCCATGTAATTGCCGTTGGCTTCGTAGAACGCCCGCGCCCGGCAACCGAGACAGACTTTCTTGAATTCGCAGACCCCGCATTTGCCTTCGAGTTCGTCCACGTTGCGGAGCCGTTGGAAGACGGCAGCGCTTTCCCAGATGTCGCGCATGGCTTGTTTTTTCACGTTGCCGGCGGAGACGGGGAGGTAGCCGCACGGGAAGACTTCGCCGGTATGGGAGACAAAACAGATCGCGCTGCCGGCCAGACAGCCTTTGGTCATCGCGGACATGTCGTGATTGTGCCCGGGGCCGTGGGGCTTGCCGTGGCTGTGCGTCGCTTCGATGCGGACGTGTTCCTTGGCGGCGCGTTGGCGCAGGATGCGGAAATAGTGTGGCGCGCAGGTGGCTTTGAGGTGGAGTTGCCGGAGTTTCGATTTGTCGTACATCCAATTCAGGACGCGTTCATACTCCTCCGCCGGCAAGGCGTTTGATTCGGCGATCTGGACGCCGCAGCCGACCGGCACGAGCATGAAGAGATGGAGCGCGTCGGCACCGAGTTCAAGGGCTTTGGCGTAGAGCAGGTCAATCTGGTGGACGTTGTGTTTGGTGATGGTGCAGTTGATCTGCATGCTCATGTTGAGCGCGCGAAGATTCTTGAAGCCGTTGATCGCGGCGGCGAGCGAGCCAGCTTGCCGGCGAAATGCGTCGTGCGTGACTTCGTCGGCGCCGTCAATGCTGATGGCGACGCGGCGGATGCCGGCATCCACGATTTTTCGCGCAACGTCCGGAGTGATGAGCGTGCCGTTGGTGGCGAGCGCGACGGTCAACCCGCAATCATGGGCATGTTTGGCGATGTCGAAGATGTCGGGGCGGAAGAGCGGTTCGCCACCGGAGAGGACGAGAATCGGTTTGGCGAATGCGGCGAGGTGTTCGACAAAGCGGAGTGACTGATCAAACGTCATGTCGCTTTGCATGAGTTGCTTGCTGACGTCGAGCCGCCGGCAATGGACACATTCGAGGTTGCAACCCGCAGTTGTCTCCCAGAAGACCAACCGGAGTTCGTTCTGATTGAGAGGTGCCACCATGTTGACTGACGGTTTAGCAGTGGCAATGCCACGGGTAACAACAACAAGGCAAGAGATTGCCTGTTAAGCAGTTAGGGAATTCAGCAAAAAGGAGCAGCCGTGACAACTTGACGGGTTCGCCAAGCGATTAGGACAAAATGTCAAAACCGCACGGTGCAGGCGGCGCTGACGAGTTGGGAGGTGTAGTCGTTGAGACCGCCGTTGCTGGTTTCGTTGTATTGATACCAGCCGTACCGGAGACGGGCGCTGACTTTGTCGGTGAACTTGCGGCTCAGGCCGGCGATCAGACTGGTGCGTTGGTTGTCCAAGCCCAGCGGGAGACCGGCCGCGGCATTGTTTTTGAAGTTGTCAGAGAAGGAATAGCTGCATTCCAGGGTCGCATCGGTTTTGTCATCAATCACAAAGCCGGCCGTGCCAAGAACGGTATAGACATCGCCGTTGTAGGCAGTGACGGCAGCGGCTTGGTTATCAAATGCCTTGGTGCACGTGTCTTGGTAGGAAACAAGTCCCATCAGGTAGAGGCGGGAAATCGGGGTCAGAGTCGCGCTGACACTATAGATATTCGCGTTGTATTCACCGGAAATCCGCGTGCCTTTCGGCGCCAGGGCGGGAACGCCAGCGGTGCCAGTTTGGATGTCGGTGGCGACAAGCTGGTATTGCAGGGACGCGGAGAAATAGGTGCAGGGGCGCACGGTGAGTTTCAGCATCACTTCGTCAGTCGTGAAATCCTGCATAGTGATGTAGGCGGGATAACCGGCGGCGGTGTCGATGCTGGCGTCGTAGTCGTTTTGGTACAGCGCATAGCGATACCGGCCAGAGAAGGTGACGATGCGCCACGGCGCGGTATTGAAGCCGGCCCGGTAATCTTGGCGGAAGATTTCGGTATCGGTTTGGCTGACAAAATTATCGGCGGCGGTGCCGGTTTGGACTTCGTCGAGGTCGATTTGTTGTTGGGTCAGCCGGGCTTCCGCGTAGAGGGTGGTGTGGGGGATCTTGGTGTAGCGCGCACCGAAGGTTTCGGTGAGGCTGGTTTTGTCGGTGGTGGATTGGAGTTGGTTGGTCGTGGTCGGGGACAAACCGGTGGTGAGCAGTGCGTCGGTCAGACCGTCGGCATCCGTTTGCTCGGCCTGGACGCCAGTGTAGAGGGTCAGGCCTTTGAACGGGCCGAACATGAGGTTGGCGTTGAGTACATGCGATTCGGTACCGAGGTCCAACACTCGGGCAACCCAGTTGCGGTCGAAAGCCGTGACCGGCAGTGCGGTGTTGACGCTCATTCCGCCATCGCCGCTCAACGTCGTGTAGAGGTAGCCGACGGACCAGTAAACCTGTTCGTTGAGGCGACTATCGAGGCGGAAGGCGTTGAAGAACGCGTCGTGCTGGTAGGTCTCGCGGACGGTCACCGATTTGCCCTCTTCAAGGGTCACACGTTTCGTGTCCGTCTCGTAGCGCTCATAACGGAATTGGTTGTCGAGTTGGATGTTTTTGATTTCATACGCCACGCCGATTTTGAAAATATCGGCCTGTTCATCCACATTTTTCACCGACGGATAGATTTTGCGGGTGACACCGGCTTCGGTGACGCCGCCCCATTCGAGGAGTGATTTCTGGCCAGTCCGGTATTGCCGCTCGTAGCCGAGGGTGATGAGGGGCAGTTTGGGCAGAGTCAGGCCAACTTCGACAGTGATGTTGCCGATATCGAGATGCGGGTCACCGGCGAGTTGGAAAGACGGCGTGGTGAACGGTTGATAGAAGCCGCCGGTGGTATCCGAGTATTTGCGGAACTGGCTGAAACCGGCGCGCAGGTAGCCGACTTCTTTTTTGGTGAGGTCGAGTTGGAGTTGGAATGCGCCGCGGGCGGCAAAATCAAACGTGGTTTCGTTGCCGAGATCTTGGTGCCAGGTGGCTTCGCCGATGCCGCCCATCCAACCGTCGTCACGACCGAAGTCCGCGCGGAACTTGTCGTCGTTGCCACTGACGGTGGCGAAATTCACGCCGGGCGTGACCGTGATTTCGGGCGCAGCAGCGCGGCTGAGGGTGGCGGCGAACAACAGGATTAGCGCAACGCGTTTCATCTCAGTACCTCAAGTGGGAGTTGACGTCTGAGCCGTGGACGGCGGTATGACAGCCGGCACTGAAGCAGGTGCCTTGTTGGAGGAGGCTGTTGCCGGCGAAACCGGCGTGGGGGACCTTGCCGATCATCACCGTGCCGGCCGTGTTGGGCGCAGCGACTTGGGCGTGACATTTGAGACAGAGATTGTTGTCACGTTGGACGAGGAGATTCGCATTGATCGAGCCGTGGGGGTTGTGACAGGTGGTGCAACCTTCGCGCATGGCTTCGTGTTCAAAGACACGCGGGCGGGCTTGTTCTTTGTGGCACTGCGCGCAAACCGCGTCGGCACGATGGTGAAGGGCGCCAGCCGGCTGGTTGA
Source organism: Verrucomicrobiia bacterium (assembly GCA_022072455.1). Lineage (GTDB taxonomy): Bacteria > Verrucomicrobiota > Verrucomicrobiia > Palsa-1439 > Palsa-1439 > CAINDI01. The sequence goes on along the minus strand of JAJVHY010000003.1, from coordinate 95,362 downwards.
TGTCGTCACCGTGCGGGTTGTGACACGCGGTGCAGTGCATTTTCCCTTCGCGGACGGGATGATGCGAGGCGAGGCTGAATTCCGCGCGTTTGTCGAGGTGACACTGGAAACAACTGTCGGCTTCCTTGCCGGAAAGGATGAATTTGCCTTTGCCGCCGCCAGCTTCGACGTGGAGACTGCCGGGGCCGTGACACGCCTCGCAGCCGAGGCCGGCCACTTCTTCTTTATCGACGACTTCGCGGAGTTCGATCCGGGAATGCTGGGTGCGGGTGAAGTTTTTGACTTCTTTCTCGTGGCAGAGCGCGCAGGAATCCATCCCGACGTATTTGGCGCCGGCAATCATCGGCGGGACAACGACGACGCGGTTGACGGTGGCGCAGGAGATAGCCAACGCGATCAACGCCAGACCGCTAATCGTGCCGATCACAACCGGATTGGTGAAGTATTGTTTCTTCAAGGCGCACCTCATTTTACTGCAACCGGGCGGCGCGGATCGCGCGCCGCCCGGCAAGACTTCCCGACCGGCTCCGGCTTACCGGAGGACGGCGCTTGGGAACGCGTTTTGGAACGTCTGACTCACGTCCCCGTAATAGTTCGTGCTAAGGTCTGTATACGTGTTCTGCAACAAGCGGAGCGTGAATAGTGGATTATGCACGCCCTTGCTGTTGTCGCGCGTGATCAGCATCCAGTTCCATGTGGCTTTGAGCTGGGCTTCGCGGACTTCAAAGACCGCGGAGAGGCCGTTGGTACGGAAGCCTGTTGTGTCACCAAGCTCATTGGTGATGGATTGCAGTCCGGTCGTGTTCAGCATGGTCTCCAAGGAGCCGAGCAGACCCAAGGTTTCGGTTTGAATCCCATCCACGTTGCCGTTGCCGTCCCAGTCTTTGGCGGCCAGTGACTTGAAGTCGAACTTATCGACCGCGAACGACCCGGCATGGCATTGGTTACACGCCGCGAGATTCTCCACCTTCGTGTCGCCATCCATGTAGTACATCTTGAAGGTGTGGTCGCCAACTTGGTTATGCCCGGCCGCGCCAATCGCGGGATTGGGATACATGTGACAAGAGATGCAGTTCGCGCCATAGGTGTGGAACGTATTGCCCATCGGCACGCCGTACGTCAACGCGCCCAATCCGTTAAGCACTTCCGAAACCGGACTCAGGTGCGGCCCGGAGATCTGCCCGCTGCGAGTGCTCCGATAGTATGGATTTCCGCCGCTCAACTGCTCGGGCAAGTTGCGCGAGTTATGGCAGTACATGCAGGTCGCCGACGCGCCTTGGTTCGATAGGACAATGCTGCCCGCCGCCGCCGGCGCGCCGATCACGACTTCGTCGAAGATGCGGAGCTGATGACGCTCGGGATCGTCGAAGGTGTGATGCGGATCATGGCAGCCCTGACAGATCAGTTCGCCGATACCGGTCGCGTAGTTATTCGTCTTGGAAGCCGTGACGACGTCCTGACCGCTGGCGATCCGTTTGGCAACATCAACATAACCATCTGGCGCGTGACACCGGGAGCAAGTGGAGCGTTCGCCTTCTTCCTCGGAAAGTTCCTTGAAGCCCTTGAAGTGCGGGGAACGTTCCCATTGTTCGACGCGGGTATGATAGTGCCCATCTTGGTGGCATTGCGCGCAGACCGCCACGTTCAAGCTGACCGAGGTGGCACCAGGATGTCGGCTGCCGGGGCCGTGACAGCTTTCGCATTGGATGTTGGACAAGCGTTGCAACTGCACCGGCATGTTATTCCAGTTGTTGGAATTGATTGAGGATGGGAACTTCCAACCGAGATCCTTGGCGACGTCATCAAAACCATTGTTCACCGCCGTTGGCGTCTTGTCGTACCCAACCGTGTGGCAGCCGATGCAGCTCTCATTGTAGTACGCCGGCCCGCTGGTGATCATCTCTTTGAAGAAGGTCGCATGCCCGGTCTTCTCCCACGGCGTAACCAGGTCGGGCAAGCCGACGGTGTTGCCGGGCCCGTGGCAGATCGCGCAGAATTCGACGCCCGTCCAACTCGCGCCGGTATTCGTGCGGATCGCGCCGGACACATTGTCCTGAATGATGTAAGTACCCTCGAGGTCAGGCCGCAGAGCAGGGGTCAAGGAATTCGGATTGATCAGCGTGGAGGTTGAGCCGATCGGCTTGGACACCAACACCCAGTCCGTGCTGTTGGTTTCGGCTTTGAAATATGCGAGCGCACCAATCGGCGTATTGGGTTGTTTGGGTGCAATACTGGTGCAGACCACCGTGAAAACTCCCGTCCGCGATTGGCCATTGCCGGAAACGACCAATTGAAATTGGTACGTGCTCTCCTTCACCTGCTCGGCGTCGAACCCAACGCCGTCAATGCCGCCAAACTTCTCCGCCATGTCCACAAAGTTCGTCAGGTGCCCGGTCGTAAACGTCGGCGCCACCGCGGTGGTCGAACTCAACACGGCCGGCATCCCGGCGAGTTGCGTCCACTCATAGGTTGGACTTACGCCGAGCGACCCGGCGGGAACAGCGCTGCCGTCCAACGTCACCAGATTCTCAAACCCAACATCCCGCAACGTCACGGCCGTCGGCGCCGCGGGCGGCGGCGGGGGCGCGGTCACGGCAAATTCCACCGTCTTCGTGGACAGCTTTTTGCCATTCAAACTGATCTTGGTTTGGAGTTTGGCCGTGCCGACAAAGTCGGAAGGGAGCTGATAAACCGGCCCGGTCACCGGGCTGAGGCCCGCCGCGACATTCTGAGTCAGATCCGGCAATGTGGCTTTCAACTTCTTGCCCTTGATCTTTGCCTTCACGACTAATGTGCCGGGGTCGGTCGCTTCCAAAACAAATTGATAATAAATTTCGCCACCCGAAACGGGGCTCCCGCCGATGGTGATAATTCCAACCTGTGCCGGCGGTGTCGCCGCGTTGAGGTTGATTGCCGTGCTTGCCAGAAATGCCGCCACGCTGACCAGCGCGCTGAACCGCCCGAGATGTTTGATTGAGAACATGTGTTTATCTTCCTCCGTTAGTTCATATGGCAACCGATGTGCCACCGTTCACCCTTCCCAACACAACCATCACATTGTCAGCCGTATACACATTCTTCACGACTACTGCCGCAGGTTTGTTCCCCAGCGGCTGCGCGCTATCGCGCAGAATCACGCGTACTTCCGCGCACCACGGCTAACTCTCCGGACCCAACACCGTTCATCTTATCGAGTAATCCCGCCGAACTCAACGCCAAAGGCACAACCAGTGCTTGACCCAACAAACAAATGCTGACCAGTAAACAGCTCGCGTTTTGGCTCGCCCTGATTGGCTTGATCGTGATCATCCTCTCCGCCCTCGTCATCGTCATCAGCACCGCGCCACACTGACCTCCGGTGCGTGACTGGTCAGATAGCCATACTTGATCAACCGCCGCCGCAACGCGTCCCGTTCCAACCCCAGCAACGCCGCCGCGTGACTTTGATTCTCGCCCGCCCGCTCCATTGCCTGCCGGACCAGCTCTCGTTCCACATCCACCAACGCCACCCCCGTCGCCGGCAACTCGATCAACGACCGGCTCGCCGGCTTACCGGGCCGCCGCAAATCCGCCGGCAACTGCTCCGCGCCGATCACCGGTGCCTGTTCCAGAATCACCAAGCGTTCAATCACATTCCGCAACTCGCGCACATTCCCCGGCCACGCATACGCCGCCAACACCTTCGCCGCATCTTCCGCCAACTGCTTGACCGGCTTGCCGTACTCCTCCGCAAACTGCCGGAGATAATGCCGCGCCAAGATCGGAATATCCTCCGCCAGACTCCGCAACTCCGGCATCCGCACCGCAATCACCTTCAGCCGGTAATACAAATCCTGCCGGAACTCCCCGTGATTCACCGCGTCCTCAAGATTCTTGTTCGTCGCCGCAATCACGCGCACGTCCACCGTGATCGGCTGCGTCCCGCCAATCCGGTAAAACTGCCGGGATTCCAACACCCGCAGCAGCTTCGCCTGTAAAATCGGCTGCATGTCGCCGATCTCATCCAGCAACACCGTCCCGCCATCGGCCAACTCGAACAATCCTTTCTTCGTCGTCTTCGCATCCGTAAATGCGCCGCGCTCATGTCCAAACAATTCGCTCTCGATCAGGTTTTCCGGGATCGCCGAGCAATTGATCGCCATGAACGGCTGATTTGCCCGCGCGCTTCCATAGTGAATCGCCTGCGCCGCCAGCTCCTTGCCGGTGCCGTTCTCGCCCTCGATCAACACGCTCGTCGCGTCGCTCTCCGCGATTTTTCCGAGCATCTCCCGCAACGCGCGCAGCGCCGGACTTTGGCCCACGAGATTTTCGAGGGAAAACTGCCGGCGCTGTTGCCGGCGGAGACGCGTGACTTCCCGGCGCAGCTTCGTGTCCTCGCGCGCCTTCTCCAACGCCACTTTGACCTGATCGAACTCAAACGGTTTTGTCAGATAATTGTGCGCCCCCAAGCGGACGCACTCGACCGCCTTCGCCAACCCGGTATCCGCCGTGAGCATGACCACGCCGATTTCCTTTTCGAGTTTCCGGATCTCCTGCAGCACTTCCACGCCGTCCATGCCGGGCAGCCGCAAATCGAGCAGCACGAGATCGTAGCCGTCCTCGCGTATCAGGTTCAGCCCTTCCTCGCCGGTCGGCGCGGACTCCACCTCGTAACCTTCGCGAGTGAGTTTTTGCTGCAACGACCAGCGCACGAGCTTTTCGTCGTCAATGATCAAGACTTTGGTTCTAGGCATAAACCGCGACCTCCCGGGCGCATACGGCAAACTCCATTGTGAACGTCGTGCCGTGGCCCACTTGACTGGCAACTGTAATGACTCCCTGGTTTTTCTCGACAATGGACCGCGTGATGGCCAGCCCCAACCCGGTTCCTTGATGTTTCGTCGTGAAAAACGGTGAAAAGATTTTAGGCAGATTCTCCTCCGCAATACCCGGACCGGTATCCGCGATCACGATTTTGACCTTGCCGGCGGTTGCCGCAGCGCGCACAAACAACGTCCCGCCCGCCGGCATCGCCTGAATCGCATTGAGCAAAATATTCAAGACTGCCTGCTGCACCTGCCCCGCATCCACCTCAATCGCTGGCAAGTCCGCCGGGATGTCTTCGACGATCTGCACCCGTTGTTTCTGCGCGTCCGGACGCACGAGCGCCAGCATCGGCCGGATCAAGTCGGGAATCTGACACGGCGCCACTTCCGGCTCGCGTTGCCGGGAAAAGTTCAGCAGGTCGCGCAAGGTATTGTTCAACCGGTTGATTTGCCGGCGAATCTCGCCCACCACTTCGGGGTCGCGCCCGTCAGCCACCACTTCCACCGCCGCGCCAATGCCGGCGAGCGGATTGCGAATCTCATGCGCGATCCCGGCCGCGAGTTCGCCGATCGTCGCGAGCTTGCTGGTCTGCTGAATCTGTTTCGCGTGCGACTCGTGGAGTTCCTGCTTGGCGGTTTGCAGGCTCCGCACCATTGCGTTGAAGTCCCGCGCCAGCTCGCCGATTTCATCCGGCCGCTGCGCCTCGGCGTGCGCCGTGAGATCGCCGCGTTCGACCCGGCGCATTTGTGCGAGGAGCTCGCGGACCGGCTGGCTGACCAATCGCACGATCAACAACCAGATCACCACGCCCACCAACGCGAAGATCAGCACGCCATAGACGATGAGCAGATTCCGGTTGGTGGCGATGTTGGCCTCGGCGGGCGCGAGCGAACGCTCCGCGATGATCGCGCCGTTGTACGGCTGCCGGGCATCGTGGCATTGCTGACAACTCGGGCCATTAAGAATCGGGCGCATCGCCACCGCGTACCGCTGCCCCGCTTCGACTCGTTCGCCCTGCAAAATTTGTCCCTCCTTGAACAACCCCTCCGGCAGGGTCACCACACTGCAGTTGACCTCCTGTGTCACCGTCGAAAAAATCACCAACCCATCCGGCCGGACGATCCGGCCCCGCCAGATTTCGTCGGACTTGCGCAGTTCGAGCAAAAATCGTTGCACCTCTTCGTGCCGGTCACTGAGCATGACGCCGTTGAGGTATTCATGCACCAGCGTCGCCGCAATAACCGTCTGCGCCTGGGTCCGTTCATGCCACCAGACACTTTGGACGCGGATGACGAAGAAGGTGTAGATCGCGATCACCACCGCCACAGTGACGCCGACTGCCACCAACACTTTCGCCGTGAGACTACGCCGGAACATGCGCCGGAACCTCCGCGTGTTCCCCCGGAGTCGCGTGCTCGAACAGCGGCAAATACCGGGCCGCGAGTCCGAAGATCACGACGCCCACCGATACCAAATTCAACGTCACCACCGTCTCGATCCACGACGGCACATAATCCGCCCCCGTCGCCGGCAACAGCCCAATCCACGCCACATTGAGCCGGTTCAGAATCACGCCGACAATCACCGGGATCGCCGCCGCAAACGCCCAGCGCCGCCGGCCCGACCACCGCGTCCGCAACACCACAAACAGCGGCGCCGTCAACAGCACCATCTCCACCGTGAAACTGGCGCCTTGCAGTGGATTCTCGAAGATATACCGCCACGCATTGCGCGCCGTCAGATCCACGACCCGCAAGAACAGATACACCAGCAACACCGGCGTCATGCCCTTCGCCAGCGCCGTCAAGACGCGCGGTTCCAGCGGTCGCCGGAACGTCCAAAACGCCAACGCCGACACAAAAATCGCCATCGCAAACCCCGAAGCCAGTGCGCTGATGAAAAATAGAATCGGCAACTGGGGGGTGTACCACAGCGGCAGCAGCTTGTTCGGCACGATGAGAAACAGCGAGCCGAGTGAGGATTGGTGCAACGTGGACAGGACCACGCCGCAGATCACGAACGGCACCGTGATCGAATGGACAACATGCGCGAGTTTGTGCCAGCCGAGTTTATCGAGGAGAATCGGCGCGAATTCCACCGTCAACACACCGGTATACAACATCACACACCATGACACCTCGAAGAGCACCGAGTGATGTTGCCAGAAGAATATCGGGCGCCAGATCTGATGATACCGGCCGAGATCGACCAGCAACGAACCGGACGCCGAGAGCATGTAGCCAAGATATGCCGCAAGCACGACCGGCCGCAGAATCGGATAGAACGTCCGAATCCGGAAGATATAGACCATGCAGGCCGTGAGAAAACCCCCAGCCGCAAACGAAATCCCGCACAGGACGAGCGCCTTCCAGATGCCCCACGGAAATTGGTCACTCAGATTTGTCACCGCCCCGAGGCCCAGCGCATACCGGGTCGTCAACGCGTACCCACCCACGCCCCACAACACGATGAGCAGCAGCCATCCGAACACCGCGCTCGTCAGATGCTGCGGGAATTTCCGGCCCGCCAACAGCCAGCACACAAATATCGCGGCACTCACGCCGACCAGAACGCCGACGATGCGGAACAAGATCAACAGCCAGGTGAAGTCATGCATGACCGCTCCTCGTCCGCCAGCGCACCACCAAGCTGAGCAACAAGCCAACCCCGATCACCACGAAGGGTAGTTTGGCAATCGCCTTCCAAGTCAACTGCGGCAAGGCTCCCGGCGGCAAACCTTTGGGGAAACCCAGTTCCTCCGGCGGCGTCGCCGACAGATAAATCCACGAGGTACCCCCAACCACTTCGTCCCCATAGATGGCCACGTAGCGGTTCGGCTGCGCACTCATCCGCGCCCGCGCCTCTTGCAGCAACACCCCGCGCGTCCCAAACTTCAACGTCCCGGTCGGACATGCCGCCACGCAGGCCGGCGGACGCCCCTCAGCTTGCCGGTCGGCGCAGAAATCGCACTTGCCAACGCGCGGCATCAGGGCGTTATCCCATTCATATTTTGCCACACCGAACGGACAGGCGAGAATGCAGTACCGGCACCCGATGCAGACGTTCTCGTGGTACACCACCGGCCCCGTCGCCGTTTTTTCCAGCGCCGCCACCGGACATACCGACACGCAGGCCGGTTCAAGGCAGTGCATGCACTGGCGTTTGACCGGCTGATGCTGTTTGGAGTTGCCGTTGCGGAAATCAATAAACGTTCGCGTGCGAAACGTCAGTTGGCCATCGCCGGCCCCGTACCCGATCGGTGCGGTCGGCAACCCGGGGAACCCGGCCCGCACCCGGCAGGCGTTCTCGCACGCCCGACAACCGATGCAGCGGGTCAGATCCACCAACACGGCCGCGGCGTCAGCAGGATCGGCTTTCGTTTTCGCGAACACCCCGCGCGCGCCGAGCACGGTCAGCGCACCGGTCGCGCTGGCTTGCAGAAATCGTCGGCGCGAGATCATCGAATCTCATCCTCCACCGGTTTCTTCGACCGGAAATGCGGCAACGCGTAGCCGGCAAATATGCCGAGCAGGAACGCCAAGCCCACCACCGCCGGGAAGACCCGCTTGTTGGCTTTGACGGTTTCACGCAGCTTGCTGCTTTCCTGCTCGAGTTCGGCGTTGCGCGCCTCCAATTTTTCCGGCGTCGCGGCTTTCAACTTGTGGACTTCCTCTTCCAGCGAAGCGCGTTCGTGGCTGGCATGCACCATTTCCCGGTGACAGTTGGCGCACGTTTCGGCCCCGACGCCAAACGTATGCCCGCGCACGCCGAGGCCGCGGATTTTCATGACGGAACCCTTGACTTCCGGCATGTGACAACTCAAGCAATGCAACCCGGCCACCGAATGCGTGGCGTGGGAAAAATCCTTGAGCCGTTCCGTGTGGCAGGTGCCGCACATTTCATCCGGCTTGTCCTTGCGCTGCGCCATCGAATGCATCTTGTGACAGTCGAAGCAGCGGATGTTTTTCTGGCCATGCCGGCTGACGCGCCATTCGCCATAGGTGATCGAGTGGCAACTTTGGCAAACCTCACTCGTCACCGGTAAAACCATTTTTTCCTTGTCGGGATGGTCTTCCTTCATCGCGCCGTGGCAGGATGCGCACGAAACGCCCTCGTGCGAGTAGGTGCCGTCCTTGCGGTCGAATTGGCTCGTGTGACAGACCAGACACTCGAATTGCTTGCCTTGCTTCGTCCAGACGTTGAGGAACGCGTCGTCCATCGTGCGCGCGTGGGGCGAGGCCGCCCAATCTTTCACCGCTTGTTCATGGCACAACGCGCACCGGTCGGAAGCCTTGTCTTCTTCGGCCCAAACCGCCGTGCTGAGGATGACGGCAACCACAACCTGTCTAATGGGGAACATCGGGTTTTTCTCCCTTTTGCTGCGACTCCTGATGACCTGCTTTTTTCCCGATGAGCCACGCCGGATTCATCGGAGACTCTTTCGGATCGAAAATCACCCAGTAGAAATGCCAGACGATGATCGCCAACGTCGCAAGCACCGCTTCGTAGTAGTGGATGACCTGGGCCACATCGTGCCAGACCTTCGGCCACAGCCGCAGGACGGTTTCAGTGAAAATCAGCATTGCGCCGGTCACGATCATAACCAGCGAACCCCACACCAACGCCCAGTACTCAGCTTTCTCGGCGTAGTTGAACCGACGCGGCGGCGGAAGCGCCCCGCCGAGGCCGAGGTTGTACCGCAGCGTGGCGAAGCAATCTTTTACGTCGTGCATCCGTGGGCCGAGTTCCAGCAGGTACTTGTGCCCGCGCGGCGTGACAACAAGGGCGATGAGATGGATGAGGAACAAGCCGGAGAACGCCCAACCGCAGATCCGGTGAATCATCCCGCGCACATAGCCGCCATTCTCCAACGCCTTGAACGGCCAGCTCCACCACGCGTCCGGGAATTTGTGGACGAAGCCGGTGTACGCCAGCATGGCGAACAGGAAGATCAACGCAAAATGCTGCACCCGCATCCATTTCGTCAACCGCTCTTCGGCGTGAGGACTGGCCTTGACCACCTGGATGTGCGCGCGGACTTTGGCCGCGTAATCCAGCCCGACAAACAATCCCATGCCGCCGATCGTCAAGAAGATGATGACGATATAAAACCGCGCCACAAAATTCACCAGCCACGGCTTCCCCTTCCCTCCCCCCGGCAAATCGTGGATGCGAAAATCAGTCTGCGCCAGCCGCGTCCCAATGCCGGGATGACACTTGCCACACGTCTGGGGGAGATTGGCTTTGTTGACCGATGAGAGCGGATCGCTCGACGGCAAGATGTCGTGGAAACCATGGCAGGAAGAGCAGTTGGCGACGGCCAAGCCGCCGAATTGCATCGCGAGGCCATGAAAACTCTTCATGTAGGTGTCCACGACCGTCGGCGACAATTGGTACCGGGTCGCGATGCGCTCGGCCCCGTGACATTGCGCGCAGGTTTCCGCGACATGGGCGGGCGCGACCTTGGAGGACGAATCAGCCATCGCGAGGATCGTATGTTCGCCATGGCAGTCGGTGCAGGTCGGCGCGTCGCGAATGCCACTGGCCACCGCCTTGCCGTGAATGCTGCGATTGTAGGTTTGCCGGACGTTGTCGTGGCACTTGCCGCAGGTCTCGGGAATTTTTTGCCAGTTCAGTTTGGACTCGGGATTGGAACTGCGGTGCAAATCATGGGTGCCGTGACAGTCGGAACAGACCGCGGAGTTCGCGACGCCCTTGGCATGCGCAATGCCGTGGACGCTCTTGTCGTAGGTCACCACCACGGCGCGTTGCCGGAGATTGTACTTCTCCATTTCCTTGACGTTGGCGTGACAATTGGCGCAGGTCGCCGGCACGTTGTTGCGATGCACAGGCGAAGCGGGGTTCCGGTAGTTCAACAGTTCGTGCGGATTCCCGTGACACGCCTGACAGGTCGCCGCTTCCGTGATGCCCTTCGACAACGCCCTGCCGTGATCGCTCTTGAGGTAGATGTCGGTTTCAATCCGGTGACATTGCGCGCAACTAACCGGTTTAAGCTTGTCCGCGTGCGGCAACTCCTTGATGTCGGCATGACACGCGGTGCAAAGCAACTTGCCGTGGATCGAGCCGGTAAACTTCTCTTCGTGGATGAATTTAGCTCCATCCTTGTCGCCATGACACGCCAGACACTCGGTATTGTCCGCGCCATTCGCCTGGCCGGCCCAGCCCAGGATCCAAATCGCCAGGCCAGCCACCGCCGCAATCCCGGACCGGCGGCTATTGAAGCACTGATTGGCCGCCGAGCGCCAACGCGCGCCCAGGAAGCCAACCCGGCTGAGTTTGAAGACCAAGGTCATGTTGTTTTTCCTTACCGCCCGTGAGTTTGTTCATTAACGCGGCGGATTGCCGGTCGATGATCGCGCGGCACAACGCCAGGTCCTGCTCGCGCAGGCGCACGTTCTGCCGGACAATCGCTTCGAGGTCGTCAATGTTGTAGAGGTACGCGCCGGCCACATTCTGCGCCTCGGGGTCAATGTTGCGTGGTACCGAAATATCAATCAGGAACAACGGCCGCTGTCGGCGGCGGCGCAGCAATTCCTCCACCTCATCCCGGCTTAACAGCACTTGGGGACAGCCGGTCGAGGCGACGACGATGTCGGCATTGGCCATCGCCGCCAGCCGGTCATCAAACCGGATCGCCCGCCCACCGAATGCGCGGGCCAGCGCCTCGGCCCGGTCAAAGCTCCGGTTCGACACGAGAATGGATTTCGCGCCTTTCTTCGCCAGATGCCGGAGCACTGTCTCGCCCATTTGCCCAGCCCCGAGGATGATCGTGGTCTGCTGGGATAAATCCTGCCGAAAGATCTTCTCCGCGAGTTCCACCGCCACGCTCCCAACCGATGTCGCGCCGCGTTGGATTTTGCTTTGGGTGCGGATTTCCTTGGCCGCGTGAAACGCTTTTTGGAACACCCGATTCAACACGCCGCCGGTCAGCCGCGCCGCTTGCGCCTTCTCGTACGCGTCCTTGACCTGCCCGGTAATCTCCGTCTCCCCGAGCACCATCGAGTCCAAGCCGCTGGCCACGGTGAACAAATGCTGCAAGGCGGCCGCGCCCTCGTGGACGTACAGATGCCGGCGGAGGTCGCAGGGAAATTTGGCCAGCAATTGGAAAATGGATTTGATGTTGCCGTTGACTTCGGGCGCGACGCCGTAGATTTCAACACGGTTGCATGTGGAAAGCAGGACGACTTCGTCCAACCCACCCACGACTTTCAGCCGGCAGGCGTGACAACCGACTTTCGACGGCAAGACGGCGAGTTGCTCGCGCACCTCCACCGGTGCCGTTTTGTAACTGAGCCCGGCCACGAACACACTCATTGTGAGTTACTCCCCATTGCACTCGTCGGTTTAGCACTGGTCTTGCCATGAGAATCCAGTCAGACACTCGATTCGTCATAACTAACTTATTTCAAATAAGATAGTGTGAGCGAAATCGCGTACTAGCCGCCGGTAAGCCCAACGGATGCGGGCGACATATTGGCGAGAATCGCGCCGAAGATGACAGCTTGTCAGACGAACACGCGCCGGTCTGGCTACGCGACTTCGACCGTTTCCAGCTCTTCAGCAGGGGTGAACAGAAGCTCCTCCCGCTGGGCGTTGTCGAGAATTTCGCGGACTTTTTTCGCGAACGCCGTGCGGGTGGCGGATTTCTGTATGTAAGCGAGCTCCGCGTTGAGGGTGTCGTGTTGGGAGATCAGTTCCGGCGAGTGATGGGATGTCAGCAAGATGCGCGATTTAGGCAGAATGGCGGCAATCCGGTGGGCCAGGGATTTGCCACACACCCGCGGCATCATGGCATCAGCAATCACCAAATCCACGCGTCGTCCGGGACAGTTGTGCAACAGACAAATTGCCTCTTGCCCATCCGCCGCTTCAATCACCCGATACCCCAACTCCCGCAAAATCCATGCGGCATAATCGCGCTGGGAGCGTTCGCTGGTGACAAAGAGAATCGTTTCGTTTCCACGCGGAATCACATCGGAAATCGACCGAGCCACGCCGGGATGTGCCGCCTCACGCGTGGACGGTTGTTCAACTGGATAAACTCTGGTTGGGTGCATAATTTTGGGATAAAACTGGTTAAGAACACGCCGCGACGGGGGGCAATGCCACAATTAGCAATGCCAGTGCCAGTGCTGCGCGCCACCACCACCAAACACTGCAATCATCGCGGCAAGTATCGCCAATGCAGGAAGCTGCGCCCGCCGGCCCCCTTTCATCCCATCCATGCCAACGTTGAGAACCGGTCGCACATAGTCTCAGACTTGCGGAATTCAATCACTGTCGTCTTTCGCGCAGCGTGGACATTCCGGTGCCAAAATAGCGGTGTCGCCTACCAGCAACCCATCTCAACATCCAACGACCCGGCAAGCTGTTACAGAAATTCGACGCGGTTGTCACACCGCTGTGGCATACCCGCTGCAGAATCCGCTCGCATGAAAACTGGTCATCCCACACACGATCAGATTGCGGCACGAGCCATGGAGATTTTCCGGCAACGCGGAAGCCAGCCCGGGCGGGAACAGGATGATTGGCTGCAAGCGGAGTACGAGTTGCTCCAATTACCCGTTCGCAAACTGGCGGATTCCCAACTGAAGAAAAGCCAACGCTCCAGTGCGCTCATCAGCTTTGTCCAAGCCGCCGTCATCCTCAGCACCGCTCTCCCGCGCTTGACCCGCTAACCCACCCCGCGTCAGGACGAACCGAACTCCAACGCGTTCAGCCGCCGGCGGAGTTTGCCCAAGGCCAACTCCTGCAACTGCCGGATCCGCTCCCTCGTCACCTTGAACCGCGCCCCCACTTGCTCCAACGTCAACGGCGGCCGGCCATCCAAGCCAAACCGCAGCTTCAAAATCTCCGCCTCGCGCGCCGGCAAACTTTTGAGGTGATCGCGGATCTCCTCCCGCGTGGTTTTGGCGCGCAACCACTCGTACGGATTCACTGCGCTTTCATCTTCAATGATGTCCCCAAACCGGGCGTCCGCCTCATCGGTCAAAGGCGCGTCCAAACTCGTCGGCCGCAACCCCATCGTCCGCAACTGCGCCGCCTTGGCGGGAGTCATCCCCAACTCCTCCGCCAGTTCTGCCGTGTTCGGCTCACGCCCGAGCAGCTCGGTGAGCTTGTGGCTGACTTGGTTTAACTTCGCCAGCCGGTCCGCCATATGCACCGGCAACCGCACCGTGCGCGAGTGATTCGATAATGCCCGGCGAATGGATTGCTTGATCCAGAGCGCCGAATACGTCGACAATTTCGCGCCTTTCTTGGGGTCGAACCGATCCACTGCCTTCATCAAACCAAGATTGCCTTCATTGATCAAATCGAGCAACGGCAGGCCATAATTCGCGTAGTCGCGCGAGATTTTGACGACAAGCCGGAGGTTCGCCTTGATCATCCGCGTTCGCGCCTGTGCGTCTCCCTTCTTGACGCGCCGCGAAAGTGCGATCTCCTCTTGCGGCGTCAACAACGGCGTCTCCGCCATCTCTCGCAAGTACAATTGCAGGGCATCGGCTTCGCGATATTCTTGATTGATAACCATGATGGGCCTCGTCTGTTGGCGACTGCGACACCCCTTAGATGCCAGCACCTGCAATTTGGTTCAATCCAACCCCCAAAAGTGCTAGGATTACGCCATGACGACGAAAGAACTCTACGACCAATACCTGATCACCAGCATGGTCGCCGGCTTCGAGCCGGTCGAAGTCGAACACGCCCACGGCACAACCATAACCGGCAGCGACGGCAAGAAATACCTCGATTGCTTCAGTGGCATCTCCGTTGTCAACGCCGGCCACGGTCACCCCAAAGTCATCGCTGCCGCCAAAGCCCAAATGGACAAACTCGTCCACTGCTGCACCTACGTTTACTACAACCCGCCCGCCGGCAAGCTGGCCAAGCGCCTCGCCGAGATCACGCCGGGCAGACTCCAGAAAACCTTTTTTGGTAACAGCGGCGCCGAAGCCGTCGAAGGCGCAATGCGCCTCGCCAAACAGTTTACCGGCAAGAAAGAACTCATCGCGCTGACGCAGAGCTTCCACGGTCGCACCGCCGGCACGCTCTCCGTGACCGGCAACTATGCCCGCAAACAACGCTCCGGTCCGTACCTTTCCGGTATCGCCTGGGCGCCGGTCCCCTACACCTACCGGTGTCCGTTCAAGACCAGTACACCCGACGATTGCGCCGCCGCTTGCGCGGAAGCCATCGAAGACGCGATTCGCGGCCAAACCTCCGGCGATGTGGCGGCGTTCATATCCGAGTCAGTCTGGGGCGAAGGCGGCATCCTTGTGCCGCCGGACAACTATTTCAAATACGCCAAAGCCATCTGCGACAAACACGGCATCCTGTTCATCTGCGACGAAGTCCAGAGCGGCTTCGGACGCTGCGGGAAGATGTTCGCCATCGAACACTACGGCGTCGAGCCCGACATCATGACCACCGCCAAAGGCATCGCCGACGGCTTCCCGCTCGGCGCGTTCACCGCCCGACCGGATGTGGCTGAAGCATTCAAGCCCGGCGACCATCTCTCCACGTTCGGCGGCAACCCGGTCAGTTGCGCCGCCGCGCTGGCCAACGTCGAAGTCCTACTCGACGAGAAGTTACCGGAAAACTCAGCCGCTCGGGGCGCGCAGATTCTGAAACGGTTGCAGGCTGTGAAGTCGCCATTGATCGGCGAAGTCCGCGGCAAAGGCCTGATGATCGGGGTTGAGCTGGTGAAAGATAAAGCGAAGACACCGGCGGTAGCCGAGACTAAAGAGGTGCGACGCTTGTGTCGCGAAGCCGGTGTGCTTGTCGGTGCCGGCGGCACATTCGCCAACGTCATCCGCATCCAGCCGCCGCTGGTGCTCACGGCTGCCGAGGCTGACCGGATCTGTGACGTGGTCAGCGATGCGGTGGGGAAGGTTGCCGGCGCGACGAAGTGAAATCCACCCGATAGTCAACGCGTTCCAGGCGCGAATCCGTTCCACGATTTGTGTTATTGCAGCCGACGATTCGAAACAGGAGGACATTGTATCCTTCGTCATTTAGGTTGGGCCATTCGTCGCCGCGTGAGTTTTGCGGGTGACTCGCCCGCACGTCGGGCATCAGGCGGCGCGGTCGTTGGCGTGCTGTAAAATCCGTTTCAGCAGTTCGTCCACTCCCGCGCCGGTCTTGGCCGAAACAGCGAGACCAGTCGTGACTTCCCGGAGATCGCATTTGTTCGTGACCACGATGTCGGCAATCTCCATCAAACCGGATTTGGCGCGCTGGATTTCATCGCCCAAGTCCGGCATCAGCACCACCACCACCGTGTCCGCCACAGTGGCAATCTCCACATCGTTCTGCCCGGCCCCGACGGTTTCGACAATCACGACATCAAACGTCCCGGCCAGCGCCTGGATGATGACCGGCGTTTCCTTCGTCAACCCGCCGTAATGCCGGCGCGTGGCCAGACTGCGGATGAATACCCCGGAATCACCACTATGCCGCTGCATCCGCAACCGGTCGCCCAACAATGCGCCGCCACTGACCGGACTGCTCGGATCAATCGCGAGCACCGCCACCGTCTTCTGCGCGCGCCGGTACGACGCCACCAGCCGGTCAATCAATGTGCTTTTTCCAACGCCCGGCGGCCCGGTAATGCCGAGGACATGCGCGCGCCGGGGTTGGTGGCAGAGCGCCGCCGGCAGGGGAGCGCCGCTTTCGAGCCGCGATATGAGTTTCGTCAGCTCTTTCATCACCGCGCGCCGTCGGCCGGCAGCCCGCTGACGGCGAAGATGCCGACGCAATGTTGCGGATGTTCCGTGTTGGTCGAAACCCACATCAACGTGATGGCCGTCAGCCGCCGTTTCGGGTCCGCGTCCACGACATCCAGAAACATGCGGCGGACGACGGTCGAATTGGGCAACGTCACTTCGACCAGCGGGTTGGCGTTCTGGGGCAATTTGGTGAGCGACCAATCGTAAACTTTGAAGCGGGTGTCGGTCTGGTCGCCGGTCTCATACGACAACCGGGCGCGAATCGTGGCCGTGCTGGTGCTGGAAGCGCTGAGGATCGCCAACCGCGAATACCGGCGTTGTTGCGCAGCCGGCAGCTTGATGGTCACAGAGTTGGGAAAACGCCCCGACGCCCAAGTGATGCCGATGGAGTCGGGGTTGACGCCGGTGCGGAGCCGAAACTCGCCGCCGCCAATCTCCCCCGGCACCGCGATGCGGCCGTCTTCCGGCAAACCGTGGTAACCGGCTTTGCGGCTGAACTCACCGGGGTTGTCATCGGATTCAAAAAAACCGGCGTTGCAACCGTCGCCGATCTCGAGGGCAACGAACCCTTTGGCAACCGGGACTTCGGCAGCCGGCGCGGCGGGGGCCGGCTCGGGAGTGGCCGGGCGCGGCGGGGTCAACTGAATTTCGAGTTCCTGCAACCGCTGGAGATAGTCATCGAGGAGGGCAGTGCGGGTTGGATCGCGTTGCAGCATCACTTGCAAGATCCGCCGCGCATCCTCGATCCGCGCCTGTTTGGCCAAGGCTTGATGTGCCAGCAACAGCGCGTAGCCCAACAGCTCGTCGGCATTGTTGGCCTCCAGATTCAACATCAAGACCCGCCCGACCCCGCCCGCCGTCAGCTCTGTCCAGGGGATTTTAGTTTCCGCAAACCCGGCGGCGCCGAAAGTCTGTCGCACGCCGATGCCGCCGGCATCAACCGCGGTGATTTGGACGTTTTGCTCGCCCCGCTTCGTCGCCAACGGAATGAGGCCCGGCGGTTTGTCTTGCACCCGTTGGGCCACCCCGGTCCGCAAGGCAATTAAGCTGGTAAAGACCGTCTGCCACTGGCTCAAAGCCTGTCCCAGTTCACTCGCGGCACCGGCTTCGGTGATGGCGCGTTGCACCTCCTGCTGGCCTTTCTCCCATTGGTAATTCAGGATGAGGGCGTCATATTGCGGGCGCAACTGGCTCAGCTTCGTGCGGATGGCGGCGGCTTGCGCAAGAGCGAGTTCACGTTCAGCATCGGCCAGCGGCTGGCGGGCGGCGGTTATCTCGGCCAATAAACTTTTCAAGCCCCCGCACTGTTCTGCAAATTGATCCACCAGGGTGAGGGCTTCCCGGTATTTTTGTTCGTCCCGCCGGCTCGCAATCTGCGGCTGCAATTCCTGCCACGCTTGCCGGGCGGCCTCGGTGATGCGGTGGAGTTCGCCGGCCACGATCTGGTGCGTCGGCGTGCCGCCATACTTTGTGGCCGGCCATTTCTGATAGATCGCATACGCGCGCCCCCACCGCCGCTCGGCCAGCGCCGCGTCGGCCTGCGATTTGAGAGCGCGATATTCCACTTGGGCTTCCGCATCCGTCGGGGCGGGAACCGGCGGGGCCGGCACCACCGGGGAAACCGGCGCGCTCAACACATTGGTGACCGGCGCCACCGCCGGCGGCGGCTTGGGCGTTAAGAGGTGCCGGTACACCAGATACAAAATCATCAGACTCCCAATGAAGGCGATGAATGTGAATGCAAACGTGAACCAGTTGTCCTTTTTCTTCGGGGGCGGCGGGGCCACCGGCGGGGTGGCCGGCGCGCTCGCTGCCTTGGCCAAACGCGGGCCGGGCCGGGGACTGGTCGTGGGCGGTTTGGGTTCGCCGCTGGACCGATTGAGGGCTTGCAGCAATTCGGCATAGCTCTGATACCGGCCGGACGGTTCACGGGCCAACATGCGGGCAATGATCTGACCGATCGCCGGTGGCACGGCGTCATTGAACTTTTGGATCGGCGGGGCCGGGTCCCGGATTTGCCGCCGCAAGGTGTCTTCGGGCGTCGCGCCAACAAATGGCGCGCGCCCCGCCAGCGCGTGAAAGAACGTCGCACCGAGTGAGTAGATGTCGCTGCGATGGTCAGGCGCATTGCCCTGAATGACCTCGGGGCTGACGTAGCCCGGGGTGCCGAACACACTCCCGCCATCGCTCGTAGCGGACGCCGCCTTGACACGGCGCGCCAGCCCAAAGTCGGTGACCTTGAGAACGCCGGTCTCCGAGATCAAGAAATTGCCGGGTTTGACGTCCCCATGGATGATGCCGTGTTCGTGGGCGTGCTGGAGGCCGAGCGTGGCTTGGCGGATGTACTCGACGGCTTCGCGGACGACCAGCGGCGCCTGATTGTTCAAGACGGCTTCGAGGTGCTGGCCGTTGACCAGTTCCATCACGAAGTACACGGCGCCGGCTTGTTCGCCGGCACTGTAGATGTGGACGACGTTGTTGTGGTTGAGCGTGGCGGCGGCGCGGGCTTCATCGAGAAAGCGCCCCGCCACGGCCGGATCCTTGGCCAATGCCGGCGCCAAAACCTTGACGGCCACATACCGGTCCAGCGCGGTGTCATACCCGCGATAAACGATGCCCATGCCGCCAACAGCAATCAACTCGACCAGCTTAAACTGGCCGAGTTTATCGCCAAGATTGATGGCGGGAATCTCGCTCATGATGTTGTCGCGCAAATGCTACCGGATTTGTCTGAAAAGAACAGCAATTCCTTTGCCCTCGTGCCCCGGCTTATCTACACTGCCCGCCATGAGTGGACGAGAGCAAGATGCGTGGGTGACGCGCGAGACGTTGATCAAGCGCGTCCGCCGGCAACGCGATCAGGCCGCGTGGGAGGAGTTTGTCTACTATTACCGGGGCTACGTGTACAATATCGGCCGCCGCATGGGCCTGACG
Organism: Verrucomicrobiia bacterium; assembly: GCA_022072455.1. Classification (GTDB taxonomy): domain Bacteria; phylum Verrucomicrobiota; class Verrucomicrobiia; order Palsa-1439; family Palsa-1439; genus CAINDI01. The sequence goes on along the minus strand of JAJVHY010000003.1, from coordinate 75,872 downwards.
CACCACGATGCCGAAGAAATCGTCCAGACGGTCATGCTCAAACTCTGGAAAACCCTGCCGGAATTTGTCTACGACGAAACCAAAGGCCGGTTCCGCGGCTGGCTCTGCACCGTCACCGGCAATGAAGTGAAAATGCTCCTCCGCAGTCGCGCCACCAAACTCAACCGCCTCACCGCCGACGAACAACACGAACTCCGGCAATACCTCCATCGCGTCCAACCCGAACCCAACCAGGCCATCGCCGACCGGGAATGGATCACCTACGTCAGCACGCTGGCGTGGCAACGCATTGCCGGCGAATTCAGCGACAACGAAAAAGCCGCCTTCGAACAGATGTCGAAAGGCGCCGACGTGGACGTGGTCGCGAAGAAACTCGGGCTGGCGCCGAGCAGCATTTACGTCTACAAAAAACGCGTGACCGACCGGCTCCGCCAGGAAATCGTCCGGCTGAACAACGAACTCGATTGACGCCGGTTACTCGCCGACCACTTCCGGCGGTTTTGGCATCCGCACTTTGAGATCGTTTTGCAGCGGCACCACGTCCGGCGCCGCCACCACCACGCGCGTCAGTTGCGTCAACGGCCAGAGCCGCGAGAAAAGATTCCGCGGCCAGCGCACGAGCCGCAGTTCCCGAAGCTGGCTCATCGCCCGCAACGGATTCAGATCCGCGCCGATTGCGCCGGACACATCCACCGCCGTCAACGACAGCCCCAGCAACGGCAGCAACGTCACCACCTTGTCACCGCGCACCGCCACCGTCAGCCCATCCGCCGTCATCAACGGGACCACCTCCAGATTCTTCGCGTCGGGATTCAGGATTTTGAATTCCGCGTTCACGATTTCAAAGTCCACGGTCCGCCGGTTTTGCAGGGTGAAAAACTGGCCCAGCATCCACTGCATCCATTCCCCCTGCGCGCGCCCCAGCCGATACAGCTCGCCAGCCAACGCGAGCCGTTGCTCCTTCGTCAGCAGGGGCGGCACGTTCAGATATTTGAGCGCCAACTCCTCCAGCGTCTTGGGTTTCTCCGGCGGGGGTAACGACCGGTCAAGCGGCTTGCCGGAGGCGCGCCCGAAGGCCGTCAACGCCTCATCGAACTCCGTCCGCCCGAGATGCAACCACGCCTTCACCGTCCAGGCCGGCGCCAGCGTCTTGTCCAGCGCGACGGCAAAATTCAATTGCTCCATTCCTCCGTCATAATCATACGCGCGGAACAGCTCTCCCGCGCGCTGATACACCCGCGGCGCGGCCAGCAAGCCGAGTTTCCGGTTGGCCGCCTGTTCCTGGCGAATCTGTTCGAGCGCGTCCAACGCCACGCGTTCACTGCGCGCGATGCGCACGAACGCCACCACGCCAATCGTCAAAATCACCACCGCGCTGACCGCCACCAACGTCGCCGCGCGCTTTTGCCGCTTGATCAACAACCACAACACCGTCAAGGCCGACGCCTGTTGCGCCGAGGTCGCATACCCGCCGAGGAACGCCTGCACGTCGCGCAACAAATCGCGCACCGACTGATACCGGTCTGCCGGCGCAGCCGCCTGCGCCTTGAGCGCGACCGCTTGCAGCGCGACCGGCACCCGGCGGTCAAAGACCGGCCGTTCATTTGGCGCTGGTAACTTGCCGGTCAGCACGGTGCTCAACACGACCCCAAGCGCGTAGACATCCGTGCGTTCGTCGAACTTCGAGTACTCGCCGCGGATCTGTTCCGGCGCCATGAACCCCGGCGTGCCGCGTACCACCCCTTCGGTATGCACCACCCGCAACTCCGCCGGCAACTCCAGCGCGCCGGGGCGCTCCATGATTTTCGCCAAACCCCAGTCGAGCACCAACACTTCGCCGAAGCCACCGACTTGGATGTTGGCCGGTTTGAGGTCGAGGTGGATGACCCCGCGTGAATGCGCAAACGCCACCGCGTTGCCGGCGCCGAGGAAGATCTGCAGCAGGCGCGCGAGACTGTAGCGCTGGCGGTAGTCTGGTTCGCCGGAATCGAGCTTTTGGAGAATACTGTGCAGCGACTCGCCCCCCAACAATTTCATCGTGAAATACGGCCGGCCATCGTCGCCCATGCCGACTTCGTGGACCGGGACAATGTTCGGATGTTCGAGCGCGGCCGTCAGGCGGGCTTCGCGGACGAAGCGCCGGAGAAAACGGGGCTTGTGTTTCTCGTCCAACAACACCGCCATCGCCACGTCGCGATTGGCGTTTTGGTCACGGGCGCGGCGAACGGATTTCATGCCGCCGCTGCCAACTTCCTCGCCGACGGCGTATTTGTCTGCCGCCGCGATATGCGCGGTGACAGAATAGCCGGCATCATCCACGCCATCGGCGCGCTCGTGGGTCTTGCTCGCCGTGTAGTACTGTTCGAGCCAAGTCGAGTCACCGCTGGGCGGTGTGATGGGGAGATTTTGGTCCGGCATACAGCGCCCGGTATTCTAGGCTGCCGGGCGCATCCTGCCAAGCATTCCAACGCTTGTGTCCGAGACTGACGGATGCTAGTAAGTGCCCATGCGCATTTTTCCGGCTGCAACGACGGTTTACCTGTTCAGTCTCACTCTCGCGCTCGCCACGCCGGCTCGCTTGCTGTTAAACTTGAACGATGGCTCGCGCGTCATCGGCACCACCGAACTGACAACCGTTGCAGTTCATTCGGCCTCTCTTGGTGAATTGAATATTCCAGTGGAAAAAATTTCCTCCGCCCGGTTCGCCGCCGATCGCCGTTCTGTCAGCATCCGCCTGTCGAACGGCGACAAATTGGAGGGCACACTCAATCTTCCTGAGATCACACTCACAACCGTATTCGGCAAAGCCAAGATTCCGCTGGCACAAGTGCGTGACTTTCAAGTCGGCGGCGAAGCCGGCGGACACGCCATCCGGTTACAATCCGCCAATAAGAACTATGTCGAATTTCCCGCCAGCGACGCCTTTGATGTTATGGCAGGATGGACGCTTGAATTCTGGGCAAATATCTCCGGCGGAAAAGGTGAGATGCTTTCCCCCATCATGCGGCTTGGTGACGATTGTGGTCAACAAGCCGGCATCCAAATGGACATCTTCCAGCAAAATGTTCGGTTTTGGGCACGTGATCGGCATGAAGAAGGGCAAGATGTGACAACAAAAATGAATATCCTCGACAGCCAATGGCATCATTGGGCTGGCGTCGTCAGCGAGGGTCAAATGCGATTCTATATTGACGGTGTGCGAGTAGGCTCCCAGCCGTACACCGCTGGTGCAACCGGGGCACAGTGCCCGTTGAGAATTGGTTATCGGGCCACTCACGGCAACTGCTATACGGACGGTACCTTCGACGAAGTCCGCATTTCCCGCGTCGCCCGGTACGACGGTAATTTCACCCCGACAACATCTTTCCCATTGGATGGGGACACGATTGCCTATTGGCGTTTCAATGAAGGCGAAGGCGCGACTATTCGTGATGAAACCGGCAAGCACAACGGCACCCTTCACGGCACCACACTCCCGATATGGGTCGAAGGCGTCCAACGCCCGTCCCGTTGACTTACCGGCGCAACACGGCGAGCAGGGCGTAGTAATTGTCCACCAGAAAACCTTCGTAGCCCCACGGCGTGCCGTCCCAGGTTTTCCAATCGTTCGTCATTCCGTTCGTGCCGCCACCGGAAAAACCGCCCTGCGCATACGACTCAAGCATGGGAAATAAAATCCGGTCGGCCTCCTCGCGGCGTCCCAGTTCATACAAGGCCGCCAACGTGTAGTAGGTAAAACAGGCCGTCGCGCCCCCATTCTCGTACACCTGGAACGCCCCCGCCCCGCCCCACCGCGGATCCGGGCTGCAATAGTCGGCTTGCGGAACGACCACGAGATTGCCGGGCAACCCGAGATCGAACCGCTGGAATCCGACCTCCCGCATCTTCCCGAGGAGGCGATCCATGATCGCGTTGGCCTGTTCGTGAGGAACAAGGCCGAGATGAATCGCGGCGCTGTTGAGCCAGACAAACCAATAATCGTGCAACTCCCCGTCCGCACTCCGCCACCCAGCCAGAATACCGGTTGCGGGGTTGAAGAAGGTTGGGAAATAAACGGCCTTCAACTTGTCGACGGCGGCCTGATACCGGGGCGCGTCGGCGCCCGGGGCCAACTTCGCCAGACTCCGCAGTGCCCGGTAGGCGAGCGCGTTGCCGTAGGCATCCGCGTGACCAAAACCGATGCAGTCCCACCAGTTCGACGGATGTACCTTGCCGAGCGCCGGCCACGAGCCGGAGTTGCCGGTGAAGCTGTACTCGATCAAGCCGTTGCCATCGGCATCCATCGCGAGAATCTTCTCGGCCCAATCGCGGATACCGGCATAATTACGCTTGAACCAAGCCGGATCATCTTCACCGGCAATGCAGGCGCTGATAACCAGCGAGGGATAAACATCGAGCGCCGGCGGTTCGTGCGAGGCCGGGCCGCCGTACTCGAACATCACGAACCCCGGCATGCCGTAGGAAAGCAAACCGTTCAGATACCGGTCGAGCGATTCGCGGATCAGATCGAGCGCCGTGAGGCCGTCGGCCAAGGGCGGTGTGTATCGGGCGATGTCGGCGTACTTGTAGAACGGGTGCGTGCAGTTGTCGCTGGCGGCGTGGTTGGCGAGGACGCGGAGCTTGGGGTTGATCTGGAAAATGTTCAGCCAGTTGCGCCGGAAACCGTCGAACCGCCGGTCGCTCGCGATGCCGGGCACGTCGGGATGGATGCACACCGGTTCCCACCGGTATTTCCCCGCCGGGAACGTGACGCGCACATACGGCTTGTTCAACCGCGTCGCGTCGTAGCCGAGCGAGCCGCTGCCGGTAATGCGGAGCGTCCCGTGATCCGGAAAGTGCATCAAGGCCGGTAACTTCACGCTGCCGTCGGCGTTCAAGCGTCCGAGCAACGTGACGTGGCACTGCGCGGGGTCGAATTCAAGGACGAGCGAAGACGTGCCGGTCCACGCGTTCAGTTGGGCGAGAGTTGAGTTGATCATGGCACGAGAAACGTACGGACTTCCATTGGGGCGAGGGTGAAGTCGCCGGTATCGAAGTTTTTGACTTTGACGCGCGCGGTCATCGGCGCTGAGAACAGGTTCATTGCGAACAGCATGGATCGTTTCCCGTCGGAACGGAGCGTGGCCCAGACGTATTGGCTGTTGCATTCCACCACTGTGGCCGGCGCGCCCAATTCGGCGGCGAGCCATTGAATCAATTGGCAATGCTCTTTCCACACGTGCGTCATTTGCACACCAAGCCAGATGACCGCGCCACCGGTCGGCAACGTCTTTTTCCAGCCGATGGTTTTCCCGGCAATGGTTTCAGTCCCGATCCGCGTTGCGCGCGCCGGTAATTCATCGGTCACCCACACATCCGCCATGGCCCAGTGCGGCGGGATGGGGCCGATGGCCAACAGCGCCGGATGGTCAGCGCGGCGTTGGAGCGTGGCCGGGGCGGCGGCGAGGAAGTCGCGGAGCAAGGTGCAGGGTTGAAAATTTTCGTCGAGGTGCGGAATGACCGGGGCGAGGAACAACCGCCCGCCGGCTTGCACGAATTTGATAAGGCGTTGTTGAATGTCCGCCGCCATGCAGACGGACGCGGCCACGAACAACGGCAAGTCGGTGCGCTGGAGGAGGACGTCGCTCGACAAATCTTGCAGTTCGGGCGACCGCGACGCACAGAGTGAAGTCAGGAGCAGACCGTTCGCCACCATTGTCCACGCTTCGCCGTCGGAGAAATCATCACCGGCGCGGGCCGGGAAGACAGACTTACTGAGGGCGTGCGTCCAGTCCAAGCCGACGCGCAGGTCGGCGACGCGTTCGCTGCCGGCGAGCCAGGCGTTGTCGTTGAGGAACTGGTGGAAGCTTTTCAGCATGTGGTAGAGCGGGCGGATTTCGCCGTGGGCGGAGATGGGCGCCTGGTAATCGTAATCCGTGAGCATGCGGGCGAGTTCGGATGGATTCACGCCGCCGGTGTAGATGTAGTAGTTGAACCCTTTCATTCCGTAAGCGACGTGAAGCATATAGCAGCACCGGGCATCCTCGGGGGTGATCGGCGGCCAGTCGCTGAGGCTGCCGGCGGGCAGTTCATAGACGGTCTGCGGCCAGCCCAAGGCGCGGAGCATCTCGAGTTCGATGAAACTGCCGATGGTGTATTGCGGCGTCGGGTTGTTTTGTTTCCAGCCGAGGCCGAGCGCGTAATAATGATCCACCCCAACGATGCAGCGGTCGCGCAAGGCCGGCCAGTCGCGGAAATTGCGGTGATTGGCGGGGGCGATGCCGTTCTGGCAGGTGTCGCAGTCGAAGCCGAACTCGCGCATCCATGTCACCAGTGTCGAACTGTATTCGGCGACGGTGGCGAGGTAGAACTCGTGGTAATCGCGGACGCGGTTGCGTTCGGCGGGCGTGCCGGGAGTGGCGCGGAAAGGCTCAACGGCGGTAAAGTCAGGGAAGTTCGTTTCATACCGGCGATTCAGTGCGGCGATGGAGGCGTACCGGTTTTTCAGGAAGAGATGGTAGCGGCCGGCAGGTTGGCCGAAGCCCATGGTGACGGGGTGGTAATCCCAGCCGCCAAACCATTCATGGATGCCGACGAGTTCATTGTCGAATTGGGCAAAGGCGATCGGCCCGCCGCGGGCGACGGTGTATTTGGCAAGAATCGGACAGACCGCCGCGAACCACGCCCGGCTCTTTTCCAAGAACGTCGGGTGCAGGTAGGAGACAGCGAAAAACCGGTGCTCTTTTCCCTGCTGATCGCGGGACCGGACTTCGGGATATTTCGCCAACAACCAAGCCGGTAACCCCGCGTAGTCCATCTCGGAGTATTGATACGGCCCCGGCCGGGCAATGACGAAGATGTCAAGTTCCTTGCAGAGCGTGAGAAAGGCTTCGAGGTCGCGGGTGGGTTTGTCGCCGAAGAGGAACTGGCCTTCGGTCGGTTCGTGGTACGCCCACGGGACGTAGGTGCCGATGGCGTTGCCGCCGGCGGCTTTGAAGAGTTCCAAGCGGCGCCGCCAATCGGCGGGCGGGCAGCGGAAGTAATGCATTTCGCCGGAGATGAGAAAGCGGCGTTGGCCATTGATGATGTAGCCGGTCTTGTCCCAAGAAATGGTGGAAGTCATGAGCGGCGACACTGCCAAATGCCATCGGCGGCGACTAGGGGAATCCGGTCAAAGCGCAGGGGTATTTGGGCTGACCGGCCGCGGTGTAACGTGCGCTGTGTCCAGCGCATCAGCCCGCGCTAGCCGCCCGTTAAAAAACCGTTGCAAATTCCAAGAAAAACCCAAGCAGGCACGCTCAATTAAGGGTAGGTTGAACCGGTGTGACTAGCGCTTCAACCAAACCGGTGAGCTCAACAGGCGGCTTTACCTTGACTGAGTTGCTGGCGGTCATGCTGGTGATTGCACTGCTTACGATCCTGGCTTTGGGGATGGTGAACTATTCACAGAAGTCAACCAAGCGGACCCAGACTCGTGCTGACATCAACATGCTTGAAGTCTCCTGTGAAAGTTTTAAGTCAGATCAAGGATTTTATCCCACGAGTTCGCTGGTCCGGGTTTCGCAGTGGTATACAGCCGAGAAGAAAAACTCGGCCTTGCTGTACTCCCAATTGATCGAGAACTCATATATAAAGCCGCCGCCGCGGCTCATCGGGTCATTCGGCGGCACCAACTGTTTCGTTGACCCATATTTCAGAGCTCTGAATTACTATTCAACGACCCCGCTCCTGACCAACATCATCGTTCAAGGCTCAGGCGGAAGCATGCAGGACTACAATTGGACCGGTGGCCAAGTCAACCGGATGGGGGTTGACCTCTTTTCCTATGGTCCCGATGGACGGACGTATTGTCCGCCACCGCCGGCGGACGCGTATTTTAACAACCCAGCGCTCGCACTTGATGATGTAACGAATTGGAAGTAAGACATGAAGTCAACGATGAATCCCGCGCGACATCGAGAGGCATTCACGCTCGTTGAGCTTTTGTGTGTCACCGGAATCTTGTTGCTACTCATCGCCCTTTTCTTGCCGGCTTTGGATGCGGCGCGCGACCGGTCTGTGACAACTTCCTGTCAGAACAACCAACGCCAACTCTGGATTGGCTTTCAAATGTATTGCACCGAGAACAACGGGGCCTTTGCCTGCGAGGATCCGTGGCAATCCCCCGGCGCGCCAACTTTCTGGCCCTGGCACAAACGGTGGACTCAAGCCCCATGGCTTGACCTGTCCATGTATGCCAAAGACAAATACTTGGCCCCGTTTGTCGGCACCAATGTGTGGATTGACCCTGGCATGCCTGAGACCGCCAAAAAAGCGCGACCCTACGGATATGGTATTTCCTCAGTCTTCTCGCGGGCGTACGGCAATTCATCCTACCGGTTTGGCAAGACCATTACTTCCTATCAGGGCTACGGTCCGGTTTCGCTCGCCGAACTCCCGAGTCCGGCAACCACCGCTATTTTCGCCTGCAAAATCGGGTACACCGGGCAAAACCTTTACTCGGCCGGGGGAAGTGGTGGTTGCCAACTGACGATGGGGCCCGAAGCCGGTCAAGCGTGGGCCTTGCACGGCCCTTGGTTTATGCCGGGGGTGAGAACCAAAACCAATGTGGCGCGGGTCGACGGTAGCGTCCGCACCTATGACACTCGCGAAATCGTCCTAAACGGCCCCTCCGTTTACGGCATCCCGTATGGCCCCCCCTACTGGCTGAGTTCCCTCCGCCACTATCTTTGGACGGGTTGGTCGCCAAATGTTGCCGGAGCCGATCCCGAACTGGTCGGCACCTTGAAAGAGTAAAATCAGCGATCCGCACCCCGCACTACCCATGATTCAAACCTCTTCGCTCCCAGTGGTTCGTCGAGCGTTTACTCTCATTGAAGTACTTACGGTGGTGGGCATCATCGCCTTGGTTGCGGCCCTGTTGTTGCCGGCGATCAACGGGGCACGGGAAAAGGGCCGCCGCGTGGCTTGCGCCAGCCACCTGCGGCAAATCGGTACGGCCATCGCCCTCTATGCCGCCGACAACAGCCGTCTTGTTCCCTATGCCACTACCAATGTTTTAGCCGCCGCGGGTGTCTTCGACCGGTCGAACCGCTCCTTCGGACTTTTGTCGAATTATCTCAATCAATCCGCTGCAATCTTTCGTTGTCCCAGTGACACCCGCAAACTGGCAAGCCCGGTGACCAACTTTAGCGCGTTCATCACCATTACGAACGCCTGCAGTTATTCCCACGCGCGCACCATGACTTGGGGGCAAGGTTTTGAAAACTATATCGTCTCCATCGACCGGGTTGGCACCTCGACCAACGGGTTCGACTTGCTCAACCCCACCACGGGGGCTGTCGGCGCCACTTGGACAAATGGGAATCACAACCAAGCCGGCAATATTCTCTTTGGTGATGGACGCGTGATGACCCATCCACAATTGCCGGTCGGAATTACGAATGGCCCCGTCGAACTCCTCCCCACCTATTACAGTCCAATTTTGGGGTGGGTACAGCCCACGAACGTGTTTATACTCACGGTACAAAATCCTCTGTAGGCTTTTTCCCCAACTCCTCTTTCACGCTTTTGACAGTCTCCGCAGTCACGACGGCATACTGCGTCTCAAAAGAGCTTAGCAAAGCGGGGTCGCGCTTGCCGATGGGGCGTTCAGCGATTCCAAGCACAAGAATCCCTCCCTCGAACAAGTGAACCGCCTGACCCAAATCAAAGGTCAACACACTGACTAAACGCGGCTGCGGTGCCGGTAAATCCTTCAAGGTGGTGAACTGGACATCTCCACTCCCCCCCAAGAGAACCACCGCCGCCAACGCGGAATGCTTCAAAATCACCTCGCGAACATGCGCGCTGGTATTCGCAGGTGATCCCGGCACGATTTCTTCGGCCACCACCTGAATCCCCGTCTGCTTTTTCAACGCCGCAGCAAACCCGCGCCAAATCAACTCCGTTGGCTGCCCCAACCCCGACTCGACCTTAATCACCGCGATCCGTCCTTTACCATCCAGCAACCGGCTGGTCTCATCCGCCGCCACTTCACCAACAGTTTTCAGCCCTAACGTGTCTTTCACACCGGGGTTAACATACCGCTTGCCTATCAAGAAACCCGCGACAATAATTGTTGCCACCGCCACCACTGCGAGAATTTTTTGCCGGGAATTCATGTGCGTTTCATAATCTCACTCGCCATCAACCTCAAGCGTGGAGGTGAAAAATCCCATAGCGAATTCCAATTGAGAATCTTACAAAGGCGAAAACCCACGAAAAGCCGATAAATAAAAAACACTATCATTTTCGCGAATAACCGAAGTATTTTGCCTCGGTAAAGCTATTGTATTTTGGGCCATGAAGAACTCCAAACCAGTTCATGATTTAGATGGGTTCACTTTGGTTGAGTTGTTGGCTGTCATCCTAATGTTGGTGATCTTGGCGGGGCTGACGATTCGGGTGGCGGGCTACGTTCAGCGCAAAACCGCCATCACCAACGCCCGTGGCGACCTCACCGCCATGGAGATGGCCATTGAAAGTTTCAAACTCGACCAAGGTCGTTACCCAACCAGTTCCGTCACCCGCCTGTCCTACTACGAAACCTATCAATGGACAATCTGGACCAACTGCACCTTGCTCTATCAGCAACTCGCGACCGGCCCGACACCGTATCACCGGTTTCGCGCGGATCAGCTGCAATCGCCGGCCAAACTACCGGCCGCCTATGGCACCATCGTTGTGGCCAATGATCTAGTGGGCATCTTCGACACGTGGGGAAGTCCGTGGAACTATTTCAACCCCACTTACACGACCAACATCAACCCGGTCTGGTACGGAACTTCCAGCGGTCTCAAATATAATCTGAACACTTACGACTTATTTTCGCGTGGACCGGATCGGACGGACAACACGGCAGACGACATCAACAACTGGAAACCGGAGAGATAATCACATGTCACGCATGCGCCACTCCCGGTCAGGCTTCACCTTAATCGAACTTCTCTGTGTCGTGGTGATCCTCCTCGTATTACTCGCGCTGCTCATGCCGGCCTTGGACTCAGCCCGCGACCAAGCTCATTCAGTGGCTTGCCAAAGCAACCAACGACAAATCAACATCGGCTTCAATCAGTACTGCACTGATCAGGGTGGCTTCTTTCGCTGTTTTGATGCGGGCGACAGGCCGGTCGCCTTGTTCTGGTATCGCCGGTCGGAGCAAGCACCGGGCAAAAACGGATATTTTTATTGGGATTGGTCGCGCGATATCATGGAGATTTATCTCGCGCCCTATATTGGCCTGAATGTTTGGCGCGACCCAGCGGCTCCACCCCAAATTCCAACCGGCTACTCCATGGGCGGCGTCTTGGGCCGCATCGGGGTTACCAGCGGAGGTATGGCGGGCCCTGTTCATCTTTCCGAAATCCCCTTCCCCAGCACAACGTGGATGCTCACCTGCCGCCTGCCGTATAATTGGAGCAGCATCTTTAACGCTGGCGGCAATGGTTACTCCCGGCTCATTTTTTCATTTGAAGGCGGGGCGGGTTTTCCATGGCCCTTGCATGGACCTTGGTTTCAGCCGGGTTACCGCAGCCGCTCGAACGTGCTTCGCCTTGACGGGAGCGTCCGCAACTATGCCCACTCCGAACTCATCCCGCGGGTTTGGCAAGGTTTGACAGTGTACGGCGCCGCGCCCACCGGCTACGGCGCGCAGTCGGCGCGCTACTACCTTCACACCGGTGTCCGCCCCGGCGGCCCGAGTTCAGGCTGGTTGACGGAATGATATGCGCGCCCACCGCCGTACCGTTTTCCGGGCGTTTACCCTCATCGAACTCTTAACTGTTGTCGCCATCATCGGCATACTCGCCGCCCTGCTTCTCTCCGTCATCGGTCGGGCCCGCGAACGGGGTCGCCGGCTCAGTTGTGCCAACAATCTCCGGCAAATTGGACAAGGCGTTGCAATGTACGCCGATGATTACTATCAGAGAGCCCCTTACGCGACGACCAATGTTGTGGCTGTTCGCCCCATCTTCGACCGCTCCAACCATTCATTTGGGCTGCTGTCGAATTACGTCAATGAGTCCTATGCCATTTTCAAATGTCCAAGCGATCAACGGACGCCCGTGCGGTCCATCACGAATTTTGCCTCCTTTGTCACCATCACCAACGCAAACAGTTACTCCCACGCTCGGACAATGAAATGGGGAACTGGCTTCACGGATTCGATTGTGACCCTTGACCGAGTGGGCACATCGACCAATGGTTTTGAACTGCTCGAACCGGCCGATGGAGTGGTAGGAGCCACTTGGACAAACGGCAATCACATCGGTGCGGGAAACATACTCTTTGGCGGAGGGCGCGTGGAGTTGCACACCACATTAACTACCAACATCCTTAATGGCCCTGTCGAGTTTGCCGGCACCACCATCACTAATTCGGTCCAGAATCCCTTGTAGCCGGCGGCGGTTGAATCTGGATTTGCCCGGCTGTCTGCGGCGTTAGCGCCAAGTACCGGGCCGCAAACCATTCCTGACCGCTCGGCCCGTCAGCTAAGACGGGCGGCGGCTCGGGATGATCAACAATCGCCAAGGATAAAACCGACTGTTGCAACAAGTCGCGGCTCTCCGCCAAACCAAACGCCAAAATGCTCACCAGTTTGCGACTTGAACCTGCCAACTCCGCAAAATCGTGCGCATACACCTGCCCCACACCGCCGACCAAGACCACGGCGTCCACATTGGAGTATTGCCGCACCAACTCGGCGCACCGGCGCGATGAATTTGGCTCCACTGCCGAAACCGACTCCCGCGGCAGCAATTGCAACCCCGGCTCCCGTTTCAACCGTGACTCGAGCTTTTGAACGATCCGTTCCGGCCCCTTCAAACCGGTGGATTTGGGATTCAGAAAGACCACCACGACTTGCCCTCGGCCACCCAATAGCCGCACGATTTCCTCTGCCGCCACCTCGCCAACGACTCCAATGCCAAATTTTCCCGGTCCACTCGGCTTAAGATACCGTTTGCCGATCACGACACCCGCAACAATGAGTGAGACCACCGCCACCACCACCAGAATCATTTGCCGGGATTTCATGCGCCTTTCATAGTCCCGCCCGCCGGCAAGCTCAAGCGAAGAGATAGCCGCGATCACCCAAGGATAGCTGGCGTCCCGCCCGCTGCCGCCGCGAATCCATCGGACGAATCACGGACGGGACGTCCGTGCCACCTACGTTGCCTATCGCGGTTTACTTCCAGTTCGTTTGGCTCCGCCGAAAAAACGACATATTGAAACCAAATAACCCAAGTCACGCCAGCGGAAACGGAGTAGGTTGCGGGCGACAGTGAAGTCGACGCTTCAACGCTCGCGGGCTGCCAGATCGCAGATAGCATTCACGCTGATCGAGTTGTTGGTGGTCATCGCGATCATCGCGGTATTGGCGGCGTTGTTGTTGCCGGCATTGCGCAGTTCGCGCGACCGGGCCTACGCCGTCGTCTGCCAGAGCAATCTGCGACAGATCGGACTGGCGACGGCGCACTACAGCAGCGACAACTCGGACTACTCCCCGCCGCCCGTCCTGAGCACAACGGCGCTGGCGGCGGCACCGCCGTATAGCCGCTGGCAACATTCCGGCAACACACCCGCGCAGGCCGCCACCTCCGCGCCGATGTATGCCGATCTGTTGGTGGACAATCAATACTTGCCGGCGGCGATTTTCGATTGTCCCAAGTTCAAAGGCGCCATCCCCGGCGGTTACGGCCCGGTGATCGGCTATCAGATGTCGCGGTTCTTCATGCCAACCACGTGGCTTGGCGCGCCGTTGAATGGAACGATCTGGCAACAATACAGCCTGCAAGAGCCGAAACCTTTTCGGATGAGCCTCATTGATTATCAGGACCGCGGGTTGTGGATCGGGGACAGCGTGACCAGTCACCGCAGCCCGTTCATGCACGAAGTGGACTACTACGGAGTGACCGGGGCCACGGAACTGCGCCATGGCACTGCCCAGAACGGACTGTTTTTCGACGGTCACGTTGAAGGCCGCGACGGCCGGAACTTTTGGCCGGGGATCCGGTACCTGGCGTATAACGGAGCGCGCCGCACGTGGCTGCACTGGCCGATCAACCGAGGGGCCGCCTTCTCTGGAGATTTCTGATCTAGCCAACCGGAGGCTTTTGAAAGCGCACCGCACCACGTCAACAGCGACCATGCGATGCTTTACGCGGATCGAGTTGTTGGTGGTGATTGTCATTGTCGCAATCTTGGCCGCGTTCCTGTTACCGGCGTTGACCACGGCTCGCAAGACCGGACGGCGCAGCGTCTGCCGCTCCAACCTCCGCCAATGGGGCGTGGTCGCCCACAGTTTTGGCACGGACTATGGGCGGTTTCCGGTGTGCTACGGGTCACAGCCCGGGGTCGAGTCGATCTTTCCGATTCGGATGAACGCCAATAGCACGCCATGGACAATGGCATTTGGACGACGCGGGGCACGCCAATTCAGACCCTTGCGCTGTATGGCTTGCACACGAAACTGTTGATTTTCCCGACCGGCAAATGGAACGCGTGGGGTGCTGCGCCCGGTTGCCCGCCCATCCGCGCCATCCGCGTAATCCGCAGTTCCTTACCCTCTGACTTCCGTGCCCTTTCGTGCATTCCGTGGTTTCGCAGTCGCCGCCAAAACTAACGTGGATTCAGAACTTCATCCTTGGTAATCCCCTTGGTCATTGCCACGGCGCGCAAGATTGCGTTGAGGGTGCCGGTGCGCAACGGTTGGTGGTCGGGTACAACCAAACGGTGTGACTGTGGTGAATCAGTTTGGAGGATAATATGACTTCCTTCCTGATTGATGCGCTGGTAGCCATGGTGTTTACAGAGCAGTTTGACCAACTCCGCCCCGCCCAGATCCCGGGCAACTTCATCCGCCGGCGAGCAACTCATCCCGCACCAAATGCAAGCGCACAGCGCTGGGTTTTGGCTGGTCGAAAAAATACGCACTCACCGCTTCCCGGACATTCGCGCGCAATTGCTCCCATGTGTCGCCTTGCGTGAAAATGTCGTGCGACAAACATTCAGCGACAAATCCGCCATCATTTTCCTGAGTCACACTGAAAACGATTTCCATGGGCAAACTATCATCGAAAAAAAAGTGCAAAACAAGCCATTTACCGACCAGCCGTGTTTTTCACGTCGTCTTTCGCATCCTTTCGTGCATTTCCACCGTCGCCAAGCCTTTGGCGGACAAGTTCGTGGTTACCCAGTTACCGTCGTCAATGAAGCCTTCCATTTCGTCCCCGCCCGCACCAACCGCCACGTCGCAATCCCGGTCGTCGGCAAGCGCAACCGCTGTCCCAGCCACGTGCAGTTTCTACCAGTCCCTTGCACCCGCAAAATCCAACCCCGCCCATCTTCCGCCGGCTTCAATGCCAGCAATCGCACCCCCGCCGGCAACTCCACCAACGAACCCACCCGCGCCAACTTGCCGGGTTTGGCGGACACCGTCTGCGCAATTGGCGGCTGCTCCAATTCCTGCGCCAATCGCGCCAATTGCCCGGCCACCGGCGTGACCAAAAACCGAAACTTCAACTCCCCCTGATCCATCGTCGCCTTCCACGGTTCAGGATGTTCCTCCCCGGCGGCAAACCGCGCCCCCCGCACCACCGTCGTCCGGAACACACCGGGTTGCGTGTCGAAGTTGTAAAGCGCATCGCTCGCGAAACCAAAATTGCCGACCCGCACCCACCGCCCGCCGGGCACTTCCCCGGCCGGCCCGCGCCTGATCGCGCCGCCCGGCACCTCGAACTCCGCCTCACCGGCAGGCAGACCGGCGAAAGCCAGCTTCAACCGCGCGCTCCGGTCGTTCCAAACCACGCGGGCTTGAACATCCAAGGCCGCGCGCCCCCGGTATTGCGTGAAATGCAGCTCCAACCGGGATTGTCCACCGGTCATTTCCATCCACAATGTCGTACATTCCGGCCCCGTCTCCACCACTTGCCGGCGCGTCACCTTCCAGCGGTGCCGGACTTTCGACAACTCAAACGACTCCGGCTCCTCGTTGATCCCGCCCCACGAACCCCACGGATCCTCAACCGTCACCGCGCTCAGGCGAATCTTTTCCCACAACCGAATCTCGTTGCCGGCAATCCGCACCGGCAACTTGACCGCCGGCCGGGGCCGTTGCGTTGCGCCCTCAACGTACCCGACCGAAATCACATTCCATCCCAACGCGGGAAGTTTCACCGGCACCACCACCCGCTTTCGCCACGGATAAAACGTCGGATAAAAATTATGTTCGTGCGCGATGACTTGAAACGGCAACCGCCGCCCATCCGCCCCGCGGACTTCCACCGGAATCTCGTCGGGCCGATGCTGATACTGGAACAACGGCCGGTAATCGAGCGCCGCCTCCAACTCAATGTGCCCGATAAATTCATGCGGCTGCGGATTCCACACCAGAAACGGCACCGCCGTCGGCTGGTCGCCGGTGACCTTGGGCACGGTGGTATCGACGTGCGCGGCGAGGGTGTTGAGTGCAGTCAGCTCGGCGCGCTGGCTCTGATACAGCGCACTGTTCACCCACTGCAACTGATCCTCCAACCCGCGTTCGATGCTCGACCCCGGTAAAATGTCGTGGAACGAATTAAACAAGACCGCGTCCCAAGCTTCCCGGAGATTTGGCGGCGGACCGCCCAGTGCGGCGCTGATGGCCGCCCCGGTCGTTTCCGCGCGACTCACGAGCGCCTCGGCTTTCCGGTAAGCGAACTTCAACCGCGCGGCAGATGAGTAGCAGCCCCGGTTGCAGAAATTTAATTCACCCCGATGCACCGGCAAATTCCGCGTCCTCACCGCCTGGAGCAATCGATGCAACCCGGAATGGATCACCCGGACTTCCGGATGCCGGGCCGCCCACTCGCGAATCTCCCCCAACTGCCGGCGCGTCGCCCCGCCCCCGTGATTGCCGAGGCCGTAGAAACAGGCGACATGCGCCAGCCGGTGTTTCTGCGCACTGTGGACGCAAAGATCGAGCCGCGCCGGCATCTCAACGCGTTCAGTAAGATAATTGCCATCCGGCGGCCGGTACGCCATCACACTGCCGCCACCCACGCCTTCCCAGCGGAACACCGGCGCGGGGAGATGACATTGGGCTTCGGCCGGGCGGGTAAAGACGAAGCCTCGCATGCCGGCCGCCGCGAGAATGTCCGGCAACCCGCCGCTATGCCCAAACGAATCCGCCGCCCACGCGACCGTCGGAGTAAAGTTGAATTTCGTCTGGAAATAGTTTTGCGCGCGGGTGAAATGCCGGAGGAACGTCTCCGTCGCCGGCAGATTGGTGTCGGGCTGGATGTAGGTGCCGCCGACAATCTCCCAGCGCCCGGCTTGGACGGCGCGTTGGATTCGGCGGAACGTGACCGGGTCGTGCTGCTCGATGTGTTGATAAATTGCCGCCTCGCCTCGGATAAAGGTGAACTCCGGAAACTCGTCCATCAAGCCGAGCATCGTCCGGCACGTGGTGATGCCTTCGTTGAGGCCCTCGCGCCAATCCCAGAGCCAGACCGGGTCGAGATGGGCATTCGCAATGAGATGGATGGTGATCATGGCGGCAACCGATAGCGGGTTGTCGAGTGGGCGTCAATCCTGTCGGAAATAATCTTGCCGGCATCCTGTGGGAATGACATTTTCCCCGGGAATGCAAACTGGTTCTGTCTCTCACCGAATTTTCACCGCCGCCTCGCAATGCCTCGTCGGTGGCGTCACTGCCGGCGCGCGGGCGAACTCGCTGTTCGCGACCCCGTTCTACGCTGCGCGCGCGGCCGGCAGCCGCATCACGGACGTGGACGGCAACGAGTATCTGGATTTGCACACGTCATTCGGCGCGGCGCTGCTCGGGCACGGCCACCCCCGAATCGTCGCCGCAATCCAAGACGCCCTCGCCGCCGGCATCTTGTGCGCCATGGAAACCGAAACGGCCAGTATCGCGGCAGGTAAGTTGGTGAAAATCATTCCCTGCGCCGAAAAGGTGCGCTTTACCGGAACGGGGACGGAAACGACGTATGCGGTCATCAAATTGGCGCGCGCGTTCACAAAGCGCGACGTGGTCATCAAGTTCGAGGGCCACTTCCATGGCTTCAACGATTATCTGCAATACAACTTCTGGCCACCGCGCGGCCAAGGCTTGCCGGCGCTTTACGTCGAATCCCAAGGCGCGCCGGCCGATATCGAGAAAAACATCGTCGTGCTCCCATTCAACGATACCGGCGCGCTGGAGAAAACGCTCCGCGCCCGGCACGCCGAGATTGCCGCCGTCATCATGGAGCCGGTCAACTTCAACTCCGGCGGAATTCGCCCGCGCCCCGATTTTCTGGCAGCGGTCCGCGCCTTGACGAAGCAACACGGCATCGTTCTCATCTTCGACGAGATTCTGTCCGGCTTCCGCACCGGCCCCGGCTGCATGCAAGCGCACCTCGGCGTGACGCCCGACCTCTGCACGCTCGGCAAAGCCCTCGCCGCTGGGATGCCGTTGAGCGCGTTCGCCGGTCGCGCCGAGATCATGGACCATCTGTCGCCACTGGGAAAAGTCAGCCACTCCGGCACCTACCTCGCGCATCCGACCGCGATCCACGCCTGCAACGCGTTTCTCGATGAGATCGCACGGCCCGATTTCTGGCCCGACTTGCTCCAGCGTACTGACCGGCTTTGCGCCGGCCTGCGCCAGATCATCGCCCAGCGCGGCGTGAAATGTTGGCTGTCACAAACCGGCGCGCGGTTCTGTTTCCTGTTCGGGGCGGATCGTGAGCCGACAAATTACCGGGAGATGGTGGACAGCCGGGACAGCGCGCGCACCGGGAAGTTTTTCCAGTCCGCCATGGCTGCCGGCGTCTTTACCTGGGCCGGCTACCACCACGGCATTTCCGCCGCTCATACTGACGCTGACGTGGATGAAATCCTGAACCGACTCGACACGTGCCTGAAGGAGATCGCATGAGCCAGCTGCTCGAAGGCAAGAAAGCGATTGTGACCGGCGCCTCCAGTGGGATCGGGCTGGGGATCGCGAAGGTGTTCGCCCGGGAAGGCGCGGACCTCATCATCACTTGCCGGGAAAACACCGCCGGCATGGACGCGGCGTTGGCGCAGTTGCGCGCCCACGGAGTCAAAGCGACCGGCATCCAGGCCGACCTCAGCCGGATCGAGGAGATCGACCGGGTCTTCGATGCCGCGGGCGCGTTTGACATCCTCGTCAACAACGCCGGCACGACGGAGCGGTGCCCATTTCTGGAAGTGACGCCGGCAATGTTCGAGCGCGTGTACGGCATCAACGCGCGCGGCACGTTCTTCTGTGCCCAACGCGCCGCCCGCATGATGCTCAAGCAGGGACACGGCCGCATCATCAATGTGTCCACGTTCCAGACAGAAAATGTCACCGGCAACAGCAGCGTGTATGTCTCGACGAAAGGCGCGATTGACCAGATGACACGCACGTTGGCGTTCGAACTCGCGCCGCACAACATCCAAGTCCTCACCCTCAGCCCCGGCTTCGTGCCGGTCGAGAAAGAGCCGCTGTCCGAGGCCGACCGTGCGAAGTACAAGCCGTACATTCCCTACGGCCGGTTCGGCTTGCCGGAGGACATCGGCGAGACGGCGGCGTTTCTGGCGTCGGACCGGTGCAAGTTCATGACCGGCGCCAACATCATCGTGGACGGCGGCCAATCCGTCCCACTCTATTTTCCACCCCGGTAATCCATGCGAATCGCAATCCTTCAAATCGGACAAGAAACCAACGACTTCAATCCCAATTCGGCCACGCTCGCGGACTTTGCCGGCTATGGCATTTACGAAGGCGCGGAGTGTCTCGCCAAGATGCGCGGGACCGGACAGTTCGGCGGGTGCGTCGATGCAGTCGCGGCGGCTGGGTTGGCCGTGGAATGGATTCCCATCATCGTCGCCTGGGGCATGGCGGGCGGACGGATCACGACGGACGCGCGGCTGTTTTTCGAGGAAAAAATCGTCGCCGGCCTCCGCCACGCCGGCAAGCTCGATGCCCTGGCGATCCACCTGCACGGCGCGTGTGCGGCGGAGGGGGTGGATGATGTCGAAGGCGCGCAACTGGCGCTGTGCCGGGCGATTGTCGGCCCGGATCTGCCGGTGGTTCTCTCGCTCGATCATCATGCCAACATCACGCGCCAGATGGTCGCATTAAGCAATGCCATCGTCGGTCACCGGCACCAGCCGCACGACCAGTATGATACCGGCCGCCTTGCCGGACAGATGCTCGTGCGCATCCTGCGCGGCGAAGTTAAGCCCGTCATGGCGTGGCGGAAATTGCGGCTGATTACGCACCAGGAGCAATACCTGACTTCGCGCGGGCCGATGAAAATCTGGTTCGACCAAGCCCGGGCCATGGAAACGGATCCGCGCGTCCTGCACGTCGGCAATTACCCGATGCAACCGTGGCTCGATGTCGCGGAAGGCGGCTGGGCGACGGTCGTCGTCACCGATGGCGACCGAGCGTTGGCGGAACGGCTTGCGGACGAGTCCGCTGATCTCGCGTGGTCGATGCGCGCTGAGTTCATGAAGATGGATTCCATTCCAGTGGACGACGCGATCCGGCAAGCAGACGCGGCAACGAAGGGAGTGGTCGTCCTGAGCGATACCGGCGACACGGTGTTTGGCGGCGCGGCCGGGGACAGCAACCTCGTTCTCGAAGCCATCTTGCGCCTCGGCATCCAGAGCCGCGCACTCATGCCGTTGATCGAACCGCAGACCGTCGCCCAACTCGTCGCGGCCGGCGTGGGCGCGCAAGTCACGTTGCCGGTCGGCGGCAGCACGAGCGGATTCTTCCAGCCGTTGACCGTGACCGGGCGCGTCCGCAAGATCGCGCCGGGGAAGGTGAACGTGCCGGTCTTCCAGCAGCCGTCGTTCGATCAGGGGCAGACAGTCATCTTCGACGTCGGCCCGGCAACACTGATGATCAGCGAGCGAAGCGGCTCGGCCGGTAACGTCCCCGACGCTTACCGGGCGTTCGGCATCGAGCCGAAGGACTACAAGATGGCCGTGCTCAAGACGGCGTCGAATTTCCAGTTTTTCGCGCCGATTTCCTCGGAGGTCATCCGCGTCAATACCCGCGGTCCCGGTCAGTCGGACGTGCGCGGTCTGCCGTGGCGCCGCGTGCCTCGCCCGATTTATCCGCTGGATGAGATCGCATCTTGGAGAGGGTAGGCAGCGGCTCGGGCTGGGTCAAGTCGAACGAAAACTCCGGCTGGCATTTGGGCTACGCCGGCGGCAGTATCTTGGCTGGGAATGCGAGCGAAAAGACTACTAATGCTTTGTGGCTTAGCGGTGATCGCTTGGGCACTGTATCCCCGATCAGACATTCGAGAACTGCTTAAGCAGGGACGAAACCATCTGGATCACGAGGAGCTCGATCAGGCAATCGCGATATTCACGAAAGCCGCAAAACGGGCTCAGAGGAATGCTGAACCCTATTACTGGCGTGCAATCTGTTACGGCAAGCTCGGCAAGACAGCAATAGCGCTGCAAGACGTCAATACCGCGATTGCTTTAGACTCAAAACATTTTTCTGCCTATCGGTTTCGTGGCGAGCTTAATAATCAAGTGGAGAATTGGGCGGTCGCCATCGCGGATTGCGATAAGTCGATAGAACTTCACCCAAACCAGACAACAGCTTACGCGGTTCGTAAAGTTGCCCGCACACATACCGGCGACTGGAAGGGCGTGATTGAGGATTGTGACAAGGTGATTGAGCATCATCCCAACTCCGCCATCGATTACCGTTATCGAGGATTCGCAAGACTTCACCAACAGGATTGGAATGGAGCTATTGCGGACTACACTAAAGCAATCGAAGTAACGCTGGGTCATCTGGCTAGCAGTCGCAATCGAATTCCCTTTGACATCGATAAAGGCAAATTGGGGGCTGTTCAGAACGCATTGTCCAATGCGGCGGCTGAAGAAAAGGACCTCGCCGTTGCCTACCGATACCGAGCGGCGGCTTACAAAAAAACGGAGTCGTGGACTAACGTGATCAATGACTGTTCAGAGGCGATTCGACTCGATCCAGCCTACGAGGAAGCTTACACCGAAAGATCGATAGCCTTCACGTATTTGGGCAACAAGGAAGCTGCACTCGCTGACTGCAATAAAGGCATAGAACTCAGCCGCGTACCTGCTACGTCTTACGCTAACCGTGGATTTATTAAGTATCTTAACAGGGATGAAATTGCCGCGATTGCGGATTGCTCTACGGCTATTCAGCTTGATCCAACGCTAGTATCGGCATACGTCACTCGTGGGGGTGCGCTACTCTTCCTCGGTAAGATCAAGGATGCTATTGCCGACTGTGATAAGGCCATTGAGCTTGATCCCCGCATGCCGGATCCGTATGCGACGCGTGGACTCGCACGTATCAAGCAAGGAGATGTGACCGGAGGAATCCAAGATTGCACCAAAGCGATCGAGATAGAAGGAAACGACTGCGGGTTGCCCTGTCTACTTGCGTATGCAAACCGGGCCATTGGCAAAATGAATCAAGAGAATTGGACTGGGGCTATTGAGGACAGCGCTAGGCCCATCGAAAAGTTTCCAAAAATTGCTGAATATCGCCTAGTGCGAGGAATCTGCTATGCACATCTTGACCGCTGGAATGATGCGTATGTCGACCTGACAGCCGCGGTTGCAATCAAGCCGTCACTTGAATCTCAAGCTCAGCCGTGGCTCGACTTGGCAAAAAAAAAGACCGACCAGCCACCAAGGGTTCAGTTGTCCCCTAAAAATTAGGCGTGTATCCCCGGTCCGTCACTCTCCGCGTGCTCCGCGTCTCGGCAGTGCCTCTGGCCAGACGGAAAGTCCGCGGCATGAGGCGGACACCAGCCACTGCATGCTGGTGGAAATCTTTTCCTGACTCGGGCCACCCTGGAGCGGACGAGCCGGCGGCCCGGGCTTGGTCAATCCCACAGTCCAGCCACAGATCGGAACGGATCGAAGCGCTACACTTGCCGGATCGAAACCACGTCTCACGGGTGGAGCGTGAACTTCGGCGGCAGCGGGCCGGTGGTGCGCGAGGTGTTCGATCGCATCTTGGAGAGGGTAAGCAGGTGAACGGAATTGCGTTGCTGTCTTGGGCGCGGTAGAGTCTCGCTGTTATGAGCATCGCTGAGATTCATCAGTTGCCGATCGAAGAGAAGCTGCGGATCATGGAGGCGCTGTGGGACGATTTGCGGGAGCATTTTGAGCGGCTGGAGATCACGCCGTCCCATAAGGAACTTTTGGATGAGCGGCGCACCCGCGTTCAGAATGGCGTCGCGAAACTTCACGATTGGGATGCGGTCAAGTCCACAATCGGAAGACCATGATCCGGATTCGGATTTCCGATGACGCACTCCACGATCTCAACGACGGCTTCCTGTTCTATGAGGCCCAGCAAGCCGGTTTGGGCGACTATTTTGTCAGTTGCCTGCGGGCGGACATCGAGGGGTTGCGCCTGACCGCCGGTGTGCATCGAATCGTCTATCGCGACTACCATCGAGCCCTGAGCCGTGTGTTCCCCTGCGGCATTTTCTACACGCGTGCGAGGTTCAATTCATGAACGATTACTTCCAATGGCTGACGACGCAGACCAAGACCGCGTGGTGGCACGACTCCGCCGATCCGGTGGAACTGGAGCGGGCTTTGGCAAATGGCGCGACCGGCGTGACGACGAATCCACCGTTGATCGCGGATGCGTTGCGGAGCAGCGGGAAATTGTGGCGCGACCAACTCGAAGCCGGTAACGCGTTGCAGATTACCGGCGCGGTCGTCCGGTCTGTCGCTGCAAAATTTCCGGGAACAGTCTGCGCCCAAGTCAGTCCGGTCGCGGTGGGCGACCGGGCGGCGATGCGAGCGATGGCGGATTACCTGCACGCGATTGCGCCGAACATCGCGGTGAAATTGCCGGCGACAGCAGCTGGGTTGGCGGTGGCGGAAGATTGCATTGCCAACGGTATCACGGTGACGTTGACGGTCAGCTTTTCAGTGGCGCAAGCGGTGGCGATTGCGGAAATGCACCGCCGGGCGGTGGCGGGCGGGGGAACGGGGAAATGTTTCGCGGTGATCATGATCGGGCGGATTGATGATTATTTGCGCGATTTGGCCAGGGATGCGAAATCGCCGGCAACGGAAGCGGACATCCGGCAAGCGGGACTGGCAGTTGTGAAACGCGCCTATGGAATTTACCGGGAGCGCGGATATCCGACGCGGTTGTGCATCGCGGCGTTGCGCGGGACGTATCATTTGACGGAATTGGCCGGGGCGGACTTGGTCATGTCCATTCATCCGAAGGTGCAGGCGCTGATTTCCAATTTACCGCTGGAGCCGGGCATCCAACGCGCGGTGCCGGCAGAGGTGATTGAGCGGTTGGCGACGCTGGCGGATTTTCGGCGCGCCTTCGAGCCGGACGGGCTGAAGCCGGATGAGTTTCTCGCGTACGGCGCGACGCAGCGGACGTTGGCGCAATTCGTCGAGACCGGCTGGAAGCCGATCGAAGCGTACCGGCCATGAAGTTGAGTTGCTTGCCGGTGTCGTTGTTTCGCGAGAATCCGCCGCTCGAAGACTGGGCGCGGCTGGCGAAGGAACTCGGCCTCGATGGCTTTGATCTCAGCATCCTCCAACTGCGAAATCGCGACCCGAAGTTCTTCCACGAATTGCCGGTGGTGATGGTGACGACGTATCCAGACTTCAGTCATCCCGATGCCGGGCAGCGCGTCCGCGAGATGGAGAAGTTTCGTGCTGACATGACGCTGGCGGCACAAGCCGGCGCGAAGTACGTGCGGATCACGGCCGGACAGGCGCATCCGGGGGGTGATGTGCGGTGGGTGGTGGACGCATTCCGGCAGGCCATGGACTTCGCCACAGACGTGACGCTCGTCTTTGAGAATCATTCCAAACCCGGTGTGTGGCAGTACCCGGACTTCAGTCATCCGACCGATATTTTTCTGAAGATCGCCAAGGAGACCGGTATCGCGATCAATTTCGACACCGCCAACACGCTGGTCTACGGCGATGATCCGTTGCCGGTTTTGGAGCAGGTCGCGGATCAAGTCGTGACGGTTCACATTGCCGACACGGCGCGCCGGGGGAAGTTGGAGCCGGTGGTGATCGGCACCGGAGCGGCACCGATCCGGGAGTGTTTGAGTTTTCTGAAGCGGCGGGGCTTCGCCGGTTGGCTGTGCATCGAGGAAGCCAGTCGCACCGGCCGGTCGGGATTTGTGGGCGCGGTGGATTTCGTGCGCGAGGCGTGGCGGCAAGGATGACTTGGCCGGCCGGCACAATTGACGACTGGCACGGTTTTCGCCGGCATGTGTTTCCGTTCGCGGAGACGACTGCGTGGGTGGTGGAGCCGGTCACGGCCGCGCCGGGGCAACCGTGGTCGTGGTGTCTGGAGTTTCCGCAATTTTTTACGCGGGAATGCGCGGCACTGACGTTGTTGGAGCGCGGGTTTCACCATGTGTATCTTGATTTGCACAACAATTTCGGCAGTCCCGCAGCGCTCCGGGTATTCAATGCGTTTTATGATTTGCTGACCACACAGGGACTGGCGCGGCGCGCGGCGTTGATCGCGATCAGTCGCGGCGGGTTGTCGGCGTACCGGTGGGCGGCGGAGAATCCGGCGAAGGTCGCGGTGATTTATGGCGACGCACCGGTGTGCGATTTCAAGAGTTGGCCGGCCGGGAAGAAGGGGAACGCGGCGGATTGGGCGTTGCTGTTGCACCGGTATGAGTTCGCGTCCGAGGCGGAAGCGTTGGCGTATCCCGGCAATCCGATTGATTCGCTGGCACCATTGGCGCGGGCCGGGATTCCGCTGATTCATGTGGTTGGGGACGCGGATGTGGTGGTGCCGGTCGCGGAGAATACGGCGATTGTGGCAGAGCGCTACCGGCAGTTGGGCGGGGCGATCACGGTCATTCACAAACCGGGCGTTGGGCATCACCCGCATGGGCTGACCGATCCCACACCAGTCGCGGATTTTATTTGCCGGCAGGTGAGTTAACGAAACCTGTGGAGTGCGGTGGCTTGACGCCGCTTGGTTAGGATTTTGCGCGGCGGTTGTGGTTGATTTCCTGCGCGACGCCAATCACGAGCAACACGATCCCGATCACGGCGGTGTACGGCAGCAGCCATTCGATGCGTTTGGCCAGTTCGGCCCCCACCCACACCAACGCCGTGGCGACCAGCACCACAATCCCCGCGTAGAGCAAACGATTCTTCGGCATGGCGGCGAAGATACCGGGGCCAGTGGGGAGAAGCAAATCGGAACCTGCCGCTTTTCGGCATGGTCAGAATGCGCCAGCTTGCCTACACTGGCGGCGTGAATTTCTGGCTCGGCATCCAAGTCGGTCTGAAGGAAATCGCGGCGCACAAGTTTCGCTCGGCGCTGACGATGCTCGGGATCATTCTTGGTGTCTGCAGTCTCGTCGGGATGTTTGCGCTCGTCGCCGGCGTCACCCAAGGGATGAACAATGCGCTCTATGAGATCGGCGGATTGGAAAAAGTCGGGGTGATCGACCAGGAGCCACCCTCCGGTCAAGAACACCTTGCGGATTTGTCGCCGAAACGGACCTTGCGCGACGTGGCGGCGATTCGGGCGAGCTGTCCGTTGGTTGATTTGATTTCGCCGGAGGTGGAATTGCGCGGCCCCCGACTGATCGCGAAGGATAAGACTTGGCGGCCCATGCAAGTAACCGGGGCGACACAGGCGTTTCTCGAAGTCAACCGGCACGAGGTGGAGCATGGCCGGTTCATCAGCGATCTTGACCTCGAACGGTTTCAGCGGGTCTGCGTCATCGGCACCCGTGTCCGCGATGAGTTGTTTTCGGAGACCGCCATTCCGCTGGGCGAAACCATCGCGATCAACGACCAGACTTTCACAATTGTGGGCGTGTTGCGGTTCTACGAATCGGAAGTGGCGCGGAAAAAACGCGTGGCTGGCCAGCCCGACGTCATCATGAAACGCAATCTCGAACGGCGGGTGGTGCGCGCCGGCAGCACGCATCGCAGCGGCAATTGGTTTGATTGGAAAAACAACATCGTTGTCATCCCCCTGACCACAATGCAGTCGGTTTTCCAGTCCGGCATGAAGACGGACGGCGCGGCCCACACGCAATTGTCGGCATTGAACCTGCGCGTGACCGACCCGGCGCGCTTGAATGAGGCAATTCAGCAAGTGCGCAATACGCTGTTGGTAACGCACAACGGCGTCGAGGATTTTGGGTTCAGCACGCAGGAAAATTTCGCCGATCGGATCCGCGAGCAGAACACCAACATGGTCAATACCGGCGGGCTCATTGCGGCGATCTCATTGGTGGTGGGCGGCATCGGTATCATGAACATCATGCTCGCGTCCATCAGCGAACGAATCCGTGAAATCGGCATCCGCAAAGCCGTCGGCGCCCGGCAGCGCGACATCTTCATTCAAATTCTGGTCGAGAGCGTTGTCATTGGAATCATTGGCGGACTGATCGGTCTCGCGTGCGCGTTTGGGTTGGTGAAATTGTTGATGCTGCTCGCGCCGTTTGATTTCACGCCGATCGTCCGGCCGCAGTCGTTGGTGATTAGCTTCCTGTTTTCAGCCACCGTCGGCGCGCTGGCCGGTCTCTACCCCGCTTTCAAGGCTTCCCGGTATCACCCCATCGAAGCGCTCCGTTACGAATGACAGGAACAGCGGGGCACCCAGCCCGCGTCAGACCGCAGCCGCGGTGAGGGGACGTTTGACACCGAGGAGTTGCAGCGAGGTGGCGATGGCGGTGCGGAAGTTGTCCGCGCTCATGTCATCTTTGTTGAGGAAGGCCGCCCCCAAGGCGTCGAGCTTTTCGGTGATCTGATCGCGGTGCAGGCCAGACATGACGATGACCGGAATGCGGATACCGGTCTTGCGCATCACGCGCAACACATCGCCGCCGCCCAAGCCGGGCAGCTTCCAGTCGAGGACGATGAGCGCGAAACGTTTGGTGCGCATGAGTTCGAGGGCTTCGTGGCCGTTGGCGGCGGTGTCGGTGGCCATCTCGCGTTCAAACGGCCAAGCTTTGCCGAGATGGTGGATGATGATTTCGCGATCAATCTCGTTATCGTCAATCACCAGAACGTGAAAACATTCGAGCTTGGCGGGTGAGCTCGCTGCACTTACCTGCTGGAGAACGGTGTCCATAACCGCTGACCTCCGGACAGGTGATTTTGTAGCCGAACTCCGCCGGTAACTCAAGCCAATTGGAGTTCGTGATGCAAAATACTCAACGTGTAAATTGCCGCAGTTTCGGCGCGCAACACGAGCGGACCGAGCGACAAGGGCAGACAGCCGGCATTTTTCGCCGAGGAAATCTCGGCAGGAGTGAAATCCCCCTCGGGGCCGATGAGGATTAAGACCGACCGGGGCCGGGTGGGACCGAGGATGGTCTTCAACGGTTGCGCGCCCGGTTGGAGTGAGGCGATGAGTTTGAGATCGGACGCGCCGGTGCCGGCAAGAAAAGCCGGCACCTTGCGGGGCGGCTCAATGACCGGCAACCAGTTGTTGCCGCATTGTTTGCAGGATTCGAGGGCGATTTCGCGCCAGCGGTCGAGCTTACCGGCGTTCTCATCGAGGCGGACAATGGTGCGTTCGCTGAGCAACGGGATGATGGTCGCCACCCCAAGTTCGGTGGCTTTTTCGACGATCAGATCCATGTTTTTCTTCGGGACGGCCTGGGCGAGCGTAATCCGGCACGGCAATGGCAGCGTTTGGGTCTGTTGTAGAATAGTGAGCTTGCCGGCTTCATTGAAGCGACACTGGGCTTCGTGGCCGCGGCCGTCGAAGACGTTGACGATGTCACCGGATTTCAGCCGCAAGACGTGCGTGGCGTGATGTGTCTCGGCGGTGGAGAGCGCCGGTTGTTGAAAGTTCGGCAGGTAAAAGCGGTGCATGAATTACCGGCTGCTGAAGAAGCGCCGGGCCTTGTCGAGGAATGACTGCCGTTGCGGGTAGGCTTCGTTGTTGGCGAGTTTGGCGAATTCTTCGAGTTTGTCGCGGAGTGGCCGGGTCAGCTTCGAGGGGACTTCGACGAGGACTCGCACGAGGAGATCGCCCAAGCCGTGGCCGTGGACATTGGGCAAGCCCTGACCGCGGAGACGGAACATGGTGCCGTACTGGGTGCCGGCGGGGATTTTCAGGCGGGCGGAGCCGTGAAGCGTGGGGACTTCGATCTCGCCACCGAGCGCGGCGGTGGTGAATCCAATCGGCATTTCGCACAGGAGGTCATCGTCTTGCCGGACGAAAATCTCATGTTCTTTGACACGGACGACAACGTAGAGATCACCGTGCGGGCCGCCACGGATGCCGGCTTCGCCGTGACCGGAACTGCGGAGGCGGGAGCCGTCGTCAATGCCGGCAGGGATTTTGATTTTGATTTTGCGGCGTTGCTGGGTGCGGCCTTCGCCGCCGCATTTTTTGCAGGGGTTGCTGATCATCTGGCCGGCGCCATTGCAGCGCGGACAGGTCGAGGCGACGGTGAAAAACCCACGCGAGTGGGCGACTTGGCCGCGCCCGTGGCAGGTGGAACAGGTTTCGGTCTTGCTGCCGGCAGCGCCGCCGCGCCCGTGGCATTCTTCGCAGGTGTCGAGAACGTTAAAGGCGACTTCTTTTTCGATGCCTTTGGCGGCTTCCTCGAATTCGACTTCGAGGTCGTACCGGAGATCGTTGCCGCGGCCGGGGGTGGAGCGTTCGCCGCCACCACCGCCGAAAGCCTGTTCGAAGATGTTCTCAAAGATGCCGCCACCGCCACCACCGAAGACGGTTTCAAAGATGTCGCGCGGGTCGTGGAAGCCGCCGCCGCCGCCGCCACCGCCACCGGGTCGCGGGCCGCCGCCGCCGGGCGCAAACGCGGCGTGACCGAAGCGGTCGTAGGCGGCGCGTTTCTGCGGGTCGGAGAGGGCTTCGTAGGCTTCGCCGAGTTCCTTGAATTTTTCCTCAGCAGTGTGATCGCCGGGATTTTTGTCGGGATGATATTTGATGGCGAGCTTGCGGTAGGCTTTCTTGATGTCCTCCGCTGCCGCGCCGCGCTCGACGCCGAGCACTTCGTAGTAATCGCGTTTGGTGCTCATGCCGGGGTGGGGGAGCCCGCCGCGGCGGGTGACCCTTTGCTGACGACGACGCGAGCAGGGCGAAGGAGCCGGTCTCCGAGTTTGTAGGCGCTTTGCAGTTGTTCAACCACGCTGCCGTCGGGATGGTCGGTTGATTCAACCTGGCTGACGGCTTCGTGGAGGTTGGGGTCGAAGGTGGTGCCGGGGTTGACGGTGATTTCGGCAAGGCCGAATTCGGCAAGGGAGCGGGCGAATTGTTTTTGGACTTGGAGCAGGCCGTCGTGCAGCGGGGTGCCTTCGGGGCTGTGCTCGAGGGCGCGTTCGAGGTTGTCGAGCGCCGGCAAGAGGGCGGTGATGAGGTTTTCCCGGGCATTGCGGATGAGTTCGTCGCGTTCCCGCGTGACACGCTTCCGGTAATTGTCGAAGTCGGCCGTGGCGCGGAGGAATTTATCCCAGTTCGCAGCCGCGGCGGCTTGCGCTTCGGTAAGTTGTTGTTCGAGGGTCGGCGCGGTGGGTTCCGCGGCGGCCGGTGGCGGTGCAGTTTGGTCGGGTTGATTTTCAGTGGTCATAACAGCGGCGGGTAAGATGGGGTACGCCTAGGTTTTTTTCAAGTACTTGACCAGCCGGAGAGTGTTGCCGGTCGCGTCCGAGGAGGAATAGGTGACCTCGTCCATGAATTCGCGCATGATGGAGATGCCGTAGCCATTGGTTTTCATGTCTTTGAGGCGCTCCGGGATGGCATCCGGCCGGTAAGCCGCGAAGTCGAATTGCTGGCCGTGGTCGTGGATTTCGATGATGATCTGGTTGGCTTGGACTTGCAGGTCGAGGCGGATCTCCGGGTGCCGGTGTTGCCAGAGCCACTTTTTCTTCGGAGCGTAGGCGTGTTTGACGACGTTGGAGCAGGCTTCGTCCACGGACATTTCGATTTTGGCGATGTCTTCTTCCGGAAAGCCGACTTGCCGGGCGAGATCGCCGACGAAGTTGCGGATGTAGGTCAGATAGCTGCCATGGCCGGGGGTGTGGATGGAGAGCTTGCGATCTGCAGCGTGGCCGGCATCGTGGGCGGGTTGAGACATGACCCGGTGGGGGTTAGTGGGCGGTGAAACTGGCGAGGGCGGCGGATTCGTCGGTGTGGACCTGGAGTACTTTGGTGAAGCCGAGCAATTCGATGATTTTGTAAATGCGCTCGGGGACATTGAGGAGTTTGACGTCGCCGCCTTTTTCGCGGGCTTGTTTGGCAAAGCCGATGAGCGCGCCGAGACCGGCGCTGCCGATGTAATCCAGGTCTTTGCAGTCGAGCAAGATGGCGTAATGGCCCTGCTGGAGGTGGGTGTTGAGTTGGGTCTCCAGCCGCGGGAATGAGTACATGTCGAGTGACCCGGTCAGGCGCACGATCTGGATGTTCCCTTTGGTTTCTTGCTCAATGCGAAAATCTTTCATGGTGGTCTCCGTGGATTATGAGGTCTTGCTGGGGTCGTGTTTGGTGGCGCGGTCGCGCAGGTATTGGGTGAGGTCTTTGAATTTCGCGAGGTTGCGGCTGTCAGCCTCAATGAGATTGTCGTGGGCTTCGAGCATCAGGTCGGCGGTGTCATTCTTGTTGAGTGGTTTATTGAGCTGCGAAATGTCGGAGTCGGGGAGGCGTTGAAAGTTCGCGTTGGCCGGCGCGACGTAGGCGGGGGTGGTACCGGCGGGGGTGATGCTGAAGAGGCGGTCGAGTCCGAGGGTTTGGAGTAATTCGAGGTGGCGATGGCTGACGTTGGTCACGCGCATCCGGTTGTGACCGTTGTTTTGGTTGAGACGCAGGCCGATGCCGGCGAGCACCCCGAGAAACGTGCTGTCCATCCCCTCGCAGCCAGCCAAGTCAACGATACATTGGGTGGCCCCCTTCTCGATCATTTCCAGTGCAAATCGCCGTAACGGTTGGCCGTTTTGAAACGTGCCGCGCCCGCAGACCCGGACGTGCAACTCGCCGGTCAGGCAACAGACTGAAATTCCTTTAGGTAATTCCATTTATCATCCACCACGCGTACCATAACCTAGAATCCGGCGCTCCGCGAAAGGCAATTATAGGAGGCGCTTCCGGCCAGTCAAGGCTGGTATCCGACGTAATTCACCAAGCAGTGACAAATGCCTCGACGCACTCCGCCAATTGGCGGGCGTAGCCGCCTTCGAGAACCGCAAACGTCGGCAGTCCCGTCTGGGCTAGGCGGCTGCCGATCTCATGGTAGGTCTCAATTTCCAACGCCATCTCGGTGATGGGGTCATGCCGGAACGCATCGAATCCCGCCGAGACTGCCAGCACGGCCGGTTGAAACGCGCGGATTTTTTCCAAGGCTTGTTCGAGGGCCTTGAGAAACACCGCTGGCTCGGTCTGAGGTGGCAGGGGGAAATTGAGACAGTTATCGCGGTTTTCAAGACCGGTGCCGGGATAACAGGGCGATTGATGCAAGGACGCGAAGAGTACCTGCGGATTGCCAAAGAAGATGTCCTCGGTGCCATTGCCGTGATGACAGTCGAAATCCAGGATCGCGACGCGTGGGAGTTTGTGTTCGGCCAGCAGCTTTGCAGCGGCGATGGCGATGTTGTTGAAGTAGCAAAAACCCATGACCCGCCCCCGCTCGGCATGATGGCCGGGCGGACGCATCAGTGAGATCGCCGGTTGACCCTCAACCGCCTTTTGGGCGGCCAGAATCGCGCCCCCAGCCGAGAGACACGCCAACTCGTAAATGTTCGGAAAATGTGGTGTGTCGGCATCGAAATAATGGCCGTTCTTCACCGCTTCCAAAACCGTCGGCGCATGGACCCGCAAAATATCGGCTTCGGTACAGGGTTCGGGATTGAGCCAGACATAATTGGATTTATGCAACAACGCCACAGTGCTGCGCACCCGGTCGGGCGTCTCCGGATGACCGGCGGCGGAGTATTCCAAACAGCGTGGCGAATGAATGAGCAGCATGGTGTGGGGATAGTCTAACAGGCGACGCGCGCGGGCGTAAACAACTTATCGGCTTCGCCGTTGCATTGCCGGAAGGCGTATGCTAGCTTCCCGCGCCCCGGAATAAGTATCTCTATGGAAGACAAACAATCACGTATCCCGAAGCCGAAACGCGCCCCCGAAGGTCGCGAACCGAATTTCACGTCCCGCCTCGGCATGGTCTGGCTGATTCTCGCACTGGTCATGGCCGGTGTGCTCCTGAAACTGTGGCAGGTGCAACAGGAAAAAATCGCCGAAATCTCCTTCGGCCAGTTCAAAGAGCGCGTCGAACGCGGTGAAATCCAGAAGGTCACCATCGAATGGATTCCCGGCGAACTCTCGCGCATCAAAGGCGAATACACCGATGCCGGCACCGAAAAAGTCGGCGAACCGGCCAAAGTCAAATTTGCCGCGCGCGCGCCCGTTGGCGATGAAATCCAAAAATACCTCTACTCGAAAAACGTGCAGGTGGAGTACACGCAGGTGAATCAGGTGTGGTTGGCGTTCCTCGTCAATGCCGCGCCGTTTATCCTCTTCGTCCTGTTGCTCTACTTCATTTTCGTCCGGCAGATCAAAATGGCCGGCAAGGGTGCGCTCAGCTTCGGCAAATCCCGCGCCCGCATGCTGAGTCGCGACAAGAACAAGGTCACGTTCAAAGACGTGGCCGGCATGCAGGAAGCCAAGGAAGAGGTCGAAGAAATCATCCAGTTCCTCAAAGACCCGAAACGCTTCCAAAAACTCGGCGGCCACATTCCGAAGGGCGTCCTGCTCGTCGGTTCCCCTGGTACCGGCAAAACCCTCCTCGCCAAAGCCATTGCCGGCGAGGCGGACGTGCCGTTCTTCTCGATCAGCGGCTCGGACTTCGTCGAAATGTTCGTCGGCGTCGGCGCGAGCCGCGTCCGCGACATGTTCGAACAAGGCAAACGCAGCGCTCCGTGCATCATCTTCATCGACGAAATTGATGCCGTCGGCCGGAGCCGGTTTACTGGCGTCGGCGGTGGTCACGACGAACGCGAACAGACGCTCAATGCGTTGCTCGTCGAGATGGACGGCTTTGACACACAGGAAGGCGTCATTATCATCGCTGCGACCAACCGGCCCGATGTGCTCGACGCCGCTCTCTTGCGCCCCGGTCGGTTCGACCGGCAGATCGTCATCGACCTACCGGACCTCGTCGGCCGGGAAGAGATTCTCAAGGTTCACGCCCGCGAAGTGAAACTCTTGAAAGACGTGGACTTCAACATCATCGCCCGCGGCACACCTGGGTTCTCGGGTGCCGACCTCGCGAATCTGATCAATGAAGCCGCGCTCTTGGCCGCCCGCAACGACCGCAAAGGCGTCGCGATGGACGACCTCGAAGAAGCCCGCGATAAAGTCCGCTGGGGCCGGGAACGCCGCAGCCGCGCGATGGACGAACGCGACAAAAAGATCACCGCCTACCACGAGGCCGGTCACGCCGTCGTCATGCACAAGCTTGAATTCACCGAGAAACTCCACAAGGTCACGATCATCCCGCGCGGCATGTATCTCGGCGCGACGTTTAGCTTGCCGGAAAAAGACAAGTATCACGAAAGCAAAAAGCAAATGCTCGACACCATTGCCGGCATCATGGGCGGGCGGATCGCGGAAGAAATTATCCTCGGCGACTGCACGAGCGGCGCGTCCGGTGACATCAAACAAGCCACTCACATCGCCCGCAAGATGGTCACCGAATGGGGCATGAGTGAGAAGATCGGTATGGTCAACGTCAGCGAACACGAAGAACACATGTTCCTCGGCCGCGACCTCTTCAAAGGCCGTGAAGTCAGCGAGCAGACCGCGCGTGATGTTGACCAAGAAGTGCGCGCTATCATTGATAACGCCTACAACCGCGCCAAGACCTTGATCCTCGACAACAAAGATAAACTCATCGCCTTGGCGGAAGCGTTGCTCGAATACGAGACGATTGACGGCCCCGACATCGCCGAACTCCTCGACACCGGCAAGCTCAGCAAGCCACCACGGCGGCGGTCCGGCTCGGGTCCGAAGTCGCCGCCGGCAGTTCCCGCGCCAGTGGAACAACCGGAAGTGTTGCCACCCGACATCGGTTCCGCACCGGCCAGCGCGTAGGTTCTGTAGCGGCGGTCATAGACCGACGCTACAACGAAGGTGACTAAATCCGTTCGATCACCGCTTCGTGCGGAAACCGCACCTTCGGTAACGCTGCATACTTATCGTCCGCGGCCCGGTAGCCAGCCACGCACCCGACCATCGTGGCCAACCCGCGAGCCGGCAGGCCGAGGATCGCGTCATATTTCTCCGGCTCGATGCCTTCCAGCGGGCAGGTGTCAATCCCAAGCATGGCGGCGCTAGTCATGAAATTGCCGAGGGCGATGTAAACCTGCCGGGTCGCCCATTCGTTCACGATCTTGCTGCGTGGGCCTTCGATCACGTCGCTGAGCATCATTTTGCGAAACGACGCCAGCGATTGGGCGGTGCCGCCGCGAACGGCGGCGATGCGTTCAAGATGCCGGTCCACGTCGGCGGCGCTCATGTTCTTCTTGATTGTGAAGACCACGAGGTGCGACGCATCGGCAACTTGCCGCTGGCCCCACGAGACCGGCACGAGCTTTTCCTTTGTGGCCGGGTCGGTGATGACGATGAACCTCCACGGTTGCAGTCCGTACGAGGACGGCGTCAGCACGAGCGCTTCCTCCAATGCCTGCCAGTCAGCAGCCGGGATGGTTTTCGTGGAATCAAACTTCTTCGTGGCATAGCGCCACCGGAGCTGTTGCAACAAGGTCGTGTGCGAAATCATGGCGGCGACCGTAGCGGAACTGTTGTCGCCGCGCAAGCAACCGCGTACACTCCCGGCATGTTTCAATGGAACACCACCCGCACGCTGGTGATGGGGATTCTCAACGTCACGCCCGATTCATTTTATGATGGTGGCCGGGGCGATCACGTTGCGCGCGCGCGCGCCCTGGCGGCGGCCGGGGCCGACATCATCGATATTGGCGGCGAAAGTTCCCGGCCGGGTTCGCAACCGGTCTCCGTTGCCGAAGAGTTGCAGCGGGTCTTGCCGATTATCAAAAGCCTGCCGGATTTACTGGTCTCGATTGACACGACCAAACCCGAAGTCGCCCGGCAAGCCGTGGCGGCGGGGGCGCGCATCATCAACGACATCTCCGCCAGTCTGTTCGCGCCGGCGCGGGAGACCGGCGCCGGGTTGGTGTTGATGCACATGCAGGGCACGCCGGCCACCATGCAGCAAGCACCCCGGTATGCCGACGTGGTCCGGGAGGTCCATGATTTTCTGGCCGATCGAATCGCGGCGGCGGAAGCGCACGGAGTGCAAAAATCACAAATCGCCGTTGACCCCGGTATCGGCTTCGGCAAAACTGCCGAGCACAACCGGCAATTACTCGCACGGTTGAAGGAGTTCGGCGACTTGGGTTGTCCGGTGCTTGTCGGTGCGTCCCGCAAGTCGTTTCTCGGCGGGGCGGTGGCCGACCGATTGCCGGGGTCGTTGGCAGTGGCCGGCTGGGCGGTGGCGCAGGGCGTGCGTGTGGTGCGCGTCCACGATGTCGCCGCGACCGTGGCGGTCGTGCGGTTGATCGAGCAATTACAAACATGCAACGTGTAATCGAATTACTAATCACGCAGTGGCGGGCGACGTTTGAGATCCTGCTGCTGGCAGCGATCATCTATTATTTTCTACTGCTGTTCCGCGGGACGCGCGGCGCGGCGGTGTTTACCGGGTTTGTCATCGCGTTGCTGGTGGTGACCGGGTTGACGCGGATTTTTGAGCTGGATGTGATGAATTGGATTCTGAGCCGCGTGTTGGCATTCTTGGCGATTGGCGTATTGATTATTTTCCAGCCGGAATTGCGCCGGGCGCTGGCGCAGCTGGGCAGTCAACCGTTGTTCAGCAGTTCACAGCAACGGGGCGAGTTGATCAGTGTGTTGGTCGAAACGGCGCGCGCATTATCCCAAAAACATTTCGGCGGGCTCATTGCCATCGAGCGGGAGATCGGGTTTCGCGGGTTGACGGAAACCGGCGTGGCGATTGACGCCAAGGCGAGCACGGAATTGTTGACCACGATTTTTCACACGAACACGCCGTTGCATGATGGTGGGGTGGTCTTGCGCGGGGACCGGGTGGTTGCAGCCGGGTGTGTGTTTCCATTGACCCAGCAAGGCGGTCTGAGCACACAACTGGGCATGCGCCATCGTGCAGCCATCGGGTTAAGCGAGGAGACGGACGCCATTATACTGGTGGTTAGCGAAGAGACCGGCCAGATTGGCGTCGCGCGGCGCGGGCATCTGTTGCAGGACTTCGACGCGAACACGCTGCGAACATTTCTCGCCAACACGCTGGCGCCGCCCGCCCGGACGGGCAACTGGTTCGTGGATCGTGTCCGGAAATTGGTGGCCATGTTGATGACCGCGCGGAGCGGCTCAACCGCTGTGCAATCGGCGGAATCGGTTCCCCATGACCACAAGGATACAAACGGATGAAACAGTGGATCATGACCAATACCGGGTTGAAGGTCGTTGCGCTGGCTTTGGCGATCTTTGTCTGGTTTTTCGTCAAAGCAGTGACCAATGACGCCCGCACGGTCGAAGGCGTTCCGGTCGAAGTCAAGGTCGCCCCCGGTCTGACTGCCGTGTATCTCTCCCCGAAAACCATCAACGTCACCGTCCGCGGCACCGCCGAAGACCTCCGGCAAGCCTCCCGTTACGAATTGTTCACCGTGGTGGATTTGTCGCGCATTGACCGGATCGGCCGGCATCAGGTCGCGCTGACCACGCGGGACGTCCGGCATCCGCGCCGGGTTCAAGTCATGAGCGTCGAGCCGACGAATATCACCGTCCGTCTTGAAAAGTCGACGGATTGACTCCCGCCGGCGGGGAAGTGTACAAGAATCTTGTGAACGAACGAAAAATTTTTGGAACTGATGGGGTCCGCGGAACCGCGAATGTTGAGCCGGTCACCGCCGAAACCGCCTTGAAATTGGGCCGGGCGGCGGCGCACGTATTCAAGAGCCGCACCCCGTTGCCGCGCGGTCATGACCGGCACAAGATCGTCATCGGCAAAGATACGCGGCTCAGCGGTTATATGCTCGAAAACGCCATCGCCGCCGGCGTGCTTTCCATGGGTGTGGATGTCTTGATGATCGGACCATTGCCGACGCCGGGAGTCGCCTACATCACCCGGTCGCTGCGCGCCGATGCCGGAATCGTGCTGACCGCCTCGCACAATCCCTACGAGGACAACGGCATCAAATTTTTCCAGCACGATGGCTACAAACTCGATGATGCCGTCGAAGCCGAGATCGAGGACTTGGTTTTCAGCGGCGCGATTGAGAACATCCGCCCGACCGCCCATGAAATCGGCAAAGCCATGCGCATTGACGACGCCCTTGGCCGGTACATCGAATATGCCAAAGCCGCCTTTCCCAAAGGCATGACGCTGGAAGGTTTGAAAGTTGTCGTGGATGCCGGCCACGGCGCAACGTACAAAAGCACGCCCTGCGTCCTCCGCGAACTCGGCGCGCGCGTCACCGTTCTCAACAACGCGCCCGACGGCACCAACATCAACAAAAACTGCGGCTCGCTCTACCCCGAAGTCATGTGTGAGGCGGTTCGCAAACTCAGCGCCGATGTCGGCATCGCGCACGACGGCGATGGTGACCGGGTGCAACTCTGCGACGAAACGGGCACCTTGGTGGACGGCGACGACGTGCTGGCAATTACCGCGCTCGACTGGCTCAAGCGTGGCGCGTTAAAGAAGAACACCCTCGTCGCGACGGTGATGAGCAATCTCGGCTTGGATTTCACCTTGAAGAATGCTGGCGGCCAGACGGTGCGCACCAACGTCGGCGACCGGTACGTTCTCGAAAAAATGTTGGCCGACGATCTCAACGTCGGCGGCGAGCAGTCCGGGCACATGATTTTCCGTGACTTCGCGACAACCGGCGACGGCATCGTGGCTGCGTTGCAAGTCTTGCGCATCATGATGGACTCCGACAAACGCCTCAGCGAACTCCGGCAAGTCATGACGAAATTCCCACAGCTCGTGGTGAACGTTAAGGTGAAAGCGAAACCGGCGTGGGAAGCCTTGCCGGATGTGCTCGCCTTGGTGAAAGACGCCGAGAAGACGCTCGGCGCCGAAGGGCGCGTCTTTCTGCGTTACTCCGGCACCGAGCCGAAAGCGCGGCTCCTCATCGAGGGCCGCGACGGTAATCAGATCAAGGCGCTGGCCGACAAGATTACCGGGCGGATTCGCGAAACAATCGGCGCCTAAGCTGCACCTGTTGCAGCACTGCCGTCTTTTCGGCGGCGGTCATTCCTGGCCACGCCGCAATTTCGTCCCGAGTGCGATCACAGCCTCGACAAAACTGGTCCGCCGCGTCCATCTGACAGATGTTTCGGCACGGCGACTGGACCGGACTACCAGAATAGGCTGGTGTCACCATCGGGATTGAAGCGGCCAATTTTTGCGGCAGGGATGCGACTATCTTGTGTCCCCGGGGCCATCGCGCGGGCGGCGACGTGACCGTCCACAAAGAGCGCGTTGGCGCGTTCATTGTGGCGGAAGTGGGTATTGGGCAAGTCGGTGCCGCTCTTGAAACTGATGAAATAGAACTCTTCGATCATCGGGTTGAGACTGGAGGCCGGTGCCTGGAAGGTGTTGATCTGGGCGGCATCCGCAAAACACAGGATCTGCGCCGGCTTGGTGATTTCGCCGGGGAGTTTGCCGACGTTATTGGTGGTCAGCCCGTAGAGATTGTAACCGTACCCCGCTGTGATCTGGTCGAATTTTTTCCGCCACAACGGCGACCGGTAATCGTAGCTCGGACAGATTTCGACGCCGTGCAGGGAGTTGATGTAGGGATAGAGCTTGGCCTTTGTCAGATCAATCGCCCTTGCGCCGGGTGCTCCGGCTGGATTGTAGGGCGACTCCAGACCAAAATACCACAGCCGGGCGCTCCCCACCGTCGTGAAGTATGCAAAGTAGCGCTGGTAATCATCCAAGTACATCGTCATCGCCAGCCCCATCTGCCGCAGGTTTGAGGAACAAGCGGCGCTTCGCGCGGCTTCGCGGGACTGTTTGAGGGCCGGTAACAACAAGCCGCTCAACAGTCCCACGATGCCGACGACGACCAACAGCTCGATCAGCGTAAACGCCCGTTTTTTCACGACAGCTTCTGGCGGAAGCGCCGGCCACAGATCAACAGACCTAAGCTGCCCAGCACGAGCAAGCTGGTCGTCGGCTCCGGCACCACCGCAAAATCAAACTTCTGAAACGTCAAATCCGCCACCAAGGATGGATCCCCGCTGCTGGTAAAACCGTCTTGGTAGGCCATGATGGCCAGCGAATTCACCACGAACGGAAAGTTGGTATCATAACCGGCCGCAACCAAATCCACCGGCGGCACCTCCGTCACGAGCAACGTGGTTGAGCCATCTGCCTCGACCCGGCTCAAACTGAGCGTGAGAACTTTGGTCGCACCATTGTATGCCAAGCCGGCTTCGAGCGTCTGATTTTGGGGCAGCTCGGTAATCCCGACTGTATTATCGCCGAGATCGCTGTCACCGTAGAAACTGGTCGCAAAATTGGCAAACGCATCGCCGCTGCCCTTTTGTGCGCCAAACACCGTCGGCGTCAAAGTCGGTCCTGTGACGAAAAAGGTCGAGACGTTCGGAAAGTAGTTGAACTCGAGAGTATGAAAAACATTGTCACTCCCGAAGTTCAACAGCGATCCCGTGCGATCGCCCCCGGTCAGCGTGCTGTTCACCAGCCCGAACGAGATTTGCATAAACTGATCCCCCGGCGCGCTCGTCAACGAATACGAAAACCGCGTCGTCAAGGAGAAGCTGTCGGTGTCGGTCACCGTCACCCCCAACGGTCGGTCAAGTCGCACGGTGGGCAGAGACGAATTCAGGTGGAGATTTAACTCACCGGTCGGATCCCCGACGTAAGTGGGAGCGGCACCGGCATTCCAATCAAACCGGTTGGTGCCGGGATCGGCGCCGCCAATGCCGAACGACCAATTGACGAATGGGTCGGAAGAAAAATCTTCCGTGAGAGCAAAACTGGCAACCGACGG
Organism: Verrucomicrobiia bacterium; assembly: GCA_022072455.1. Lineage (GTDB taxonomy): Bacteria > Verrucomicrobiota > Verrucomicrobiia > Palsa-1439 > Palsa-1439 > CAINDI01. The sequence continues at coordinate 34,751 of JAJVHY010000003.1, read as the reverse complement.
GACGACCAGCGCGAGCGCGCAGGCGAAGATACGTTGACGCAACATGACAGACTCCTTTGGTACGAAGGGTTGATTACTGACATGCGTCGACCGTTGTTCTGACTTCTGGCTTCGAACCTACCGGCCCGCCTTCCCCGTTTGGGTGGCTGTTGGGCTTTCGTATCCAGTTACAGCAGCGCCACTGTGGCCGAATTTCACGGCCTTCCCTGCGCCGACACATGGTTCACAAAGAACTGGCGCAACCATACCAAGCCGGCCCCCGCCGGCAAGCTAAGATTTTTTCGCTTCGTGCGCGCCAAGCTGTTTCACGCCATCGAAGATATACCAGATGCCGGAGACCAACGTGAAGAACCCCGCTGCATACAACGGCCATTCATACGGCGGGTACTCGATCTTCAACAACACCCAGCCCAATGTGATCATCTGAAAGAGCGTGGCGCACTTCCCGACGAACCGCGGTCGCGGCGTCATCTTGCCGGCGAGCATGTGGATCAGCACCGTGCCGGTCAACAGCATCAAATCGCGACTGATGACCAAAATCGGAAACCACAACGGCAACAGCGCGAACGGCGAGCCGTCCTTGAACCGCACACTCAATAAAATCATCGCCGACACTAACAACGCCTTGTCCGCCAAGGGATCGAGGAACGCGCCGAGTTCGCTCTTCTGTTTGTACCGGCGCGCGATGTAGCCATCAATGCCGTCCGAGATGGCGGCCACCGCAAAAATCAGGCACGCCATGATCCGTTCCCATTCGCGAGTCTGATCGCGTTGAAAATTGCGGATGTAATCCAGCGTGAACCAGATGAACACCGGGATCAGCAGGATGCGAACGACTGTGACTTTATTGGCGGTTGTCATGTTTTCCGCAAGCGCGCCAACACCCGGTCGCGCCCCAACACTTCCAACATGTGATACAGCGACGGTCCCACTGTCTGCCCCGACACCGCCATCCGGCAGGGGTGAATCAACTGCCCCGTCTTCACGCCCAACTCAGTCGCCAGCGCCTTCAACCCCGCCTCCAGACTCGCCGCGTCCCAGGTCGGCACACATGCATACCGGTCCGCGAGTTTGCCTAACAGCGCCGCATCCACCGGTTCGACAGGAAAATCATCGGTGAAGAAATATTTCGTCCGTTCCGGGAACTGCTTCAACAACGTCACCTTTGATTTCAACAACTCCAACACCCTGCGCCGATACGCCACGTCAGCGCCCGGAATCCCGGTAACCCGCCGGTCGAGTTCCTCGCCGGTCAGCCTGTTGATGTACTGGCCGTTCATCCACTCCAATTTCGCCGCATCAAATTTCGCATTGCTGCGCAGGACTTGCGGGAGATCAAACTTCTGGATGACTTCCTCGATGGGCAGGACTTGCCGGTCGTCCTTTGGCGACCAACCGAGCAGACATAAATAATTCCGCACCGCCTCCGGCAAGTAACCGTCCTCGATGTACCCAGTCAGCGATGCGAGCCGGGCTTTGACCGGGTCGGGATCGCTCTTGCTCATCTTGGTGCCGTCTTTGTTCAAGATCATCGGAATGTGCGCGTACTTTGGCGGTTCGACGCCGAACGCGCGGAACAACGCGATGTGTTTCGGCGTGTTGGAAAGATGATCTTCACCGCGAATGACGTGCGTGATTTTCATCTCCAGGTCATCCACGACGTTGACGAAATGAAAGACCGGATTGCCATCGCTACGAACGATCACGAAATCGGGATCGTTGACTTCCCGGTCGCCGAGTTCCCGCGTCACCTTGCCGGCGATGAGGTCGTTCATCACGATCGGCTCGCGCGTCATCTTGAACCGGATCGCGCCCTCGCGTTCGTACGCCATACCGGCGTCCACAAGCTGTTTGACTCGCTGCCGGTAAATAGCGGCGCGCTGCGATTGAAAATACGGCCCTTCGTCATGAGTCAACCCCAGCCACGCGAGACCGTCGAGAATCGTGCGCAACGATTGCTCGGTATTGCGCGCGGTGTCGGTATCCTCAATGCGCAGCACAAACGTCCCGCCGGTATGCCGGGCATAGAGCCAGTTGAACAGGGCGGTGCGCACACTGCCAATGTGCAGAAAACCGGTGGGACTCGGCGCAAAGCGGACACGTACATTCATCGTCCCGGCAATCTAACAAAGGCCATTGACGGCGTCACTTCAAACCGGCAACGCGGGCGAGGTCTTCGTCGCGGCCGGCCACCAACAGGGCGTCGGAGACTTTGAGTTCCGCATCGGGGGCCGGGATCGTCACAATCTGATCGGTCAGAACATCCCGCACCGCCACCACCGAAACGCCGAACCGTTGCCGGAGTTCGAGGTCGCGCAGGGGCTTGCCTTCCCACGCCGCCGGGACGGCCATTTCCTGGACGCCGAACCCTTCGCCCAGCCGGATGTAGTTCAAAAGCGATTTGCTGTGGGTGACGAGGTTGGCGAGGTTGTTGGCCGAATCATGCTCGGGGAAAACGGTCAGAGTGACACCGATTTTTTTCATCACCCGCGCGTGGTCAGCAGAAATCACTTTCACGTAGATGTCCTTCACGCCGAGGTCCTGCAAAGCCATCACCGCGAGAATGCTGGCGCTGATGTCGTCACCGGTGCTCACAATGGCGGCATCGGCGTCTTTGGCGCCCAGGCGTTCCAGTGTTTCGACTTCACGGGCGTCGCCAACGGCGGCGCGCGTGGCGTGCCGGGCCAAGCGATCCACCGCCTTGCCGGCCATGTCAACGGCCAGCACTTCATCACCCGTCTCGTGCAACGCCTCGGCAATGGTTGAACCAAAAATACCGAGTCCCACAACGACAAAGCGTTTCATTCTGTCTGTCTCCTGTTTCGTCCGTTAGCCAATCGCCACGTCCTCATACGCGTACCGGAATTTCCGTACCGCGATCACGTGCCGGCGGGCCAGCGCGGCGGCAAACGTCAGCGGGCCGACCCGCCCTAAAATCATCAACCCAATGGTCACCGCCCGGCCCATCTCGGACAATTCCGGCGTCAGGCCCATCGACAGTCCGACGGTGTTCAACGCGCTGGCCGCCTCGAACATTACCCGTAAAAAGTGCGAGGAAGTTGTGGTCGGCGCCACCCACGCGAGTTCGGTCGTGGTATAGACGAAGATCGCGACCGTCACCACACCGAACATCAGCACAAACAAACCGACGGCGCGCTGAACGGTTTCCTCGGGTATGGTACGGCCATTCAGCACCGCGACTTCATACCCGCACAACCGCGACCACGCCAGCAACCCGAGCAGGGCCACCGTCGTGGTCTTCAATCCGCCGGCAATCGAGCCGGGCGAGCCGCCGATGGACATCAAGAGGATCGTTAGAAAATTGGCGCTGTCGGTCGCCTGACCATAATCAATCGTGTTAAACCCGGCAGTGCGCGGGGTGATGCTCATGAACAAGCCGTTCAGCAACCGGTCCACAACCGAAAACCGCGCCAGCGACACGTTCCATTCAAACACCGTCAACCCCACCCAGCCGCCGACGATCAAGACCGCCGTCATCACCAACACGAGCTGGGTATGAATGGAGAACCGGAACACCCGCGTTTGCCGGCGGGCGCGGACCCACTCGAGAATTTCTTCGATCGTCAAAAAGCCGATTCCCCCCACCACGATCAAGACCATCACCACCATCAGTGTTCCCGGCGAATCCGCAAACTGCATCAGCGAATCGCTGAACGTCGAAAACCCGGCATTGCAAAATGCGCTGATGGAATGAAACCAAGCCGGCCACAATGCGTCCATCAGCCCCAACCGGGGGATCCAACACAGGTACAACAAAGTTGCCCCTGCCGTTTCAAAGACGAAAGTGAAGACGACGGCATCACGCAGCACCTTGTGGTAATCCAAATGCGGCGTCGCCTCCGCGACGCTCCGCGACAGCAGCTCGTGTTGCATCGGGAGACGGCCGCCGAAAGCGCGGATGATCAGTGTCGTGAACGACAACATCCCCAAGCCCCCCAACTGGATCAACAGGAGCAGCCACGCCTGGCCGGCAACTGTGAAATATGTGGCGGTGTCGACAATAGTCAACCCGGTCACACATACCGCACTCGTGGCGGTGAACAGCGAGTCCAACCACGACAACGGCGTCCCGTTATACAATCCCGGCAAGAGCCGCAGCCCGGCCGTGCCCAAGCCAATCAAGATCAGGAATGACACCACGAAAAGCTGCGGCGCGGTCAGATTGCGCCACGAATAGCGCCGGGCGACGCGCGAAAGCCGATGCACCGCCCGCCAGACAAGCGTTGCGATGGTCATTGCGTTCACTCAGCACCCATGCCGCGCATTCTTGTCCGTCCGCCGGATGCAGTCAAGGGTGCAGCGACCGGTTCAAATCGAACGTGACCTGAATCTGCCGTGGCGCCGAATCCGGTTCAGTGTTGAACCAAATGATCGTCGTCAGCGCCTCCTGGTTCTGCACCCGGGCGCCGATGGTGGGATACTTGGCCAGACTGGCTGGTTGCGGCACCGCCAAACCTAACGCATGCAGTTCCGCCGGATTGGCCGGCAACCGCCCCAAGGAAACGACACCCTTGCCGGGGGTGTTGGTGGTGATGCGGGCGGTGGTGCTGAGGACACGGAAAATCAACTCCGCCTTGCCAGGACCGAGCGGAGCGGCCAACGTCACCGTGGTCAACGTCTGCCGCGGGTTGCGCAGATCGGTCTTGGTGTCGTAGGTGAGCGGCTGGCCGTCCAGAGTGTAATAGCCAATGAGCTTGGCCGGCGCACCGGGTTCAGAGCGTTCCACCCGCCGCAGCGTTTCGAAACCAGGATTGCGCGCTTCGAGTGAGTCCCAAATCAACGCCTCGTTCGGCAGTCGGCTCACATGCACGAACGAGAGTTGGGTCAATTTCTTCAACGCGGCTTTTTCCTCGCGTTGCGCCTGGGCCACGAACGCCGCGACGCTTTTCCACGCGCGCCGGAGGTCGGCGTTGAAGGTGAACCCCGGGCTGGTGTGTTGCACGTAGTTCAACGCCGCCGGTGCCTGGGGCGCGAACGCGCGCTTGAATCGCAGCCCGGCCAAGGCCAGCACGATCAGGGTGACGAGAATCGTGACGAGAAGTTTCCAGTTGTCGCGCAGCATGGTGAGTTACGGTAAAGTGGCCTGCCAATTGGCGAGTTTGTGATACCAGTAGGTCATCTGCCCCAGATCAAATTTATAGTGCGAACTGACATGGCCGTCGGCAAAAACGAAATTCGCGTAGCCATCGTGCGCCGGCGGGTAGTTCGACGAAGATAAGCTCGAAAAGCCCGTTTTGTCATCTTTTTCATTGGTCGGGTCCAGATCATCCGTCAGCCCGCGGATCCACAGATCATCGCTATAGATAATAAAAGCCGACGCGTTGGCGATAGCTTTTGAATCGACGGCAAACACTTGGCCGGTACTGCCGGCCGCCACGTACGCTGGTAGAAGATTGAAGTAGTAATCAATCGGCAACTCCGGCATCCATGACGGACGGCCAATGTCAGTGAAGGGTTTGAGCGAGCCGACATAAGGACGGATCTCGCGCGGCCAAGCGGCCCAGTCGTTGGGCCCAGAACCATTCCACGCTGGAAACACGCCGCTGAGTCCCGCGAGTTGCCCCGCGTGATCGTCCCAGTACGACAGCGTAGCGAGGCCGAGTTGCTTGAGATTGTTCAGGCAATCGGTGCTGCGCGCCTTGCGCCGCGCCGACGCGAGGGCCGGCGACAGCAAAGCGGCCAGAATGGCGATGATGGTGATGACCACCAATAATTCGATCAAAGTAAAACCACGGCGTTTCATCGGGTCGTTCTCAATTCAGCGCGGCCGGCAAGATTCGTGGCCGGTGCAGGAGGCTTGCGGCCGGCCTGGCGTTTGATTTTCTCGCGCAACTCGCGCAGTTGTTGTTCGGAGTTTCGGATTTCATCCAAACTCTTTTGGGCGCCAGGATAGGCGGTGGCGAAGTCGGCCCGCAAGACTTTCATCTGAAACTCAAGTTGATCAGCCTTTTCCTCCAACGCCGCCAAACTCTCCCCGCTCGGCATCCCCGGTGGGCGGGCCTGCAACTGATACAACCGCATGGCGGACACGCGCACCTCACCGGTCTTGCCAAAACTGGTCTGTAACCATTCGGTCATCGGCTCATAAATGAACGCCTCACCCAACCGGCCGCGCACGCTGCGCAGTTGATCGGGCGGACAAACCACCGCCACCCTGCGGCCACTGGCGACATTGCTGGCCAGCAACGAGCGTTGCAGATTGGCCAACTGCCCGTCCGTCAGCGCGCCGACTGTTCGCGCGAGTTCCTGCGCCTTGCGGCGCTGCAGGGGGTGCGGGTCGTTATGGTTCAAGATTTTGAGACTGCTCTGAATGGCATTCCGGTCAAACGTCTCCAACGCATACAACTCATAATCACCGGCAAATTCGAGATGATTCAATCCCCCGCGCGCCGCCAAAAGAATCGAACCCGCCGGCATATGCCGCTGCACCATATCCCATGACCGGCGGATGTGCTGCAACCGTTGCATCTGAACCTCCAAATCCGTCAACGTGCTCCGCAAATTGTACGTCGTCACCACCGCAAAGAATCCTCCTAACGCCAGCGACCAACCCGGCCGCGGCTTGACCGCCTCGCACAACAACGCCAGCGCACACACAATCAACGGCGGAAACACGCTCACAAAAAACCGGACATAGCTTCGCCCCTCACCCTGCGGCGCCCAGTAATACGCCGAGTACAACAACAAGGTCGGCACCAACCACAATCCCAGCAAGAGCGCGCGCTTTCGATCATGGGCCGTCAGATACGCCAACCCAGCCAATCCGAGCGGGAAAATCAACAGCAATCCCGGCGCGTTCAACCTCGTCAACATCAACCACCAATTCTCCTGAAACCACTTCCACGCGAAACCGGTCGATTCCCCACACAGATCATACCCATTCCTCCACGGTGCGCCGAACGCACTCCAATGATACGCCCACAACGGCGCGAGCAACAGCGCCGCCCCGAGCGCCATCCCGCCGACTTCCCAGCGCCACCGACGCCCCGCCAACAACCGTGCCGTGGGGGTTGCCCCTTCTGCCCGGTTGAAATACCGCCACAAAACCATCGCCACCACCGGCACCACCAGCAACGCCTCCGAATACCGGATCGTGTACGTGTAGGCCGTGAACCCGCCGGCGGCGAAAGCGTTCCACCAGCCACCGCTTTGCGTCCAACGCCAGAGGTAAAACATCCCCCAAATCGCGAAACAAATGGCCCCTGAATGGCTCAACGCCGACAACCCAAATCCCGCGTGCAACGAATTCGTCGCCAACACCAACGCCGCCAGCACCCCAGCCAGCGCGCCCACCATTGCCCGCGCCAACAGAAAAATTCCAGCCACTGCCAACGTCGCGAGAAGCGGATTCACCCAAAACGCGGCCGATTCCCCACCAAGCCGGTACGCCAACGCGGCCAGCCACGGGTATCCCAAGGGATACTTCGGATAAAACACCGAGTCACCAGTTTGCACAACGTTCCCGCTGACGAATTCGAGCGGATGGGTCGTGTGTTTGGTCGCCGCGCCGGTCAACGCCAGCCGCCGGGCCGCGCAGAGGTAGCCATTCTCATCCGTGCCGTCGTAGGCCGGCACAAAAAAACCGGCCAACATCAAACCAAACAGCCCAACCACGGCCGCCGCCGCCAAACCAGCCAGCCAATCACTCCGTGAAGATGAACCTTCCATTTACTAGCGGGAACTATGCGCTTCGCGCTGTTGCCATTACAGGGATTACGGACTGGGGTCAGTCCCCAAACACTGCCGCCGGTAAATTACCTTTGGCGAACTCCAGTAGGCAATCCCCAGATCCACCGCCTAGAAATGTTCTTCAAACGATATTCACAGCGAAGCTGTTGACGTAAGTGCCTGATTTTTACTTGCATTCAACGGCACGGACGCTATGCTCCACAGCCATAAATCAAGGAAAGGGGTGGGGAACCCATCATGTACCTGAAGAGCCTTCAACTCATCGGCTTTAAGTCGTTTGCCGAAAAAACGACCTTGGAATTTCTACCTGGAGTTGCCGCCATTGTCGGCCCAAACGGTTGCGGCAAATCCAATGTCTCCGACGCCATCCGCTGGGTGCTCGGCGAACAATCCGCCAAAGCCCTCCGCGGCTCCGAAATGGCCGATGTCATCTTCAACGGCACCGACGGCCGCAAAGCCATCGGCATGGCCGAAGTCAGCCTTACCTTTGCCGATGTTGACCCAAAACTGATTTCTCTTCCCGGCGTGAATCTCGACTTCACCGAGATCACCGTCACCCGCCGCGTCTATCGCGACGGCACCGGCGAATATCTCCTCAACAAAACCGCCTGCCGGCTGCGCGACATCCAACAGATGTTCATGGATACCGGAATTGGCCGTTCGTCGTACTCGATGATGGCGCAGGGGCAGATCGACCAGATTCTCAGCGCGCACCCGGAAGACCGCCGCACGATTTTCGAAGAAGCTGCCGGCATCAACAAATACAAACACCAGAAAAAAGAAGCGCTCCGCAAGCTCGAGTACACCGAGCAAAACCTGATGCGTTTGACCGACATCATCAAGGAAGTCAAACGCCAGATCATCAGCCTCCAACGCCAAGCCGGCAAAGCCCGCCGCTACAAAGAAATCTTCGACCAACTCAAAACCCTCGACACACGCCTCCAACGCCACCGCTACGACCTGCTCCACGCCGAAATCGCGGATCTCGATGCTCAAATCATCGCGATTGCCGCCCAGAGCGAACAGTTCGCCAGCGCGATTGGCGACCGCGAAACACAAATTGCCGAACTGCGCCGGTCGCTCCACGAAATCGAAAGCGCCATCAATGCCGCCGTCAGCCACGACCACGAACTCCGCAACGACGCCGACCGGCATCAGCAACGCATCGGCTACAACACCGAACGCATTGCCGAATCCGAGAAGCGCATCGACGATGACCGGCTCGAAATCGCGGCCTCCCAGGAAAAAATTCACGTCCAAGAGCAGTTGCTCGCTTCGCTCAACGCGGAATTTGAACAGATCGACTCGCTCCTCGCCGCCGAACAGGCCAAAGTCCAAGCCCAGCAAGACGCACTCAAAGCGCACGACAACGAACTCGGCGCCAAACGCGCCGCGCTGACTGCCGCCAATACCGGCTTGATCACGTTGGAAAGCCAGAGCGCCCAAAACCGCAATGAACTCGGCGCGCTCGACCACAAAAAGAAACACGACCTGTTCCGCGCCGAAAAACTTTCCGCCGAAAAAATCAACCTCGAAGACCAACGTCGCACGCTCCAAGAACGCCTCGACGCGTTCAGTGGCAGCCTGACCGACCTCCGCCGGTCTGTGGAATCCTCCAGCGACCTGCTCAATCACCGGCAAGCCGACCTCGATCAACTGACCGAGCAACTCCGCAGCGCCACCCGCGAGCACCAAGCCTCTGTCGCCGAACTCTCCAAAAAGACCGCCCGGCTCGAATTGCTCCGGCAAATGTTCGCCGCGCCCGACGGCCGCACCACACTCGGCAACATCCTCGACGTTCAACCTGAATTCGGCGCCGCCATCGAAGCCGCGCTCCAACACAATCTCCGCACCATCCTCGCCGACGATTTGGATGCTGCCCGCACCCTGTTGGCCGGCAAGCATCCCGTTGCGGCACCCGATTCTCGGCGCAATGACAGCCCGGTTGCGTCCGGTGGAGCCTTGGAACACGTCCGCATTCGCGACGAGCGCTTCGCGCCGCTCTTGAATTCGCTCCTCGCCAATGTCGCCATCGCTGACGATCTCGACGCCGCCTTGGCGCTCTGGAAACCCGGCTTGGCCATCGCCACCCGGCAAGGCCAGTTCATTGATTCACACGGCATCCTCAGTGCCGTCTCCAACAGCCACATCGGCGAAATCGCGACCCTGGCCGAAGAAGCCGGCAAACTCCAGACGCGCACCACCGAACTCGCCACCCGACAATCCGAGTTGGAAGATTCCCGGCTCGCCCACGAACAACAGGTCAACCGGCTCCGCGAAGAACTCCACGCCAACGAAGTCACCCTCGCCAGCCGGGAAGGCGAACTCAGCGCGTTGACCACCGAACGCCGCGACCTCGAAAGCAAAGTCCACACGGTCATCTTCGAACTCACCGCCATCGAGCAGCAAGACACGGAAGAAAAACAACGCCGCGCAGAATTACTCGCCGCGTTGGAACAGGCGGCAGAACGCGAACGCGGCTTGCGCGACGAGTTGGCCGGCTTGCAGCAAACCGTCACCGACCTCACCAATCATCGCGACGGCATGATCGCGCAGTTGACCGAACTGCGCGTGGCCGTCGGCGGCGTCCAACACAAACGCGCCGCCATTCAGGGGCAACGCGAGCCGATCGCCGGCCGCATCCGCGATTTGCAGGACCGCATCACGGCCTGCACGAACGAAATGGACTCGCACGCCAACCGCATCGAGCTTTGCCGGGTGGAAACCACGGAGTCGGAACAGAAGATCATCGAACTAGCCGCCGCCCGCGAACAATCGCAACAACAGTTGGCCGGCTTGCAACACCAACGCACTGAGGTTGCCACCGGCATCGAACACACCGAAACCGAGTTGCGCAACCTTCGTACGCTGGCTTCCGCAGCGCAGAGCCAGAAATCCGGCCTCGATGTGGCTCTGGCACAAAAGCGGATGGAGATTCAGAACCTCAAAGACCGCGTCTGGCAAAAATATCAGCTCAACGTCGAAGACATTCGGAGTGACTCGATCACCGTGACCGTGGCCGATGGCGGCCCGGTCATCAGCGAACAAGTCCCACTCCCGACCGACTGGGACGCGATTGAACTCCAAGTCGCCGAACTGCAATCGAAGCTCGACGCCATGGGCCCGGTCAATGTCGAAGCCATTCAAGAATACGACGAACTCGAAGAACGCTACAAATTCCTCAGCCAACAACACGAAGACCTCGTCAAAGCGAAAGAGCAATTGCTCCAAGTCATCGCGAAGATCAACACGACCACCAAGGAGCTCTTCAGCGAGACGTTCACCAAGATCCGCGAGAACTTCCAGACGATGTACACCGAGTTGTTCGGCGGCGGCAAAGCGAACCTCATTCTCACCGACGAAAACGACCCGCTCGAATCCGGCATCGAGATCGTCGCCAAACCGCCCGGCAAACAGTTGCAGAGCATCACACTCCTCAGCGGTGGTGAAAAGACGATGACCGCAACGGCGTTGCTGTTCGCGATCTACATGGTCAAACCGTCACCGTTCTGTGTGCTCGACGAATTGGACGCGCCACTCGACGAATCCAACATCAATCGGTTCATCCGCATCCTCACTCGGTTCATCCATCAGAGCCAGTTCGTGGTCATCACCCACAACAAGCGCACCATCGGCATGGCCGACGCGCTCTACGGCATCACAATGGAAGAACACGGCGTCTCGAAAGTCGTCAGCGTCAAGTTCAGCCCGCGCGAGGAAAAAGCCCGCAAAGCCGCGGAAAAGGCGAGAGAAACTCAGGAAGACCGGATCGACGGCGCCGCCGCCGTCCGCCCCGATCTCCGCCCGCACGAGGAAGAACTGCACAACGATCTGCTGGTCGCGAAGGAATCCACCGTGGCCGCAATCCCCGACGCCCCACCGGTCGTCGCCGAAAATGCGCCAACCCTTTCCTCAGCCGCCGCGCCAATCGCCGATGAAGTGAAAGCCGCGGTTGCAGCCGTGCAAGCGGTCAACGAGTCCGTCAAGGAGACGCTGACGCCGGAAACAACGCCGCAAACTCCGGTGGCGTCCTGACGATCTTGCGCCGTTGGTAATCGAAGAAGACGATCCCGGTTTTGGCTTCGGCCGTGACCTCCCCGGCGCGCGTTACCCGGTAAACGATGTCACAACTCGTCCGCTGCAGATCCATCACGCCGACTTCAAACCGTAGTACCTCGCCGTGGAAAACTTCCTTCCGGTAGGTGATGACCACATCCGTCATCAAGATGCCGGCGCCGGCGACGTCGGTTTCCTTGAAACCGTAATGCTGGAAAAACCGGCACCGCGCCTCGTGAATCAAACCCAACAGCGCATCGTTACCGAGATGCCCGCCGTAGTTGATGTCGGTGACGCGAACGGGAATCTCGGTCGCGAAAGGGAACGTCGCCGGTAAGTCGATGTGGACGCGGGCCATACCGGTCGTTTCGCAGATTCGCTGCGGGGCGTCAAGCTACCGGCGTTAGCATTTTTTTTATACCTTTCGCCTGCCTTTTGATTATCGCACCGCCGGTAGTAGTGCCAAGGTGCTGGCGTGAACGACATCATCTATATCGGCGTCATCGTAGTGTTCTTCGTAGTGAGCGCGCTGTCTGTGCGCTTCTGCGAGAAGCTATAGGAGAAACCATGGAAAACATCATTGTCGGCATTATTTCGCTGTTGCTGTTTGTGTACTTGTTCGCGGCTGTGATTCGGCCGGAGAAATTCTGAGGAACTGTCATGACACAGAGACCTGCTTCGCTTTTTGATTGGCGCATCATCGGCCCAGCCATCGGTGGCTCATTCAAGAAACTGCAGCCGCGGGCGATGATCAAGAACCCGGTTATGTTCGTGACGATGGTCGGCGCGATCCTGACGACGGTTGGCATTTTCACCTCGCCGACAGCTCGCGGCTTCATCGCCCACCTGTCGGTCTGGTTATGGTTCACGGTGCTTTTCGCGAATTTTGCCGAAGCGGTCGCGGAAGGGCGCGGCAAGGCGCAGGCCAATGCGTTGCGCAAAGCGCGCACGCATACCATTGCCCGCCGATTACGCGACAAAACTGAGGAGAAAATCTCTGCGCCGGACTTGCAGAAGGGCGACCTCGTCGTTTGCGAAACGGGCGATGTCATACCGGCCGACGGCGACGTGGTGGAAGGCATTGCCAGCGTGGATGAATCGGCCATTACCGGCGAGTCCGCGCCGGTCATCCGCGAGTCCGGCGGCGACCGCAGCGCGGTGACCGGCGGCACGCGCGTGCTGAGTGACCGGATTGTCGTACGCATCACGATGGAAAAGGGTCACGGCTTCCTCGACCGGATGATTGCGCTCGTCGAAGGTGCACAACGGCAAAAGACGCCAAACGAAGTCGCGCTTACCATTCTGCTATCGGCGCTCACGTTGGTGTTTCTGCTCGTCTGCGTGACGCTGAAACCCTACGGCGTGTATTCCAACACGGTGTTCACTGTGCCGGTATTGGTTGCGTTGCTCGTGTGTTTGATCCCCACGACCATCGGCGGGCTGTTGAGCGCCATCGGCATTGCCGGCATGGATCGTGTGATGCAACGCAACGTGCTGGCGATGAGCGGCAAGGCCGTCGAAGCCTCGGGTGATGTGGACGTATTGTTGCTCGACAAGACCGGCACGATCACGCTCGGCAACCGGATGGCGACGGAATTCATTCCCGCGACCGGCGTCAAACCCGAAGAACTCGCCGACGCCGCACAATTCGCATCCATCGCCGACGAAACGCCGGAAGGCCGCAGCATCGTCGTGCTGGCCAAGGAGAAATACGGGTTGCGCGGCCGGGAAGTCGCCGCGCCGCACGCCACATTTGTCCCGTTCACCGCCCAGACGCGCATGAGCGGTCTCGATCTGAATGGCCGCAGCATCCGCAAGGGTGCAGCGGACGCCATCTTCCAGTGGGTCGGTCACAACGACAAGACCGTGACCGAAACTGTGGAGAAAATTTCCCGTTCCGGCGGCACACCGTTGGTTGTCGCGGAGAAGAACAGATTGCTCGGCGTGATTCATCTGAAGGACGTGGTCAAAGGCGGCATCAAGGAGCGCTTCGTTCAACTCCGCAAGATGGGCATCCGCACCGTGATGATTACCGGCGACAATCCGCTGACCGCCGCCGCCATCGCCGCCGAAGCTGGCGTGGACGATTTCATGGCGCAAGCGACACCGGAACAAAAACTCAAACGCATCCGGGAAGAACAAGCCGCCGGCCACCTCGTCGCCATGACCGGTGACGGGACGAACGACGCCCCGGCGTTGGCGCAAGCCGATGTGGGCGTCTGCATGAACACCGGCACGCAAGCCGCCCGCGAAGCTGGCAACATGGTGGACCTCGACAGCAATCCGACGAAGCTCATGGACATCGTCGAGATCGGCAAGCAACTCATCATGACGCGCGGGGCGTTGACGACGTTCAGTTTGACCAACGACATAGCGAAATATTTCGCCATCCTGCCGGCCATGTTTGCGGGGGTCTATGCGACGACGGGGCGCGGTCCACTCGCGGCGCTGGACATCATGCACCTGCACTCCCCGGAGACGGCGATTCTCAGTGCGGTCATTTTCAATGCGTTGATTATCGTCGCCCTGATTCCGCTGGCGCTGAAAGGCGTGAAATACCGGCCACTCGGCGCGGCAGCGATCTTGCGGCGCAACTTGCTTATCTACGGACTGGGCGGCGTGGTCGTACCGTTCGTCGGAATCAAACTGATCGATATGATCGTGGCGGCGTTGCACATCGTCTAATGGAGTCACCATGCTTTATCTGCTACTCGGACTTGTCATTTTCGGATTGCTGTACGCGCTCATCATCGGAGTGGAACACTTATGAATGCCATACTCTTTATCTCGTTTATCGTCGGCGGCACGGCGCTGCTTTCCTGGCCACTGGGCCGGTATATGAAATGGGCCATGGACCCGGACAAGCCGAACGGGTTTGACCGGCTGTTCCACCGCTTCGGCGGGCGTTACAGCAATGAGCCGCAGAACTGGAAGCAGTATTGCGTCGCGATGCTCGTGTTCAACGTGCTCATGTTCGTCGTCAGCTTTGGATTCATGGCGCTCCAACAGCACTTGTTTTTGAATCCCGATGGCAAAGGCGCGATCAACCTCGATTGCATCTTTAACACCGCTGCATCGTTCACGACGAACACGAACCTCCAGCACTATTCCGGCGAAGTTTCGATGAGTTATCTCTCGCAACTGTGCGCGTTGATGTGGCTGCAGTTCGTTTCGGCGGCGACCGGCATTGCGGCGCTGACCGCAATGGCGCGCGGAATCGCCGGGCGCAAGGACATGGGCAACTTCTTCATTGATCTGCAACGCGCCACGTTTCTCGTGCTCTTGCCGGTGGCGGTCATCGTGGCGGTGCTGTTTGCTCTCGGCGGAATACCGATGACGCTGCTGGGCGCGGCGAAGGCGACGACGTTGGAAGGCATTGAGCAGATTATTGCGCGCGGACCAGTCGCGGCGTTTGTGGCGATCAAGCAACTCGGCACGAACGGTGGCGGGTTCTTCGGGCCGAATTGCGCGCATCCGTTCGAGAATCCGACGTTCTGGACAAACATCGTCGCCTCAGTCTCGATCATCCTCATCCCGATGGGTAGCGTGTGGATGTTTGGGCACATCGTCAAACGCCTCCGGCACGCGGCGGTCGTGTTTGCCGTGATGCTTGTCTTTCTGGTGGCCAAGATTGGCGGGGCAGTGTATTTCGAAGCCGCGCCGACGCAGGCATTCGCCGGCCTGCCGATTGAGCAGACCACCGGCAATCTCGAAGGCAAGGAGCTGCGGTTCGGGACAGCGGCCGGTCCATTGTGGGCTGTGTTGACGACCTCGACCAGCAACGGTTCGGTGAATTCCATGCACGACAGCCTCAACCCGATGACCGGGCTGATGTCGATGATCGGCATGTGGTTGAATGCAACGTTTGGCGGCGTGGGCGTCGGCATGATCAATATGTTCATCTACATCGTGCTCGCTGTGTTTGTGGCCGGCATGATGGTGGGGCGCACGCCGGAATACCTGAACCGGCGCATTGAGGCGCGCGAGGTCAAGCTGGCGGTCATCGCCTTGTTCGCCCATTGCTTCTTCGTGCTCGCGCCGACCGGACTGTTTGCCGCGACGGATTGGGGACAGAAGACGCTCAACAATACCGGCCCGCACGGGTTCAGTGAAATTGTTTACGAATTCAGTTCCGCCAATGCGAATAACGGTTCCGGCTTCGAGGGGTTGGGCGACAACACCATCCCGTGGAACGTCGCGACCGGTATCGTCATGATGCTCGCACGCTTCATTCCGATCTTCTTGCCACTGGCCATTGCCGGGTCGCTGGCCGCGAAGAAACCGACCGCAGAATCGGTCGGTACGTTGGGCACAGAGAGTGTGACGTTTGGCGTGATGCTAGGAGGAACACTCTTGTTCATCGGTGCGCTGACGTTCTTCCCGCTCGCGACACTTGGTCCAATCGCCGAACACTTGATGTTCATGAAATAGAGGCAATATGAAATTACTCATCACCAGTCTTCGTCTGGTCGTCATCACAATGCTCGTTTGCGTGGCCGGTTACACCGCCATCATTCTCGGTTTCGCCCAGATGGTCGTGCCGGCGAGAGCGGACGGTTCGCTGGTCACGAAGGACGGCAAGATCGTCGGCAGCCGGCTCATCGCTCAGAAATTCACACAGCCGCAATACTTCTGGCCCCGGCCTTCCGCGGCAGACTACAACGCTGCAGGTGCGGGCGGCAGTAACAAATCGCCAACGAGCAGCGATCTGACCGACCGGGCACAGACTAACATCGTTGCCTCCGGCGCGACCGCCGAGAACCCCCTACCGGCTGAACTCGCCGCAGCGTCCGGCAGTGGACTCGACCCGCACATTACCGAACACGCGGTGTTGTACCAAACCGAGCGCGTCGCCAAGGCGCGCGGGCTCGCCTTGCCAAAAATCGAAGCGCTCGTCAAACAGCAGGCTTTCGCCACGGACGGCGTTTTCGTTTCCGACCGGCTGGTCAATGTGCTCGAGTTGAACATGGCTTTGGATGAAACCAAATGAGTTTCCCCATGAACACACAAACGCACCCCCACCGGAGCTTTCAGTTTCCGGTCATCGCGGATTGTTTCCAAGGGTCGTGCCCAGGTGTGCGCTGGTTGGTGGATGCTTCGCTGACAAAATCGCGATGCGATGTCGTGTCACGCCCCAACCGCTTTATGCTTCGTCTCGGCCTGTGGGCAGTAGTATCGTGGTTTGTGTTAATGATCGTTGCCATTCTGCATGGCGGTGGTTCGCCGTAGGAGGTTGTCATGCCAATCAAGCCTGGGATCAATGAAGCAGTATGGATGGGGATCGGATCGCTGGTGTTGCTGGTGATAGTGGCGGTGGTGGCCTATTTCCACGTGGGCGAGGATCGGGAGTCGAAGTCGCAACGGCTCGCGTTGGTGAACCAAATCCGTTCGAGTGTGGAATCGGCGGCGGAGGCCGAGAAGAGTGCCGTACTGGCGATCACGGATGAGGACTCGGAGAAATTTGCCGGGCAAGCTCGTGCCCGGTTGGCGTCCGCTGCGGCGGAACGTCAGCAACTGGAGCGGCTGCTGTTACCGGACGAGCAGGGACTGTTCACAAACTTCGCGACGGCGTTCGCCGAACTGCAACGTATCGACGAGGAAGTGCTGGCGTTGGCGGTGAAGAACACGAACTTGAAGGCGTTCAGTCTCGCGTTTGGCCCGGCAACGGTCGCAGTCAAGGAAATGGATGCGGCACTCACGCAGAAGACGTCGTCGGCCGCAACGGAAGCGCGCGTGGGCGCGTGGCGTTTGTTGGCAGCGTTACCGCCCCACATCGCGGAGCACGGTGACGCCGAGATGGACGCGATGGAATCCGCAATGACGAAGGAAGACCGGCAGGTTCGCCGGGCGCTCGCTGAAGTGCGCGATCCAGCCGCGACGGCGAGCTTCGAGAAGTTCAGCTCCTTGCGGGCAGAGATCATCAAGTTGTCGCGAGAGAACACGAATGTCCGGTCACTCATGCTTTCGTTGAACGAAAAACGAAAAGCGCTCGCCGCGTGCGATGAAGCGTTGATGGCGTTGCAGCAAGCGGTCGAACACGAGCCCACTCCCGGCAAGCCCATCGGCCGGGCGATCTACTCGCCCCGCGAGCTTTTGTTGCTGAATCCGTCGTCGAACAGACTACACTAAGCCCATGAGCGAGCGGCCACGGCCCAACCCGGACTTACTGCTTGCGGAGATCAAACGCGAGGAACAACTGGCGAAGCGCGGCCAGCTAAAAATTTTCTTTGGCATGTGTCCGGGCGTCGGCAAGACGTTCGCGATGCTACAAGCGGCGCAGGCCCGGCAACGCGAAGGCGTGAAGGTGGTCGTCGGCATCGTGGAAACACACGGGCGAGCCGAGACCCAAGCGTTGCTGGCCGGGTTGCCGATCATTGATCGCAAGAGTATTGATTACCGGGGCGTGACGCTCGAAGAGATGGACATCGACGCGATTCTCGCGCGGCGACCGCAGCTCGTGCTCGTCGACGAACTCGCGCACACGAACGCGCCGACCTCCCGGCATCCGAAGCGTTATCAGGACGTGCTCGAACTCCTCGATGCCGGCATCAATGTTTACTCGACGCTAAACGTCCAGCACCTCGAAAGTCGTAACGATGTTGTGCAGCAAATCACCGGGATCGCGATGCGGGAGACAGTGCCAGACACCGTGCTCGATCAGGCCGACGAAATCGAACTCATCGACCTGACGCCCGAACATCTCCGCAAGCGTCTCGCCGAAGGTAAAGTGTATCTGGGCGACCGCGCGGCGACGGCGGCGGAGAATTTCTTCCAGGAAGAAAACCTGGCGGCGTTACGCGAGATTGCGTTGCGGGTCACGGCGGAAAGCGTCGATGGCGGACTCAAGCGTGGCCGGTGGCAAGCAACCCAGCGGCTCGCGGTCGGCGTCGGGCCAAGCCCGTATTCGGCGCAACTCATCCGCTGGACGCGGCGCGTTGCCAGTGCGATGGATGCGCCATGGCTGGCGATTTACGTCGAGACTTCGACACCGCTCGGCGAGGAGGACAAGGCGCGGTTGACGAAGAATCTTTCGCTAGCCCGGCAGCTCGGTGCGGAAGTCGTCAGCACGGCCGGCGACAACATCGCCGCCGCGATACTCGAGGTCGCGCGCGAACAAGGCGTCACGCAGATCGTCGTTGGCAAACCGCTCGGGCATCCAGCGCGCGAATTTCTCCGCGGCGGTTCGCTGGCGACGAAATTGATCCGACACGGTGGCGACATCGACATCCACATCGTGCGTGGCGAGAAGACCGGCCTCGGACAGCGGCGACGGGTGACGGATTGGCTGGGCTCAAACCTGTTACGCGATTGCGGCTGGGGAACGGGCGCAGTCGGGGCGGTGACGTTGGTGAGTTGGTTGTTGCAGGAGGTGACCGGCTATTGGGCGATTGCGTTGGTGTATCTGCTCGCGGTGGTGTTGCTGGCGATGGTGTTGAACCGGTGGGCGGTGTTGGTGGTGGCGACGTTGAGCGCAGTGCTCTGGAATTTTTTGTTTATCCCGCCGGTCTTCACGTTTCACATTAGCCACGTCCACGATCTGATGATGTTCTTCATGTACTTTGTGGTGGCACTGTCGATGGGGCATTTTACGAATCAACTCCGCGTCCGCGAAGCTGCGGAACGCCGCCGCGAGCGCCGCACCGCGGCGCTGAACCGGCTGCTGGAGAGCGTGACCGCCAGCACGTCGCTGGCCGATGGATTGGGACGCGCGGTGAAGGAGGTGGACGCGTTGTTCGTAGCGCACACGACGATTCTGTTGGACGGCGCTCCGCACGCAACGAGCACATTTCAACCGGACGAGAAGGAACTTGCCGTGGCCATGTGGGCGCTGCAAAACGAGCAGATCGCCGGCCGGTTCACTGAAACGCTGCCGGAGGCGACCGCAATGTATTTACCGTTGCGGCAACACGGCGTGCTGGGGGTGCGGTTCGCTGAACGCACGACGTTGACAATGAATGAGCGGGATCTACTCGAAACGATGGCCGGGCAAATCGCGGTGATGATCGAGAGTTACCGGCTCATGGAGCAGGCACACGAGGCGCGAATTGCGGAAGAGTCGGAAAAGTTGCATCGCACGTTGCTCGATTCGGTGTCGCACGAGCTGAAGACGCCATTAGCTGTGATTCGCGCGGCGACGGAAGGCTTGGCGACGCAATTGGATGATGTGCCGCTGGGGAAGACATTCATTGACGAAATCCATGCCGCCAACCGGCGGCTCGAACGCATCGTCACCAACCTGCTCGAGATGACGCGCATCGAGTCCGGGAAGACGCCGCTGAATCCCGAGTGGGGCGAAGTCCGGGAACTGCTGGAGTCGGCGGTGGATCAACTCGCGAACGAAATTTCACGCGAACGCATCCGGCTTCAGTTACCGGATAACTTACCGCTCGTGCGATTGGATTTTGGTTTGATAGAACAGGCGTTGTGCAATCTCCTCATCAACGCCGTCCAGCACAGCCCGGCCGGGACCCCGGTCGAGATGGCCGCGCGGCTCGACGCCGGCAGGCTGGAATTGGAGATCCGCGACCACGGCACCGGCCTCACCCCCGGCGAGGAGAAGAAGATTTTCGAGAAATTCTACCGGGGCGCCAACTCGAAGACCGGCGGGTCCGGACTGGGCCTGTCAATTGTGGCCGGGATCGCCCGGGCGCATGGGGGCGAAGCGTTCGCGGCGAACCACCCGACCGGCGGCGCGACGTTCACGTTGCGCTTGCCGGTGGAGACGAATGAAAAGCGTTTTGATCATTGATGATGAGCCGCCGATTCGGCGGTTGTTGCGACTGACGCTGGAGCCGGCCGGCTACCGAGTTTTTGAAGCGGAAGCCGGTCAGCTCGGGTTGCAGGACGCGGCGGCGAAACGGCCGGATGTCGTCGTGCTTGATCTGGGGTTGCCGGATATGGATGGGTTGGTGGTGTTGCAGCGGCTGCGTGAGTGGAGCACGACACCGGTGCTCGTCCTGACGGTGCGCAATCAGGAGGCCGACAAAGTCGCGGCTTTGGATGCCGGCGCGGATGATTATTTGACGAAGCCGTTCAGTACGGCAGAATTATTGGCGCGGCTGCGGGCGATTCAGCGGCGCGCGCCCGAAGCCCAAGCGCCGGTCTTTGTCGTCGGCGATCTGACAGTTGACCTCGCGCAAAGGACGGTCACCGTCCAGAAGTCAGAAGTGCATTTGACGGCCACGGAGTATGCGTTGCTGCACGAGTTGGTCCGGCATGCCGGCAAAGTCGTCACCCAAAAGCAATTGCTCCGCGCAGTTTGGGGACCGAAAGCCGAGGAGCAATCGCAATATCTCCGCGTTTACATCACCCATCTGCGGAAGAAGCTCGAAAGCAATCCCCAGCAAAAGTTGATCCGGACGGAAGCCGGCATTGGCTATCGGCTGCTGGCTGATTAAGGCATCGAAGTTGCTTTTTCAGGCCGCATGAGCTTTTTTTTGATCGGGGCGGATGACAGCCTCTTCGAGTTGCCGGCGAACAAGAATGTGTTGATTGGCCGAGCGGGCATGAACCAAATTGTGCTCAACGACCGGCTCGTATCGCGCGTCCACGCCCGCATTTCCCCCTCCGCCAACGGGCCGCTCTTAACCGATCGCGGCAGCGCCAATGGCGTCCAGGTAAACGGCCGGCCTGCGTGGGAAACCGTCTTGCACCATGGCGACTCGGTGCAAATCGGCAAAACATTGTTCCATGTGTTCGCCGGAACGCAGGCGGACGCGCAGCGGTGGATCGCCCGCCGCCGGAACGACACCAAGTCTGATCGGACCATGACTGGTCTCAACGTCAACCAGTTTCGCCCCACCGACATGCTTGGCGATCTGGCGGGATTACACATCGTCAGCCTGCTGCAGACACTCGTCAGTCAACAACAACAAGGCGCCCTGACACTCACCCAAGCTGGCGAGTTGGTCGGAAAAATTTACTTCGTCAACGGCACATTTGCCTACGCCGAAACCGTCAGCGGTCTAAAAAACAAGGACGCCCTCTTCGCACTCATGCAAATGCAGCAGGGGCAGTTTGTTTTTCAACTCGCGGTGCGCCCCCCCACCATCGGCATCCAGGAAAACGCCGCGGCGTTGATACTGGAAGGCTGCCAGCGGCTGGATGAAAAACACGCGCCCGTCGCCGTGTGAAATCGCGTTGACTCGCCGGGTTTGTCGGCTAGATTGCGCCTCCCATGCCGCTCAGCAAACAACACCAAGCGCTCATCCAGCAACTCGTCAACGAACACAACGACGGCGACAATGCCGACCTCGCGGTGGATCTGATCGAGACCGCGCTGCGGCTCCTCGACGACAAGGCCGACCGGCTCGACATGAAGGTGATGACCTCCGCCCTCAAAGAACTCCGGTATTCCTCGCGCATCTTCACGCCCTACCGGGAGAAGCGCAAGGTCACGATCTTTGGCTCCGCGCGCACGAAACCCGATGCGCCCGAGTACCTCCAAGCCGTCGCGTTCAGCAAGGCCATCGTCGAACGCGGGTTCATGGTCATTACCGGCGGCGGCGAAGGCATCATGGGCGCGGGACAACGCGGGGCAGGGCGCGACAACAGTTTCGGGCTGAACATCCGCCTGCCGTTTGAACAAGAGCCGAACGACGAAATTGCCGGCGATCCAAAGCTGATCAATTTCAAATATTTCTTCACGCGCAAACTTTGTTTCATCAAAGAGAGCAGCGCCATTGCGCTCTTTCCCGGCGGCTTCGGCACGCACGACGAAGGCTTCGAGGCGCTCACGCTCATGCAGACCGGCAAGAGCCAGCCGAAACCGCTGGTGTTCATTGACCGGCCGCACGGCAGCTACTGGAAGACGTGGTGGCGGTTCGTGCAGGATCAACTGCTGGATGCCGGCTTGATCAACAAGGACGACCTCACGTTGTTCAAAGTCACCGACGACATCGAGGAGGCGTGCGATGAGATTGCGCACTTTTACCGGAACTACCATTCCAGCCGGTACGTCAAAGAAAATCTCGTCTTGCGCGTCAAGCGTCCGGTCACCGAGCACTTGTTGCAAACACTCAACGACCGCTTTGCCGGCATTTGCGTCAACGGCGGGAAGTTCCGCGCCGAAGGCTCCGCACCCGAAGAAGAAAACGAACCAGAATTGGCGGGACTCCACCGGGTGGTTTTTCCATTCAACCGGACGAATTTCGGCCGGTTACGCGCCGTGATCGATGTCGTCAACCAGCACTAACGCTGGCCTTGGAGCCGTTGTTTCCCCGGGGGGATGATCGCGGATTTATCGCCGCGCGCGGTTCCACAGACAAGCCAGCCATCGTAGATGCGCCGCAGTTGCTGAGGGGGGATGCAGAGACAATGGAGGAATTTCACCCACCAATTCACCAGCGTCGTCTTGATCACACCATTAGCCACCCAACGCCGCGCGCTGGTGACCAAGCCGGTCTGCAAAAACGTCAACCGCCCCGCCCGCCGCAACCGGCGCGCGAACGCGCGATCTTCCAAAATCGGAATCTCCGGATATCCGCCGACTTTTTCGAAAACCTGGCGCCAGCAGAAAATCCCCTGATTCCCGCCCGGCGTGCGGAAGAATCGTGACCGGTGATTGGAAACCCGGGCCAGCAACTGCAACAGCCGCCCCGGCGAATCAATATGCAGGTCAAACGCCCCGCCCACCGCCCCATCCCCGGTAATCCGCCGTTGCAATTCCTCCAACGCCCCCGGCAACAGAAACGTGTCGGCATGAAGGAACAACAGGATATCGCCGGTCGCGTGCCGCGCCCCGGCATTCATCTGCTGGGCGCGCCCGCGCGCGGAAAGAAAAACGTAGGAGGTGAACTTGCGGGCGATATGAATCGTATGATCCGTCGAGCCGCCATCCACCACGATCAATTCCACATCCGGGCGCTGAGCCAATTGCCGGAGAGTGACGGGCAAATTGGTCTCTTCGTTAAGAGTCGGAACGATGATGCTGATCAACATACGACAGCTCGCGCGCTGCCGGTTACCACTACCAGACTTGCCGGCGGAAATCCAACGCAAATCTGTGCCCCGCCCAGCGTACGTCTGGATGTGTCATTTACCGGTACCGCAGCAACCGCATCGCATTCAATATCACCAGGACGCTGCTGAACTGGTGGGCGATGGCGCCGCCGATCATGTGCATGTGGCCGCTGCCGGCGAGCCCGACCATTGTGACGTTGTACACCAACGCAAACCACAAACCTTGCTTGATGATCCTCAACGCTTGCCGGCTGAGGCCGACGCTGAAGGCGATTTTCGAGAGATCATCCGCCATCAACGCCACGTCCGCGGCTTCGTGCGCGACATCGGTGCCGGTCACCCCCATCGCCATGCCGACATCGGCCACCGCCAAGGCCGGCGCGTCGTTGATGCCGTCGCCAACCATCGCGACGCGACCGTGTTTTTTGAGCGCTTCAATGTGTTGCGCCTTTTGCTCCGGCAAGACTTCGGCTTGGATTTCGTCAATCCCCAGTTGCCCGGCAATGTCGAGGGCAACCCGGCGGTTGTCGCCCGTCAGCATGACGATCTTGGCAATGCCGAGTTGCCGGAGTTGCTGCACGGCGGCGCCGGCATCAGCCCGCACCGTATCGGCAATGGCGATACTGCCGCAGAGTTGGCCGTCGTGCGCCACCAAGATGTCGTGGTGATCGCCGGTCACTGCGATGGAGTGTTCGGCGAGCAAGGCCGGATTGCCAACGACCAATTTCTGGCCGGCGTGTTCGGCAACGACGCCCCGCTGGTGCGATGTGAACGAAGTCGGGTCGGGCGGGGTGCCGCCAGCTTTGCGGAGGATGGCGCGGGCAATCGGGTGCGAGCTCATTTTTTCTGCAATCGCCGCCAAGCCGACGAGTTCGGCGGCGGAGTGGTGGCAGTTGCGGCGGATGTCCGCAACTTCCGGTTGGCCGTGGGTGAGGGTGCCGGTTTTGTCGAAAACAATGGTATGGAGCCGGGCGGTGGCTTCGAGGTATTGACCGCCTTTGATGAGGATGCCGGCGCGGGCGGCGCGGGCGATCCCGGCCATGACGGCGGTGGGGGTGGCCAAAATCAGCGCGCACGGACAGGCGACGATCAACACGGTGATCGAGCGTTCGATGTTGCCGGTGAGCAGATAGACGAGTGCGGCGAGGCCGAGCATGACCGGCACGAGCCAGCCGGCGAGCCGGTCGAGAGTGCGTTGGATGGGCGCTTCACGTTGTTGGGCGGCTTCGACGAGTTGGGCGATGCGGGCGAGGGTGGTGTCGTCGCCGACACGCCGGGCTTCGATGATCAGCGCGCCGGTTTCGTTGAGGGTGCCGACGAAGACTTCGTCGCCGGCTTCCTTGTTGACCGGCATACTCTCGCCGGTAACCGGCGCCTGGTTGACGGCGGCGGTACCGCTGCGAACGATGCCGTCCACGGGGATCCGTTCACCGGCGCGGACGATGATGATGTCACCGATTTGGAGGTCGGCTGTGGGAACTTCTGTTTCTTGGTCAGCGCGCCGGACACGAGCCAGGGCCGGGACGAGGGAGAGGAGGCTGCCGAGGGAGCGACGGGCGCGGCGGGTGGTGTAGGCTTCGAGTTGTTCGCCGAGTTGCATGATGAAGGCGACTTCGCCGGCGGCGATGAATTCGCCAATCGCAGAAGCAGCGATGACGGCAATGGCGACGAGGACATCCGCGTCGAGACGTTTGGCGAGGAGGGCTTTGCCGGCGCGGTAGACGATGGGGAAACCGGCCAGGATGGTGGCGGCAATCGCCAGCGGCGGCAGATCGAGCAGCCAGCCGGCCAGCAGCAGCGCGCCGATGCCGGCGGTGCGGAGGAGGGCGAGTTGGGCGGCGCGGGCTTCTTCGGCAGCGCGGTTGCGGGTGGGGAGGTGGGCGGTGTAGCCGGCAGCCTTGACGGCGGCAATGAGGTCAGCTTCCGCGCCGCCGGTAATGGTGGCGGTTTTGTTGAGGAAGTTGACGGTGACAGATTGGACACCGGGGACGGCGGCGAGCGCTTGTTGGGCGGTGCGCGCACAGCTCGCGCAGTTCATGCCGTTGATTTGGAGCGTGACGGATTTCATGATGACGCAGAGAGCGTAGTCGCAGGCGGGTTGGTTGTCGAGGGCTTGACGTTTTGGATGGTGAAGCAGAGAATACCGGGCGCGTGGTTCCAAAGTACAACGTCAAAGTTCAGTACGCCGCGTGGATGGTGGTCGCGACGCTGGGCGCCATTGTGATTTTATCGGCGATGCACGTGTTGCGCGATTTGAACACGCGCGAAGAATTGCTGGTGGGGCGGGCGGAAACGATGGCCCGGCAGTTGGCCGCGGTGGCGGCACCCGCGGTGCGGAGCGGGAATCAGCAGGAGGTGGCCTCCGCCGTCACTGCCGTCGTGCAGGATGATGATGTCGTGCAGGTGCGGATCGTCAACGCGAAGGGCAGTTCATTGTACAGTTTGATCCCCCGGCGTGATGTGGTGGATTTGCTGGTGGTCACCGCGCCGGTCGGGCCGGCGACGAACAGTTGGGGGACTGTGGAGCTGGGCGTGAGCCGCGCGCAGACGATGAGCGGCCTCTTACAGACGGTGGGGGTGGATGTGCTGCTGGGGGTGGTATTGTTGGCGATAAGTTTGGCGGCCGGGTATTTTGCCTCAGCCCCAGTGCGGAATGCGCTGACGGAGTTGAATCAATACGTGCAACGTGTCGCCAAGGGCGAATCGCGCGGGGAACGGCTCGAGAGTGAACTGGCGGAGATCGATCAGGTGGGGCGGACGTTGAATGAGGTGGTGATGCGCGTCGAGGACGGGCAGGCGCGGCTGGCGAAGGCGCAAAAGGAACTCAAGGCGGCCCAAAAGGAAATGGACGAGTACACCTACGTGATCAGCCACGACTTGAAGGAGCCGTTGCGCGGCATCGAGGCGTTCAGCAAATTTTTGTCGGATGGCTACCGGGAGAAGCTGGATGACAATGGCCGGCATTATGTGGACACGATCCGCAACTCAACCTTGCGGATGCAACGGCTCATCGGCGATTTGTTGAAGTTTTCCCGGCTGGCGCAACAACGCAATCCGATGACGCCAGTCGGCCTGAACGCGATGTTGATGCACGTGCGCGTCAACCTCCAGTTCGCGCTGGACCAGAAGAAGGCGGAGTTGCACGTCAACCGGCTGCCGACCGTCATTTGTGACGCGACGGCGATGACCGAGGTGTTTCACAATTTGATCTCGAACGCGATCAAGTATAACGACAAGCCGTTGCCGGTGGTGGAAGTCGGGTGTGCGGAGAAACCCAATCCCGATACCGGGTTGATTGAGTACGAATTTTACGTGCGCGACAACGGGCAGGGGATCAAAAAAGAATACTTCGACAAGATTTTCCAGATCTTCCAGCGCCTGCAACGCGACGAGGAAGGCACCGGCATTGGGCTGACGATTGTGCGGCGCGTCATCGAATGGCACGGCGGGCGGATTTGGCTGGAGAGCGAAGAAGGCCAGGGCACGACGTTCTACTTTACGATTCCGAAACGCGAAACCACCAAGTCCGGCACGATCATGGAACTCCCCCGGTCGGTCGCCAAGCAAGGAGGCCCCGTTGCGCAAACCGTTTGAAATCTTGTTGGTCGAGGACAATCCGGCCGACGTCGAGATCACGCTCGAAGCCTTTCGCCGCAGTCGCAGCGGCAATCACGTCGCCGTCTGCCGGGATGGCGAGGAGGCGCTGGATTTTCTGTTTCAACGCGGCCGGTTCGCCAAGGCCGGCAGCGCGCCCCGCCCGGATTTGGTGCTGTTGGATTTGAACCTGCCGCGCAAAAGCGGCATCGAAATCCTCATGCAGATCAAGACCGAGCCCGCCCTCAAAGACATCCCTATCGTCGTCCTCACCACGTCCGACCGGGACGACGACGTGCGGCGCAGCTATCAATACGGGGCCAACAGCTATCTGACCAAGCCCGTCCAATTCGATGACTGCGTCAAGTTGATCGCCGACATCCAGCAATACTGGCTCGAACTTTCCAAACTCCCGCCCCGGTAACCTTGCCGATGAAGCCCATTCCGCTTTTGCTGGTCGAAGACAATCCGATATATGCCGAGGTTCTGCAACGGCTGCTCCCGTCACTCGGTACCGACCTGAAGTTTGTCGTCACCTGGGTTGACAGTGCCGAGCGGGCCTTGGAGACCGTCAAGCAACACCGCTTCGAGCTTGTTTTGCTGGATTACCGGCTCCCCACGGGCGACGGCTTGACCGTCCTCGACTTCATTCGCACCCAGCCGGCAACCGAACAGCCGGCGGTCATCATGTTGACCGGCATGGGCCGCGAAGAAATCGCCGTCGAAGCCATGAAACGCGGCGCGAAAGATTACCTGTCCAAGGATCACCTCGACGTCGCCTCGCTGTTGCGCGCCATCACCAGCGCCCTCGAACGCCGGCATCTCGAAGAACAACTCGCTCGCTACACCGAAGAACTCCGTCACCGCAACGCCCAGTTCGAAACCGACCTGAACATGGCGCGCGAAATTCAAGAAGCATTTCTGCCCAGCTCCTTCCCGACATTCCCGGCCGGCGTGGCCCCGGAACAAAGCGCCCTCCGGTTTGACCACCGGTATTTGCCCACTACGACGGTTGGCGGTGATTATTTCGACGTGCTCACGTTGCCGGGAAATCGCGCCGGAGTGTTCATCTGCGACGTGATGGGCCACGGCGTCCGCGCGGCCCTCGTGATGGCATATCTGCGCGCGCTGGCCGAAGAGTTGGGGCCGGTCGCGCTCGATGATCCCGGCCGATTTCTCACCGACATGAACCGCCGGCTCCTTCGCATCTTGAAACGAACCCGGATGCCGATGTTCGCCTCTGCGTTCTATCTCGTGGCGGACCCGCAGGCCGGCCTGATGCACTATGCGGGCGCCGGCCACCCGATCCCTCTGCACGTGCATCGGCACCAAGCCGAGGTGGCACCGCTGTCCTTCGGCGCGGAAAAACCCGGCCCCGCTTTGGGCGTGTTTGAGGGAACCCAATTCGCCGTCGCCAGCGCGCCCATGGCGGCCGGCGATTTGGTCGTCCTCTACACCGACGGTCTGTTTGAGGTCACCGACAGCACCAACCAAGAGTACGGCGAATCCCGCCTCATTCAGGCGCTCCAACAACGTGCCCACATGCAGACAGCCGCGCTCTTTGGCGATTTGCTAGATGAGGTCTACCACTTTTCATCCCGCCGCGTTTTTACGGACGACGTTTGCCTGCTGGGGATGGACGTGCTACGAGTGGGTGTATGAGATTGTTGATTCTGAGCGTCCTGATTGCCGGAACCGCACTCGCGGCTGACGCGATCAAGATTCCCGGCCTGCGAATCGTCGGCGGCGAGCAACAATCGGTGGAGGTCGAAGCCAAAGTCGCACACTACGACCACATCCTGGAATTTCTCGCCTGCGAGCCAGAAACACGCGACTATGAAAGTTTGCTGACGGTGACCGCCAAACCGTCGGCGGTGAAATTCGGCCTGTTGCTCATCGGTTGTGAAGAAGGCGAGACGAATGGAAGCCCGCTGACCATCGAAGTCGAATGGCAGGACAAAACCAAACCCCGCCGTGGGCCGGTGGAAGACTGGCTCATTGACCGGCGCACGGGCAAACCCCCGGGCAAGCTCCCATTTTTCTTTTCCGGCTCGATGTTCGTGCCGGACTTGTTCACCACGAACAAAATCTTCCAAGCCGACGCCGAGCAGGCCCACATTGCGCTCTGGTGGCAACCGTCCATCCTGATCAACCTCCGCGGCGACCAGGGCAACCCCTATCGCGGCGATGACCAAGGCTTCCAGGTCAACACCAACGTCGTCCCGCCGGTCGGCACACCGGTCAAACTCATCCTGCGCAAGAGCGCGGCGCGGTGACTCGCGCTGCGTTCCAATCACTCCTTCCCGCCCTGTTTTGCCGGACCAACCGAAACAGCGGCGTCAACACCTACCTGCTCGACACCCCCACCGGTCGAGTCCTGATTGATCCGGCCGCCGATGTCACCCCGGCCATGACCGGCCCGATCACGCGGATTGTTGTGACCCACCTCCAAGCGGAGAACGCCGCCGGTTGTCTGAATTTCCCGGCAGTACCGCTTCACGTGCCAGCAGGCGATGAATATTTATGCGCTGGGCCAGCGGCCGTCGAAAACCAAATCACCCCTTGGCCACCCCCGTGGGACTGGCGCACCCGCGGCAAATACCAAGGCCACCTTGCCGGCGCGCCGAATGAACGCCCCTTGCCCCGACCGGTCAAGCTGGCTGAATCACTCCACCCCGACACCACACTGGCTGGGTTCACAGTGGTTGCGACGCCCGGACATGGCAAACAGGCCGTGACACTCCTGACGTCCGTAGCCGGCCAGCAGCTCGCCTTTTGCGGCGACCTGATTTACGACCACGCCCAACTTTGGAATTGGTTCGATTTGGAATGGGACTACGGGGCGCAGACTGGCGTCCACGCCTTGCTGGAATCCGCGCAACGCCTCAGCGACCGGCCCCACACACACCTCTTGCCGGCGCACGGTCCGCCGGCCACCGGCCTCAACCGGCTCGCCGCCCGGCTGCAAGCCGTGCTCTCGCCGCCGGACGGCGCCCCTTGGGACGAAACACCGCACCAGGTGCCGGCCCGGCCCGCCCGCGTCGCCGGCTTCCGCGAGTTGCTGCCCAATCTGCTGCAATGGACCGATAACGCCGGC
Organism: Verrucomicrobiia bacterium; assembly: GCA_022072455.1. Taxonomy (GTDB): domain Bacteria; phylum Verrucomicrobiota; class Verrucomicrobiia; order Palsa-1439; family Palsa-1439; genus CAINDI01. The sequence goes on along the minus strand of JAJVHY010000003.1, from coordinate 4,333 downwards.
AACTGCGCTGTCTTGCTGTCGTCGAGCGGCCACGCATTACTGGTGGATGATGGTTTGTGCCAATGGTTGCCGTTGCCGGAACGCGCCGCGCGCCACCGGCAAGTGATGGATGACTTGAAACGTGCCTACCAGATCCGGCGCATCGAAGTGATTATCCCGACGCATTACCACGGCGACCATGTTGAAAACATTCCGGCGCTGGTCGCCGCCGATCAATCCACAGTGATTGCGTTGGATGTGGTCGCCGCGGTGTTGGAGCAACCGGCGCATTATCCACTGGCTTGCCGGCTGCCGTGGTATGGGACGAAGCAGGCGCAGATCATGGTGGATCAACCAGTGCCGGACGGCACGGTGGTTCCATGGCGCGAGTATGAATTGGAGATCTTCCATCTTGCCGGCCAGACGTATTACCATGCCGGAATTGCGGTGACGCTGGCTCGCCGCCGGGTCATCTTCGTCGGCGATGCATTCAACTTGTCCCCCAATCCCGAACCCGTCCTTTGTTATAATGACAACGAACCCATCCAGCGCGGCTGGGTCTTTGCCCTCGAACGCCTGGGGGAACGCCGGCCCGATTTGCTGGTGGCCGTCACGGCCTCGCGGTGCGGGATCCGTTGCCCTTGGTGGCCCGCAAACGGCGCGCGTGGCAACTCCGCCTGGAGCAATTCCGTGAACTGAATCCGCGCCCAAGTCTCCGCGAATTCTTTGATCCCTTCTGGCGCACGGAACTGATACACCACCCGCTATGACCGACCGAAAACTGATTGTGGACGGCTATAGCGTGCTGCATTTCTGGCCCCGCTTGCGAAAACTGGCGGGCCGCTCCTTGCCGCAACAGCGCGATGCCCTGCTCGCGGTCCTCCGCCAATACAGCGATGCGACCGGCTGGCAAATCACCGTGGTTTTCGACGGGTACGCCGCAAAACACAAACCCGAACACCCCGACCCAACCCCCGGCTTGACGGTCATTTTCTCCGACGCCGGCAAGACGGCTGACGACGTTATCGAGCGCATGGTGGCAACCGCTGAACGCCCCGGCAATATCACCGTCATCACTTCCGACAATCTCGAACGCCGCACCGTCGAAACCCTCGGCGCGCAAAGCACGTCCTGCGAACTATTTGAGCGCGAAATCACCGATGCGCTGGGCGAACTGGCGCGCTTGATCCGCGAACATAGCCGCCCGCGACGGTTGGGTTCGCTGCGCCGGCAACTGGAAGGCGACCCACGGCAAAGGCGAGGTTGACACAATCATCGGTCTTTGCGTAGACTCCCGGCTCGTTCACTGGAAACTCTCTGGATGGAGGAAAGTGCCTCATGAAAATATTCGGTCGAATTGCTCTGATAATTGCGATCCTGGCTTGCGGGGGTGCGTTCTATTTCGCCAAGCAACTTGGCAAAGACCGCAACGATCTGCGGGTCGTCCGCGACGGCTTGATTGCCGACAAGACCAAACTGACCGCTGATCTCGCGGCCACCACCGAAACCTTGAAGAACACCCGGCAAACCTTGGAGAAAACCAAGGAAGAACTCGTCGCCACCGTCGGCCTCCTCGAAGGCGAAAAAATCAAACTCGCCCAGAAAACCCAAGAAGCTGATAACTGCAAAGTCACCGTCGCCGACCGCACTCGTGAACTCGACGAAACCAAAGCCCAGCTCGCGAAATCCCAGGACGACATGAAGAAGATTCAGGAAAGCCTCGCTTCGGCCGGCATTACTGACATCGAAAACATCGAGAAGTTGCGCGACAAAATCGTCAACCAAACCAAGGATTTGGAACTGCTCGGTCAACAAATGATCGCCATGCGCGAAAAGACCGTCAAGCTGGAACAGAAAGTCGAAGAACTCAGCACCACCCCCGTCAATCTCCGCGGGACCGTTGCGGAAGTCCGCGAGAACTGGGGCTTTGTGGTTCTGGACCTCGGCAAAAACCAACGCGTCCAGACCAACACCAATTTCCTCGTTTACCGTGACACCAAGATGGTCGGCAAGGTCCAGGTTCGTTCTGTCGGCCAGACCACCAGCATTGCCGAGGTCTTACCGGAATTTCAGCGCACTGCCCTTCGCGTTGGTGACTTGGTCGTTCACTAACAGGTCACTCATGACGCGCTGGCTGTTACTGCTCGTGGTCGCCGGTCTGACTGCCTGCAGTTCGACCCGCAACCCCGACGACATCAGCACCATTCCTTGGAATCGCCCCCAAGGCTGGGAAGGCACCGGTGCCCTCGGTGGTTTCCGCCCCCCCGGCGGCCAATAATTACTCGCGAATTCCCCACTGCCAGAGCAGAAACGCGTAATCAAACGCGATATCCCGCAACACGTCATACCGGCCCGACTTGCCGCTATGCCCGGCGGCGGCGAGTTCGATCTTAAACAACAACGGATTCCGATCGGTCTTCAACGCCCGCAGTTTCGCCACATACTTCGCCGGCTCCCAATACATCACCCGGCTGTCATTCAATGACGTTTTCACCAGCAGCGGCGGATAATTCGTCGCCGCGAGATTGTCGTACGGACTATACTGGCGCATGGCATCGTAAAACTCTTTCTCCTTCGGGTTCCCCCACTCCTCAAACTCCCCGACCGTCAACGGCAGCGTCTCATCGAGCATCGTGTTGATCACATCCACGAACGGCACCTCCACCAGCGCGGCGCGAAACAAATCCGGCCGCTGATTCAACACCGCCCCCACCAGCAACCCCCCGGCGCTCCCGCCGGTAATCACCGGTCGGTCGTACCCATGCCGGACCAGAAACTCGGCGCAGGCGATGAAATCGGAAAAGGTATTCGGCTTCTGCAACATCCGTCCGGCGTCGTGCCAAGGCTTCCCAAACTCTCCGCCGCCCCGCACGTGCGCGATAGCGAACGTCACCCCCCGGTCGAGTAACACCAACCGCGGCCCCGAAAACCAAACATCCTCCGGCAACCCATACGCCCCATACCCATCCAACAACAACCCGCGCCGCGCCACATCCGTCCGCCGCACCAACGAAATCGGAATCTGCGTCCCATCACTGGCCGGCGCAAACAATCGCTCCACTTGATACTTCGTCGCGTCGTAGTTCTTGACCGGCTGCTGCTTCAACAACGTGCTCTGCCCGGTCGCCAGATCGCAATCAAAGATCGAATACGGCGTCCGCAACGACTCGAACCCATACCGGAAGATGTTCGTCTGAAACACGGCATTCTCTTCGCCCCCCAGCGAATAGGTCGCGTCCGGAAAATCGATCTGCCGCGACTTGCCGGTCGCCAGCTCCACCACGCGTAACCGCGCCAACCCGTTGACCCGTTCCCACACCACATAATGCTGTGCGAACAACGTCAGATCAGCCACCACCACATCGGCCCGGTGCGGCACAAGTTCCGTCCAGGTTTGCGGATCAGTCACCGGCGCGGTGACCAACCGGAAGTTCTGCCCCCGGTCATTCGTGCGGATGAAAAACAAATCGCCGGCATGATCCATGTCGTATTCATGCCCCGGCACACGCGGCGCCACCACCTGCCAAGCCCCCGCTGGTTGATCAGCGCGCAGATACCGGAACTCCGTCGTCGTCCGACTCGCCGAGACGGCAAACACATATTTCTTGCTCCGCGACCGGCCAATCCCCAGCGAATAGAGCGCGTCTTTCTCCTCGTAGAGCAACGTGTCCGCCGACGCCCCCAACTCATGCCGCCATAACCGGTAGGACCGCTTGGCATCATCTTCCGTGACATAGAACAAGGTCTTGTTATCGGCCGCCCACACACACCCGGCAACGTTGGGAATTTTCTCCGTGAGCAACTGACCGGTCCGCAGGTCTTTGACGAATAGCGTGAACTCCTGAAACCCGGTCGCATCCAATGAATACGCCAGCCGGTAGCCATCATCGCTGACCACAAACACACCGAGATCAATGAACTCCTTGCCGGCGGCGAGTTCATTCAAATCGAGGACGACTTGTTCCGGAGCCGCGAGGCTGCCCCGTTTCCGGCAATGAATCCGGTACTGCTTCCCCGACTCCGTCCGGTAATAATAGAGCCAATCCCCGTCGCGATACGCCACGCCCCGATCAGTCTCCTGAATGTGCCCGAGCATCTCGCGGTAGAGCTTCTCCTGCAACGGCAGCGTCGGTTTCATGACCCGGTCGGCATACGCATTTTCGGCTTTCAGGTAGGCCCGCACGGCCGGCGAATCCTTCTCACGCAACCAGAAGTAATCATCCACGCGCCGGTCACCGTGAATCGCCGTGACGTGGGGGATCCGCTTGGCGGTGGGCGGCGTGGTCTGGCATCCGGCCAGCATCAACAGGCTGAGAATTAGTCTTGCTTGTGTTCGCATGGTCTTGGAATCTGG
>JAJVHY010000002.1 GCA_022072455.1 Verrucomicrobiia bacterium | reverse complement strand
ACCACCAATGATTCCGAATCGAATAGTTTTCATAGTTTAGTCTTCGTTCAACCGCACCGGCTCCAAGCCAGGAATATATTTGCACGCCTCAACCAACGCCGCACCGTAGTGGCCGTACGTCATCGCCGTGTGATGGATGAATTCGCCCTCCATCAAAATTCGTTCCCAACGCGGCCAGTTGTCCACTTTCATCCAGACGTAATTGTTCTGCGTATGCGGTCCCGGCATTGACGCGCCTTCGCCAACCGCTAGCCGATACTTACCGGTGTCGCCGTCGAACCGCGCCACCGTGATGTCGCCGTCGCGCAGCGGGAAATGCGGCATACCGGCCAGCGGGCTGGGTAAAATCCAGTGGGGGCCGAGTTTCACTTTTGCGCCGGGTTTGCACATTTCAGTCGGCGCGCCGGCATGCCAGAGGAGGACGCCGTTGTCGTCCTGCGGATGCCGCACGGTGTATTCTGCGAGAAATACCGGTGTGGTGGCAAAGGCCGCTCGATGCAGCAACGCTGTACTGATCGCTCCATGGACATCCGATTCAATCGCCAGCGGCACCGTGTTGGCCACGAGGCTGTCCGCGAAAAAGCAGTACGTGCCCATTGCATCCACCAGCGAGGTGAAATCCTGAATCGCCACCGCGTCGAGTCCGTTGTCGGCAACGTGCGCCAACATCTGGTCGCGCACTGCCAGCACCCGCGCCAGCGGCTCGTGATCGGGATAGTTCGCCACGTCGAGTTGTTTCATCAACTGAGCCGCCTCCAGTAAGCAACCTGCCACTCGTTGCCGGGCGTTCTCGATGAATGTCACCATGTCAACCGGCAGGACTTCGACGTTGAACCGTTCGAGCAGTTCGCTCTCGTTGGAAATCGTGGACCAGAAGAAATCAATGCGCTGCCCGATGAGGCCGATGCGCATGCCGCGCCGCAACGCATTCGCCGCGTTGGCCGCGCGCAAGAACATATCCACACCGCTCCGCAGGGCCGGCTCATCCAGCCGGCAATTCTCGATGTACGTGAACGGCACGCCGAGTTTCTTCAAAACCTTCGTCGAGGCAAACATCCCGCAGAGCGTGTCGCGCAACCGCGTGCCGTCCGGCAGGGGTGCTTCGTCGCGCGGTCCCCAAACCAGCGTCGGCACCCCGAGTTTCCGGCCGATCATCCCGACGGCGCCTTCGGTGCCGAAGTTGCAGTGCGGCATGAACAACGCGTCAATCGCCTGCTTGCGAAAATGCTCCACGACCGGCGCAACGTGCGCTTGGTCACGCACCAACCCATCTGGCAACACGTATTCGAGATCCACGAACTCCACTTGCCATTCACGTAGCTTCGCTTGGAGCGCCGTCTTTTGCCGGAGCGCGTCCTCGTGACTGAAGACAAACTTGCCGATGGGGCAAAGACCGAGTCGAGTTTTTTTCATTGGATTGCTTCCAGCACTGCCGGGACAGTTCGCTCCCACGCGGGCGGGATATCTTCGCTGATCATCAGACAGAACCGCGTCGGCCCGGCCGCCCGACAAATCCGCCGAACATTTTCCATCAGCCCTGGCTGACTGTACCAACCGAGGTTGGGATGCAGCCACAGGTATTTCTCCGGCCACGCTGCCCGCGCCTCGGCCACGGTCATGTCGCCTTCCGGTGGCTCGGTGAACGAATCAATCCCGCCGAATCGCAAGTCGGCCACATCACCGGCAATACATTGCAGCTTGCCGTCGTAGTGGACATGCAATTGCTGGCCGCTCGTTTCCAAGATGGAGAGGATGCGTTGGTAAACCGGCACGAGGTGTTGCCGGTACAATGTCGGGCCGATGGTTTCGATGGACATGTTCTCCCAAAGCTTGAGATGCCGGGCGGGCGTCTGCGTCATCGCTGCAAACTCCCGGTAGGTCAAGTCGTTCAAGAGGTCAATCAACTCCAGCAATTCCGGCAACTCTGAGGCGATGTCGAGCGAGAACTGCTCCAGGCCGACGTAATCAATCTGAATCGCCTGAAACGCCGTGCGCGGCAGCGTCGGCGAGCCCAAGACTAGGCCATCATTGGCCGGCGTGTAAGCCTCGGGCACCGGCAACACTTCGACATCTGCAAAAGCGCGCGCCATGATCCGGTAATCGGCCGGGGTTTTGATCAGATGTTCCTGTCGCCATTCGCCGCGATACCATTCGTGCAATTCGCCGCGGTCGGTGATCCAGCGCACGTCCCGGCGATCGCCCGAGATGGTTTCGACGATCTGGACGTGCGGACAGACGTGCCGGGTCAGGATTGTGTGGTGAATCTGCCCCAATCCAAGCCTGAACAGCCGCGCCCAATCCACCTGGGGGCGGTTCTGCACAAACCAATCGTACACCGCATACGCCGGTTGCTCGACGGGCCGGCCAGCCAAGGAATCTTCGAACCGCTGGCAAACCGGGGAGCTCAACCGTTTTTCTCCATCCACCGCGCCACAGCTTCGAATCGCTCCTGCGGCACTGTGATCCCGTCCGCGAACAGACACAGCACAAAATGGCTACGACGGAGCCGGGGCGTGTATATTTTGTCCAAAGCCGCCGCGATATTCTCGACTGGCCCGGCGGCCCACAAATCCGGCGGGAGTGCGCCGAGGATAATGGTATCTTCGCCGAGCACGTCGAGCGCGAGTTCCCACGGCGTATCGCCGGTCTGCGGGGGCGTGAGCGCATGCGCGCCATCGAGGCCGGTCTGTTTGATCTGGTTGAGCAATTGCCGGACGTGACCACACATGTGCACGAGCGCGACCTTACCGGCAGCTTTGATGGTTTGCACGTAATCGCGAACGTGCGCCCCGTTGTATTCCCGGTACAATTCTGGGCTGATGTAGTACGTGCTGGTGTTTTCCGTCAGCGTGATGACCTCGGCGGAAGCGTGCGCGAGGATGCGGAAGGCTTCCATCTCCTTCGCGTGCATGGTCTCGATCAGCGCCTTCATTTCGTTGGGGTAATCGTTCTTCAGAAAATAGAACGCCTCCATCCCGAGGTCGTACTCCAGCAACCGCGGGATCGTGCTTGGCCCCCAATAGCGAGTGTAGATCCCTTGGTCGCCGATCAAGTCCGTCAGTTGCTGGTGCGGCGTGGTGTCATCTTCCACAACAAACCGCGCCTGTTCCCACACGCGTTGAAACAGACGCACCTCTTCTACCGAGGTAACCCAATGCCGCACGGGATGCTCGTGTTCGGTCTGCATGGTCAACGTGCCGTACGGCGTGACCAGTTCCTGGATCCGAAAGTTGCCTTCATTCCGTGAGCGCTCCTCGACTCCCGGCCCCCAATCGAGCCGGGGCGAGGCGAACGTGATCGGCGTATTCCAACCGTTCAACAGAAACACATCGCAACCGAGATGCTGATTGAAATCCAGTCCATGCCGGCCGCGCAGACTGACCGGCAGATGCGAGACCGTTGCGTCATCCACCAAAACGGTCCACGCCAACCGGTCCGCCGGTTGTTTGTGACAGATCGCCGTCAGTCGTTCGCGGCCGGTCATTTCCCGTAGCCGAGCTCTTTTTCGACTTCGCCAATGGATTCTTCGATGATGTCCATCGCCTTGTGCGCGACTTCGTCCGGCATGACAATCGGCGGACTCATGCGCAGGATGTGACCGGCCGGAATCCACGCGAGACCCTTGCTAAACGCGCGTTGATAAACCAGCTTGCCGGCTTCGTCGAACGGGGTCTTGGTCTTCTTGTCTTTCACGAGTTCGACGCCCATGAGACAGCCTTTCACGCGCGTGTGTCCGACGATTTTGAATTTCTTCTCCCACGCCAGCATCCGCTTGCCGAACAGGTCACCCAAATGCGTCGCATGCTCGAGCAAACCTTCCTCCTCGATGACTTCCGTGCTCGCCAACGCCGCCGCGCACGCCATCGGGTTGCCGCCGTAGCTCGACGACGCGCTGATAGCTTCAAACTTCTCTTTATATTGTTCGCGCACCGCGACGCACGTGACCGGGAAACCATTACCAAAACCTTTGCCGATGGAAACGACGTCCGGCACGACGCCCCAGTGTTCCATGCACAGCCACTTACCGGTGCGGCCCCAGCTGGTGAGAACTTCGTCGGCCATCAACAAAACTTTCCGGTCGTCGCACAGCTTGCGCAGTTTCGGGAAGAAATCGTCCGGCGGAATCACCGAACCGCCCCAACCTTGAATCGGTTCGAGCACGAAGCCGGCAACCGCGTTCACCGTCGCCCGGTCGAGATACTCCGCGTAGAACTCGATGTACTTGTCGGTATCAATCGAACCATCCGCCTTGGTCCAGTGGGGCCGGTACGGATTCGGACGCGGCAACAAGTGCATACCGGGTGCGCGGGTCGCGCCGTACACCGGCGACCGGACTTCCGCCAAGGACACCGCGCCGTAGGTCTTGCCGTGGAAATCGTAGAAGCAGGACAGCAACTCATGCTTGCCGGAGCCGGCACGCAAGACACGCATCCCAGCTTCGACCGCCGCGGTGCCGCAATCATAGAGTTGGAAGCCATTCAAGTCGCCCGGCAACACCTCCGCGAGTTTTTCCACGAGCAACGTCTTGATTTTCGACGTGAAGTCATGCGCGTTCATCAACTGCCCCGCGTACTTCGCCACCGCTTCCGAAACTTTCGGATGACAATGGCCGAGCGTGGTCACGTAAATGCCAGACGAGAAATCGATGTAGTTGTTCCCGTCGACGTCGCGCAATGTGCAGCCCTTACCGGAGTCGAACGCCACCGGGAAAAGCTTCACCTGACTCGACAGCCCCTTGAAATACTTCGTACACCGGGCGTGCCACTTGTTTGACTCCGGCCCCGGCAGGGTCTTGGTCGCGATTTTGGGGTATTCGTTGAAATCAACGGCGTAGGGTGTTGGGTTGTATTTGTTCATAGAAAAACGATCTCCGCTTTGGTGCGACGTAATGCCGCACGGTCTTTTGCATTCACTTCGTTGTCAGTGATGAGCGTCACTCCGCTGGTCAGCCGGCCGGCGACGGCGAGGCTGCGTTTGCCGAACTTCGAGCTGTCCATCGTCACGATCACCCGGTCCGCCTGCCGCTGGGCCGCGCGGGACAGGGCGGCCGAACTGGTGTCCGCCCCGTAGAACTCAGCCCGCATCACATCGAGCGCATCACCACCAACAATCGCGACATCGAGCCGATATTTTGCGATCTGTTCCAACGCGATCTCATCCACAAGGTCGGGGTTGCGCCGCGCCAACGCGCCGCCATAGACGGTCACTTCAACCCCTGTCCGGCCAAACAGCTCGAGCGCGACGCGCAGGTTGTTCGTGAACACGCGTAAGTCAAGATTCGGCGACAATGCCCGCGCCACTTGCAACGCCGTTGTGCCGGTATCCAGATAAACCGCGTCGCCGCGCTTTAACCGCCGCACCGCCTCGCGCGCGATTGTCGACTTCTGTTCCTGCCGGACGCGCTGCTTCTCGTGGAACGTCGCTTCGGCCACAAACGGGGATTGCAGCAGACAACCGCCGTGCGTGCGCGTGAGCAAGCCGGCTTGTTCCATCTGCGTCAGGTCGCGCCGGATCGTCATCGCGGCGACGGCGAGTTGCCGGGAGAGTGCGGCCACGTTCAACCGCCCTTGCGTGGCCAACAGATGGCGGATCCGCTCTTGCCGTTCGTTTAAAGCTTGCATTGCTTGTGCGAAACGCACATTATTCTTGTGCGAAACGAATGACAAGTCAAATCGCCAATGTCCGCGTCGTGTTCCCCGGAGAAAAAATCGCCACAGGCACGGTGCGGATCGAAGCCGGGCAAATCGCCGGCTTCAATCAGCATCCCGTGCCCACCAATGCGCAGTTGCTCACACCGGGGCTGATTGATCTGCACACGCATGGCATCGGCCAGAATCTTTACGAACGCAGCCCGCAGGAAATCGCGACCGGCGCGACGGTCTTGCCGCAGTTCGGAACAACCTGTGTGCTGCCGACGCTCTACCGGGTGATGAACCGCGAGTCGTTGCCCCTTCTGGCGAAACTCGCCGCTGCTTTGCCGGCGAGCATGCCGGGGTTTCACATGGAAGGGCCGTTCCTCGCCTTGCCGGGCGCGGGCGCGGCGACGATTCCCGGCGATCTGGCGTTTCTTGAGGAGTTATTGAAATACAAGGTGCGGGCGATGTCGGTCAGCCCGGATACACCGAACATCTTGCCGGTGATTCGCCGGTTGCGCGACCGCGGCGTGACCGTTTTCATGACTCACACACGGGCTTCGGCGGAGCAGTCCGAGGCGGCAATTGCTGCCGGCGCGACGCATGCGACGCATTTCTATGACGTGTTTCCCATCCCGGCGGAGACGGAGCCGGGTGTGCGGCAAGTGGGCGCCGTCGAAGCGATTCTGGCCGACAAACGGGTCAGTGTGGATTTCATCGCCGACGGCGTGCATGTGCATCCCCTGGCAATCAAGTGCGCGCTGGCGGGGAAAACTTGGGCGGGCGTGGTGTTGATTACGGATTCGAACATCGGTGCGGGGTTGCCGGCGGGCGTGCATGACACGCCGTGGGGGTTCAAGGTGCGCGTGCAGGCCGGCGATGGCGCGCGGCATGCCGAGAATGGGACGTTGGCCGGGAGTGCGTTGACGATGAATGTCGGGATGAAAAACTTGCTGAAGTGGCTACCAGACTTGCCGGCGGAGCAGGTGTGGGCGATGGGGACGTTGAACCCAGCGCGGGTGGTTGGTCTTGAAAACAAGGGACGGATCGCCATTGGTGCGGATGCGGATTTGGTTTTGTGGGACGAGGCGTTGAATCCAGTCAAAACGTGGGTTGGAGGAGAATTGGTTTATGACAAAGTTTAGGTGGAGTCCGGCGAAATTCATCCCGTTTCGGGATCTGAAAGCCATCGAGCGGTGCCGGCAGATCAAGCGAAAGGACATTACCAAGCACTGGAATCCCGATTTTCGCATCCAGGTTTTGCCGGTCGAGGAATTTGAGCCGAAGTGGATCAACGACATTTTCCAGCGCATCAAGCAGTCCGCTGACGAAGGCCGGCCAGTGGTGATGATCATGCCAAACCCGTGGCCGAATTACGTGAAGGTCGCGGCCTTGATCAACAAACACAAGGTGGACTGCCGACACGTGCATACGTTCAACATGGACGAATACGCCGATGAACGCGGCAACATCGCGCCCGAAACGTGGGAGTTCGGCTTTGGTTACGCGTTCAAAAAGTTTTTCTATTCCGCCATCAACCCGAAGCTGCGCCCACCGGAAAAGCAGATTCACCTGTTCACCAACAAGAACCTCAAGAGCTACGGCAAAATGCTCGCCGACCTCGGCGGTGCCGATATTTGCTACAGCGGCCCCGGTTGGACGGGGCATCTCGCGTTCATCGAGCCGGACGCGCCGGAGTTTGCTGGTCGGCTGGCTGACTGGAAGAAGATGGGGCCGCGCATTTGTACGCTCAGTCCGTTCACCATCGCGCAGAATTCATTGCACGGCTGCTTCGGCGCCAGTGGCGATTTGGCCGCGGTCCCACCCAAGGCTGCGACAATCGGCCCCGCCGAAGTCATTGGCGCGAAACATCGGATTGACATGCACGCCATCAGCGTCGGCGGTTCATTCCAATCGTGGCAACGGTTCACCACCCGGCTGGTGTTGCACGGTCCGGTCACGCCACGGATACCGGAGTCCATTCTCCAGACGTTACGCACCGACGTGTGGGTTAGTGAGTCGGCGGCAGCGGATATCAAGCCGCGCTGGGAATTGGGCTACTAACCGGCCCAGACGTACAACGCCACCGCCACCGTCATCAAGACCGCTACCGCGGCCCGGCGCGCGACCGCGTGCGGTGGATGCGCGGTTTCCAAATGCCCGTAATCATCACTGCGCGCCATAACCGGTGCGATCAGGATCGAAATCAACCCCCGCGTGGATTGCACGATATTGCCGAGCACCACGCCGACCAGCGCAAAACACGCGTATAAAAACGCCATGCTCAACAACCACGTCAGCGAGTACGGCAACGCCCGCCGCACGTCCGCCCAACTCACGCGTCCGACCTTGAACCACAGCGGCAACACCGCCACACCGCACACGATATACGACAACGCCACGCCCAGCATTGCCGCCTGCAACCGCGGCACCGGCGCGAGACTGTCAATCAACGCGCGAATGTACAAATCCGAGATCGAGTAACCAACGCACGTCAGCAAAATCGCCGCCGTCGCCCGCGCCGGTAATTTTCCACCCGTCCAATTCAACAACCACGCCGCCCCCATCGCCACCGCCACCGCGACCCACTGCCAGCCGGTAATCGTCTGCCCCATCACCAACCACGACAACAGCGCGAGAATCGCGATCTTGATGCTCAGAAACGGCGCGACTCGCGACGCTTCCGTGTACCGCAACGCCGTAAACAAAAACGCCTGGCCGACCAAAAAACCACCGGAATCCATGAACAACGGAAACGCATATTGCCGGAACGGCGGCATGTTCGCTGGCCAGAGCAGCGGCAACAAAGCGAGACTCACGACCGCCTGAATGATATGCCCCAACAACATCAACCGCACCCGCCCGCCGCCGGCCTGTCCGACGAAATGGCGCGACTGCAAATACGTCACCGACTGACAAGTCGCCGCCGCCAACCCCAAACCGATACCGAGTACCACATTGGACATAGGTGCGCAGTGTAGGGCTTCGGAGCGCAAGCTGCCAGCTTGCAAGCACAACCGCCACCAGCCAGTCGTTGCTTTCGGCTAACCCACGGGCTTGACCCATCGAAGCACGGCCAATTCTGGTCACACCCAGATTCCGCTCCGGGCTTGTTGTGCCCCCCCGGTCTTAGTATGTATCGCGTCCATGATTCTCGCCATTGACCTCGGCTCGACTTCGTTCAAAGCCGGTCTCTTCGACGCGCGGCTGCGCCTTGTGCGTTCCAACAGCGCGCCGCTTAAATACCGGTACGCGGCTGGTGGGCACGTCGAACTCGAAGTCCCCGTCGTGGATGCCGCGCTGCGCCAAATCATGGCCGGCATGAAAGGCTACAAAGTCATCGCCATCACCAGTCAGGCGCAGACCTTCACCGTCCTCAACCGGCGCGGTCAGCCGACGCGACCATTTGTCTCGTGGCAGGATCGGCGGGCCGCGCGCGCCTGTGCGGCGTTGAACAAGCAACTGCCAGACTTTTCCCGGCATTGCAGCTTCAGCCTCGTCCCGGCCCTCCAGATCTGCCAACTCAAACACGCGCCCATCCGCCGCGACGAAACCGTGCTCAAACTTCCGTCTTACGCCGTCCACCGCTGGACCGGCGCAACTGTCACCGACGAAAACATTGCGGCGATGGGCGGATTGTATTCGCTGGCCGAAAGCCGGTGGTGGCCGCCGGCATTGCGGGCCTGCGGCTTGCGCGTCGAACAACTGCCCCGCGTCGTCCCGGTCGGCACAGTCGCAGCGCACACGCCGGCGGGAATCCCGGTGATTCTGGCCGGCAATGATCAGACGGCCGGAGCCTACGCCGCGCGCTTGGACGAGAACGGCGCGACGTTAGTGACGCTCGGCACGGCCCAGGTGGCGTACCGGTGTGTTGAGAAATTGCCGGCGGCGGGGTTGGTGCGGGGGCCGTATCCGGGGGGACGATTTTATGAGATGGCAGTGGATAGTTGGGGTGCCAACTTGACGAACTGGGCGGAGACAATTCTGACCGGTTGCGAGACGCACGACAAATTCTTCGCGCAAGCCGCCCAGTCACCGGCGGGGTGTCACGGCCTGCGGTTTGCCGCGGCGACTGGAACCTGGAGTCATCTCGCGTTGCATCACACGGCCGCTGATCTGGCGCGCTCCATTCTCGAAGAGTTGAGTCGCCGCATGGCGGCGATGGTGCGGCGGGTTGGGGGCCGGCGAGTTTTAGTGGCCGGCGGGGGCGGGGGCCGGCCGGTGTGGCGGAAGATTCTTGCGGATGAACTACGAATGAAACTGGTGCGCACCGAAGCCGATCCGTTGCTCGGTGCGGCACGAATGGGGAAAGAAGCGATTCGATAATATGGAAATCATCTCAGGACTTTTTGAGCACATGGTGTTGCAGCGCGGCGGCGCCGCTGTCGTGACCGGGCGGGCGTCCGCGCCGGTCGTGGCGCGGGTGGGGAGCCGGCGCTTCACGGCAAAAACTCGTGCCGGGCAGTTTACATTGAAGCTGAACCTGCCGGCGGGCGGGCCGTACACAATTACCCTCGAAGCCGGGAAAGCGAAGCTCGTCGTGAAGGACGTGCTCGTCGGCGACGTGTGGATTTGCGCGGGCCAGTCCAACATGCAGGGCGTCGGCTGGCTCCGGCATGCGGACAAACCGATGGCAAGAGTGCGCGCGTTTTACATGGATGACCGGTGGGCAGTGGCGAAGGATTCGATCCACAATATGTGGGACAGCGTGGACGAAGTGCATGCGCTCCTCAATGGCGGCACGCGGCTGGAGAAGCCGAAATACTGGGGCGTCGGACCGGCGGTGGCGTTCGGGCAGGAAATGTTGCGTCGGACCGGCGTGCCGCAAGGGCTGCTCGCGTGTGCACACGGTGGGACGAGCATGGCGCAGTGGAGTCCGGAGAAAAAATCGGAAGGCTCGAAAAGTTTATATGGCGCGATGGTGCGGCGGGTGGCGAAGAACGGCGGACGCGTGGCCGGCCTGATCTGGTATCAGGGCGAGAGCGACACGAACGCGCCAGACGTAGCGGCGGTGTATAGCGAGAAGATGCGGCAGTTCGTGAGTGCGGTGCGGCAGGATTTGCGGTCGCCGCGGTTACCGGTGGCGCTGGTGCAGATCGGCCGGTACGTCAACCAGTGGGGGGGCGGGGAGTTCTGGAACAGCATTCAAGATCAGCAGCGGCGACTGCCGCGAACCATCCCGCAACTCACGGTCGTGCCGGCAGTGGATTTGCCGTTGGACGACGCCATCCACGTCGGCGGCACCGGCCTCACGCAACTCGGGCAACGCCTCGCAGAAGCGATGCACGTGTTGCGCGGCGGCAAGGGGGCGCGGCCGCCCCTCGCATTCAAGCGCGCGTACGTCGTGCAGGACAAGGACAGCACGTTCGGCAACGTCGTCGTCGAATTTGACAATGTCACCGGCAAACTGGTCAGCGGCAGTCGGCCAACGGGATTTTCGCTGGTCGAACGCGAAGGCATTTTCGACACCGTGCTCGACGGAAACAAGGTTCTGCTCCGGACGTTCCTGCCGGTCCCCGATCTGCAAAAACTCCGGCTCGTGTACGGTGCCGGAACGAATCCCTACTGCAACATCCTCGATCAAAATAACCGGGCACTGCCGGTGTTCGGCCCCGTCAACATCGGCAAGCCGATCGCGTTGACCGGGTTTGCGAAACCGCGCGTGACGAGTTTGCTGCCCGGGGCCGGCAAGCTGGAAGGGTTGACGTTGCCGGTGAACCCGACGTGGCGCGTCAAACCGTTCCTGAAAGACTTTTGCGATCTGCACGACGAACTCGGCGCGGTCAACGGTGAAGACAAGCTCGTCTATTTCACTTGTGAATTGAACGTGGGCGAACCGATGAAACTCGCCGCGTTGCTCGGTTACGACGGGCCGGTCAAACTGTGGGTGGATGGCCGGGAGTTGTTCTACGATCCGAACGGCACGAATCCCGGCATTGTGGACGCAAAGCAGATCAAATTCGCCGCCGCGCCCGGCAAACATCAAGTCATCATCGCGCTCGGTTCGAACCATGGCAAAGCCTGGGGAATCTACCTGCGCTTCCAGCGGCTGGATGTTTCCCCGGCAAAACTCCGCCAGAACGCCGAGGCGTATCGGTTGCCGGAGATTTCTTAGCCGCCAATCAGTTGTCGGAGCGCGGCTTTGCGCCCCGCCGGTTGATCCGGTTCCGGCCACAAGGATTCACAGGGCACAGTGAGCAACTTGACCGCCGCCGCCGCGCCCCGCGCGAAGCGGACTGGCTGAATGCCGGCATCGAGGGCGAGGCGCATTGTGCCGATGAGCCGGTCGTTCCACGCGAGTTTCCGTTGCGGGTCGCGGATGATGCGCGCAACGGCGTCCTTGAGCCACGGATTGACCATGCGCGGCAACAAATCCTCCGCATACGCCCGGTAACCGGCCGGCGTAAACAACGGATCCACCCCGGCATGACGCGCAATGAGTGCGGGCCCTGACTCTTGGAGAAAGGCCTGCCGGCCCAACTCGAGCAGTTCGCCGTCGATGTCGCTCATGAACTCCAACCCTTTTTCGTTCGCGAGATACCCGAGCAACGCATGGACGGCGTTGTGACCGTAAAGTTTGGCTTCCTCGAACGGCAACAGGTCCGGTTTTTCGGAAAAGACTTCGATGCCACGTTTGAATCCCGGCAACGTGATCTTGGTAATGAGAATCCGGTTGAACTCCTCGACCAGCAACTCGCGCGAGCCGGGAATCACCCCGCTCATTTTACCGATGACGGTATTGAGGAATTGCACCGGGGCTGCGACCGGCCCGACGGCTTTTTCAAGAAACTCCGCCGCGTGGTTATTATTCTCCGCCGTGTAAACAACCGCCGGGACTTCCTTCCCGCGCAACCCGTCGGCCAACACCGGCGCGACTGACCCAAAAAAGTCCACGCTCGGCAAAGCCGTGCAAATCTCACAGGCCTCGCGGATGGCTCGCACCAACTCCGCCCGATCCGCCAGCACGTTCGGATTGAAAATCTCGACGCCGGTCACCTCATGGACTTCCAAGCCGGTGGCTGTCGCGACATTGACTTTGTATTTTCCGCCGTTGCCCCGCACGCGCGCGACCACCTCCGGCACGACTTCCGCGACGACGAGCCGCTGGAAGTTGCCCGACCGGTGCGCCTCATACAAAAACAAACCGCCCTGAATTGCTCCAAACCCAAATCCGACAAACACGCGTCGTTGCATGGCGGCGAAGCTAGGCGAGTGGCGCAGATACTGTCAAGCCAGCCTTGGATAGGATGAGCGGCCCCGCGGTCGCTCCGCTCCGGGCCTAGCCAATTCGATAACGCCCCGGGACCGGCAACCGCACCACCAAACACTCCGCATCGTATTCGGCGACCAACGCCCCGCCCACCATCTGACCAGCCCGCAAGCCGGTCGAGCGCGGCACCAACACCGGCGTATGCTCGATCACCGGCCAGCTCAACACCAACCACCCGTCGGCCACCTCCGCTCGCGCTCGCGCCTGCCACTCGGCCAACGTCACATCCTGACTCAATGGCCGGTCACCCAACGGAAAAATCAACCGCCGCCGCAACTCGTTCCCCACCGGCGTCCATTCCACGCCCGCCCAATCCCGCTCCACCCGCCCGGTCACCGTCGCCACCGTAGTCGGGTCGTAATGACAAATCGCGCGAAACGTCCCATTGCTCAACCGCACCGTCCCCGTTTTCGCCAGTTCCCCGTCCGCCACCAATGCCTCCGCCAAACTGAAACTGCCTCCGCCCGCCACAAACCGGTTGCTCCCCCGCAAATCATCCCGCGTCGTCACTGCCGGAAACGGATACGGAAACGCGATCGGCCCATACCGGGGATTCTGCGTCCGTTTCGCCGTCGCGTACCGGAGACTGACCGGCCCGCCGGTCGTCCGCCAATCCAACGTCACCGGCAACCCCGGCAACACCGTCACCTCATGGCGTGTCGCGCCCTCCCGCCACCGCACTCGCGCCAACCCGCCGGCGGTATCCACGACAATTTCCTCCGCATTACCGCCATTACTTTCCAACGGCTCCGGGTAATCCCCGTTCCACACCCAACTCAATTGACACCCGTGCCCCGTCCGAAACAGCACCGCCACCACCGGCCCATGCAACACCGCCAACCGCTTGGCCGGTAAAGTCACGCCATCCACCGTGACCGGCACACTCCGCGCGCCGAAGCCGGTATTGTCCGCTTCGACGCTCATCCGCAGCGGAATCAACACTCGCACCACGTCACCGGTCGACCACACCCGGCGCAACGAACCGACCGGCTCCAGCACTTCCACGCCCGCCGGCAACTGCAACGTCAATTCCCGGCTCACCCCGCCGGTAATCCGAATCGTTGCCCGCCCGGCCACGGGATATTCCGGTTCCACCCGCAGCCGCAACCCGTTCACCTCCGCCTCCACCGGCAACCACAAATTGACCGACACTCCCGCCGGTATTTCGGTGACCGCGTGCCGGATCACTTCGAGCAATCCGAAAAATCCCTCGTTGTCGCAGCAGATATAATTGTGCTGCCCGCGGAATCCCTGATCAACGTCACCCAACGCGCAGAACCCGCCGTCTTCGCCCCGGTGCAGTTGCGCGAACAAAAAATGATTGTAGAACGTCCGCTCCACCTGGTCGAGATACCGGCGGTCGTCCGTCACCCGCCACAACGCGAGGTTCGCCAGCATCCACCACGCGTGCTGACACGTCTCATCGTGCAAATCGCTCTCCGCCGGCGGCGATGTGAAATGCAGACACTCGCCCAGTCCGCCGGTCACAAATTGCCGGACGCGAATCGCTTCATGAATCGCCAACGCCCAATCGAGATACCGGCGGGTCTGTGTCTGCTCGAACAACTTGACGTAGCCGGTCAGAATCATCGCGGCCGCCGCGCCGTGCGCCTCTTTTTGCTGCAAGACGGCAAGCTGTTGGTCCTCCGCAATCGCCTGCGCCGCCGCCACCGCGCCGGCTTCGAGCAACGGCCCGATGGCCAGGGCCTTGTAGTAATGATTCCCGGCCAACGTGGAGTGGTTGGCGCTGATGTGTTCCGCCATTTGCCGCGCCGCCGCCAAGACGTGCTCCTCGTGGAAATGCCGGTAATGTGCCAGCAACCCGGCCAGCACTTCCTCCTCGTTGTACGCCGCCAATCCGTTGCGCGGGTAATCAGCGAACACCTTGCCGGCTTCGACGAGCGCGACCAATTCATCCACCGCGCCGCGCAAGGCCGGGTGTTGCGGGTCGTGGAGCGTCACGTTCCGAATCCAGCGGGCGACATGCTCAAAACCCCACATGCTTCCCGGCCACCACAGCGAGGCGCGCAGATTACTGACCGCAACATACGCGCGCTCGACTCGCTCGGCCAGCCAGCCGGTGGGTTGAATCATAGCCGTTGCGGGAAAGAGGGGCGACCGCGCGGCGTGGCCATTTCGAACCGGAAGAAGAAGCCCCACCCGTTGCCGGCGGCGCGGTCGAATTCGATGGCGATTTCATGGTCGCCGGCGGCCAAGGCGACCGGCACTTGGGCGCGATCCGGGACCGCCGGATTGCGGCGTTCGGGATCGTGAAAAACCGGCTGGCCATCCACGAACAATTTGACGCCGCCATCGTAGCCCAACCGGATCTTCCACTGGCCGGCTTTTTTGACGTGGAATCGGTTGTGCAACCGCAGGATGCCGGTTGGTTTTTCGTGCAAGTCCACAAAGCCCGGCGTGGTCGAATTGGCCGTGTAGATTTGGTCGCCCAGCCACCAGGTTGTGACGAAGGGTGACTCCCATTTCGTCGCCAGTCGCACGACCGGGTCGAGCAACACGTGTCCGACGCCGAGGGTTTGCGTCGGCACATCAGCGAATTTCAATTCGAGCAAGGCGGCGCCGATGATCTTGTCCGGACATTTCGCCGGTAAGCCATGGATCACCACCCGGTCGTTCGTTTGGGTGAAGGTGAGTTTCTTGCCGCTGGGAAAAAGCCGGGCACTGAGGAGGCGCGTGTTCAGGCCGCCGATGGCGACTTCTTTGCCGGGCCAGAGGCTGCACCAGTAGTGCATCGTCGTGCCGTGCCGCGTCCAGGAGCCGGTCACATTCCATTCCATGTTGGTGACGCGGTCAGCCGGGCCATAGACGGCAGTGCCGTATTTGTTGAGCCATTTGCCAATGGTCGTGAGGCGCGTGATTGCCGGGTTCGGGACTGAGCCATCCGGTAACGGGCCGATATTGAGCAACAGATTGCCGTCGCCGGCCACGCAGGTTTGGAGCATGCCGACAACGCGCCGGGCGGATAGCCATTCGCTTTCGGGCACTGGCTGCCAGCCCCAGGAGCCGTTGAAAGTGAAACAAGCTTCCCATGGACGACCGGGGGCGGCGGGATGGATGTGGCCTTCGGGAGTGGAGAAATCTTCAGGCGTGAGTGAGCGGTCGTTGATGAGGATATGGGGCTGGAGTTGCCGGACCATTGCGTTCAACTTGTCGCTCTCCCACGCGGCGGCGTTGGGCAATGGCCACGCGCCGTCGTACCAGAGGATGTCAATCCGGCCGTAGTTGGTCATCAATTCGCGGACACAGCCTTGCGTGAAATCAAGGAACCGGCGGCGGGCCGCTTCGTCTTTCGCGCAACGCGCGCCGTCGGGGTGATGCCAGTCGTTGAGCGAGTAGTAGAGGCCGACCTTCAACCCGAACTCGCGGGCAGCGGTAACGTATTCGCGGACGAGATCACGACCGGGGCCGTGTTTCACGGCGTTATAGTCGGTCATCCGCGAATCCCAGAGCAGGAAGCCTTCGTGGTGCTTGGTGGTGAGCACCATGTACTTCATGCCGGCGCGCTTGGCCAACGCGGCCCATTCGCGGGCAAAACCGCGTTTGGGTTTCCACGTCGCGGCGAGTTTTTCGTAGTCGGCGACCGGGATGCGTTCGCGGCTCATCACCCACTCGCCCCGGCCTAACTGCGCGTACAAACCCCAGTGGATGAACATCCCAAACCGGGATTCCGCCCACGATTTGATCCGCGGCGCGGTCATTTTTTCGGTTTGGGGAAGGTGATGTCGCGGGCGTCACCGCGAATATGCAAATACATCGAAGCCGGGTTGGTCGCCACGACGCCGTTGTAGATGAACTTCTCGAAGTGCACGCCGGTCACGGTGTTGCTGTCGGCGCAGATCGCGGAGTACAACGGCGTGGGCGTGGTGATGGACACGTTGCGAAACACGACATTGCTGATGACGCCCATGGTCGAGTCCGCAGTGGTGTAGGCGTGGTGCACGCGGAGTTCCACGAGCGTCTGGACGCGCGCGTCTTCGATGCGGATGTTTTCGTACCGGACATTGCTGATCGGCGCGGCATCGCTGCTGAAGATGCCGATCACATCCACGCTGACGGCATGGATCACGTCAATGTCCTTGAACAAGATGTCCGTGATTTCTGTTGCGCGCGTTTCCGGCCCGATCATCAACGCATGTGCCCGGTCGTTCCAGACGACGCTGTTGAGGTATTTGATATTGCGGGCCGAGCGGCGGTAGCCCTCGGGCGACCATTTCTTGTTCGCATCGGCGGGATACCCATGGCCGAGCGCGTCGGTCAATCCTTTGACATTGAACGTGTCGTCGTGCGTGCGCGCGAACACCCCATCCACTGTGACGTTATCCGAACTGCACGCGTCAATCGCATCCGCAGCCGGATTGATGATCTTCACATTCTGAATCGTTACATCGTCACAGTGCAGCAACTTGATCCCCCACGACCGGCAATCCACCAACGTGATCCCTTCCATGCGGATGTCCTTCGACTTGAACCAGCGCACGTGCCGGTCCGCGTCGCCGCGGCTGCCGTTGAGAATCCCGCGGCCGCGCACCGTGACATTGGTGACGTTCTCCGAGTTCAACTGTCCGTACACATACGCGCCGCCGGCCAGATAGAGCGTCGAATCCGATGGCACCTGAATCTTGCCGATGTCATGCACCCCCGGCCCGAGATACCGCACGCCGGGAGCATCCGGCTTCGGTGGATTTTTCTCCATGGGATTCGCGAAAATGAACAACGGCGCGAGAATCGAACCGTTTGGCTCGATCGAGAGCTGCACCGGCCCCTTCACCGAAAACGTCAGCGTGTTCCCTTTCAGCTTCGGCTTGATGCCATGCCGCAACGGCCGCACCACCACCGACTCCAACGCCCCTTGCGGCGCGCCATCCAAGACCGTCACCGTGATCCGCGCCGACCCGCTCGTGTCGAACGAACACATTGCCGCCGGTGAGTTCTTAAAAATCACATGCCGGTTGGGCAGCAATTTCCCCTGCGCATCAGCAATCGTCGGCACATTCACTGGATACACGAATACCGGTTTCCCGTTCACCGTCACCTGATAATATGGTGACGGAGAGATCTCCGGCGGCGCGGGATACGTCACCACCGCCGCGTTTGCCGTTCCGGCCATCAACACTGCCAATGCGATATTTTTCATTTCCATTTCTCCATGAGCAACCGAATGAACACGCCGCCGACCACCGACCGCGCGTTAAAGACATAATGCCGGCCAGAGTTCGTTTCATACAAATCCGCCAACGGCACCCGCGATGGCGTCTCCGCAATCCACTTCATGACCGGCTCCAAGAACGCCCGAAACTCCGCCTTTGACTCCGCCAACGCCGCCGCCCAGACGATCCAATCCAATTTAGCCAACCCGCTCCGGCTATCCAGCGGCAACCCGTACCGGGTCTGCACCCGCGGGTAGAACGCCAACTCCCGGCGCGCCACTGCCGCCGGGAACACGTTTAATTTCAGCAACCGATCCCACACCAAATTATATTTCAGACTCCAAGTCCCCGGCCGATCAAACGTCAGCCGGTAATGATCACCGTCGTCTGCTTTCTGCATCCATTTTTTCGCTAACGCGCGCACCCGGGTCAGCGGCTTACCGGCCATCTTCGCGTAGGCGGCCAGCGCGAGGATGGATTTCACCGAGAGATTCGCGTTGTGCTCCAACTTCTCCACAAAATCATCCGTGCAAAGCTGCTTCTCGGGATCAAACCCATGCCGCTCCAAATACTGCGCCCACTTCGTCAATAAATCCCAATACCGGCGCGCATAGGCTGGATCGTCCAACGCCGCAACGAGCAACAGCATGTTGCCGCACTCCTCCACCGGCATCTGGCCACCGTACGTCTGCCCGTTGGCCAGCGGAAACGTCCCGATATCATGCGGCGCAAACGGATGTTTCCAATGCGCGCTGCGCGCATACTCCAACACCGGCGTCAGCATCGCTTCGAGCAGTTTTGGATTCAGCAACAAGAACAACGGTGCCGACGGATACGTCACGTCCACCGTCGCCATGCAACCGTTCGACGAATTTTCCTTGGAGAAAAACAACGGCGCCCCGTCCGCATCCGCCGCCAACTTATGCGCCGCCACCGCCTGCCGGTACGCCAACGCGCATAAATCCCGGTACTCCGCGCCGCCGGCGACTTCGGCGTCACGCAACAACTCGCGATCAAACTTTTCACAGCGTTTGATGATCCCCAATCGTTCAGCTGCCGCCGTTTCGAGCAAATCGCCCATCGTCTTCCCATTGCGCTGCCAATACGGTCGCAACCGGCGGTGCCAGTATTCGACGCAGAACACATCTTCGTATCCAATCATCAACCACGCCGTCGCGCTCGTAACGCGCCCCAAATCGAGGGTCCCGGCCAACTTCGGAAACCCGTCATCAATCGCACAGGGCTGCGCGAGACTGTCAGAAGCCGGGAACGGCTTACCGGCGGCGAAGGCTTGGCGGAGCGGTTGGTCGGGGCCGGTCGCTGTGGCTTGCCGGCCGTCGGCGGGGAACGCCAACCAGAGATACCCCCAGTCGCACCGCAGATTGTCACCGCGCCGTTCGAGGATCCGCTGGGAAACCGTGCCGGCCCGCATGGCATCCAAGCCGGCAAGCCGATGGCGCATCCACAGTACCGGCTGATCGAAACTGTCCGTCGCAGCTTCCACGCCGACGTCCATATATAATTGCACCCGGTGCGGCTTTGCATCCAACGACCGGACATCAAACAGCACATACGTGACCGGCCGACTGAGCAAATCGAGATCGTCCGGTAAGAGCGGACTGAGGAATGTGACTTTCAACTCCACACCGCCGGCAAGAAACGTGTAGATGGTCCGGGTCGGATAAATCTCGCACGCGGTTTGTTCCATCGCGTCGGATTTGGCGGGGCCGATCCATTTCCACAATTTCCCGTCAATCCGCGCCATGCCGCCCAGTCCGCGGATAAAGCCCGTCCAGTGTTGCGGCCAGGTTTCGGTGAGCTTGTCGCGAAAACACCACACGCTGAAATACGGATCATGCGTCATCAAGGGCGTGGCCGGCGCGCGACGGGTGTAAGGGTTCATGATTGTGAGGCGGGAGTATATAGACCCGGCCGAACCAGTGCGCGTCGAATTTTCAGTCAAGCTGTGCGGTTTTTTGCGAGGAGGAGTGAGCGTTTGTCAGCGCGATTGGAGTCGGAAAACGCGGGCGATGTTCTGGCGGGGTGGAGGGCTTGCGGCCACTCAAAGGTCAGGCCGCCGGTACGCTCACTGCGCCAAAGATCATTTGAGCGGGGCGTTGGAGGGAATAGCCTGATGGACATAGCAGCTTGCAGGCGCGCCACACCGTCCGTAATCAGTAACCACACTGCGCAGCTCGCAGCGCGAGCGCCCCGACCGAACACCCTTGCTACTTCAAGCTTGTTGGGCCACTTCCCGCGCCGTACCCTGCCCGCGATGAACCGCTTTACCTTGGTAAAATCAACCTGGGTTCTCGTATTCGCACTGGTTGGAATATGCGCGCCGCCCCACTGCGGGGCCGCCGGACCGGCGGAAGACTTCGGCACTGTTGTCCGCCAGTTCAGCGCCGTGCGCCACAAAACGGAAGAGACCCTCGCCAAGAAATTGGCGTTACCGATCACGAAAGAGGCGCAGGAGTTTTTCGAAGCCGCGAAAACCGGGGATGCCGTTGCTGTTTCCAATCTGTTCCAAAAACTGCTCAGCCCGGGCCCACCGCCGGCGCCACGACCGGAGTATCGAAACGAATTATGGGCGCCGATTCACGAAACGCTGGGTCTCTACGAAGTCTGGGTCGATTGGAAAAAGAATTCGGCGCTACTGAATTCGTTTACCCACCCCGTCATGGTCTCCCTGCCGGCGGGGAGCATCTATTTTGGAGGAACCGATCATGGCCGCTTTTTGATTACTGCGGTGACTGACATCCAGAATCCCGCCCCGATCTACTGCATCACTCAGAATGCCTTGGCCGACACGACGTATATGGACTACCTCCGGACGATTTATGGAAAGCAACTCTGGATACCATCCAAGCAGGATTCCCAGCGGGCTTTCCAAGAATTTGTCCGCGCGTGGCAGGATCGCCGCGCGCGCGGTATTCCGTTGGAGGACGGTGACGGTGTGGAGATCGCTCAGGGCCAGGTGCAGGTGCGTGGTGTGAAGGCCGTGATGAACATCAACGCCATCCTTTGTCATTACATTCACGACCACAACAAGGACGCACACGCATTTTATGTGGAAGAAAGTTATGTCCTCGACTGGATGTATCCCGCTCTCGAACCGCACGGCCTCATCATGAAATTGAACAAGGCGCCGCTGGCGAATCTCAGCGAAGAGATCATTGCGAAAGATCGCCGCTTCTGGAGCGAAAGAACGGAATCACTGTTGACGCAGCCCGGCTTCGCTGACAATCGCCCGGCACAACTGGCCTTTGCCAAAATGCGCAGCGCCATTGCGGGCCTCTACGCTTTCCGCCAGCTTGATGATGAGGCGGAGCTCGCCTTCCGACAGGCCCTCCAACTCTGTCCCGTCTCCCCGGAAGCGAACCTCTCCTTGGCGAAACTCTTGGAACGCCGCGGACAAGTCGATCGGGCGACGGAACTCTTGAAGAAGTTTATCCCACAAGCACCGCTGTCCGCTGTCGGTGAAGCCCAAGCCCAGCTCAAAGCTCTTGAAAACCAACGCCCCCTCACGCCCGCGGAGCGGCAGTTGCTCACAGGGTTGGTTCACCAACTGGGTGCTCCGCAGTTCACTGAACGAAGCGCGGCGCGACAGCAGCTCGCCGACTTCGGTCCGCGCGCCTTGCCATTGCTCCGCGAACAGGCGAACAACAAAGACCCCGAAATCAGCCTGACCATCGGCAAGCTGATCCGACAATTATCTCCGCAAAGACAATAGTATGACCTCGGAGTAACCGCGCCTGCGCCGAAGACATCCTGCTGACGAAAACCAAAATCATCCTCGAAGAAATCCCCAGCTGAGCCGATCGGCCCGCTGGTTTTGGTAGGGACGGTGCGCCGCGCAGTCCGCGATCAGCAAACACTGCGGAGCTCGCGACGCGAGCGCCCTACCAAACCTCATTGCTGCTTCACGCTTGCCGGGGTTGCTCCTCCGCCATACCCTGTCGCCGATGAAACGGTCGCTGTGCCGACCCGATGACCGGTCAGCCCACCGAATTAGGCGACTATTGGTCGCCTCTAATTCCGGCATTAGGTCGTCTAATACTTGTTAGTCCGCATGAAACCGCCACGAACAAGATCGCTCGTGATTATGGGTATATGCCTGCTCCTGATTGCTCCATTGCTGTTGCGTGGCGTCGTTGTTTTTCGTCCCGTTCTGAGTCCAACTGGCGAGCAGGTTTTTCGCGCTGATGGGAAGCCACTCTACCGCCATGATGCCTTCGGACAGTTCAAAGCAAATTGGGACGCATACACAATAGGCGCACTTGGGCTGTTGTGTCTGAGCTGGTCTGGAGTGCGGGGGCTTGCCACCGCTTGCACTGGATTGTGACCCAGTGCCGGACAACACCAAAGCGCCAGCAAGCTGGTGCACTCCATACCGGCCCCGCCATTTTCTTCTTCACCCTGGGCAAAACTTCCCGCATCTTGCGCAGATGCACCCGGTCCTGTTCAAACTCGGCTCACTGGAGATTCACACCTATGGCGTGCTGGTCGCCGCTGGTTTTCTCGCCGGGATTACACTCGCGCAATACCGGGCACGCCGGGCGGGGATTGCGGCCGAACACATTGGTGACTTGGGCGTCTGGCTGATCGTCGCGGCAATGGTCGGCGCGAAACTGTTTCACATTCTATTCTTCTGGGACGACTTCAGCCGGAGCTGGCAGGAGACCGGCTGGGCATCGCTCCGGGCGGGCTTCGTTTTTTTCGGTGGTTTCGTCGGCGCAACGCTCACCGGCATTCTCTATGCCCGGCTGAAAAAGATTCCGCTCTGGAGACTGGCCGACGTCTTCGCGCCGGCGCTGGCCCTCGGGCATGCGTTCGGCCGGCTGGGGTGTTTTTTTGAAGGTTGCTGCTATGGGAAAGCCTGCTCGCTCCCGTGGGCGGTTCACTTGCCGGGGCACGGCGCTCCCGTTCACCCCACACAACTCTACGAGGTCACCGGCAACTTCGCGATCTTTGTCGGCTTGTCGCTTTACCGGAAGCATTTCGAGGGCGAAATCTGGTGGCTCTACGTGCTGAGCTACGGCACCCTGCGCTTTATCATCGAATTCTTTCGGGGCGATTATGCGACGCATTACTTCGGCGTGTTCACCGTGGCCCACCTGACGGCGGGCGTGTTGGTGGCCATCGCCTTGATCGCAAAGAATCGGATGGCATCAACCGGGCATTCCCGGTAAAACACCCGCACTATGCCAATCGTTGATAAACCACTCGCTGAACTCCGCACCTACAAAGGCCGTAATCCCCGCCCGGCCGATTTCGACAAATTCTGGGACAAGAGCATCGCCGCGATGAAAGCGCTCGGCACCGACCACAAGCTGGTCCCGGCCAAGTTCAAAACCGCGGCCGCCGACTGCTTTGATCTCTATTTTACCGGCGTGGGTGGTTCACGCATTCACGCGAAATACCTCCGCCCGAAGAACGCGCCGAAAAAGCACGCGGCCGTCATCCAATTTCACGGCTACTCTGGCAGCAGTGGCGAGTGGTTGGACAAGTTGGCGTGGACGGCGCAAGGCTATTCCATCGCGGCCTTGGATTGTCGCGGTCAAGGTGGAGCGTCGCAAGACCTGGGCGGCACCACCGGCAACACCTTGCGCGGACACATCATCCGCGGACTTGATGACCAGCCGGAGAACCTGTTGTTCCGGCAAATCTTCCTCGATACCGCGCAGCTCGCCAACATCGTGATGAGCTTGCCGGAGGTTGATGCGAAACGCGTTGGCTGCTTTGGCGGTTCGCAGGGCGGCGCGTTGACGCTCGCTTGTGCCGCGCTCGAACCACGCATCCAACGCGCCGCGCCGGTCTTCCCGTTCCTGTGCGATTATCAACGCGTCTGGGAAATGGATCTCTCGGTCGCGGCGTATGAAGAACTGCGCACGTACTTCCGCATGTTCGACCCGCGTCACGAACGCGAGCAGGAAATCTTCACCAAGCTTGGTTACATTGACTGCCAACATCTTGCCCCGCGCATCAAAGCCGAGACGTTGATGGTGGTCAGCCTGATGGACACGATCTGTCCGCCTTCGACGCAGTTTGCGGCGTACAACAAGATCAAGGCGAAGAAGAAGATGATCATCTACCCCGATTACGGCCATGAAGGTTTACCGGGGGCGAACGATTCGATCAGTGAGTTCATGGCCGGGTTGTGACGTTAACTGTCAGCGATGCCGGGGAGCGGCTCGACCAGTTTCTGGTCAAGGAATTGCCGGCGCATTCGCGGGCGTTTCTGCAGAAGTTGATTACGGACGCACAGGTGCTTGTCAACGGCCAGCCGCGCAAGCCGAGTTACAAGACCCAGGCCGGTGATTCAGTGTCCGTCGCGATCCCAGCGCCGCGCGCCCTCGACAATCAACCGGAAGCCATCGCGCTCGACGTGCTTTACGAAGATGCCGATTTGATCGTGCTCAACAAGCCGGCCGGTCTGGTCGTGCATCCCGCCGCCGGCAACTTCGAGCACACGCTGGTCAATGCATTGCTCCATCACTGCCGGGGACAACTCGCCGGCATCGGCGGCGTCGAACGTCCCGGTATCGTTCATCGACTCGACAAGGGAACGAGCGGCTGCATCGTTGTTGCCAAGACCGACCCAGCCCATCAGGGTCTGGTCGCGCAGTTCAAGGCACGGGGCGTGTGCAAGATTTACCGGGCCGTCTGCGCCGGCAAGCTGGCGCGAGCGGAGGGCCGGATTGAGACAATCATTGGCCGGAGTGAGCGCGACCGGAAAAAGATGTCGGCCAATGTGAAACGCGGGCGACCAGCGGTGACGGAGTACAAGCTGGTGAAGCAGCACGCGGATTGCGCGGTGGTGGAATTGACATTGCTGACCGGGCGGACGCACCAGATTCGAGTGCACATGGCGCACATCGGGAATCCGTTGGTGGGCGATGCGGTTTATGGCCGGGCCAAGAAGGAGATTGCCCGGCCGTTGTTGCACGCCTATAAACTGGGGTTCACACATCCGCGCACCGGCAAGCGATTGGAGTTTTGCGCGCCGATTCCGGATGACATGAAATGCTATGAGTAATCTCCGCGAAATAATTGATGACACTCTCGCGAATCTCGACGAGATGAAGCGGGCCGGGGTCACACATGTCGAGGTGGCGCGAGAAACATTGGCGGGCTTGAGTTGGACAGGCGTCCCGCCTGTCGCGGCTGGCATAAGTCAAAAAACAGGCGGGACTCCTCTTCAACAAGACCTCTCCTCCCTCCAAGCGCAAGTGAAGTCTTGTGTGAAATGTTCTGAACTGTCGCGCTGCCGGACAAATACGGTTTTTGGGGCCGGCAATCCGCGGGCGGAGTTGATGTTCATTGGTGAAGCACCGGGCGCGGATGAAGATGAGCAAGGTGAGCCGTTCGTTGGGCGAGCCGGGCAGTTGCTGACAAAAATTATCGAGGCGATGGGGTTCCGGCGCGAGGATGTGTACATCGCGAACGTGTTGAAATGCCGGCCGCCTGAAAATCGCGTCCCGGAACCGACTGAAGTTGCCAATTGCAAACCGTACTTGCTCGCGCAAATTGACGCGATCCAACCGAAGGTGATGGTGGCCTTGGGCGCGACGGCGGTCCGGTCATTACTCGACGTGCAGATCGGCATCACGAAAATGCGCGGGAACTGGTACACGTTCCACAATATCCCGATCATGCCGACGTTTCACCCGGCCTATCTTTTGCGCAATCCACCAGCCAAAAAGGAAGTCTGGGATGATATGAAGACGGTGCTCGCAAAGTTGGGCCGCGAAGCGCCGCGCCGGTAGCTTCTGCTTGCCCTGCCGCCGGTGACTGACTACACTGCGACATCGGCGAGACGGAGGTAATTATCATGCAAACCGTCAGACAGTTACTACAAGCGAAGAGCAACCGGGTTTGGTCCATCGCACCGACCGCGACAGTTTTTGCCGCGTTGGAGTTGATGGCCACCCAGAATATCGGCGCGGTCTTGGTCATCGAGGGGGAGAAGATCGTTGGGATTTTTACCGAGCGCGATTATGCCCGCAAAGTCATTCTGAAAGGGAAGACCTCCAAAGTCGCCACCGTCGGTGAATTGATGACTCCGGATGTGTTGTACGTCAGTCCCGATGACACACTGGATAATTGCATGGCGCTGATGACCGGGAAACGCGCCCGACATTTACCGGTGCTGGAGAACGGGAAATTGGTGGGATTGATTTCGATTGGCGATGTGGTTAAAGCCGTGATCTCCGACCGCGAAATCATGATTCGCGAGTTGGAACGTTACATTACCGGTGGGCACAGTTCCCTGTAAATGCGGCGGATCCTGATCACTGGCGGGGCCGGCTTCATCGGCTCGCATCTGGCCGACGCCTTACTGGCCGAAGGCCAGGAGGTTCGCGTTATTGACGACCTGAGTACCGGCTCGCTCGCGAACATCGCCTCACTGCGTGACCGGGCCAATTTTCATTTTGTCCAAGCATCCATTCGCGATGTCGCCGCGCTGGAGCGCGCGGTGGCCGGCGTGGATTTTATCTATCACCTCGCGGCAGCGGTCGGTGTGGAGTTGGTTGTGAAAAGTCCGGTCTACACCATCGAAGCCAATGTGCGCGGAACGGAAGATGTCCTCGCGGCAGCGGCCCGGCATGGCGTGGGTGTGCTCGTGGCTTCGACCTCGGAAGTTTACGGGAAGAGCGACCGGGAATGTTTCCGGGAAGACGACGATTTGTTGATTGGCCCGCCGACGTTCGGCCGGTGGAGTTACGCGTGTTCGAAGTTGCTCGATGAATTTCTGGCGCTGGCGTACTGGCGCGAGAAACAACTGCCGGTGGTCGTGGTGCGGTTGTTCAACACCGTCGGCCCGCGGCAAACCGGCCGTTATGGAATGGTGGTGCCGCGGTTCGTCCAAGCGGCATTGAAAAATGCGCCAATCACAATTCACGGGGACGGAAACCAAAGCCGGTGTTTCTGTCACGTGGATGATGTGGTGCGCGCCTTAGTCGGATTACCCCGGCAAGAAAAGGCAGTCGGGCAGGTGTTCAATATCGGGAGCACGGAGGAAGTTTCGATCTTGAAACTGGCGCAGCGTGTGAAGGAGTTGACGGGAAGCCGGTCGGAGTTGCGGCTGGTACCGTATGATCAGGCGTACGCGAAGGGCTTCGAGGATATGCGGCGCCGGGTGCCGAGTATCGCGAAAATCGGCACGTTGCTAGGGTGGCGACCCGAGCGGGACTTGGCAGGGATTTTGCGGTCGGTGTTGGATTATGAGCGGATTCGGTCAAATGGATGATTGCATTGCCGGGGGCGGCGTGATAATTTTCCCAGCCGGTGGGTATAGACCGTGAGCGAAAAACGCGATATGAACGCTGATTCGAAGAGCATGGTTATGAATTCTGCGCTGTACCGGGAATTTCTGGCGGAGCGCGAAGAGATTTTGAAGCATAAGTGGATCGAAAGTGAGAAGGCCGGGTACGACATCGGGTTTGAACGCGCCTTGCTCGATTGGATCGTGAAGCACCGCGCCAATTGGCGCAAATCACGCCGGCAATCTGCGCCGTGAATCGGTAGTTAGGCAGCCGCACCTTTAAGCCAGCCCCGCGAGGCCGGCAAGGAGCATGAATGACGACACAACATCTCAACGGTAAGCCATGAGCACCTCTCCGCTCATGGATTCGGCGACGATTAACCGTGCGCTCACGCGCATGGCCCACGAAATCGTTGAACGTAATTCCGATCCGACCGGCTTGGCATTGGTTGGCATCCGCACACACGGAGTCCCGCTCGCGCAACGGCTGGCCGGGTTAATTGCCGGGATTCTCAAACAAACGATTCCGACTGGCGAACTCGATATCGCGATGCACCGGGATGACCTCGCGATTCGCGGAACGCCGGTGGTCGGGATCTCGAAGATTGATTTCGATGTCACCGGTAAGACGATTGTTCTTGTGGACGATGTGTTGTTTACCGGACGCACGATTCGCGCGGCGTTGGACGAGATCGCGGATTTTGGGCGGCCCCAAAGGATTCAGTTGGCGGTGTTGATTGATCGCGGACACCGGGAGTTGCCGATTCGACCGGATTATGTCGGGAAGAATGTGCCGACGGCGTTGGCGGAGAGGGTCAAAGTGCGACTGACGGAAACTGACGCGAAAGATGAAGTGGTGGTGGAACGATGAAAACTTGGCAGCGAAAAGATTTGCTCGGCATTCAGGACTTGTCGGCTGATGAAATCAACTTTCTGCTCGATAGCGCGCTCGCGTTCAAGCAGGTCGGCGAGCGGACGGTGAAGAAGGTGCCGTCGTTGCGCGGGAAGACGGTGATTAATTTGTTCATCGAGCCATCGACGCGGACGCGGACGAGTTTTGAACTCGCAGCGAAACGGTTGTCGGCGGATGTCATCAACATCACGGCGTCGGCGTCGAGCTTGGTGAAGGGCGAGACGTTGAAAGATACGGCGTTGAATTTGCAGGCGTTGAACGCCGACATCATCGTGATTCGTCATAGCGCGGCCGGCGCGCCGCATTTTCTCGGAAAATTTTTGAAGGCGAGCGTGGTCAATGCCGGCGATGGGGCGCACGAACATCCGACGCAGGCGTTGTTGGACGCGTTTACGATTCGGGAGAAAAAAGGGCGGATTGCCGGGTTGAAGGTGACGATTCTCGGCGACATTCTGTACTCGCGCGTGGCGCGGTCGAATGTGTGGTTGCTGACGAAGCTCGGCGCGGAGGTGACGCTGGCGGGGCCGTCTACTCTCGTGCCGCGAGTCTTTGAAGAGTTGGGTTGCCGGGTGACGCACAACATTGATGAAGCGCTCCGCGATGCCGACGTGATCAATTTGTTGCGCATTCAGCACGAACGTCAACGCAAGACGATGTTCCCTAGCACCGGCGAATACACGGCGATGTTTGGTCTGAACAAGGAGCGATTTTCCCGGATGAAACCCGATTCATTTATCATGCACCCCGGCCCGATCAATCGCGGCGTCGAGATTGACAGTGACTTGGCGGATGGCAACCGATCGGTGATTCTCGAGCAAGTCACGAATGGGTTGGCGGTTCGCATGGCGGTGTTGTTCCTTTGCTCAGGAGGGCAGTTCTCCGAATCATGAAAGCACTTCATATCAAAGGCGGCCGCGTCATTGATCCCGGTAACGGGATTGACGCAGTGCGCGATGTTTATTTAGCGGATGGAAAAGTCGTCGCCTCTTTACCGGCGGATGCTGAAGTGATTGATGCGACCGGCAAGGTGGTGACGCCGGGGTTGATTGATATTCACGTTCACCTGCGCGAACCCGGTCGCAGTGACAAGGAAACAATCGAGACCGGCACTCGCTGCGCCGCGCGGGGTGGATTCACTACGGTCGTATGCATGCCGAATACAACACCGGCTGCTGACAATACCGGCACGATTGCCTTCATTAAACAACGCGCGGCAGAAGCGGCTTGTGTCAATGTGTATCCGACCGGCGCCATTACGAAGGATTTGAAAGGTGAAGAACTGGCGCCAATTGGGTCGCTCAAACGCGCAGGTGTAGTGGCGATCACGGATGATGGCCATTGTGTGCAAAACAATGAGTTGATGCGTCGCGCCGTGGAGTATGCCCGAATGTTTGAATTGCCGGTAATGGATCACTGCCAGGATTACAATGTGGTAGCCGATGGCGTGGTGCATGAGGGGCATTGGAGCGCGGCGCTGGGGTTGCGCGGGTGGCCGGCGTTGGGGGAAGATCTGATTGTGGCGCGGAATGTTCTCATTGCCGAAACGACGGACTGGTGGGTGCACTGTCAGCATTTGTCGTCAGCGCGGTCGGTGCAATTACTCCGTGAGGCGAAGCAACGCGGCGTGAAGATTACCGGAGAGGCGTGTCCGCATCATTTTGTGCTGACGGATGAGTGTGTGAAGACGTACGACACGAATTTCAAAATGAACCCACCGTTACGGAGCGAGCGTGACCGAGCAGCGATTGTTGAGGGACTGGCGGACGGCACGATTGAAATCATCTGCAGTGATCACGCGCCGCACTGCAATTATGAGAAGGAAGTGGAATTTGATGTCGCGCCATTCGGGATTCTCGGGTTGGAAACAGAGCTTGCGTTGTCGCTGGAGTTGGTGCGAAAGAACGTGCTGACATTGCCGGCGTTGATCGAAAAGTTTACGACGAACCCGGCAAAGTTGGTGCGCTTGAACAAAGGCACCTTAGGGGTCGGGGCGGACGCAGATGTGACGATCATCGATCTGGATTGCGAGTGGACGTATGATGTCACGGCGTCAGCAAGTAAATCGCGCAATTCGCCGTTTCACGGCCGGCAGTTGCGCGGAAAAGCAGTGCGAACCATTGTGGGCGGAGTGACGAAATTCGAATGAATGGCATTTATGCATTAGAAGACGGAACGGTATTTCGCGGTGCCGGTTTTGGCGCGCGTGCTACTATGTGCGGCGAAGCAGTATTCAACACCTCCATGACCGGGTATCAGGAAATCCTGACCGACCCGTCCTACAAGGGGCAGATCGTGGCGATGACTTATCCGCAGATCGGCAACTACGGAATCAATCCTGCGGACGTCGAAAGCTGGCGGCCGCATGTGACCGGGTTTGTCGTACGGGAGCTTTCGACTGCGCCATCGAATTGGCGCTCCGAAATCACCTTGCCGGAGTATTTGAATAAGAACGGAATTCCGGCGATACAAGGTGTGGACACGCGGGCGTTGACGAAAATATTGCGGGTGAAAGGCGCGATGAAGTCGTGTCTCTCTACCGAGGATCTCAGTGACAAAGAAGCCGTGCAGCGCGCGCGGGATTGGAAGGGAATTGTCGGGGTGGATTATGTCAAAGAGGTGACGCATCGCGAGGCGTTTGCATGGGATCCTGACGACCAACAAAGCGGTAATTGGAAAATTGCTCGGGATGCCGCTGGAGAAATGCAGTATCGCGACGAACTTCCGCCGGCTGATATTCCGATTGTGGCGTTCGATTTTGGGATGAAATACAACATCTTGCGGCGGCTTCGGCAACATGGTTTTCGTGTGCAAGTCGTACCGGCAACGGCGACGGCCAACGATGTGATGAAGTATAAGCCGCGCGGAGTTTTTCTTTCGAACGGGCCCGGGGATCCTGAAGCCTTGGACTATGCACATAAATCAGTGCGAGAACTAATTGGACATGTGCCGATGTTTGGGATTTGTCTTGGCAACCAAATCCTCGGGTTTGCCTATGGTGGTAAGACCTTCAAACTCATGTTTGGGCATCGCGGAGCAAACCAACCGGTCAAGGATATTTGTACGGGGAAAGTGGTTATCACCTCCCAGAATCATGGGTTTGCGGTTGAACCGAAGACACTCAACAACTCAGAAGTTGAAGTCAGCCAGATTAATTTGAATGACCAAACGGTAGAGGGAATGAGACACAAGAAGCATCCTATCTTCAGTGTGCAATACCACCCGGAGGCTTCACCTGGTCCACATGATGCCGGTTATTTGTTTAATGATTTCCGGCAACTAATTCTCAAGCACGAAGGCCGGAATTAGTTTGTTCGCTTCGCGTCTTGACCTAAATCAGCCTTTTTGAGCCAAACCAGAAGGATGGCAATATCAGCGGGAGTCACGCCAGAGATCCGTGAAGCTTGGCCGATTGAGTCAGGACGGAATCGAGCCAGCTTCTGACGCGACTCTGTTCGTAAGGCTGAAATTTGAGAGTAATCGAGTGTTGCCGGCAGGCGTTTTTCTTCAAGGCGTTTGAATTGGCCAATGTGTTCCAGATCACGGGCGATGTAACCTTCGTACTTTGTTTGGATTTCCACCTGTTCTTGGACATCATCCGGCAAAGTCAGATTCGCCTGCGGCAGGCTCTTGTAGGTTATTTCGGGGCGGCGAAGAATTTCGACCAAAGAATACTGACCTTCGCGTGATTTTCGAATCCGCTCAAGCTCGCCGTTCACCAGTGCTTTCTTATTCGAGAACAACTCCCAGTGTGCGTCGTTTACAAGGCCAATTGAACGACCGATTGGGGTTAGGCGTACATCTGCGTTATCCTGACGAAGCTGCAATCGATACTCAGCGCGAGAAGTAAACATCCGGTAAGGCTCATCCGTGCTCTTGGTGATCAAATCATCCACCAACACGCCAATGTAACCATCTGCACGCGTGAGAATTACAGGTTTTGATTGTTTTGACTTCATGGCGGCATTTATGCCGGCAATCAATCCTTGTGCGCCGGCTTCTTCATATCCGGAGGTGCCATTTATCTGTCCGGCAAAGTAGAGTCCTTCGACGCGTTTTGTCTCCAAAGTTGGATGTAGTTGGTGTGGCAGGCTGAAATCATACTCCACAGCATAGGCCGGTCGCATTACTTCGGCATTCTCCAAGCCGATGATTGTTCGGATCATGGCGATCTGAACGTCTTCAGGTAGGCTGGTGGATGCTCCGTTGACGTAGAACTCGTCTGTATTCCGACCTTCTGGCTCCAAAAAAATCTGGTGACGTTCTTTTTCTGCGAATTTGACAATTTTATCTTCAATTGATGGACAATATCGAGGTCCGATGCCTTCAATCTTGCCGGAGTACATCGGAGATCGGTGAAGGTTTGCTTGAATCACATCACGTGTTTTCTCGGAGGTATATGTGATGAAACACGGAAGTTGTTCCACGTGGAACTTTCTGTCGGTGCGGTATGAAAAAAAAGGAATCCGTTCATCGCCGTGCTGGATCGACATTTTGGTGAAATCGATGGAGCGGCGGTTGAGTCTTGGAGGTGTTCCTGTTTTCAAGCGGCCCAATTCAAACCCAAGGCGCTTCAGGGTGCCTGAAAGAGAGTATGCGGCTGGTTCGCCTGCCCTGCCCGCCTCAACTTTCTCCTCACCGATGTGAATTAAGCCTCTAAGAAAGGTTCCGGTGGTAATAACGACGCATTTTGAATGGTATTTGACGCCCATCTTCGTCAAAACACCGTTAATCCCGTCTCCATCGACTAGAAGATCATCAATCATTGCTTGCTTGACGTCCAACCTTGGCTGCTGCTCGACGACATGCTTGAGCCTGAACTGATACGCCTTCTTGTCGCATTGTGCCCTAGGGGCCCAGACAGAAGGCCCTTTTTTTGTGTTAAGCATCCTGAACTGAATGCCTGTAAGATCGGTGTTGATACCCATCTCGCCGCCTAGGGCGTCAATTTCTCTCGCAAGGTGGCCCTTTGCTAAACCACCAATAGCTGGGTTACAGGACATTTGGCCGATGGTATCAAGATTGGTGGTTAGGAGCAGTGTTTCACATCCAATTCTCGCAGAAGCCAAGGCGGCCTCAACGCCAGCATGCCCAGCGCCGACTACAATCACGTGATATTCTTTGGGATAGATAAACATCAATTATTTGCCGATACAAAAGTTTTTGAATATGCTCGAGAGCAGGTCTTCCGTCGAGGTCCTTCCGACAATTTCTCCAATGGCTGTCAATCCTAGCCGGAATGATTGAGCGACAATGTCGAGAGGCTCGTTCCGATACATGTCATCTGTCCCCCTGTGAAGAGCGTCCAGTGCACGCCTTATTGCATCAGCATGTCGATCATTAATCGTGAATCCAGATGATGGATCATGGGGTACACCTTTCCATGCCGCCTCTTCGATTGCGTCCTTAAGTGAATCTAGTCCGAATCCAGTTGCGCATGAAACCATAATAATTTCATTGCCAAAAACATTATCGAAGTTTTTCACTCGATTTTTTAAGTCAACCTTATTTATACAAACAATGGCTCGTTTTGATTTGTATAACTTTGTGAACTCGACATCGGTGGCGGAAAGTGAGCGAGATGCATCGATAACGTGAAGTACTATGTCGCATTCTTGTAGAGACTTATGAGCACGTTTTACACCGATGCTTTCCACAACACCGCGACCTTTTCGGATACCGGCTGTGTCAGTCAGGCGGATTGGAATACCCCGGATGTTGATGTACTCGTCGATTGTATCGCGCGTGGTACCGGGAGCAGGAGTAACAATCGAGCGTTCTTCTCCCAGAAGGAGATTCATCAAGCTCGACTTACCGGCGTTGGGACGCCCGATGATGGCGACGGAAATTCCTTGCCGGAGGATTTTGCCTTCTTGACTCGTGGAACGGATTTTCTGGAGATGCTCACAGATCTCGCAAACTTCACTCAAAAGTTTGTCGCGAGTGGCAGGAGCGATGTCGTCTTCGGGAAAATCGAGTTGCGCTTCGATATGTGCCAAGACCGTCATAAGCCGGGAACGGATGGCTTCCACTTGCCGGGAGAAATGACCTTCGAGAGCGTTCGTCGCGGAAAATTGGGCACGGTCGGTTTTGGCGGAAATCAAATCCATCACAGCTTCGGCTTGGGCAAGGTCAAGCCGGCCGTTCAGAAAGGCACGTTTGGTGAATTCCCCGGGTTCAGCCAGCCGAGCACCGTGTTCCAAGCAGAGGTTCAGGACTGCTCGCGCCACGAACATCCCGCCGTGACAGTTGAATTCGACGTTGTCTTCCGTGGTGTAGGAGCGCGGCGCGCGCATTATGGCGAGCATCGCGTGATCGAGTGTCTTGCCGGCACGGGTGATTCTACCGAAGTGGATTGTGTGGGTGGGAAAGCTGGAGGGCTTACCGTCTTTGGTAACGAAAATCCGGTCGGCAACCGGCAGGGCTTGGGGCCCGGAAACACGAATGATGGCTATACCACCTTCGCCTAACGGGGTAGAAATCGCTGCGATCGTGTCTTCGGTCATGCGTCTGCGTCAACTCGCGCGGGCGAGTATAGCAGAGCATCAGGCTGACGCAAGAATCCGGCGGGACTCGTCGAGGAATATGCCGCGGAAGTTCATCTTGAGCGCGTCCGGGTTGGTGGCCTTGGCGAGCGCTTCTTCTTCCGTGATCATTTTAGCTTTGACGAGTTTGAAGAGCGATTGGTTGAACGTCTGCATCCCGTCTTCGCTACCGGTTTCGATGGCGGCGGAAAGTTTGTCGAGGCGATTTTCCTCGATGAGTTTGCGGACGGTCGGCGTGTTGATCATGATCTCCACCGCCGGGGCCACGCCGCCGGCAATCGCAGGAACCAGGCGTTGGCACACGACGGCCCGCAAGTTACCGGCGAGTTGGCGCCGGATTTGATCGCGTTCGTGAGCCGGGAAGAAATCGAGGATGCGGCCGATGGCGGAATAGGCGGTATTCGTGTGGAGGGTGGTCAAAACCAAATGGCCGGTGTCAGCAGCGGCGAGGGCAGCCATGAAAGATTGGCTGTCACGCATTTCGCCGACCATGATCACATCCGGGTCTTGCCGCATGACGTGGACGAGGGCGCGTTCAAAACTCAGCGTGTCGAGGCCGATTTCACGCTGCTCGATGACGGACTGCTTGTCGGCGAATGTGTACTCAATCGGGTCTTCGAGAGTAATTATGTGACATTTTTCGGCGGTGTTGATGTGATCGATCATCGCCGCCAACGTGCTGGATTTGCCGCTACCCGTTGCGCCAGTCACGAACACAATGCCGCGTTCAGCAGTGGCGATCTTTGCCAACTGCTCTGGTAAATGGAGTTCGTCGAAAGTGGGGATATTGGTTTTTACATGGCGCATCGCCATGCAGAGATTGCCTCGTTGATAGAAGACGTTGACTCGATAGCGTCCGAGTCCTTCGTGCATATAGGAAAAATCCACTTCCTTTTCCCGGTCCAACCGGGCTTCGAGATGCCGAGGTAACATGAAGCGAACAAGCTCTTCGACTTGCTCCTTGCTCGGCGGGTCAACCTGCACCGGAAAAAGTTCTCCCGAAATCCGGATGGTGGCGTGATGTTCGGGCTTCACATGGATGTCAGACGCACCCATGTTGACGGCAAATTTTAAGAGACTGTGGAGGTATTCCATGAAGTCAGCGGGCGAGCGAGATGCTGAAAGTCTGGCGGGCAGTGGGAGGCATATCGAGCTGGGCTTGGGACTTTTTCGGCAGGTCAACAAACACCAACGCCACCTGATAACCTCGTCCCTCTATGCGCCGTGTGCATTCAACAACCACGCCACGACAACTAATTTGCTGCTCCCTCCGCGCGCCTTTGACCGGCATCCGCATCTCCACACCGACTTCCATCCACTCGGGCATTGGGTTTTCTGAGAAAAACGTGATGCC
The DNA here is from genome assembly GCA_022072455.1 of Verrucomicrobiia bacterium. GTDB lineage: Bacteria > Verrucomicrobiota > Verrucomicrobiia > Palsa-1439 > Palsa-1439 > CAINDI01. The sequence continues at coordinate 3,727 of JAJVHY010000002.1, read as the reverse complement.
TTTGTGGGAAAGGTGAAACACGCAGTCGAGAATGGCTGGTTTGTTGATTCGGTTCTTCTTTAGTTCCGCATCAAAGATTCCAGATAAATCGCGTCTTGCTGCCATATGCATTCTCGTAGCTGCGCTGAAACTAGCATTGCTTACCAGTACTGTCAAACGGATGGGAATTATATTTTACCATTGAATTACGCAGGAAGCCCAAGTCAGGCCACTGCCGAAAACTACCAATAAAATGAGATCGCCCCGCTGGAATCGACCTTCACGGGCAGCCTCATCGAGCGCTATCGCCACTGATGCCGCTGAGACATTTCCATAGCGGTGGAGGTTGATGTAGACCTTTTCCATCGGTGCACCTAGCCGGTCGGAGATGGCTTCGATTATGCGGAGATTTGCCTGATGCGGGATCACGCATTTGATGTCTTGAATCGTGAGATTGCAATTTCGCAAGGCTTGCTCGGCTGCGGTTTGCATGGCGACGACGGCGTTCTTGAAAACTTCCTTGCCCGACATCTTGAGGTGATGCATCCCAGCACTGACAGATTCTTTCGAAGCCGGGTATTTTGCGCCACCTGCCGGCATGAGAAGAATATCGGCCTGCGAGCCATCGGCCCCCATGCACGTTGTCAGGATCCCGTGCTCTTCGCCGCGACTTCGTAAAATCGCGGCGCCTGCCCCATCGCCGAATAGCACGCACGTTTGCCGGTCTTGCCAGTCAATGATCGTGGAAAGTTTTTCTGCGCCGATGACCAAGACGGTGTTGTAGGTGCCGGAGGTTATAAATTGCTGGCCAATTTCGACGCCGAAAATGAACCCGGAGCACGCCGCTTCCATATCGAAGGCGGCGGCACGTTTGGCGCCAAGTTTATGTTGGACGATGCAGGCAGTGGCCGGGAAGGGCATGTCGGGCGTGATTGTGGCGCAGATGATCAAATCGATTTCGTCTTCGCGGACGTTGGCCTGTTCCATCGCGCGCCGGGCGGCTTCGACGGCCATGTCGGATGTACACATGTAATCCGGAGCGATACGCCGTTCTTTGATGCCGGTGCGGGTGGTAATCCAGTCGTCGGTGGTATCCACCATTTTTTCCAGGTCGGCATTGGACAATATTCGATCCGGCACATAAGACCCGGTGCCGACAATATGGACGGACCTAGTGGGCCGTTTCAAACGGGGACTGCGAAGCTGGGATTTGTTGGAGTTTGGCATTGAGTTTCCTGATGTCGGCTACGATGTGCTCGTTGAAATGGCCTTCGACAAACTCGGTGGAAATACGAATAGCATTCTTGATGGCTTTGGGCGAACTCGCTCCGTGGGCTTTGATACAAATCCCATTAATACCAAGTAACACCGCACCGCCGTAAGTGTCGGGATCAGCTTTTTCTTTTAACGCCTTGAACGCCCCACCCGCCAGCATCGCCCCAAGCTTCCGGATCCGATTTTTTTTGATCTCGTCCTTGAGCCACCGGCCCACAACACGAACAGCACTCTCAGCGGCCTTGAGAACGGCGTTACCGACAAACGCGTCGGTGATAATCACATCCGCAGTGCCGGCAAACAAATCATGGCCATCAATGTTGCCGACAAAATTCAGGTCGGTTTGCTTGAGGAGCCGGTGAGCTTCGAGCGTAAGCTCGTTGCCCTTCATCTCCTCGGTGCCGATGGATAAAACCGCAACGCGGGGGCGCTGGTAGCCGAGTATCTGTTGGGAATAACGGCTGCCCATCACGGCATACTGAACGAGATTGGAGGGATGCGGTTCGAGATTGGCGCCGGCATCCATGAGCACGAAAACATTTTCCGGCGATGGGATGAGACACGCCAAACCGGGGCGATCCACACCTTCGAGGGTGCGCAATTTCAAATGTGCCGCCGTCAAGAGCGCACCGGTGTTGCCGGCGGAGACGATGGCGTCGGCGTCGCCGCGTTTTACCACATCGATAGCGCGACACATGGAACTGTCTTTTTTCCGCCGCACAGCCTGCACGGGCGGATCATCCATTTCGATGACTTCGCTGGCGTGTTCGATGTGGAGGCGTGGATCGGTAAATCCAAGCTGGCGCAACTCGGCTTCGATGCGTTGTTGGTTGCCGACGAGGTACAGCTTGGTGATTTTGCCGTGAGTCCGCAGGGCATCAGCGGCACCCGCCACGACGTTCTGCGGGGCGAAGTCGCCGCCCATTGCATCAACGGCAATTCTCATTGCGCGCGGTTACGTCGTAATGGACACCACCTGCTTGCCCTTGTAGGAGCCGCAGGCCGGGCAGACGCGATGGGGACGCACCTTGGCACCGCATTGCGGGCAAGCGGACAGTTGGGGGGCTTTGGCCCGGTTCGCGGCTTTGCGTGTGCGCAACCGCATTTTCGACATCCGTCTTTTTGGTACACCCATGGGAAATGCCTCTCTATCGCTTCAGTTTGATTTGGTCCAACGCGTGCCACCGCAGGTCCCCGCGGGCCGATTTACAGTGGCAGGCCTTTTCGTTGAGGTCTTGGCCACATTCCACGCACAAGCCCCGGCAATCCGGCCGGCATAAAGCCCGTTGTGGGAGTTCGAGGATAATATCTTCGCGGATATTCTGCGTCAAGTCCACGAAGTCCTCGCCGGTCAGCTCTTGGTGAAATACGAATTGCTCCACTTCCAAGGGTAAATCGAAGATTTTCACGCACCGGCTACACCGCAACGTGACCGGCGTTCGCAATTTACCCACCACCAAAATGGCGTTGTTCTGGATTTGGGCGTGAAAATCGTAGCTGATCGGCCTTGTGAAGTGGATGTCCTCACTTTCCAGTTCCATGATCGCCGGTGGCTCATCGCCCTGCAATTGCTCCCCATCACTGGGAATGCGCTTCACATTCACTTTCATGAATCCCTCCCTGCGGGACGCACACTAACCCGCGGCAATTTTTTGTTTCAACGCTTTTTGGACACCGGCCGGCACGAAGTTACTCACATCGCCCCCCAACCACGCGATCTCCCGCACCAGCCGTGAACTGATGAACGTGTACTCGTCCTTGGGCATGAGAAAAATCGTTTCGACCTTCGGCTGCAGCCGGCGATTCATCAGCGCCATCTGGAATTCAAATTCAAAATCCGAAACCGCCCGCAACCCACGCACCACCACGCGGGCCTGCTGCCGTTGCGCATAGTCGACCAACAATCCCTCAAAGCCATCCACCGACACATTGCGAATCCCCTTCACCGCCGCTTGGGCCAAAGCCACGCGTTCCTTCGTGGTAAACAGCGGTAATTTTTCAACATTGTGGGCCACGGCGACCACCACATGATCAAACATGCCGGCGGCGCGGGTAATCACATCGAGATGACCATTGGTGATCGGATCGAAACTTCCGGGATAGATGGCAACCCTTCGCATACCTCCCTCGTACCGGCACACCAAACGAAAAGCAATCTTTTAGAGCGGCGTCTTCACACCGAGGGCGCGCAACACACACCAGCCACTCACACCTTCGCCAATCACAAACAGCCCCACCCCGGCGGTGATCGTGCCGACCACAATCACCGCCACTGTGTCACTCACCAACCCAGCCACCACCAAACCAATCCCCACCGCGTCGGTGATGATGCCGGTCACAATCCGGGCGAGTTGTGTCCGTCAAGTTCAGTAATTGAGTTGGTAGTTCTCCCGTTTGCCCCTCCCCGAGGGGAGGGGCAAATTTTTCGTCGGTCAGGCAGCTAGTGCCATTTGTACCTTTCGTTGTTCGCGTA
>JAJVHY010000012.1 GCA_022072455.1 Verrucomicrobiia bacterium | reverse complement strand
TGACGACCTGAATATCGCCGGCGCGCTCGGTGTTCTTTTTGAATTCATCCGCGACGGCAATAAACGCACGATTCTGCCCGAGGAAGCCGCCAGCATTCTTGCGACTTGGGCCAAGATTGACCAGATGCTCGGTTTCGGCCTGCCGGTGGTCGCCGACGTGCCGGTGGAGGTTCTCGCACTCGTCGAAGAGCGTCAGGCTGCGCGCAAATCCAAAAACTTCAAACGCTCGGACGAGATTCGCGACCAACTCAAAGCCGCCGGCTGGGTGATTGAAGACACGGCTGCCGGCCCGCGTGCCAAGCGGCTCTAAAACAACTTCTTCGCTTTCTCGGCGGAATTGTGAGCGGCATCCCAACTCGCTCGCAACGCTTTCGCGGTCGGCGGGTTGAACTTTTTGCCGCTGGTGGGGACGAGTGTCTTCTTTGTGTCGAGTTTCGGGAGCAGCTTGCCGTGGGCGGTGATGAGTTCGTCGCACATCTCAACAATCTTATCTAACGGCACCTTCGCGGCAGTCATGGGGTCGAACATGCAGGCTTGATAGACGTGGTCACGACGACCTTCCATGGCGGCACGGATGAAGAGTTCGTGCTGCGTGACATGCGGTTGCATGTAGCCGATTAGTTGCGGTGGCAACTCACCAACATTCGTGAACTGGCAGCCGTTGCGGTCCACGAGCGTCGGCACCTCGGCGATGGCGGTGGCCGGTAAGTTGGTGATCGCGCCTTTGTTCGGCATGTTGCCGTAGACGACGCTCGGTTTGCCGGTGACGACGGAGTGGATGATCGTGCTCCCGTACTCGTGGCTCTTGTGAACTTCCATCGGTTTATTCGTCCGCGCGAACTTTTTCATTTGTTCGAACTCATCCACGATGCCGTCGCACCGACGGAGATATTCATCAATTGGCACATCGTACCGGGCGATGGCTTCCTGGCCGTGGGGGATGAAGTGCGCGTTGTATTCGGCGTTGTGTTCGCTCGATTCAGTCACGAAATAGCCGAGGCGTTTCATCAGTTCGAAACGGACTTTGTTCGTCTTGTAAATTTCCGGGTTCTTCATCGCAGCGAACAAGCGCGGGTACAAATCGATCCCGGCCTTGTGGAGCTTCAGATAAAACGCCATGTGATTGATACCGGCGCAGACGAAGGCGACCTCAGCCGGATTCACGCCGACGTAATGCATGAGCTGATTCAAAGTGCCTTGGACGCTGTGGCAGAGACCGACCGCCTTGATCCCGGAAGTGCGGGTGATGGTCTGAATGTTCTCCGACATCGGGTTGGAGTAGTTGAGCAACCAAGCCTTGGGGCACACGGCTTCCATGTCGCGACAGAGACCGGTCAGCATCGGATACGTCCGCAATGCGCGGAACAACCCACCCGGCCCTGTCGTATCGGCGATGGTGAAATTCAAGCCGTACTTGCGCGGGATCTCGAAGTCTACGAGCGTCGAGTTGAACCCGCCGATCTGCACCATGTTGATGACGAAGTCGGCCCCCGCGAGCGCTTCCCGGCGATTTTGCGTCGCGATGATCTTCGGTTTGGCACCGACAGCTTTTGCGACCTTCTTGCACAACGCCGCGCCGACTTGCAACCGGTCACGGTCAATGTCCATGTAGGCCAGTGTGGCGTTCTTAAATTCGGGGAAGGAGAGAATGTCGCCGGTCAGATTCTTGGAGAAAACCACACTGCCGGCACCGATCATGGCAACTTTAATCATAGGGTAGGGCTTGTAGGATAAACCATGGCCCTATGCAAGCATCCGTTGACTTTCCCGATGACTTGTGGTGATTTCTCCGCGCCATGCTTGACGATCTCAAGGCCCAATTGTCCGACCTCCGGCAACGCCACACGGCGTTGGGGAGGTATCTTTGACCCGACGACCCTGCGCAATCGGTTGATCGAACTCGAAAACATCATGGCCGCGCCGACTTTCTGGAATGATCAGAACAGCGCGCGGAAGGTGCTCGACGAAGCCAACGCCATCCGCCACAAGCTCGATTCTGTCGCCACTTTGGGCCAGAAAATTTCGGATGCCGAAGTCCTGATCGAACTCGGCGAAACCGAAGCCGAGGTTGCGAAAGAAGTCGGTGCGACGGAACAGCGGTTCACGCAGTTCGAACTCGAAATCCTGCTCGGTGCCCCGCACGACAAATCCAACGCCATCTTCAACATCCATGCCGGCGCGGGCGGGACGGAGAGTTGCGACTGGGCGAACATGCTCTTGCGGATGTACCAGCGCCACTGCGAGTCGCGCGGGTTCAAGGTGGATGTGGTGGACATTCAGCAGGGCGACGAGGCCGGCATCAAAAGCGCGACCTTGATGGTGACCGGCGACTACGCGTTTGGTTTTCTGAAAGCGGAGCGCGGTGTCCACCGCTTGGTGCGGATCTCGCCCTTCGATTCCAATAAGCGCCGGCACACCTCGTTTGCGTCCGTGGACGTCGTCGCGGAAATCGAGGATGCCGAGGTGGAACTCAAGATGGAAGATGTGCGCGTGGATACGTTCCGTTCCGGTGGCAAAGGTGGCCAGAACGTCAACAAACTTGAAACCGCGATCCGGATGACGCACAACCCCACCGGGATCGTCGTCCAGTGCCAGAGCGAACGCAGCCAGCATCAAAACCGGGAACTCGCGATCAAGATGTTGAAAGCGCGGCTGTACGAAAAGCAGCAGGACGAAAAGCGCGCCGCCCAGGAAAAATACTATGGCGAAAAGGGCGCCATCGCCTGGGGTAGCCAGATTCGTAGCTACGTTTTCCAACCGTACCAAATGGTCAAAGACCTTCGCACCGGTCATCAGACCAGCGACGTGCAAGCCGTGATGGACGGCGACCTTGGCCCGTTCATCAGTGCCTGGCTCAAGGCCGGTCAACCCCGGCAACGGAAACAAGGGGTCACGGATGAAGACTAACATCCTTGACCGCATCGTCGCCGAGAAACGCCGGGAAGTCGCCGCGCTCTTGCCCCATGCCGGGCGGATCAAACAGGCCGTCGCGATGCGCCGAGATTACCGGGATTTTGCCGGGGCCTTGCAGAAAACTGCGCTCATTGCCGAGGTGAAAAAAGCCTCACCGTCCGCCGGTGTCATTGCGCATAATTTCGATCCCGTCGGTATTGCCCGGCAATACGAAGGTGCCGGCGCGGCGGCCATCTCCGTGCTGACCGACGAAAAATTCTTCCAAGGCAAACTCGATTACCTCCGGCAAATCCGCGAGGCCGTCCGGCTGCCGTTGTTGCGGAAGGATTTCATCATTGATGAGCTGCAAGTTTACGAGGCGGTTGCCGGCGGGGCGGATGCCATCCTGTTGATTGCGGCGATTCTCACTGACTCGCAATTGCGTGATTACCGTGCGTTGGCGGAACACCTGAAACTGGCGGCATTGGTCGAAGTCCATGATGAAGCCGAGTTGAATCGCGCCCTGAACAGCGGCGCCGGCATCATCGGTATCAACAACCGCGATCTGAAGACGTTCAAGGTAAGTCTCACAACGACCGAGCGTCTGGCGGCACAGATACCGGAGGATCGGATCGTCGTCGCCGAGAGCGGAATCAATACCCGCGCTGACGTTGAGCGGTTAGGAACGGACGCGATTTTGGTGGGCGAATCATTGATGAAAAGCGGTGACGTCGCCGGCAAGGTGAAGGAGTTGCTCGGATGAAAGTCAAAATCTGCGGCATCACCAACCGCGACGATGCGTTGCGTGCGGTGGAGTACGGTGCGGATGCGCTTGGGTTCATTTTCTATCCGCCGAGCAAACGCGCGGTTACGGTGCCGGTCGCGGCGGACATCTGCAATGCGTTGCCGCCGTTTGTCGCGAAGATTGGCGTTTTTGTGGACGAGTTAGAGTACGAGATCGAGAAGGCGCTCCAAGATTGTTTGTTGACCGGCCTGCAATTTCATGGCGACGAACCACCGGGTTTTTGCCAGAAGTTTCCGGCCAAGAGCATCAAGGCGATTCGGGTCAAAGATGAAACCGCCCTGGCGGCAGCGCAGGAGTACGATGTTGACGCGATTCTGCTCGATACCTACACTGATTCCGAACGAGGCGGGTCCGGCAAGACGTTCGATTGGGCGCTCGCGAAACGGGCAACGGAGTTGTTGAATCCGCCGATTATTTTGTCGGGCGGGCTGACTGTCGATAATGTTGCCGAAGCCATCCGGCAAGTCCGGCCCTACGCGGTGGACGTTGCCAGCGGGGTCGAACGCGAACCTGGCAAAAAAGACGCGGAGAAGTTGAGGAGATTTATTGAAATCGTCAAGTCAACCTGACAAACACGGCCACTTCGGTCCGTACGGCGGCATTTATGTGCCGGAGACTTTGATGGCGCCGTTGCAAGAACTCGCGAAGGAATACGCGAAGGCCCGGCGCGACAAGAAATTCCGGCAACAAGTCGCGTATTACCTCCGCGAATACGTCGGCCGCCCAACCCCGCTGTATTTCGCGGAACGGCTGACGAGGGAACTCGGCGGCGCGAAAATTTACCTGAAGCGCGAAGACTTGCTGCATACCGGGGCGCACAAGATCAACAATGCCGTCGGCCAGATTCTGCTGGCGAAACGGATGGGGAAGTCGCGCATCATTGCCGAAACCGGGGCCGGTCAGCATGGCGTGGCGACGGCGACGGTGGCGGCGATGTTCGGGATGGAGTGCGTCATTTACATGGGCGAAGTGGACATGGCCCGGCAGGCGTTGAATGTTTACCGGATGCGCTTGCTCGGTGCGGAAGTCCGCGCGGTCACGGCGGGACAGCGGACGTTGAAGGAAGCGATCAGCGAGGCGATGCGGGATTGGGTGACGAATATCCGGCACACGCATTACATCATCGGCAGCGTGCTCGGGGCGCATCCGTATCCGGTGATGGTGCGCGATTTTCAGGCCGTCATCGGACGGGAGGCCCGCCGGCAAATTTTGAAACATGAGAAACGCTTGCCGGATGTATTAGTCGCTTGCGTCGGTGGAGGCTCGAATTCCATCGGGTTGTTTCATGCGTTTCTGAAGGATAAGGGTGTCCGCATGGTCGGCGTGGAAGGGGGCGGACGTGGGATCAAGCCGGGCGATCATGCGGCGCGGTTTCAGAAGGGTGGGTCGCTCGGCGTGTTGCAGGGGACGCGGACGTTCGTGCTCCAAGACGAGGACGGACAAATTATGCTGACGCATTCGGTGAGCGCCGGGCTGGATTACGCGGCGATCGGGCCGGAGCACAGCTATCTGCGCGATGCCGGTCGCATCGAGTACAGTTATGCGACTGACCCAGACGCATTGGCAGCGTTTCAATATTGTGCCCGGGTGGAAGGAATCATCCCGGCGCTGGAATCGGCTCACGCGATTGCGTGGGTCCAAAAACACGCGAAGAAACTTGGCCGCGACGCCATTGTCATCGCCAACATGAGTGGGCGTGGTGACAAAGATGTGATGCAGGCGGCGGAGTTGATGAAGTTGTGATCTTTCCCCTTCGGTGTCCGCATTGCCGTGGACATGTGGGGTCGTTGATGGGCGGCATCCGGCAAAGCTACGGCGGCCGGCAACGACTCTGCATGAAGTGCGGCACGATCTGGCGGATGAACAAGGTCGGCTACGGGATTATGATTGGCTTGGCCTTGACGCTGGCGGCGACGGGTATCGGCCTGTTGTACTGGCGACTGAAGCCGATCGAGGCCGATTGGTGGACGTTGGCGTGGTTGACAGTCTGGGTGGTTTTGTTCTGGCCGTTGTTGTATTACTCCGTCTGGCGAGTCTACGTGAATTTGAAAAAATGAGATCAATGACCGGATACGGGCGCGGTGAAAGCGCCAAAGATGGCGGCAAGTTTACCGTCGAGCTGAACTCGATCAATCGCAAGCAAAGCGATATCGCGATCAACTTGCCGAAGGAACTCATCGAACTCGAACCGCGCATCCGCGATGGCATCAACGCCCAACTCGCCCGCGGGCGCATCAACGCCGTCGTCGCCTACCATCGCAGCGAGACGAAAGCAGCGGAGCAGGTCGAGTTGGACGAATCCTTGGCACTCGCCTACCTCAAAGCCATTCAGAAACTCCAGAAGACCACCAAACTCGACGGCACCATCACGCTCGATACCATCTTGCGTGCGCCGGGCGTCCTCAAGCTGGCCGAGCCGGCCTGGGATGCCGAAGCCGTCTGGCCATCCGTTGAACAAGCCTTGAAGAAAGCGTTGGGTCAGTTGGTGAAGATGCGCGAAAAAGAAGGCCGGTTTCTCGCCGATGACCTCTCCAAGCGCCTCGATGTTCTTGCCGCCGGCGCCAGTCGCATCCGGCAAACCGCTCCCGAAACAATCAAACGCTACCGGGATCAACTGCATGCGCGCGTCAAGGAAGCCGGTTTGGATGTGCCGCTCGACGACGAGCGCTTGGTCAAAGAAGTCGTCTTCTTCGCCGACCGGTGCGATATCACGGAAGAATTGACGCGGCTCGATAGTCATCTCCAGCAATTCCGCGATGGCCTCAAATCAACGGAGCCGGTCGGACGTACATTGGATTTTCTCTCGCAGGAAATGAACCGCGAACTCAACACCATCGGCTCGAAAGCCAATGCCGCGGAAATTTCGCAAGAAGTCGTCAAACTCAAAGCCGAACTCGAAAAAATCCGCGAACAAATCCAAAACATCGAATGAGCGACAAACGCACCGGTCTGATCATCGTCGTCTCCGCGCCTTCGGGCGGCGGCAAAAGTTCGTTGTGCCAACGCCTGCTCAACTGGTCGCCGAACCTCGTCTATTCGGTCTCCTGTACCACCCGCGCTCCGCGTGGCGGTGAACAGAATGGCCGGGATTACACGTTTCTCACTCGCGAGGAATTTGAACGGCGTATCGCGGCCCGTGAATTTCTCGAACACGCGCAGTACAACGGCAACTACTACGGCACCCCACGCCCGTTCATTGAGGAACAACTCCGCGCGGGCCGGGACGTGCTGTTGGATGTGGAAATCCAAGGCGCCGGCCAGCTCATGAAAGGCATCCGCGGCGGCCAATTCGCCTATCCCGAAGCGCTCGTGACCATTTTCCTCATGCCGCCTTCGTTGGAACTGCTGGAAACCCGGCTGCGCCGGCGCGCCACCGATAGCGACGAGACGATTCGCAAACGGCTCGCGATTGCGGAAAAAGAAATGGCGTACTGGACGGAGTACGATTACGTGATTGTGAGCGGCCACCTCGACGATGATTTCGCCCAAGGCAAGGCAATCATCATCGCCGAGAAATGCCGGAGCGCACGCCAACCCAAGGATCAACCATGGCGACAAAACGAACTATCATTCTAGGCGTCACCGGCTCGATTGCCGCGTATAAAGCCGCGGACATCGCCAGCCAGTTGACGAAAGCCGGTCACGCGGTGCATTGCGTGATGACCAAGGACGCGACGCATTTCATCACGCCGTTGACGCTGCAAACTTTGTCACAGAACCCGGTCACGCTCGATCTCTTCGACGAAGCGAAAGAATGGAAGCCGAGCCATCTGCAGGTTGCGGACGTGGCGGACGTGTTGCTGATCGCGCCGGCAACCGCCAACGTTATCGCGAAACTCGCCCTCGGACTTGCCGACGATGCGCTGTCCACGATTGCGCTCGCCTTGCGACCGGAGGCAAAAATCATCATTGCCCCGGCCATGAACGGCAAAATGTGGCTTCACCCAGCGACCCAAGCCAACGTGAAGACCCTGACCGGCCGCGGCGTCGAGTTCATCGGACCGGAGAAGGGATTGCTCGCCTGTGGCTACGAAGGCATCGGCCGACTGTGGCCGGCGGATAAAATCGTGGAGCAACTTCTGTAGCCGTGGCGTGAGCCGCGGCCGAGGCTTACGCCTCGGCTACAGTGCATGAAACCAATTCATTTTCTCATCACTGCCGGCCCGACGCGCGAGCACTTCGACCCGATCCGGTACGTCTCGAACCGTTCCTCCGGCAAGATGGGCTATGCCTTGGCCGGCGCGGCGGCCAGGGTGGGGCAGGTGACATTGGTCAGTGGCCCCACGGCGTTAAAACCACCGGCTGGCGTCGAATTTGTCCAAGTTCTCTCGGCAGCCAAGATGGCCAAGGCGGTGTTTGGCCGGTACGCGAAGGTGGACGTGGTGATCATGGCCGCCGCCGTTTGCGACTATCGTCCCCGGCAAGTCGCGAACCGCAAACTCAAAAAGACCGGCAAGAAGTTCGTGCTCGAACTGGAGCCGACAACCGACATCCTTCTTGAACTCGGCCGCCGCAAACGCCGGCAAATTCTCATCGGCTTCGCAGCGGAGACGAACGATGTGGAGCACTTCGCCCAGGACAAATTGCGCCGCAAGAATCTCGACCTGATCGTGGCGAACGATACCCGAGCGTTTGAGGGCGAGACGAACATTGTCACGCTGATTCACCGAGATGGCCGCGTCGAGCACCTGCCGGAGATGACCAAAGCGAAAGTGGCGCGGGAGATTCTGAAGCGCGCTTTAGCGGCCTGCCAGACACTCGCACATCCGGTCCAATAACCACTCCGCCTCCCGTTTGTCCGGTAAGGAACTGGCGAGAGTCACAGACTTGCCGGTGGTGAGATGGAGTTTGATGTCGTGATAGAGCCGTTGGCCGGCTTGCATGCCGGCGGCGAGTTTGAACTCGGCGATTTCGGAGCGCGGGATGACCCGCACCCGCCGCCAACTGCCGATGCCGCTCTCCAGCCGAACTTCGCCCGGCGTGATAATCACGCGGGTGCCCCAGAGAAGCATGTGCGCCAGGCCGACCAACATCAGGACCTCGAACAAACCGAAAATAATCGGAAACAGTACCGGCGCACCTTTGACAATCATCAACCAGATCGCCCCGCTCCAGATTAGCGCAAAAATCGCCAAGCCCGCCGCCGCGCCCAGGTTGCGGGCTGGCGGAAAGTGAAATGTCGGACCGCCGCGCGCGAACTGATCGAAGCGGACACGTGAGTTTGCCGGTGGTTGATACAGCGCCGGACTTTCGCGGAATGCCGTCGTTGGGTCGGCGACCGGCGGATTGGGTTGCGCTACTGCGAAGACCGGGACATCCAACGTCGCAAAATAATCCACTCCCGGTGTTTCGGCGCGGGCTTCGAGTTGCCAGAGGATTTCGTTGTTCGGTTGGCTGGAATCCGTGACGGGCAGATCGGGCGGGAGACGAAAGAAGACCGGCACATCCTGATTCTTTTGCAGGGTTTGTTCTTCCTGCCAACGGACATGGTTGTGGGTGCTGCGATTCTTGCCGGTGCCGGTCGTGACCCGGTTGATGCAGGATAACCGCAGGTTCACCCCGGCCATGGTGACGAGCGGTTGTTGGAAGCGCAGCGTCCCGGCCAGCACGCCGCCCACCGCGCCGGGAATCGTTTGGAGGACGAGTTCGGTTTCGCCGAATTTTCGTTGTCGGATCGTGGCGCGAATCGCCCAAATCAACAGGCCAATGCCGACTGCGGGGAAGAGCAGGGCGATCAGGACCTCCCGATTACCCTTGGCGAGTTCTTTGGGGATGATGAAAACCACCGACCACGCGATGGCATTCCAGAAGATGGCGAAAACCCAGGCGAGAATTTGGCCGGATTTGTTGGTGGAGCGGATGCGCCCCGTCGCCCAGTCTTCCCGGATTTTCCAGGGTTCGTTGGCGAACTGTTCGCGCCGGGCCGCTTGGAGTGCCGAATCCTTCGTGCCGCGAATACCCAGCCAGTAGAATCCGCCAGCAAACGCCGCAAAGAACAACCCAAAGCCAATGATCAACCAGCCATCTTTTTCGCCGCGGAATACTTTGCGCGCGCCGGCAGCGATGATGCCGAAACCGGCCAGAAAAAACGGCAGCAGAAACAAGGTCAGACAACCCAGGGCGGCTTTGGGTTTCAGGTTGGACTGGAACTGGATGTTCACCGGCGGCCTAAAGCTGGCGACGGATCGCCTCGAAGCGGCTGTCTTTCCGGAGATTATCGAGGTCGGGGTCTTTCACCAACCATTTGCCGTCGCGGTAGCCGAGTTTGACGGCGCGTTCCAACGCGGCGAAGCCGGCATCGACATTGCCCAACAACGAATAGCTGCACGCCAGATTATAGAAGACGAGTGGATTATCCGGACAAAGTTTCGCGAGGCGTTTGTCCACGGCCAACCCTTTTTTCCACTGGCCGGTCTTGGTGTAGGCGTCACCGAGAATCTGGAGCGCTTCGATATATTTGGGATCCCGTTGTGCCACGCCCTCGAAGAAGTGAATCTCGAATTGGAGATCTTCCTTCGTGTGTTTGTGTCCCTTGGGCTGGTCTTGGCGCAACGAAATCATGCGTTACCGGACCTCGTAAATCGTCATTCCGGAAAGGAGCTTGGGGTAAAAATCGGTGCTCTTCTGCGGCATCCGTGAACGGGCGTCGGCGATGGCTTTCACGTCGGGCACCGGCGTCGGCGTCAGGAAGAACGCGAGTTGCGCTTTGCCGGCTTGGACTTGGGCGACGGCTTTTTCCGGTTCGCGCCAGTAGCTGACGTTGGCTTCCTCGGCGAGGCGTTTTTCGTCAATGCCCAGCAACGCTTCCAAAATGGCAACGTGGAGAATGGCCACATCTAACGTATCCCACAGCGGCGGCTTGTTCGCAAACAAGGGCCGCAGCGCGGCGGGGTTTTTTGGCCGCAACGTGAAATACCCTTGGCCATCAAACATCCCGATGGTGTGGCCGGTGAGCGACAGTTTGGTCTGCGGTGTGATTTCAAACTGCGGCGCCAGTTGGGCGTGAAACTTCTGCCGGTCGAAGCCGGTCAGATTGGCAATGGTGCGATGCGTCGGCAAGACCACGAGGCCGGCATCGCTCATATCAACCAGCGTCGCCATGACGAACTTGCCGGCTTCCGTTTGCATCTCGTCCCGGTAGGCGAGGGCTGTTTCGTACCGGTGATGGCCGTCGGCGATGTAGAACTTCAAATCGCGCAGCGCGGCCTGCGCGCCGGCAATCGCGGCGGGATCGGTGATTTCCCAGACCCGGTTGGTCACGCTGTAGTCGTCCACACATTCGAGCGTCGGCTTGCCGGCGGGGCGGGCGAGGACGGGTTTGGCCGGCTTCGGATAGAGCATGAAGATATGGCCTTGCTGCGAACCGACCGCCTTGAGCAACGCCATCCGGTCAGCCTTCGGTTTCGACAAGGTGTGCTCGTGCGGCAGGATGACGCCTTCGTCCCAGCGATGGAGCCGGACGCGAGCGATGAGACCGGTGCGGGTTTTCCGTCCGGAGCCGTCGGGCGCGGCAAATTCCTGTTCGAGGTAATACAAGGCCGGCTTGTTCGAACGCCGGAGCACGCCGTCTTTGAGCCATTGCTGGTAAAGATCGCGGGCGCGCGAGTATTTGTTGGTGGTGTCGTTGTCGCCGGGCTGTTCCTTGCCGAGTTCGATCTGCACGAGGTTGTAGGGCGAGCGTTTGAGGTACGCTTCGCGCATTTCGGGCGTGATCTTGTCGTAGGGTTGGGTCAGGACGTCGGCGGGGTTGACGCGTGCGGTGTTGTACAGCACGCCGTGGAACGGTTGAATCTCAGCCATGGATTTCCTTCGGGGGGGTTAGAGACCGGCCTCGTCGGCATCGAAGCCGCGACCGTCAGATGTGAAATCGCCTTTGATCATTGCCGGCAATAGCGGGTCGTCAAGCACCCCCAACAGCGCGGCCTTGATAATTCGATAGGGATTACCTTCGTCATCCACGGAAAACTGGCCGCGGAGTTGCAGTTTCGCTTCACCGGCGAAATCATCGTTCTCGTGCGTGATTTCCAGGGAGTCGAATTCCAAGTCGCCGGCGAAGTGATTGCCGGGGAGGAAGACGCAGATTGTCGATTCGGCGAGGACCGCCACTTCGTTTGTCTCACTGTCAATTTCGACCAGCCGCAAGGCCGGGGTGTCTTGGTCGAGTATCAGCACCAGTTTGTTTTCCGGCTCGCTGACGAGGTTGCGTTTGCCGATTTTGATCCGCGTCGGGAAATCTTCCGCCGCGTCGTAGGTCACGATGGCGGAAAGGCGGACGGGGCACGCGGTGCTTTGGGCGAAGGCCGGGACGACACTCGCGCCGACGAAGAGGAGCAGGGCCAGAGTTTTCTTCATGGCCGCGTAGATTAGCGAGAGTCGGCGGAGGCGGCAAGCTTCGCGAAGAACTCTTTCAGCGCGCCCCGATAGACCGGCAAGCTCTGGACAAAGGCGTCGTTGTGGCCGCCGCGCAGTTCCACCAACCGCTTCGGTTCGTGCGCGGCGGCGTAAAGCCGTTCGGCGTGCCGGTAGCCGAAGACTTCATCCTGGCGGCTGTGGAGGAGCAACACGGGAGCGGTCACGCCGGTGATCTTGCGGAGGGACTCGTATTTGTTGCGGACGAGATACCGGACGGGGAGGAAGGGGAAAAGTTCTTGGGCGACATCGGGGATGGAGGTGAACCCGGCTTCGAGGATGAGGCCGCCGACCGGGCCGCGCGCGGCCAGTTCAACGCTGATACCGGTGCCGAGGGATTCGCCATAGATGATGATGGTGCGCGGGTCGCGGTGCTGGGTTTTGGTGAGGTGATCGTAAGCCGCCTGTGCATCCCGGTAAGTGCCTTGTTCATGGGGGTGACCTTCGCTTCGTCCATAACCCCGGTAATCTATGATGCAGACGTTGGCGCCGAGTTCGCGGAGGATGGCGATCTTCTCGTCGCGGTGGGAAAGGTTGCCGGCGTTGCCGTGGAAGAAGAGGACGGTCAGTGGCGCGTTGGTGGGGCCGGGGACGAACCAGCCGTGAATCTTCACGCCGTCGCTCGCAGTCAACGCCAAGTCGGTCACGCCGGGCGGGGTGCGGAACGGGGTTTTGTCCGGGTAGTAAATCATGCTGGGTTCACGCCAGACCAGGAAGAGACACCAGCCGACCAGAAGGATAACAATGGTGAGGAGGTAGTGCATGACGCGTTTCACGCGCCGGCAGGATAACGCACTCTTGACCCACCGGGAAGCGCGTGTTACGAGACTCCGGCAGGAGTGATTGCGATTTCTTCATGCGTTGCCCCAAATGTGGAGAGCAGGACGACAAAGTCATTGACTCGCGCAGCAGCAGCGACGGCGCGCAGATTCGGCGTCGGCGTGAATGTCTGGATTGCGGGACGCGATTTACGACCTACGAGCAGGTTTTTCATGAGCCGATGCGGGTCAAGAAACGGACCGGCGATTACCAGGAGTTTGACCGGCGCAAACTTCGCAATGGCATCGAGCGGGCCTGCGAGAAACGGCCGGTCAGCACCGAGCAGATTGAAGCGACCGTGGAGCGGATCATCACGGAACTCGAAAACGAATATGGCCGGGAAGTCACCTCCGAACAGATTGGGGAACGGGTGATGAAGCACCTGCGCAAACTCGACGAGATTGCGTATGTGCGGTTCGCGTCAGTGTACCGGCAGTTTCACGATGCCGAGCAGTTCATTCACGAGATCCAGCGCATGGTCAAACGCCCCGGTAAATCCACGCGGCGGAGGAAGCGATGATTCAGCTTCGCGAAGACATCGCGTGGGTGCGTGACGCCGCGGGGCGGTTGGCGCCGTTCGACAACGTCCGGTTGGCGGCGTCCATCCAAAACGCCGTCGCCACCGCGGGCTTGGCCGAGCACCTGCTCGCGGAATCCATCGCGTCGGCCATCCATCTTTACACGACGGACACCTGTCGCCAGCAAACGATTGCCGCCAGTGAGATCGCGGAACTCGTCAACGCGGTGCTGACGATGCTCGATCTCGACGAAATCGCCCGCGCCTATGAACAACGCCGGCAGTTTGCCGAGATTCGCCTCGACCGGCTGACCGAAAGCGCGGACTTTGAACTC
Source organism: Verrucomicrobiia bacterium (assembly GCA_022072455.1). GTDB lineage: Bacteria > Verrucomicrobiota > Verrucomicrobiia > Palsa-1439 > Palsa-1439 > CAINDI01. Next base: position 293,083 of record JAJVHY010000012.1, on the reverse strand, counting down.
GGTTTTTACCGGCGGCTCGACTCGGAACTGACCGCTGTGGTGGATGACGACCTCGAACTCGTCCAACTGCGCGGGCTGCGCGCCTGCGTGATGCGCCTGCGGGGCGCGCGCCGGTGGGGCGAGAGTTGCCGGGTGTTGGCGGATGAGATCATTGGGTTTGTGCGGGAGCGGGTCCGGCAAGTGAGCCGGGCTGGGACGTTGTATGTGGAAGTGATGGAGTAAACTATGGCTGACAACATTTTCGCCAAGATCATCGCCAAGCAAATCCCGGCCCAGATTGTTTTCGAGGATGACCGGGCGTTGGCATTCCGCGACATCAACCCGCAGGCGCCCGTCCACATTTTGGTTCTCCCGAAAAAAGCCATCGCCAACGTCGGCGCGGCAGTGACCGGTGATGAAGCGTTGCTCGGGCATCTATTGACGGTCGCGGCGCAGATTGCGCGTAACGAGGGGATTGATTCAACCGGTTACCGGTTGGTCGTCAACAAGGGGCGGGATGCTGGCGAGAGTGTGCCGCACTTGCACGTGCATCTGCTCGGCGGGCGCTCCTTGAACTGGCCGCCGGGCTAAATTCCCGGCATGACGGCAATGCCGTCTACCAGATTGCAGACGTGGACGGCATACTTCTGGGCATAGGCGGGTTGCCGGCGGGGGTATTCAGTGTCCACGGCCTGTTTCAAGGCCGCGACGCTCTCGGCGCGGACGATGGCGCCGGAGGCCCCTTTGTCGCCGCCCCCGAGCATGCGTTCGCCGAGCACGCCGGGAACGGTGCGGGCGATGTCGCACATCGTTTCCAATTCAGGACCGGAAATCTGATAGTCATCACGCAGTCCGAAGCCGTCTTGGCGGAAGATCGATCCCACGGTTTCGATGTCGCCGCTTTTCCAAGCGTCGAGCAGCCGGTAGAAGCGTTGCTGGGCGTGATAGATGTAGTTGAGCCGCGGCGCCAATTTCGGGAACCGTTCCGCAATCTGCCGGTACGTCGCTTCGTCACGGACTTCCGCCAGACATTTCAGGCCGGCGAGCCGGGCAAGTTCGTCGCATTCGGCGCGGCGGATTTTGTAGGTGGACTTTTCCAAGCCCGGCCGCACCGTGCCGGTATCGAGGCTGACGATCCGGAAATCCAGCGCGCCCTTGCCGAGAGGGACGTAAGTGATCGCGCGGGTGGCCGGGTTGTAGTGAGTGCCCATGCCGGCTTTCGCGAAGTAGATCATGATCTGGTCGAGTTGGCCGCTCGGTGAGCCGATGTAATCGTTTTCGACGGCTTGCGAGAGGTCAATCAGCTGCATGTCGGTTTTCGCCTGGAGGCCGTTGGCTTCGAGGAGGGTCAGCATCAGGTTCAGGATGAGGGAGGCCGACCGGGACATGCCGCCGCCGGGAATGTTGGCGTGGAGGACGGCGTCGAAGCCACGGGTGATGGGAAATCCCGCGCGCCGCAAAATGTGGGCAACGCCCAGGGGAAACCGCGCCCACGAATCGGAGACGGAGCGGGGCGGGGGCGTTTCGCCGGGACGAAAATCAATGATGCCGTCGGCCGGGAAGTTGTCGCTGAAAAGCCGGATGCGGCCGGTGGCGTTTGGTTTGTAGGCCATCCAGATGAACCGGTCCGTGCCGACGCCGAACAGTTCGGTGCCGTTGTAATCGCCGTGTTCGACGCCAAAGCAGAAGCGGGACGAAGTGCGGCGGATTTTGCCGCCGGTGACGGTGAGGCCAGATGTTTGGGCGAGTTTGCTGAGAATATCCTGCATGGGCGCGGACGGTAACAAAAGGTTGTCCGCATGTGAATCATTTCCCTGCGGAAATCGGCACGGAAAATGTTTTCGCCCTTTACTTGCCGACTTGGGCGGTTATATATGAAGCGCAATGGCTCAAGGTCCCGGTTTACAACAAGTTCAGCGTTTGTCGTTGCAGCAGATTCTCGCGCCGCAACTGCAGCAAAGTCTCCATCTGTTGCAAGTGTCGGCGTTGGAACTGAATCAGCTCGTCCACGAGGAAATGCAGCAGAATCCATTGCTCGAAGAATTATCGAAAGACGATAGCCCGCGGGTCGAGATGGAAGGCAGCGACGAGACCGGAATCGCCGATGACGCGCGCGAGAAGAATGAAAAGGAGTTCAAGGAGGAGTTCGAGGCGCTCGCGAAACTCGACGAAGAATGGCGCGAGTATTTTTCGCAGACGAACACCTTCCATGGCCGCTCGACCGAGGCCGAAGAACAACGCCAGCACTTTTTTGATTCCATCGTCCAGCAAGAATCCCTCCAGCAACATTTGCTGTCGCAGTTGAACTTCGCCAACACCGCGCCCGACCAGCGCAAAGTCGTCGAATTGCTCATCGGCAGCATCAATGACGACGGTTATCTGCTGACCCCGCTCGAAGAAATTTCCATCAGTTCCGGCATTCCGCTCGCGCAACTTCAGGCGGCCAGCGAATTGATTCAGACTTTTCATCCGGTTGGAGTCGGGGCGCGGTCATTGAAGGAATGCCTCCTGATCCAGTTGAACCGCCTCGGGAAAGCCGATTCCATCGAAGCGCAGATCGTCGGCCAACACCTTGAAGATCTTGGTAAGAAACGGTACCCCGAAATCGCGCGCGTGATGGGCCTGTCGGTTGACCAAGTCCAACAACTGGCCAATTTCATCGCGACGCTCGAACCGCGCCCGGGCCGGTTGTTCAGCACCGACCAGCACCATTACGTGGCGGCGGACGTGGTGATTCAACGCGTGGACGATGATTACGTGATCCTGCTCAACAGCGAACAGATTCCGCATCTGCGCATCAGCAACACCTACAAAGAATTGATGGCCAGCGGCGATAAGCTCGGTGATGCGAAAGAGTACATCAAAGAAAAAATCCGCGCCGGCAAGTTCCTCATCAAGAGCATCCACCAGCGCCAGCAGACCATCAGCAACATCGCCAAAGTCATCCTCGACCGGCAACGCGACTTCTTCGACAAAGGCATCGCCCATCTCAAACCGTTGACCATGGCGCAAGTCGCCGAAGTTGTCGGCGTCCACGAAACCACCGTCAGCCGGGCCGTGGCGAACAAGTACATGCAGACCCCGCAGGGCTTGTTCGAGATGAAATACTTCTTCACGCCCGGGTTCGCGACCGCCTCCGGCGGTACCCTCAGCAACACCAGCGTCAAAGATGCCATCGCGCAACTCGTCGAAAAAGAAGACCCCCTCAAACCGCTTTCCGACCAGGAAATCGTCGCGTTGCTCAAAGAAAAAGGCATCCCGATTGCCCGGCGCACAGTCGCCAAATACCGGAACGAACTGAACATCCTTCCGAGCAACCTCCGCAAGACGTTCTGATTACCCGCGGCGGCGACCACCGCAATACAACACCGGTAACACCAGCAGCGTCAGCACCGTATCGGTGATGATGCCGCCGATGACCACCGTCGCCAACGGACGTTGAATCTCGCCGCCGACTCCGACGTTCACCGCCATCGGAATAAACCCGACTGCCGCCACCAACGCCGTCATCAATACCGGCCGCAACCGCACCAAGCACCCCTCGCGCACGGCCGTTTCGAGCGGCGTCCCGGCGGCGAGTTTCTGTTTGATGAACGTCACCAGCACCAGCCCATTCAACATCGCCACGCCGCTCAACGCCACAAACCCAATCCCTGCGCTCACCGTGAACGGCATGTCCCGCACCCACAACGCCAACACCCCGCCGACCGCGCCCATCGGAATGCCGGTCGCGACGATCAGCACATCGCGAAACGATTTCAGGCTCAAATACAGCAGCACGAAAATCAAACCCAACGCCACCGGCACCACGAACAGCAAGCGCTGGTTCGCCCGTTCCATGTTCTCGAACTGCCCGCCCCATTCCACCGTGTAACCTTCCGGCAACTGCGGCATCTGCGCCTTCGCTTCCGCGACAAAACTCGCGACATCCCGGCCGCGCACATTGCACTGAATCACCGTCCGCCGCCGGCTCCATTCCCGGTTGATCGTGGCCGGGCCTTCTGTCAACGCAATCTTTGCCACCCGCTCCAACGGCAACACCGGTCCCGTTGCCGTCGGAATCAACGTGGTCGCCAACGCCGCCGGATCCGTCCGTTGCCGGTCGGGCAAGCGCACCACCAACGGAAACCGTCGTTGACTCTCCCGCACCTCGCCCACCTGTTTCGTCCCGACCGCTTCCACGATACTCAACACATCCCGCGTCGAAACGCCAAACCGCGCGCTCGCCTCCGAATCCACCTTGACCTCCAACACCGGCTGTCCGGTCAACTGCTCGCCGGCCACCTCCACCGCGCCGCGCAATCCCGTCATGACGCCTTGCACCTGTTCCGACAACTCGCCCAACACCGCCAGATCATCCCCATAAATCTTCACCGCCACGTCTCCCCGCACCCCGGCAATCATCTCGTTCATTCGCATCTCGATGGGCTGACTGAACGCCGCCGTCATCCCCGGCACTTGATTGAAAACCTCCCGCATCGCTTCCACCAACTCCGGTTGCGTGCGCGCCTGTTTCCACTGCTGGCGCGGTTTGAGCGCGATGAAAAAGTCCGACAACTCGATGCCCATCGGGTCGGTCGCCACTTCCGCCGTTCCGAGTCGTGTCCAGATGTGTTCGATCTCGTCGGGAAACTTCGCTAGCAACGCCTGCTCAATCCGGTCATTCAACCCCACCGCCTCATCCACCGCCACCCCGGCCAGCCGCACCGTGCTGACTGCCAGCGCCTGTTCGCCGAGTTTCGGCAAAAACTCGCCGCCCCGCCGCGTCGCCAACGCTGCCGCCCCGGCCACTAACGCCAGTGCCGCCACCAACGTGACCGTCCGCCACCGCAATGCCCAATCCAAGACCGGCGTATACACCCGGTGCGCCACGCGCACCAACCACGGCTCGCGGTCTGCCATCTTTTTCGGCAACAACAAACTCGCCAGCACCGGCATCAACGTCAGCGACAAGATCAACGATCCCGCCAACGCAAAAATCATCGTCAACGCCATCGGGCGGAACATCTTCCCCTCGATCCCTTCCAGCGTCAGCACCGGCAGGAACACGATCATGATGATCAACTCCCCGAACATCGTCGGCTTCCGGACTTCGATGGCCGCGTCGCGGATGATTTCGAGGCGGGATTTCCGCTCTGGTGTTGTGGGAGCGGCGTCCCCGCCGCGATTCCCTTCGCCCGGTCGCGGCGGGGACGCCGCTCCCACATCCCGGCCGGCGTTCGCCACATGCCGGACGCAATTCTCCACCATGATCACCGAGCTATCCACGATCAGCCCGAAATCAATCGCGCCGAGACTGAGCAAACTCGCCGCAATGCCGGCCTGCAACATGAAATTCCCGGCGAACAACAGCGACAACGGAATCGCCGCCGCCACGATCAACCCCGCCCGCAAATTGCCGAGGAACATGAACAGAAACGCCACCACCAACAACGCCCCCGCCAACAAATTCTCTTTCACCGTCCCGATGACCTTTTCCACCAACTCCGTCCGGTCATACACCACTTCCAGCACCACATCCGCCGGCATCGTCGCCTGCACCTCGGTCAACTTCGCCTTCAACGCCCGCGTCACCACCGCGCTATTCTCACCCATCAACATGAACCCCAACCCCAACACTGCTTCACCCTTGCCGCCCGCCGTCACCGCCCCCCGGCGGATCTCATGATCCACCCGCACCGTCGCCACATCCCGCACCCGCACCGGGCTGCCCGCCTGCGCCGTGATGACGATGTTGCCGATCTGCTCGGGATTCGTCGTCAACCCCACGCCATGGACCAACAACGATTCCCCGCCGCGCACGATCTGCCCGCCGCCCACGTTCTGGTTATTGGCCTGCAACGCCTCGATCAAATCCGCCAACGTCAACCCGTGTTTCAGCAACCGTTCCGGCTCCACCACCACGTGATACTGCTTCTCGAAGCCGCCCCACGAATTCACCTCCGCCACCCCGCGCACCTGCCGGAGTTGCGGTTTCACCAGCCAATCATGAATCTCCCGCAATTCCGTCAACGACCGCTGCGGATTACTCGACCGCACCACATAGTGAAACACCTCGCCCAATCCCGTCGAAATCGGCCCCAACTCCGGTCGCGCCATCCCCTCCGGCAACTCCACGCTCTGCAACCGTTCCGTCACCAATTGCCGGGCCAGATAAATACTCGTCCCGTCCACAAAGGTCACCACCACCTGCGACAAGCCGAACTTCGAGATCGAGCGCACATTCTGCAACCCCGGCAACCCGCTCACCGCCTGCTCGATCGGGATCGTGATTTGTTGCTCGACCTCCACCGGGTTCAGCGCCGGCACGCTGGTGTTGATCTGCACCTGCACCGGTGTCGTATCGGGGAAAGCATCAATCGGCAACCGCGACAACGCCCGCCCGCCCACCACCACCAACCCAACCGCGAGCAAACACACCAGCAGCCGGTTCTTCAGCGAAAAATCAATGATCCAGTTCAACATAATGACCTATTCGTGGGCACACCCCGCCCCCAATCGCGACAGCAGCAACTGCGACTTCAACGTAAACGCCTGCTCCACCACGACCGGCTCCCCGTCCTTCACCCCGGTCAACACTTCCACGTGCCCATTCCGTTTCGCGCCCACCGTCACCACGCGCGCCTCGTAAAGATCCGCTGCGGCCCGCACAAACAGCACCGACCGGCCATCCACCGTCTGCACCGCCGTTGCCGGTAACAACATCGCCGCCGCGGCTTGCCGGGTCACGATGCGCGCCCGGGCAAACATCCGCGCCCGCAGCCCACCCGTTGGATTCGGTATCTCCGCCCGCGCGCGCGCCAACCGCGTTCGTTCATCCACCTCCGCGCTCACCCACGTCACCGCGCCGGTAAACGCCTGCCCCGGCAACGAATCCACGGTCAACTCGACCGGCTGGCCCACCTGCACCCGTGCGAGCGCGGACTCGGGCAAGTTCAACATCGCCCACATCGTCGTCCGATCTGCCAGCGTGAACAGGGGCTTGCCGGCTTCCACCAGCGCGCCGCGGACGGCGTTGCGTTCAATGATCTCGCCGGCAAACGGGGCGCGCACTTCCAGCAACACCGGCTCGTCGGGATTCGCCCCCATCGCGTCGATGTCTTCCTCCGAAAACCCCAACGTCCGCGCCTGTTGACACGCCGCCCGGTGCGCCGCCTCCGCCTCCTGCAAATCCTTGCCGGCGGTGATCCCGCCCGCGCGAAGCTTCCGTTCGCGCTCCAAAGTCTGATGCGTCAACACCGCCCGCGCCACCGTCTCCGCAATCTGCGCCGACCAGATCCGCGCGGCCGGTTGCCCTTCCGTGAGCACGTCGCCCAAGTCCGCCGTCACCTCGCGGAGAATCCCGCTGACCGGCGCCGTGAGCTGCGCGAGTTTGTTTTGGTTGAACGTCAACTCGGCGTAGCACTCGATGCCGTCACTCACCGCGCCGGTCGTGGGCGTGGCAGTTGCGATGCCCACGAGAGCGGCCGAGTTGGTCGCCGGCAGACGGACTTGCAGCGTGGTGCCGGTTTGCAGCGCGCCGGGATTGCAGATGCCGCATTTCGATTCCGGCACGCCGTGCGACGCGCACCAGTCTTCGCCGTGCGCATGCCCGCTGTGATCGTGGCCATCATGCGTGTCGGGTTTTTTGCCGCAGCCGGCTAGTAGCAAGACAGCGAGTGTAGGGTGCGCTATTGCGCACCAAATTCTGCGTTTGATTTTCAGATGGTGCGCAATAGCGCACCCTACATTGATTTTCATATCTGGTTACTCCTTCACTTGGGTGCCTGCGAACATTTCCCACTCAGCGAGAGCGAGATTCAATTCGAGCAGCTGATCCAAATAGCCCAGCCGCGCTTCGGCCACGGTGCGCTGGGTGTCCACTAATTCGAGGAAGCTGAACTTGCCGGCCGCAAACCCGGTCTGCACGAGCCGCAACGCTTCTTCGGCCTTCGGCACAATGCGCTCCCGGTACGCCGCGACTTGCTCGCCGGCCACCTGCAACCGGTGGTCAACCCCCGCGAGTTCTTGCGCCAACCGGTGTTCGGTGGCGGTGAGCTCGGCCCGGGCCAGTTCGGCGCGGGCGCGGGCTTCGCGATGCCGGCCTTGGCCGCGGTCGAAGAGTGGCAACGGCAGGGAAACGCGAAATTCCACCAAGTTTTCGTTGGCCGCTGTGTCGCGGCCGCCGGCCACGCCGAACGTCACGTCCGGCAGGGCGTCGAGCCGGGCGCGCTGCCATTCCAGTTCGGCCCGGTCGCGGTTGGCTTGCGCGGTGCGCCGGTTGGGCTCCGCGATCAAGGCCGGAACGTCAGTGCGTAACTCACCGGCCAATTCGCCGGGCGGTTGCCCCAGCAGCCGCGCCAGGTCGCGCTGGGCGTCAGCCCATTCGCGGCGGGCGGCGGCGACATCGAGCCGGGCGCGTTCGTGCTCGATCTCGGCCCGCAGCCGCTCCTGATTGCCGGCGGCGCCGGATTCGACGCGTTGGGATGCGGCTTTGCCGAGGGAGTCGGTCAGTTCCAGCAATTGCTGGGCGACGGCCAGTTTCTTGCCCGTCGCAAGTGTCCGGTAGAAGGCGGATTTCACGGCGCGGATCAGTTCGCGTTCCCGGTCACGGGACTCGGATTCGGCGACGGTGATTTCCTGGCGGCCGATTCGTCCGTCGAGCGCTTTCTTGCCGGGGAAGGGGACAGTTTGCGAAATGCCGACCATGTTTTTGGCGCGGGCCAAGCCGATGGCATTCGCCGGCATGTCGCTGGCGCTGAGTTCGAGTTCGGGATTGGGCCACGCGCGGGTTTGTTGGGCGCGGCCGGTGGCGACGGCGATTTGGAGCCGGGCCGCCCGCAGTTCGGGGTTGCCGGCCATCGCGGTCGCGAGGGCATTCGAAAGCGTCAAGCCGTCAGCGCGGGCCATCCCGGCTGACACGAGCAACAATACGACAAGTTTTGAGGACACAGTTCATCTCCGATGGACACACAACTCCTGGGTTCAACGACACGACGGGAGACGAATCAGGCTTTGGGAGGATTGAAGATGTCGGCGACAACAACCGGCAGGTCCAATTGCTCGTCGTGCAGCCGGTGGAACTGCGGGGTGTGTGGGGCGACCACGACCGGGACAGGCGCGGGGAGACTGTAGCTGTGACAGACGCAATGGGTCGCGCAGTGGCTCATCTCGACGCTGTCGGCGTGTTCGTCAGTGTCGTCGCAGGCGCGGTTGCAAACGCCAACGATGCCGGTCAGTGCGGCGATGATGGCGGCAGCCGTGAGATTGATTGCGAACCCGCGCATGCGTCCCTCTTAACACTGGTTGCCGGCAGGGTCAAGTGTGCCGGAGGGGCGTTTGCCAAATGCCGGGGATTCTCTTACACTCGCGGCCGTGTCACAGGATCTACTGAGTGCGTTGTTACGGGAGGTGTCGCGGTCGTTTTATCTGACGCTGCGGATTTTGCCGCCGGCAATTCGGCCGCCCATCTCGTTGGCCTACTTGTTGGCGCGCGCGAGCGATACGATTGCGGATACCGCGGTGGTGCCGGCGGCGCGGCGGTTGGAGTTGTTGCGGGAGATGCGCGCGGGGCGAATTCAGTCGGTGCGCGAATTGGCGGGACAGCAGGCGTTGCCGGCGGAGCGGGTGTTGTTGGAACGCTTGGATGAGTGTGACCGGCGGGTGACGGAGTTGGCGGCGGCGGATCAGGCGCTGATCCGGGAATTGTTGACGACCATCATCACCGGGCAGATTTTTGATCTGGAACGGTTTCCCGGCGCGCCGCTGACGGCGGAGGAACTGGACCGGTATACGTACCTGGTGGCCGGGTGTGTGGGCGAGTTTTGGACGAAGATGTGTCAGGCGCATTTGCCGGGGCTGGAGCGGTTGAGCGTGGCCGACGGGATCCGGTTCGGGAAAGGACTGCAACTGGTGAATATTTTGCGGGACCGGGAGAAGGATTTGGCGTTGGGCCGGCAGTATGTTGTGGATGAGGCCGGGGGGTTGGCGGCGGCGGCGGAACACTTGGAGGCGGGGTGGCGCTATACGTTGGCGATCCCGGCAACTCAGAAGCGGCTCCGGTTGGCCTGTATCTGGCCGATTTGGATCGGGTTGAAAACGTTGGCGCGGTTGCGGCTGTCAGGGCCGGGGGCGAAGGTGTCGCGGGCGGAGGTTTATTGGATCATGCTGGAGTCAGCGTTGGTGGTGGGGAACGACGCGGCGTTGGACGAGGTCTACGAGCGACTCAGAAGTGGTACGTGAGGTTCAGGGACGCGTAGGCGTCGTATGTGTCCTGCTTTTTGAATTCGTGGGTGAGATAGTTATAGGTGTAGCTCAGTTCGATGCGGTAGAGAATCACCGCCACGCCGGCGCGGAGGCGCAGCACGACCGGCTCTTTGCTGACGCTGTGGCTGTCGTGGTAGAGGTTGCCGTCGAGGAAGGTGTTGTAGGCGACGGCGCGGGCTTCGGTGCTGCCGAAGACATACCAGCCGAGCCGGGCGGGCGACGCTTTGGCAAATTCATTGGGGAAGTTGGCGCCGAACCGGAGGGTGGTGCCGAGCGTGGCCGAGGTTTCGATGGTGCCGATTTTGACGCCGACGTGGGGCAGGAGTTGGACGTGGAAGGCGTCGGTGGGCGGCGCGGAATCCCAGAGGAGGAATTTCCGGTTGTAGTTGATGAGGAACGCCGGTTCATCATCGAGTTGGTTGCGCCAGCCGTTGGGTTGATCCACCTCAATCAGACCATGAAACCAGATTTGCGAACTGTCGGCTTGGGCGAGGGGGCCGATGACGCCCGCATCCACCGTCAACGTGTCCACCACGGGAATACCGCGTCCCACCGTGCCGCGGCTTTCGCGGATCAAGCCCAAGTAGAGCCAGCCGGCATACGGCCGGTCATCCACGATCAAAGTTCTGGCGGCGGTGTCCTCCGGCGTGTAGATGTCCTGGCCGATGCGGAAACCGTATTTGCGGGTCGGTTCCGCCACGCCGAGGTTGGGGAGGTGGGACAAGGGATTGCCCCAGAAGGGAACGCGTTCATCCGGCCAGAGGACGGTCAGGTGCAGCCCCTGGGTGTAATGTTTGTCGGTGCTCGGCTTGATGAACTTGTCGTTCTCTTCGGTGACAATGACGCGGGCGCCGTCGCCAAGAGTTTCGCTGGCGTGACTGAACGCCACCAAACCAAAGACGCCGCAGAAGATCAGGAGGAGGGGACGCATGCCGCGAAGTTATTGGGTCTTGAAGAGCTTGTACTCGACCGAGTCCACCAAAGCTTCCCAACTGGCCTCGATGATGTTGTCGTGGACGCCGACCGTCCCCCACGTTTCCTTGCCGTCGGTGCTCTCGATGATGACGCGCGTCTTCGCGGCGGTACCGGTGCCGCTGTCGAGGATGCGCACCTTGTAGTCCACCAGCCGGACTTCAGCGATGACCGGGAAGAATTCCATCAACGCCGCGCGAAACGCCTTGTCGAGCGCGTTGACCGGGCCGTCGCCTTCGGCGACCTGATGGACAACCTTGCCGGCGACGTCGAGTTTGACGGTGGCCTCGACCACGTTGCCCGTGTCGCCCGCGTCGCGGATCATGCTGACCCGGTAATGCAACAACTGGAAAAACGGTTTGTGTTTCTTCAACAGCTTCTGGACGAGGATGTGAAAACTCCCGTCGGCGGCTTCGTATTCGTAGCCGGCATGTTCGAGCTGCTTGAGCTGCTTGAGAATGGCGCGGACTTCCGGCGTGTCCTTGTTCAAGTCCATGCCCAGCTCGTGCGCCTTCATCAAAATGTTGCTCCGGCCGCTCATGTCGCTGACGAGCACCCGGCGCCGGTTGCCAACGAGTTCGGGCTCGATGTGCTCGTAGCTGCGGGCGACTTTCTCGATGGCGTTGACGTGGATGCCGCCCTTGTGGGCGAAGGCCGTGGCGCCGACGAACGGTTGCCGGATGTCGGGGCGGACGTTGGCAAGATCGTCAATGAACGTGGACAACTCGCGCAGATGCCGGAGTTGTTCGGGCGGGATGCCGGTGTAGCCCATCTTCAAAAAGAGACACGGCATCACGGTGATCAAGTTGCAGTTGCCGGTGCGTTCGCCGTAACCGTTCATCGTGCCCTGGACCTGGGTCGCGCCGGCTTCGACGGCGGCCAGCGCATTCGCGACGCCGCACCCGCTATCGTTGTGAGTATGAATGCCGACCGCGCATTTGACGGCCCGGCGGACTTCGCCGGTCACGCGACTGATTTCGCTCGGCATGGTGCCGCCGTTGGTGTCGCAGAGTACCACCATGTCCACGCCGGCCTCCTGCGCGGCGGTCAACGTCGCGAGGGAATACCGGGGATCATCCTTGTAGCCGTCGAAGAAATGTTCGGCGTCGTAAATGACTTCCTTGCCGAGCTCTTTGAAATACCGGATCGAGTCCGCCACCATCGCGATGTTTTCCTCGGGGGTGGTGCGGATGACTTCGCGGACGTGCAATGACCACGTCTTGCCGACCATGGTGACGACCGGGGTATTCGCCGCCAGCAAGGTCGCGATCTGCGGGTCCTCGGCGCACTTGGTCTTGGCGCGCCGGGTACTGCCGAACGCGGCGATGCGGGCGGTCTTGAATTTCCGTTTCGCGGCTTCGGTGAAGAACTCCATGTCCTTCGGATTCGAGCCTGGCCAGCCGCCCTCGATGTAACTGATGCCAAACGTATCGAGCCGTTCCGCGATGCGGATTTTGTCGGCGCTCGAAAACGAGATGCCCTCCGCCTGCGTTCCGTCCCGCAACGTCGTATCATAGATGGCGACTGTTTTATTCACAGGGGCAGAGACTAAAACCAACGGCCGGTGTCGTCAATGCTGGGTTTGACTCGCGAATTCGGGGAGGAGGCAGAGGGGAAGGGATAGAACCACGGAATGCACGCCAAAGGCCAGGCGACGGCGGGAATACACGAAATGACACGAAAGACGAAAAGTGGGAGCGGCCTCTGCGCCGCGACCGGCAGATGAGCCGGTGGGATTCACGAATACTGCCTCCTGACTTCTGCCCACTGTCTTCTGCCCACTGCCCCCGCTGCTCCGGTTAACCACGGAATGCACGAAATGACACGAAAGACGAAAAGTGGGAGTAGCCATTCACCCCGAACGCATTCAGGGCAGGCGGATGTTCACGACTCCTGACTTCTGACTTCTGACTTCTGCCTACTGTCTTTTGCCTACTGCCTCCTGACTCCTGTCTTCCGCAAACCAGCTTGGCAATCCCCAATCACTTCGGTAAGAAATGCGCCCGGTAGGTGGGTGGTGCTGACGGTGAGGTTTCTGTTCGGCAGTTGCCGGTGCGGTGCGGATGGAAACCACGGTCAGGCGAGGTCGCGAGCACGAGCACTCTTCCCGGGCGGGCCGGGAGGGCGGTGTGGTGTCCCCGCCGCGGTCCCCCGCCGCGCTCGCGGCGCATCGCGCCCGGTGTCTGGCGCTGGCGGACCGGCATGGCGAACTCAGCCGGTACCACCGCCGGGAAGCCTACCGCTACGAGCCGTCCGCCTTCCAGCACGCCCTCGCCTTCATCGAAGCCCACCTCACCGACCGGCTGACGCTCGAACAAGTGACCCGGCACGCCGGGCTCTCGCCCGGCCCGTTTTCCGGTCAGCTCAAGAAAACCACCGGCTATCGGTTCTCGCGCTATGTCGCGACCCGCCGGATCGAACGCGCGAAGGATCTCCTGCTCGACTTCAATAAGAAAGTCAGCACCGTGGCCGACGAAGCCGGTTTCCAGTCGTGGCCGGACTTTTACTTCTGGTTCAAACGCCTCACCCGCCTGACGCCGACGGAGTACCGACGCCGGGCTGCGCGGCGAAAGTGGCCGCGCCAGAAGAAGCCCGGCCAGAATGGCGCCGGGCGGAATGGGTCTGGGAAAAAGAAACGCGCCCGCAACAGTGGCGCAAGCTGCCGCTCCGGGAAGCCGCGTTAACCCCCTGCTGCCGCTCGTTCTGGCCCCCTCCGCAAAAGCAATTTCCTAGCAGTTCAGTTCTACGGTCAATCGGACAAGTGGACGTTTCGCCCTTGAGCGACGGATTGACGGTGCCGCGTGCCGGCCAACTCAGCAAAAAAGAGAACGCCCGGCGTTTTGCCGGGCGTCCTGCTTTGCTCTGAATGACCGGTGCGTTTAGAGGTTGGCGTGAGCCGTCTTCAGCGTGGCGGCGACAATCCGACGCAACTTGATTTCTTCCGCGCTGAGATTCTTCGCATGGGCCAGCCGGTCCAGCCGGTGCTCGACGTCTTCGAGCACGACCCGGCCGTGGTCCAGCAGATCCAACACCGATTCGCCGCGGGCGTTCGGCGTCTTCAAGTACGAGAGCAACTCCTGCTCGAGTTGATCGCCGAACCGCTTGGTCATCTTCGGATCATTCACGGCGGCGAGGATCGCCTGGACTTGTTCCCGGTGTTCGTTGAAGAACTGGTCGAGGAACGCTTCGACTTCCGGCTCGAATTGCTGGCCGTAGGCGGCGAGCATTTGTTCGAACTTGTTTTCCAACTGCGCCCGGTAGTCCGGCATCTGTTCGAGCAGATAATCCGGCGCCGATGCGATGACTGCCGGCACTTCATGGACGATTTGATCGGACAACGCGGCACCGCTCTGTTGAACGATCTCCACCGCATGGGCCGTCGCGATGTCCGCGGCGGCGGTGGGTTGAAGAACGTTGTTGTGCAACCAAGCCGTCACCCCGATGGCGTACAAGCCGACGGCCCCGCAGATGATGAGGGTCGCGCGCCGTGTGTTCTTGAACGTGCGCTCGGCGTCGGCCAGTTGTTCATCGACGAAAGAAGTCGCGGTGGTTTCCGGGGTGCTCATTTGACCTCCTGCTTGTCGAGCGAGGCAACGAAGAGTTGCCGGGCTTGCGGGTTGTACTTCATGAGTTGTTCGTGCAACAGGCCGACGGAGACGATCGCCAGATCCCACGGATCGACTTCGGGGTGGCCGGCTTCCAGACGGCGGATTTCGTCGAGATGCGCGGTGATCTTCTCAAACGACGATTCATAGGGCAGCACGACGACCGAGGCGACGTTAGCCATGCGATCGTGGACTTCATTGACCAGCCGGCCGCTCGCGGCACTCAACTGCTCGGCGGTCAGATCCGGGTATTGTTTCTTCCAGACGGCCAACCGGCTGTCGAGCGCTTTGCCGAACGTCGGCTTCAACGCCTTCTCCGCCCGCTCCGGCAGGTTCTTGCGCAGCAAGGCCATTTCCTTTTCCGCGCGGTCGGTGATTTCCGGCAACCGGGTTTCGAGCTTCTCCATTTCCTTCTGAACCGCCGGGCCGAGCCGGTTGAGGGTTTCCATCGTCAATCGCTGGGCGACCGGCACAACGTCATGGGTCAACCCCTTCTTCAAGTCCGCCACAAACCGATCGTGCGTCGGACCGTTATCCACCAACGCGAGCGCCCGGGTGCGGACGTGCCACATACAGCCGCCCACGACCAGGAGGATCGCCACCACGCCGCCAAATCGCCAGCGGCGGGTTTGAGTCTGCAGCGCTTTGTACTGCGCGATCTTCGCCTGCATGTCGTCCATAATGAATCCTTTCGAGTTACCGAGTTTTCAGAGGCGGCCATTGCAGCCGCGCGGCCCATTTTCAGCAATCAATGTGCCGCGGAAGATTCCGAGCTATTACGGCAAGAAAGAAGTACAATTGTGTCGGCCGCTGACATTTTTGACCGTTTTCAGTCAAAATCGAACAGGCCGCAGTGCCGGGTGGTCGGTTTTCTGGGGGCCTTAGGCATGGCGGGCGAGTTCGCTGTGCGTCTTGAACCAAACCAACCGGCCTTAATTCACGTCGAGCTTCTTAAACTCGATGCAATAGTTGTGAGTTGTTGCCCCACGAACCCCGTCAACCGCCGAATGCTGACCGCTGACCACCGACAGCTGATAGCTGACCGCTGACAGCAGACAGCTTCGCCCGGAGATCATCAAGGAGTTATCGTGTGGGAGGTGGGGAGTTGACCTGGGTTCGGATTTTCGAATTAACGCGTGTTCGTTTACTCTTCAATTGTGCGGCGAATGTCCAGTTCCGCTTCCCGCTCAAAACTCTTGGCAATTCCGCGAACGGCAGCAGCAATTCGGGCAAACCCCTTTTCATCTAGCGCATCTGCCTTTCGATTGTAGTCGTCCGCAATCTCTCGTTCCTGCTTGCCTTGGGTGTCCCAGTGGACACCACGCATATTAACGCGCTCACAAGAGAACCCTGCGCGCATTTCTTCGGCATCTCTTGCGTTCAAGACTTCAGCAACCGCGCTATGTATCCAAAGACCATCAGGGCTCGGCGGTGCGTGGGCGAGTACTTTGCCTATTTGATCCAACGCGATTCCGAGATGTCCCGATTTACTTGTTATTCTCCTTACCTCTTGGAGCCATTGGTCAAATAGCTTTTCATCAAAAGAGCCGTCTGGTTTCGTTCCTGGTATGCTCTTCCATTCATGAAGCAATCGATAAGCACCTTGTGCAATGTTTCTCTCCTTTTCCGTCGCCTGCCGGTCCGTATTCCGTTCTTTTTCGGAACGAAAAGCGTATCCAATTACTTCACAGAAAAACTTTGGATCTCGAGTTAGGTGGCGCTCTAGCGTCTTAGGCGTTACGCCTGAATGCTCTCTCAAAAGAGATAGGTAGCTCCATTCCACTGCTGCAAGCAACACTTCCTCGACATCTGGATTAGCCTGCAGCCATTTGATTACGTCAAGCACCTGATGGGTGTCGAATTTATCTTCCTTGGGCTTCGTACTTGTAGCTTGCTTCAGCGCAGCTATTGCAAGATTCGCGGAAAACGGAATTCCCTCGTTGATCATCACATAGAGGCAGGATATCGCGGCGAGCGGACGACCATTGTCGAGAAGACACTCAACAGCTGTTTTCGCATGTTCTTTAAGTCCGTAAGGACGGACATTGGCATTTCTCCAGTAGAGCGACACGTCCTCGATAAGCTGTCGTGCTCTGTCCCAAACTTCAGGGACGAATGGCAAGAAAAGCAACAAGTGAAGCTTTTGCTCATGAGACCAATTCTGCACAGGTAAGCTATCAAGCCAGGGTGATTTCTTAACGTAAAAGCGCGTCCAAACAAAAGACCGCATAAACGGGCCAAGAGATTGGTCTTTCGTTTCAAGATAATTCGGAATCAACCCCTCACCGACTTCGTCGAAGTCAACGAACGCAAGAGCACTTCCGACTTTTTCGGGAGACTGGACTTGACGAACAAAGCGAAGAATTCCATTTAGAGCGCCTTGTTCCAGAATTTCTCCGATTGCTTGACGGCGACGTTCGTCTAGTTGTCTTTCCTGCTCAGCATAGTCGCCAAGCTTTTCATACAATTCGAAATCACGGCTACTGAAGAGGCGCCGATATAGCAGCGTGCGATCGGCTGGAGACAATGTCGCCGCTATTTCTTCTAACTGTATGACATACTCTTTCGGAAGAGCCCAGTCCGACTCGGCAAAATTTCGATGCTTGGCGGCAAGATCCATCAAGGCTTCCCATACAGGCAAACGTTCAGACTCCGGTAAATCGGCAATCTTTTTCGAGCGTAAGTGCTCAAGGATCTTAGAACGGGACGGCTCTGGTAAATTGGGAAAATGTTCCACAACTTCAGTCAGCTTAGATCGATCTTCCAAAACTAATTTCGCTATCAGTTCTGCATAGCCTTTAACTTGGTCCCAGTATTCAAGGTTTGTAACTTTCTCCGACCATTCAGTAGGAATAAAACTTCTGAATGAAGGCTTCTGTGTGCCAGAAGTGGTTTCATGACCCTTTGGCAATAAGCTGAGTAGCAGCTTCCATCCAATCTTGGGATGATCGCGCAATAGCGCGACAACAGCAGCTTTTCGCTTCGAGATGTCGGCACAGGTTTGTGGATGCCATGGTAAGAGTACGTCTACGATTGAATTGAACGGACGGTTTGCCCAATTTCCTCCTGGGTCGATTGCAGCCAGATCGCCTAGGATAACGATAGCTTGTGTTAGAAGGCTTGGATTCCAAGCGAGCGTCTCAAGAGCCCATAGAAGACCAGTCAGGTAGTTCCTGCCGGCAATTCCGTTTCTTTCTTGCGAAAACACTTCCAGAAATGGCGAAGGATGCTTGATTAAGGCCTTTTGAACCTGATGAAGAAATTCGTCCGGTGCGGCTTCTGCAAGCAACGGCAACTGGGGATTAAGACTCGCCCACAGTACCCAATCTGCATCTTGCAGTATCTCTCGAACCGCTAGAGCAGCTGTGTTTTCGGGTTTGGTGTGTGTGCAGGACGTTAAGACTTGGGGAAGACTGCCCATTAGAGCTAATGTTTCAGCTAATCCCTTCCTAAGCGTCTGCGAATGCTCCAACACCTTCCCGTGCATGCTTGCTGCGTACCGCTGCTCGGGTTTCAATTCGAACTGAGGATCACGTTCCCGCAGTACATCGACTGCGACTTTTTTGAGTCGATCTAAATGCTCATCAAATATTTTGGGGCCGATAGCTTTCCACGTCTCAACGCGTTCAGCGACCCGCCATCTTCCGTCCTTTTGCTTAAGCGGAGAGTTCGGTAACAGTGAGACATCCTGCAAGGCCGAAATCAGTTCTTCACGGTTCTTAATCATCGCCACCCACCAGCTTGTTGAGGCTTTCGAGATCTGCCTTCTTCTTATCGTTAAATCCACCGGCAAGCGCAGCGATCACCATTGCGTCAGCCTGCACACCTTGTACACGTTCGACCACTTGCTTCTGCGAATCCTGTTCTGCGGGAGGAGTACGTTCGTCTCGCGCCGGCGTCGACACAATGCGCTTCGAGAAGGTTTGACGGAGATCTTCGGAGACATTATCCCACAGCAGCGTTCCGGCATTTTGGTTGCACATACGAACTTCTTCATTCACTTTTCCCCAGAGGCCAGCAACGTCGCGAATCCCAAATTGTGCGAGGACCGACTGGATCAGCGACAGCGTGGCTCCCGATGAGAATTCCAAATCGTAGCTCAGAAAGTGAAAACTCTTCATGAAACGCCACAGCTCATCTTCGGGCAGATCTTCTCCATCATTCGCGGCCTTCAATTGGGCCCGGATAGCTCGGAACTTCTGCCGTTTCGTTTCGCTCATGAACTTAGCCAATTCGAATTTACCAAGGAAATCCTTCGCGGTCGGAGCGTACTGTGCTAAGTCACGAAGGGAACGAACGCTTTCATTATCGCTCGCGCTTAACGGGCCAGTAATCAATGCAATTGCGTCAGTTTTCTCGTTGAATAGCTGCGGGTTCCGAAAATCCTCCAGCGCACGGCGGATGACCTTTCCAAACTTCTTGTTTTTCTTCGTGATGGCAACCGAAAGCCGTATCTGACCCAGTAATTTGGCTTCCTGTCCGCTGTCAGGGTTGCGGGCGAAAACGATGACATCATCGGTTTGGTAACCGTCATGTTTGCCTTGCAATTGGATTCTGCTGGCCGGCCAGTTCGGCAGGCAGGGGCACACGCCTCCAGCCAGCATCAAAACCGCAAACAGCGTTTGGACGTGGCACTCGAAATTGTTTCCGGCGCCCCCCGTCGAAACTGGGTTACTTATCTCTGCACCAAATTGCTCCATTGAAGTTGGGAGTATCCTGTAGCGAGAAGAAGTCTTCAAGCTTCGCGTATGCTGAGACAGGGGACACATGAGTCTGCAAATTCGCGACGAAGTGAGTTCACGATAGTTTCCCCCCTGTTGACCGGCCCCAGTGAGGGGGAAGCGCGGGAAATAGCTACCGGCTTTCCACCTTCGCCGAGGCTTTGGCGTGACAGGTCTGCTGTCGGCCTTCAGCTAGAAAGTTTCACTGACCCGGCATCACGACCGCTCGCACTGCGTGCGAATTGAGGTCGGTCAACGCCAGTTCACCGGGGTCAACGCTTGAGGGCGTTTTGCCCAAATGCATTTGCCGGTTGTAGCCGCGCTTCTGCGAAGCGCGGGTCGTTCAATTCTCGAGGAAACTTGGCGCTTCACAGAAGCGCCGCTACACCAAAACGCCCAAATTTCGATTTGGGCAACACGCCTTTTACACTCCAGAGTTCGGCGGACCGGTCAACTTCAGTCCGGCGTGGCTCTTACCGGAACGACGCAGGAACGCGGGGTGACCGGGACAAGCCCGGAGTGGCATCCGAAGCGCCGGAGCCCGCCCGCGGAATCTTAGAGACGAATGCGGGAATCTTAGAGGAAGCGATTTTTGCCTTCCGGTAGGGTGCGCGCGTGCCTGAAACAGCCCAAAATCCGCTGAAAGCAGCCGTCAACGCCCCAAAACCGGCTCCCCTAATCGTTGGGGGAGCCGCTGCTACGGCGCGGGGTGCTCACCTAACGGCTGGGGAAGCCGGGTCTGGAGTTGGGGGTGCTCACCGCACCATTTTCCGGGCTCCCCTAACGCCAGCGGCGGCTCCCCCAACAGTTTTCCGGGCTCCCCCAGCGGCCGAACCGGCGCCCCTTGCTCCAGACCGGGCTCCCCGCACGATTTTCCGGGTTCCCCCAGCCGCAACCCCGGCGCCCCCAATCGCAAACCGGGCTCCCCGTGCTCTAAACCGGGCTCCCCGTGGATTCGCCGCGGCTCCCCGCGGAGTTGGGGGAACCGCCGCCGCACTTTATGAGAACCATCCATTTGGACGACGGGACGCATCTCGACGACCCAAACGCCTACTGGGGCGATCCCAGTTATCTGCTCGAACCGGGCGACCCGGGTTATGTCCCGCCGGCCGCTCCCACTCCACCCCCAACCAAAAGGAAACAACGCATGACGCATAACTCCTACTTCCCTTCCGGCAACGCCGACCAAGTCCTTTGGCTCGGAAATTTCCGCAACAAACTCCCGCTCTACGCCACGACGTTGACGTTGGCCGCGGGGCAGGTCACTGCCGCGCAGGCGGATTGTGACTGGTTGATCTACGTAATCGGCACGTGGTTGCCGGCAGTGCGCACCTTCTCCAAGTCCTGCACCGATGCCGTCGCGGACGCGGAGTTTGGGACGTTGCCGGGGGCGATGGCGTTGCCCACGTTTACCGGTCCCGCGGGCGCGACGCCGGTCGAGGCCGGGGCGTTGACACGCGTCTTCACGCTCGTCCGGGACATCCGCAACAAACCCACCTGCACGGAGGCGATCATCAGCGACCTCGGGATGGTCGGCAGCGAAGATGGTGCGCCCGATTGGAATGTGTTCGGTCCCGTGCTCAAGCTCACCCGTGCGCCGGCGGCTGTGACGGTCGGCTGGACGTGGCGCGGGAAGGCGGCGTTCCTCGACCAGTGCGAAATCGAAGTCGACCGGGGCGACGGACAAGGCTGGCGGTTGCTGGCCATTGATACCACGCCCGGCTACGTGGACACGTTCCCGATTCCGACGACGCCGACGAAGTGGCAGTACCGGGCGATTTACCGGGTCGGCGACCAACGCATGGGCCAATGGAGCGCCGAGGCCACCGTGATTGTGGGAGGCTAATAGCGGTGAAAGGTAGCCACAGATGAATACAGATGGGCACAGATACCGGAGTTCCCACTGTGTTTCATCCGTGTGAATCTGTGGCTAAGAAACCATGCCCTTTGACCCACTCTTACCGGCGCCCAATTCGCCGCTCACGTCGGCGGAACTCCGCAACCAATTCACCGGCCTCAAGGACTTGATCGACGTGCCGGAGACTGACCCGGTCTTTACCGGGTCGGAAGCGGCGCAGTTTGTGCCCGGCGACAAGGCGCGGCTTGATGCGGCGTTGACCAGTCCCTTGACCGGGGCGTTGCTGTGCGATGAACAGGACATCATCAATGCCGGGCACGTCGGAGTAAAAAACTCGGTGAACAATTCGGCGACCAACACGCCGGTCCTCAACACCGCCCAGCATGCCCTCTGCAATGCGGCCGGCCAGCCGATCGTCGGGTTTCGCGGTTACATTCCCGGCGTGGACGATCCGGGGGCGCAACTCAACGACGGGGCGGGGCAGGGGTTTCTCAATCCGCAGTTGCGGACGCTGATCGGCAGCGATGGGTTGACGGTGGCGGCGACGTGGGCGGATGGGACGTTGAAAGCCGGCAATGGGCAAGCGTTCAGTACCGGCGCGTATTCGCCGGCCAATCCCGGTCATTGGGCCGGCAGTCCGCCCGAGACGATGGCGGAGGCGCTGGACCGGTTGGCGGCGGTGGTGAGTAACGGCGGCGTGAATCCGATTCCGTAGGTGTCGCGGTCAGCCTTCGGCTTGGTCGATGAGTTGAATGAATGTGTCCACGTCCGGGGCATCGAGAAGGGCTTGCCGGAGGGTGTCTTGCCGGAGGAGGCGGGCGAGGTTGCCGACGACGCGGAGGTATTCCGTGACCATCTGCTTCGGGGTGCCGATCATGAAAATCAAGCGCACCGGCTGGCCGTCTTTGGCGTCAAAGCTGATGCCGTTGGTGTTGCGGCCGACCGCGATCAGGATTTCCCGGCATTGTTCGGTGCGCGCATGGGGAATCGCAACATCATGGCCGAGCGCGGTGTTGCTGACGCGTTCGCGTTCGAGGATTTCCGCGAAAAATGCGTCGAAGTCGGTCACGCAGCCGGTTTTGCCGAGTTGCTGGGCGACTTCGCGCAGGGCGTCGTTTTTCTTTTGGCTTTGGATGTTGAGATTGATGCGGTCGGCGCGCAGTAACGCGGCGACTTTATTGATTTTAGACATTCGATCCGCTCCACTTGAGTTTTTGGCGTAGTACGTCGAAATATGTTTGCCCGGTCAGCGTGGCCAACCGGACCGGGTGCGGCGACCGGCGCACTTCCACTTCATCGCCGACTTGCATCCGCATCTGGACCTGGCCGTCAATAGTCAGGAGCAATTCGCCGGCCGCCCCGGCAACCTGGCAGCGCACCACCGAATCTTCGCCGGCCACGATCGGCCGATTGCTCAACGCATGCGCGCAAATCGGCGTCAAGATGCACGCCCGCGCCTGCGGTAACAAAATCGGCCCACCGGCGCTCAACGAGTACGCCGTTGAACCAGTGGGCGTGGCGAAAATCATGCCGTCGCAGACGTATTCTGTCAACCACTCGTCATCAATGGACACCCGCAGCCGGACGATCCGCGAGAACGCGCCGCGCGAGACCACGGCATCATTGAGTGCCCGGTGTGATTCGAGACGGTGGCCGTTGCGCAGGAGGGTGGTTTCGATGGTGAACCGCTGGCTGATCGCGTACGCGCCGGTCAGCACTTGTTGGACGGCGGCCGGCAAATCGTGGCTGGGGACGCTGGTGAGAAAGCCGAGGCTGCCGAGGTTGATGCCGAGCAACGGGGTCGTCGCGCCTTCGAGTTCCCGGGCGACGCGCAGGATGGTGCCGTCGCCGCCGAGGACGATGATGAGGTCGGCCTTGGTGCCGATGGCGCGGAGCGGTTGGGCGTCGTGGGGCCGCCCGGCGAGCGCGGCGGCTTCCTGTTCGAGCAGCGTGGTGACTTGGGTGTGATTGAGCAGGTTCAAAAGCTCGAAGAGTCGGTCACGCGATTCCGGTTTGCCGAGGTTGCCGGCAATGCCAATGGTTTTGGGGACGCTCTGGTTCACGGTTTGGCGAATCCGATGAGGAATTCTTTGTTTCCTGCCGGGCCGAGAATAGGCGATTCGACGCTGCCAAGCAATCGCAGACCGAGGCCGACTCCGAATTGCTCGATTTCGGCTCTGACGCGTTCGTGAACTACCGGGTCGCGGACGACGCCGCCTTTGCCGACATCACTCCGGCCGGCTTCGAATTGGGGTTTGATGAGGGCGATGAGGTGCCCGCCCGGTTTGAGACACGCGACCGCCGCCGGCAGGACTTTGGTGAGGGAGATGAACGAGACGTCAATGGTGATGAGGTCCACCGGGTCGCCGGTCAGATGCCGGGCATTGAGTTCGTCGTGGATGATGACGCGGGGGTCTTGCCGGAGTTTCCAGGCGAGTTGGCCTTTGCCGACATCCACGGCGTGGACACAGGCGGCACCGTGTTGGAGGAGGCAGTCGGTGAAACCGCCGGTCGAGGCGCCGAGGTCGAGGCAGGTTTTATCTTTGCAATCGACCGGGAAAGCGGCGAGGGCGGCTTCGAGTTTGTAGCCGCCACGGCTGACGTATTTTTCCGCGGCGGCAACGGTGAGTGTGGCGGTTTCGTCCACCAAGTCGCTGGGTTTGCCGGCGAGCTGGCCGTTGATGCGAACGGCGCCGGCCAGGATCAGGCGCTTGGCTTTTTCGCGACTGTCAGCCAGTTGGCGAACGACCATCGTAATGTCTAAACGTTCGCGCTTCATAGTGGAACGGGCGTCTCGCCCGTTCGTTATCGGCACAGGAACGGGCGAGACGCCCGTTCGACTAGCCGACTCATGCCGTGCGCGCATTGGCCGCGCCGAGGACGCGGAACTTCTGGGTGTGATCGACCGTCTGGGCCACATGCGCGAGCGCGTCCTTGATTTTCGCGACGGCGGTCGCGGAGTTGACGTGATATTTGTCCTGCAAGTCCTTCGGCTGTGTGGCGTGTTCGATGAACTTGTCCGGCCAGGCCACGCGCACGACCGGCGTGGGGATGCGCATCTCGCTGAGCGTTTCCATGACGGCGGTGCCGAAGCCACCGATCAGGACGTGGTCTTCGAGGGTGCAGACGACCTTGGCGATGTGCCCGTATTTTTCGAGCATGTCGCGGTCGATCGGCTTGGCGAACCGGGCGTTGATGATGGCGACGGACTTGCCTTCGGCTTCGAGCGCGGCGGCGGTTTCTTTGGCCATCGTTTGCATGGCGCCGTAGAAGATGATGGCGACATCGGTGCCGTGTTGGAGGACTTCCGCCTTGCCGATGGGCAGGACAGCCGGCTTTTGTTTGATCGGGACGCCCTCGCCGGTGCCGCGGGGATACCGGATCATGATCGGGCCGTGATGTTGGAGCGCGGTCCACATCATGTCGCAGAGTTCGTCTTCGTCCTTGGGCGACATCAGCGTCGCGCCGGGAATGCAGCGGCCATAGGCGATGTCGAAGAGGCCGTGGTGCGTCGGGCCGTCGTTGGCGGAAAGACTGGCGCGATCCATGCAGAAAATGACGTCGAGGTTTTGGAGCGCAACGTCGTGAATGATGCAGTCGTAAGCGCGTTGGAGGAACGTCGAGTAGATCGCGCAAACGGGTTTGTAGCCCATGGTGGCCATGCCGGCGGCGAAGATGACGGCGTGTTCTTCGGCGATGCCGACATCGAAATACCGGTCGGGTTTGGCTTTCTGCAATTTGATGAGGCCGGTGCCCGTGGGCATCGCGCCGGTAATGCCGACGAGTTTGCTGTTCACGTCACAGAAGCGGACCATGGCTTCGCCGAAGACGTCCTGATAGTTCGGCGGGGCGCCTTCCTTCTTGGCGGGGCCTTTGCCGGTCCCGACGTCGAACGGGCCGGTGCCGTGAAAGGTCTGCGGGTCTTCGAGGGCTTTCTCGTAGCCTTTGCCCTTGACGGTTTGGATGTGGAGCAGGAGCGGCGTGTCCTGATTCTTGGCCCATTCGAGGGTTTCGATAAGTTTGGGCAGGTTGTGACCGTCCATCGGCCCGAGGTAGCGGAGGCCGAATTCCTCGAAGAGAACGCTGGGGACGAGCAGGCTCTTGAAGGCTTCCTCGACTTTGGCTTCGACTTTGGCGACGTCGGGGCCGAGGCGGTTGAGGAAGGATTCCCATTTTTTGTGGGCGGCAGCGTACCGGGGGTGGGTGACGATCCGGTTGAGGTAATCGGAGATGGCGCCGACGTTTTTGGCGATGCTCCATTCGTTGTCGTTGAGGATGACGATGAGTCGGCGGGTGGAATGTTTGATGTTGTTGAGCGCCTCGAACGTGACGCCGCAGGTCAACGCCGCGTCGCCGATGACGGCCACAACCTGTTCGTCGGTGCCGCTATGGTCGCGGGCGGTGGCCATGCCGAGCGCCGCCGACAAGGCCGTGCCGGCGTGGCCGGCGCCGAAGCAATCGTGCGGACTTTCTTCCCGGAGCGCGAAGCCCATGGGGCCGCCGGTCTGGCGGATTTTGGAAAAGTTATGGCGCCGACCAGTCAAGAGTTTGTGGACGTAGACTTGATGGCTGACATCCCAGACGAATTTGTCCTTGGGCGAGTTGAAGACCTTGTGCATCGCAATGGACAATTCGACGACGCCGAGGTTCGGGCCGAGGTGGCCACCGGATTTGCTGAGTACGGTGACCAATTCCTCACGGATCTCCTGCGCCAACGTGGTGAGTTGGTCCAGCGTCAGGAGTTTCAAGTCCGTCGGCGAATTGATCATTTCGAGGTAACGTCCCATCGGGGTATCTCCTTAAAACAGCTTGGCTTCCTTGTCGTCGTCGTCCGCGGCGGCCGGCTCGAAAGGTTTCAACGTGACCGAGCCGTCGGATTTCTTCTGCAAAAGTTCGATTTTCTTCTCGGCTTCGTCGAGTTTTTGCGCGCAGAACCGCACCAGCCGCGTGCCTTCCTCGTATTGTTTGAGGATGTCGTCGAGCGGCAACTCCGCATTCTCCATGTCGGCCACGATTTTTTCGAGGCGTTCGACGGCCTGTTCAAAACTCGGCTCGTTGGGTGCGGCGGTTTTTTTACTGGGTTTCATCCAATGCGGCGGGGACGTTACCACGAAGCCAGCGCCGCCAGCAAGATGCTTTCCGGGTGGCGGTTTCGTTGACACTGCTTTTCACAGGTGATACTTTCGCCGCCCTTGAGCCAGACGAATTACAAAGACACGCTGAATCTGCCGCAGACGCAGTTCCCGATGAAGGCGAACTTGCCGCAGCGGGAGCCGGTCATGCTCACGCAGTGGGAAGCCGGCAAGCTCTATGAGCAGATCCAGGCCGCGCGCAAAGAGGCACCGCTGTTCGTCCTTCACGACGGGCCGCCGTTTGCCAATGGCGACGTGCATATCGGCACTGCGCTGAACAAAATCCTCAAAGACATCATCGTCAAATATAAGACGATGCAGGGCTTCCGCGCGCCGTACGTGCCCGGCTGGGATTGTCACGGGCAGCCGATCGAGTTCAAGGTGAAGAAGGAACTCGGCGAGAAGGCGAAAACAATTTCGCAGGCGGAGTTGCGCAAGCTGTGTCGCGATTATGCGGCGAAGTACATTGATATTCAGCGGAAGCAGTTCAAGCGCTGCGGCGTGTTTGGCGATTGGGAGCATCCGTACCTCACGATGTCGCCCGAGTACGAAGCCGAGATCATCGGGACGCTCGCGGACATGGTGGGGGATGGCTACGTGTACCGGGGCAAAAAGCCGGTGCACTGGTGCGCGACGTGCCGGACGGCGTTGGCCGAGGCGGAAGTCGAATACGCCGACCACCTGTCGCATTCGGTTTTCGTGAAGTTCCCGTTGAAGGATTTGAAGAACGAGTTCGCGCTCATCTGGACGACCACGCCGTGGACGTTGCCGGCGAATCTGGCGATTGCGGTCAAGTCCGACCTCACGTATGTGCGCGTCAAGGCCGGCAATGAAACGTGGCTTTTAGCCGAAGGGCTCGTCGAACAAGTCGGCAAGGCGTGCGGCGTCGAGTTGGCGGTGATCGAGAAATTTCCGGGGAGCAAACTCGAAGGCATCAAAACCCGGCATCCCTTCATTGACCGGGATTCACCGTTTATCCTGTCGCCGCATGTGACGCTGGAGCAGGGGACAGGTCTCGTGCATACCGCGCCCGGTCACGGGGCGGAAGATTATGAGATCGGCCAAAAATATGGATTGGATGCGCTCGCGCCGGTCGACGACGGAGGCGTGTTCACGGCGGATGCCGGGCAGTTTGCCGGGCAGTTCATCTTCAAGGCGAACAAAGCGATTGTCGAACATCTGCGCACTTTGGGCGCGCTGGCCGGTAGCGCCGACCTGACGCATTCGTACCCGCATTGCTGGCGCTGTAAGAATCCGGTCATTTTCCGCGCGGTCGAGCAATGGTTCATCGCGCTCGATCACAACGGCCTCCGGCAAAGCGCGCTCACCGAGGCGAAAAGCGTCAACTGGGTACCGAGCTGGGGCGCGAACCGCATCAGCGGGACCATTGAGCAACGGCCTGATTGGTGCATCTCCCGGCAACGGGCTTGGGGCGTGCCGCTGCCGTTCTTGCAATGCGGCGACTGCAAGAAGCCTCTGTTGAGTCGCGAGCTGATTTTGAAGTTCCGCGAGAAGGTCGTGAAGGACGGCGTGGATATTTGGTTTGAGCGTTCGGCGCAGGAGTTGTTCGGCGAGGTGAAATGCCCGGCCTGCGGCTCCGGCAAGCTGGAGAAGTCCCCGGACATCGTGGACGTGTGGTTCGAGTCGGGTGTGAGTCACCGGGCGGTGCTCAAGCAACGCGAGGAACTCGCGCATCCGGCCGACGTTTATCTCGAAGGCAGCGACCAGCATCGCGGGTGGTTCCAGTCGTCGTTGATGACCGCGATGGCGACGGAGAAACACGCGCCGTTCAAGACGGTGGTCACGCACGGTTTCCTCGTCGTGCGCGTCGAGGAGACCGGCAAGAAGCAGAAGATTTCCAAGTCGGCTGGGCGGCCCGCCAACGCCGAGGACTACATCAATAAATATGGCGGCGATGTGCTGCGGCTCTGGATCTCTTCTGAGGATTACCAAGGCGACATCCCGTTGTCGGATGAGATTTTTGAAGGGGTGAGCGACACGTACCGGAAGATCCGCAACACGCTGCGCATCCTGCTCGCGAATCTTTACGATTTTGAGCCCGCCAAGGACGCGGTGCCGGTCGGAAAAATGGCCGAGATCGATCGCTGGTTGCTGTCACGGTTAGACGCATTGGTGGGTGATTTGACCGAGGCGTACGAGCGGTTTGAGTTCCGCCGGGTGTACCACGGTGTGAACGCATTTTGTGCCGTGGAATTGTCCAGCTTTTACGTTGACGTCACAAAAGACCTCATGTATACGCTTGCGCCCTCGTCGCCGGGACGACGCTCCGCGCAGACCGCGATGCACGCGACGGTGGCGACGTTGGCGAAGTTGCTCGCGCCGATCATGCCGTTCACGGCCGAGGAAGTGTGGAGCTTTTTGCCGGGGCGCGCGACGGACTCAGTGCACTTGGCGTCGTTCCCGAAAGCCGGTGTAGCTCGCGACAGCGAGTTGGAGGCGCGGTGGGCGAAGTTGCTCGACGTGCGCCGCGTGGCTGCGTTGGAACTGGAAAAAGCGCGCCAAGCCGGCACGATTGGCAAGTCATTGGAAGCGCAGGTTGAAATTCGCGCCGACAACGCCGCGACGCAGCAGTTGCTGGAAAAGTTTGGGCCGGTCCTGGAGACTGTGTTGATTGTCTCGCAAGCGAAGGTCGGTCAGTTGACAGGGACGGATTTGCAAGTAATGGTTGCCCCTGCCGCCGGGCAAAAATGTTCGCGGTGTTGGCGGTACACGTCCGACATCGGCGCGACAGAGGCGCATCCGCAGTTGTGCGGACGCTGCGTGGACGCCGTAACCCAGAAGATTTAAGTGTCATGAAGAAAACCAAAGCCAAGAAGCCGACCAAACCAGTCAAAGCCAAAGCCAAAGCCAAAGCTAAAGCCAAGCCCGCGCCGAAGACCAAAGCCGCCAAGGTGGTCAAGCCGGTCAAACCGACCAAGCCCGTCAAGGCGCCGGTGTTACCGGCGGAAGACGTCTTCGTGGAGCCGAAGAAGCTGAAACTTTCCCAAGGCGACGCCGCGAAATACAAGCGCTTGCTGGTTGAACTCCGCGATCATTTGATTGATGGCGTGAACTTTTTGGCGAGTGACAATCTCAAGCGGACCGCGCGCGACACGTCCGGTGAGTTGAGCGGCTACAGCATGCACATGGCCGATGCCGGCACTGATAATTTCGACCGCGAATTTGCGTTGAGCCTCGTCTCGAATGAGCAGGAAGCCCTCTACGAGATTGAAGAATCCCTCAAGCGCCTCGAAGCCGGCACGTTTGGCATCTGCGAAATGTGCGAGAAACCGATTCGCAAGGAACGTCTCGAAGCCGTGCCGTTTGCAAAGAACTGTGTACAATGCCAATCCTTGATCGAGAAGGATCGCCGCCGGCCGATGCAAACCACGGCGGTGTTCGGCGATGCCGCCGACGAGGCGGACGAAAAGGAAGAGTCCGAGGATAAGGATTGAGGCGGCTCGTTCCCATCGCCATCCTGATCGCGGTCCTCGACCAGCTCTCCAAACTTGCCATTTTGCACACGGTTGACCCCAACTATCCGGTCGTGGTCATCCCCGGTTTTTTCCGACTTGTCAATTGGGGTAACTCTGGTGCCGCGTGGGGGCTGTTTCACGATTCGAACATGGTACTGGCCATCATCTCCATCGCGACGTTGATTGGCTTGTTCGTCTTTCGGAAATCTTTTCAGATTCACCGGCCCAGTTGTCAGATCGCGTTCGGCCTGATTGCCGGCGGGATCTTGGGTAATGTCACCGACCGCTTCCGGTACGGTCACGTGGTGGACTTTCTCGATTTCTACGTCAAATCCTATCACTGGCCGGCCTTCAACATTGCTGACAGTGCGATCTGCGTCGGTGTCGGAATCTATATGGTGGTCACGACGTTCCGGCCCGAGCCGGCGGCCGGCTAAAGCGCATAGAAACTGCGCTGCCGTTTCTCAAACCGGCATAATTGCCGGCCACCGCGCAACCGCAGAAACTCCTCGATCTTTGGGAACATTGTCCCCACCTGATCCGGCGCGTGGGAGTCCGAATTCACCGTCAAGGGAATGCCCAGCTTCAGCGCCTGTTCGACAAACGCCAGGTTCGGGTACGGCTGCGGCGTATTCAATTCTTTGTGCCGGTAGCCGGATGTGTTGATCTCCATGCACACCCCGACCCGAGCAATCTCTTCCAACGCGCCGGTAAGCGCATCCAAACCGGCTGAACTCGGCTGTTTGGTCGAACGTTTCACGACATCGAGATGCGCGATGATGTCGCACAAACCACTGCGGGCGAGTTTCTTCACTTGCTCGCCATACCGGATCCACTGCTGGTCGGCCGTGCCGGGGTACATCCGTGTCCACGACCCGATCTCGCAGGCCCGGTCGAAATAATGCACGGACCCGATGATGTAATCCCATGGATACCGGGCAATCTGTGCGGCGAGATAATCTTCCAATCCCTCGACAAAATCCAATTCCAGCCCGAGCCGCACCACGATCTTACCCCGGTACTGAAACTGCAGCTCCTGCACGCGGTTCACGTAATACTCGAGTTCCGATTCCAACATCCGCACCTTCGCACCGCGGCCCTCCGGCAGGGGATTGTGATCGGAAAACCCGATTTCCTTCAACCCGAGTTCAATGCCTCGTTCCACGTACGCTTCCATCGGCCCCGCCGCGTGCTGACACAACGGGGTGTGCATGTGATAATCGCATTCAATTGGCATAAAGATTCTTTTCAACTTTCAACTCGGAACATTCAACCCTAAACTGCCATCCCATGGAAACGCCTGTTGTCTTCGACTCAAAAGGCCAGCAAATCGTCGGCATGCTCCACCTGCCGAACGGCCGTGGGCGTGCCCCGGCCGCGCTGCTGCTGCACGGTTTTACCGGCACGAAATCCGAAACCCATCGCATGTTCGTCAAACTTTCCCGCAAATTGGCCGACCATGGCATCGCCAGTTTGCGGTTCGACTTTCGCGGTTCGGGCGATAGTGCCGGTGATTCCGAAGATCTGACCATCCGCTCGCAAGTCGCCGATGCCTTGGAAGCGCTCCGCTATCTGGCTCGGCACCGCCGGATCAACTCCCGCCGGTTAGCCCTCGTTGGGATGAGCATGGGGGCGGCTGTCGCCGCCATGGTCGTGGGCCGGGAACGCACGCGCTTCAAAACTATGACGCTCTGGGCACCGGTCGCCGAAGGGGCCGGGATCCTCGATAATCTCTCCACCCCCGAAGCGGTGGCCTCCCTCGCGCAGACCGGCATCACGGATCACGACGGCAACCTGGTGGGCGTCGGTTTCATCCGGCAATTCGCGGAGATGCGGCCGTTGCGCGAAATCGTGAAAACCCGCTGCCCGGTCTTGCTCGTCCACGGCACCCGCGACGCGACCGTACCGCATCAGCACTCCGACATGTACGAGAAGACGCTGCTCCACCACAAACGCATCGTGAAAAAAGTGCTCGTTCCCGGCGCCGATCATCCGTTTCGCAAACACATTTGGGAACAGCGCGTGATCGGCGAGACAGTGGATTGGCTACTGGAGACACTGTAAGCTCTGCCGGCAATGCCGTTCCAACTCGTCAGCCCCTACAAACCGCGCGGTGACCAACCGCAGGCGATCAAAGCGCTCACGGACTCCCTGCGCGCCGGCAACCGCGCGCAGACATTGCTTGGCGTGACAGGTAGCGGCAAGACGTTCACGATGGCCAATGTCATCCAACAGCTTGACCGGCCCGCGCTTGTGATTTCACACAATAAGACCTTGGCGGCGCAGCTATTTTCGGAGTTCAAACAGTTTTTCCCGCACAACGCGGTCGAGTATTTCGTCAGCTACTACGATTACTATCAACCGGAAGCGTACATCCCACAGACGGACACGTTCATCGAGAAAGATTCCGCGATCAACGAACAGATCGAGAAACTCCGGTTGTCGGCCACGAGTTCGCTCTTGTCGCGCCGGGATGTCATCGTGGTGGCGAGTGTGTCGTGCATCTACGGGCTGGGATCGCCGGAAGATTATTTCGAGATGATGGCGCTGGTGAATGTCGGTGCCGAGCTGAGCCGGGATGATCTGCTCCGCAAACTCGTGGACATGCAGTATAACCGGAACGACATCGAATTCACGCGCGGCAATTTCCGGGTGCGCGGCGACACCGTCGAAATCTGCCCGAGTTACACCGAGGAAGCGGTGCGGATTGAATTTTTCGGTGACCGGGTCGAACACATCAACCGCATCGAACCGCTCACCGGCAAACGCATTGAAGCCGTTCAGCAGATTTCCATTTACCCGGCCAAACACTGGGTGATGCCGTACTCCAAAATCGCCAAAGCGCTCGACTCGATCAAAGCCGAGATGGTCGAACGCGTCGCGTGGTTCGAGCAAAACGGCAAATTGGTTGAAGCCCAGCGCATGTACCAACGCACGATGTACGATCTGGAGATGCTCAAGGAAATGGGCTTCTGCTACGGGATCGAAAACTATTCCCGGCATCTCAGCGGACGCCTGCCCGGCTCGCGGCCATTTGTGTTGCTCGACTTTTTCCCGAAGGATTACCTCCTCATCGTGGACGAATCGCACGTCACGGTTCCGCAGATTGGCGGGATGTTTGCCGGCGATAAATCGCGCAAAACGACGCTGGTTGAGCACGGTTTCCGGCTGCCGAGCGCGCTGGACAACCGACCGCTGAACTTCGACGAGTTCAACAACCTGATCAACCAATGCATCTTCGTCAGCGCCACACCCAGCCATTACGAACTGACCCAAAGCGCCGTCGTTGCCGAACAAATCATCCGCCCGACCGGCTTGGTTGACCCGCCGGTCACGGTGAAACCGTTGAAGGGTCAGATTGACGATCTGATCGAGCTGGCGCGGGCGCGTGCGGAGAAGGGCGAGCGCACATTAGTCACAACGCTGACGAAGCGCACCGCCGAAGACCTCACCGATTATCTGAGGGAAGTTGGCATCCGCGTGAAATACCTGCACAGCGAAATTGACACCATCGAACGCATCGAAATACTGCGCGGGTTGCGCAACTCCGATTTCGACGTGCTTGTCGGTATCAATCTCCTCCGCGAAGGGCTCGACTTACCGGAAGTCTCGCTCGTGGCCATCCTCGATGCTGACAAAGAGGGCTTCCTGCGCAGTGCCACCTCGCTGATTCAGACGGCCGGTCGCGCCGCCCGGCACGTCAATGCCGAAGTGGTCCTGTACGCCGACGTGATGACGGACTCGATTAAGAAGTTCATCGCGACCACGGAATACCGGCGGACGAAACAACTTGCCTACAACAGAGAACACCACATCACGCCCAAAACCGTGAAACGCGAATTGCA
The DNA here is from genome assembly GCA_022072455.1 of Verrucomicrobiia bacterium. Classification (GTDB taxonomy): domain Bacteria; phylum Verrucomicrobiota; class Verrucomicrobiia; order Palsa-1439; family Palsa-1439; genus CAINDI01. The sequence continues at coordinate 259,250 of JAJVHY010000012.1, read as the reverse complement.
ATTGAGTCTCGCCGAATTGACGCAAGCCCGGGAAGTCGAAGCAGCGGTCGTCCGCGAAACGCCAGGCGGTTACCGGACGGCGGAAGTCTTGCGCGAACTCGAAGCCGACATGCTCGAAGCCGCCGAGAACCTCCAGTTTGAAAAAGCAGCGATTTTGCGTGACCAAATTGACGAGCTCAAGAAGACCGGGACGCCGCCTCTGCCGGCGCGCCGCGAAGTGAAATACGACCGCAAGTTGAAAGTAAATGTGGTAAAGAAAGTCCGACGGGTTACGAAATGAATTTGCCGGCCGAACTCATTCAGAATCTGGTGCGCGCGGCCCTCGCCGAGGACGTCGGCGGCGGTGACGTGACGACGGAGTTCACGGTGCCGGCCGATCGGCGCGGCACGGCGCACATCATCGCCAAAGAACCCTGTGTCATTGCCGGTTTGCCGTTGGCGAAAGCAGTCTTCAACGAACTCGGGGCGCGACTCACGACCTTGGTCCTCGAAGGCGAACTCACGGATACCGGCCAACGCATCTGCGAGATCACCGGCCCGACCCGCGCGATTCTGACCGGCGAACGCACCGCGCTCAATTTTCTCCAACGCCTCTCCGGTGTCGCCACGCTCACCCGGCAATTCGTCGCTACGATTGCCGGCACGAAGGCGGAGATCCTCGACACGCGGAAAACGACGCCAACGTTGCGCGTGTTGGAAAAATACGCAGTCGCGATCGGCGGCGGCACGAATCACCGGCTGGGGTTGTTCGACGCAGTGATGATCAAAGACAATCACCGGGCGATTCTCGATGCGCGTGGGTCGGCGGCTTTGGCAGAAGCCGTCGCAGCCATTCGCCGCCAGCGTCCCGAACTACCGGTCATCATTGAAGCCGATACGTTGACGGACGTGGAGCGGGCGGTCGCGGCGGGTGCCAATCACATCCTGCTCGACAACATGACGCTCGACGAACTTCGGGACGCCGTCGAGTTGGTGGCCGGGCGCGCCAAACTGGAAGCCAGCGGTGGCGTGCGGGTGGCGACGGTGCGTCAGATTGCCGAAACTGGCGTGGACTACATCAGCGTCGGCGCCTTGACGCATTCCGCGCGGGCCGTGGATTTATCGTTGGAGGTGCTGCCGTGAGAATCCTGTTCATTTTGTTGCTCCTCACCGTCCATGGGTTTGCGCTCGAGTTGGAGAAATTCACCGATGTGCGGCTCGTTGAGAATCCGTCCAACGATGGCGACAGTTTTGTCGTCGAAGCCGGTAAACGCCATATGCATCTCCGCCTCTATTTCGTGGACTGCCCGGAGTCGGTCGCGACGACGGATGCCGATGCCAAGCGCGTGCGTGAACAAGCCCGGTACTACGGCATTACCGACGCCAAGAAGGTTTTCGAGTTTGGTCGGGAAGCGAAGAAATTTACCGAAGAAGCGTTGTGCAAACCGTTCACGGTCTACACCGCATTTGCCAGCGCGCTCGGCCGCTCGCCGGGCGGGCGCGTCTATGCCTTTGTCATCACCGCTTCCGGTCAAGACCTCGCGCGCTTGCTGGTCGAGAACGGTCACGCCCGGGCCTACGGCGCAAAACGCACCGGCCCCAACGGCGAGAAAACACTGGAGACCTACAAGGAGTTGCAACGCCTCGAACTCGAAGCAATGCGCCAACACAAGGGTGCGTGGGCCGCGACCGATCCGAAGGAAATCGAAAGGCTCCGCGCGCTCCAGCGCGAAGATGACCAAGAACTCAAAGAACTCCTCCGCGAATCCGCCGGCAAGAACGTTGAACCGGCCAGTGTTGATCTCAATACCGCCACCGCGCGCGAGTTGCAGACCATCAGCGGCATCGGCCCAAAACTCGCCACCGCGATCATTGCCGGCCGACCTTACAAGAGCGTCGACGATGTACTCCGCGTCAACGGCATGGGACCGAAATTGTTGGAGCGCGTCCGGCCATTCCTGATCGTGCGCGAGCCGCCCCAATGACCGCCCAAGATTGGATCAAGAAACTGAAACTGGTGAAACATCCCGAAGGCGGCTTTTACCGGGAGACTTACCGGGCGACGACAATGACCGGAAACCGGTCCGCCTCGACGGCAATTTACTTCCTCTTGCCGGCGGGGGCGGTTTCGCGATTGCATCGGATCAAGTCGGATGAAGTCTGGCATTTCTACGGCGGCAGTCCGTTGACGGTGCATGTGTTGGGCGCGCCGAGCATTGCGTTGAGCGCCGGTAATCCGCAGGCGGTCGTGCCGGCGGGGCGGTGGTTTGGGGCGACGGTGACCGGCGAATTTGCCTTGGTCGGGTGCACGGTCGCGCCGGGGTTTGATTTTCAGGATTTTGAAATGGGCGATCGGACGAAATTACTGCGGGAGTTTCCGGGCGAAAAAGAGATAATCGAGCGGTTGACGACATGAATCTGACTGAAGCGCTAGCGCAACTCTACCGGCATGAGTATGTGACGAAACTGCCGGCGGCGGTGTTAGCGGAGTTACGGCAGCTCGGTTATGTGGTCGAGCAGCGGGCCCACTTGGGGTACCGGCTGGTGGAGTCGCCGGATCGGTTGATCGCGGATGATTTGCGGGCGCGGCTCAAAACCCAGATGATCGGGAAGGAAATTTTGGTGTTTGAGGAGACGGCTTCGACGAATGATGTCGTGGCGCGCCTGGCCGATGGGCACCGCGGGGAAGGGTTGGTGGTGTTTGCCGAGTCGCAGACGAAGGGGCGCGGCCGGCATGGGCGGGTCTGGAGTTCGCCGCGCGGGAAGGGGTTGTGGTTTTCGGTATTGCTGCGGCCCCGGTTTCCGTTGACGCGGTTGACGGTGGCGGCCAGCGTGGCGGTGGCGCGCGTGGCCGGCAAGGAGGCGCGGATCAAGTGGCCCAATGATGTGACGTTGCATGGCCGGAAGTTGGCCGGTATTCTGACGGAGGCGCGCGATGGGGTGGCGATCTTGGGGATTGGGGTGAATGTGAATTGTCAGGCAAAAGATTTACCGGCGGAACTGCACGCGACTTCGCTGGTGACGGAGGACCGACCAGGGTTGGCGGCGGAGTTGTTGCAGGAATTGGATGAATTGTACCGGCAGGCGGACGAGGATTTTGCGCGGATCTCGACGGAGTGGGCGCGGTTGTGTACGACGGTGGGGAAACAAATCGCGATCCGGATGGGGGACCGGCGGATCGAGGGACATGCGCAGGCGTTGGATGAAGATGGGGCATTGTTGATTCGGCGGGATAGTGGGAAGATCGAGCGGATCGTCGGAGCGGATTTGACTTTGGAGCGGGAATGAAGCGGATTTTATTGATTGAAGTCGGGAATACGAATGCGCGGTTCGCGATCACGGATGGCCGGCGGATTAAGAGCGTGATGGTGGTGCCGACCGCAAAGTTGGCCGGGATTCCACACGCCGTGGGCCGGTATGAGGGCGCGGTGTTGTCGTCGGTGGTGCCGGCGGCGACGAAGAAGTTGCGCGCGTGGTTGCCGGTCAAGCCCATCATGGTGAACGCGCGCACGAATCTTGGGGTGGGGATCCGGTATCCGAAACCGCAGGAGATCGGCGCGGACCGGTTGGCGAATGCGGTGGGCGTGGTCAATTTGTACGGCGCTCCGGCCATCGTGGTCGGGTTTGGGACGGCGTTGGTGTTCGATATCGTGAACCCGCATCGTGAGTACATCGGGGGCGTGATCGCGCCGGGATTGGCAGCGATGACGGATTACCTTTATGAGCGCACGGCGTTGTTGCCGCGCATTGATTTGACTGAACCGCGTTCGCTGGTCGGGAAAAGCACGGTCGGGGCGATGATGGTGGGCGCGGTCGTGGGGTATCGCGGATTGGTGAAAGAGATCCTGGCGGGTCTGCGGCGGGAACCCGGGATGCGCCGCGCCGTGGTGGTGGCGACCGGCGGATACGGCGAGTTGATTGCGAGGAAGTTGCCGGAGATTCAGTACGTGAATCCATTGTTGACCCTCGAAGGGCTGCGGTTTATTTACGAACGCAACACTTGTGAATCGTATTGACCAAAAGTTTCGCGCTCTGCGCACCCTCGGGAAAAAAGGGTTTGTTGCCTACATTGCGGCGGGCGATCCGAATCTGAAACAGACCGGCGCGTTGGCGCGCGAGTTCGAACGCATCGGCGTGGACGTGCTCGAACTCGGGGTGCCGTTCAGCGATCCGCTCGCAGACGGCGTTGTGAACCAGCTCGCAGCCGAACGTGCGTTGAAGTCGGGGACGACGTTGCGCGGGGTGCTCGATCTCGTCCGTAACCTGCGCCGGCAGGGCTGCGAAATTCCAATCGTATTCTATATCTATTTCAACCTCGTGCATCGGTATGGCGTGAAGAACTTTGCCAAGGAAGCCTGCCGGGCCGGGGTTGATGGGGTGCTGACGCTCGACTTGCCGCCCGAAGAGGGCGCGGCGTTTCAGCAGACGTTGACGAAGGCCGGCGTGCATCCAATTGTCCTCATTGCGCCGACGACGCCGACGAACCGCATCCGCACGTTGGTCAAACAGGCTGGGGGATTCATCTATTACATTTCCCGGGAAGGGGTGACCGGCATGCAGTCGAAAGTGGCGACAACGATTCGTGACCGAGTCGCTGTGATTCGCCAGTACTCGAAGTTGCCGGTCGCGATTGGTTTCGGCATTTCCAATCCAAAACAAGCGCGCGCGGTGGCGATGGATGGCGACGCCTGTGTTGTCGGCAGCGCCATCGTCAATCAAATCGCCCAGAATGGCCGCGACGCCAAAAAGGTCGCCCGCTTCGTCGCGCCGCTGATCAAAGAGGTCAAACGATGAATTGGGCGGTCATCATGGCCGGCGGGGTTGGTGAACGGTTTTGGCCGATGAGCCGACGGACCCGGCCCAAACAACTGCTTTCCATTGTCGGAAAACGGACGATGATTCAGCAGACCGTCGCGCGGTTGCGGGGCGTGGTGGCGCCGTCGCGGATGGTGGTCGTTACGACAGCGGATCAAGTTCCACTCGTCCGCAAACAACTCCCCAAGGTCAAACACATCATTGCCGAGCCGGTTGGCCGCAACACGGCACCCTGCGTGGGACTCGCTGCCGCGATCATTGGAAAACACGACCCGAGTGCCGTCATGGTGGTCGTACCGGCGGACTCGTATATCCCGGATATGGCGCAATACCGGCGGGTGGTGAAAGATGCACTCGAATATGCCGTCCGCGAGAACGTGCTCATCACGATCGGAATTCAACCGGCGTCACCGCATACCGGCTATGGCTATGTGCAACTCGGGGAGTCGATTACCGGGCGGATTTCACGCGCGAAACGGTTCGTCGAGAAACCCGACCGGGCGACGGCGGAACAGTTTCTCGCCAGCGGCGAATACCTTTGGAATGCCGGCATGTTCGTGTGGTCGGTCGGGGCGATCAGCGAAGCGCTCGCAAAACATCAACCAGACATTGCCGCGGGTTGCCGGGCGATTCAGGCGGCGGTCGGTACGCCGGCGTTTACGCGCGTATTGAAACGCGAGTTCGCGAAGATGACGAAGATTTCGATTGATTACGCCGTGATGGAGAAAGCCGGCAATGTCGTCGTCGCAAAGGGTGATTTTGCTTGGGACGACGTGGGTGATTGGGCGGCGATTGAACGGCACCAAGTGAAAGACGACGCCGGTAACGCGACGCGCGGGGAGTTTGTCGGCGTGGATGCCAAGAATTGCGTCATCGTCAACGACACCGGCAAGATCATCACGGCAGTTGGGGTCAGTGATTTGGTGATTGTCCAGACCGGCGACGCCACGTTGGTGTGCCGGAAGGCCGACAGTCAGCGCGTGCGCGAGGTGGTTAAACAGTTGGCGACGCAGGCGAAGTACCGGAAGTTGTTGTGACAGGCGCGTTCTGGTAGTTGATCATTGTGATGGCTGACGGTTTCTGAACAATGGATTGACCCACACCGACGCCAGCGCGATAAACGCAGCTAACAGGATCACCAGTATGAAGTCGCACGGCCACCGCAGCCGACCCGCCGGGATGTGGTCCACCCGTGATCTCCGTTCCATCCCACTGACGCAGTCAATCCCTGAAGCCGGCGGCCGGCTGCACTATCTCGGGGGACTCGCCCTGCGTTCCGCTACCATCAATCGCGATCAGCACACGACTTGTGACAACTTATCAACTCACGAGAGCAAATGCCCATGATTGCTGAACTTGTGGATACTTGCGTGCCGGTTCGGAAGTGTGTAGTTTCCCATTGTGAACATTGCCATTGACGATGACTTGCTGCGCGGTGTGGATCTATCGCCCGAACAAGGGCGGCTTGATTTGGCGGTTGGGCTTTATGCCGACCGCCGGGCCACGCTCGGTCAAGCGGCGCGCATTGCGGGTGTCTCCCAACCGGAGTTCATGCGTGTGCTGGGACGGCGCCGAGTACCGATGAATTACGATGTGGCCGAGTTTGAAGCCGATTTGCGCACACTCCGGGAGCATCCCGTGTCGTGATCGTTGTCAGTGACACGTCCCCACTTTCTGCGCTGATCTCAATTGGACAAGCTGGACTTCTGCGTTCGCTTTTCGGCGAAGTGCTGATCCCCGTGGCCGTTGAGGCGGAACTGCGCCGCTACCACCACGACCTTCCTGATTTCTTTCGAGTCCGAGCCGTTGCCAATCCCGCGGAGGTGACGCGCTGGTTGCCGCGCCTTGATCGCGGTGAAGCTGAGGCGATTGTGCTCGCGCAGGAAGTTCACGCCGATTACCTGTTGATGGATGAAATTGCCGGTCGAACGGTGGCGCGCGAACAAGGGCTGCGGGCCATTGGGGTGCTCGGAGTCCTGATGGAAGCCAAGCGCATCCGCCTGATCGGTTCCTTGCGCGAGACGTTTGACCAACTGGAGGCTGAAACGACTTTCTTTGTTTCCGCCGACTTGAAAGCACGTTTGCTGAAGGAAGCTGGAGAACTTTAGACCAATGGTGGGTGCTGAACATGCGCGTACTGGCCGTTGATCAAGGTGCGAAGCGGATTGGGCTGGCAATCAGTGATGAGACCGGGACGATTGCGCAATCCATCGGCTATGTGACCAGTATCGTGGAATTGCTGCGCGTTGCCGGAGAGCGTGAGGCGGGCAAGATTCTTGTCGGTTTGCCGCGCCGGTTGGATGGCTCGGCCAGTCCGCAGACAGAACGCGTCGAAGCCTTCATCGCGACGCTCAAAGAAGCCACGACTTTACCGGTGGTCAAATGGGACGAGCGATTGACGACCGCACAGGCGACGCGCGTGTTGCTCGAAGGCAACGTCCGCCGGAAAGACCGCAAAGAAAAAGTCGATCAACTCGCCGCGCAACTCATGCTCCAGAGTTACCTCGATGCGCAGAACTGTAGCGGCGGTCTGTGACCGACGTCGGAGAATAATGAAAACGACATCGGCGCTCATAGAGCGCCGCTACAAACTAACTGTTGCCTACGACGGTACCGCCTACGGAGGTTGGCAGCGACAATCGAATCAGGCTTCGGTGCAAGAGTTGATTGAGGGTGCTCTCGCCAAGTTGGTCGGGCAGCCGGTTTCGCTCCACGGGTCGGGACGGACAGACGCCGGGGTGCATGCGCGGGCGCAGGTCGCGAGCGTGGCGCTAACCACTTCTCACCCGCCACTGACGATCCTGCGAGCGTTGAACGCGAACTTGCCGGCGGATGTTCGGGTGACCGGCGTGCGCGGCGTGGCGGAAAAGTTTCACGCGCGGTTTTCGGCGACGGGGAAAGAGTACCGGTATCAGATTGATACCGGCATCGTCGCGGATCCGTTCCTGCGCCGGTATGCCTGGCATCATCCCCGGCCACTGGATGTCAGGGCGATGCGGCGGGCGGCGAAGTTGATTGTGGGCCGGCATGATTTCAGTGCATTGTCGGCGAACCCGATGCGCGAGATCGATACGCCGGTTCGACACGTGACGAAGTTGACGATCACGCAGCGGGGTAACTTGCTGACGGTGACGGCGCGTGCGGATGGGTTTCTTTACAAGATGGTGCGGAGCATCGTCGGGGCGTTGGTGAAAGTCGGCGAGGGACGGATGACGGTCGAGGAATTGCGCGCCGTGATGGCCGGGAAGAAGAGGACGGCGTTGGTGGAGACAGCACCGGCGCATGGACTATTTCTCTGGCGGGTGTTTTACTGAGGCTTATGAATTGGATCGAACTCATTGGCTACGTCGGTTCGGCATTGATCGCGGTTTCGATGATGATGGGGAACATCTGGCGGCTTCGCTGGCTCAACCTCATCGGCGGCGTGGTGTTCACGACGTACGGCGTGCTGCTGCACTCAGTGCCGGTCGCGTTGCTTAACGGGTTCATCGTAGCGATCAACATCTATCATCTGATCCAACTGACCCGGCAACAGGACTATTTCACCTTGGCCGAACTGCACCCGCAATCGGTTTTTCGCGACAAATTTCTGGAGTTTTACCGGGCGGACATCGAGCGCTATTACCCGGGATTCGCTTGGGAGAAACTCGCGAATCCGCAGTCGGTATTCGTGTTGCGCAATCTCATGCCGGTGAAGTTGCTGGCGTACGAGGTTCAAGCGGATGGCACAGTGCTGATCCAGATGGATTACGTGATCCCGAGCTACCGGGATTTGAAGAATGCCGGGTTTGTTTTTTCGCAGTTGCGGGAGACGTGGTTGAAACAGGGGGGGCAGACGTTGGTGACGCGCAGCGTGCTGAAATCGCACCAGCGGTATTTGCAGGCCGTCGGTTTCCGCGCGGACGCTGCCGATCCGACTCTGTTCCGTCGCCCGGTGTAGCCGCAGGCTTTAGCCTGCGCCCGAACGCACCCTGAAGGGTGCGGCTACAACGGCGCGGATTAATTCAACGTCTTGATGAATGCTTCGGCTTGGGCGATGGCGGCGTTCATGTCGGCGATCAGGCGCGTGATGTCACCTTCGATTTTGACGCTTTCACCTTTCAACGCGCCGATGGCTTGGGCGTTGAGATTGTGTTTCAAGTACAGCACGTTGTCGCGGAACTTGGTCAGGATCGGACTCATGCTCGTCTCGGCGCGTTTCATGGTGGTGAGCAGTTGTGCGTACTTGCTGCGGGCGTCGTCGAGTTTGCGCCGGCTGTCGCCGCGCATGGTCGGGTCGGAAATGTCGCGGAGTTCCTGCTCCCATTCCTTGAACAGATCGCCGGCCACGGTTTCCACGTCCTTGATCCGGCTGCGGACTTTCGTGGCGCGACTTTCGCAATCCTCGTACTCGCCCTTGAACCGGTTGTACGCGGCTTCCAGTTTGCCGCCGTCGAAGCCGTACATTTCTTTCATGCGTTCGAGGGCGGTTTTGAATTGTTGGGAGGCCTCTTTCTGTTCATCGCGCGCGTCCACGACGCGATTGCGTAGGATGTCGCGTTTTTCCCGGCCCAGTTTTTCCCAAGCGGCGTAGTAGGTGGCCCGGCAAGCAGTCAGACAAAGGAGGGTCAGGATCAGGTAGTGTTTCATAAAGTCCGATGGGGTTTGGCGCCGGCGTTTTCGAGCATCAAGTGAAACGTTGTCCCGGCATGGTAGGCAAACCGGCGCGCGAGAATTGCCGCGAGGCGTTCTTCCAGCGTTCCCGGTAACTCGGCGACTTCATCGTGCCGGATGCGCACAGTCGGATTCAGCCCGTGTTTGGCCGGTAAGAGATCAATGAGCACGTCTTGCCGGGCGAGGTCGGTGTCCCCGGGTTCTTGGTCGGCACGGTACCGGCGGACGTCGAAGTTGAGCGGGGCATCGGCTGGGTAGTCGGCGAACGTCAATGCCCGTTGCCGGGTGCAGTGCCGGGCGTCGTCGTATTGCACGATGCAGTTCAACGGCGCGGGCAGGTAGAGATCAACAACCAGCCCCTCGAAACTTTTATCAAACTCGCCGGTCACGTCGAACCGGTGGTGCATCAAGGCGGCGACGGCGGCGAGTATGGTGTCGCGGTTCACAGCGTTTTCAGGCAATCGTCAATCTGGCCAAGTAGTTCGGTGACTGTGGCCGGGGTTTCGTCGCCCATGTGGCCGATGCGGAAGCTCTTGCCTTTGATCTGGCCGTAGCCGCCGTCGATGAGGACTTTATATTTGTCCTTGAGCGCCTTTTGCAGTTTGGCGACGTCGATATTTTTGTTGTTCTTCACGCAACTGAGCGTGATGGCTTCGTAGCCGGCCTTCGGGAACATCTCGAAGCCGCGGGACTTGGCCCAGTCGCGGGTGATGGTCGCCATCTTGAGATGCCGGGCGAGCCGGTTCTCGAAGCCTTCCTTCTCGATCTGGTCGAGTTTGAATTTCAATCCGTAGATGTGCGGAATGCTCGGCGTGGACGGCGTCATGTTTTTGTCGTGGTTCGACTTGAATTCGAGAAAGTCGAAGTAGTACCCGCGCCCCGGTACGGTCGCGGCGCGCTGCAAAGCCCGGTCGCTGACGGCAAAAATGGCGAGGCCGGGGGGTAACGCCCAGGCTTTCTGGGTGCCGGCCAGCAGTACGTCAATGCCGAGTGCGTCGGTCTCGATCTTCACGCCGGTCATGCTGCTGACGCAATCCACGATGAACATCACGTCCGGATATTTCTTCATCACGGCGGCAATATCAGCGAGCGGGTTCATCACGCCGGTGGATGTCTCGTTGTGAATCAGCGTGAGTGCGTCGAACTGGCCGGTCTTCAACTTGGCATCAATCATTTCCGGCAGGATCGGCTGACCCCATTCGACTTTGATCTGGTCGGCCTCTTTGCCGCACCGTTTGCTCACATCGAACCATTTGTCCGAGAACGCGCCGCAGCAGCAGTTGAGCACTTTCTTGCTGGTAAGGTTGCGTACTGCCGCCTCCATCACGCCCCAAGCGGAGGAGGTTGAGAGGAAAATGGGGTTCTGCGTGAACAGCAGTTTCCGCAATTGCGGTTGAATGGACGCGTACAAGTCTTGGAAGCCGCTGCCGCGATGGCCAATCATCGGTTGGCTCATGGCGCAGAAGGTTTCGGGACTGACTTCGACGGGGCCGGGAATGAAGAGTTTAATGTGGGATTGGTTCATGGTTCTTGACGCACGGTGTATGATGTTTGCAGCGAAATCTCAACCCATTTCCACGGGAGACATCACATGGCTAAGACACTCAATGTTGGAATGATAGGCTACAAATTCATGGGCAAGGCGCACTCGAATGCCTGGCTCAAGGCTGACAAATTCTTCGATCTCAAAGCGCGCCCCATCATGAAAATGATTTGTGGCCGCGACAAAGCCGGTGTCTCCCAAGCCGCGTTCCGGTGGGGCTGGGATCAATTCGTCACCGACTGGCGCGATGTCGTCAACGATCCGACGATCGACATCGTCGACATCAACACGCCGAACGACACGCACGCCGAGATCGCCATTGCCGCCGCGAAGGCCGGCAAAGCCATCCTTTGTGAAAAACCGCTCGCGATGGACGTGAAGCAAGGCAAACAGATGGTCGATGCCGTCAAGAAGTCCGGCGTCGTCAACATGATCTGCCACAATTACCGGCGGATTCCAGCGCTCGTGCAAGCCAAGAAGATGATTGAAGCGGGCGACCTCGGCACAATTTTCCACTACCGGGCCCGGTATGCGCAGGACTGGATTGTGGATCCGAATTTCCCGCTCGTGTGGCGGTTGCAGAGCAAGATCGCCGGCAGCGGCACCCACGGCGACATCAACGCCCACATCATTGACATCGCCCGTTATCTCGTCGGCGAATTTTCTGAAGTCTGCGGTCAGATGGAGACGTTCATCAAAGAACGCCCGTTGCCGACCGAACAAGGCGGCCTCAGCGCGACCGGCTCGAAGAAAATGGGGAAGGTCACGGTCGACGACACCGCGATGTTCATCGGCAAGTTCAAGAATGGCGCGCTCGCCAATCTCGAAGCCACCCGCTTCGCGCTTGGTCGCAAGAACGGCATCCAAGTCGAAATCAACGGCAGCAAGGGCAGTCTCTATTTCGATTTCGAGGACATGAACCGGCTCAAGTATTACAACGAAGCCGACCCGGCCGACCGGCGCGGTTTCCGCGACATCCTCGTCACCGAAGGTACCCACGCCTACGCGAACCACTGGTGGCCGCCCGGCCACATCATCGGCTATGAGCACACCTTCGTGCACACGGTGGCCGACTTCGTGAATGCCGTCGTGGATAAGCGCAGCGTCCAACCGACGTTCGCCGATGGACTCGCCAACCAAGTCGTCTTGGAAGCCGTCGAAAAATCCGCGCAGACCCGGAAATGGGTGAAGATTTAACAGCGGTTACTTCCGCTGCCATTCATCTTTCGGCTCCAATACGGAGCGCGGGCCGGCCCCATCAAGCCAGGTTTTCGCCTCCGCATTGCCGGTCAGGTACGCGTCCCAAAACGCCGAGCTGATCGCGAGAATAGCGCGATGATGATTCGGATTCCGCCGCTCGCTGTCACCCGGCAGCGGCCGGTCGGTAAAGGCGGAATGCTCAGCCCGGTCGAGGACGAGTTCATATTTCCCCCCCGCCGGTAACGCCGGATAAACGGCGCGGCGCGACTCCGGTGTGGCATTTCCAATCACTGAAGTGTCTTTCGTGCCGGTCATCAGCAGCCAGGGGATTTTCACCTTACCGAACGCGGTCGCGGGATTTCCGGCGCGGGGAGTACTCGGGCTCATGGGCATCGCGGCTTTGATGCGCGAGTCGGTGTAACTCTCAGCAACCAAGGGAAAATGTTGCCCGCTGACGGCTTGCGTCGTCACGGCCCCGAACGAATGACCCGCCATGCCGACGCGGTCGAGATCGAGCCGTCCGGCCAACGCATGCGCGGCCGTCTTGTTCCACGTTGTCAGTTGATTCAGCACGGCTGGCACGTCTTTCACGCGCAAAAGAAAATTCTCCAGACTGGCGGCCTCGCGCATGGCGGCCAGGCGCTTTTCGCGCGGCTGGTCGTGCCACACACCGGTATCACTGCCGGGATGTTGCAGGTAAACGACCACATAACCGCGCGCCGCCCAGTGTTGTCCGAGAAACGCACTGCCGGTGCGGGAACCACCCAAACCGTGACTGAAAAGCACGACCGGCGCGGGCGACTTCGCGGCCGGTAAATAAACGCGGACCGGAATCTCCCGGCCCCGGGCGGAGTCTTTCACCGTCAGGTCGAGGGTTGTGATCGAGTTGGTGCCGGTCGCTGTCAACGGATTGTACGCGTAAAGGTTGCCGGCGAGCAGCAGGGCGAGGAGGAGTAGGCGCATAATCGAAATTACGCCGGTCGATTGTTGGCGATGACGGCAAGTGTTTCGGCACCGAAGCGCTGGGCTTTGGCCGGGCCGATCCCGCGCACGTTGAGCAAATCCGCCGTCGCTTCCGGTAAGACGCGCGCGAGTTCCTGGAGTGTTTTGTCCGGGAAGATGAGGTAAGCCGGTATGCCTTGTTGGGCGGCTTTTTCCCGGCGCCATTTTTTGAGGGCCTCGAAGACGCCGGCATCGTAGTCCGCTGCCGGTTTGTCGGCGGTCTTCTTGCGAGCAGGTCGCGGCGCTGAGGTCGCTCCCACCTTGGGTGCCGGCATGGCCAAAGGGATGGTGGTCTGTTTCAACATCACTTGCCGGCCGAGTTCGGTGATGGCGAGGGTGGGGTAGCGGTCGCCACCGACGGCGATGCAGCCGGCCCGAATCAGGGAGTCGAGCAGCGCCCAGACGTAATCCGAGCCTTCGGCGGACAGCAGGCCGTACGTCGAGAGTTGATCGAGCCGGGCATCCACGACTTCCTTCGAGCGCGAGCCGGTCAACGTCTGTGCGATGCGCGCCCGGCCGAACCGGCCGTTCACGCGCGCGACGCAACTGAGGGCTTTTTGGATGTTGATCGTTTCGGCTTCGGTCGGCAGGCGTGGCGCGGTTTTGCCGGTATGCGTGACGCAGTTGTCGCAGACGGTGCAGTGCGGACTAGCCTCGGTGTCGCCGAAGTAATCGAGGATGAAATTATGCCGGCAATCGTGGTGATCCGCGTAGGCGATCATCTTGTGGAGCTTGGCGAGGTCGCGCGAGCGTTTGGCTTCTAGCCGGTCGAAGTCAATCGGCAAGTCTTCGAGGCGTTTGACCGGCTCGACAAGACGGGTCGTGTAGGTGCGGTTACCGGATTCGTAGTCGCGCGCGATGAAGCCCGCCCGTTCAAGTTGGTACAACGCGCTGCCGACCGCCATCCCGTTTTTTACTCCGGGAAGTTGCTCGGCAATGTCGTCAATGGACATAGTGAGCGGGCCGCGCTTGCAAAGATTCAGGAGCGAGAGGTAGAGGCTGGTGATGATGGCGCGCGTCGGGTTCGCCCCTTCGATAAAAAACTCCTGTGTCCGCACATCGGCGTAGTTGTAGAGAATTTCGCAGTGGGCCGGTTCGCCATCGCGGCCGGCACGACCGGCCTCCTGATAGTAAGCCTCAACGCTGCCCGGAATGTCGAAATGCATGACAAAGCGCAAGTCGGCCCGGTCGATGCCCATGCCGAAGGCGTTCGTCGCCACCGCCACATCGCAATCGCCGTTCATGAACTTGGTCTGCGCCTTGTTGCGTTGCTCAGGTGTCATCGCACCGTGATACGCGATGCACTTCACGCCTAGTTCGGCGGCGACCTTTTCGACGTTCTTGCGGGTCGCGCAGTAAACGATGCCGGTTTTGTGCTGGTGGATGATGTCTTGGATTCGTTCGAGTTTGGCGGCCTTGCCTTTCACGTGGGCGACCGCGAGCGTGAGATTGTGCCGGGCAAAACCGGTGACGAAGATTTGCGGTTCTTGCCGGCCGAACTTGCCGAGCGCGAGTTGTTCGATGATGTCCGCGCGGACTTCCGGCGTCGCCGTGGCGGTGAGGGCGATGACTTGGGGTTGGCCGAGTTCCTTGAGCGCCCATTTCAGGCGGATGTAATCCGGCCGGAAGTCGTGGCCCCATTGCGAAATGCAATGGGCCTCGTCCACTGCGAACAGCGCGATGGAGAGTGGGGCCAGCGCCTTGGTAAACCGGTCGCTCTTGAACCGTTCCGGTGCGATATAGACAAGCCGGTACTCCCCGCGTTGCATGCCGGCGATGCGGGCGTCAATTTCGGACTGGGCCAGCGAGGAGTTGATGAACGTCGCCGGTATCTCTTTCGCAGTGAGCGCGTCCACTTGATCTTTCATCAACGCGATCAACGGCGAGACGACGACGGTAATGCCTTCGAGCGCGAGCGCCGGGAACTGGTAGCAGAGTGATTTGCCACCGCCGGTGGGCATGATGACGAGCGTGTCCTGCCCGTCGAGGATGTTTTCGATGACGCGCTCCTGGCCTTCGAGAAATTCCCGAAAGCCAAAGTGCTGTTCGAGAAGCCGGTGGCGTTGGGCCGAATCGAGCATGGTGTGAGAGGATGGGGTGGCAATTGGAAGTAGCTTTGAACAAATAATAGGGTGGTTGCGCGATCTTGCCAAGCTCCGGGACATCTTAGCGAGCGACCTTGCGACGGCAGGCTTATTGGAAAAGGCGGCAGTTTAACTAAATGTCTCACGACGGGCAACTATCACGCTGAAATATTGTCACGATGAAATATGAACTAGATTAGGATGCCATGAAAATCTATCCTGCGAGCGTGAGAGTCGAATGCTCACTAACGCTACATCTTAAGTTCGACAGTCACACCGTTCAACTTGCACAGTCTCCGGATCTCTACGATAACTTCATTGCTGACTTGTTCCACTAAGTGCCTAGGTAGCTTAATTCTAGTTGCCCCTGTGTTGATCTGGAGTTGTGTGAGACGAATTAGTTCGGAGTCTGCGTCAGTGTACGTCATGGTGTTCTATTGATGATTATTAGGTTTATAAAGCTTTTGATGGATCTGGTTACCTCCACAATCGTAGGAGTCGAACCCACCGGCAGTCGTTGCTGTAAATCCCTTTTCCTCCAGTAACAGTGCTGAGGATTCTGCATTGTGGACGCCGCGACGGCAATTGTCGGCCCATCGAGCACCTTGCCGGCCGGCACGAGCACTTTGCCGCGCTGCGCATCGCTGCCGGTCTTGTGAATGAATTGTCCGCGCGAAACCTTGCCGGTAACACGCACCCAACCCGACCGCGTTTCGAGTTCCTCAACCGGGACCACGCAATCGCAGCCGTCCGGCAACATGGCCCCGGTCATCACCTCGATGCAACCCACCGGACTGCGCCGGCGGAGCGGTGGCTTGCCGGCCGGTTGAGTCCCCTCGATGTGAAATTCCCGGCCGCCGCGTTGCCACGCCGTGAACGCGAACGCGATGCCGTCCATCATCACGCGGTCGAACGGCGGCATGGGTCGGTCGGCGCGCAATGGTTCGCGCAGCACTTCGCCGACCGCGTCGGCCAGTGGGACGGTGACGGTCGCGGCCGGCTTCATCGCGCGACGAATCAGTCGTTCGGCTTGAGCGACGGAAATATTGGTCTGTTTGCCCATGTGAGGCCGGCAATGTAGCCACAGATAGACACGGATGCACACGGATTTTTCCGGACGAGAGGAATTTTAGCCACAAACGCACACCAATGGAGGTGACGGCGGCTATTTGACCTTGTCCTGTAATTGCCGGCTCACATCCCGGCCGTGGGCGTCTTTCTTGACCGCCCACAGAAACAAGGCCTTGCCGCCGCTCTTGCCTTCCCATCGCTCGCCGATGTTTTTCTTCTGCTGCTCGTGCTCGATCAGGTGTTCGCCTTTATATTCAACGACCAACATGCGGCCATCCACCAACTCAGCGACAAAGTCGGGATAAAAATTGCCCTTCGCCAACGGAAGCGGGAACAGTCCGACGACGTTGCGCACCCAACGTTTCACCTGCGGGCACATTTCCAGAGCCTTCGCGCATTCAAACTCCGGCGTCGTGTCGAATTCGCCAACAAAATCTTCACCGTAGAGATGTTTGGGAAACTTGAACCCGCCCTTGTAGAAAGTTGTCGCCGGGTAATCCTCCGGGAAGACAAACTCGTACTTGTAGCTCGTTTCGACTTGCGCCGTTTCTGCGAATAGGCGCAGTTGATACCCGGCGTCGAGCGCTTTCTGCCGGTACGCCTCGATCTTTGCAGCCAACACCTTCGCCAACCCAAACTGCGCGCGCATGAGGGTCGTAACACTCATCTTCCGACTGTCCACCAGCCAGCGCACCGTCCGGCGGATGAATTCGAGCAGCATTTCCGGGCGGATACCAGGCCGGCGCAACTCCTTTTCCAACTCGCGGGACAACTGTAAATCGGTCACATTCGTCGGCACATCGTCAAACGCCAACGCGGACTGGCTGCCGAGATGGCGCTCCACCAAGCGCCGGCCTTGAATATCGATCAGGTAGCTGTCCGACCGCTCCTCAATCTTAAACTCGGCCTCGCTCAACTCGGCCGGATAATCCAACAAACTCCAACTGCTTGGCGTCAGAAAATGCTCATCATTGACCAGTTCCAGTTCGCCGTCCACCCAGACGCACAACTGAGGCACGCGAAATGGCGTTGTGATCACCGGCTCCGGTGGCTTCTCCAAAATCTGTTCGCGGCGCGCGGCCAAGGTCTGGCGAACGGCCTCCCGCTCTTCCGTCGGCATGGCCGCGACCAGCTTGGCTTCCGCTTCTGCCGTCATCACGCCGTGAAGCGTGACCTCGTACGTCCCGGTGGCGGTAGTGGTGACGCTCACGTTCGACCGGACGTCCTCCGGCAGCCCCGCGAGTTGCGGCGCTTCGCGCATCATCCACGTCAGTTGTTTCGGAACGGACGACGGCGAAATCAACGGCGGCTGCGCTTCCTGTTGGACATACTTGGCGGCTTCGACTTCATCAAACCCCATGCTGACCAACCGGTCGTGCATTTGATTGATGGCCAGTGGCCAACTGGTTTTTGACACATGCGCGTAGGCGCGTTCCAATTCCTTGTTCGCGCGCTCTTTCGCGTACGGCATCCGCAAAACCCGCCCAAGCAACTGTTCCACGTCCTTTTTGTTGTGAACGGTGGCCAGTGAGCAAAACACATACGCAAACGAACAATCCCAGCCTTCTTTCAATGCCTGCACCGTGATGACGAACTCCACCTGGCACGCCGGGTCGAACAGGTTGATTCCATCCAACTCCCGTTGATTACCGGTCGCGATGGCGATCCTCTCCCGGTCAATCTTCTCATGCTCGACAAGATAATCTGTGACCACCTTGACCGTGACCTCTTTCTCTTTGCTCTCCGCCTGAATCAACACAATCGGACGCAGAAAGTCCGGTTCTTTCCGGGCCGGTTCAGCCAGCTTCTCGCGCCGCAATACCGCATCCGTCAACGCCTCCTGCCACGTGGGGTGCTCGGTCAGGATGATCGGCAGCTTGATCATCTTCTCGGCTTTCAAGACGGACGCCGAGACGAAATGCAGCACATTGCTGTCAATGGCCGGCGTGGCGGTGAACTCAATCACGCACCCCGCGTTGACCCGCTGCAAGACTTCCTCGCTTAAGGGCGTGTCCATGTTGTGCGCTTCGTCGATAATCACCAGCGGATGGAGCAATGCCAGAATGTTGGCGAAGGAATACTTGATCTTGCCCTGGTCCGCGCCTTCTGTCTGGCAATCCAGCCCCGGCGTGTTCGCCGGCACGCTGGCAAAATGCGGTTCTAAATCTTCGCGATGGTCGTACACTTTGCGCCCGGTAGTGCTTTTCACCCGCAGCGCGGCGAACGTCCCGATGATGAGGCACGCCTTGTCCCGGTAATCCTGTGGCGTCAACAAACTGAAATCCGCGATGTCCACAATGCGCAGCCGGCCCTCGAAATCCGCGTCAAGCTGCACCCGGTTCGGATGCGTTGGATTGTGCAACGTCTCCAACGTCTGCTGGCGAATCGCATCCGAGGGCACGAGCCAGAGCACGAGCGGATTCTTCTCCCGCTTCAGATACTTCGCCGCCACCTTCACCACTTGCGCCGCCAGGAACGTCTTGCCGCCGCCCGTCGGCAACCGCAGGCAGACATACGGCGTCTCCGGCAGCTTCGGCAACGGCACATATCCCTTGCGCCACTCGTCGGGCACGAGCCGGGGAATGCCGTTGAACGCTTCCTTCGCGTCGCCAAACCGGGCGGCGTCCAGAAACTCCGCAAGCTTGGCAATCGTTGTCTTCTGATACGGTTTTGGTTCAAACATGATTGGTCAGCCTCACCGGTGTTTCACGTCGTAGGGGATCTGTTTGAAGGCGACCTGCTCGCGCCGCAACCGATCCTCGCCCAAACTGGTGCATTCTCCGTAAATCACCTTCGGCCCGTTGTGTTTCGGCAACTTCGCCAGCAACTTACCGGTCAGCACGTTCCCGCCATCCCTGCTCTGGTCGCCAAGAATGCCGTTGAACAACAGGTAGTATGCGGTTTCCTTGTGAACGCCCAGCAACGGCGACTTGCCCGCTTTCACCAGCGGCGTGTGCGTCTCCGAAAACCAAACGTGCGCCGCCAACACCGGGAACCGGATGCTCTGATTGATATGCGCGTTCTCGTCAAAGATCGGCGGGCCGAGCCGGCAAAACCGGAATCCGCCGCCGCCCTTCCAACCGACCGCCTCCGAAATGCCACCTTGCTCACCATCCACGACTTTTTTCAAGCGTGGCACACAATGCGTCACCGCGTGTTCGCCCAACTCAATCCCGATCCACCGCCGCCCCATCTTGTGCGCTACCGCCGACGTCGTGCCGGAACCGAGAAACGAATCGAGCACGATGTCGCCGGGATTTGTGCCGATGGTGACAATGCGCATAAGGAGCGCTTCTGGTTTCGGTGTGGCAAATGGGCTATTCTCATCGAACTGTTTGACTTCCTGCATGGCGATGCGGTTCTCACCCACTTCGGAGTAATGCCATGTAGTCATGGGTACAACTCCGCGATCTTGTATCTCGGTCAAGAAGCGCTTAATGCACGGCTTGTTGCTCCCGCGCTGACCGAAAAAGACGCGATGTTCGCGCAGAAGTCGCGCAAACGATTCTTGCGTATATGCCCAAGCGCGTCCTTTTGCGGGAAGAACCTCTCTGCCTGAAGGAGTCGTGATGGGATAAATGTTCGCACTCTCACCGGTCTTTGCGAACTGCTTCCCGCGTTGCCCAGATGCGAGACTCAACGTGAAGTCACCGGGAAACCAAGGCCCTCGGCCATAGAAGCTGCCGTCGGAATTGATACCGTCAAATTCGTCGGAGTGCTTGTAGATTGCGTTTTGGTCTTCCGTTCGTGGCAGCTTGTTTGGCCGCCAGATTTCCTTGTTGTTGGCGTAACACAAGACGTGGTCGTGACTGTCGGAGAGCCAAGTCGCATTGCTTTGTGGCGAAGATTTTTTCTGCCACACCACATTAGCGACGAAATTCTTTCGGCCAAAGACCTCGTCCATGACAACTTTCAGATAGTGCGCTTCGTTGTCATCCATGCAAACCCAGATCGAGCCGTCATCGGCGAGCAGGTCGCGGAGTAGTTCGAGGCGCGGGTACATCGTGGAGAGCCAGATCGAATGCTCCAGGTTGTCGTCGTACTGTGCAAACGCGCTCTGGGTGTTGTACGGCGGATCAATCGCGGCGCATTTGACGCGCCCGGCATAGTACGGCAACAGAGCTTTGAGAGCGTCGAGGTTGTCGCCCTGAATCAGCAGGTTCTCGCTCGCCGCGTCGCCATACGACAACTCCGGCAATGCTTCCAGCAGCCGGTACGGCGCACGAGTCGCCGCCCGCACCGCTTCCTCGCGTTTGTGCCAGTGCAACGTGGGCATCGCCGGCTAACGCCTCGATGCCCACACGACCGGCAACACGCAGACAACTCTGACGTTTGCAGACATGGGCTTGGGGTTGCGTGCTTAGCCCTGTCTGCGGATGGCTTCCCTGAAAGGATGCTCGTGCCTAAAAAACGAAGGGGCGTGACCTACTCACGCTCCTCCACAGGCACGGACATGCCCTTCAAGGAACGCTTTCAGACACGCCCTTGCGGGGCGTGTCTTCGAGCGCCGTCCTTGAAGTCGAAATTGTCCGTTTCGTGGAGAACAGCAGCCGAAGCTACGCGAATTAAATTTTCAGTTAATGGTTCTTGGTTTCGATCAAATCTTCCTTTCGGTGACGGCAGTCTATCCGGCAAGCGCGGCACCGGCAAGCCTCCTCCGTCATGACTGCGGCGGCCAAGGCGCAGCTTGGGCAACAGAAATCAGCCGCCGATCTCCGACATGGCGCGGTTGAGGGCGATTGAGTTGTCGGCGAGGCCGTGTCCCCACGGTTTCTGGTGGACAGACTCGCGGATGAGTTTGCTAAGCCGGTCGCGACTCCAACCGGCACGGAGCGGCTTTCCCAAGTCCACTTCGTTCTCGCGCAGCAAGCAAAGGCGCAAGATGCCGTCGGCCAGGAGGCGCAGCCGGTTGCAGCCGGCGCAGAATGGATTGCTGACGGGACTAATGAAGCCGACCGTACCTTTCGCGCCCTTGAGCCGGTAGACACGGGCTTCGCCGTCGAGTTGGCCGTTGTTCTCGGGGGCAAGCGGGCCGAGTGCGGTGTCAATGCGCTGGCGGAGTTGGGCTTCGGTGATGACGTTGGCTTGTTGGAACTGCGCGATGCCGCCCAAGGGCATCATTTCAATGAACCGCACCTGCCAATTCCGATCAAGTGTGAGACGGGCCAGTTCGGCAGCGTCGCCGTTGTCGTTGAAACCGTGAACGGGGACAGCGTTGATCTTGATGCGCAACCCGGCGCGTTCGGCGGCTTCGATACCGGCCAGCACGTCGCGTAGGTTGCCCCACCGGGTGATTTGACGGAAGCGCGCTTCGTCCAATGTGTCGAGGCTGACGTTGACGCGGTCGAGGCCGGCGTCGCGGAGCGGCCGAGCGAGATAGTCGAGGAGGATGCCGTTGGTGGTGAGGCCGACGGACTTAATGCCGGGCGTATTGGCGGTGGTGCGGATGAGTTCGACGAGGTTACGGCGCAACGTTGGTTCGCCGCCAGTGAAGCGGATTTTCTCGAAGCCGAGTTCGGCGAACAGGCCGATGAGCATGAGGAGTTCGTCGTCTTGGAGCAGGGCGCTGCCGGGGCGGAAGGTCATGTGTTCCGGCATGCAATAGACACAGCGCAGGTTGCAGGCGTCGGTCAGCGACACGCGCAGGTAGTTGATGGTGCGGCCGTGTTGATCAGTGGCCATCGCGGTGGAGGGTGCCGGTGGTGAGGATCTTGGCGCGGAGACCGCCGCGGCCTTGCATGGCGTCTTCGGCACCGGGGGCGACGGCTTGGTCCATCCAGTAACACGGTTTGCATTCTTCCGTGCCGAGGAACCGGACGCCTTGTAGTTCAAATTCCTGGCCGATGAGCGTGGTGAGGTTGACGCCTTCGGTGATGACGTTGCGCCGATAGACCGACGGAGGCGTTCCGGGTTGGCCAAACTTCTCGCAGAGTTGCCGGTGGACTTCGAGGGCGAAGAAGGTGATCTGGCCTTTGAAATCATCTTTTTCGGCAAAATACCGGTCACCGACGAGACCCTGACTGGCCACGCATTCGACGCTGTCCACTTCGACGACGGGATGTTTCCCGGCCGGCTGGCCGTGGTGGCCGCGATAGTTGTGGCCGGGGGAAATGTAGAGGTGGCAAATGGCCGGCATCACTTCTCCAGCACATCGTTGACCCACGTCATCGCGCGCATCATCGAGGGGAAACCGACGGTGGTGGTGGCCAGCAACGCGGCGTGGCGGATTTCTTCAGGAGTCGCGCCGGCGTCGAGCGCGAGTCGGGTGTGGGCGCGCGTGCCGGTTTCCAGTCCGGCGCCGATGGCGATGCCGATCTTGACCAACTCGCGCATCTTGGGTTCGAGCGGGCCATGCCAGTGGCAGGCTTCGCCGAGACGTTCGTAGGCTTCGACGACGGCCGGGAATTGCTTCTTAAATTGCCGGTAATGCTTCGGCGGGGGGCGCCGGGATGATTTAGCGGAGTTGGTTTTCATAGCGTTGATTGAAACAATAACAGGCTTTCGGAAAACTATTAGCTTGCGTTGCCGGAGAAATCAAGCTAATAGCGATAACAGTTATCCGCAATAGACGAGATTACCAATGCTCACTCAGACTTCCGTCACCGCCCTGCGGTTGTTGCTGCACCTCGAACGCGAGGCGGCCGGCGCATTTGCGTCGCTCAAACTCGCCGCCGAGTCGCTCGCGGAATCGCCCACGTATCTGACCAAAATTTCCCGGCATCTGGTCCGCGCCGGGATTCTCCGCGCGCAACGCGGCCCAGCCGGTGGCGTGACCCTCAACCGCGTGCCGAAAGAGATCACGCTGCTCGCCGTTGTCGAGGCGTGTCAGGGCGCGATCCATGGTGATTTCTGTCAGGACACTCCCGATCTTACCAAGACTTGCGCGTTTCATCAGGCCGGCGCGGAACTGCATCAGGCCATCATCAAGGTGCTGTCCAGTTGGACGCTGGCGGATTTTGTGGCACAGGCGTGCCCAGGCCGGGAGTTGCAAGGCAAAGTGCATTGCCTGTTGCAGGGCGGACGACCCGGATTATTGCCGGTCAAAGGAGGAAAACGATGAGGAGAATCATTTTATCCGTGACGGTGGCGCTGGTGGCCGGGATCGCGGGGAACGTGACGGCGCAGGATACGGCGACGTATTTCAAGCAGAACTGCGTGAGCTGCCACACCATCGGCGGTGGGCGGTTGACGGGGCCGGATCTGAAGGGTGTGACGCAGCGCAAGGACCGGGACTGGTTGCAGGCGTTTATTCTGAATCCGCAGTCGAAGATCACCGCCGGTGATCCGTATGCGTTGAAGTTGGTCGAGGAAGCGCGGGGCGTGGTGATGCCGCCGGCGCCGGGAATCTCGGCGGAACGGGCGGGGTTGTTGCTGGATTTGATTGAGGCGGAGTCGGCGTTGGAAGTGTCGCAGTTTCGCGGCGTGCAGGTTTCCTCCGCGCCGTTCACACCGGTGGACGTGGAACGGGGACTGGCGCTGTTTCGCGGGACGCAACCTCTGAAAAACGGCGGGCCGGCGTGCATTTCGTGTCACTCGGCGGCTGGTGTCGGCGGGCTGGGTGGCGGGAAACTGGCGCCGGATTTGATGCGGGTTTATGAGCGGTTGCAAGGCCGGGCGGGGTTGAGCGCGTGGTTGGCGGCGCCGGGCACGGTGACGATGCGGGCGGTGTATGAGAAGCATCCGCTCGATGAGAAGGAAATCCACTCGTTGGTGGCTTTTTTCGAAAAACAATCCATGGCCGGCACGCAACGCGTGGCGGCGTCGCAGTTGAATTTCCTGTTGTGCGGGCTGGGAGGCGCGGTGTTGGGGTTGGTGTTGTTGGACACGATTTGGCGCGGACGGCTGCGCGGGGTGCGCCGGTCGTTGACGCAGGAACAATCTTCACGAGGTAAGTCATGAGTTTGAGAAATGCCGTCAATTGGATCAAGGACGAGTGCGACCCGAAGCTGCGCGGTTGGGAGGAGTTCTACCGGAACCGCTGGCAGTACGACAAGGTCGTGCGCAGCACGCACGGCGTGAACTGCACCGGCGGGTGCAGTTGGGCCATCTACGTCAAAGAGGGGATTGTCACTTGGGAGATGCAGCAACTGGATTATCCCGACCTCGAAGCCGGCCTGCCGCCGTACGAACCACGCGGCTGCCAGCGCGGCATTTCGTTTTCGTGGTATCTGTACAGCCCGTTGCGGGTGAAATACCCGTACATCCGGGGCGCGTTGTTGGATTTGTGGAGCAAAGCCCGTGCGGAACATGAAGACCCGGTCGCCGCTTGGAAATCACTCGTTGAGAATCCCGAATCGCGCGCCCGCTGGCAAGTCGCTCGCGGCAAAGGCGGTTTCCGTCGCACCAACTGGGACACGGTGCTCGAACTCATGGCGGCGGCGAACATTTACACCATCAAGAAGCACGGCCCGGATCGGATTGCCGGGTTCTCGCCGATCCCGGCGATGTCCATGATCAGCTACGCCGCCGGCGCGCGGATGCTGCAACTCATGGGCGGCATTTCCCTGTCGTTTTACGACTGGTACTGCGATTTGCCGCCGGCTTCGCCGGAGACATGGGGCGAACAGACCGATGTGGCCGAGAGCGCGGATTGGTACAACGCCAAGCTGCTGGCCGTCATGGGATCAAATCTCAACATGACGCGCACGCCGGATTGTCATTTCGCCGCCGAAGCGCGGCACAACGGCTCGAAGATGTGGGTGTTCGCGCCCGATTTCAATCAGGTCGCCAAGTACGCCGACGAATGGGTGGCGATCAATGCCGGCCAGGACGGCGCGTGGTGGATGGCGGTCAATCACGTGTTGCTGAAAGAATTTCACCACGAGAAGCCGGTCCCGTATTTCATCAATTACGCCAAGAAATACACCGACTCACCGATTCTGGTGGAACTGACGCCCGGCAGCACCGCCGGACAGTACCGGCCCGGCCAATATCTCCGCGCCAACCGACTTGAAACGTACAAGGATGTCGAGAACGGCGACTGGCAATTTTTGATGTGGGACGCGACGGCGAAGAAACCGAAGATGCCGTTAGGCAGCGTCGGCGCGCGCTGGAGCAAAGAACCCGGCAAGTGGAATCTCCAACTAAAAGACGCCGTTGACGGCAGCGAGATTGATCCGACGTTGAGTTTTCTCGACGCCCGCGATGACGTGGCGCAAGTCCAGTTGGACGATTTCGGCGCCGGTAACGAATTACAACGCACCGTACCGGTTCGTCGCCTTCAGACGAAGGACGGCAAGACGGTGTTGGTCACGACCGTTTATGATTTGTTGATGGCGCAATACGGCGTGCCGCGCGGGTTGCCGGGCGATGTCGCCCTCGATTATGACACCGAAGCGCCGTACACGCCGGCTTGGTCGGAGAAATACACCGGCATGAGCCGCGACATGGTGATCCGGTTCGCCCGCGAATGGGCGCGCACAGCGGAACTGACCGGCGGCAAATGCACCGTCATCATCGGGGCCGGCATCAATCACTGGTATCACGGCAACCTGATGTACCGCGCCGCGATCAACGCGTTGATGTTGACCGGTTGCATCGGCGTGAACGGCGGCGGTCTCGCGCATTACGTCGGCCAGGAAAAACTCGCGCCCGGCGAGTCGTGGGGCAGCATCGCCTTCGGCCGCGACTGGGTGCCGGCGGTGCGGTTGCAGAACGCGCCGAGCTGGCATTACGTCCACACCGATCAGTGGCGTTACGAGAAGGCGTTCACCGATTATCACACCGTCCCGAAGCATCAACCGGCGGATACGCTGGCCAAGGGTCACACGATGGACGTGCAAGCGCGCGCCGTCAGGTCGGGCTGGCTGCCGTTCTATCCGCAGTTCGACGAGAACCCGCTCGATGTCGTCAAGAAAGCCGACGCCAGCGGCGCAAAAAACAGCGAGGACGTGGTCAAACAAGTCGTCGCCCGTCTGAAATCCGGTGACTTGAAGTTTTCCATTGAAGACCCCGACGCGGAGGCGAACTGGCCGCGCGTCTGGTACATCTGGCGCGGCAACGCGCTGATGGCCAGCGCGAAGGGCCACGAGTATTTCATGCGTCATTACCTCGGCACGCACGACAACGCCATCGCCGAAGACCTTGCCGGGGGCACGGTCGAAGAGGTGAAGTGGCACGAGCACGCGCCGCAGGGCAAGATGGACTTGGTGGTGGACTTGAACTTCCGCATGGACACCTCGGCGCTCTACTCGGACATCGTGTTGCCGGCGGCGTCTTGGTACGAAAAAGCCGACCTCAACTCGACCGACATGCACAGTTTCATTCATCCGCTGTCGGCGGCCGTGCCGCCCTGTTGGGAATCGAAGAGCGACTGGCAAATCTTCGAGGCCATCGCCAAGAAATTCTCGGAACTGGCCGAGCGGCATTTCCCCGCGCCGGTGCGCGACATCGTGGCATCGCCGCTGGCGCACGACTCGGCGGCGGAGATTGCGCAGCCGGACCTGAAGGATTGGAAGAAAGGCGAGATCGACGCCATTCCCGGCAAGACGATGCCCAACTTGAAGATCGTCGAGCGCGATTACAAAAATCTGTACCGGCAATTCATTTCCTTCGGCCCGCTGGCGCGCAAACAGGGATTGGGCGCGCACGGGACGCATTACGCCATCGAGGACGTGTACGACGAAGCCGTGAAGAATTGCGCCATCGAAACCTGGGACGGCGGCCGGTATCCCTCGCTCAAAGAGGACGCCGATGTTTGCAACATCATCCTGATGTTCGCCACCGTCACCAACGGCGAACTGGCCTACCGGTCGTATCAGAACATGGAGAAGAAAGTCGGCTTGCCGCTGGCGCATCTGGCAGAGAAATCGCGGTCGGTGCGTTGCACCTACAAAGGATTGCAAACGCGCCCGCAACGCTTCATCAACAGCCCGATGTGGTCGGGCTTGCTGGAAAATGGCCGGGCCTACTCTCCCTTTACCTATAATGTGGAGACGCTCGTTCCGTGGCGCACCCTGACCGGCCGGCAACATTTCTATCTCGATCATCCGTTGTACCTCCAGTACGGCGAACATCTGCCGACGTACAAACCCAAGCCGTTGCCGGTCGAGTACTCCGATCTGCGGTTCAGCAAGGAAGTGGGCCGCTCGCTGACGTTGAACTACCTCACGCCGCATGGCAAATGGCACATCCATTCCACCTACGGCGACAACCAACGGATGACGACATTGTCGCGCGGCGTCGAGCCGCTGTGGATGAGCGAGACCGACGCCGCCCGCATCGACATTAAAGACAACGACTGGGTCGAGGTGCACAACGACAACGGCGTCGTCGTCACGCGCGCCGTGGTCAGCGCGCGGATTCCGCCCGGCATCTGCATCCAGTATCACTCGCCGGAGCGCACGTACTCCGTGCCGAAATCGCCGTTGCGCAACAAACGCCGCGCCGGCGGCCACAACAGCCTGACCCGCACCCGGCTCAAACCGAACCTGATGGCGGGCGGCTACGGCCAGTTCACCTACCACTTCAACTACTGGGGGCCGGTGGGCTGCAACCGCGACACGCACATTCTCGTCCGCAAACTGCCGGAGTTGATATGGTAAACCCCAAGGAGATTTCCCGATGAATGTCCGTTCCCACGTAGCGATGATGTTTCATTTGGACAAGTGCATCGGCTGCCACACGTGCAGCATCGCCTGCAAGAACATCTGGACCGACCGCAAAGGCACGGAATACATGTGGTGGAACAACGTCGAGACCAAGCCGGGCACCGGCTACCCGACAAAATGGGAAGACCAGTCGAAATACAGCGGCGGCTGGGAAGTGAAGGACGACAAGTTGAAGTTGAAGTCCACCGACAAGCACAAGGTCATCACCAACATCTTCCATCATCCCAACCAGCCGAGCATGGATGATTACTACGAGCCGTGGACGTACGATTACCAGAACCTGTTCAACGCGCCCGAAGGCCCGGACCAGCCGACCGCCCGTCCGATCTCGATGGTGACCGGCAAGCCGATGAATGTCGAAGCCGGCCCGAACTGGGATGACGATCTCGGCGGCTCGCCGATTTACGCGGCCAACGATCCCAATCTCAAAAACCTGACCGAAGAACAGAAACTCCAACTGTTCTCCGTCGAACAACTCGTGTTCTTCTATTTCCCGCGCATCTGCAATCACTGCATGAATCCCTCCTGCGTCGCCGCCTGTCCGTCGGGCGCGCTCTACAAACGCGGCGAGGACGGCATTGTGTTGCTCGACCAGAAACGCTGCCGCGGCTGGCGGTTCTGTGTGCCGGCCTGTCCGTACAAGAAAGTGTATTACAACTGGTCCACCGGCAAATCGGAGAAGTGCATCCTCTGCTACCCCCGCCTCGAAACTGGCCAAGCGCCGGCGTGTTTCCATTCCTGCGTCGGGCGCATCCGGTACTTCGGCGAACTGCTGTACGACGCCGACAAGATCGAAGCAATGGCCAAGTTGCCGGACGAGGAATTGATCAACGCCCAACGCGAGATGATTCTCGATCCGTTCGATCCGCACGTGATTTCCGAGGCGCGCCGCAATGGTATCCCCGACGATGTCATCGAGTACGCGCAGAAATCGCCCGTGTACAAGTTTGTGAAAGTCTGGAAAATGGCGTTGCCGCCGCACATCGAGTTCCGGACGTTCCCGATGTTGTTCTACGTGCCGCCGATGGCCCCGGTCATGGCGATGCGCAAGGACGACAAACTCACCAGCGTCAGCGACAACCTGTTTCACGACATCGAAGACGCGCGCGTGCCGTTGCAATTCCTCGGCAACCTCTTCGGCGCCGGGCAGACCGGCAAGGTGGTTTATGCACTCAAGAAACAAAAAGCGGTTCGTACTTATCGCCGGGCGGTGACGGTCGGCGACATTGACATGGCGACGGCGGAGCAGATGTTGCGCGAGGCGGACTGTTCGGTGGCCGAGGCCGAAGAAATCTACAAACTGACTTCGCTGTGCACGTTTGAGGAGCGGTTCGTCATTCCGCCGATGCACCGCGAGATGGCCATGGAAGGCACAACCGATCCGATGTTCCGCAAACAAGAAGCCGGTTTCGGATTCATGGCCGGCCCGAAGAGGAGCGTATGACCGGCAACCTACCGGCGGTCTGTGAAGTGTTGGCGCTGGTCTTGGAATACCCAACGGCAGCGTATCCCGGCCACGTGGAAGCCTGCCGGACGCTGCTGCGCGCGGACTGGCCGGCCGTGGCGGCGCACGTGGACGCGTTTGCTGCCGCGACGGAATCGTTGTCGGTGGCCGGGCACGAAGAGCAGTTCATCCAAATGTTTGATTTTAACCCGAAATGCACGCTCGACATCGGCTGGCAGTTGTTTGCTGAGGACTACAACCGCGGATTATTTCTAGCAAAACTCCGCACCGAATCGCGGCGGCTGGGCTTGCCGGAGACGAGCGAGTTACCGGACCATTTGCCGCACGTGCTCCGGTTGCTGGGGCGGATGGAGGACGCGGCGGCGGCGGATTTTGCGGCGACGTGCGTGTTGCCCGGCGTCGAGAAACTGTTGGCGGCAATGGACGAAACCAATCCGTACCGGCACATCATCCAGGGCGTGCGCGCGCTGCTGGGCGTCGTGTACGGCGCGCAAGCGGAGGCGGCATTGACATGACTACACTCAACCAATTCCTCAACGTCATCCTGTTCATGGCCCTGCCGTATGTGGTGGCCGTGACGTTTCTGCTGGTCAGCATCTACCGCTACCGGACCCAGCCGTTCACCTATTCGAGTTTGTCGTCGCAGTTTCTGGAGAACAAATCGCATTTCTGGGCGCTCGTGCCGTTTCACTACGGCATCATCCTCGTGCTGGCCGGGCATTTCCTCGCATTCTTCATCCCGCGCGGCGTCCTCGCGTGGAACAGCGTCCCGCTGCGGTTGTACGCGCTCGAAATTACCGGACTGGCGCTGGGCGTGATGACCATCGTGGGACTGATCGCCGGCCTCGTGCGCCGGTTCACGACGCCGCAGTTGCGCATGGTCACCAGCCCGCTGGACTGGACGCTGTACGGGCTGTTGGTGACGCAAGTGCTGACCGGCATCGGCGTGGCGGTGATGTATCCGTGGGGATCATCGTGGTTCGCCGCGACGATGACGCCGTACCTCTGGTCCATTGTGAAATTCAGCCCCGACACGAGCTACGTGGCCGGCCTGCCGTGGCTGGTCAAGGCGCACATCCTCAACGCGTACGTGCTGCTCTGGGTGTGGCCGTTCACCCGGTTGGCGCACGTGTTGGTCGTCCCGAATCCTTACCTCTGGCGGCGCACACAGGTCGTGCGTTGGAACAGCGTGACGGAAACCAAAGCCCGGTGAGATGAAACAAATTCTGACTTACATCCTGCTGGCCGGCATCGCGTTGACGTTGACCATCATGGTCGTCGGCGCGGACCGGTTCCGCCTGCCCGGCAACCAGCAGGACTACGAGCCGGACCAGCCGATAGCCTACTCGCACCGGCTGCACGCGGGCGAACTCGGCATTGACTGCCAGTACTGCCACACCGGCGCCGAGCGCAGCCGGTATGCGGGCGTGCCGGCGGCCAGCACCTGCCTGAACTGTCACAAGTTCATCACCGCCACTTGGGGCGCGGTGCAGGAGGAAGACAAACGCGCCGCCGCCGAGAAACGCGCCCCGCAGAAAATCACTTCGCCCGAGATCGCCAAACTCTACGCCGAAAAACCGATTGTCTGGAATCGCATCCACAACCTCCCCGACTTCGCTTATTTCGATCACCGTCCGCACGTTTATGCCGGCGTCAAATGCCAGACCTGCCACGGGCCGGTCGAGACGATGGACAAAGTCCGGCAGTTCTCGCCGCTGACGATGGGCTGGTGCGTCAACTGTCACCGGCAAGCCAACCAGACCGGCGTCGCCGGCAAGGCCGTCCATGCGCCGATCGATTGCACCACTTGTCATTACTAAGATGAACCCCTACTGGAAATCACCCACCGAACGGAATCCGGAACACAGCGACGAGTTCGCTCCCGGCCCGGCTCCGTTCAACCGGCGCGACTTCATCAAGGCCGCTGGCTTCACCGTGTTCGCCGCAGCGCTGGCCGGTTGCCAGCGCGCGCCCATCGGAAAAATCATCCCGCACGACAAAGCGCCCGAAGAACTCATCCCCGGCACCGCGGTCCACTACGCCTCCGTCTGCCACGGCTGCGAGGCCGGTTGCGGCGCGTTGATCAAGACACTCGATGGCCGCCCGATCAAACTCGAAGGCTTGCCGGCGCATCCGCTGTCGAAAGGCGGTTTGTGCGCCATCGGCCAGGCGTCGTTGCTCGGCTTGTACGACAGCCTCCGCTTCCAGCAGCCGATCCTCGACGGCCAACCGGCCACGTGGGACGCCGTGGACGCCGCCGTGAAGTCACGGCTGAACAACGTCCGCATCCTGACCCGGACGATTCTCAGCCCGACGACGCGCGCGATGATCCAACAATTTGTGGACGCCCATGCCGGCGCGAAATGGATCGAGTACGATCCGCTCTCCAGTTCCGCGATTGCCGACGCGCACGAACAGACGCACGGCACGCGCGTGTTGCCGCGTTACCGGTTTGATCAAGCGCGGGTCATTGTCAGTTTTGGCGCGGATTTCCTTGGCGGGTGGATCAGCCCGGTCGAACACACGGCCGGTTACGCGCAGGGCCGCAAGCTCGACGACCAGACCGCGTGGCACGCGCAGTTTGAGTCAACCACCACGCTGACCGGCAGCAACGCCGACAAACGTTACCGGCTCGCGCCGGGCGAAACGGGCGCGGCGCTCACGCAACTGGCCGCCCGCATCGCGCAAAAAGCGGGCGCGAAGTTCGACACCGCCGTTACCGGGCACGATCTGGACGAAGCCTCCGAGAAGTTGTGGCACGCGCGCGGGCACAGTCTCGTCGTCTGCGGCGAACAAGATGTCGCGGCGCAGGCGCTCGTCAATTTCATCAACGACCTGCTCGGCAACTACGGACACACACTCGACATCGCCGCGCCGTCGCTCCAGAAACGCGGCGACGACAACGCGCTGGCGGAGTTGGCGCGCGAGTTGAATGACGGTAAAGTCGGTACGCTCATCATTGCCGGGGTCAATCCCGTGTACGACGTGGCGTTGCCGGTGGGGAAGGCCCGCTACGTCGTCTGCGTCGCGCAGCGCGCCGATGAGACGACGGCCAAGGCCAATGTCGTTTGCGCGGAGACAAATGAGTTTGAGACGTGGAGCGACGCGGAGCCGGTCAGCGGTGTGGTCGGGATCAGCCAGCCGGTCATCGTGCCGCGCGGACAGACGCGGGCGTTGATCGAGACGCTCGCCGCGTGGCTCGGCAAACCGCAGTCGGCATACGACATTGTGCGCGGGCATTGGCAGGAAGAGATTTCCTGGGAGAAGGCCGTGCATGACGGGTTCGCGCTGATCGAGCGCAAGCCGGTTGCGGTGAAATCATTTGATCGATCGGTTGTGAAGTCGGTCACGGCGGCGGCGGGCGGATTGACGCTCGTGGGCTACGCGAAAGTCGGGCTGGGCGATGGCCGGCAGGCGTTCAACCCGTGGTTGCAGGAGTTGCCGGACCCGGTCAGCAAGGTGACGTGGGACAATTATGCGTGCGTGTCGGTCGGCGCGGCGGCGAAACTCGGGTTGACCGAGGGCGACGTGGTGCGGATCGAAGCGAACGGCGCGGCGGTCGAGTTGCCGGTGTACGTGCAGCCCGGCCAGCATGACGATGTGGTGGCGGTGGCGATTGGCTACGGCCAGCAGATGACGAAACGGTTTGCCGATGTCGGGCCGAAATGGATTCAACGCAATCCGACGCTCGGCGCGAACTGCATGGTGGGCGTGAACATCGCGCCGCTGTTGCCGGTCGGGAAACTTGTGGCGCCGGGCGCGAAGCTCGTGAAGACCGGTACGCGCCGGGAGTTGGCTTCGACGCAAACGTATCATTACATCACGGTGCCGGAGAAACTCGCGCCGGCCGGTGGACTGGTGCGGCCGTGCATTCAGGAAACGACGCTCGCCGAATACCGGCATGACCCGGCCGCCGGCATCCACAAGCATCATTTGCCGAAGGAAGATTTGTATCCGCCCGACCACAAGTATCCGGGCCGGCAATGGGCGATGGTGATTGATTTGACGAAGTGTACGGGCTGCTCGGCGTGTGTGTTGGCCTGCCAGGTGGAGAACAACGTGCCGGTCGTGGGCCGCGACGAGGTGCAACGCCGGCGCGACATGCACTGGATGCGGATTGACCGGTATTACAAGGGCGACGGCGACGACGTGACCGTGGCGCACCAGCCGATGCTCTGTCAGCACTGCGAGAACGCGCCGTGCGAGGCGGTCTGCCCGGTGTTGGCGACGGTGCACACGGAGGAAGGCTTGAACGCGCAGGCGTACAACCGGTGCGTCGGCACGCGGTACTGCGCGAACAACTGTCCGTACAAGGTCCGGCGGTTCAACTGGTTCAACTACCGGCATGATGATCCCGTCGAGAATCTCGTGCTCAATCCGAGCGTCACGGTGCGCACGCGCGGCGTGATGGAGAAATGTTCGTTGTGCGTCCAGCGCATTCAGGAAGCGACCATCGTGGCGAAGAAGGACGGCAAACTGCCGGCCGACGGCGTGATTCAAACCGCCTGCCAGCAATCGTGCCCGGCGCAGGCGATTGTGTTCGGCGACCGCAACGACCCGAACAGCGCGGTGGCGCAGGCGCGAAAGAATCCGCGACATTATTTGGTGCTGGAGGAATTGAACGTGCGCCCGGCCATCGGTTACTTGACGCTCGTGCGCGACCGGGCCGGCAAAAACCACGAGACACACAAAAACGCCGGATGAAACCGCAGATGAATACGGATGAACGCAGATCGAATTTTGCCAGTTGTCATTCTGAGCGAAGCGAAGAATCTCTCACTTTGTCACCGCAGGGATAAACGAAATGGCCACGAACTCACATTCGCAGTCTCAACCACCAAAGCCTGCCGAACTCAATCCATCAGACCTCAGTTCTTTTGTTGAGGCTGGAGTGATGATTCGCCAGTTTGAAGATGTATTGAAAGCACGCGGCAT
Organism: Verrucomicrobiia bacterium; assembly: GCA_022072455.1. GTDB lineage: Bacteria > Verrucomicrobiota > Verrucomicrobiia > Palsa-1439 > Palsa-1439 > CAINDI01. Next base: position 224,894 of record JAJVHY010000012.1, on the reverse strand, counting down.
TGTGATCGCTCCTGGTTCGCATTTGGAGCGGATTTGCATTCGCATTATGGACTGGGAGCGACAGCGAAAGGGGCTTGAACCAATCAACTTGATGGAGGACGTTCGCAAACCGTGGAGCGAAGCTCTGGGACTTTGGGATTTGGTACGGCACATTACCGATCTATCCAGCCATCCGGGATTTGATGCCCTTATTCCGCACTTGGCATTATTGAACAAAGGGTCTGCTCCTCAGAATGTGGTGGCTCTTCAGGACGAAGCCAGCAACAAGGTTTTTGAGTTGCTTATCGGCCTGATCAGCCTTCGCGTTGGCAAAGACGTTAGTACGGACGATCCCAATCATTCCAAGGGCGATAACCCTGATGTCATCGTAACCCTGGAAGAGAAACGTTGGGGGCTTGCGTGCAAGGTGCTGAATGGGTTCTCGCCTCTTACGATGTTCGAAAGATTGGAAGAGGGTGTTAACCAGATTGAGAACTCACCGAAAGTGGAAACTGGCTGTGTTGTATTCAACCTCAAGAACGTCCTTGATCACAACTTGCTCTGGCCCATTCTCAATTTGGATCAGTTTCGTTCAGGCAAGCTTCCTTACTTCGCTGCGTGGCCTTCGTTGGATTGCCCGCTTAGTGTTCTTCTTGAAGTTGCAGGACAGAAACATCGTGACTTGGTCGAGGTGAACACTGAGCCGGAGTTGCGTAAACTCTTCCACGGAAAGAAAGCAACGCCGGGCGCGTTGTTGTTCCTACAGACTGGAACAGCGCTTCGTACAAGTGTTGGGCCACTAATGACTTCAGTGGGTGTCTTCGTTTACATGGATTTGTTCGAAACCGGTCAGTGTCCCAAAGCCCTCAACTTGCTGAACTACGCCATGCACCACCGGCCTGTGCCGACGCAGTCGTCCTCCTAATATGAAAACGCTGAAACAACAGAGATGCTTCGCTCCGCTCAGCATGACAATGTCCGCGTATTCGTGTCCATCCGCGTTCATTTGCAGTTTCATGCCGTTTCAGATTTTAACCGGTAACTTTGTATGAGCACTGACGCCCAACATCAAAACCTGCGTCCCCCGTGGATTCTGGGGAACAAGAGCCTGAGCGATGTCTCGCGGGACATTTGCGGCATTTTCGAGCGGAAACCGACGGCGTTGTGGTGGATCGCGTTTCTCGTTGCGGCCTCGATGCTGGCGGTGGGCAGCGCGGCGATGATCTACCAGATGGCGACCGGCATCGGCACGTGGGGATTGAACAAGACGGTCGGCTGGGCGTTCGACATCACGAACTTCGTGTTCTGGATCGGCATCGGCCATGCCGGTACGTTGATCTCGGCGATTCTGTTTCTGCTCCGGCAAAAGTGGCGCACGTCGGTCAATCGCGCGGCGGAAGCGATGACGTTGTTTGCGGTGATGTGCGCGGGGTTGTTCCCGCTGATCCACATGGGGCGGCCGTGGTTGTTCTACTGGATTTTTCCGTACCCGAACAACCGCGGGCCGTTGTGGGTGAACTTCCGGTCGCCGCTGGTGTGGGATTTCTTCGCGATCTCGACGTACTTCATCATCTCGGCGGGGTTCTGGTACATGGGACTGTTGCCGGATTTGGCGACGATCCGGGATCGGGCCACGAGCAAATTGCGGCGCTGGCTGGCCGGGTTTTTCAGCCTCGGCTGGGACGGCTCGTACCGGACGTGGGTCCGGTATGAGAGCCTGTACATGCTGCTGGCCGGGCTGGCGACGCCGTTGGTGGTGTCGGTGCATACGATTGTGAGTTGGGATTTCGCCACGTCGGTGATCCCGGGCTGGCACACGACAATTTTCCCGCCGTACTTCGTGTGCGGCGCGGTGTTCTCTGGGTTCGCGATGGTGCTGACGTTGATGTTGATCGCGCGCAAGGTCGTGCACCTCGAAGATTATTTCACGCACCGGCACGTTGGGGCGATGTGCAAGATCATCATCCTGACCGGCTCGCTCGTCGGGCTGGCGTACTTGACGGAGTTTTTCATCGCGGCGTACTCCGGCAACCCATACGAACAGTTTGTCTTCATCAATCGCGCATTCGGCCCGTATTCGTGGGCGTACTGGATCATGGTGTCGTGCAACGTCATCACGCCGCAGTTGCTTTGGTTCAAACGCATTCGCGGCAATCTGATGATTGTGTTCCTGCTGTCGCTGGTCATCAACGTCGGCATGTGGTTCGAGCGGTTTGTGATCATCGTCAGCTCGTTGCACCGGGATTACCTGCCGTCGAGCTGGGCGATGTACACGCCGTCGCTGATCGAAGTGCTGACGTTTATCGGGACGTTCGGGCTGTTCTTCTCGGCGTTCCTGTTGTTCTGCCGGTTCCTGCCGATGATCGCGATGGCGGAAGTCAAAGGCGTATTGCGCGAGGGACATCACGCGCCCGCGCCAGCGCCGGCGGCGCCGGTGCGTGCCGCGCAGGAGGTGGAAGCGTGAGCCGGCGGATTTTCATGGGCATCTTTGAACGCGAGGAGGACATCCTCGGCGCGGCACGCGCGGTGCGCGAACGCGGCTGGACGATCGTGGACATCCACGCGCCGTACGCCGTGCACGGGCTGGACAAGGTCGCCGGGTTTGCGCCGTCGCGGTTGCCGTGGATTTGTTTTGCGCTCGGCGTGCTGGGGGCGGGCCTCAAAATGTGGTTCGAGTACTGGACGACCGCCGTGTCGTGGCCCATCAACGTCAGCGGCAAACCGTGGGACTCGCTACCGGCCTTTATCCCGGTGACGTTCGAGGTGATGGTGTTGCTGGCCGGTGTCGGCACGGTGATCGCGTTTCTGCTGTCGGCCGGTCTGCGGCCCGGCAAGCGGGCGGTGTTGCCGCATCCGCGCGTGACGGATGATCGGTTTGCGTTGTTGATCGAGGAAGCCGACGCCGTGTTCAGCCCCGTCGAGGCGGCGGCGTTGTGCGCGAAGTTCCACGCCGTCGCGACCGAGGAGTACGAGGCATGAAGCGCACGCTGCTCAACATCGTTCTGGCCGGCATCCTCGCCGCGCTGGTGGCTGTGAACTGGATCGGCGCGCGCGATTACCGGCAACCGAACTATGAGTTCATCCCGAACATGGTCCACTCCGTCCCGTCCGACACGTTCGCGCCGAACGCGAACTTTGCCGACGGCAAAACGATGCAAGCGCCGCCACCCGGCACGATTCCCTATGGGATGCCGGCGCTGCCGTATCGGGCGACGACACAGGACGCCGTGCGGGCCGGGATCGAATTGGCGAATCCGTTCAGCGCCACCAACTCGGTCGCGCTGGACCGGGGCGCGGTGCTGTTCCAGCGGTTCTGTCTGCCGTGCCACGGCGCAACCGGCGCGGGGGACGGGCCGGTAGCGAAGCGCGGTTTCCCGCCGCCGCCATCGTTGACCGCCGACCATGCCCGGCAGATGAAAGACGGGCAACTCTTTCACATCATCACGTACGGCCAAGGCAACATGCCGGCGCACGCCGCGCAAATCAGCGCGGACGACCGGTGGCGCGCCGTGTTGCGCGTGCGGCAACTGCAAGAACGCGCCGCCGCCGCGGCCACCACAGCGAAAACGCCATGATGACGACTTCACCAACTTACCGGCTGGAGGAAACTGCGGATATCGGCCTCGCGCAGAAATGGCTGTCGCTGTTTCGCGTGTTCATGTTGGTCGGCGCGGCGACGCTGGTGGCCGGGGCGTTGCTCGGCGGCGACCGATTTTGGAGCGGGCTGCTGTTGGTCTCGGTGTTTCTCGTCGGCTTGGGACTGGCCGGGGGAGCGTTGATCGCGTTCGAGTATCTGTCGGGCGCGGGCTGGAGCGTGGCGGTGCGGCGCGTGCCGGAAGCGATGACGTCGTTCCTGCCGTGGGGCGGGTTGGGCGTGTTGCTGGTGCTGGTGTTGCATCCGTCGTTGTATCCGTGGATGAGCCACGAACACCATTTCGCCGGGTTCAAGGCATTTTGGTTGAACCGGCCGTTCTTTCTTGCGCGGGCGGTGGCGTATCTGGTGATCTGGATCGGGTTCACCCGTCTGTTGGTCCGCAATTCCCGGCAACAAGACCTGACCGGCGACGCGCGGTGCCGGCAGCGCAACGTGGCGGTGAGCGCGGCGTTCACGGTGTTGTTCGCGTTGACCGTGTGGCTGGCGAGCGTGGACTGGTTGATGTCGCTGGAGCCGGAATGGTTCAGCACGATTTATGGCGTGTTGTTCTTCAGCGGGCTGATGTCGAGCGGGTTGGCGACGGTGGTGTTGTTCGGGTTGTGGCTGCGCCGGCTCGGCCCGTGGCGCGGGGTGATCAACGAGGAACATTTGCAGGACTTGGGCAAGCTGCTGCTGACGTTCTGCACGTTCTGGGCATACATCTGGTTCAGCCAATACATGCTGATCTGGTACGCGAATATCCCCGAGGAAACGGGCTATTACATTCACCGCGTCCGGGGCGCGTGGGGGTCGCTGACCATCGTCAATCTGCTGCTCAACTGGGCGATTCCGTTTTTTGTGTTATTGCCGCGCAATAACAAACGCAACTCCCGCATCATCGGTCAGGTCGCCGTCGTGGTTTTGGTGGGGCGGTTGCTCGACCTCTACCTGATGATTGTTCCCGCCAACCGGGAGGCGTCGGCGCTGCCCGATGCGTGGGTGGTGGGCTTGACGCTGGGGCTGATCGGCGTGGCCGGCACGGTGTTCTGGCGCGCGATGAAACAAGCCGCAGTCGTGCCCGTGCGCGACCCGTTGCTGGGTGAAAGCCTCCACTACCACCAATGAACGACGGGATCATCAACGACTGGCGACCGGAAGACCCATCGTTCTGGGAACAGACCGGCAAGAAAATCGCGTGGCGGACGCTGGCGATCACGACCATCGCACTGGTGTTTGCATTTGCGACGTGGTTTGTGATGAGCGCCATCGTGGTGCGTCTGCCGGGCATCGGGTTCAAGTTCACCGAGATGCAGTTGTTCTGGCTGGCGGCGATGCCGGGATTGGCGGGCGGAACGTTGCGGCTGGTGAATATGTTTCTGATTCCGATCTACGGCACGCGCAAGGTCGTTAGCGTTGCGACTCTGGCCAAGGTGCTGCCCTGTGTTGGGCTGGGATTTGCGATCATGAATCCGCAGACGCCGTTCTGGGTGTTTCTGTTGTTGGCGTTTCTGGTGGGGCACGGGGGCGGCACATTTTCCTCCTACATGCCGAGTACGAGCCTTTTTTTTCCGAAACGATTTCTCGGCACGGCGCTGGGCATTCAGGCCGGCATTGGCAACTTCGGCGTGAGCATGGCGCAGTTCGTGACGCCGTGGATCATCACATTCGCGGTGGCCGGCAGTCTGTTCGGCGGCCCGCAAACGTTTGTAAAGGCCGGCCGGGAATCGGCCATGTGGCTGCAGAACGCGGTGTTCTGGTACGTGCCGTTTCTGTTGCTCACCGCCATGGCCGCGTGGTGGATGCTGCGGAGCGTGCCGGTCAAGGCGTCGTTCCGCGAACAGCTCGACATCTTTGGCAACAAACACACGTACTTCTGCACGATCACCTACGTGATGACGTTCGGCGCGTTCTCCGGGCTGGCGGCGGCGTTTCCGTTGTTGATTCGGACGGTGTACGGTCATTTCCCGAATCCGCCCGACCCGTTGAAGTACGCGTTTCTCGGCCCGTTGATTGGCTCGGCGATGCGTGTGGTGGCCGGGCCGCTCACGGACAAATGGGGCGGCGCGATCTTTACCCAACTCTGCGGCGTCGGTCTGATCGTCTGCGCCGGGATCCTCGGTTTTGGCGGATTGCTGACGCCGACCTCGCCGGAGCAATTCACGCCGTTCCTGTGGGTGATGCTGGCGATGTTCTTCTTTACCGGCATCGGCAACGCGGCGACGTTCCGGCAGTACCCGGTGATCTTTTCTCACTCCCCCCGGCAGGGCGCGGGTGTGATCGGGTTCACGGCGGCGATCGCGGCGTACGGGCCGTTTTTGTTTTCCTTGTTGATCGGCTGGTCGAAAACCGCGACCGGCTCGGCGAGGCCATTCTTCAGCGGATTGATGGTGTACTGCGTGTTGGCCACCGTGGTGAATTGGTGGTTCTACGCCCGGCGCCGCGCGGAGAAACCGTCATGACGGAGTCCTCGCAACGCAATACGATCCTGACGCTGTCGAGCGTCGCGTTCACGCTGATGTTCGCGGTGTGGTTGATGTTCGGCGTGCTCGGTATTCCGATCCGCAAAGAATTTGGGCTGACCGAAGTGCAGTTCGGCTGGCTCACGGCGATTGCGATTCTCAACGGTTCGATCTGGCGGCTGCTCTTCGGTGTCTGGACGGACCGGTATGGCGGGCGACGGGTGTTGACGTTACTCGTCGCGCTGACTGCGATCCCGGCGTTTCTCGTGAGCCGGGCGGCGTCGTTCAACGAACTGATGATCTATGCGTTTCTGGTCGGCATGGCCGGCAATGCGTTCTCGATTGGCATTGCCTGGAACTCCGCGTGGTTTCCGCGGGAGCGCCAAGGCTTCGCGCTCGGTGTTTTCGGGGCCGGTAACGTCGGGGCGTCGGTGACGAAGTTCATCGGGCCGGGGTTGATTGCGCTCGTGCCGGCAGCCGGGTTGCTCGGTGGCGTGGTACCGGGCGGGTGGCGGTTTGTGCCGTTTCTGTACGGTGTGCTGCTGGTCATCATGGCGGCGGCGATTTGGTTTTTGAGTCCAACGCATGACCACAAACCCGGCGCGGGACGTTCGATGCACGATCTGCTGCAGCCGATGCGCGCAATGCGGGTGTGGCGGTTCAGTCTCTACTACGTGGTGGTGTTTGGCGCGTATGTGGCGTTGTCGGTGTGGCTGCCAAAGTATTACGTGGACGTGTACAAGATGCCGCTGCAACAAGCGGCGTTGTTGACGGCGCTGTTTATTTTCCCGGCCAGCCTGCTGCGCCCGCTCGGCGGATGGATGTCGGACAAGTTTGGCGCGCGGCGAATAATGTACTGGGTGTTCGGCACGATGCTGGCGGCGCTGGTGATCTTGTCCATCCCGAATGGCCGGGTGAGTTTTGATAGTTACAACGGTGCGGCGGGCGGATTCCATTTTGGCACCGGGCCGGTGTTGTTCACCGTGCTGGTGTTCTTGGTGGGCTGCGGCATGGGCATCGGCAAGGCGGCGGTGTACAAGTACATCCCCGAATATTTTCCAAAAGATGTCGGCGCGGTCGGCGGTCTCGTCGGATTACTCGGCGCGCTCGGTGGTTTTTTCCTGCCGCCGTTGTTTGCGTGGGCGAAGGTGCGGACTGGTCTGCCGCAGACGACGTTTGGATTGTTGTTTTTGATTACGGCCGCCAGTTTTCTGTGGTTGCATCTGGTGGTGCAACGGATGTTGCGGCAGGCCACCCCGCAAATCGCCAACCGACTGGAGCCGGTCGGGTCGTGAAATGTTCACCGGAGATAGCATGAAGATAACTCGTCAACACCTGGCGGGGGTCGGATTGTGGTGCAGTGTCCTCGGCGGTGCGCTGGCCGGCGAGTCGGCCAATCCTCTCAGTTTTACCGATGGCAAAGTCACCTTCGACGTGCAGGAACGGTTGCGGTTGGAAGTTCGCGAGAACAACTTCGACTTCAACAACAACAGCAACCCGCTCGGCCACGTCACCGACGACACGTTCCTGCTCCAGCGCTTCCGTCTTGGGTTGACGATCAAGCCGTGCGGGTGGGTGACGCTCTACGGGCAGGGACAAGACTCGCGCGAGATTGACTCGACACGTCCCAACGTGCCGTTTGCGTTCGGGTCGGAGGGGGATGACTCGTTTGATCTGCGGCAGGCGTACCTCCAGGTCGGCAACCCGAAGGAATTCCCGCTCAGTGTGAAAGTGGGCCGGCAGGAGTTGAGTTACGGCGACGAACGGCTCATCGGCACGTTCGACTGGAACAATTTCAGCCGCACGTTCGACGCGGTGAAGGTGCGTTACGAAGATCAATCGCGGCACTTCTGGGTGGACGCGTTTGCGGGGCACGTCGTGACCATTGAAGACCGCGGACCGCAAGGAAACTACGGAGAGGATTTCAATAACGCTGATTGGAACGATACATTGGTGGGCGTTTATCTGCGCACGACCGCGCTCCAAATCCAGACGGCAGATTTCTATTTGCTTTACCGCCACAAGAAGCATGACAGCCCGATTTACACGGCGGTCAGCGGCACGCTTACGAACAAGGCGCTCGCTTACGACATCGCGCAGGAAATCTGGACGCCCGGCTTCCGCATCAAGTCCACGCCCGGCGCGCTCCACGGCTGGGACTACGAAGCCGAGGCCGCGTACCAGTTTGGTCGCAGCGCCGGCCAGCAGGGAGGCATTCCCGGTACGTTCCCCAGTTCGACAATGATTGATCACGAAGCCTTTGCCGGCCATGTCGGTGCCGGGTACACGTGGGAAACCGCCGCGTGGAAACCGCGGCTCGGCCTCGAATACAATGTCGCCTCCGGCGATTCCAATCCCAACGACAACAAGGATGAATCATTCCTCAATCTTTTTCCCACCAACCATAAATTCTACGGGTACATGGACCTGTTCGCCTGGAAAAACATGCACAACCCGGCCGCGAGCTTGAAGTTCAAACCGTATCAGGACGGGACTCGGCCATACCACAACCTGACAATCCAACTCGATGGCCAAGCCTTCTGGCTCTACACGAACGAAGACGCTTGGTATCGCGCCAATGCCGTCGCCCGCGTCCGTCCGCTCAACGCCGCCGCACTGAGTGCTGATACGTTCGTCGGCACGGAACTCGACTTGACCGTCAATTACAACACGCCGTGGAAATGGGTGAAACTCCAAGCCGGCTATAGCCACTTCTTCGCCGGTAGCTATGTCCAACAAACCGCCAGCGGCAACAACGGCCAAGACGACGCCGATTTCGGCTACCTCCAGACCGTTATCACGTTCTAATCCATGTATCGTTTTCTATGAAAGTCTCCACAAATGATTAAAAAGGTCTTATTGACAACGGTCTGCCGGCCCATGGGTCCGAAATATGGTGACGCGCCCTCGGTGGGGTATGAATTGCTCTACCGGCAGGTGACACGCGCCCAAGGCCTCTTCAGCCCACGCACGGTGAACATCCAGTTTTCCTTGGAATACATCGCGGAGAATCTCGACGCGCCAACGGTCGTGTTGCAATACCCGTCGAAGAAAGAATTCATTCGGGAACTCAAAAAGGGCTACGATTACGTCGGTATTTCCTTTCTGATGGCGATCTTTCACAAGGTGAAGGACATGGTCGCCCTGATCCGCGAGCACGCGCCCCACACCAAGATCGTTTTGGGCGGCTACGGCACGGTGTTGAGCGACGAAGAACTCAAGCCGTATGGCGACTTCATCTGCCGCGAAGAAGGCGTTGGGTTCATGCGCCGGCTGCTCGGCGAGCCGGAAATCCCGATGCCGTACAAGCACCCGCTGATTGTGAGCTGGTTGAAGGTGTTTGGCTGGAAGGTGTCGGGCACGGGCAAGATTTTCGCCGGGCTGGGCTGCCCCAACGGCTGCGACTTCTGTTGCACCTCGCACTTCTTCAAGCGCAAACACATCAAACTGCTGCCTGACGGCCAGGACATTTACAATGTTGCCGAGCGGTATCTGGACATGGACCCGAGCCTGGTCTTCCTGATTATTGACGAAGATTTCCTGCTCAACAAAAAACGGGCGCTGCAGTTCCGCGATGCCGTGATGAAGAGTGGTAAGACCCTTTCGATCTTCGCGTTCTCCAGTGTCAAGGCGATCAGCCAATACACCGTTGAAGAAATCTTGGAAATGGGCATTGACGGTTTCTGGATCGGCTACGAGGGCACGCGCTCCGGTTACGCCAAACAGCAGGGCCGGCCCATTGACGAGATTCTCACGGAGTTTCGCGAGCACGGCATCACGATTCTGACCTCGATGATCGTCGGGTTTGATTACCAAACACCGGAAGTCGTGGCGCAAGAATTCGCCGGCCTGATGAAGCTCAAACCGGCGTTGGGACAGTATCTGATTTATGGGCCGGTGCCCGGCACGCCGTTTAACGAGCGCGTGCGAAAAGAAAACTTGATGCACGAGAAGTGGGTGCAGAACCCGACTGCCATGTACCGGCGCGCGGATGGTTTCACCACGATGATGAAACATCCCACGCTGTCACCCGCTGAGATCGAGGGATTGCAGCAGTGGTGTTTCGAGCAGGATTTCCAGCGGCTCGGGCCGAGCATTTACCGGGTTTTGGAAACGCAGTTGCTCGGCTATCAGAAACTGAAAGACTCACCGAACCCCCGCTTGCGCGCGAAGGCCGCGGTGTATGCCACGGATTTGCGGGTGGCATTGCCGGTGTTCCTCGCGGGCCGACTCCTCGGCCCGAACGCTGCCGTGCGGCAGTGGATTGGCGAGTTGGAGCAACGCATTCACGCGGAGCTGGGTCGTCCGCCACTCACCCAACGATTCCAGTCCGTGCTGGCTGTCGGCGCGGCGTTATGGACCGGGTTGACGTTGAAACTGGACCTGTTCCAGCATCCCAAGCTGATTCGCACGCCCTACCGGCTGCCGAGCGAGCGTTGGAAGGCGTTTGATCTTTGGGAAGAACTCCCGCAGAAATTCTCGTTGCCGGATTTCTCCATCCGAGTTGATCTCCAACATGCCAAGCAACAAGTCTGGCTGCGCTTGGAAGGCGCACTGTCCGCCGCGCATGTCGAAGGCTTGGGTCAACGCCTTCACGATTCACTGGCCCGGAGCAAGAGTCGGCTGGTGCTGGACTTGAGCAAACTGCACTGGAACAAGACGGACGACCTGCGTCCACTTGCCGAAAAACTCGCGGCCTACCGGTCCCGCATTCGCCTCGTCTTGCCGAAGCTGTCAGCCGCCCATCCCAGCCTGATTCTGTTGGCGAGCATGTTCCGCCATTACCAAGGCTGAATTCAAAAGGGATAAACCATGACAACCATCGAAGGCGTCTGCAAAGAAGTGATCGAGAAATCCGAATGGGTCGCCATTGCCACCACCGGCCCGGACGGTCCGCACGTCGTGGCGACTTGGGGCGATTACGTGCGCGCGCTGGGGATCGCCAACGACACGGTGCTGATCCCGGTGGGCATGATGCGTAAGACTGAGCAAAACCTGGCGCGCGATAGCCGCGTCGAGTTGCTCTGTGGCACGCGGCAGGTCGCCGGCGCGCACGGCCCCGGCAAGGGTTGTGCGATTATCGGGCGCGGCGAAATGCAAACCGTCGGCCCACATTTCGCCGCTGTCAAAGCCAAGTTCCCTTGGGCGCGCGCTGCGTTGGTGGTGACAGCCGAAAAAGTCGAACCGCAACTATGAGTGACCACTGTGCGCAAGGTCTGTGTCATACAGCACATCGAGATTGAAACGCCCGGCCGCATCGCCGACGCGCTGAGCGCCGCTGGCTATCGGATCAAAACGATTCTTTCCCACACCGGCCAGCTCGTGCCGGCATCCATGGCCGGGTTCGACGGTCTGGTGGTCATGGGCGGCCCGCAAAGCGTGCATGAGGCAGACAAGTTCCCGTTCTTGCGTCACGAACTGCGCCTGATCGAGTCGGCGCTCAAGGCGCAGAAGCCGATCCTCGGCGTTTGCCTCGGCAGCCAATTGCTTGCCGCCGCGCTCGGCGCGCGAGTGTACCAAGGGCCGCAAAAGGAAATCGGCTGGTATCCGGTCGCCCTGACCACGGACGCCGGCACGGATGCGCTGCTAAGCGGCGTGCCGGCCACGTTCACGCCCTTGCACTGGCATGACGACATCTTCGACCTGCCGGCCGGCGCGGTGGCGCTGGCCGCATCTGGATTGACCGCAGTCCAAGCCTACCGGTATGGGGCGAATGCGTACGGGTTTCTCTGTCACCTCGAAGTGACCGACCGGCATGTCGCCGAGTGGATGACGACGTTTGCCGAGGAAGTGCATCAAGCCGGCGTGGATGGCCGCGCGATTCTGGCCGGCGCGAAGAAACACCTGCCGGCACTCCACAAGATCGGCACAGAGATCTTCGGGCACTGGGCCGCTTTGGTGAGGAAGGAAGGTTGATCCTGCAAGTTGCTGTTTGGGACACGTACGTGAAGCGTCGCGATGGGGCGACGATGCACTTTGACATTATTGTGCCGGACGGCACGGCGGAGGCGCGTGTGCACGAGATCGGCCGCGCGTATCTGATGGAGAAGCGACAGGAGGCGCAGCCGTTCACCTCCCGCGAGTGCCGGTTTTGCCATGTTGAGCATGCCGACGAGGAGACCCTCGCCGGCATCCGCGCCCACGGCTACTTTATCTATGAGATGGAGAACTGCCACTGAACGCGAGAACGCCACTGATCCGGGCCGGGCCGGCAGCCGTTGCGCGGAACGACGGCGATCACCGATGAGCAGCGTGGCCGACAACAAGCGAGCGCTGCGTCGCTGGGCTGAGGAACAATACCGGGCGCTGACAGCCGACGACGTGCGCGCGCTGTCCGAGCGAGTTGTGGCCAACTTGAAACGGGTGGAAGAATTTCGGCAGGCGCGGCGGGTGATGGTGTGTCTGTCGTTCGGCAACGAGGTGAACACGTGGCCGCTGGTGGAGGAAATCGCGGGTGACCCGGCGCGACAGGTGTGCGTGCCGCGAGTGGAACGCGATGGCGTCATGCATGTCCATCCGTATCCCTGCCAGTTGCGGACATTAGCGATGGGCTTGCAACAACCGTTGCTGGGCGAGCTGGAGCTACCGGCCCAATCGCTCGACGCCGCCATCATCCTCGGCCTCGCCTTTGAACGGCAGCGCGGCTACCGGCTGGGACAGGGCAAGGGGTATTTTGACCGGTTCCTGGCCGGCAAGACGTTCCTGACAATCGGGCTTTCGTTTGAGGCGCTGGTGGTGGATCAGTTGCCAGTTGAACCGCACGATGTCCCGTTGGGAATGATCGTCACCGACCAGAATATTTATCGGCCTCTTTGTTGACCTGGATCAATCGGCACCGGTGGCGGTGAGCGTATGGTGCTCCTGTAGGAAAAACGAAAACCCATTACGAAAGACAAGAAGATGACGACCAAAACGGAATTATTCGCGGTGACTGACACGGTCGGCTCGATTGTGGCGAGACGGCCCGCTCTCTCTCGCGTGTTCGAGCAAGCAGGGATTGATTATTGTTGTGGCGGCAAGCTGCCACTGGCGGAGGCGTGCCGGAAGAAAGGGATTGATCCCCAACAATTACTGGACACGCTGGAAAAAGCAGGGGCGACGGCGGGCGACGCGAGCGTGGACCCGGCCGCGATGTCGCTGACGGCGTTGGCCGATCACATCGAAGCGACGCACCATGCGTACTTGAAAACGGAGTTGCCGCGGCTCACGGCCATGACCACCAAGGTGGCGGCGGTGCATGGCGGCGAAGACGCCCGGCTGGCGCAGCTCCGCGACACGTATGCCGGTTTGGCAATGGAGATGTCGCAGCACATGCTGAAAGAAGAGCAGGTTCTGTTTCCCATGATCCGGCAACTCGACGCCAGTGAGTCGGCCCCGGCATTTCACTGCGGGTCGTTGGCCAATCCAATTCGCATGATGGAAATGGAGCATGACCAGGCCGGTGGGGCATTGGCGAAGATGCGCGAGTTGACGGACGGATTCACGCCGCCCGACTGGGCCTGCAACACCTACCGGGCGATGTTGGATGCGCTGGCGCACCTTGAAGACGACCTGCATCAGCATGTCCACAAGGAAAACAACATCCTGTTCCCGCGCGCGATCGAACGGCAAGGTTGAAAGTGCGCGCGGCTGTCAGCGCGCGGCGAAACTGGTGGCCATCTTTTCCAAGGCGTCGAGCCAGAGGGGATGCTCGTTGAGACAGGGGATTTGCCGGAGATCCTGTCCACCGGCGGCCAGAAATGAATCACGTCCGCGGATGCGGATTTCTTCGATTGTTTCGAGGCAGTCGGACACGAAGGCCGGGCAAATCACCAAGAGACGTTTCACCCCGGCCGCAGCGAGACGGGGGAATTCGAAGTCAGTATACGGTTTGAGCCACGGGTCGCGCCCGAGACGCGATTGGAACGAGACCGAGTAATTCTTCACGCCCGTTTCTTTCACGAACGCAGCAACGGTCTTGAAGCATTGCGCCCGGTAACAGGTGGCGTGGGCGGGGCTGTCGCACTCACAGCAGTCCGGACGCGAGAGACAGTGGTCGCCGGTCGGATCGCTCTTGCGCAGGTGGCGTTCGGGGATTCCGTGAAAGCTGAAGAGCAGATGATCGTAATCTTGCTTGAGATAGTCCGCCGCACTGCCTACCAAGGCGCGCACGTAATCAGGGTCGACGTAGTAGGGCGGTTGCAGGCGCAATTTCAGTTGCGGCGCAAGTTTGGCCTGCAACTCCTGCACTCGGACGACCGCCGTCTCATAGCTGGACATGGCGTAGTGCGGGAATAGCGGAATGACCAGACATTCCTCAACGCCTTGGTCGCGCAGTTTGCCGAGCGCAAACGCGATGGACGGATTTTGGTAACGCATCGCCAGTTCGACCGGTATCGGCAAACGGCGCTGTAACTCGGCTTGAACTTTCTTGCTCGTCACGATCAACGGCGAGCCTTCCGGCGTCCAAATCAACTTGTACGCATGCGCCGATTGTTTCGGTCGGCTGGGCAGAATGGCGAAGTGCACGATGCCAAACCGGATCGGCCACGGGGCATCCAGCACCCGGCCGTCCATCAAAAACTCCCGCAGATACCGGCGCACATCCGACACCGACGGCGAGTCGGGCGAGCCGAGGTTGACCAATAGAACGCCTTTCTTGCTCATGATCGTGCCTTCCAAAATTCCGCGATGCGACCGGCCGCGTCGTGTCCGGACACCAGCGAATCGCCCAACGAAATACCATCCCGGAAATGTCCGGCGAAAAACAGACCGGGCGTGCGCGTTTCAATCTCGGTCATCAAATCCTTGAACCGCCCGTAGCCGACTTCGTATTGCGGGATCGCCTTCGGGTACACAACGACGTGCTCAAATGTGGGCTGCCCGGTCACTCCGAGAATCACGCCGAGGTCTTGCCGTGTCATCTCGATCAATTCGTTGGTTGGCCGTAGTGCCAACTCCGGTGCCCGCGCCCCGCCAATGTACGTCGTCAGCGTGACATGCCCGGCTGGCGCGCGATCCCGAAACAGCGACGAGGAAAACAGCGTCCCCAGGATCCGGAATCCCTCGACCTCCGGAATCAACATGCCGAAGCCATCGAGCGGATGCACGACCTGATCGCGGCGAAATCCCAACACGACGCTGGCGACCGGCGGGTAGTAGATTTCCTTGAGCAAGTCCCAATTGAACCCCACGACCTCCGGCAATTTGTGAGTTGGTGCGGTATAAAGAACCGCCGGGTGATCGTGGATATCGTTGAGTCGCCAGCCGCCGGTGATTCTTTCGACGCATTGGATGCCGGTCCGCAACTGAATGGCGTCGCCAAGCCGGGAAGCCAACGTGTCCGGCAAGACTTGCAACCCGGCATCGAAGGAAAGTTTCTTCGCATCTTGCTTCGAGACTTCGCCGCGTTGCCGGCGCTCTTTCGCACCGCGAAACTGGCCTTTGATCAACGATCCATATTTCTGCTCCAACGCGTGCAGCTTCGGAAAGGCGTGTTTCACTGAGAGTCGTGCGGGGTTACCGGCATAGACACCGGCCACCATGGGGTTGATCGCGTAATCGAGAAACTCCTTGCCCAGCCGGCGCACGACAAATTGCGCCACGCTCTCTTCGGTATCGGGCGGTGCGGGTGCGATGAACGGTTCGCGGAGGAGTCGGAGTTTGGCGTGCCACGAGAAAAGCGAAGTGCCGAGGAACTTACCGGGTGATGCCGGCAGGAGGACGGTCTTCTTGTTGCGGACAAGATACCGGTTCTCGGCGGTGGGCAAAGAATCAACGCGCCGGTGGCTCAAGCCGAGGTCTTGAATCAGTAAGTTGATTTTGGGTGACGTTTCGAGAATCGAGTTGGGACCGGACTCCGCGAGGTAGCCGTTTTCACGAATGCTGCGGATGACGCCGCCGACGCGGTCACCAGCTTCGTACACCGTGACCGGCACGCCGCGCTCTTGCAGCCGGTAGGCGGCTGTCAACCCGGTGATACCGGCTCCGATGATGGCGACGGAGTTCAAATCGTGCGTGAGTAGCGCCGTTCTTTTTCCTGCGCGAGGTAGGCGTCGAAACGCATCGCGATGTTGCGAATGAGCAACCGGCCGAGGTCGGTGATGGTCAGGCCGGTCGGACTGCGTTGCAACAGGCCGTCGGCTTCGAGGTCGCTGAGCGAGGCGAGTTCGTTGACGAAATAGTCGGTGAAGTTGATGCCGAGTTTTTGCGACATGGCCGGGTAGTCGAGGCTCAGGTCGCACATCAGGCGCATGATGGTTTGCCGGCGAATCTTGTCGTCGTCGGTCATGAGGTAGCCTTTGTGCAACGGCAGCTTGCCGGCGTCGAGTTCCCGGTAATAGTCCGGCAATTCCTTTTCGTTCTGCCAGTAAACGCCGTCGGCTTGCGAGATGGCCGACATGCCGAACGCATAGATGTCCGCGCCGCCGTGCGTGCTGTAACCTTGGAAATTGCGCTGGAGCGTTTTCTGGCGTTGCGCCACGGCCAGTTCGTCGGTGGATTTCGCAAAATGATCCATGCCGATGTAGTCGTAGCCAACGGTGGTGAGCGTTTCGATGGTCGTCTTCAGCAACTCCAGTTTCGTCTCCGCGGTCGGCAACACGTCATCCTTGAGGATTTTCTGATGCGGCTTGATCCACGGCACATGCGCGTAACTGAAGACGGCGAACCGGTCGGGGCTGAGCGTGAGAATCTCATTCAGCGTTTTCTCAAAGGATTCCGCCGTCTGGAACGGCAGCCCGTAAATCAGGTCAATGTTGAGCGACCGGAACCCCGTCTCGCGCAGCCAGTCGCTGACTTGCTCGGTCATTGCGAACGGTTGAATGCGATGCACGGCTTTCTGCACTTCCGGATTGTTGTCTTGGACGCCGAGCGAGGCGCGGTTGACGCCAATCTCCAGCAGGGCCGTCACATGCTCGCGCTGCAACCGGCGCGGATCAACTTCCACCGAAGCTTCCACGTCGGGTGACACGTTGAAGTTCGAATGAATCAGTTCGCCCAGCCGGCGAATCTCGTCCGGTTGCAGGAACGTGGGCGATCCGCCGCCAAAATGGAATTGCACCACTTTGCGGCGCGGATTGAGGAATTGTTTCAGCAGCGTGATTTCCTTCTGGATGTAATCCAGATACGTCCCACTCACCTCCTGTTTCGTGGTGATGACGGTGGTACAGCCGCAGAACCAGCACAGCGAATAACAAAACGGCAGATGAAAATAGAGCGACAGCTCGCGTTCGCCGGTGTTGTTGGCGACGATCGAGTCGCGGAGCGCGTCGAATTTGACAGCATCCGTGAAATGCGTGGCCGGCGGGTACGACGTATAGCGTGGCCCGGGGACGTTGTATTTCTTGATCAGGTCGAGGTTGACATTCAATGTGTTCATACAAACCCGCGGATAGTATCCATCATTGTTTGAATGTTTTCCAATGGGGCGGTGGGCGGCACGCCGTGGCCGAGGTTGAAGATATGGCCGGGCACACCCCGCATGTCGCGCAGTAACCGTTCGGTCTCCGCCGCGACCACGGCCGGCGTAGTGGTCAGCACAAACGGATCAAGGTTGCCCTGCACGCCGACGTTCTGCGGTAGCCGCGATCGGATTTCCGAGAGTCGCACTGTCCAGTCCAGCCCGAGAACTTGTGCGCCCGTCGCCACCAGATCATTCCAGTTGCCGTTCGTGCCTTTGGAATAAACAATGACCGGCACCTGGTTGTGGAGCGAGCGGATAATCTCGCCGATCCACTTGCCCGAAGCCTCGGCAAACGCGCCGTCCGCCATCATGCCGCCGCGGCTGTCGAAGATTTGCACCGCATCCACGCCCGCCGCGATTTGCATCTCCAAATACCGGCTGACGGCGTCCGTAAGCTTCTGCATCAAGCGGTCAAACAAGGGCCGGTGGGTGTAAAACAGGCGCTTGGCCTGCCCGTATTCCTTTGCGCCTCCGCCATCGAGCATGAAATTCGCCAGCGTCCACGGCGAGCCGGCAAACCCGATGAGCGCGGTCCGATCTTGGAGTGTTTCGCGGACGAGCCGGAGCGCCTGCGGAACGTAATCGAGCCGTTCCGCGACCGCCGAACCGTCGAGCCCGTCGATGTCCGCCGCCGATTGCAGCGGCGTCATCTTGATGCCGGCCCCTTCGGTGAACTCATACGGTTGCCCCAACGCCTCCGGGATGACGAGGATGTCGCTGAAAATGATGGCCGCATCAAAATCGAAGCGGCGAATCGGTTGCAGCGTCACTTCCGCCGCCAACTCGGGAGTCCGCACCATCTCGACGAAGGTGTGTTTGGTTTTCAACTGCCGGTATTCCGGCAACACGCGTCCCGCCTGGCGCATCAGCCAGACCGGCGGCCGGTCGACCGGTAAACACTGGCACGCGTTAATAAAACGTTGGCGATTATTCAGAGATGTTGTGTTCATTATTTCAGCACTACGCGGCGAATTCCTGTCTCCCCGTCGCGACCAGCCAAGCGCAAACATAACAACCACGTGCAACGCGGTCGAGAACATCCCGCTTGAAGGTTGGCACAACAGACGGCCAGCGTCGGTTGGATGGCTGCCGGTCAAGCCGGCGGCAACGCCTGTGCCAGATCGGTGAGAATGTCCTCCAGCGATTCAGTCCCGACCGACAACCGGATCAAGGAATCGCTGACGCCGGGGCCGCTTAATGCCGGTCAACGAACGAGCAATCTGTCCACCGAAGCGTGCGCCACCTCTGGCAGCCTGATGATCGAAAGGTGAAATGTTGAAGTCGGCAGCGCCTATTCGTTGACGCAACCAAGCTGTTTGAGCAGTTGACTGAGTTCGGGGGCGATTTGCTTCAGTTGACGACGGTGCGCTGCGGAGAGTCTTTCAAGTGCAGTTTCACCGCGTCCGGTCAATCCCACGAGGACCTGCCGACCGTCTGTGGCCGACGGCGCGCGGGTCACCAGTTTCTGCGCCACCAGCCGGTCGATCAAGCCGACGGCGCTGTGGTGACGCAGTTGCAATCGCTCCGCCAATTCGCCCACGGTGACGCGGTCGCGTCCGGGAAAACCTTTGATGGCGAGCAAGGCCTGGTGCTGTTGCGGGGTGATACCGGCTGCCTGTGCCGCCTCTTCGCTGAAACGGATGAACTGCCGCAGCGCGTAGCGAAAAGCCGCGAGCGTTTCGTACTGTGCCTTGCCAAGCTGCTGGGAGCGTGCCATCGAGCGTGTCTTTACCACCGGCGGGCACCCGACGCCAGTCTTGGTTTGACTTATATCGCGTTACGATATAAATAGCAATCCATGTCAATTCCGATTGAACCAGTCATTCCTGTTGTGGCCAGTGGCCCGGCGGCGGTTGCGCGCGCACCGGTTGCCGATGAATTAGCGGACTTCAGCACCAACCGTCGCGTGGTGCTCTTGTCCACCTTGGCGATCGCGATTGGGGTGATCAGTTCGCTGGTCGCCGCCGCGTTATTGTGGTTGATCGCGGCCATTACCAACTTCGCATTCTACCAGCGCGTTTCTGCGATGCCGGCAGTGCCGCAGGGGCATCATTTGGGCCTGTGGGTGGTGCTGGTGCCGGTGGCCGGGGCGCTGATCATTGGACTGATGGCACGGTTTGGTTCGGAGAAGATTCGGGGACACGGCATCCCCGAAGCTCTGGAGGCCATTCTTCTCGGTGGCAGCCGCATTCAGCTCAAGGTCGCGATTCTCAAACCGTTGTCGGCCGCCATTTCCATCGGCACTGGCGGCCCGTTCGGCGCAGAAGGGCCGATCATTATGACCGGCGGCGCGTTCGGCTCGATCTTCGCGCGCCAATTTCACCTGAGTGCGGCGGAGCGCAAAACACTGCTCGTGGCGGGCGCTGCGGCGGGCATGTCCGCCGTGTTCGCCACGCCTGTCGCGGCGGTGTTGCTGGCGATTGAATTATTGTTATTCGAATGGAAACCGCGCAGCTTCATTCCCGTGGCAGTGGCGTCGGTCGTTGCGTCGGTATTGCGCGTGCTGTTGCTCGGTGCGGGTCCGATCTTTCCTGTGCTGGCGCATGCGCCCTTGTCCGGCACGGAACTGGCAATCGCTGCCGGCCTCGGGGTTGTGGCCGGTTTTGGTTCGGGTCTGGTGACGATGCTTGTTTACGCCTGCGAAGATTTGTTTCATAAGCTGCCGATCCACTGGATGTGGTGGCCGGCCATCGGCGCTGTGTTCGTTGGCGTGGGCGGCATCATCGAACCGCGCGTCCTCGGCGTCGGCTACGATACGATCCATCACCTGCTGCGCGGCGAATTCGTTGGCGCGGTCGTCATCGGCTTGCTGGTGGCAAAGGCGATCGTGTGGTCCATTGCCTTGGGTTCCGGCACTTCCGGTGGCGTACTGGCCCCGCTGCTCATTATTGGTGGGGCACTCGGTGCCGTGGCCGGTTCCTGGATTCCTGTCGGCGATCCCGGCCTCTGGGCCATTCTTGGCATGGCTGCGATGATGGGCGGCACACTGCGCTCACCGCTCACCGCAATGGTGTTCACTGCCGAACTGACCCACGACTTCAATCTCTTGCCGGCGCTCCTGATTGCCTCTGCCACGGCGGTTGGTGTGACGGTATTGCTCATGCGCCGGTCCATCCTCACGGAAAAACTCGCCCGCCGCGGCCAGCATGTCGCGTGTGAATACAGCATTGACCCGTTCGAACTTGCGCGCGTGCGCGAGGTGATGGACAAAGATGTGCCGCACATCCCGGCCACGATGAAACTCGCAGAACTGGCCGATCGCGTTGCTCGGGGCGGATCGGATCTCAATCGACGACAAGGAACTTTGATTGTGAATGATCAGAATCGGCTCGTCGGCATCATCACCCGGGGCGACATTGTCCGCGCCTTACTGCGCAACGATTCGACGGAAATGAGCGTGGCCGAAGCGGGTTGCACTGACTTGGTGGTCACGTTTCCGGATGAACCCCTGCATGCGGCTCTGACAAAAATGCTGAATCGCGACGTCGGTCGCCTGCCGGTCGTGGCGCGCAACGACCCGACCTGTATCGTCGGCTACCTGGGGCGTGCGGCGATTCTGTCGGCACGCATGCGACTCCACGACGAGGAAACCGTTCGGCAGAAAGGTTGATCTTCCGGCAAGCTTTACTGCGATTGTCAGAGTTAGTTCAGGTTGGTTGCGATTACCGTAGCGCCTGCTCCAAGTCGGTAAGGATGTCCTCCAGCGCCTCCGTGCCGACCGACAACCGGACCAAGGAATCACCCATTCCGGCGGCCTGCCGTTGCGTCGCCGTCAGCCCGCGGTGACTGGTGGCCGCCGGACGCGTCGCCAAACTTTCCATGCCGCCCAGACTGACCGCGTGCACAATCAGTTGGATGCGGTCCAGAAACCGGCACGCGGCGTCGGCACCGCCGTGGAGTTCAAATGAGAGCAACGCCCCACCGGCGCGCATCTGTTGGCGAAACAGCGCCGCTTGGGGATGCGTCGGGAGACCGGGGTAATGCACGTGGCTGACGGCCGGATGGCGCGTGAGCCAGTCGGCCACGGCCGCGCCGTTGTGGTTGTGCGCTTCCATGCGCAGAGTAAACGTGCGTAGTCCGCGCAGCATCAGCCAGGCGTCGAGCGCGTTGACTGTTCCGCCGAGGTTTTTATGGATGGTGCGATGCGTCGCGGTCAGTGGTGCGCGTCGGATGAGACAACCGCCAATCATATCCGAATGCCCATTCAAGTATTTGCTGGCGGAATGAACAATCCAGTCTGCGCCAAACTGGAACGGCTGCTGGTTGTATGGCGTCGCGACGGTGTTATCCACGATCAGTTGCGCGCCCGCGGCATGGGCGCGCTCCGCCGTGGCGGCGAGGTCGAGCAGTCTGAGCAGCGGATTGGAGGGCGTTTCGATCAGTACTACCGACGCGCGAGCGAGCGCCGCATGCCACTCGACGGTCCGCGCCGGATCAACAATCTCGACCGGCACCCGGTAGCGTTCCGTGAAGATGCGCAGCAATTCCAGCGTGCCGCCGTAAACGTCCGGGTGCGTGACAATCCGGTCATCCTTCCCGCGCAACGCGGCGGTCAGCGCGCACAATGCCGCTGCGTTACCCGAGGCCGTGATCAGTGCGCCCGCGCCCGCTTCCAATTGCGCCAGCACTTCGGCAAGGCGTTCCACCGTGGGATTGCCAAACCGGGTGTACGTGTAGCCGGGTTGCCGCCCGGCAAACAACGCCTCGGCGTCGGCAGTCGTGCCGAGATCGAACAGCGTGGTTTGCACAATCGGCGGGATAAACGGCGCATTGCCGGCGCGGGACTCTTTGCCGGGCGTCCCGGCGTGCGCGCAGATGGTTGCCAGATGGCGATCCGAAGAACTCATGGTGTGGACATTCCTTTTCGATTCTCCGGCGGGGTTGAAGCCCGTTGTTTTCTTTTTTCTTCTTCCAGCATCCGCACCCGCTCTTCCGCGGGAATCAGAAACCCGGTGTCGGCCGGCAACACGCACCCCTTGCGCCCCGGCACGCAGTCGGTTCGCAGCCGCAGGCAATAGTCATTGGCGACATCAAAATGCGGACAGGAAAAGGAACTCATGCTCGTCACTATAATGCAACTGCGCCCGCCATGCCCGGCAAAGTGACGGGATTATTGACCAGCGTCAATCCGGGACGCGCGGTGGTATAATCCGGTGTGATGGCCAGAACCGTTTCACCGCCATTCGTTGAACTGACCGGTGCCAGCCTGCGGGTTGGCGACCGGTTGTTGTTTCGCAACACCAACTGGATTTTTCGGCGCGGCGAACACTGGGCGCTAATCGGGCCGAACGGCTCCGGCAAGACGCTGTTCGCGAGCGGCCTGACCGGCGCGGTGCCGGTCGTTCGCGGTGAATGCCACGGGCCGGACGGGGCGGTGGCGCA
This sequence comes from Verrucomicrobiia bacterium, assembly GCA_022072455.1. GTDB lineage: Bacteria > Verrucomicrobiota > Verrucomicrobiia > Palsa-1439 > Palsa-1439 > CAINDI01. Next base: position 201,997 of record JAJVHY010000012.1, on the reverse strand, counting down.
TGTGTCATTCGAACAACAGAAGTGTGTCGCCGGTAACGCACCGGCGGCGGCGCGGTGACCGGGAGAGCGTGTGGGCGTTGAAGCGGCGGATCGGCTGGGTGTCACCGGAGTTGCATTTGCATTTTCCGGAAGCGCCGACGCGTCGCGATGCTGTGTTGTCTGGTTTCGACGACACGACCGTCTGTTCCCGGCCGCCGACAACCCGGCAACGCCAGATCGCGTGGGTGTTACGGCTCGCTTGATGAAAGAGGAGAAGAATCCGGGCGGCTTGCGTCGGTTAGGTTGGCGGGCGTATGATGAGCGCTGACGCGATGATGAGAACGCAAACCAAACAGAAGGGAATGAACGCGGCGCAGCTTCGGTTGCTTGTCGAGGGACTCCGGGGTTACGCGGTGTTCATGCTCGGCCCAGACGGGTGTATAGCCAATTGGAACAAGGGTGCAGAGCGATTGCTGGGGCATGTTGTGACGGAGATCGTCGGCCACCATTTCTCGCGGCTGTATCCGCGCGAAGACGTGGAGCGCGGCAAGCCGGCGCAGGCGCTGCGTGTGGCGGCGACTGGAGGCCGCTGGGAAGATGAAGGCTGGCGCGTACGTGCAGACGGCTCCCGGTTTTGGTCGTTGGCAGTGGTGACGAAGCTGCCGCGTGGTTTCCTGGCCGTCATCCAAGACATCACGGAGCGCGAACGGCAGGAGGAAACCGAGCGCCACGCATTGATCGGCACAATGTCGGCCAAGTTCGCCCACGAAATTCGCAACCCGCTCAGTTCGATCAAGCTGAATGTCGGCTTGGTGCGCTATGAAATCGAAGCGTTGAGCAAGGACAACCTCGCGGCCGGCAACGAAGCGCGCTCTCTGTTGCAGTCCATTGATTCGGAATTGCGGCGTATTCAGCGCGTCACACAAGACTATCTGAAGTTTGCGCGTGTCTCAAAATCCCGTCGTGAGCCGGTATCATTGAATGATTTGTTGCGCCAGAAACTGTTGTTCATGCGACCCGAGTTCGAGGCCGCCGGGGTGACGGTGAAAACCGATTTCGATGAAACGATCCCGCCGGTGCGCCTTGACGCCGATCAGTTTTGGCAGGCGCTCCTGAACAGCGTCGTCAACGCCAACGAAGCGATGAGCGGCGGCGGCACGTTGACGGTTTCCACCGCCCGCGAAGGCGCGGACACGGTGGTCAAGATTGCCGATACCGGTAAGGGCATGACCGAGGAACAGCGCCGCGATATTTTCAAGCCGTTCTTCAGCACGAAGAAAACCGGCACCGGTCTCGGCCTGCCGCTCACGCAGCAGATCATTATCGAGAATGGCGGGCGCATTGATTGCGAGAGCGTGCTCGGCAAGGGCACGACGTTTATCATTCGTTTTCCACAGGAGCGCAGACGCTGACATGGCAACACGCGGCAACATTCTGTTGATTGACGACGAGGAAGAAATCCGCCTTGCCGCCCAGAAGACAGTGGTGCGCGAAGGCTACTGGATCACGACGTGCGCGACAGCCGCAGCGGGGTTGGCCAGTCTCGCGGACGAGAATGTGGATTTGCTGATCACGGATTTGTTTCTGCCGGATGGGAACGGGATCGAGGTGCTCACGCGCGCCCGACAATTGCGCCCCGGCCTCGAAGTGATTGTGATTACCGGCCACGGCACGATTGAGACTGCCGTCGAAGCGATGCGGCTCGGCGCGTATGATTTCATCGAGAAACCGTTCGACCCGCCGGTCCTGCTCAAGGCCATCGCGCGCGGGTTGGAACGCCGACAACTCGCCGCCGAGAACCGCCAACTGCGGGAGCAACTCCAGAAACAAAGCGGCGAGGAAGCGTTGGTGGGCACGAGCGCCGTCATGCGCGATCTCAAGGCGCTGATTCGCCGGATCGCCACCGTGGACGTGAGCGTCTTGTTGCGCGGCGAGAGCGGCACCGGCAAGGAACTCGTCGCCAACGCGCTGCACGAATTGAGCGCGCGCCGGGACAAGCCGCTGGTGAAAATCAGTTGCGCGGCCATACCGGAACATCTGCTGGAGAGCGAGTTGTTCGGCTACGAGCGCGGCGCGTTCACGGGCGCAGTCGCGAGCAAGCCCGGTCGGTTCGAGTTGGCGGATGGCGGCACGCTGTTTCTCGACGAAATTGCGGAGATGAGCACGGCATTGCAGGCGAAACTGCTGCGCGTGTTGCAGGACGGCTCGTTCCAGCGCGTCGGCGGCACGAAGGAACTGCGGGTGGACGTGCGGCTGGTCAGCGCCACGCACGTGGACTTGGCGCAGGCGATTGCGGAGAAGAAATTCCGGGAAGACCTGTTTTACCGGCTCAACGTGATGAGCGTCTCCGTGCCGCCGTTGCGCGACCGGCGCGAGGACATCCCGGTCTTGGCGAATCATTTTCTGGCCAAGCACGCCGCGCGGTTGCAGAAGCCGGTCACGGTAATCGCGCCGGGAGCGATGGACGAGTTGCTCGCCCACCACTGGCCCGGCAACGTGCGCGAACTGGAGAACGCCGTCCAACGCGCCATCGCGATGGCTACCGGCGACAGCATTCTGACATTCCAACTCGCCGCACCCACCGGCACGAGCGCCGTGCCGGTCGGCTCGGCGATGATCATTCCGTTCGGGACACCGCTGGCCGAGGCCGAAGAACGCATCGTGCGCGAGACGCTTCAGTATTGCCGGGGTGTGAAAGCGAAGGCGGCGAAGATGCTCGGCCTGTCGCGCCGCACGCTCGAACGCCGGTATTCAAGCGGCAAATGAGCGCCGCCCACGCGAACACGTTGTTGCAAGATCTCGCCGTCGTGATGGTGGTGGCGGCGGCGGTGACGCTGCTGTTCCGGCAACTGCGACAGCCGGTGGTGTTGGGCTATATCCTGGCCGGGGCAATCATTGGGCCGCACACGCCGCCGTTCCAGTTGATTGCGGACCGGCAATCCATCGAGACTTTGGCGGAGTTGGGCGTGGTGTTCTTGATGTTCGCGCTGGGGTTGGAGTTCAACCTTGGCCGGTTGCGGAAGGTCGGGGTCACGGCGTTTGTCGGGGCGTTGACCGAGGTGATCTCGATGGGCTGGGTCGGGTATTTGATTGGACGGTGGTTTGGCTGGAAGACGATGGATTGCCTGTTTCTGGCGGCGATGCTTTCCATGTCGTCCACGACAATCATCATCAAGGTGCTGAATGAAATGGGGCGTGGCAAAGAGAAGTTCGCGCAATTGATATTTGGCATTCTGATCGTCGAGGACGTGCTGGCGATGGTGATGATTGCGTTGCTGTCCGGCATCGCCACCACGGGCACACTGGCGGCCGGCGATGTGCTGTGGGCGACCGGGCGGCTGACCATTTTTCTGGTGGTGACGCTGGTGTTGGGATTGCTGACCGTGCCACGGCTGCTCGGTTATGCGGCGCGGTTCAAGAGCAACGAAATGCTGTTGATGACGGTAATCGGGTTGTGTTTCAGCGTATCGCTGCTGGCGGTCAAGTTCGGTTACAGCGTGGCGCTGGGCGCGTTTGTCATCGGGGCGATCATCGCCGAGGCGCGGGAAATCCATCGGATCACGGCGTTGGTCGAGCCGGTACGCGATATGTTTAGCGCGGTGTTTTTCGTGACGGTCGGGCTGATGATTGATCCGCACCTGATTGCGCAACACTGGGTGCCGGTGGCCGTCATCACGCTGGCGGTGCTGCTGTGCAAGATCGTGGCGGACGCGGTCGGGGTGTTTATTGTTGGGCACGACACGCGCACGTCGTTGCGGGTCGGCATGGGGCTGGCGCAAATCGGCGAGTTTTCATTCATCATCGCGACGCTGGGATTGTCGTTGAAGGCGATGAGCGAGTTTTTGTATCCCATCGCCGTCTCGGTCTCAGCGATCACCACGTTGTTGACGCCGTATCTGATTCGGAGTTCGGACTCGGTCGTCGCGGCGTTTGATCGAACCGCGCCCGCGTGGTTGGTGAATGCGCTGAATGTGTACAGCCAGTGGGTGCGGCGGGTGCAGTCCACGCAGGGCGAACATCCCAGCCGCCGTTTTGTGCGGCGCTGGTCGTGGCAAATTGCGCTCAACGTGCTGTTGGCCAGCGGCGCGTTTCTGGCGGCGGTGGCGCTCGCGCCGCGCGCGGAACGTTGGTGGCCGAACGCGCCGGTCATGCTCGGTCGAGCGAACGGATTGGTGTGGCTGGCGGCCGGTGTCATTGCGTTACCGGCGTTGATTGCGGCGGTGCGGAAACTACAGGCGCTGGCGATGTTGTTGTCGGAAATGGCCGGTGGCGCGCGCGCGACGACGACGGCGGTCCGCCGCGTTGTGTATCATACGGTCTTTCTAGCCGGGACGGTGGGGATTGCGCTGTGGGTGCTCGCGTTGAGTTCGACGCTGCTGCCGCGCGGGCCGGCCTCGGCGGCGTTATTGGTGGTTCTGGCGCTCGTGGCGTTTCTGCTCTGGCGGTATTGCATACAAATCCACGCGCGGGCGCAAGCGGCTTTGCAAGAAACTCTCGCCGAACGCCCGGCACTTGAGGAACCGGCAGCCGTCACGCCGTTGCCATCGCTGTTGGGCGCACAACTGGAGGCCGTATTGATTCCCATGGGCGCATCGGTCGCCGGCAAGCTGATCCGGGAATTGGAATTGCGCACGAAAACTGGCGCGAGTGTCGTGGGCATCGAACGGAGCGGCCACAACATCATCAATCCCGGTCCCGATGACGAACTGCTGGCCGGCGACCGGGTCCTGCTGTTGGGTCAGCAAAGCCAACTCGCGGCTGCTCGCGATCTGCTTTCCTCCCGGTAAGTCTATCCTGCGGCAACTTGCCGCTGCGCCCAGTGCCGGTGCGGCAACGTGTCGCGTTGCCGGTCTTGTTGTCTGCGCAAACCCCTGTAAATCGCGGCTGGCATCGTCGTTGCTAAGGCGACAGGCATGAAGGAAACACCCAACGAAGACATCCGGATTCTCGTGGTGGACGATGATGATGAATTGCGTGTGGCGATAACAAAGCTGTTGCAGCACGAAGGCTATTCCGTTACCGCCCATCCCGACGTGACCAGCGCCGCCCGTTGTCTCGCCGGCAACGAGGCGATGTTTGACCTGGTCATTACCGATGTGGTGATGCCGGATATTAGCGGCATGGAGTTTCTCCAACTCCTGCAAGCGGATGTTCCGGATCTTCCGGTGATCTTGATCACAGCGTTTGGAGACCTTGGTGATTACTACAAGTCCCGCGCCAAGGGGGCGATTGCCTACCTTTGCAAACCGCTGGAGATGGATATGTTCCTCGACGCGGTGCGCCGCGCTTTGAAACACCGACGTTCCAACCCGCTGCGCCCGCCGGCCCGAGCGCAGCGCGAAGGCGCATCTATCGAAGCCCAAAACCAAACTAACAGTCGGAAATGAGAATGAGAGGACACCGTGACAAAACAGAAGAAACAACCAAATACCAACGTTCTCGCTCCAGTCGCGAGCAACCCCGCAATGCAGGCGGCCAAGGGAGAGATTGCCAAACGCGCCCACGAAATCTACTTGGCGCGTGGCGGCACTCACGGTTGCGATTTGGATGACTGGTTGCAGGCCGAGCGCGAACTCGCGCCCAAGGGCAATCGGCGTTCGTAATTCACACTGATCGGCGGGCTGCCGCGATGATTCACCCGCCCACCCACTATCAGCGGGGCGATCTCCGTGCTCGGCGGCCATTTGCTGCCCTGCGAGTTGGCGCAATTGCTTGAGGGCGGAGTCGCCGAGTGATAAAACGGGCCAAGCCGATGAACGAGTGAGCGTTTATGCCAACAGCCTCACGACAGGCAGATGACGACCTTGCCAAGCGCACGGAAAACGTTGTGCTCGTGCTCAATGCCGGTTCTTCCAGCCTGCGGTTCGCTGTCTTCGAGGGAAACGCGATGCCCCATCGAATTTTCTCCGGCAAGTTCGACCGGATCGGATCGGCGAAGTCCGCCTTGATGACGCCAACCGAGCGCACGGAAATGCCGGTCGCGAATCACGTTGCGGCTTTGGAGCATCTGTTGAATCAACTTGCGGCCAAGGAGTTCTGCGCGGTGGGGCATCGCGTGGTGCATGGGGGAGCGAATTACCGGCATCCGCAGCGCGTGGATGGCGCGATGTTGACGGAACTGCGGCGCATCAGCGCGTTTGACCCGGAGCATCTCCCCGCCGCAATCGCGCTCATGGCAGTGCTCGCGGCGAAGTTTCCGCATCTGCCGCAGATCGCCTGTTTCGACACGGCGTTTCACAGCGCCATGCCGCGCGTGGCAAAGCTGCTGCCGATTCCGCGCCGGTACGAAGCGCAGGGCGTTCAACGCTACGGCTTTCACGGCTTGTCGTACGAGTATCTGATGTCACAGCCGGGCATGCACGGGCGGGTCATCCTCGCGCATCTCGGCAACGGCGCGAGCATGGCCGCGGTGCGGGACGGCCAGCCGGTGGACACGAGCATGGCGTTCACGCCCACGGCCGGGTTGATGATGGGCCGACGGTCCGGCGACATTGACCCCGGCTTGATTGCGTTCCTGGCGCGTAGCGAACAGATGACGGCCGCGCGATTCACCCAGATGGTCAATCACGAGTCCGGACTGTTGGGCGTGTCGGAAACCAGTTCGGATATGCGGGACTTGCTCGCGCACGAAAGCGCGGACGTTCGCGCCGCCGAAGCCGTCGCGCTATTTTGTTATCTGGCTAAGAAATGGATCGGCGCATACGCCGCCGCGCTGGGCGGCCTCGATACGCTCGTGTTCACCGGCGGCATTGGAGAGAACATGCCGGCAATTCGCGGTCGTATCTGCGACGGGCTTGAGTTTCTCGGGATCGAACTTGATGAGCAACAGAACGCGGCCAACGCATCGGTGATTTCCCGCGCCGCGAGCCGGGTCGCCGTGCGCGTTATCCGCACCGATGAAGAAATCGTGATCGCCCGGTCGGTTCATTTACTCGAACACGGCGGCAGAGCATGAACACCGCGTCAAAGCCTGACGAGCCGCCACCATACCGGCAGCCCGTGGACGCGGTCATCGCCGCGCTGGTCACTGACGCGCATCGCGGTCTCAGTCGAGCCGAAGCGCAAGCCCGGCTCCAACGTCATGGCCGCAACGAGTTGACGGCGGAAAAGCCAGTGCCGGGTTGGAGGAAGTTCGTCGCGCAGTTTCGGGACGCGCTCGTGATTCTGTTGCTCATCGCCACCGCCATCTCTGCGGCGTTGTGGCTGGTCGAACGCGAATCGGCGCTGCCGTACGAAGCCATTGCGATCTTTGCCATCGTGCTGCTGAACGCCATCCTGGGTTACATTCAGGAGTCGCGCGCCGAATCGGCAGTGGCCGCGTTGCGCCAGATGGCGGCGGCGCACGCGAAGGTGTTGCGCGACGGCCAACGGCGCAGCGTACCGGCGGCGGAGATCGTGCCGGGCGACATCATCGTCATTGAAGAAGGCGACACCGTTCCCGCCGATGCGCGCCTCATTCATTCGACGGCGCTGCAGACGGCGGAAGCGGCGCTGACCGGCGAAAGCCTGCCGGTATCGAAAGACATCGAGCCGGTCACGGGAGATGCCGGCCTCGGCGAGCAAACCAACATGATTTTCAGCGGCACGGCGGTGACCTACGGACGCGGCAAAGCCGTGGTCACAGCGACCGGGATGCAAACCGAGATGGGGCGCATTGCCGGCATGTTGAAGGCTGCGCCCGAAGACACCACGCCGCTGCAAACGGAACTCGATCAGGTTGGGAAGCGTCTCGGCATGATCGTCGTCATCATCGCTGTGGTGATGATCGCCACGATTCTGTTCACCGAAAAGATACGCGGGATTTCGGCGTTCTTCGATGTGCTGATCCTCGGCGTGGCGCTGGCGGTCGCGGCCGTGCCCGAAGGTTTGCCGGCGGTGGTGACGGCGGTCTTGGCGCTGGGCGTGCAGCGGATGGCGAAACGCAACGCCATCGTGCGTCATCTCGCCGCAGTGGAAACGCTCGGCTCGGCCAACGTCATCGCATCGGACAAGACCGGCACCCTGACCAAAAATGAAATGACCGTTCGCGCTGTGGTCACCGCGAGCGGACGCGTCAGCCTGGGAGGCACCGGCTACGCGCCCGAGGGAGAAGTCCGTGTGGAAAGCGGCACGCCACTGGACGGCGCGCTCCGTGTCGAGTTGCAGAGGGTATTGACTGTGGCCGACCGCGCCTCCAACGCCGTGTTGCATGAGCGCGACGGGCGCTGGACGGTGCAAGGCGACCCGACCGAAGGCGCACTCCTTGTTGCGGCGCGCAAAGCCGGGTTGAAGGCCGAAACGCTCGACGCCCGCTTCGAGCGCGTCGGCGAAGTTCCCTTCTCGTCCGAGCGCAAGCTCATGAGCACGGTTCACACCGACGCGGAACGGCGGGAACGGCTGCTGGTCTTCACCAAGGGCGCGCCGGACGTGTTGGTCGCACGCTGTTCGCGGGAACTGGTGGGCGACGAGCGGAGACCGTTGAGCGATGAGCGCCGGGCGGAGATTTTGCGGGCGAATGAAGAACTTGCGGGTCAAGCTTTACGCACGCTGGGTGTGGCCGCGCGCGAGTTGCCCGCGGACGCGCTCTCGCAGGAAGAAGTGGACGAGGGACTGGAGCAAAAACTCGTTTTCTTGGGCTTGGTCGGCATGATTGACCCGCCGCGCGAGGAGGCCAAGCAGGCCGTGGCGCGAGCCAAAAGCGCGGGCATTCGGCCGATGATGATTACCGGTGATCATCCCAAAACCGCCGCCATCATCGCCTCCGAACTGGGCATTGTCACGGACGAGCGCGTCCTCACCGGTGTTGAGTTGGAGAAGCTTTCGGATGAGGCGCTCGCTCAGGCTGTCCGGGAAGTTTCGGTTTACGCACGCGTCAATCCCGAACACAAGTTGCGCATCGTCCAGGCGCTGCAACGGGGCGGCGCAATCGTGGCGATGACCGGCGACGGCGTCAATGACGCACCGGCGCTCAAGACCGCCGACATCGGCGTGGCGATGGGCGTTACCGGGACCGACGTTTCACGGGAAGCCGCCGACTTGGTGCTGACCGACGACAACTTCGCCACCATCGTGGCGGCCGTCGAGGAAGGACGCGCCATCTTCGCCAACATCCGCAAGTTCCTGCGCTATCTCTTGTCCTCGAACATCGGCGAAGTGATGACGATGTTCTTCGGCGTGCTCCTGGCGAAGGCGATCGGCTTGCACGCGGAAGGCAACGCCGTCGTGTTGCCGCTGCTGGCCACACAGATTCTCTGGATCAATCTCGTGACCGATGGCGCGCCGGCGCTGGCTCTCGGCGTTGACCCGGCGAACGAAAACCAGATGAATCGCCCGCCTCGCCCGCGCAGCGAAGGTGTCATCACCCGCCGGATGTGGACGGGCATCTTCTTCGTCGGCACGATCATGGCGGCCGGCACGTTGTGGATACTCGCCACCTCGTTGTCCGGCGGCCTGCGCTACGCGCAGACGATGGCGTTTACCACCCTGGTCCTGTTTCAACTGTTCAACGTCTTCAACGCGCGTTCCGACGACCAAAGCGCCTTCCGCGGACTCTTTCAAAACGCATGGCTTTGGAGCGCGGTCGGATTCTCATTGGCACTCCACGTCGCGGTGATTTACGCGCCGTTCCTGCAAAACGCCTTTTCGACCGTGAGTCTGTCGCTAAACGATTGGCTGCGTTGTATCGTGGTGGCCAGTTCGGTCTTGTGGTTGCGCGAATTGAGCAAACTCATCACGCGCGCGGTGAGGCCGAGACCTGAGTACAAATCATGAAAACAAAAATGAATCCGCTCAATCCGAAACTCCTGCGCAACATGGACGCCTATTGGCGCGCGGCGAACTACTTGTCCGTCGGTCAGATTTATCTCTATGACAACCCTCTCTTGCGAAAGCCGCTGCGGCGCGAGCACATCAAGCCGCGCCTGCTCGGTCATTGGGGCACGACGCCGGGGCTGAACTTCATCTACGTCCATCTCAATCGCGTCATCAAGGCGCGCGACTTGAACGTCCTCTACATCACCGGGCCCGGTCACGGCGGGCCGGGTCTGGTCGCGAACGCCTATTTGGAGGGCACGTACAGCGAAGTGTATCCGAACATCGCGCCGGACGAAGCCGGAATGAAGAGGCTGTTCAAACAATTCTCCTTCCCCGGCGGCATTCCGAGCCATGTTGCTCCGGAGACGCCGGGTTCGATCCACGAGGGCGGCGAGTTGGGCTATTCACTGTCGCATGCGTTCGGCGCGGTGTTCGACAATCCGGACCTGATCGCCGCCTGCGTCGTCGGCGACGGCGAAGCCGAGACCGGGCCGTTGGCTACCGGCTGGCACAGCAACAAGTTCCTCAACCCGGCAACCGATGGCGCGGTGTTGCCGATTTTGCATCTCAACGGCTACAAGATCGCCAATCCCTGTTTCCTCGCGCGCATTCCGCACGATGAATTGAAGAAGCTGTTCGAGGGTTACGGCTACAAACCGTATTTCGTCGAAGGTCACGAACCGGCCAAGATGCACCGATTGATGGCGGCCACGCTCGACACGGTCACTGCCGAGATCAAACAGATTTGGCAAAAGGCCCGGCAACACGGTTTCCATGGCCGACCGGCATGGCCGATGATCATTCTGCGCACGCCGAAGGGCTGGACGTGCCCCGCCACGATTGACGGCAAACGGTGCGAAGATTACTGGCGCGCCCACCAAGTCCCGATGGGCGACATGGACAAACCCGGCCACGTCAAAATCCTCGAACGCTGGATGAAAAGTTACCGGCCCGCGGAGTTGTTCGACAAGAGCGGACGCCTGAAACCGGAACTCGCCGCGCTCGCCCCTGCCGGACACCGCCGTATGAGCGACAATCCTCACGCGAACGGCGGGTTGTTGTTGCGCGACCTGAAGATGCCGGACTTTCGCGATTACGAGGTGAAGACGCCCGCGCCCGGCGCAGCTTCGGCCGAGGCCACGCGGGTGATGGGCCGGTTCTTGCGTGATGTGATGAAGCTGAACCTCGACAGCAGGAATTTCCGGCTGTTCAGTCCCGACGAGAACAATTCAAACCGCTGGCAGGACGTGCTCGAAGTCACCCAACGCGCGTGGATGGCGGAACGGTTCGATTACGACGACAAGCTCGCGCCCGATGGCCGCGTGATGGAGGTGTTGAGCGAGCACCAATGTCAGGGCTGGCTCGAAGGCTATCTGCTCACGGGCCGGCACGGCTTCTTCAGTTGTTACGAGGCGTTCATTCACATCGTGGACTCGATGTTCAACCAGCACGCCAAGTGGCTCAAGGTCTGTCACGACATCCCGTGGCGACGGCCGATTGCGTCGCTGAATTATCTGCTCAGCTCGCACGTGTGGCGGCAGGACCACAACGGCTTCTCGCATCAAGACCCCGGTTTCATTGATCACGTCGTGAACAAGAAAGCTTCAGTCGTGCGCGTCTATCTGCCACCGGACGCGAATTGCCTGCTCTCGGTCACCGACCATTGCCTCCGCAGTCGCAACTACGTCAACGTCATTGTGGCCGGCAAGCAACCGGCTCCTGTGTGGCTGACGATGGATCAAGCCATCAAGCATTGCAGCACGGGACTCGGCATCTGGAAATGGGCGAGCAACGACCGCGGTGGCGAACCCGACGTCGTCATGGCCTGTTGCGGCGACGTGCCCACGCTCGAAACACTGGCCGCCGTGCAATTGATGCGGCAGTATTTGCCGAAGCTGAAAATCCGCGTCGTCAACGTCGTGAACCTGATGAAACTCCAGCCGCCGAGCGAGCATCCGCGCGGTTTGAGCGACCACGACTTCGACGTGTTGTTCACCAAGGACAAACCGATCATCTTCGCCTTCCACGGTTACCCGTGGTTGATTCATCGCCTGACTTACCGGCGGACCAACCACAAGAATCTGCACGTTCGCGGCTACAAGGAAGAAGGTACGACCACCACGCCGTTCGACATGTGCGTGCTCAACGACATGGACCGCTTCCACCTCGTGCAGGACGTGATTGATCGTCTGCCGCAACTCGGCTCGCGCGCCGCCTACGCCAAACAGGCCATCCGTGACAAACGGGTCGAGCACAAACTCTACATCGCCGAGCACGGCGAAGACTTGCCGGAGATTCGCGACTGGAAATGGAAAACACATGAACATTGAAGATTCCAACAAACGGAGTGAGCCATGAAAGCACCGGCAGGGGGCAAGGTTCTGAAAATAGCCGCTTGGATTCTTGTCGCGGCGGCAGCGGTGGGCTTGGTGCGGCTGAAGCTGGTCGCGCCTGTTCGCGTCGAAGTCGCGCGCCCGCAACGCGGCGTGTTGGTTGAGGAGGTGTTCGGCACCGGCACCCTCGAATCCAAAGTGGTCGTTGGGGTCAGCAGCAAGATTGTCGGCAAGGTCGTCGAGGTATTGGTGGACCAAGGTGACACGGTGACGAACGGCCAGGCGCTGGCGCGGCTGGAAGCCAGGGACTTCGAGGACGCGGTGAGCGTCGCGCAGGCTAAACTCGGTCAGGCTCAGGCGGAACTGGCCAAGGCGAAACTCGACTTGGAGCGCAGCCAGTCGCTGCTGCAAGGAAAGACGATCTCGCAGGCGGAGTTCGACCGGACGCAAACCGATGTTCAGGTTGCCGAGGCACGATTGAACAACGCGGAGGCGGAACTCGGTTTTGCCCGCGCGCGGTTGGCCGACACGCAGATCGTCAGCCCCATCGCCGGCCTGGTGGTCACGCGCAATCTGGAGGCCGGCTCGACCGTCGTGCCGGGCGCGCCGATTTTCCGCGTGGCCGACACCGCCGTCGTCTGGGTGCATGCGCAGGTGGACGAAAGCGACGTCGGCAAGCTCAAGCCCGGCCAGCCCGTGCGCGTCGTTTTTCGCAGCCATACCGGCGCGTCGTTGCCGGGCAGGCTGGTGCGGTTGCACCGCGAAGCCGACCGGGTGACCGAAGAACTGGAGGTGGACGTGGCCCTGGAGGCGTTACCGGCGAACTTCTTCTTCGGCCAGAAGGCGGACGTGTTCATCGAAACTGCGCGCCAGCCGGACGCGCTGCAGATTGCCAAGGGCGCGCTGGTCAACGGCGGCGTCTTTGTGGTCGCCAATGGCCGCGCGCAGTGGCGAACCATACGGATCGGTCTGATCGGGCGTGACAACGTGGCGGTCGTTGCCGGCTTGACTGAGTCGGACCAGGTGGTTGCGCAGCCGTACACCGGCAAGAAACGGTTGGCCGATGGCCAACGCGTGAGGACGCCATGAACCTCGCCATCCGCGACATCAAGTATCACCGTGGCCGGTTCCTGCTCACGTGTCTCGGCGTCGGGCTGCTGTTGACGATCGTGATGAGCATGAGCGGGATTTATCGCGGGCTGGTCGAGGAGGCGCTGGTGATCATTCGCGGCGTGAACGCTGATCTGTGGGTTGTGCAACGCGACACGCGCGGGCCGTTCGCCGAGCAATCGCGCCTGGCGGAGGATGTGCGGTACCGGGTGGCCATCGTGCCCGGCGTGCGCGAGGTCAGCCCGTTCGTGTTCTACACCATCCAGCGCCAGCGCCACGGGCAACCGCTGCGGTTTGCCGTCGTCGGCTACGACTTGCGCACCGGCCTCGGTGGGCCGAACCGCATTGTCGCCGGGCGCGGCCTCGCGCAGAAACGCTACGAGATGGTCGCCGACGACAAGCTCGGCCTCGCGCTCGGGGAAACGCTGCGGCTGGGGCTGCACGATTACACCGTGGTCGGCCTCACACGCGGCGCGGTCGGCTCGGGCGGCGACCCGGTGGCGTTCTTCTCGCTGGCCGATGCGCAGGAGATTCAGTTCGTGAAAGACAACTGGGCCGTGCGCAACGCCCGCGAACGCGCCGAGGCCGCCTACGAGCGGGCGTTGCCAACGCAGCCGACGTTGCCGCGCGAACTGGCCCGGCAATTTGCCGACAACCCCGATTTGCACCAGGTCAATGCCCTCCTCGTGCGGCTCGATCCGCTGGCCGACCCGCGCGCGGTAGCGACGGCCGTCGAACGGTGGGGACATTTCACCGCGTTCACCACCGGGCAGCAGGAGGAGTTGATGTTGACGGGGAGCGTGGACAAAGCGCGCCGGCAGATTGGGCTGTTTCGGGCGCTGCTGGTGATCATCGCCACGGTCATCATCGCGCAAATCATTTACACAATGACGTTGGACAAGCTGAAACCGATTGCCCTGTTGAAACTGATTGGTGCGCCGAATCGAACGATCGTCGCGTTGATTCTCCAGCAATCGCTCTCGCTCGGCCTGATCGCCTACGGCATCGCGGTCGTGCTCGGTAACCTGACGTTCGACAAATGGCCGCGCTTGGTGGTGGTCGAGACCGCCGACCAATTGGCGCTGCTGGGTGTCGTCGTTGCCATCTGCATGCTTGCCAGCGCGCTGGGCATCCGCCGCGCCCTGCGGGTCGAAGCCGGCGCGGCGCTGACAGGATAACATCATGGAAGTCGTTCACGTCGAGAACTTGACCAAAGTGTACGGCAGCGGTCACACCGCGGTGACCGCGTTGCGCGACGCCAATCTTGTCGCCCGTCGGGGCGAACTGGTCGCGATCCTCGGCCCGAGCGGTTCCGGCAAGACCACCCTGCTGACGGCGATTGCCGGGATCATCGAGCCGACCAGTGGCCGCGTCTGCATCGGCCAGACCTGTTTCTATGACAACGGCTGGCAGGTGCGCGACCTGCGACGTTTCCGCCGTGAGCACATGGGATTCATCTTTCAATCGCACAACCTCGTGCCGTTCCTGACCGCCCGTGAAAACGTCCTCATCGCCCTCCAGATCAACGGCGTCACCGGCGCGAACGCCGTCGGCATCGCGCAGCAACTGCTCGATTACCTCGGCGTCGGCGAGCGCCAGGAGCACCTGCCCGAAAAACTGTCCGGCGGTGAACAACAGCGCGTCGCCATCGCTCGCGCCCTGGCCAACTCGCCGCAAGTGATCCTCGCCGACGAACCGACCGCTGCACTCGACACCGAACGCGGCAAGAGCGTGATGGCCTTGTTTCGGCAGATCGCCCGCGAAAAGGGCAGCGCCGTCATCTGCGTCACCCACGACCAGCGCATGATCGAGGGCTTCGATTGCATTTACCAAGTCAAAGACGGACAAGTGTCCACCACCTCGCAGAAGTAGAATGAGACATGAAACGAGAAACGTTCGTGTGGTCCGCTTAGTCCGAAACTCCTGCGCAAGATGGAGACGTATTGACAGGCGGCGAATTATCTGTCGGTCGGTAAAGCACGGAAGGTCAAAGTCATGAAAACTCGTGATCCTGTCTGCGGTATGGTGATCAATTCCGACGAAGCAGCCGGCACGCTGGAACACGCCGGCAAAACGTACTTCTTCTGCAGCAACCATTGTCTCGCGGAATTCCGAGATGAACCGGACAAATATCTCACCCAACACTCCCGCACTCCAACTTCCCAACAGCCCGCCGCCCTCTATACCTGCCCGATGCACCCGGAGATCGAAAGAGACCAGCCCGGCAATTGTCCCATCTGCGGCATGGCGCTTGAGCCGAAGATGGTCACGGCTGAACCCGCCGACGACACGGAGTTGCGTGACATGACGCGGCGTTTCTGGATTGGCGCGGTGCTGACGTTGCCCGTGTTCATCGTGGCGATGGCGCACCTGATTCCTGCCTGGAGTCACGCCGAGTGGGTAACGGGAGAAGTATCGCGGTGGGGACAATTCATTCTCAGCACGCCGGTCGTGTTGTGGGCGGGCTGGCCTTTCTTCGTGCGCGGCTGGTGTTCACTGGTAAATCGCAGTCTGAATATGTTCACGCTCATCGCGCTGGGTGTCGGCGCGGCCTACGCCTTCAGCGCGGTGGCGATGTTCTTTCCGCAGGCGTTCCCCGCTGCCGCCGGCCACGCTGGCAAGCCAGCCATTTACTTCGAGGCCGCCGCCGTCATCACGGTGCTCGTCTTGCTCGGCCAGGTGTTGGAACTTCGCGCCCGCCAGCGCACCAGCGGCGCGATCAAATCGTTGCTGGGCCTCGCACCGAAGACCGCGCGTCGTGTCACACCAACGGGGGATGAGGACGTGCCGCTCGATGCCGTGCATCCTGGCGACTTGTTGCGCGTGCGCCCCGGCGAGAAGATTCCGGTGGACGGCGAAGTTGTAGAAGGTCGCACGTCGGTTGATGAATCCATGCTCACCGGCGAACCGCTTCCAGTGGAGAAAACCGTCGGCGCGAAAGTTTCTGGCGGCACGGTCAACACCACGGGCAGCATCGTGATGAAGGCCCAGCGCGTCGGCAGTGAAACGATGCTCGCACAGATCGTGAATCTCGTCGCACAGGCCCAGCGCAGTCGCGCGCCGATTCAAGCCTTGGCGGACAAGGTCGCGGGGTGGTTTGTTCCGGCGGTGCTGGCGATTGCCGCGCTCACGTTCGTCGCCTGGTACTTTTTCGGGCCAGAGCCGCGTCTCGCTTATGCCATCACGAACGCTGTGGCCGTGCTCATCATCGCATGTCCCTGTGCGCTCGGTCTCGCGACGCCCATGAGCGTGATGGTCGGCGTCGGACGCGGCGCGCAGATGGGAGTGCTCATCCGCAACGCCGAGGCCATCGAGAATCTCGCCAAACTCGACACGCTCGCCGTGGACAAGACCGGTACGCTCACGGATGGGAAACCGAAGCTCGCTCAGTGGTTGCCAGTCGGCGGCTTTGACGAGAAGGAACTGCTTCGCCTCACCGCTTCGCTTGAACAGGGCAGCGAGCATCCGCTGGCGCACGCCGTCGTCGTGGCGGCCCAAGAGCGGCAGCTTCCGCTCGAAGCCGCGAAGGATTTTCAATCCACCACCGCAGGCGGCGTGGCGGGCACTGTCGCTGGACGCCGCATCTTGATTGGCAAACCGGACTTCCTCCGCGAGAACGGAGTGGCCGACATCGCCGCACTCGAAACCCTCGCCGCTCCCCACCAGGCGGAAGGCGCGACCGCCATCTTCGTCGCGATTGATGGCCGCGCCGCTGGCGTCATGACCGTGGCCGACCCGGTGAAGTCCACCACGCCCCAGGCGCTTGCCGAACTGCGCGAACTCGGCGTCAACATCCTCATGCTGACCGGCGACAACCCGCGCACCGCCGAAGCCGTCGCACGCAAGCTCGGCATTGCCGATTTCCAGGCTGGTGTTACGCCGCACGACAAACATGAGAAGGTGAAGTCACTCAAGGCGGCGGGCCGCATCGTCGGCATGGTCGGCGACGGCATCAACGATGCCCCCGCGCTCGCCGCCGCCGATGTCGGTATCGCGATGGGCACGGGCACGGACATCGCGATGGAAAGCGCCGGCGTCACATTGGTGAAGGGTGACCTGCGCGGCATCGTGCGCGCGATCCGGCTCGGCCGCGCGATGATGCGGAACATTCGCCAGAACCTCTTCTTCGCGTTCATCTACAACGCACTCGGTGTCCCCGTCGCCGCCGGTGTATTGTACCCGCTTTTTGGTGTACTGCTCAGCCCCATCATCGCGGGCGCGGCGATGAGCCTGAGTTCCGTTTCGGTCATCGGCAACGCGCTGCGGCTGCGGAGAGCGAGATTATGAAATGCAACCTTCGCCCCATTCTCGAAACCGAGTTGGCCGACATGTGAAATGAAGCTCGCACCCAATAAAACCAAGATCGTTGCCACTATCGGCCCGGCCTCCAAAACGCCGGAAGTCCCTGAGCAGATGATTCGGGCTGGGATGAATGTCGCAAGGTTGAACTTTCCCCACGGTGAATTCGCGGATCACCGGCAGAACATCGAGAACATTCGCTCTGCCGCCAAAGCCGTGGGCCAGCGCGTGGCCATCATGGCGGATTTGTCTGGCCCGAAGATACGCGTCGGCAAATTGGGGGTGGAGAAAGTCCAGTTGCAGGCCGGTGAACGTTTCACGCTCACAACCGACGACGTGGTCGGCGACCGGCGGCGTGTGTCCGTCAGCCTCACGCGATTGCCACAAGTCGTGAAACGCGGTGACATTCTTTCGCTCAACGACGGGTACATTCAGCTCGAAGTGGCTGATGTGCGGGGCGCTGACGTGGAGTGCGTTGTGAAAGTCGGTGGTGAGTTGCGTTCTCGCAAAGGATTGAACCTGCCCGGAATTGACCTCGGCATCAGCGCGTTTACTGAACACGACCGCGAATGCCTGAAGTTCGCCCTCGAACAAGGCGTGGACGCGGTGAGCCAGTCCTTCGTAGAAAGCGCTGCGGACCTTCAGGCGGTGCGCCAAGCTGCACGGGAGTCGGGGCGGCAGCCGTTCCTCATTGCAAAAATTGAGCGGGCACGCGCGCTAGATAGGTTGGATGAAATCCTTGCCGCCGCCGACGGTATCATGATTGCGCGGGGAGACCTCGGCGTAGAAGTGCCCATCGAGCGAATTGCTCTGGTGCAGAAAGACATCATGCGCCGCGCGATTCGGCACGCCAAGCCCGTCATCACCGCCACGCAAATGCTGGAGTCCATGACCACGTATCGTCTGCCGACGCGGGCCGAGGCCACCGACGTATCGAATGCCATCCTCGACGGCACGGATTGTGTCATGCTCTCCGGCGAGTCCGCGATCGGCGCTTACCCTGTCGATTCGGTGGCGATGCTGGCGCGCATCGCTGCCGCTGTGGAGCCGAGCCAGCGACAGATCTCGGTGAAGGAAATGTATGCGGGCGCCGATGCTGCAGTTCACTTGCGGCCCGAGCATCTCGTCGCCGTGAGCGTCGAAGCCAGCCTCCAATACCTCAAGCCCGCGTCTGTGTTCGCCAGCACCGGCAGCGGTGCGTCGGCACGTCGGCTCTCCATGTTCCGACTGCCGGTGTGGATTGCCGCGTTAAGTCCTAGTGAGAAGACCTGTCAAGACTTGCTCTTCTCCTACGGGGTGCTCCCGCTGCATGAGCCGAACCCGCCGCTCTCGTGGAATGCCTACGTCAAGGAGTGGGTAGGTCGCCACGAACTTCCTGGCGAGTTCGCCATTCTCACGCGACAGCCGTCGGCGAATGAAGCCGAGAGCAACCATCGAATGGAAGTCATGAACCTATGACCGTCATGCTCCCGCGCCTTTACCTCATTCGCCACGGCGAAACGGCCTGGTCGCTTTCCGGCCAGCACACGGGCCGAACCGACATTCCGCTCAACGAACAGGGCGAAGAGGACGCACGCGAGCTGAGAGAACGTCTCCGTGCCGTAAGGTTCAGCCGCGGCTTCACCAGTCCGCGACAGCGGGCACGGCGGACGTGCGAGTTGGCCGGGTTGGATGCAGTCGCCGAAGTCGATCCGGACCTGGCGGAGTGGGACTACGGCGACTACGAAGGACAACGCTCGGTGGACATTCGTGTTGTGCGGCCGGACTGGAATCTTTTCCGGGATGGATGTCCGCATGGTGAGTCACCCTCCCAAGCTTCCGAACGCGCTGACCGGGTGATTACCCGCCTCAGTGCGCTGGAAGGAAATATTGCCATCTTCTCCCATGGCCACTTCGGGCGTGTCCTGGCCGCGCGTTGGATCGGATTGCCTGTGAGCCAGGCGCAGCATTTTCTTCTCAGCACAGCATCGCTCAGCATTCTTGGTTTTGAGCACAGCCTCGCCGAAGGGCCGGTCATCGTTTTGTGGAACTCCGTCTCGAACGCAATTCTCGGCTTGGCGCCGAATCAACGCGTGGGCGATAAGGAGATCATGGCGCAAAAAAGAGCGATAGAGCGATGGGAAAACGAAGGCGGTGAGATTTTGACCGAAAGGCAACCTTGAGCGATTCCCTTCCAGTCCTTTGCCCTGAACGCTAGTGTAAAATAGGAACTTCTGCTACGATCTGAGCCATCACAACCATGAAAACTCAACTCAATCAAACCAAAAACGACCTGCCGGAGCCAACGCGCCGGATGGTGATTAACCTGCTGAACCAAAACCTGGCCGATGCCCTTGACCTTCAGCTACAGGCGAAGCAGGCGCATTGGAACGTGAAGGGAGCGAGCTTCTTCTCGCTTCACGAACTGTTCGACAAAGTGGCGGATGAATTGGACGGCTTCGCTGACGAAATCGCGGAGCGCGCAGTCGCGCTGGGCGGAGTCGCTCAAGGGACCGTTAGGGTCGCGGCGAAAAACTCGCGCCTAAGTGAGTATCCCCTCGACATCAGCGCGGGCAGCAACCACGTCGAAGCTCTTTCCAACGCACTGTCGGTCTTCGGCAAGTATGTCCGGGCGGCGATCGACTCGGCAACGAAGGCGGGCGATGCCGATACGGCCGATCTGTTCACCGAAGTTTCGCGCGGCATCGACAAGCTGCTCTGGTTCGTCGAAGCGCACGCTCAACGATAAGAATAAACAGAACCCACTAAATGCCGCCTGCGCGCCTCCAGGACGCAGGTCATCATATCTTTTGAAAGCCTATGCAGCCACTGGAATTCACCCAAAGCCCTTTTGCCGTACTCACGTTGATCGCAGCCCCGGCTATCTTGACCAACGCGACGAGCACGTTGGCGCAAAGCACAATCAACAGAATGTTTCGTACCCGAGACCGGATGCACGAACTGCTCGCGAAATCCGAAGTCGGAGATTTGCCGGAGGCGGAAGCGACGTACCTGCTGGAGCAAGTGAATCGCGTCGAAAGGCAAGCGGTGCTCCTCTTGCGCGCCCTGCATTCGATCTACGTAGCGCTCGGCGCGTTCGCCGCCGCCACGCTCATAACATTGCTCGCTGAAGGGCTTGCGCCTTTGTGGGGTGCGTTATGGTTTCGCGCGATGGCAGGATTGGGGATCGCTCTCGGTTTGGTGGGCGTGGGTGGACTGGTTTTTGGAAGTGTAAAACTTTCTAAGGCCACAAGAATGTCGCTGGACAACATCCGCGCAGAAGCGGCGCTGATTCGGGAGCGACAATCACTGCGGAGCGCAGGCGCATCCAAGAACGCGGAGATATTGTCAGAGCAAAGAAAAAGCTAGCACTCGCTTTTGCGGGCAGCATTTCCGTGGGCGGACTGTAGTCCCACCGAAAGTCCGGCCACGGAAGCTGCCATCCGAAATGAATTCTTTATGAAGGACGATACAACCCACTTGCAGAACATCCATCCAGCCGACCTGGCGGATCGCCTTGAACGCCTCCCCTCAGATGCAGCGCGAGAGGTCCTGCAGCAGCTTCCACCGGCTGAAGGCGCCGTGATACTGGCGGAATTGCACACCGATAAAGCCGCCAACTTGCTCGAAGGCTTCACGGGCGGCCAAATTGTAGGCTGGTTGCGATTCCTCCCTCCGCACATGGTTGCCGATCTCCTGTTCGCACTGCCCGTGAAGCGCCGGGAAGAAGTGCTCACAGCATTGCCTCCTGATCAGTCGGCGGTGGTAACGGCGCTGCTGCGCCATCTCCCCGACTCGGCGGGCGGCATCATGGACAACCGCTTCATCGCGGTGCGGGCAGATAAAACAGTTGAAGAATGCCTCGCGGACCTTCGCGCCAATCCCGAACAGCGCACCGACGACGTGCTCTACATCTACGTCACCGACGACGCAGAACGACTCGTCGGCGTGGTTTCGCTGCGCGACCTGGTGTTTGCTCCCGCGGAACGCCGCATGAGCGACATCATGAACCGGGAAGTCCGGGTTCTCCACGTCACCGACGACCAGGAGGCGATTGCCCGGCAAGTTCATCATTATCACTTTCTTGGCTTGCCCGTGGTGGACGAGCGGGAGCGTCTGGTAGGCGTCGTGAAAATCCGCGACGCGATTCGGGTGGCGCAGGCCGAGGCGACCGAAGACATGCATTTGATGGTGGGTCTCTTTGGCGAGGAACGCATCTGGACTCCCTGGAGGCATTCCATCGCCAAACGTCTGCCGTGGCTTGGCGTGAACCTGGGCACGGCCTTGGGAGCCGCGACCGTCGTCAGTTTCTTTGAAGGAACCATCTCACGCTGGACAGCACTCGTTGCGTTCCTGCCGCTCATCTGCGCGGTGGCCGGTAATGCCGGGAATCAAGCGCTCACGGTGATCATCCGCAGTCTCGCCCTGGGTGAGGTGGCA
This sequence comes from Verrucomicrobiia bacterium, assembly GCA_022072455.1. GTDB lineage: Bacteria > Verrucomicrobiota > Verrucomicrobiia > Palsa-1439 > Palsa-1439 > CAINDI01. The sequence continues at coordinate 180,065 of JAJVHY010000012.1, read as the reverse complement.
CCGGGCGATGCGTTGCGTGCGCTGCGCAAAGAACTGTTTATTGGAGCTGGCAACGGTGTTGTCTTGGCGCTTGCGATCGGTCTCATCGCGTTCGGCTGGAAGGGAAGCGTGCTCCTCGGAGTTGTGGCCGGGACGGCGATGTTGTTGAATCAGATTCTTGGCGCATTGGCGGGCGTCGCCGTTCCGTTCGGGTTGAAATGGTGCAAAGTTGATCCCGCGCTGGCCTCCAGCATTTTTGTGACGGCGCTGACCGATACGATGGGCTTCCTGGTATTTCTCGGATTGGCAACGGTGGCGCTGAGGATGTTTGGCATGTGATGGCAAAATTCATAGCCTGAACGACAGAAAAAAGACTCGTCATGGTATCTCAATTGCTCGGCGGAATCGGCCTGTTTCTCCTCGGCGTCTTCCTGCTGTCCGATGGGCTGAAGACGGCGGCGGGAGACACGCTGCGTCGAATCCTCGTCCGGTTCACGGGTCGACCGTCAACCGCGTTCGTTTCGGGCGCGGGAATTACCGTGTTGGCTCAGTCATCGAGCGCCACTACGCTGGCCACCATCGGTTTCGTCAGTGCGGGCGTTCTAACTTTTTCGCAAGCAATCGGCATCGTCATGGGCGCGAGCTTGGGCACGACGAGCACGGGGTGGCTTATCTCATTGGTGGGAATGAAATTTGGCATTGGCAAGTTGGCGTTCCCGCTGGTGGGGTTGGGTGCGCTAGCCAGATTGGTTTCCCATGGCCGTAACGCGGCAATTGCTTTAGCGGTGGCTGGATTTGGACTGATGTTTGTGGGCATCGACATTCTCCAATCAGGGATGGTCTCCCTCTCGGAATCATTCTCACCAAACAGTCTTCCACACGGGACGCTCACCGGTCGCGTGCTGCTTGTCGGAATCGGAATCGTGCTGACCGTGATCACCCAATCATCCGCCGCCGCCGTCGCGACGACCCTGGCGGCATTCCATACGGGAATGATTGATCTGGAACAAGGCACATCGCTCATCATTGGGGCGAGTATTGGCACAACGTCCACTTCTGCTCTCGCTACGATTGGCGCAACGACGCCGGCGAAGCGTACGGCAATGGCGCACATACTATTCAGCGTCGCGGCTGGCGTCGTGGCGTTCGTGATTCTCCCGATTTTCGTCTGGAGCGTGAAGCAAGCCGAGCAGAGTCTTGGCTCTCAATTCGGAGCCGTGATTCTGGCCGCGTTCCATTCGGGGTTCACGTTGCTTGCTGCGCTTTTGGTATTACCGGGAGTCAAGCACTTCAGCGCCTTCATTGAACGCCTCGTTCCCGAGCGCGGTCCGGCTCTCACCCGACATCTCGATGCGTCGCTTATTGAAATTCCCGAAGTCGCGATTGAAGCGGTGCGCCGCACGCTCATGGATGTGTCTGCGGAAGTGCTCAATGAGATCGACCGCCGGCTTCGCGGCTCAATTCCCGTAATACCAGACCGGACGGATGCAGTATTGGCGGCGCTGAAAGAAACGCGGCGCTTCCTTGGGTTAATTTCGTTCCCTGCGTCTCGTCCCCGCCAACTCAACACCCGCATCTCGATGATCCACGCGTTGGATCATCTGAACCAATTGGTAGTCGTGATGAAAAATAACTTCGAACCTTCGCTGCTGAATGGTGAACAACGGTTGCAGGAACCGAAGCGCACGGTGCTGGAGATGGTCGAGACTGCTGCGGCGTCATTGCGTCGGCAAGCGCCTGCGCCGGAGCGCGACAAGCTGCAACGGCTTTCGCTGGTTTTGGCGGAACGCCGGCGCACTGAACGTGCCGCTTTATTGGAGGAGAGTGCTCACGGAACAGTGGAGCCGGGGCATGCACTCCATACCCTTGACGGTCTGCGTTGGGTTGATGCCGTCGGCTATCACACGTGGCGCGCGCTGCACCATCTGAGCACCGATACAATTGAAGCCGACGAGGGCAATGTCATCGAGCGCGATCAGGAAGAGTTCGCGAATGACTGAATCAGAGCGTTTCGCGCGCGGCGAAATTTGAGGCTGCGCCGCACCAGTACGTGATTCATCACTGAGGCCGGCGCCGGCGCACGTCGGCATTGCGATGGGCAGCGGCACGGACGTGGCGATGGAGAGCGCCGGCGTCACGCTGGTCAAAGGCGACCTGCGCGGCATTGCCAAGGCGCGCTTGCTGAGCCGGGCCACGATGCGCAATATCCGCCAAAACCTGTTCTTCGCATTCGTCTATAACGTGCTCGGCGTGCCCATCGCCGCCGGCATTTTGTATCCGTTCATCGGTCTGCTGCTGAACCCTATGATTGCCGCCGCCGCGATGAGCTTCAGCTCCGTGTCGGTGGTCGCGAACGCGCTGCGGTTGAGGCGGGTAATTCTATGAAGGTTTCTCGGCAAGCGAACGAGTTATGGCGAAGGAGGTGCAGCTATGGCATGATTTCAGCAATCGCAGTCAACCGGTCAACCAAAGCAAACGAACGAAAGGAAACACCATGTCCACCCCAACCACATCAACGTTAGGAAAACTCAGGAAAGCCGTGACCATCGCGCTTGTCGGCGTCGGACTGTCGGCGACGGGACTGTTGCTGGTCGGTTGCAAGACCGCGACCGCCACGCAATCCACCACCCTCACCATGTCCGAGGCGGTGCGCTGCCCGAAATGCGAAGTAACCTGGGTCAAAGTGCCCCGCCGCGCTGGCAAAGCGGGCATCGTCGGGTATTCCTCAATCAAGAAAATGGAATGCCCCGACTGCCGGAACGCCGTCCTGAGCTACTTCGAGACCGGCAAGTTCCAGCATACCTGCAAGACTTGCGGTGACAATCTGGAGATCTGCAAAGCGCACTGATCGCCAGCCAGCCCGCAGACGGGAGACGGAGCGTCACGGAGCGCGGTAAATTCACTGCGCCTCGTGGTGCGAACGCAGGCAGGTTGCACGCGTGTACCCGATGAGCGATACATGAAGTGGCGAGGGTTTCAGGGAAAGGCCGCGTTAGATCAAACAGAAGGAGGCATAACGATGGCACGATCAAAGAGCATTACGTTCACACTGGATGCGCCACAGGCCAGCACCGTCGCGGTGGCGGGTACATTCAACGACTGGGATGCGACCCGCACGCCGCTGACGCGAGGCAAGAACGGCCAATGGAAGACGAAAGTGTCGCTGCGTCCAGGCCGCCACGAGTACCGGTATGTGGTGGACGGCCAATGGATCAGCGATCCCGCCGCCAAAGAGTCTGCCGCCAATCCGCACGGGAGCGACAATTCGGTCATGGTGGTGTAAGAGTAGCGGGCAGGAGGACATCATGGCAACGAAGCCAGAACCCCAACGGCCCACTATGCCGCCAGCCGCGCGATGCAAGGTCTGCACCAAGAACATCCGCGCTGGCGAGGACCGCGTCGAGGTGTATCACGCAGGCGCGTACTACACCGTTTGCTGCGTTTCGTGCGCGGCGAAATTTGAGGCTGCGCCACACCAGTACGTGATCCATCACTGAGGCCGGCGCCGGCGTTGGCGGCATTGCGATGGGCAGCGGCACGGACGTGGCGATGGAGAGCGCCGGCGTCGCGCGAAGCTGTGACTCGATTTAACCTAATCTCTGACAGGTTGAGAATTTTGCTCCCGATTGAATCGCTGTGGTGGCGTTGAGCCACTGATCTTTCGCGAGAGTTTCCTTGAAAAGTTCTCGTTGGAACTGCCAAATGGAGAAGCGGGAGACAAATTCGACTGGCAAAACCATCGATCACAGGAGGGTATCAGTATGAACAGCAAACCAACGTCCAACCCAAAAGTTGCCGCCTGGCCGTTCCGGCTGAAAAACATCCTCGTGCCCATTGATTTTTCCTGGTGCTCGGAGGACGCGCTGAATTATGCGCTTCCGATTGCCCGGCAATTTCGAGCGGGCATCGTGTTGGTGCATGTGATTCACGCCGATTATTACCCTACCAGCGGCGATTACGCGGCGTTGGATTATCCCGCGCTCATCGAAGATCTGCGACGCAGCGGGAAGAAGAAACTGGACGATCTGGCCCGCTCGATTCGGAGCAAGCGGCCGCTCGTGACGGTCATCAAAGACGGTCATCCGGGAGATGTCATCGTCGAGACGGCCGGAACGTTGGGCATCGATTTGATTGTCATTTCCACCCATGGCCGCACCGGGCTCAAGCGCGTGTTTCTCGGTAGCACCGCAGAATACGTGGTGCGTCACGCATCCTGTCCCGTCCTCACTGTGCGCGCGTGGAAAGCGAATTCGGCAGGGCGCGCCTTTCGCCCGAAGAAGAACCGGAATGTCTGAGTTGGCAACAACGGCCTGGCATCATGTCCCGACCACCGATCCGGTGATGATCCGTCGGTTCGTTACGTTTCATTGCGACAACTTGCCGCTGCGCCCAGGGCGCGTGCGGCAGCGTGTCGCCCTCCGCGTCGAGTCGTTGCGAAAACCTCTGCATTCGTGCGATTCCAACGCTGGCACAGTCGTAGCTAAGCGGGACGGCATGAGCCAGATCACGGATAAAGAATACCGCATCTTACTGGTGGATGACGACGACGAAGTGCGCAAGGCACTGACGAAACTGTTGCAGCACGAAGGCTATTCCGTCACCGCCCAACCCGACGTGACCAGCGCCGTCCGTTGTCTCGCCGGCAACGAGGAGACATTTGATCTGGTCATTAGCGATGTGGTGATGCCGGATATTAACGGCATGGAGTTTCTTCACCTCCTGAAAGCGGATATTCCCGATCTTCCAGTGATCTTGATCACAGCGTTTGGAGACCTTGGTGGTTACTACAAGTCCCGCAGCAAGGGGGCGGCCGCCTACCTCTGCAAACCGCTGGAGATCGAGGCGTTCCTCGACACGGTGCGCCGCGCTTTGAAACACCGGCCGGTCGTACAAGGCCGGTAGAGGCCGGCCGGTCACTCTGACCAGCGTGCGACTGGCTTTTCGCCCGCAGTACTCATCCAACACCCGCGAAGCTGCGAGGTCGCTTCACTTCTTCCTCCAACAACACCGCGGAAGCCCGTGCGCGTCGCCTGCGGCAACTTGCCGTTGCGCCCACTGCGGGTGCGGCGACGTGTCGCGTTTGCCGGATGAGTCGTCACAGAAACCTCAGTAAATCGGGCTTTTCTGGCGCTGGCATTGTCGTTGCTAAAGCGACAGGCATGAAAGACACGACACAAAAAAACTACCGGGTCCTTCTCGTGGACGACGATGACGAGTTGCGCACGGCGTTGACCAAGCTGCTGCAACGCAACGGTTATACCGTGATCGCCAAGCCCGACGCAGCGACTGCGCTGACGTATCTCAGCACGGGAGAACCGCCGCCCGACCTCGTGGTCACGGATGTGTTGATGCCGGGCCTTAAGGGCACACAGTTGCTGACCATTTTGAAGCAGGACTTCCCAGAATTGCCGGTCATCGTCATCACGGCGTTTGGCGACTGGTGCGAGTTGGGCGAGGCGATGCACAACGGAGCGTTTCAGTATCTGTGCAAGCCGCTGGAGCTGGACGAATTCCTCGGCGCAGTGCATCGGGCGCTGACCGGCGCGACGCCAGCGTGGCGTTCCTCGCCGGTATGGGACGGTTGGTAAAGCAAAACAAGTCAAGCAAGAGAGAACATATCATGAATCCAAACATTCGAGTCCTCGTAGTGGACGATCATCCCCAGCACCGGCAAGCCGCTGCGCGCTTGCTCTGGCGACAGGGATTTGAGCCGCTGGAAGCCGCCAGCGGTGACGAAGCCATGAACCTCTTGGCCACGGAAGACGTGACCGTCGTGCTCAGCGACATGGAGATGCCCCGCATGAACGGGCTGGAACTGTTACAGCATATCCACCGCCGGTATCCGCAGTTGCCAGTCATCCTGATGACCCCGTTTTACGATGAGGATGTCCGGGACGCGGCGGTGCTGTGGGGTGCGGCGGCAGTACTGGAGAAACCCTTGAGCGGTGCGCTTATCACCTCGGCAGTGCAAGCCGCCTTGAGCGGTGTGACCGAAGCGGAGGTGATGGTGGCATGAATGCGTTCAGCGGATACAGGTACACGACATGGTTGCACGATCTCAGCCCGTGGTTGAGCGACAGACCGCGCCTGAAACCCGGCAAGCGTGAGGGCCCGGCGGTACTGGTTGTGGACGAGAACATCGCCCCACTCATCACGTTCGTTTATCTCCTGAACAACCACGGACTGCCCGCGTGCGGGGCTGGCAGTCTGCGAGAGGCGCTCGACACACTCCGGCGCGGCGACGGTTCATTCCGCGTGGTCGTCGCCAGCACTTCCGTCATTCAACTCGGCGCCGGTACATTAGCTCGCGCTCGCCGGTCGGAGTTTCCCAATCTTCGAGTCATCGCTGTCGCGGAAGCTCCGGGCATCGAGTTTGCGCAAAAGACGGATTGTTTTGCCTATCTCGAACGCCCCTTCCGGGTGGAGCAGTTCTTAGACTTGGTCCGGGAAGCGATGCGACAATCAACTGTGGAGGAAAAACGAGCATGAACATCCTGATTCACACCAAACGCGTGGCGCTCGATGATGACTTGAAGCAAGCCATCTACACGAAGATTGGCCGCGTCGCCAAATACGCGCCGCAGGCGCTCCGGGCGCGAGTGCATCTCCACCGCCCGACCCTCGCGCAGTTTATCGTCCGCGTCCATTACGAGATTCCCGGTCGCGACTTGCATGCCGAGCACACCGCCACCGATGCGCTCACGGCGCTCGACGCCGTGGCGGAAAAGATCGAACGCCGTCTCCGTAAACGAAAGACAAGTTTGCTTGCACGGCGGGCGCGTCCGCAGCGCGGGTTCGCTTTCCAGAGAGGAACAGTCGAGCTGGAAAGAATCGGCCCATAACAGGAGGAGCATCATGTTTCGAGAAACCTCAACAACCACTTCTGCCGGCAGTGAAGTCAGGGCGTTCGCGCCGACGCGCGAGATACACGCGGAAGCCGGCGGGTCGCCGAACCTGCTGATTCTGGGCGCGTCGGGGCATGTGGCGCAGGCGTTTCTGCGGCGCTTGAAACCGATCCGCGGATACTGGAAGAGCCTGGTCTGCGTGGATCAGCAGGACGGTCTGCTCCATAATCGGCAACTCACGCCGCAGAAACTGCATTATGACTTCATCCGCCGCCGGTTCGATTTTCCGGACGACACGGCGGAGTATCACCGGCTGTTGCGGCGACATCGGATCAATGTCGTGCTCGATCTGACGGACCTGGACACGCTGCCGATCTTCGCGGCCAGTCGCGGCGGGACACCACAATCAACCAATGAAAGCGAAAGCACTATGAAAACCATCACAAAGACACGGCTTGTTTACATCACTGAACCCGACTTGAAGCGACTCCGCACGCTCCTCGAAGGCCTGGAGGACTCACGGGAAGACCTGCGGGCGTTGCGGTCCGAACTGGAAAACGCCCGCGTGGTCCTGCCGGCGGACGTGCCGCCGGATGTGATCACCATGAATTCCAAGGCGCGGCTGCGCGACTTGGACGCCGACGAAGAAATGACCTTCACGCTGGTCTTCCCCGGCAATGCCGACATCGAGCACGACAAAATTTCCGTGGTCGCGCCGATTGGCACGGCGATGCTCGGCCAGCGCGTCGGCGATGAATTCTCGTGGAACGTGCCTGCCGGTTCGGTGCGCCTGCGGGTCGAGAAAGTGTTGTATCAACCGGAGGCCGCTGGCCATCTCCATCTATGAAGCGCAGTTTCATGCGGACGACTCCGGAGCGCGTGTCCAACAATGGGGCTAGAAACAATTGAGGGAGACGTAGTATTCTCAGGCCAAAGAATACCGCTGAGATGCGCGTGTTCCCTTTGAGGAAGGCACATTCATGATTGATGCATTCATGCAGTCACCGGCATTCGCGATGGCCTGTCAGCAGTATGATCGTGTTGCCGACTTCCTCAATCTCCCGCAAGGCGAACGCGCCCGTACCAAAGTGCCCCGACGCGCGTTCATCGTGACCATCCCGACCCGAATGGACGACGGACACACGGAGATGTTCACGGGATACCGGGTGCAGCATCATTTGTCGGTCGGGCCGACCAAGGGCGGTCTCCGGTATCACCCTGAGGTGACACTCGGCGAAGTGGCGGCGTTGGCAATGTGGATGAGCTGGAAGTGTTCACTGTGCGGACTGCCGTACGGGGGCGCAAAAGGCGGAGTCACATGCGACCCGCGCCAGATGAGCAGCGGCGAACTCGAACGGATGACGCGACGCTATACCCAGGAGATGATCCCGTTCATCGGGCCGCACATCGACGTGATGGCGCCGGACCTCGGTACGAACGAGCAGGTCATGGCCTGGATGATGGACACGTACTCAATGCACGTGGGGAATCCCGTCCCGCAAATCGTGACCGGCAAGCCGGTCGCTCTCGGTGGCTCAGCCGGTCGCCGCGAAGCGACGGGCCGGGGCGTGGCGTATCTTGTCAACCGCACGCTGGAAAATCTGAAGATGCCATCCGAAGGTTCGCGGATCGTCGTGCAAGGTTTCGGCAACGTCGGCTCGGTGGCCGCGCAGCAGTTGCACCGGTTTGGCGCGAAAGTGGTCGCCGTGAGCGATTACACCGGCGGGTTCTACAATCCACAAGGACTCGACGTGAACGCGTTGATCGACTATGCCGCCACGCACAAGCATTTCGGCGAGCTGAAAGGCGTCGGCGACCGCATTACCAACGAGCAACTGTTGGAACTGGAGTGCGATGTACTCATCCCGGCTGCGCTCGAACGCCAGATCACCGAGAAGAACATCCGCAAGCTGAAATGCCGGGTGCTGGCCGAAGCCGCCAACGGTCCGACCACGTACGAAGCGGACGAGATTCTGCGGCAGAATCCGGCAATCTTCCTTATCCCCGACATTCTCTGCAACGCCGGCGGCGTGATCGTGAGCTACTTTGAATGGGTGCAGGATCTGCAAAGCTTCTTCTGGACGGAAGCCGAAGTAAACGACAAGCTCTACCGGCAATTGGAGACCGCCCTCCACCAGGTCCTCCAGTTTTCCAAGAAGCACAATCTTTACATGCGGGACGCCGCGCTGGCGCTTGGCATCAGCAAAATCGCTCACGCCAAGCAACTACGGGGTCTATTCCCTTGAGCCGAGGAAGTGTTGTATCAACCGGAGGCCGCTGGTCATCTCCATCTGTGAAGCGAAGTTTCACATGGACGACTCCGGAACGTGTTGCAACCATCAGTCTTTAGGCGGAGACTACAAACGCTATGGCGAAATTCACATTCCAGCTTGCGGAAAGGAAGCAGGTCGCGGAAGCGACCATGAGCTTCCGTTTGGATTTGGCGGGACAGAGTTTTTCATTCCAGCCGGGGCAGTTCGTTCGTGTTGGGCTGACCGATCCGCCGTATCCCGATCCGAAAGGCAACGTGCGGTCGTTTTCCATCGCCTCCGCGCCGGCTGATCCCTTCGTGCTGATTGCCGTGCGCATGACGGGGAGCGCCTTCAAAAGGAGCTTGGCCGACGTACCCATCGGCACGCCGGTAAACGTCAACGGTCCGTCAGGGAACTTCCTCCTTGATCCAGACTCGGACGCGCCGGTGGTCTTGTTTGCAGGCGGGATTGGCATCACGCCGTTTCGCAGCATGATCAAGCATGCCCGGGAACAGTCGTCGGCCCGGCATCTGACGCTGGTGTACGCGAATCGCTGTCCCGAACAGGCGGCGTTTCTGGAGGAACTGGAAGCGTGGGCGAAAGACGATGCGAGTTTTCACCTGCTGGCCACGATGACGCAGCCGGAGAAATCCAAGACCGGCTGGAACGGTCTGACAGGTTATGTGGATGTGAACTTCGTGCGGCAGCATTTGCCGGAAGAACCGGCCGGGGGCTGTTATGTCGCTGGTCCGCCCCCGGTTTGTCGAAGGCGTGACCCACGCGCTGCACGAAGCCGGCATGGACGGAAAGCGTATATGGACAGACGAAGTTCACGGGATACTAAGCAACCTCAACAACAAAGGAGAATCACAATGCCTGAACCTATCATTGCAGCAAAAGAACCGGCCGTGTTGGACCTGGCAGCAGGGACATACTGGTGGTGTCGGTGTGGGCGGTCAAAGAACCAGCCGTTTTGCGATGGTTCGCACAAAGGAACGGGCTTCGAGCCGCTGGAATTCAAGCTCGACGCGGCCAAACGGGTCGCGCTCTGCCAGTGCAAGCACACCCATACCGCGCCGTTCTGCGACGGCACGCATGCGGACTTGTGAGGCGGGCGGTACAACTAAAAGACGTCACCGGTGCTCATAGCGAGCATCCCGGGATACCATTATGAAAGAGAACCCCCTGTTGAAGCTGAAAGAGTTCGGCCAGTCCATCTGGTTGGACTACACCCGGCGCGACCTGATCGCCAGTGGCGCGCTACGGCGTTTGATTGAGGAAGATGGATTGCGAGGGATGACCTCGAATCCGTCCATCTTCGAGAAGGCCATCGCCGGCAGCCAGAATTACGACGAGGACATTCGCGCCCTGGCCCTTGCGGGGAAGGACACGAATGCAGTTTACGAGACCCTCAGCCAGCGCGACGTGCAGAGCGCCGCCGACGTGTTCCGTCCCGTGTACGACACGGAGGATGCCAAGGATGGCTATGTCAGCCTTGAGGTCAATCCTCACCTGGCGCATGACACCACCGGCACGATTGAGGAAGCCCGCCGGTTGTGGGCCGCCTTGGACCGGCCCAACGTGTTCATCAAAGTCCCGGCGACGGCGGCAGGGCTGCCCGCCATCCAGCAACTCATCAGCGAGGGCATCAACGTCAACATCACGTTGCTCTTCGGATTGCCACGTTACCGGCAAGTGGCGGCCGCCTACCTCGCCGGCATGGAAGCGCGTGCGCACGAGGGGAAGTCCATAGAACATGTCGCCTCCGTGGCCAGCTTCTTTGTGAGCCGCATGGATGCGCTGGTCGATCCGTCGTTGGAGAAACTCATCGCGCGCGGCGGCAAGGAAGCGGCTGTCGCGAAGAAGGTGCAGGGACAGGTTGCCATCGCCAGCGCGATCATGGCCTACCAAATCTACAAGGAAATCTTCGCGAGTGAGCGATTTGCGAAACTGGCCGGCCGGGGCGCTCGCGTCCAACGGCTGTTATGGGCCAGCACCAGCACCAAGAACCCGGACTACAGCGATTTGAAATACGTCGAAGCGCTGATCGGGCCGGACACGATCAATACCGTCACGGTCGAGACCCTCGATGCGTACCGCGACCACGGCGAACCGAAAGCACGTCTCGAACAGGATGTCGAGCGAGCCGGTTGGGTCATGCAGCGCTTGCCGGAACTCGGGCTCAACATTGATCAGGTAACCCAGCAACTTGAGGACGAGGGCGTTGAGAAATTCAACCAAGCGTTCGACAAGCTCATGAACGCACTGGTCAAAAAGTCGGCAGAACATCAGAGAACGCTCTAAACGCCACGATGATCGAGCATACAAAAACATCCGCGATGATCTTTGGCGAAGTGGCTTCATCGGGCCTGGCCCGGGGGCCGGCGGTTGTGTGCGATTGCGCCGAAGAGGTCACCGTGCCGCGACGCACGATTGAGGCGAGCGAAGTGCCGCAGGAAATGAAGCGTTTCGATGCCGCCAGTTTCGCAGCGGAGCAAGACCTGTTGAAGCTGCAGCAGCAAGTCCAACGAGGAATTGGGAGGCAGGAGGCCGGGATTTTTGAGGCGCAGCGGTTTCTGTTGCACGACCCCTTGTTGCGGGAAGAAGTGAGCAGTTTCTGTCTGGCGGAAAAGATCAACGTGGAGGCCGCCGTGGACATGGCCGTCAAGAAGCTGACGTCCGTGTTTGTTCAGGTGGAAGACCCTTACTTCCGCGAGCGGGCGGCGGACTTGCGCGATGTCGGAAAACGGCTGCTGGACATTCTGACCAAGAGTCAGCTACCGGCAATCCCGATTTTTCCTGACGGAAGTGTGATCGTCACCGGCGAGTTGTTGCCATCCGTCATGGCGCAGTTGGACGGCCAGACGATTCGCGGGCTGGTCATCGAAAAGGGCGGGCAAACGGCCCACGCCACCATCCTCGCGCGCGCCTTGGGCATCCCGCTGCTCATTCACGTCCCGGATGCGACGAAGACAATCCGCACCGGCGACCACCTCATCGTGGATGGTCTGGCGGGCCGGGTTTTCATCAACCCGACGCCGACAATTCGACGCGAGTACGACCGGCTGGAAGCCGATCTGCAGGCGCATCAGACTGCTTTGAAGGGATTGATTGATTTGCCGGCGGTGACGCGGGACGGCGTCGCGATCAAACTGTGCGCTAACATCGGGAAGTCAGCCGACGCGGTGGTGGCCGCGACGTTGAACGCCGACGGTGTCGGGTTGTACCGGACCGAATTTGTCTTTCTCGTCCAGGATCATTTTCCATCAGAGGAAGAACAATACCAGATCTACCGCACCACGGCGGACCGGTTGAAGCCGCGCGAAGTAGTGATCCGTGCGCTGGATATCGGCAGCGACAAACAGTTGCCCTACTTTCCATCTCCACCCGAAGCGAACCCCTCGTTGGGGTGTCGGGGCACACGGCTGTTGCTGGCGCATCCCGAGATCCTGCGGGCGCAGTTGCGCGCCATTCTTCGGCTGAGCGCGACCCATCCCGTCGCCATTCTCTTTCCCATGATCGGCGGAGTGGAAGACCTGCTTGCGGCCAAAGCCGAAATCGAGGCGGCCAAGGCAAGCTTGGCGGTCGAAGGCCAGGCATTCAATCCCAACGTGCCCGTCGGCGCAATGATCGAGACGCCGGCAGCCGCCATCATGACCGGAAGGCTGGCGCAAGAAGTCGATTTCTTCAGTATCGGGACGAACGATCTCGTTCAGTACCTATTGACCGCCGACCGAACGAGCAGCGAGGCGGCGGGTTACTACGAGCCGCTTCACCCGGCGGTGCTGCAAATGCTGGGCTGGGTGGCGACGACAGCGAGGACGAAGAACAAGAACGTTTCCATTTGTGGCGAGATTGCCGGCAACCCGGCGTTGACCCAACTGTTGCTAGGGCTAGGGTTTCGGAGTCTCAGCGTCAACCCCGGCGAAATCCTGGAGGTCAAGAACGCGATCCGTGCGACCAGCATTTCGCAAGCGGAGCATTTGGCCAAACAGATTCTGGAGTTGGGCACGATTCAAGAGATCAAAGACTGTCTCCGCGCCTTGTCCGCAGGAAAAGAGCTCAGAACGGAGGCACAACCATGATTCAAATCAAACGCGTGTACGATCCGCCAGCGAAGGTGGACGGTATTCGCCTTCTCGTCGAACGCCTGTGGCCGCGCGGGATGAAAAAGGAAACGGCCAAACTCGACGGCTGGCTTCGCGACGCTGCCCCGAGCACCGCACTGCGGAAGTGGTTCGGCCACGATCCCGCCAAGTGGAAGGAATTTCAGCGTCGCTACCGGGCCGAGCTTGATCAGCACCCCGAAGCGTGGCAGCCGATCCTTGTTGCGGCAAGCAAGGGCCGTGTGACGTTGCTATTTAGCTCTCAGGATGCAGCACACAACAATGTCGTGGCGTTGAAGACTTACCTTGAGACGAAACAGAAGGAGTGATGACATGGTGCAACCCGACCTCAATAAGATCGCAGAACACTATGCTGGGATTCTGAAAGAACTTGGCGCGGACCTCGATGCTGCGGGGATGAAAGAAACACCCCGACGTGCCGCCAAGGCTGTGGTGGAAATGACGGAAGGCTCGCGGATGGAGCCCGACCAGCTTAAGACAATGTTCAAGGCCGAGTGCCAAACAGCAGTCTGCCACGATATGGTGATCGTCGAGGGGATCAAGGAGGTCGGCTTGTGTGAGCATCATCTGCTGCCAATCACCATGAGCATCACCATTGCGTATGTCCCCGACAAAATGATCCTCGGGCTGTCCAAGCTGTCCCGGATTGCGGGGTACTTTGCCCGGCGATTGCAGAATCAGGAGCGGACCGCCCACTCGATTGCCACGTTTATCGAGCAAATCCTTGAACCCTTGGGCGTGGCGGTGCTGATTGATGGCAAGCACATGTGCGCCATGGGGCGTGGCGTCCGCGACACGCATTCCACCATGAAAGTAAATGTCATGCACGGCGCATTTCAGAAAGACCCCAATTTGCGCGACGAACTTTTTCACAGGCTAGCCACCACCGACCGGGGAAAGTAAAATGAAGACGAGACCGACAGAATTTTTGGAATACGAACAAATGAAGCGCGACCGTATCGGTCAGTAAGCAGACCAAGCTATCCAACAAAGGCTGCCGTTGTTGTGGCGGCAGGTAAAGGACATCATCAAATGACACGTATCCTACTCAATGTGCTGGTCACGCTGGCGCTGCTGGCACCGGTAACCGTGCGAGCGCATTGCGACACGTTGGACGGGCCGGTCGTCAACGCGGCCAAAGTCGCGCTCGAAAAGGGTGACGTGAATCTCGTCTTAATCTGGGTGCAGAAAAAGGACGAGGCAGAAATCAAAAAGGCGTTCGACAAGACGCTGGCGGTTCGCAAGCAAAGCGCCGAGGCGAAGGAACTAGCCGACACGTACTTCTTCGAAACGCTGGTGCGCGTGCATCGCGCGGCCGAAGGCGCGCCGTACACCGGCCTCAAGCCGGCCGGCGAAATCGAACCGCCCATTGCCGCCGCCGACAAGGCGCTGGAAACCGGCAAAGTGGATAACTTGGCCAACGAGGTGTCGAAGGCCGTTGCCGACGGCATCCGTAAACGCTTCACCCGGTCGCTGGAAGCAAAGAAGCACGCCGACCACAATGTCGCGGCGGGACGCGAGTACGTTGCGGCTTATGTCGAGTTCGTTCACTACGTCGAACGACTGCACACCGCCGCCGGCTCAACTCACGGCCATCAAACGGAAAGCGCCAACCCACATGAAAACCACTAAGCGCGCCTTTCCGTCAGCCCTACGAGTTTGCCTCGCCGATCTGGTGGAGTATCAACCCGGCGCGATTGTCAGTCGTGAGATCCTCAAAACCAAGTCCGGCTCTGTCACCTTGTTTGCCTTCGACGCCGGGCAGGGCTTAAGCGAGCACACCGCGCCGTTTGATGCGTTGGTCCAAGTGCTCGATGGTGAAGCCGAGATTAGCATCGCCGGCAAACGGCATCACGTTCGCAGCGCCGAAACCATTCTAATGTCCGCGCAAAAGCCGCACGCGTTGAAGGCTGCCACTCGGTTTAAGATGATGCTCACGATACTGCTGGCGTGAGAGAGAGACGCGATGAAACCGCTGGAACAACCAGCCCGGCTACCGGTATGATGCCGGCCATGAAAAAGACTGTTAAGAAAGGCCAAGTCCCGAAGCGCTTCCTGAAGTTCCTGGAAACGTATCCTGCCGTCGCTAAAGCGTACGAACAACTGGGCACAGCTGCGCGCAGCGCCGGTCCGCTTGACGCGAAGACACGGACTTTGATCGGTTTAGCCATCGCCATCGGCGCACGCCATGAAGGCGCAGTGCACTCGCACACCCGCAAGGCGCTCGAAGTCGGTTGCTCACCGCAGCAGATCCGTCACGCGGTCTTGCTGTCCGTCACGACCATGGGTTTTCCGAACATGATGGCGGCGCTGAGTTGGGTGGATGACGTGTTAAAGTAGCGGCCGGTCTGTTCGTTTGAGTTGGCTTCTCCGCCGGCTTTGTAACGAATCACGTACTGATACGTAAGCCAACCGTTTGAGAGACTCAACGCTCCGTTGGCAGTCCATCATTGGGCTTGCGAGTTCGGCTTGCCGAGCGTAATCGATGGCTTCGCCTAAGATTCGCGCGGTTTCTTGAGGGACGTGGAAGCCCATCGAGTTCTCATAGGTTCAGTTTCTAGGTCTTCGAGATCTCGCGTCATCATTTGTTCCCGCTCGCCGCCGGGAAACGGCGCCGCACCACATACAGGGTGACCACGCCGGCGATCAACATGAGCAACACGCTCGGCTCAGGGATTGCGTACACGCCGGTCAGGAGCAGTTGGTTGTTCTCGATGTACACCGATGCGTTCGCCGTGTTCCAGCCGCCCGATTTGTAGAAACTCACGTTGTTCGTCAAGTTGTCCGTATTGATCCCGGTCGTCCATTCCATCAACACAAACACCGCATTCGTCCCCACTGACCCTTCGGAGTGACCCAACTGCAACCGTAAGTCCGTCCCGGTAAAGTTCACCGTCGAAGCCGCCACCCGATCCGTGCTGGTCGTGCTCACGTCCCACGCCAGAATGAAATCGTTCGACAACGTCAACGTGCTGCTGATCGTCAACACCCCCGGCGTCCCCGGCACGCCCGCCGCCAAAATCGCTCCGGTCTGCAACGTCAACGGTCGCGCCACGATCCCGGTCCCGCCAATTGTCGCCCCGCTCTGCACGAAGATTCCCCCGGCTGCGCTCGCCATCGTCCCGTTCACCAGCAACGTCCCGCTGTTGACGAAGGTGTTGCCGGTGTAGGTGTTGATGCCGGACAAGATCAATGTCTTGTTGCCGGTCTTCGTGATCCCGCGCACTTCGCTGATCACTTCGCTGATGTTGCCGGCAATGACGATGTCCCCATTGGCGGCGTTGATGACCGGATTGATCGTGTCCAACACCAACGGCAGATTGATCGTCTGGATCGCGGTGCTCTTGTTGACGATGCCGCCGGTCAGATTCACCGCGTTGCCGTTGAGCGTGAACGCCCCGGCGGAGTTCGTGAAGATGATCCCGCTGAACCGCGTGCCACTGGCGAAGTTGTTCGTGTTGTTCAGCCGGTTAATAAAGCCGGTGAAGACCAGTTGATCATGTTCGACCGGTGCGGTGTCGTTGCCCCAGTTCTCGGGCGTCTGCCAATTGGAATCCACCCCGCTGCCGCCGTCCCAGAACTTTTCGCTGGCCAACGAGAGCACGACGTAGAACGGCGCCGTCCCATCGCCGGTCACCGTCGAGAACTGGTAGATCCGCCCCGCCACCGGGTTGTTCACACCCAACGCGCTGACCGCGCCATTGACCGTGCCGGTATAGCCGATGAGTTTGTACAAGCCGGCCGTATCCCAGGCCAGCGTCCCGCCCTCGGCGTAGAGGTTGAACTTGCCGCCGCTGATCGTCAGGCCGTTGAGGTTGGTGACGACAGTCAGGTCGTTGGCGGTCGAATTGAATTCCCAATTCAAGAGGCTGTTCGGCAGCAACGTCAGCCCGCCGGTGAAGTTGGTGCCGACGCTGTTGCCGGGAGCGAGGCGGCCGCCGCTGAAAATCGTGGTCAAGCCGGCGACGGTGCCGGTCCCGCCGAGGGTGCCGCCGTTATAGACGTTGACCGCGCCGGCCACGGAGCCGTTGACGCGCAAGGTGCCGTTGCTGACGAACGTGCCGCCGGTATAGGTGGTCACGCCGGCCAGCGTCAACACGCCGCTGCCGGTCTTGGTCAGCCCGGTCGAGCCGGCGAGCGTGGCGGAGACGGTGCCGCTCTGCCCGGCGAAATGGGCGACACCGGCATTGGTGAGGGACCCGTTCTGGACGGTGCCGCCATCGAAGGTGATTGCGCCGGCGATGGTCTGGCTGTTACCGGCGAGGTCGAGGGTGCCGCCGCGGCTGGTGAGGGTGCCGTTGGCCGGCAAGCGATCGTTGCCGCTCAAACGCAAGGTGCCGTTGCTGACGAGGGTGCCACCGGTAAAGCTGGTGACACCAGCTAGGGTTTGCGTGCCGGGGCCGGCCATGAGCAAGAGGAGATTCTGGCCGACGATGACGCCGTCGTAGGTGGTGCTGGTGGTGTTGTGGAACGCGAGGGTGCCGGTGGCGTTGGTGATTGTGCCGGTGCCGGTCAGCCCGGCGAGATTGAGCCGGCTACTGCGGACTTCGGCCAGTCCGAGATTGCTGAGCACGCCGGTCACGGTGGCGGTGGTGTTGGTGGCCAGCAGGGTGCCACTGGCTGGATTGAACAGCGTGCCGGCGATGGTCAACGTGGTGTTGCCGGTGCGCATGACGATGTTGCTGTTGTTCAGGAGATTGCCGGCGCGCAGTTCGCCACCGACGAGTGAGATGGTGCCGTCGTTGGTCAACGCCTGCGTGCCGCCGCCGAGTTGGAGGACGCTGTTGTTGGTCGCGCCGATGGTGCCCTGCTGGGCGCTGAAGCCGTTGCTGAGGATGAGGGTGCCGTTGCGCGCCAATACCGTGGCACCGGCCGCGTTGTAGATTTGGCCGCCGGTATTATAGGAGTTGGTGCCGCCGCTGAGATTACTGATGACCAATGAGACGATCTGGCCGTTGCCGCTGATCACGCCGCCGGCCAGATTGGTGATAGTGCCCGCGTTGAACAGGCCGTTGGGAGCGATGGTGCCGGCATTGAGAATGTCCGCCGCCTCGACGACAAAACCCGCCCCGCCGGTAAAGCTGTTGGAGAAGGTGAGGGTGCCGATCTGTCCGTTTCCTTGCAGCACCGCGCCACTGACGTTGGTCAGTTGGCTGACGCCGAGCAATCCGCCGTCGTTGAGGGTAATGGTGCCTTCGTTGTTCAGTACCCGGGTGCCGACGACGAACCGCGCGAGGTCCACTTGGCTGCCGCCGCTATGGCCGGTGGCAAAGATGGAATTGGACTCGACGCGAATATGGCCTTGATTGCGGAAGGCGCCCCGGAACGCCC
Organism: Verrucomicrobiia bacterium; assembly: GCA_022072455.1. Taxonomy (GTDB): domain Bacteria; phylum Verrucomicrobiota; class Verrucomicrobiia; order Palsa-1439; family Palsa-1439; genus CAINDI01. The sequence goes on along the minus strand of JAJVHY010000012.1, from coordinate 161,531 downwards.
AAACGGTGCCGTTGGTGGCGAGGAGGGTGCCGGTGGGTTGGTTGGTGGAAGCCGCGCCAATTAGGGTCACGGGCAGATCGGCGGCGGCCAGATTCGGCCCATTGCCGATGGCGCTCACGAAACCGCTATTGTGAAAGGAGGCCGAAGTGAATTGGTCGCCGGTATTCGTTGTTCCCGACGGTCGGTAGAGGACGAGCGTGCCGTTGTTCACCAGCGGCGCGGTGTTGGCTAGAAGATAACCACCGAAGCCCCAGCGGGTGATTTCCATGTAGCTGTTGTTCGTAATGGTGTTGGCCCCCAACAGAGCGGTGGTGCCATTCAATGTGCCGTTGTCCGAGAAGTACGCCACGCCGTTGTTGATCAGGGAACCGTTCACGATGTTCAAGCGTCCGGCGAAATTGTTGCTGAGGATGCCGTTGTTCACGAAGTTGCCGTTGCTGATGGTGATGGTCTGATTGGCGGCGGGAATGAAGACCGTGCCGAAGTTGGTGAGCAACGAATAAAAGGTGAGAATCTGGTTGACTGTGGCTAGCCGGATTGTTCCGTCAGGTCCGTTGATGACGGCGGCGTTCACAAAGCTATTGGGCAGTGAGGCGCTGCCGGTGCCGCGTTGGATGATGCCCTGATTGAACAGGCCGATGCCATTGGTGCTCGCATTCAGCGTGGCCGCCGCGTTGTTGCCGCCCACCCCCAAGTTGATGTTCCCCTCATTGGTGAAGACCATCGTGGACAGATTGGCGGCGCTGGCGGTCGAGCCGCCGATGTTCAGGACGGCGGCATTGCTGACGAGAATGGTGCCGGTGTTGCGCGCGCCGCTGAAGGTGAGCGTGGTGTTGTTGGATATGATCAGCGTCCCTTGGTTGACGAAAAAGCCGTTGATGGTGGTGTCGCCGCCGGAGGCGCGAATGGTTCCGCCGCTGGCGTTGGTGACGATGGTCATGACCGGGTTGCCGGCTTCGAGGATGACCGTGCCCCCGCTCACGTTGACGATGTTGCCCACGCCGCTGGCATAACTCAGCCCGCCGGCATTGAAGAAATTGCTGTTCTGCATCGTGCCGACGTTGATGAACGTCAGCGTCCCTACGTTGAGCGTATTGGTGAAGGTGCCGAGGATCCGGCCGGTCGCTTGATTGGTGAACGTGCCGCGAACGCCCAGGCCCCCGCCGGCAAAAATAATCGTGCCGGCATTGTCCAGGAAGGTTTCATTGTTGCCAGCGCTACCTTGATAGTACAGTGAGCCGGCGTTGATCAAGTTGGTGCCAAGATTCACAATCTTGTCGGCGCGAATCGCAAACGTGCCGGTGCCATTCTCCTCCAAGATGACCTGTCCACCCAACCCGTTGGAAAAGACGGAGCCGGTTTCCGCGAGAATCAGGGCAGAGGTCGTATTGGAAATCTGGTTGACGGTCAACGTGCCCAAGTTGACGAAGTCGCCGTTGCGGAGGGTCAAGGTGCCGGCGGGTTGGGGAAAGCCGGTGGCAGTGCGCACGAGGCGAATGGTCCCGCTATTGGTTGAGGCGCCGCCGCTGAGGCGGGTGGCGCCGGTGAAGATCACATTGACTGGATGGCTGCCATTGGTGGTGGTGACATTCGTGAGGACGAGTGAGCCGGTGCTAGTGTTGACGAATTGGTTGCTAAAGGCAAACGTGCGGCTGCCGTTGGAACTACCTGTCACTCCCATCAGAATCGTGCCGCTGTTGACAAAGAACGCATTGGAATTCGCCCCGGCAGTCAGCGTGAGCATCTGATTACCGGACGCGCCATTCGCGGAGGCCATCAGGAATGACATGGTGCCGGCATTGGTGACGAACGAACTGCTGAATCGCAGAAAGGCCGCGCCGGTCGCGGAGATGATGCTCTGCGGCGTGTTGGAAAACGCGCCGCCCACGGTGAGCGTCCCGGCGTTCAAGGTGCCGCCGCTGTTGAAAGCGATCCGGCCATTGTCTTGGAGGAATAAATTGTTGTTGGAGAACGTCGCGCCACCCGTAGTATCAGCGCCGATGTTGAGCAGCGTGTTCGAGCCGATGATGGCGGTGCCGTTGACCGCGAGGGTCAGACTATTGTTGAGACGGATGGTGCGGAAGAATGTGCCGCTATTCGTCGCAATCAGGTTGGCGAGGTTGTAGGACTGATCAATGATAGCCGTCCGAGCGGCGCTCAGGTCGTTGGTGAAGAAGAAGGTATCCGCATATGCGCCGGGTGCGGTCGGGGCGACCCCATTCAACCAACTGGACGCGGCACTTGAAACCCCGATGTTGTTGACGACATTCGTCCAAATGAAATCAACCGCGTGAGCGGAACGCCCTCCGGGGAAGGTGCTTCCCAAGATCAGAACTAAGAGGAACCGCCGAACTTTGTCTCCAGGATAACTTGTACTCATATCGTTCTCCTAACGCTGCCAAGCGCGAATTGCCAGCCACGCCTCACCGTGTGATAAGTGTTAAATATTACACTATTAATTGAATCATATTTATTGGAAACTTCAAGCCTTATTTTCAAGTTCTTGCAGAAGCATTTCGCGCCGATTTTTCGCAGCCAATACCGCCGCAAATACAGGCAAGACTGCGTAAGCGCCATCGGCCAAGCCCGGATAGTTTGGCTGACCGGAACGGATGGCGCGATGCCACTCGGTCAGGCTCAGATCACCGGCGTGTGGAGTATGAGTCTGGATGCTGACTGGGACGCGCTCTTCGGTCGCACCCCGACGTCGCTCCTGAAACCACGCCGTGCCGGTATGCGTATCCAAGTAGAGATTGCCGGCTGTGCCGAAAATGCGGAGTTCGTGGCAATAGGCGGTGACGTGGTAGCAGTTCAACGTGCCGACTAATCCGCTTTCGTGCCGCAGCAAAACATTGGCGACATCAGCCGTCTGCGTGACCGGATTCGCGTCGTAACGCAGCATCGCCTGCACCGCTGTCACCGGCCCGAACAACCAGTTCAACCGGTGCAATGCATGCACACCGCATTGGAACAGCATCCCGCCGGGGTTGCGGTCGGCCAACCCGCGCCAGTCGCCGGGTTTGATTTCGAGTCCGCCGGAGTGGGAGGAGTTCTCCTCGTATGCCGCCACGACCCCCAGCTTACCGGTGGTGATGTAGTCGCGGGCCAGTTGGAGCAAGTTGTCGCTGGGACAATGGTTGTGCCCCACACCCACCGCCAGCCCGGTCTCGCGCTGGACACGGCGCAGTTCGGCGATTTCCGCTACGCTGGTGCAGAGCGGTTTTTCAACGAACACCGGCAGCCCCGCGCGCAGTGCCGCCACACTCAACGCCGCGTGGGAATCGGCCCCCGTGCTGATAACGATGCCCTCCAGCCCGGGATGCTTCAGCAACGCGTCAAAATCGGAATAGGGCTGGGCGTTCTCCTCGCCCGCTGCTGTGGCTAGCCATGCCGGGTTGCGGTCGCAAACGACCGCCACGCGAAACAATCCCGTCTCCCGCAGTCGTGACCGACGCACTCGACCGAAGTTCATCACCCCCACCATGCCGACGTTCATAAGATTCATCGCAATACCGTGGAATGAAACAATCGGTGTTGACCGGTGTGTCCGCCGCATTTCCACGGCAAGTACCAGGTGACATGGAAATCCACGTACACCTCGCGTCGGCCATTGATGACAATCTCCAACCCGGTCGCTTCCCACGGGGACAATTCCCGGTCGTCCGCCATGACTGGCAACAACCGCGCTTGGACATTGGGCCGGGCGGTATCGCGGAACGGTACCAGCACCGTCACGAACAACCCATGACCGGTGACATTGGGTTGAGTGAACACCAGTTGCCGGGGATTGAAATAACCTTCGAGCGGCCAGGGACACGGCGCGAGTGACGGGACGCCGGCGACGGGCACAAACAGCAGGTTGCCGCCGCGACCGGTGGTGGTGACTTGACCGTTCGCCAACACGCGCGCCGGCACGCCGAGTTGGAAATGTTGCCGGTAGGTGTGGGTTTGGGTGACATTTGCCACGCCGAACCGATCCATCAAAATCCAATATCGCCCGCGCCGGTAAAACAGTTTGCGCCGACACACCGCGCCGCGGTCGCCGAGCCGTTCATACGCCTCGTGCGCCCCGCTGAAATAGGCAAAGCCCGGCTCACTGCGCCAAACCTCGATGGTCGGCGACACATGATTCGCAAACCGGTACGCCCGTCGCCACGGCAAATGATCTTCGCCGTCCATCGTGGCGACGGTATGCGACTCACTTTTCACCCGCCAATGCCGGCGCGGTTCATCCATCCCGACGTCTGGCCCCTTCCCGTTGCCGACCGTGATCGCGCGTCCGCGACAGACCAGCATTAAATCGAAAATCGCGCCATGACCGTGACTGCTGACGATGTTGCCCCGCGCGCTTGCATCCAGCGCGGCATAGTCCGCTTGCCGGGTCCAGTTCTGGCGCATCACGAAAATGCCGGACGCCGGCAGCGCGGTGTCGAGTGTGGCCGGTGCGCGTGCTTTGATTCGCCTGTAGCGCGGCGCGAGGTCTTCGCCGACCGACGGAAATTGCAGCGTCTCGATCAACAGTTTGCCGAACGGGCGCGGGCGGCGCGGTGCTAAATGTTCCGCGAGCCATTTCATTTCCGGCGACCCGGTCAGCGCCGCCAGCGATGGCACGCGCTGGAACAGAAATGGTTCCAAGTTGTGAATATCGCCAAAGGCCGGGTAGTGGCCGGTGGGTTGCACGAGTTTCCACTCGACCGCCGCCATCCGCCGCAGGCGTTCGTGAAACGCGGGACTGAGCCGCAGTCCATTGGCGGCGGCCAACCGGCTGACCTCGATGAACGCGGCGGTGGTGGCGAGGTGATACGCCACTGTGCATTCGCGCGTGAACCCATCGGAGTGCGTCAGCAACTGAATCTCACGTTCAAACCAATCAGGGAAAAAGGCTCGGAATTTTGTGAACCCGCGGAACTCGGGAAACAACAACGCGTGAATCCAAGTCGCGCCTAACTGGGCGACCCACCAGTTGTGGCCGCTCGGTCCGAGCATGGTGTCGCCCCACGTCCGCGCCTCGGCCCATTCCGTCGGGAAGATTGTCGTCAGCCATCCGAACACCGGCAGCAACGCTTCGTCGGAACACTCAGCGAGCGGAAACACCGCCGGCAGAAATCGCGCGAGTTGAAAGATCGTGTGTTTGGCGCTCTTATCCCAGCGCGGTTGGCTGGCAGCCACGCGGCGCGCGAATTCCTCAAAATCCGCCGGGGTGCCGGCTACTTGGAGCACTTCCGGCCGGGCCGCCAGCAACGTGCCGCGTCCGTCCGGATGGTCGCCGCCGAGGAATGGCACCGTCCGCAACCGGCTTAGCTCAGCCTGAGCTTGTCGGCGAAAGGCGGGCGTGGCATGCCGGCGCAGCGCGGCGACGTATGCCGGGCTGTACCCACAAAATGGGCGCCGCCGTTGTCGTAGATAGTGAACGAACTCCAGCGCCGCAGTCTCACAATCGTTCGCCCGGTACGCTTGGGCGGCGGCGGTTCGCGCCAGGGCGGGATACTGCCAGTCAATCTGTTGACACAACTCACGCGCGAGGGAGGTCATCGGGTTGGCTTCGAAAGGCGGCGCCCCCACAACAGCAATCCGGCAATGCCGACCAGGAAAACCGTCGCCGGCTCCGGAATGATCATGAACCCTTGCGTGAAGGAGAGGTTGTCCACGTAGCCGGTCCGGATGGCGCCGCTGGGAACGCCCGACGCGCGGAAGGTCATCTGCAAATCAAATCCGTTGTACGTGGCCGTGATGTCGGTCAGCAGAAAGTCGTGCGCGTAGGAGAACCACTGGTCCGTGCCCGAGAGTGACAAAGACGGCAGCGTGAAGGAACTACCGACATCCGTGTTTCCCGACTTCGGTTGAAGGACTAATGTGACCGAAGTGAACCCTTGGTTGGCGGGCCGCGCAAAATCAATGAGGATGCGCAACACATCGCCATCGTCGAGCGTGAATCCCGCGAGATTGCGCGCCGGCTTGTCAATGCGCCCCGCGATGGACGTTGTTCCAGCGGTGGCATTGGTGCCAACCTTCTGGCCCAAGTAGGTTCCGTCCGCAGGGCCGGGCGGGCTTGTGGTGACGACGGTAAAGGTCAGTCCCAAGCTCGTGTTATTCCAGCCGCCAATAGCACCGGTCTCGAAACTGCCGTTGCCGGTATTCGTACCGGAATTGGCGATAGTCCGGTGCGTCTCGAAGTCGCCCGGGAGTAATGTGGCGTGGCCGACAGGAGCGAGCAGGGCAACTAAGATCGAAGCGGTTAGAAAGTTGGAAAATTGGGACTTTCCGTGCTGATACATCGAACACCTCTCTTCTGTTTTACGGTCGATAGTTCAAACTAAAACCCAGTACATTCCGGGAAATAATACACTATTGTATAAATCATACTTGCATTTAAAAACAAGAACTATTTAAGCGACGCTGATTGCGATAGCGTTCCGATAGTCACCTTGTGTTACGGCTGAACCGGTTGGCCTCCCCGGTCCGCCGACTGGTCGACGGCGAAACAAATCCGGTGGGTAATAGCGGCCCGGGCAACCGACAAGGGAGTCTCTCCGCCTCGCTGGATCGCGTCAACCAACGCCGCCGCCTCGTCCCGAAACGGGTGGTGATCAACACTGACGCTCGTCGGCAGGAGGCAATCCACGCGGATCTGGGATTTTGTTTCGCTGTAGGCTTCCGCCACGAAGCGGACGCCGGGAAGAGGACAGGCGTGCTGCAATTCGGCCACGGTGACCGGTTCACCGTCCGGCCAGCGCAAGTACTGGTTCACGAGCGAAAGTTTCGTCCCGTAAATCTCCAGCCCGAAATGATACGGCGTCGCCACATCGGCGGAGGCGGAGACCTGGCCGAGTTGGCCACCGGCAAACTGGATGTTTAATTGGATGGTCGTTGGGTATTCATAGCCTTGGGCGAGGCCGGTGGTGTGGAACGCGGACACCGCTTGCGGTTCGTCGTTGGTGAACTGGCGGACGGCATCCACGGCATGGCAGCCGGCATTGAGGAGGAGGCTGCGACCTTCCGCACGCGTGCGACACCAGTCCCAGCCTGCGTACCACGGCCCGACGCGGCTGTGGTAGTTGGTCCGCACAAACATCACGCGCCCCAGCCGTCCGCTGGCGATCAACCAGCGCGCGACCTGAAACAGCGGATTCCAGTACAACTCGAAACTAACCACCGTTTTGACTCCCGACTTGCCGACGGCGGTCAGCAGCGTCTGTAACTCCGTTACATCGCGCGCGACCGGTTTCTCGATCATCAAATGAATGCCGTGCCGGGCGGCTTCACAAGCCAGGGGCGTGTGGGTCGAGTTAATGCCGGCAATGCTGAGCACGTCCACGTCGCCCCGGAACAAATCTTCCGTCCGCGTGGTGATCTTGGCCGCGCAGTTCTTGACGCCGAACTTTTCCAAGTTCTGGCGGACGCGCGTTTCGTCGCGCCCGTGCAACAAAACCACCTCACAGTCCGGGTGGGCTTGGAAGGCCTTGATGTGTTCGCCGCCGCACCAACCGATGCCGCTGACGGCGACGCGTAGTTTTCGGTTCATGATTCAACCGCCTCCAAATTGACAAATCCTGTGAGCGCGGCCGGTTGCTCTGCCACATCGAGAATCTGGCGGATCATCAGGCTCTCGGCGCGGTCAATGTTCGGTCTCCCGGCGTCGAAGAAATCCAGAATCCCGGTCAGCGCATCCACGAACAACGTCGCCCCATCCACTGTGATCAACTTGGTTTCTGTGTCGGTAGTGACACTGGCGGCAAACGGCGTGTCGGTGTTGGGGTAGACGTTGATGACGGCGGTGCGGTCTCCGCTGAAGTTGAGGAGCAGTTGCGAGTACTGACCGGTCCCGCGCCGCAGCAATGAAACGGCTTCGGGACCGAGGCAGCTCACCGCCAGTTCGACCGGATGAATGGCGTACTCGGCGAACGACCGGCCGCCGCCCCACGCCACCACGTGACGGACGCCCGCTGTTCGGACAAAGGTCTGGACGTTGGTGTAGCGCAGGGCGGACGTGGTTTGGACGGGGACACGATACCGGTCGGCCAGCGCGAAGATTTCCCGGGCGGTCGCCAGATCGGGCGCGAAGGTTTTATCCACATACGTCGGTTTGCCGAACGGAAAAACCCGCTGGCAGAGATCGAGATGCACTTCGGGGTTCGACGGCGCGAGCACCATGAAACAATCCGCGTGGTCGTTGAGTGCGCCGATGTTGGCGAAATACGGGACGGCGTTAGTCTGCGCCCAGAGGCGGCCCGCCGGTTCATTGAGCGCGTGGCAACCGCTGACGACTACGTCGCGCTCTTGCAACTCGTGGCGCAAGAGTTTCAGGAATTCGTTGGCGTGGAAGTTTTCCAGCCGGTAATCAACGAAGGCTAGGCGTTGAGTTTTCATTGTGATTAACGCAGTTTCACCGCGCGGCCGGTTTGCGCCGCCCGATAAGCAGCGGTGATGATTTTCACGGCGGCCAAGCCGTCGGCCGCAGTCACGCTCGGCTGGTTGCCGGTGCGCACACAGTCGAGGAAATGTTTCACTTCGGTGGTGAACCGGTCGGGGGTGGACTTGACGTTGACCACGTGCTCCGTCGTCTCGCCTGCCAGCTGATAAACGAGTTCGGGCCGGTTGGGCACGCCATAGTTCACGGTCACCACGCCGTTGGCGCACCAGATAGTCACGGTGTTTTCGGCCTGCGGAAACGAGTACCCCGTCACGAACTCGCCGACGCAGCCATCGCGACCGCGCCACAACAGCGCCGCGTAATCTTCCACGGCGGCCGGTTGGACGAGGTGGCCGGTCTGGGCTTGCACCGTCGCCACTTCCCCGATCAGAAACCGGAACAAATCCACGGCGTGCGCGCCGTTATCGGCGAGACACCCGCCGCCGGCCAGCCGGGCGTTGGCCCGGTGATCGCCCGTCAGCGGAAATTGACCGGCGAACGTGACGCGGAACACCAACGGTTTGCCCAACCGGCCACGCCGCAACAACTCCCGCAGCGCGCGGATTGGCGGATGAAACCGATGGCAAAACCCGGCCATGAACAACGCGCGGCGCCGGCCGACCAGGGCCGCCAGTTTTTGAGCGTCGGCGAGGTTGGCGGCGAGCGGTTTCTCGCACAACACCGGGATTCCCGCGCGCACAAACAGCCGGCCATGTTCCAAATGAAACGCCGGCGGCGTGCAGATACTGACGGCGTCCACTTCGGCTGGCTGGGCCAGTGCCGCCAGGGAGTCGGCCACCGCAGCGCCCGTTTCTTGTGCGAGCGCCGCCGCGGCGGTGGGATTCGCATCGAAGACGCGGACGATGCGTGCTCCACCCGCCTGCCGGTAGCCCGCGACGTGGGCGCGGCTGATGCGTCCGCAGCCAACGAGGCCGATGCGGAGCGGCCGGGCTGGTGTTGATTTACGTGACATGTGATGATCTCCCGGGGTTGGCGTCCTGCCGGGCCAGCCAATGCGCCAGCAATGAATCAAAAACCAGTTGGACGACATGATAGAACAGCAATGGAATCCCGCCGAGCGGGTTGACGACGAAATGGCGGGCCCAGACATAACTGCCTGTGGCTAGTGTTTTCTGGGACGCGCAGAGCATGAGGGAACGCCGTGATGGTTGGTCGCGGGTGATCAGCGTGGCGGTGACGTAATTCACGGCCAGCACGGCGACGTGCAGCGCCAGGATCCAGCCGGCCAACCCCAGCACGAGCCAGGGCGACCGGGTCAACCACTCCGCGGCCGTGCCGACGGCCATGAAAATTAGCGAGAGAATTACCAGTTGGGTCAGCAGCGCGGGCAACCACGGGACGACTCCCAACCACCGGGCGACGACGGGGCGTGCCAGCTGGCCCAGCACCACGGGCAGAAAAATGATCAGCGCCAGTTTGCCCGTCAGCGCCAAGACGTCGAAACTCACCTGTGTGGCGAGTGTCAGGCGGAGAATCAGCGGCGTCAGGACGGCGGCCAACAGGCTGTTGAGGACGGTGATCACGAGGGCGAGGGGGACATTCCCGCGAGCAATTGTCGAGATGACAATGCCGGAGCCGAGGGTGCAGGACTGGGCGGCGAGGATCATGAAGCCCATGTAGAGTTGGCTGCTCTGTTCACCGGGAAACAACCACAAGGGCGCGCAGCCCAGCCAGATGACCAGCGGCGCCAGGACGAACATCATCAACACGGAAAGCAGCACCGCGCGCCAGTTGTGGAATTGCCGGAGGATGTGATCCGTTGCGAGGGTCAACCCGCCACAGAACATGACCAGCGCGATGGCCCAATCCACCAGTCCCGACCGTTGATAGGCTCGACTCGTTTCGGGGAACACGAACCCGCCGCCGATGGCGGCGGTCATCCCGATCAGAAACCAGTAACGTTTCAAGCGCGCTCTCATCGCCCCGTTCCCAAGAGGATTGGCTGACTGACGGCGTAGAGGGCGACGATCAGCAGAATGGCCGTGACCGCGTGGCGCGACTGGGTGGGCGACAAACGCCGCGCAATCCAATTGCCCGGCGCCGCCCCCAGCAACGTCACCGGCCCGAACAGCAAACCCAACCCAATCGCCTCGCGCACGGGCGCGCCGAACCGCCAACTCAGCCAACACAGATTGGTCACCGACAACAACGAAAATAACGTCCAGAGCGTGACCCGGATCCGTTCCGCCGACCAGGTATGCGCCATCGCCCACAGCACCAGCGGCGGTCCGCCCATGCCGCTCATGCCGGAAATCAGCCCCGAGCTGAACAGCGTCCCCAGTCCCCACGCGGGGTGGAGCCGGGGTTGCGGCCGGGGCCGCCACCAGAGTTTCACCGCCAACACAACCAACAACAGGCCGCCAAAGACCTGCGTCATCTCGGCCCGGCTCCAGCCCGCCAGCCGACTCAGCAACCAGACGCCGACCGGCTGACCCGCCACGCCCGCCGCCACCAACCAGAGCAACTCGCGGCCGGGCGGCCGCATGAGGGCACCATCGGCTGTCCGCGGCGGCGTCCGCCAGAAACTGAAACTGCCGTGGACGATAACGGAGGTCGCGGAAATCGCCACCGCTTGGTACGGCGGCCAGCCGGCCAGCAACAACACCGGCACGGACAACAACCCAAACCCGAACCCGGCGGCCGCGTACAACGTGTTCGACAAAAACAGGATCACCGCCAGTCCCAGGTAATGGACGGGCAGGTTCATAGCCGGAGTTTCGTCGCCAACCGCCGGGCCACGGCCACCAGCTTTTCACCTGCCTTCGGTTCCAGCCGGCTCTGATAGCCGAGACAACATTCATATCCGCCGTGCGCGAATGCCGCCGGTGTGGGCAGGTAACCGTGATATCCATTGGCGAGTTCGACCACCCAGCGCGCCCCGCTCGATGCGTCGGCCAGGATCGCGTGCCCCAGCGCGCTGAACAACTCGCCGGGGATGGTGGCGAGCACCAGATCACCCACCCGCAGCGCCTGGACCTCGACCGTTTCGTGCAGCACCGGCTCTGCGGCGCGTTTCTGCCACTCCCACATCCCGAGAATCTCCTGCGCCATCCAGTCGTCTATGTTACCCGTGTGGCTTGCGAAATGAAATGGCCAGGCGTACAGCACCTCGACCAACGGCGCGCTGCCGGACGGCCGGGTTCCCGCCAGATACTCGCGCGCCACCCGCACCTGGGCTGGCGTCACCATGCGTTGCGCCAGCGTCAGGCGCTCATTGGCGGCCCCCACCGACTCCGCGGCTAGAGGCCGCGCGGTGGCGCGTCCCGCAAGTAACTTTTCCGCCAACGCCGTCCCCATCGGCTCGCAGAACGCCAACTCATTGCGCGCGGGCGACAGATCACCACACGGGCCGGTTAGATACACAAACGTCCCGCCCACTTCCCGCTCCAACCGGGCGCGCACCACGCCCGGAAAATCTGCCGACCAAACCGGTTCGTCGTACAGCGTCGTCGGGTGGCACCAGAAATTGACCAGTCCGCCAGCCACCGTGCCATCGGGGCGCACCGCCCACAACGCGCGCAACGCCGTTTCGTCCGGGCCTTCGGGGCGGACAAACCCCGGCGCTGCGCGGTCGCCATGCGTGGCCACCCATTCCCGGCCGTCGGCCTGCCGGTAGATCGAGCGACGGTTCTCCGCCCAACCCGGGGCGGTCGTCTCGCTCAACCGGAGTTCCACCGGTGCCAGTTGCGCCGCCAGTTGCCGGCTGAGTTCCACCAACTGTTCCGCCAACGTGTCGGCCTGCGCGTAACCCGGATCATCGTCGCGCCAGGGCATCAAGGCCGGCGCGTTGTGGGTGTGGGTGACGGACACCAGACACTGCGCGGGCGGCACCGCGGCGCCCGTTTGCACCGCAGCGCGCAGTCGCGCCGTGACTGCCGCCGAGACGAATCCCTGGTCCAACGCGACCAGCGCGAGCCGCTGCTGGCCATCATCAAACAATGCCACCCGCGCTTCCAACGACGAGTGCACCCCTTGGGCAATGAAGATGTTGACCCCGAGCCGGCCCAGCCGGGTGCCGGGCGGCGGCGTGTACGCGAGTTTGCCAAAGGCCGCCCTCAGCATGGCCGTCCTCCATGGGGCAGCAGGGCGGGGTAGGGGCGGCCGGCGATCAGTTGCCGTCCGTCAGTGAACCCTTCGGAGCGCTCGCGCAACTCGCGCACCAGCCGGGCGCGCCACGGGGCGACACGGTCGGGGTAGCCGGTGAGATTGCGCAATTCTTGTGGGTCGTCGCGGAGATCGAAAAATTGTTCCTCACCCGTGGTGGGCAGCCAGACGTATTTCTCGCGGCCATCGGTCAACGCGTGGAACTGCGGCGCGCATTCGAGGTGCAGATAATCGCGCCAGGCCGGTTGTTCGCCACGCAGCAACGGTGCCAGGCTGCGTCCCTCAACGGTTGTCGGAATCGGCACGCCAGCCAGGTCGAGCAACGTGGGCATGAGGTCTTCGAGGCAGACGGGCTGATCCACCACCTGGCCGCGGGGCCAGCCGCTGCGGCGCGGGGGGCGGATGAGCAACGGCACGCGTGCCGATGGTTCGTAGGCGAGGCCCTTGCGCCAGCGATAATGATCGCCCAGCATCTCGCCGTGGTCGGAGGTGAACACGATCAGCGTGTTATCGCCGACCACCGCCGCCGGCCCGCCGTCCGGGCTGAGCAACCGGCGGATTTGATCGTCCACGTGATTGATCAGCCCGTAGTAGGCCGCCCGACAACTGCGCAACGCCTCGCCTTCGAGCCGCACGTGCAAGGGGGCGACGTAATCCGCGTGGGTGTAGTCAGCCGGCCCCGGCGGGGCACCGGCCCAGTCGCCTACCACCGGGTCCGGCACGCCGGTGCGCAGATAGCGGTCGAGATAAAACGCCGGCGGCTGCAACGGCGGGTGCGGCGCGATGAAGGAGACCGTCAGGAAAAATGGACAGGTGGGATCGCGCCGGCGCAGAAACCGCAACGCTTCGTCCACCGTCCAATTCGTCATGTGCAACGATTCGTCCAGATGCCACGGGCGGGCGGTCCAGTCGTTGTGCAGCACGCCGCCGCCGAACCATTGGGGATTTTCCAGCGGGCTGTTGCGGCGTAGAAACTCGTCGTAATCTGCGCCGTGGATGACCATCGTTTGATAGCCGTGCCGTTGCCGGGCCGGCCACTGATGCATGCTGCGTCCGACCAAGGCCGTTTCGTAACCCGCCGCCGCCAGCGCGGCCGGCAACGTCGTCGGCGCGTCCCACGCGAGGCCGTCCTGATACCCGACCAGCCCGTGCGTGCGCGGGAACTGGCCACTGAGCAGACTGCGCCGGGCCGGGATGCAAACCGGGCAGGTCGAATACGCGCGACGAAAGCGTGTGCCCTGAAAACCGAGGCTGTCCATGTTCGGCGTCAGCAACACCGGGTGACCGTCGGCGGACAAACAATCGCCGCGCTGCTGGTCGGTCATGATCAGGACGATGTTGGGGCGATCGCTTATGGTTGCTCCCAGTGGAAGGGGCGCGGCAGTTTCAACCGCCGCTCGGCGGGCGCATGCCAGCCGCGCGGAGCGAATTCGGCGGTGTGCAGCCAGCATTGCACGCGCACTTCGTCGCTGCCGGGCGTGAAGGTCAACAACCGGCTCAACGGGGTGGTGGGATGACTCGGGTTGATGTGATGCTGAGTCAGCGGGCAGACATTCAGGAAGTGCACGCCCCACTTCGTGGCAATCAGTGATTTGCCGCCGTGCGTATCGTCGGGAGTGCGCGGGTGCGTGTGCCCGCCGAGCCACAAGGTGATGACATTGCTGCCAGCCGGAGCGTCAGCGGGTTGTCGGGCCGCGAGGAACTTCTCGAACGCCTGCGCGTCCGGCACGCTGCCGACCCAGTACAGATACGACGCGCCTTGCGGTGTGCCCTGCGGTTTGTGGCCGTGATAGCCGCTTTTCCAGTTGCCGCGCGCGTCCTTGACCATGCCTTCCCACTCACCAGTGGCGGTGGTGGTGTCTTTCAGCAAATAATGATGAACCGTGATGATGATCGCCTCGGGGTTTCCCGTCACCATCTGCTGCCACCACTCGAAGGTCTCGGCGCTGACCACGCCGCCTGGGTTGCCGCCAAGCGGGCCGCGGCCGATTTTCTGGGTCGGCTCATTGATGTCGCTCATCATCAGGAACAACAGATTGCCGACGCGAAACGAATAGCGTTCCCACGTGCCGGTGATCGGGTACGGCCGTCGGGCCGGGTCCACGCCCGAGTGCGGTGTGTGCTCGCCGATCGGGTCAATCCACTTCTGAAACCACCAGGCGGCGGGTTCGTCCAGCCCGCCGCGGTCGTGGTTGCCGCAAATGTTGTAAATCTGTTCGCGGCGATGTTTCTTCAAGACGCCAAACTGCCGGACGATCTCCCGGCCTTCGGCGTCATCGGGCACGGCCTGGCCGCCGGAGTTGTCGCCGACATCAATGGCGATGTCCCACTCGAAGCCGGCTTCGCTCTGCCGCAGCGCGTCGGCGAGGCTCTCGCGCCGTTTGCGCGCGTCGGTGCCGACATGGGCGTCGCCAAACGCCCAGACGCGCAACGGGCGATTGGTTTCTTGGCGGTTCGTTTCTTGTGCGTCAGACATGGTGCAGACTCCAATCAGCAGAATTAGGATGCGGGGAAGGTTCATTTCACCAGATAAATTGGGCTGCTCCAGCTCAGGTGACCGTCCTCCTGGGTCACCCGAACATGGATGGGGTTGTCGCCGCGTTGCAATTTCCCGATCGGCAGCGCGCAGTCGAAGTCGTGCTGGCGGAGGCGGTCCGGCAGCCGGCAGACCTGGATTTCCTTGGCGAGTCCGCCGGTTTCGTCAATCGGCTGCCCGCACCGGAACCGAAACCGCAACGTACACCAGGCACCGGCGGGCACCGGCGCGGCCGGGGTGATTGTTGTGATTCCCCAACTGGGCGCGCGGTTCATGAGGTGGCTGGCCCGCAAGCGACCAGGATCAACTCGGCGCCGATCTCGATCAGAAAGGCGCTCCCGAACCGTTCCGGCAAGGGATCGGGATTGCCGCTGTCGACAATGTGCAGTTTCATGAGCGTGATCTCCGGGCCTGGGTGACTTTTTGCAGGTTGGCGCGCAGACTCGCCACCGTCCGCTCGACGATAAACTCCAGCGCGCGGCGACCCTTGTCAGCGGTGGCTTGCGTCGGCCGGCCCATGAACGTCAGCGGCGAGATTTTCTTGAACGGCATGTACCGCAACAGTTCCCGGTCAAGCGCGGCGGGTTGGTCGCGCAGTTTTTTCACACGCACCAACTCGGGCTGCAGATGCAGAATACAGGAGGTCTCGAACTCGTCGGCGTGCCGCCAGGCCGGTGGGTTCTTAAAAATGTCGCTCTCGGCAATGACATCGGTCGGCTTGATGACCAGCGTGAGCAGATCAGGGAAGTCCAGATTCAAGTCTTGGACCACCGAGACCAGATTCAGATTTCCGCCGTGGCCATTCAGAATCACGAGTTGAGTGAAGCCCTCGTGGCGCACACTGAGCGCGACGTCGCGGATGACTTGCGCCAGCGTGTCGTTACGCAGCCAGATCGTGCCGCACTGGCCACGGTGCATGTGGGAAACGGAGAACGGCAGCGTCGGCAGACAATACGCGCGCAGTTTCTTGGCGACTTGCTGCGCGATGTGTTCGATGATCAGGTTGTCGGTGGCCAACGGCAGGTGTGGGCCGTGTTGTTCGGTGGCGCCGATGGGCAGGATCGCCATTGGTAGGCGCCGGCGTTGCAGTTCGTTGGTTGTGTTTTGGGCGTTGGACATAAAAATCTTCGCGAAGCGGGTTAGAGGCAGGAGCAGCCGCTGGCAATCGGGCCGGCGCTGGGCGGAAACTTGTATTTCGACAGGTATCCCAAAAACTCAATCTTCTCGATATGCCCGTCTGCAAACATCGCCGGCGTCGCCGCGGGGTTGCTGTGCCAAGTCGGAAAAATAAACTGATCCAACCCGGCGCCTTCCACCGCCCGATCGGATGGTTTGCACCAGAAGAACACTAAGAAGGCGGGATTGGTGAGAGTTTCCATTTTCTGCGGCTCATAACAAATCGCCGGCGTAGTCTGACACGACCCCCAGGAGTTGAACATGCGATAACTGGCACAGTTGAAGTGGGATTGCAGGGTTCTGTCGCGCGGATCTTCCGGGCAATAAAAAATGTCCGCCTTGCCGGTCCACCGCTTTTGGGGCGTGTTCCACGTGCCAACTTGCGGAAAATAGGGCCGGAGGAACTTGATGGGCCAGACGGTCGTTTCGCCATTGTTATACCGGACAAAACAATTCCGTCCCGCGTAGTCATCCACATACAACATGTGCCCGAGCCAAAGCTGCCGTTGGTTGGAGAGGCAGACCGTTTCGCGCGCCTTCCGCCGGGCGGATTTCAATGCCGGCAACAGCAGCGCGGCCAGCAACGCGATGATCGCAATCACCACCAGCAATTCCACCAAGGTAAACCCTACCGCGCGCATTGGCCGTTGGCGGATGGTGTTCACGGCGCGGTGGGTTTCGGTGCCTCGGTGGTTTGGCGCAACGTCACGCCGTCGAGATAGCCGGTGCCGCGAGTGCCGGACGGCCCCGAGCGGCGCAGGATGATCCGTAAATCAACAGAGTCCCAGCCGCTGTAGCTGGTGCTGAACACCGTCCGGTAGGTTTTGGGTTCGGTGGTGATTGGACCTTGATCAATGATTTCGATTTTCACCACCTCGTCCTTACCTTTCTTGAACACCAGATACGCCGAGCGACTAAGAAAGCGGTCTTTGCCGTCGCTCCACGCGATGTATTCCAACTCGAAGTGTTGGCCGTCACGTTCGCGCGCGGGAAGACGGTGATTGATCAAATACCCGGCCGCGCCACGCCCTGAACTGGCGACATTCTCGATGGCGACATACCGTTTCCCGTCGGCCGCGAGGGGTGGTTTGGCGTTGGTGAACTTAACAGGGGTTTCGACGGCTTGCCAGGGTGACAGTTGTCCCGTCTCGAAACTGCCGTTGCGCGTCGTCGCATCCACCAAGGTGACTGATTTTGCGCTCCCAACATTCGGCAGCAAACTGACCGCCAGCAGTCCGGCCGCCATGCAGGACCGACTACTGATTCGGAAATTCGTTACAATTTTTTTCATGATCCAGTTTTGCGGGGAAGCTCCTTGAGTTGTCGCAACGTCACCGCGTCCACAAACCCGTCGGCGACCGTGCCCGGCTGGCCGTGACGCATCAAGATCAGGCGCAATTCCACATGGTCCCAGCCGGTGGCCGGCAGGGTGTGAACCACTCGGAACTTCTGCGGTTTGGTGGAGATTGGTCCCTGATCAATCGGCGCCTTGGACTCCTGCACTACCTGCTTGTCCCGAAAGAACACCAGATACGCCGCCCGGGACTGAAACGGATTCTTTTCGGCCGACCACGCCGTCCATTCCAATTCAAAATGCGGCCCGTTGGCTTCCTTGAGAGGGATTACATTGACGATATAGCCGAAGGCGCTCCGCGCTGAACTGACCACGCTGTGCAGGGCGACGCACCGTTTCCCATGGGTCGCGTCACCGGGCGGCGTATTCGTCACAGCCGCCTCACAATCGGCCTGAACGACTGTCCACGCGGGTACGCCCTTGTCGGACGCCTCAAAGCTGCCGTTGCGAGTCTTCGCATCCACCAGCACGACGGAGCCAGCCAGCAGCGGCACTCCGCCAACCGTCAACACTAAACCCAGTGCCAATCCGCGAACGACTATGGTTGAAGTGTAATTCAACAAGTATGTGTTCATAATGATGAGTGGCCAGTCAACCCCTTTTTCAAACACTAGTTAATCTACGCTCTCAATTGACATCAAGTCAAGCGATTGATGAAAAATAGTTCACTATATGAAATAGTGGCTTGCAAAATCTGAACGCCTCCATATTATCTACCGTCATGGCTCGTCCTCCCCAACGTCAACAGCGACTTTTCAAGGAACTCCAACACCGAATCCAGTGCGGCGAATTCGCCCCCGGCAGCCGGATTCCGGCGCGGCATGAACTCGTCAAAAGTTATCGCGTCAGTCCGGTCACTGTCCAGCGCGTATTCGACCGCCTCATCGAGGAAGGCTACGTCGAACCACGCGGCCGCAGTGGCTCGTTCGTGGCCGATGCGCCGCCGCATCTCAACAACTACTGGATCATTTTTCCGCACGAAAGCAAGGACGCCGTCTCGCCTTTCCGGCTCGCGCTCACCCGCGAAGCGCAAAAGTTCGCGCGCAAAGGTCAGGCAAAATTTTCGATTCACGTCGGCCACGGCGGCAATTTCCGGCACGGCGACTATGAGAAACTGCTCCACGATGTCACCACGCATCGCACGGCGGGAATCATCTTCGCCACCGCCGCCGGTCACTGGGACGAAACCCCGCTGCGCAAAGAAGCCGGTCTCCCGCGCGTCGCGTTCAGTCACGGCCCCGACGGTCCGGCTGACATCGCTCTGGTTCGCTTTGATCGAACCTCGTTCTTCGAACTGGCTCTCGACCGGCTGAAGGCACTCGATCGGTCACGCGTGGCGCTCCTGGCCTGCACTCTGCCGGCCGCCTATCGTGAATTGTTCCTGCAAGGTTTGGCGCAGCGCGGCATGGAGACGCGACCGCACTGGACGCAGTTTGTCCATCCGCACGGCGCCGCCGCCGCCCACAACGTCATGCAGTTGCTCTTGAACCCTGACCAGAAAACGCGGCCGGATGCGCTGCTCGTGTTGGATGACGTGCTACTCGAACACGCCACCACCGGCGTGCGCGATGCCGGCGTGCGAGTGCCCGAGGAGTTGACGGTGATTGCGCACGCCAATTTTCCACATCCCGTGATGGCGACTGTTCCGGTCGTTCACCTCGGTTATGATATGACCGGTTTGCTGGAGCGGTGTGTGGCGGTATTGACGGCCCAGCGCCAAAACGAGTCTTTCTCCCATGTCACCCTCGCGCCGGCAGTGTTCGCGGATGAGCCGGTCGCGGTGGGCAACCCTGTGACCAGGTAGCCGCATGTTCCGCTTCGTCCGCCTCGGATTGATGTTCCTCTTGCTGACTGGTGTCGCCACCGCCGCCCTCGCCGAACGCGGGCGGGTGTTGGTGCTGAGTCCGCGGTACGGGGCGTCGCAGTTCTGGCCGGATTTCGAGTACTGGACCCGCCAACTCGATTTGGAGATGACCTACTGGCACAGCTATCCCCGCGAGTGGGATGTCTATCACTTGATGGATTCGCTCCAGAAAAAAGACTGGCGCGACCAAGCCACCCCGCTGAACGCGCGCGCCTTCGAGCGCTTGCGCGAACGACTGGAGCAAGACTGGGATTTGATTGTCTGGAACATGGACGATCTGCCCGATTGGGCGCGGGAAAAGTTGGCCGAGCGGGTCGCCGCCGGTAAACCGTTGATCTATTTTGGTGATTCCAGCAAATTGGCGGCGGGGGACGCGTTGACGGATTGGTTTGCCGCCGCCGCACCCGTGTCGAACGCGCCGGCGTTATTTCCGCGACCGGAACAATGGCGCGTCACGCCCGCGCCGCAACACTTGTGGATTTTCCCCCACAGCGGTCCGTATCCCGAGAGCGCCCGGCCCGCCACCGACGAGGTAGCGGCGTTGACGCAATTCTGGCGGGAACAAATCGCAAAGTTGCTCGACCGGCCAGTGCCCGCCGCGCCGGCGGCTCCGACGGCTTCGCCTGATTGGCCGGTGGGGTTGACCGTGACGCCGGATTGCGTTGGCGCCGAGTTCGGCGAATCCATCACTTTGACCGTGGCCGCCGAAACCGCGCCCGCCGGCACGCTTGTGTTGGCGGTGGCGGATCGGCTCGGCCGGGTGCTGTGGCAGCAGTCCCGCCCGGTCACTGCCGGCACGATTGCGGAGACGTTTGCGTACAAGTTGCCGGATGATCTGGGCGTGGACATTTATGCCTATTACGTCACTGCCTGGCTGCTCGTGAACGACCAGCCAGTCGGCCGCGGCACGACCACGCTCTATCATTACCGGCCCTGGGACATGCGCCGGCAATGGCAATGGTCGCCCTGGGAATCGTTGTACCGCGATGCGTCCTACCGGGCCGCGGCGTCGATGAATCTGTTTGCCGATGCCGGGATGAACAGCTTGGGCACCGGCTACGCCACATCCCGGTCGCTCTGGTGGGCCGAGCGGTATGGCTGGCGCAAGTACGCCGAGTTGCAAGGCGGCAAGAAACTCTGGAACGCGCCCGTTGTTGAGACCGACAACGACGACGAGTTGCGCCGCCGGGTGCGCCAACAAATGCACGGGATGCACAAAAACTTTGGCGGCGCGTGGCCCGGCGCAGCGCTGACGCTCGGCTCGCTCGGTGAGGAACCGGGTTTTGGCAACGGGTGGGGCACGACATATTACTGGGACACTGCCGCCGCGCCGCCGGTCGCGCAGCGCGTCTTCCAGCAATTCCTGCGGGAACGCTACGCGACGGTGGCCGCCCTCGCCGCGAGTTGGCAAACCCCGCTCACGAATTGGGCCGACGCCTTGTTGCTCAAGAAGTACTCGTTGGACGGCCCCAAGTTTGACCCGACGGAGTCCGTGGAAGACGCTCCCGAGGACGCCCGGGATCAGGCGCGCTATGTGGATTCGACGCAGTTTTTCACGTGGTATTTTCGCAAGGTCGCGCAACTGGGCACCGCGACGGCACGGGAAATCAACCCGGCCATCCGCACGTTTTACAGTCTGCACGGGCCAAAGTTCGCCGGCGCGGTCGGCGTGGCCCACATGCATCACCTCTACTATCCCAAAGAATATCAGGCCACCGAAGCCGCGCAGGAACGGATGCGCACCGGCGGCGAGCCTTGTTTTTCGCTGATCTGGAATCATTTCGACGAGCCGGCCACCGTTTCCGCCGGCCTCTGGAGTCAGGTCGCCAACCAGGTCACGCACGTCAACTTCTGGCTCGGTTTCCCGTTGATGCTCAATTACGACCTGACCCACACGCGCGCCTCGATGGTACTCAAGCGTTTCCTGCGTCGCTTTCAACCCGTCTCCGACCTGCTCGCGCGCGCCACGATCCCGGAGAGCGGCGCGGCGTTGTTGGTCACGCCGTCGTTGGAGCGGCGGTGGGCGCACCGCAATCTACAATCGGCGTTTACCATGCTCGCCGAGTCGGGATTCCCGCCGTCGTTTGCCGATGAAACACAACTGGCGAGCCAGCGTCTTGTGTTCGCCACGGCGGCCACGCAAATCGGCACGAACCAGGCCGCCCCGTTGCGGGCGTATGTGGAACGGGGGGGCGTGTTGATCACCACGTCCGGGTTTGCCTCGCTCACCGAACGCGGCCGGATCTTCGAGACCGCCCCCGGTGACGGCTGGGATCAATGGATGGGTTTCCGGTATAGCGCCGCGTTGGAGCGGGAAAGTTTGCGAGGCCGCGACAAAATCATGATCAAAGACGGCGGACCGTTCACATGGGGCCCCATCCAGATGGCGAGCACGCCATTCGCCGTGACGTTGACCGATCTCGCGCCAGACATCGAAGTGGTCGCACGCCTGGCCGATGGCACGCCGGCGGTCTTGCACCGTGCGATTGGCAAGGGCCATCTCTATCACTTCAACTTCCTCCATCGGGAATGGGGCTGGGGCATGGCGGTCCGCCCGGACCGCGAACCGTCGCGGCGGTTGGTTAGTGAAATCGCCCGGCGACACGACATCCGCCCGCGCTATTTCATCGAGAACCGCGCCGCCACCGCGCCCGCCGGTGACGGACTGCCGTACTGGGGCTCGCAACTATTCGTCGGCGCGGATGGCCGCACCCAGTATCTCGTCGTGTTCAACGATCATCGGTCGCCGCTGATTACCGGGCGGATTCACTGGTATGAGCGCGGCTGGCGTTTGCGCGATCTATTGGCCGGCACCGACCTGCCATGGACTGGCCAAAGTGAGCGCGGCGACTATCTTGACCTGCCGTTGCAGCCCGGCGACGGTCGGGTGCTGCAACTGGTCCCGGCGGGGCACACTCCCGAAACACCGCCGCCTGCGCCCCAAACCCCGCCGAATCTCCCTCTCCCGCACAACCTGCAACCGGTCGTCCCGCGCGGCTGGCCGAGCGAAAAGTGGCCGGCCCGGACGCTGACCGATCCCCAGTTGGTCGCCACACTCGATCAGTTGCGTGACGTGTACGAGCGCGGCACGAACCGGCTCGCCCTGTCGTATTACCTGTTCGATGCAAACACGGAGAATCGCCACGCGTTGACACGGTCGCTCGCCGAGCAACGCTGGCCCGACCGGGTGAATGCGCTCGAAAGCGCGCTCCGCGCCGGCTCACGCTGGTTGCTGACCGGTGAAGACCTTGGCCTGGATCCCGCCACCGGGTTGACCGTGACCACGCAGCAACCGGCCGTGCTCGCCGCGTTGACGCAACTCGGTCAACGGCGCGGGGGGCAATGGTTTGCCGGGACAGCGGATGGACAGACACTGGTTCTCACGCTGGGGAAGGGGCGGTTGGTGCTCGACCGGACCAGCTTGGACAGCGTCGGGTTCTACGACCGCGAATACACTGCGTGGCAACAGTTGTGGTGGCCGGTCCTGACCCGCCTGCTGGAAGCGCCGCCGGCCAACCCCATTTCCGCCCTAGATGAAACCCGCCTCACCACTTGGCTGGCCGGTCGCTGGCTGCCATTGGCGCAACCGGTGGTGACCCAATTTGCCGACCGCCGCGACCGGGTGACGCTGAACTGGCCGGCGCGTCCGCCGCTCACGCCGCCGCTGGCCACGCTGACGTTGCCCCGCGATTGCCGGGTGGTGACCGCGACCCTGACCGTTACTGTGAAACCGGCGGGCGACTTACCGGCGAACATCCGACTCGGGGTCGGCGGCGGAGTGGTGCCGGAACTGTCGGTCGCGGCCGCGGGCGAGCCGGTCAGCATCACCGACGGGTTGGCCGAGCTGATCAACGCCTGGTTGCCGCGCGCGCCGGTCAACGACAACGGTCTGGTCGTAGTGCCGTTGCACATCAGGACGGATGGCGAAGTGGCGGTGACACTGTCCGAACCTCGAATTGAGTTGCAGCACTTGACGAAATGAAGCCACGCCCTCACCTGCTGATTTTCAACCCCGACCAGTGGCGCGGCGACGTACTCGGTCACATGGGCAATCCCGGCGCGGCCACGCCGCAGCTTGATCGCTGGGTAACCGGCGACGCCGTGTCGTTTCGCCACGCCTTCTGTCAAAACCCAGTCTGCACGCCGAGCCGGTGCTCGTTCATGACCGGTTGGTATCCGCACGTCCGCGGCCATCGCACGATGTTTCACATGCTCCACGCCGAAGAACCGTGTCTGCTCAAGATTCTGCGCGACCACAACTATTTCGTCTGGTGGGGTGGCAAGAACGATCTCGTGCCCGGGCAGAGCGGATTCGCGAATTATTGCGACGTGAAGTTCCAACCGCCGCGCCCGACCCGGCCCGACTCGCACGCCACCGCCGCTGAGTGGCGCGGCGCGCCCGGCAGCGACACGTTTTATTCTTTCTACCGGGGTCGGCTCGACAAGGGTACCGACGAACGATACTACGACCATGATGAGGCGATGGTGCAGGGCGCGATCGAGATGATTCGCCATGCGCCAAAAGACAAACCGCTCTGCCTCTACCTGCCGCTGCTGTACCCCCATCCACCCTATGCCGTCGAGGAACCATACTACAGCCGCATTGATCGCAGCGCGCTGCCGCAACGCGTGCCCACACCGGCAGATTGGGCCGGTAAACCCGCTTTGTTGCGCGGGATTGCCGAGCGCCAACAACTGACCGGCTGGACCGAAGACCGCTGGACGGAACTGCGCGCGACGTATTACGGCATGTGCGCCCGCGTGGACGATCAATTTGGCCGCGTGCTGCAGGCGTTGCGCGAGTCCGGTATGTACGACGACACCGCGGTGTTTTTCTTTTCCGATCACGGCGATTTCACCGGCGACTACGGGCTGGTTGAAAAAACGCAGAACACGTTCGAGGATTGCCTGACGCGCGTCCCATTTCTTGTCAAACCGCCGCAGAGTGTCCCGGTCAAGCCGCGGGTCAGCGACGCACTGGTGGAATTGGTGGACTTCCCGGCAACGGTCTTTGATTTGGCCGGGATTGAACCCGGCTACGACCACTGCGGGCAGTCGTTGCGGGGTGTGCTCGCAGGCGAAACTGACGAACATCGCGACGCGGTCTTCTGCGAAGGTGGCCGCTTGCACGGTGAACGGCAGTGCATGGAACTGGAGTCGCGCTCCACCGCCGGTGGCCTGTACTGGCCGCGGGTGGGATTGCAGCCGAGCGAAGGCGCGGAGAACGGCAAGGCCGTGATGTGCCGCACCCGCGATTTCAAGTATGTCCGGCGGTTGTACGACACTGACGAACTGTATGATCTGCGCGCCGACCCGCGGGAACGGCACAACCAGATTGCCAAGCCCGCCCTCGCCGATGTGCGCCAGCAATTGCGCGAGCGATTGCTAACATTCTTCCTCGAACGCGGCGACGTGGTGCCGCGGGAAACGGATTCCCGCTGATGCACGCCGTTCCTGCCATGTCGCAACCGTTGCTGGCCGGTGACCCCGTGGCGCTTGCACGCAAACTGGCCGGCAGCAGCGGATTGTTGCAGGAGTACTGGGACGATTATCAGCGGCGCTTTCTGGCCGATCCTGCCACGCGCTCGAACATGCTGTTCCTGCCCGCGCTGCTCACCGGCGACGGACTCGACGAAGCGCGGGCGATCTTGCGTCGCCATTGGGAAAAGCTGCCGGCAGACGATGGTGCCAATGACGTGCAATTTCACACGTGGTGCCGGTGCGGCACGGCCCTGCGATACGCGATTTATTTCGACTGGCTGGCCGCGCGCGGCGCGTGGTCGGAGGCGGAGACCGCGCAGGCGGCGGAAAGCCTGGTCGGGTTCGCCTTCAAACACCCGTTCCTCGTCCTGCAAGGACGGACGCGGACGAGCAACAACCAGGCGCTCTCGATGGCGTTGCACTGCGCGATCATCGGGTATCTCTTCGGCCACAAACTCGCCCGGCATCCGACGGCGCAACTGCTCTTCGATGAGGGTCTCGGCCGGTTGCCGGACCTGCTCGGCTTGTTTCCCGCCGACGGTTACGGCGGCGAAGGTTCGACCTACACTTCGCACGTCAACACGCCGCTGCTGTGCTGGACGGCGGATTTTCTCGAACAACTCACCGGGCGCAACTGGTTCGACACGCCGTTCCGTCCGAACGGCACGACGCTGCGGACGCTCATCGAGATGGAGCGGCGTCTGGTCAGTCCGGGCGGCTGGCTTGCGCCGTGGGATCATTACGGCTGGCAACGCGCGATCAATTCGTCGCCGTTCGCCTGTCTCGCCCGCCGGACCGGCAATCCCCGCTATCTCGCGCTGATCCCATCGGTGACGGATTGGTCGCATCCCGGCGCGCTGGCGTGGGGCGCGGACGATCCGTTGTGGACGCTCGTGTGGTGGCCGGAACAGTTTGCCGATTACAACGACCGCGAGTTGCCGGCGGAGTTGTTTGGGTGGTTTCTGCCGCGCACCGGCGCGGCGCTGGATGACGTGACGCGACGCTCTCGGTTGATGCAAGTCTGGGATGCGTCCGCCGACGGCGTGCTCGCGCTCGGCCGCGCCCAGTGCGATCCGAATCATCTGATGTTCGAGTACGCGGGCGAGCCGGTGTTTCAGGACGGCGTGCCCGTGAACGGCGCTGATCCGTGGCCGGCGTCAGCGATGCCGGCCAAGTCGGAGTCCGGCTTGATCGGCGCGGCCAACGCGATTGTGGTGGACGAGGAGCCGGAGTACTGGCCCGGCCGGCGGTGTGTCGGTCAACCGGAATACTACGACGGTCAGTCGGTGCGCGCGGATTGCGCGGCGTTTTATCAACCCCGGTACGATGTGACACGCGCACAACGCACGTCGTGGTGGTCCAACGACGGATTCGGCGTTGTCTGGGACGTGCTCGCGGCGCGGTCGGCGCACACGTGGCGCTGGCAGGTTCATCTGCGCCCCGGCGTGACGCTCGCCGGCAACACGGCGCGCGTGGCGTTGCCCAGCGGCCGGCCGGTGTTATTGGCGTGGGAGTCTGTGGAGGAAACGCGGACGACGAAGATCGAGGGTTTTCCGCGCACGGAGGAAAAACGGTGCGTGCGGTTGGAACTGTTGCAGCGCGGCGCGGCGGCGGAGTTCGCGGTGTTGATTGCACCCGAGGCGCAGAGCGCGGCGATTAGGCGGGTGGGGAATGGGGAATTTGAAGTGACGGTGGACGGACGGACGCGGCGCGTCTCGATGACGCGCCCGGGCAACCTACCGGCCGTGAAACCGGATGTGGTGACGTTGCCGGATCTGGAAATAGATTTCGACTGGCAGTTCCCGGAGTTCGCGCCGCGTGGCGTGAACTTCGACGAGCGGTTTCTGCTGACGACGTTGCGCAGCGGCGATTGGCCGGCGCAGGCGCTGGCGGCGGACGCGTTGGGTCGGCGGAATTGCCGGGCGGCGGCGCCGGTCTTGCGCGAATTGCTGCGCGCGGAACACGCCGACCGGGAACTGTATGCGCCGACGGCGGTGAAGCGGTGGCGGTTGAAGCTGGCGTTGATCGTGGCGTTGGGCCGGCTCGGCGACCGCGAGAGCGTACCGTTGTTGGGGCAGATTTTGGCGGATGGCCGGGATTTTTATCTGGTCAACAGCGTGGCCGTGCAGGCGCTCGGCCGGATCGGCGGCCCGGCGGCGTTGGCGGCGCTGACCCCGGCCTTGACCGATCACGAAGAGAACACCCATATCCGCGCCGTGGCCGCGCGGGCTTACCTGGAGCGAGAGACGACATGACAAAGAAACTCGGCGGACTTTTGGCAATCGGTGGCGTGGCTTTGGTTACGACCGCGCAGGCGGTGGTGATGGTGTTCACGGAAAATCCGTGGACGGAACTGGAAGTGTTCCCGCGCGCCGAGATTGCCGCGAGCAATCAGACGCTGACCGTGGACGGCGATCTTGTCGACTGGAATCCCGCGGCGTTTTATCATTTCTACAACAACGAACTGGTCAAGGATGAGTTCGCGTTGCGGGTGGCGTTCGCCTACGACGAGCGCGGTTTGTGGTTCGCCGCGCGGTTCACCGACCGCAATCCGTTGTTGAACAAAACCCGCCCGGCGGTCAACCCAACGGAGGCGTGGGATGGGGATTCGTTTCAGTTCCGGCTGACCGAGATTCTGAAGCCGCAGTTGCGCGACAAAAGCGGCAACATCGCGCTGCTGACGATCTGGTACGACACCGAAGGCCGGCAGCCGGCGGTGCATCTCGGTTACGGCATGGACATGCACGACAACGTGGTGCTGGCCGGCACGGAGAGCGGCTTGCAGATGCGGGCAGTGGATGCCGGCTACGTGGTCGAGGGATTTTTCACTTACGAGCAACTCCGGCAGAAACCGCCGCTGCCGGGCGGTCAATGGCGCTTGCAGGTGCAGGGTAATTTCAGCGGTCCCGACGGCAAAGCCGTCCATGTGGTCTATGATTGTTTCACAAAACCGGTCTCGTTCTTCCGCGATCCGAGCGGGTGGGGGTACGCGGCGTTTGTGAAACCGGGCGAGACCGCCGCCCGGCTCGCCGCCAAAGCCCGCGCCGAGAAACGGAAACGTCCCGCCGCCGGCAGCGTCGGCATCGCGCTCCCGTTCGAATATCAAAATCCCGCCGCTGGTTTTGTCAGTCTCGCGGTTCGGAACGCGGCCGGGCAGATCGTGCGGACGTTGCGGATGAAATCGGCGCAGCCGGCCGGAGTGGTTCGTGACACGTGGGATGGCCTCGACGACAACGGCCAGCCCGCGCCGACCGGCGCGTACACGATTCACGGGATCAGTCATCCCGGCATTCAATCGCGCTTCATCACGTCGGTTCACAACAGCGGAACGCCGCCGTGGCAGGGCGCGGATTCATCGTCACAATGGGGCGGCGACCACCAACCCGCCGTTGCCGTGGCCACCGACGAAACCGGTAACGCCTACTTCGTGTGGGATGCCGCGGAAAAAGGTCACGACCTGATAAAGGTCAACCGCGACGGACGGAAAGTCTGGGGCGTGAACAGTCCGTGGCGCGATCAACTCATTGCCGTCGCGCACGAGGCCGGGCGCGTGTACGTGGCCAACAGCGGCGGTGCCGGCAGCGTGGCGGTGTATGACGCGGCGACCGGCAACCGGCAGTTGTTCGCCGACGGCAGCAGCTTGGTCAACGTCAGTACGAACGTCACGCGCGGTTTCGGGACGCTGAGCGACATCACGATCGGGGCCGGGCATTTGTTCGCCGCGTTGCCGAAGGAGGACAGCGTTCGCGTATTCGCGTTGGCGACGATGACACCGGTCACGACGCTTTCCGTGGCGCAGCCGGTCGCGCTGGCGTGGAACGAGAAAACCCGCTCGCTCCACGTCATCAGCAGCAATGCGCTGGTCGTCGTGGATGAACCGCTCGGCAAAACGCCGCGCGCGCGGACGCTTGTGACCGGGTTGGACGAACCGCGCGGGTTGGCAGTGGACGGCGCGGGCGTGAGTTGGGTGGCGGTGCGCGGGAAGTCGCAACAAGTGCGCGGGTTCGATTCGGCCGGCAAGCCAGTCGGTACCGTTGGAAAACCGGGCGGTCGCCCGCGCGTCGGCCGGTATGATCCGGCCGGCATGTTGCAGCCGGCCGGGATTGCGGCGGACGGAGCGGGTCGGTTGTGGGTGGCCGAGCAGGACTTACTGCCGAGCCGGCAAAGTTTGTGGGACCTGAAGACCGGCCGGTTGGTGCAGGAATTTTTCGGGGGCGGGAAATATGCGCCGATGATGGCGCCCGATCCGGCGGCACCGGAGAATGTGTTCATCCATAACACGCGCTTTGTGGTGGACTACGACACCGGCAGTGTCACGCCTGCCGCGACGGTTTACCGGGCCGACCACGTGCCGGATACGCTGCTCGGCGCGGAATACCGGTATGCGTTCATGGGGCAGACGTTTCAGTTCGCCACGTTCGCCGGCAAGAAGTTAGCCTACGACGGCCACGGCGGAGTGTACGCGGCGGCCGCCGAGGTGTTGCGCCCGCTGCTGCACATCGGCAACGCGTTTCGTGGGTTGCCGGGTTTGGAAGGCCGGAAAATGGGCCGCGACATGTATCCGGGCTTCGGCACGGTGTGGTGCGACCACAACGGCGATGGACGATTCAGCGTGGACGAAGTGCGGTTGCTGGAAGGCGTCAATCTGTTGCCGAATATCGTGTCGTTTGGCGGGACGTTTTTTCCGGGCGCGAAGTTCATTGCCGGCCAAAAAATCTTCGCGCCCGCCGGCCTCGACGCGCACGGCGCGCCGCAGTATCCCGAACCGGAAGACGCGCCGCCGATTCTGACGGGCGAAGGGCCGATGCGGGACGTGAAGGTCCGGGTGGATGTGTGGCCGTCGTTGAAGGATGACTGGCGCAGTTTCTACGCCATCGCGGCCGCCGGCGGGACAGCGCGCGCCGGGGATGGCAAGACCGACGGCATCTACAAGTTCACCCCGACCGGCGAGATTTTGTGGCGGTACGCGCCGGTGTCGGTGGGATTTGGGCTGACGAAGAATCTGTCGAAACCCGGCGAGTTGTTCGGCGCGTTGCGGATTCTCGGGTTGATCGAGCAGCCGGTCGCGCACGGCGGCGAGATCATTGGGATCATGTGTTACCGGGGGTACGCGGGGTTTTTGACCGAGGACGGGTTGTTCATTGATCATTTCGGCAGCGACGTCGGGTACGGGCCGGCGGCGGATTACAACACGTTGTTCATCGAGAGTTTCAACGGCTACTTCTTCCGTCACGCGCGCACCGGCAAGGTGTACTTGTTCACCGGCGCGACGGACGGCCGGATCATCGAACTGACCGGCTGGGAACAGGTACGCCGACTCGCGCCGGTTGAGTTGGCCGTGAGCGCCGAGCAACACGCCGCCGCGGTGCAGGCGGTGGCGGCGGCAACGCGCGGCGAGGAGGTCGTCACGACGTTGCGGGTCGTGGCGAGCGCGGGCGCGCCGGCGACGATCGCGTTTGGCGACGGGCGCGAGGCGCGGGTTAGTTTGAGTTGGACCGCCGAGCATCTCACCGCCCGGTTTGAGGTCGAGGATCCGTCGCCGTGGCAAAACGCGTCGAAAGATTGGCGGTACGATTTTAAGGGCGGCGACGCGGTGGACATTCAACTCGGCGCAGATCGCAAAGTCGGTAAGGATTTTCTGCCGGGCGACGTGCGGGTGGTGATCGCGCCCGACGATGGGCCGACCGGGTTCAACGCCGTGGCGTTGTGGAAACGCGTCCCGCCGGGGCTGACCGCTGAACCATGGACGTACCGGTCGCCGGTGGCCGAGGAAACGTTTGAGCGGGTGGCGTTGTTGAAAAATGTCCGGCTCGATGTCACCAAGACCGCGACCGGTTATGTCGCCGAGGTGACGATCCCGTGGAATGAGTTGCACGTGCGCCCCGCGGCCGGTCAGAAATGGCGCGGCGATCTCGGCGTGTTGCTCAGCGACCAGAGTGGCACGCGCACTGTCCTGCGCCGGTATCTGTTCAACAAGGACACGAACATCGTGGACGATGTGCCCGCCGAGTCGCGCCTCGCCCCGGCCAATTGGGGCCGATTGGAGTTTGAATGATGAACGTGGGTTTTGGTCAAGCCTGTATCACTCCACCGTTGGGTCTGCCGATGGAGGGACTGGGGCAAATCGGCGGCATCGAACGCATCCATGACGATCTGTTCGCGCGGGTGTTGTGGTTCGAGCAGGACGACCGCCAATTGGTCATTCTCAGTCTCGACCTGTTGTTCTTCGAGCGCACTGTCACCGACCGGCTGCGTGGCGCGGTGGCGCGGTTGTTCGATCTGAAGCTCAACGAGGTGCTGCTGAATTTTACCCATACCCATGCCGGGCCGCGGTGCAGCGAATGGCATTACAGCGGGAAAGTGGATCCGGTCTATCTCGACAAAGTTGAACAAGGCATTCTGGTTGCGGTCGGCGCGGCGGCGCAGTCGCGCGAGCCGGTGGAATGTTGGGCGGGCGCGACGACGACCGATCTGCCGGTCAGCCGCCGCTGTGTGAACGCCGCTGGTCACGCCGAATGGCTGCCGAATCCGGCGGCGGAAGTTTGCCGGCATCTGCCGGTGGCCATCTTCAAGACGCCGGCCGGCGCGGTGAAAGCGGTCGTGTTCTCCGCGGCGTGTCATCCTTCGATGATTTACACGCTGGACGTTTCCGCCGAATGGCCGGGCGTGGCGGTGCGGCGGCTCAACGAGCATTTCCAAACCAGCGGCAGCGTGTTT
Organism: Verrucomicrobiia bacterium; assembly: GCA_022072455.1. Taxonomy (GTDB): domain Bacteria; phylum Verrucomicrobiota; class Verrucomicrobiia; order Palsa-1439; family Palsa-1439; genus CAINDI01. The sequence goes on along the minus strand of JAJVHY010000012.1, from coordinate 129,868 downwards.
CTCCAAGGCGCGGCCGGGGATACGAAACCCCGGCAAGTCGCCGATTCAGACAAATGGCGGCCCGGCACATGGGAGGAGATGGAAGCCGCCGGGCGGGAAATCGCGGACGCCGTGATTCGCGCGCCGTTGCAACAGATCGAGCCGGACCTGCGCATTGTGACGGAGGAAACTTTCTGGCCGCTGGGCGCGTTGCCAACGCGGACAGAGTTGCAGACGGTCGCTGACAAGCCCGACCGCCGCGCCTGGGCCGTCGACATGTTGCGCCGACTGGAGTTGTTTGGTCGGTTGCCCGACGCGGTGCCGATGACGTTCCACGGCGTCCAACTGGGCAAAGGGCTGCGGCTGATCGCCCTCGAATGCGAGATGGTCGGCGAACTCGGCAATCTCATTCGGCGCGAGTCTCCGGCCGGCGTCACGTTTCCGCTCGGGTACACCAATGGTTGCGCGATCTATCTGCCGAGCGACCGGCAACTCCCCGAGCACGGCTACGAAGTGGACAGCTTCTGGGAATATCACTGGCCGGCGCCGCTCGCGCCGGGCATCAATGACCGGCTGCGTGGGCTTGTCCGCGGGTTAATGGAGAAGGGAATTACATGAACGCGTGGGAACAGGAATTGGCCCAGCGAATTGACTGGTCGCACCCCGAGTTGGCGAACCCGCCGGCGGCGGCACCGCGCCAGCAATTGCTCGCCGTGATGGCCCAGGTGCGACGACACGACGACGAATATTTTGGGTTTACAAACGGCTTTACCGGGGCACTACGCCGGGCGGCTGCGCCGCAGGAACTCGCGGCGGCTCGACAGCGCATCGACACCGCGTTGGCGGGCGATCTATTTTTTCCGCCGCACACCAATGCACTGGCGGCGCTCGGGGAAGAAACGTTGTTGCTTGGGTTGGACGCCGACCGGGGCGCAGCCGTCGCGCAGAAGGTTCTGTCACGGCAAGCCGACTGGGCAATTAACATCTGGACGTTCGGCATCACCCACGGCGTGGCCCAACTGCTGCGTTGCCTCTGCGCGCACCGTGAGTGTCGCGATGAAGATTTGTTGCCGGTTTTTGGCTGGCTCTGTGCCATCGCGCCGGTCGAGTGGGCGGAGGCCCGCACGTGGGCGGAACGGATGCTGGGTTGCAACGGCCATAACTGGTGGGCGCACAGCTTTTTCGGATTCTGGATGGCGGGCGCCTTGTTTCCACAATTTCGCGGGCTGAGCCAGTTCGCCGCCTTCGCGCCGACCTATCTGGAGCGTGAACTGAACGTGTTGTTCGCTGCCGATGGTTGGTCGAAGGAAGGCGCCGCGGGGTATCACCAGTTCGCCGCCTTCAACGTGATCGGGTTCGCCCGCCTGGCCGCGCGGCACGGCGTCGAGTTTTCGCCGGCGTTCCGCACAAAGTTGCGGACGGTGGCCGATGCCACCTGGCGGATGCTCGCGCCCGATGGCGACGGGCCAATGTTCGGTGATTGCGCGCCCGCCGGGCCGCGCACGGGCGATGGTTTGTCCGCGGTGCGGCAGCCCGTGCCGGCCGCGACGGCGCGGTTCCGGCGCTTGGCGGCGCGGTTCGAGTTGACTCAGGCGAAAGGCGTTCTCGACCAACTGGAGCCGGACGCGGCCGCACAGCCGACGTTCCTGAGCGATAACGGCGACGACCTGACCGCCGCATATCGCGGGCTGCGCGGCGAGCCGCCGCCGTTGGACACGGCCTTGCCGGATACGGGATTGTACGCGATGCGGACCGGCTGGACGACGAGCGCCGACTGGCTGGCGATCAATGCGATGCCTGTCGGCGAGGTCGGCAGCAGCCACAAACACGCGGACATCTTTAATATGGAGGTGTGCGTGCGCGGGCGGCGGGTGTTGGTGGACAACTGGTACGGCGATGTGACGGAGAACGACGGTTCGTACCGGTCGGCAGCGGAAATTCGGAATGATCCGCAGAAACGCCGCTGGCGGGTCGGCAGCAGCGCGCACAACGTCGCGACGGTGAACAACGAGGACCACGTGCCGGTGCAGCAGATTTACCGGTATGGCTGGCCGGTCAGGCCGTTTGTCGAAACATTTGTCAGCGAACCGCAGTTTGCTTTCTTCAGCGGCGTGCAGGAGGGCTACCGGCGGTTGGCGCACCCGGTGGCAGCGCATCGGCGCAGCATTTTCTACTTGCGCGGCGAGTATTGGATTGTGCTCGACCGGTTCACAGTCGAGGGCGAGGCTGCCCGGAGTTTTCAACAGCATTTCCACTTGCTCGCGGGTACGACGGTGCTGCCGAACGGCCAGGTGCGCACCCACGGTCCGGGCGGGAACCTGCTGCTCGCGCCGGTGCCGGGAATGACCGGCCAGCTTCGGCTCGAATCCAACCCGCATCCGATCCGCACGTACCAGAATCCCGACCATGTCCAGCTCGAAGCCAACGCGACCGGCGATTGGATTATGGCGGTCGTGCTGGCGCCGTTTGCCGATGACGCCGTACCCGATCTGTCGGTCGAAGCGCTGGCGGTCGAGGCGGACGAGCGGCGCCTGAGTTCGTGGGAAGCGACGGCACTCGCGATCAACGTCAACGGCCGGCGTGACGTGTATTATCAGCAGCACATGCACTGGAATTTGCCGTGGCAGGCCGGGGGTTGTGCCGGTACGGGGCGGTGGTTTCACTCCCAATGCGAGGCGAGCGCCCGATGAGCAGTCGGTTGCGAGTTCCCACGCAGTTCTACCAGCAGTTCGACGCGGATTACAGTCGCGCGGTTCCCGCGGAGGGGTACGGTGGCTGGCAGACGGCCGAGATTGAGATTGATCCGCAGCGGACGGCGTTGGTGGTGATGCACGCGTGGGATTGCGGGACGACTGAAGAATATCCCGGTTGGTTCCGATGTTGTGCCGAGATTCCTGAGACCTACCGGGTTTGTCGCGATGTGTTACCGGGGCTGCTGGACGCGGTCCGAAAGTCGCCAATCGCGCTGTTCCACGTCGTCGCCAAGGCGGGCTATTACCAAACGTATCCCGGCTATCAACGCGCCGTAGCGTTGGCCGGCCCGCCAGTGACCGCGCCCACGATCACGCCGGACCCGACCTATGAGAAATTGCAGCAATTCCGCAACGACCGGGTTTTTGTCGGCACGCACAATCAAGCCGACGTGGCTCGCGGTTGGGCGCGGGTGCGGTTCGCGCCGCCGGCGGAGCCGCGCGGTGAGGAAGGGATTGCCGAAAACGCCGACCAATTATTCGCGCTGTGCCAGGGGGCCGGCGTGAATCATCTGATCTACGTAGGGTTTAACTTGGATTGGTGTTTGCTGATGTCACCCGGTGGGATGATCGATATGTCGCGCCGGGGACTGATTTGTTCCACCTTGCGGCAGGCCGTGACCGCCGTCGAAAACAAGGAAACGGCGCGCGGCAACCTGGCCAAAGAAATTGGGCTGTGGCGGGTTTCGGTTGGCTTCGGTTTCGTTTTTGACGTGACGGATTTTGTGAGGGCGATTCATGACCATGCAAATCATTGATGCGAACTGCGGCATCGGGCCGTGGGGCTGGCGCGACGCCATCCTGCCCGGCGACGTGCCGGAGACACTGGCGATCCTGGATTACTGCGGCATCGACCGGGCGTTGGCGTACAGCAATCTGGCGCACACACCGGCTTCGGCACGTACCGCGAACGCGGCGATCACGGCCGCGGCGGCGGATTGCGACCGGCTGATCCCCGCGTTTGTGCTGGCACCACACCCGTATGATGACAGTCCCCAACCGGCCGATTACGTGCAGGCGATGCGCGCGGCGGGGGCGAAGGCCGTGTGGCTGCGGCCGAAGTTTCAGCAACACGGGACGGAAACCTGGCTGGTCGGCGGGTTGCTGGCGTTGTGCGCGGACTGCCGGCTGCCTTTGTTGGTGTCGGCCGAGGAGGTGCCACCGGACCGCGTGCAGCAGTGGTGCCGGGAATTCCCGGCGTTGCGGCTGGTGGTGACGAACCTCGGCTACCGCGCGGACGTGTGGTTGTACCCGCTGCTGCGGCAACACCCGGAGTTGCGTGCGTGTTTGGGCCACACCTACGTCCCGCCGGGCGGCGTCGAGCGGTGGGTACGACATTTCGGGGCGAAACGACTGTTGTTCGGGTCAGGGTTACCGCACTATGGGCCGGGCGGGTTGGTCGGGATGGTGATGTACTGCGAACTGGCCGCCGCCGACAAGGCGCTCATTCTGGCGGGTAATATCGAACAATTGATGACGGAGGTGCGCTGGTGAGCGACGCGTTGATTCAGTATGGGCGGACCGGGCGCAAACTCGATTTCCCGGTCTTTGACATGCACTCGCACGTTGGCGAGTGGGCGTTGTTCGACGCGTTCGGGATCGAGGCGCATCTGGCGGAAATGGATCGCGTCGGCGTGAGTGTGACGGCGATCAGTTCGTTGCAGGCGATTGCCGGCGACATCCGTCGCGGCAACGACCAGGTGACCGACCTGTTGCGGCGACAGCCACAGCGGTTTGTGGGTTACGTCCACATCAATGCCAACTATCCAGACCTAATCCTGCCCGAGTTGGAACGGTGTCGGGCGACTCCCGGATTCAAGGGGATCAAGGTCTATCAACAAGGGGTGCCGTACGATGATCCGCGCTTCGAACCGGCCTGGGAATTTGCGGCGGCGCAACACTGGCCGGTGTTGGCGCACACCTGGGGTGGACAATTGACCGGGTATGATCGTGCGGCCCGGTCTCACCCGGACGTGGTGTTTTTCGCCGCGCATGCGGGGAGCGATTTTACGTATCAACCCTACGTTGATGCCGCGCGGCAGGCCCGCAACTTTTATCTCGACCTGACGTATTCCCGTGAGCACACCAATTTACTGGAGCACTTTGTCCGGACGGTGGGTGCCGACCAGATCGTTTGGGGTAGCGATCAGCCGCTATTTTCCCTAGCGCAGCAGGTCAGCAAAGTTTTGTTCGCGCGGCTTGCGGACACGGACAAACACAAGATTCTGTTCGCGAACGCAGCGCGGGCCTTTGGAGTCGCCGGATTGAAATGATCAGCTTGCAGAAAGACCCTCGTGCCTTGGCCATTGATCAACCCAACCTGGTTTACATCCTCGCCGATGATATGGGCTACGGCGACCTGTCCTGTCTGAATGGCCAATCGCGAATCCAAACGCCGCACCTGGACCGACTGGCCGCAAGGGGGATGATTTTTCGGGATGCCCACGCCAGTTCGGCGGTCTGCACGCCGTCGCGCTACAGCCTTCTGACCGGTCGTTACAACTGGCGTTCGTGGCTGAAAAAGCATGTGACGGAGGGATATTCCCCGCCGGTAATCGAGCCGGGACGAATGACGGTAGCTTCGTTCCTCAAGCAACACGGTTACGCCACCGCCTGCATCGGCAAATGGCATCTCGGCTGGAACTGGCCCATGCGGAGCGACAGGCCGGACGAGGTGGACTTCGCCGGGAGGATTACCAATGGGCCGGTCAGTGTGGGATTCGACTGTTTCTTTGGGATCAGCGCTTCGCTGGATATGCCGCCATACGTCTATGTGGCAAATGAGCGCCCCACCGCGCGGCCGGATCGCATCATCCCCGCCAATGAAGGAAAAACATTCTGGCGCGCCGGCCCGATTGCGCCGGATTTCCAGCATGACGAAGTGCTCCCGAAATTGACACAACGAGCGGTGCAATCCATTGACGAGCGCACCCGGGAAGGTCGCCCGTTCTTCTTGTATTTTTCCTTGCCGGCCCCGCATACGCCGATCCTGCCGACCCCGGCATTCCTGGGGAAATCCAAGACCAATGCCTACGGCGATTTCTGTCTTCAGGTTGACGATGTCGTCGGCCAAGTGATGGCGGCCCTCGAACGGAACGGCGTCGCGGACAACACCATCCTGATTTTTGCTTCTGACAACGGTTGCTCGCCGATGGCGGGCTTTCCGGAACTGACCCGGTGCGGTCACAATCCCAGCTACGTGTTCCGCGGGCACAAAGCCGATATATATGAAGGAGGTCACCGTATTCCTCTGATCATCCGCTGGCCGCGCCGCCTCGCGGCTGGTGCGGTTTGCGACGAACCGGTGTGCTTGATTGATCTGCTGGCGACCTGTGCGGACATCCTGCAGGAAAAACTTCCCGACCACGCCGGTGAGGACAGCGTGAGCAACCTAGCGGCGTGGCGTGGCGAGAAGCTGGATCATTCCTTGCGGGAAGCCACCATTCATCATTCGTTTGATGGTTCATTCTCTATCCGGCAAGGCCGCTGGAAACTCGAGATGTGCCCCGGCTCCGGTGGCTGGAGTTCGCCGCGGCCGGGCCAGGAATGCGCCGGGTTACCGGCGATCCAACTCTACGACTTGACGGCGGACATCGGAGAGCGTCGGAATGTGTTCGCAGAGCATCCGGACATCGTCGCCAAGCTGAAGGAATTGCTGACGGATTACGTGCGCCACGGCAGAAGCACCCCGGGTGTCCCGCAGAGAAATTTCGGAGATGCCGATTGGGAAGAGTTGTGGTGGATGCGGGGAGGCACGGACGAACCAACCCAACCACAGAAATGCTCATGAACCACCAGAATGTCCTCATCCTGCACAATATCAAGCCCGCGCCGGCGGCTGGGTTGCCGCGGCAACCTGTTTACCTTGACGCCGCACATTGGCCAACTCGCCGGGCAGGCGTACGACACATCGTTGTCAACCCAACACGCATGCTGTCGCGCGCCAGTTTCCTTGCCGGATCGTGAGAAGCCGCGCAATGGGCAGACGAGAGCGTCACCGGTAGCGGGGGCATTATGAATTCAGAAAACACAACCTGGTTCGCGGAAGCGCGGTACGGACTGTTTGTCCATTACGGGCTGTACTCATTGTTGGGGCGTGGGGAGTGGGTGATGAATCGGGAGCAGATTCCACCCGTCGAGTACGCCAAGCTCGCGCCTTCTTTTCTCGCGGAGAAATTCGACGCGAAAACCATCGCCGATCTTGCGGTGGCGGGGGGGATGCGGTACGTGACGTTCACGACGATGCATCACGACGGGTACCGGCTGTATGATACGCAGTTCAGCAGTTTCAAATCGAAACGTGACTTGACCGGTGAGCTGATTGCCGCTTGTCGAAAATGTGGCCTGCGCATCGCACTCTATCATTCGCTTAATAACTGGATGGATCAGCCGGACGCGGTGGACGCGATGGAAGACAGGGTGGCGTACGAGAAGTTCATCGTAAATACCTTCGCGCGGATCCGGGAACTCGTCACTAAGTATAATCCGATCGATGTACTCTGGTACGACGGTTGGTGGCCGTTCAATGCCGAGGGCTGGCGCGCCGAAGAGATGAACGCAATGGTCCGCTCCATCCAGCCGCACATCCTTTTCAATGGCCGCAATGGTCTCCCCGGCGATTTCGCCACGCCCGAAGGCCATCTCGGCTCGCCAAAACCGTGGCGCCCGTGGGAGGCCTGCCTGACGCTTAACGAAAGTTGGGGTTACCATGCCGGCGATCACAATTGGAAGACACCGGGCCAGGTCGTCGACCTGCTCGCGACCTGCGCGCAAGGTCAAGGTAATCTGTTGCTCAACATCGGCCCGCGCGGCGACGGTTCGGTGCCGGAAGAATCGGTGCGCGTGTTGGCAGCGGTCGGTGCGTGGCTGAAGCGCGGCGGCGCGGAAGCAATCTTCGACACCGAACGCTTCACGTTTGATTTCCACGAGAGAGGTAATCATCGTGGCGACTGGAATCATGCCGGTCCGGTGACAACGCGCGGCCGATCGTTGTATTGGCTGGTGCGTCGCTGGCCAGGCACGACGGCGACACTGGGCGGGATGGAAACGAAAGTGCAGTCCGCTGCCTTACTAGGCGTGAACCGGCCGGTGACCTTCACGCAAACAGACGGGCGGCTAGTCTTGACGGGTTTGCCGGAAACTCCGCCTGATCCAGTCTGTCCAGTGATCCGGTTGGACTGCGACCGCCGGCCAGTCATATACCAAACTGGTGGATTGCGCGGGCCGCACGGGCCGCATCCGCATTACGACCCGTGTCCCTCGGACATTGCCCATTGAACCAATCCATCACCACCTTGGCACCGGAGCTGCGCGTTCACTCGCTGGTCGGGGAAGATGCCACCAGTCACTTGGTCGTGTGGCACGGGAAGAGCCTGTTGATCGACTGCCATTTGCCGCAACTCCGCGACTGGATCGCGCAACGGGGATTGCCGATGCCGGACTTGATCCTGCACACGCATGTGCAACCGGCTCACTGCCGCGAGGCAAACCACTTTCCCTCGGCACGGATTCTCGTGCACACGGAACTCGTGGAATTGGCGAGCGATCCGGTCGGCTACGCCCGCGCCACTCAAACCCGGTGGGACCATCCCGCTGACTGGCCGATCACCCTGGGGCGCGAGAAGTACGGGATTGCCGGTAGCGTAACCGTGTTTCCGCCGGAAAAGCCATTGAAGATCGCGGGAACGTTTCACGAGGGAGAACGACTCCAATGGCAGGACCTCACCCTAGTGGTACGCGCGTTACCGGGGCACGGCTTGGCGCACGTGGGGTTTGTGTTGGAGTTGGCGGGTGAGTCGCTGGCGATCTTCACCGGCGACTTGCTGCGCGCACCGGCGCAACTGGTCAACATTTATGATCTCGAAATCAACTATGGCGGGACAGCGTTACCCAGCTTGCCGGCGATCTTGCGGTCGTTGGCGGAGTTACCGGTCACGCGTTACTTCCCGGCGACTGGGCCGGTCATGGCCGATGGGCCGCTGCAAGCTCTGGCATTGGCCGCTGCCATTGACGAGTACCACGCGGCACTCCGTTGGCAGAGTGGTGCATATGTGCCGGCCCCGGCATGTGAGTATCCGCTGATAGGACGGTACCGACAACTGTATCGGGGGATCTACCAGATTGATAACTTCGGCAATTGTATTCTTCTCATCGACGACCAAGGTCGCGGACTGATGTTCGACCCTGGCCCGTGTGACTACGAATCGCCCACACGCGTTGAAACATTTCGTCGCGACCTGGACCTCTTCGAAAGTGAATGCGGGTTGCGCACGATTGACTTGGCTCTGATCACGCATGTGCATGGCGATCATTGTGACATGGCACCGGTACTGCGTGAGCGTTTCCCTGAGTGCCGAGTGGGTGCACTAGATCTCGTTGCGCAAGTCGTGCGCGCGCCGCGGAACTACCCCTACGCGGCGCTCTTGCCTTGGTACAACGTCGGCGTGGAACAGGTCGCAGTGGACATCGTGCTCCGAGATGACACCCCCCATCGTTGGCACGATGTGGTCATCCGGACGATCCACTTACCGGGGCATTGTTATTGCCACGCCGGCTATCTGCTGACGTTTAACGGCCTGCGATTGGCGCTCACCGGCGACACCATCCAGAGTCGCGGCGAAGCGGATGGACTGAGTTTCATCATCGCGAACCACAGCGTGCCGGACGAGCACAGCGGCATTCTGAAATCGTACCAGCAAATGGTTAACGAACCGGTGGACCTGAATATTGGTGGACATGGCTCACACTTCACAAATTGCGCGGCGATGTACGCCGAGAGCCTGCGCCGCATCGAGCACGCACTGCCCTATCTGCGCCGTCTGGTGACCGGTGGTGATCTCAACGCTGCATTTCTCCGGCCTGGATTCCGCCCGCTGGGTGCAGGCGCAGAGCGGTGATTGAGCCGGGCCAGTTTTCGGTTGAGTGGCATCCGAGTCCTCGTCACCAAGAACTTGTCTCGCTGGGCCGTGGTGGTGATTACAGCCAGCCTTGCCGCACGAGTTCGTCCGCTAGCAACCGTAGCGTGACGACTGCGACGTCAAAAGTCATCCGTCGCCGCCTCCGCCATCTTGGATTTCGGTCGTGCGATCCATAATGAGGCCCAACACACGGAGATCGACCTCATTTGGAGGCGGTGTTTTCGAGCCGGTACGAATCCGTAAGTACCGGCGCGATGTGAGGGGGCAAATATTCTATCCACTGCGTCTGCCGGACCCGTAACCGTCTAAGCCGCTCAACCGAGCGATAGTTGGCGCGTCCTGAATTATCGTCAAAACACGTATTCGTCTCCACCACCAACTCCTCGCCATTAACACGCAAGGTGAGCCGTGTTTCCTTGAATCCAGCATTCCAGTGAGCAACCCCGTATTTGGGCGAATTGTCTGTGACGGAATCGCCGAAGGTCCACAGCGTCACTCTTCCCCAATCGCAATCTGTAGGATGGCAGCTTCCCCAAGCCCGAATTGTCCATGTCCCACGTGTTCTGGAGATGCTTAAGTGCGTCAGACTGTGGGTTTCGTTGTCAATATTCGTCCACTCGCCTAGCAGACTGCTCATTCGCGCACAAGTAATCGACGATACTAGTCCGGGTTGTCCGCCCAATGCGGCTGCGGCAGAATCTATTCGGATCGTGCCCGCTCCGAGAACAATCACCACAATGAGAGACACAACCACTGGCCAGTTTTTCATAGTAGTTACAGGTCCTGGGTGTATATAAATCTTTCGGCTGCGTCACACTTTCTATTGATGCGACGAATAGAGAGCGGAAAGGGGCTCGTGTTGAATGCCGTTACTGTTAAGGTCGCGGTGTAGCCTCTTGTAACTTCCTTTTTCGCCGTAGCGCCGCTTCCACGTCGGCGATGGATGGTCTGTGTTGCAGAATCTCCGCGACGAGTCGGTAGTTCTCCTGGAGTTCGGTGAGCGAGTTCTCCAGTTTTGCGATCCGATCGTCCTTGATTGTGGTTTGTTGCTGGAGCTTGGCCAGATCATCCTTCAGGTCGCTCATCTCAGTTTTCGTGAACTTTAGGTCTAAATCGCGGTTTTCCATACCGGCTCGTGAGATGTAAATGTCCGGCATGTCACTGCTGAATCGCCAGCCATAACGGTAACAGAGCTCTTGCCGATTGAGTCGTGTCGCGTAAAAGGTTGCTGAACTGTGGCGCAACAGGTGCGGATAGACTCGCCGCTTGAGTACTGTTTGGCCGGCCCGTTTCAGAAACATGCGCACGGCCCCGTATGTGTGCCGAAAGACTGGGTCCTTTGCAGAAATGCCCTCGGCCAGGCGTTGCTTCACGTAGGTACTGATTGCTTCCAGACTATGTCGCCAATAGAGAGATATCGTTCGGCCTTTTGTTTTGCTGTATTCCTCTTTGAGCGTGATCTTGACGAAGTTCTCCTTCTCGTCAGGCAAGCGGACGTCTTCAGCACGGATGTTCAGGAACTCCTCAATTCTGGCCCCCGAGTCGAACAATACGGTGATGAGGTAGCGTTGCTCTGGGGTATGACACTGACGGTAGAGTTGTTCAATTTCTGACTCCGTCAAGAAATCCGGCGTTTGCTCCCGGTCCCGTGTGTCCAGCCAGCCAACGAGCACGATCGCCTTGCCGGAACCCAATCGCCAGCGCAAGAATACCTTCAGTGCTTTCCGGACGCCAATCTTCGTCCAATGTGAATAACCTGCGTCTTTGCGTTTACAGCGAATTCGATCGGTGCTCAGTGCGCGTTCGAATTCCTCCACATGCTTGAGTGTGAGGCGCGCTGTCGGACGTTGAAAGAACTCCAACGAGATCTTGAGCATGTTCAGATATTTTACTTGGGCGGCGTCGGAGATCTTCCGGCCTCGGTTGACTTTGCCGAGTTCGAGGTCGGAAATGAACTGGAGTAGTTCCTTGCGGGTTGATTGTGGTACGCGCCACTGGGTAATTCCGCGTTTCTTGGCTGCTAATACATTCGGGTGAACGCTGATTTTGGTATCCATATAATCGTACAAGGGCGAGGGGGTATTTAAGGTTTTCGGCCCTTGCACGGTTTTGTTTAATGGCCCCGACGGTCATTGCACAAAAGCGTTCAAGTCCCCCGTGACCGTCGGCTCGGGCGCTGCGCTGACGAGTTCTCGCGGGCTTGAAGGATTTTCAGAACCATCTCGAGAACTTCGGCAGGGTATTGATCGAGCCACGCTTCACCATCGGCTGGGACGCGTTCCGTGTTCATGATTCTCTTTCATCGGCGCGAGATTAAAAAACTTCCCAACGAACCATTCGGAGAAATTCGCCAAAAAATGGGGCACATTGCCCATGCCTGACAACATGCGGGAGCGTAGCGCCAGCGTTTGGCGCCACGCTCCCGAGTTGATTTACCGTCGTCGGATTCCCCGCAGTACTTTCACACTCTCGGCAACATCATTGCAGCGCGCGATGCTCCGTTGGCGGCAGAGCGCGGAGCATTCCAAGCTGTTGACACCGGACATCCGGTCGTTGACGCCGGTCACCTGACCGTCGCTGACCCAGATTCTTGGCTGTGATTGCTTGGACAGCCACTGCAATGCGGGACCGTCAATCACATTGGCTCCGCCGGCGGGGGCCGCGATCCATTGATTGTCGACTTGACGACCCTCCGCTGCGAGGACGCGCAACACGCCATCACGAACATTGCCGGAGTAGGCGGCTACTGAGGCACCGGGTGAGTGCTCCAAGATCCGTTGCAGATCTTCGGTCCCGAGGCTCATACTCCCGGAACAGTCGATCAAGACTGTCCCGCCGCGCCGTCGCCGCACCCGTTGAAACACGCGGCCATCCACAAGTTGCCGGTGGATGCTGCGCGGGATGGTGCCTTCATCGGAAGCGATGCGCCCCCGACCCAGGTACCCGTCCACCCGCCGCACGCGCGGTGGGTTTTCGAGCTTCATCTTGCCCCACGGCACTTTGGTAGTGGAGCGCCGGGTGATGCCATGTTGCGTGGCGATGCCCAGAGCTTGCTCGAAACCGCTGGCTCCTTTTCCGCCGGGGAGTTGCAGCCGGCGTAACGCGAGCGACTCCAAGGACTCTACGTTATCCAGCATCAACTGGAGCCATTTCGCGACCCGGATGGTGTCCCGGAACTTCGCGGTGCCGTTAACCCAGAGTGCCTTGCGGGCCATCTCGGCCAACTGGATCACTTTGGCACCTTCCGGGTGTACCGCGAACACTTTCCGGAAGTGTCCCTGATTGGCACCGCAACCCTGCGCGGCCACCATCGTCAACACCACCGACCGCATGTCGCCCCGCCGCAACAGATTCTTGGCAACCGCAGTCGCCACTTCCTCCGGCAACGCTCCGCTGCCGGTCTCGATCGCCAACTGTTCGAGCTTCGTGTTGATCCGGGCATCCTCGACGGCTTGCAGCACATCGAAGTGGATCTTGTGCCGACGCGCCACAGCATCCGGATGTTTATGCGACCACCGCAGATGACCGAGTTCGTGGTCGCGCATGAACCGCGCATGATCCGAGTCATCCAACGGCACCTGCAAGAGCCGGTGCTTCAGGAAGATTCTCGGTGAGTAGGGATGCGAGGGCTCGATCCCCCACGGCCCGGTGCCGTGGGGATCGACCGCTTCCGGTAAGGGGAAGACGAGACGTGAGTTCATGTCAGCCCACCTCCGACTTCGCGATGGCCAATGCATCTAGGGCATCCTGCGCCCGGGTGTTGAACACGGCCTTGGCGGCGAGTTGCTGTGCCTGCTCTTGGCCATGGACCTGCGTTAGGTCCTTGCGCAACTGCGCGAACGCGTACCAGGCGCGCACACTGATCCGCCGCTCCTCGTTGTCGATGAGCGCGGTGCGTTCGGCGGCGAGTTGGATATCCGCCGGTAACTGCTTCACGGCATCCGGGTGGACTTTGTCGATCGCGATGGAAACACAGAAGCGATCCAACAAGGCCGGGTCGAGCAGTTCCTTCGGCTCGCCGTTCATCGTGGCGACACAGGCAAAGCCGTCGGCTGGCTTTACCTTCTCGCCGCTGGGTAGGTCGATTTCCGCGATGGCTGGATCGTCGGTGATCGCGAGCAACAACGCGTGGACATCCGGTCCGCCGCGCTGAATCTCGTTAACGACAAGTCGACCACCACAACGCCACGCGGCCACAGCCGGACCATCCTGCCACGCATACTTGCCGTCTTTGAGGATGTAGTGCCCGCGCATCTCTGCCGCCGGTGTCTCTTCGGTCAACGTGACACTGAAGACTCGCTGACCACTGTTCAATCCCAACCGGGCTGCGGCGTGGGTTTTGCCGGTGCCCGGCGGGCCGTACAACAACGTGCGGACGGAGTGACTGAGGATCGCTGAGACGATATCCCAGCAGGTTTGTTCTTTGGTTTTCTTACTCATGGTGCTGTCTTTCCTTTGTGGAAATGACACGGGCGACAGCTTCGTTAGAAGACTGCCGCCCGTGTCGGGTTTTGGTTTTGGGTGGGTTAGTACTCGACGAGCGTCGGGGTGACGCCGAATGTCTCTTCGCAGCGCCGGTAGATGTCGCTGAGCGCGACTTGAATTCGGCGTCCGCGCGCATCAATTGCTGCGGCATAGCCGATGAGGTACCGCTGCTTCTCGCTGCCGATCTCCATCACAACCGCGACGTCGCCGCGGGTAAGCTGCCGAGACAATTCCTGGAGGAAATCGGTCTCGATCCACTCACCCTTGGCGTCAGCGCGGCCGGTTGGGATAGACTCTTCTGACAGGAAACCATACCGGTGTTTCCCGTGCTGCTCTGTATGGATCACCGTCAGGTTGTAACGTGCGGCGAACCGACGGTAACTTCGCGCGTTGCGGACGCGGAAGTAGTTGCTGCGCGACTGTGCGATGTAATCGGCCATGGCTTACGACGCCTCATCGCTATCGCCGGCCTTGAACTTCAACTGTCGCACGGTGCAGTCGTTTGGCGTGAGGTCATCCCGTTGTCCGAGATAGACCGGCTGGTACAGACTGCCGCCTTTGAACGCATATAGATACCGGATCTCGACGATCGCACCCGGCTTGGGCACAGCCGCGTTGACCGGTATTGTAACGTTGCCGATCTCGATACCGCGTCGCCCGTCACGCACTTCAAGACCGACGCTGCGCCGGTCGGCATTCACCCGGCAGACGATGAACGAGCCGGTCGTGGTGAACTTGAATTTCAACCACGTACCACCACTGGCCGGTCGGCCCGGCGCGTAGGGAGCATCCGGATGCTTGAAGACGACACCTTCCATCTGACCTTTCCGCAGCGTGACGTATTGCTGTGACTTGGCAATGGTCGTGCGAAACGATTCGACAATCACGAGATGCGGATCGTCAATTAGGAGCAGTTGCTCCAGCTTGTTCCGTCGAACCCGGAGTGGGCGAGTCAGCAACGACTCGCCACCCAGCGCGAGCAGGTCGAACACATGCAGCGTATCGCCGATGCACTCACCATCGAGGATGAAGCGCTCATCGTAAGCAGCCGCCGCTTTCGCGACCGGCTCCGGCAGGGCGACGAGCAATCCTTGCCGGTTGATGCCCACGATGCCTTGGGCATCCTTGCGAACGAGGACGCGTTTGCCGTCGAGCTTCTCCTCCATCCAGTACTCATTGTCCGTGAGCAGTTCGGCGGTGGCCTCATCATTCTCGATGGGGTTGCATAGCTGCGGGCGGACGCCGGTATCCCGGTCTGCATTCGACGTATGGGTGTAGGGCGTGCCGGCTTCGCCGGGGGTGTAACCTTTGGCGAGTTTCGACTGTACCAGCTTGTCGAAGACTGATTTTGCTTTCGTAAGAGGCACCGGCATGGCGGTCTTTGTGCCAGTACTGAGTGTGTTGCCGCGCCGGCCGAAGGCAAAGTTGACGACAAAGCCGCCTTTTGCCTCCTCAATCGTCGCTTGATACACTTTGTCCGACGACCCTTCCCGGTAATACAACGTGGTGCTTTCTTTCGTCATGGTCATTGTTTCCTTTCTGATTTGGTTTGGGTTAGGACGACGAAGGCCGGTCGCTGTCTCCGTCGAGGATGTTGGCGAACCGGCCGTCGCTTTGCAGATACTCCAGTGGCGGCAGTTCGGCCGGGATGGAGGGGCGACCGTTAGAGTCGCGGCTGATCTCCACCCATGCTGACCAACCTTGGCCGCCGGGTTTGGTGACCGAGATCAGGACGATCTCGATCCGCTGCGGATGCTGCGAGGGACGCACGAGGAATTCCCCGTGCTCCTTGATGTATTGCGCTTCTTTCGCGTTGGGTTTGATCATCCAGGATTCCAGCAACAGGATCGCCAGATCGGCATCGGCGCGCTGGGCGAATTCGTGCATCAGGCTGGCGAGCGCATCCTTACCGGCATCGTTGCCGGGCATGTCGAGCCGCAGCGCGGCGATGTTGCCAGGCTTCAGGCCGGGTAGTTTCGTTGCCGGGCCGACGCGAAAGAACGCGGCGGGTGGCAGATGCCCGGCATGCGCCAACGTCTTGGCGGCGCATTGATAGATGTGACGAACCAAGGCGGTCTCGTCGGGTTTGAGTTCAGGGTCAAGCAGGCACATCATGGTTTTTCTCCTTTGGCTTTGTGGTTGTGGGTTAAGCCGCAAGTTGGACATCAACTTGCGGACGCGAAACGGCGGGGGCAGGGACGGTTTCGCGCACCAAGGCTTCGGTGAGCAGACGATTGACCAATGTGGTCATCGGAATGCCCCGCGCTTTGGCTGCGCGATAGAGAACCGGTATGAGCTTCTCATCGATCTTGGGCGAATACATCGCACCTCCTTTTGGGATTGGTTCTGAGAACAAGGCGGGCCTGTCTCCCCGTTGCCGGAAAGACAGGCCCGTGTGAGTGGGATGATCTTGGCGGTCTATGCGACGGCGCTCTTCAGCACTTCCGCAACGCTCCGCAGACCACCGATGCGTGGTTTCGTGACGACAGGCACTGTCGCTACGTGGGTGCCGGTCCGAATGGTCTTGGTGTACACGACCACCTCGGCACTGGCGCGTGGCTCTTCGTCGAGTTTCAATCGCGCGTTGACGCGACCTTGCAATTCGATGGCCAGTCCTTTGCCTTGCGTGGTGAACAACTCGGCCAGCTCCGCGCTAGGGTTGAACACGACACACGGCACGTGCGAGACCGTTGGTTCGGTCTCGCCATTCTGTTGCTTGGTGACGACCGTGAAGACGAGGATGTTCTTGTCTTTTCCTCGCACCACGGCGCGACTTGCCAAGTGTCCGCTGATGATGCAGACGTTCATGCGACGACTCCTTTCGTTGGGGTTGGTTGGCTGCTCCGCTACAGATGCGGCTGCAGTTGCCCGGACGCGTGAAAACGCAGCCGAGCGGTTCGACAACTGACCTGAAAAGGTCAGTCGAGGAATTGATTCCAATGGGGATCGTGAGGGTGTGAATGCCCGTTCTTGGGCAACCGGCGGATGAGATGTTCAACTTTCTGGTCGATCTCGTGCAACTGGCCGAGGATCTCGATGGCGAGTTGCGCGACGGATTTCTTGCGACGTTTCTTGGTCATGAAAAACGAGTAGAGGCGGGGTTTAATAAGCTTTGTGGCGATTCGGTTCGGTCGGCCAGCACCCCGGCAATGCGCTCGCCGGTGGCGGTGAGGCGGTAGAGTTTTTGTCCGCGTTTGTTGCCCTCGCCGGCAATCGTGATCAATTTTTTCGTTTGCAGGTCACGCACCGCGCGGATGACGGCATTCAAGCTTACCGGATGACGTTCGTTGACACTCCGGCGAATGTGCGTAGCCGGTTGGTCTGGCCGGTGGGCAAGGTGCAGGAGAACATGTCGCCGCACTTTTGCGCGGATCACGAAGGCGTATCCATGCCAATTGAGAGTGCGGGAGGTTGGTGCCTCCAACCAGAAGTACACCTTGCCGGTCAACTCACGGGGATTGAAACAGGTGACGAGCTTGCGCTGCTCCATCTGTCGCAGAATGAACCAGACATCACGCAATTGAATGCGGGGCGTGATATCTTTGGCGGCGTGCCAGATTTCCGAGGGCGTCATCGGTCTTCGCATTACCTCGGCGACTGCTGCGCGCTGCCGTCCGTTTTTCAACCATTTGCTGTCACTCTCCAGTTGCACCATGCGACTGGTGTCACTCGGGAGTTAATAAAGCTTTCGGTTGGTAGTGCTCAACGCGTGGTGACGGGTGAACTCAATCTCCCGGTGAGTGGCTGGTCAATGTCCCGGCCTTGGGAGTCGCGCTTCTCGGCCAGTGGGCGTCAGCGAAGCTCGACGACGTGGTTGCCGGCTTGAAGCGCCGTCAACAATTGCGGAAGCACGGACTCGAACGCCGCCAGCAAAATGGCGTTGCGGCAATTGCCGAGGCGCACCCAGACGATTTGAACGGGAGACCCCGGTTGCGAGGCGCGTTGTAGGAAGTCCTCGTCCTTCGTGATCAATACAAGCGAATGCGTGGCCGCGTGTTTCCAGATTTCGGTGTCGCTGGCTTTGTCCAAACCGAGATCAAGTACGTGCTGAGCTTCATGGCCAAGAGTCACGAGTCGCTTGGCCAGGGCAACCGGGAGTTGGTTGTCCACGAGGAATTTCACGCGGGCTGCAGGATCACATGATCGGTCTGCATCGCGGCGTACTCAATGGCCGCCAGAATGTCTTCGCGCTCGAGAAAGGCGTAGTCGGTGAGGATTTCTTCAACGGGCGCGCCGGCGCTGAGCAATTGGAGCACGTCCACGACCCGCATGCGAGTGTTGCGAATGCAGGGACGTCCACCGCACTTGTCAGGTTCAATAGTGATGCGGCGGAGAAGCTCAGTGTTCATCGTTGTGCAGGAGGATGCCACAGAACGCTGTCAGGCTCAAGCCATTCTCCCACCGTTCCGAATGCAATGTTGGCAAACCTCTTTAGAATCAGCCGGCCGGTTCCAGTATGGAACTGGAGAAGCTGATTGATTGGAGTCGGGTCAGGATACCGGGCAAGGAGTATGCGGTTAGCGTAAGCCCGGTTCTGGCCAGTGCTACCAACAAGACACTCGACGATCTGATCCACGTCAATACACGGATTCTGCGGACGAAACTGGAAGCCATCGGCACGACGGTTCAGGCGCGGCTGAAGATCCGGCAACAGAACATTGAGCGCATCGCGGATGATCGCGAGAAACTGACCGGGATGGTTCAACAGATCAGCGTCGCGGCGAATTATCATCTACGTGATCACAAGGAGAAGGACCGGCTGTATCAGCGCGACTTTGAATTGACTCAGGAACGCCGAGATCAAGACACCCAGTGCTGGCGGGACATTGTGCTTGTGTTGCGTGATTTTCTCATGTTCTGGGACGAATACGAACGTGCTAAGGCGCGAGGAGCGTTTCTGGAAGATGTTTGAGGAACAATTGAAGGAACTCTGCCGGAAATTGAAACCGCTGGTCGGCAAACGAGCCGATGCCCTCTGGATTGCCTATGCGACCGCGGAGACACCGGAGGCAAAACGACAGTCGGAAGCCTTGATCCAAATGATCGCGACCCGGTACCTGACCGATCGTGTGGACGATACGAAGATTCTGCTGCCACCGCCATCGCGTGAGGCTGCCGATGGCGAGTTTCCACTGGGCACGATTCTTTACGGCAAGTCGGAGTTTTTTCCGCTTCAGCTTCGCCGGGAAAACTTCATTAAGCACATCGGGATCTTCTCCATCACGGGTGGCGGGAAAACAAATGTCGCGCAAAGTCTCCTGCTCGGTTTGCTGGAGAAAAACGTACCATTCTTGGTCCTTGATTGGAAACGTAGTTACCGGTCATTGCGAGCATTGAACCGGCCGAACACCAAGAAGCTGCGGGTGTTAACTGTCGGACGTAAAAGCGCGTCCATGTTTCGATGGAATCCGTTGCGCGGCCCGCCGGGGGTACATCCTAAGACATGGATCAGCACAGTGGCAGAGGCATTGGAGAAATCCCACATCTCGGGCCCCGGCGTGGCGGACATTCTGATCGAGATTCTCGACAAAAAATTCGCGGATACCGGTCTATACAATGGTATACCGGACCAGTACCCAAACTTCTTCGATGCCCGGGAAGAACTCGACCGCGTTCAGTTCAAAGGACGACGTATGCTCTGGCAGGATAGCTGCCTGAGAATTCTTAACACGTTCATCTTTGGCCCGGCTGCCGGCGCGTTCAACGCGCGAAACCCGATCAAGCTGGAGGAACTACTCGAACAACCCGTCGTCATCGAACTTGATCAAGAGTTACCGAAGCCACTACGAGTGTTTCTGAACGACATCATCTTGCGGTGGATTCATCTCTACCGGCTGGGGCAAGGGGAGACTGATTCACTCCGGCACGTGACCGTACTCGAAGAAGTCCACAACTTATTTCCAAAAAGTCAGATTGAGAAACAAGCGACCAACAGCCTGGAGACCGTGTTCAGGGAAATTCGTAGTTTTGGCGAGGGCTTGGTGAATATCACCCAGCATCCATCCATGCTGCCGGTCTACATTCTCGGTAACTGCAACACGCAGATCTATCTCGGCCTTCAGCACGAGGACGATATTGTGACGGCGAAGCGCGCCCTGTTTCTTCCCCGTGGCGATGAGGTATTTCTCGACCGGTTAGCGGTTGGCGAAGGGATTGTGAAGATCAAAGGGCGAGTTGAGCCATGCTACGTCAGATTCCCTCTCGTGCCGGTGGAGAGGGGCACAGTCATGGACACCGATATTGGCGACGGAGGTGATGATGCTTCAGAAGCGGGTGTGGGTTAGGTCCGGTGTTATTGAAGTGCTCGACGAACGTGAAGTGCGACTGTTGAATCATGTGTATGAGCAGATCGTTCACTACTACAAGAATCTGTATGGCACACGTCCCTGCTACCGGTATCCACTCACCCTTTCGCGGTTGATGAAACTCTGTAACCGCAGTGGCGCTGCCATCCGCAAGGCGCTGCAGTATCTGGCCAACACCATTCCGCTTGGCTCGCACGACGGAACGCTGATCTTCTACGACCGGATTCAGGCCGTGAAGAACAAGTCCCACCGTCCGTATCGAATCTTTCTCCGGCAGAAGTCTGACTCAGTACATACGTAAGTATGTGGGGATATTCCCCGAATACTGTTCAAGCAATCAGGGGCTTGATGCTGGCGATCTCGCGTAGTCCGAGGCAGTCCACTTTCTCATGCAACGCGTAGGCCGCTGTCCCAGGATAAATCACCCAAGCGTGCTCTAGTTGCAGATCGGCCAAGGCCGTATGCAACGACTTCGTCATCTTCGGCGCGTCTTGGTACTTAAACTCAAAGCCCCAGCGCTTGCCTTTCGCATGCACCAGTAAGTCCAACTCAGCGCCGCCGTGGGTTGCCCAGAAAAACGCATTCCGCTCCCCGGCCCATGTCACGATTTGCTCCAGCGCGAACCCCTCCCAGGATGCGCCGAGTTTCGGATGCGCCTGCAATGCCGACAAGTCTGGTACGTTGAGCAGCGCGTGCAACATTCCGGAATCCCGCAGGTAGGCTTTGGGGGATTTCACCACACGCTTCCCGACGTTTTGAAACCACGGTTGCAGTTGTCGCACCATATACGAGCCGACCAATGCATCCAGATACCGCCGAGCCGTGTGGTGCGAGATGCCCAGCGACGAACCAATCTCTGACCCACTCCAGATCTGTCCGTGATGATGCGCAACCATTGTCCAGAAGCGCCGCATCGTCTCCGGTGGCATCCGAAAACCCAGAAGAGACAAGTCCCGCTCCAGAAATGTCCGGACAAAACTCTCGCGCCATCCTAAACTCGCGGCGTCATCGCCAGCCAAAAACGAAGGGGGAAATCCACCACGCAACCACAGTTGGTTCTGGTGGTCTGTGCCGACCTCACTAAGGTTGAATCCGCTCATGTCGACAAATTGGATCCGACCCGCGAGAGACTCCGAGGCGTTTTTCATTAGGTCCGGCGATGCACTGCCCAGTAAAAGAAAGCGACTCGGGAGGGGACGACGATCTGCCAATACTCGCAACATCGGCAGCAAATCTGGTCGGCGCTGAATTTCGTCGAGTACAACCAATCCCTTCAACGGAGCCAGTGTCAATTTGGGGTTCTCGAGTCTGGCTTGATCCTCCGGATCCTCCAAGTCGAAATACGTAGCCTTTTGCTCGCCAGCGAGTTCTCGGGCTAGAGTAGTCTTGCCACATTGACGCGGTCCGAGCAAACCGGTGATTGAACTTGCCTCAATCGTGCTGCGAACATTCGATGAAATCTCGGCTCTCGGAATTATCATGCGGGAAATATGGCTCTATGGATTCCAATATTCAAGGAAGTAGTTTGTAGCTACCATTTGAGATGTTATGAATGCTAACCGGTGAAGATGGAACGTCCACGGAGGCTGGCGACGGTGCTAGCATTCAAGGCTGCCGTCGAGATGTGGGTCGCCAAGCTGAAAACGAAGCCAACGCAAGTGTGTATCCAAGGCATGTCACGAAGATGGCCTCCTAGATATCAAATTAGAGTAATGTGCTTGAATGGGCGTGAAAACCGTCTAGCATAATTGTGAAATTCGTCCGAGCCAAATGGCTACAAACAGCGTTTTGGTTATTCTTGCCGTTATGTGCAGCGCTTTTTACCTCTGGGTGCTGGCCGAGATGTTGCATGTTCGAAAAGCTGCGACGCTTCCAAGATTGAACGGCATCACGAGTTCACCCGTATTGAGGAATGTTACAGTCGTCATTGCCGGCCGAAATGAGGCCAGATCATTGGGCAAATCTCTGCAGTCAATCCTCGCTCAAGAAAGCGTACGGCAAGTTGTATTTGTGGACGACCATTCTAGTGACGACACCCGCACCGTGGCAGAAACTATCGCGCAAGACGACGCGCGGCTTGTCGTTCTTTCGGCGCCGCAACTTGCTCCAGGCTGGGTAGGTAAAAGCCACGCTTTGAGCTATGGGGCGGAACTTGTAAGAACCAAATACCTCCTCTTTACTGACGCGGATGTTTGGCTAGCTTCTGGAACTGTTGAAGCAGCAGCGGCCGTGATGGAACATGGTCGCCTCGATCACTTGGGGGGAGATTTTTTCATTCAAAGTTGTGCGATTTCCGAGGAGATCTGCGCACCTGTCCTGGCGGTTAGCTCAAGCATTGCCTTGTTCACCACCGCTCCCAGATTGGGTGCCGCAACTGGCGCTTTCAACATGCTACGCGCAGATTTCTACAGGAGTATCGGTGGCCATAATCCAATTAAGAGCGCGATCGTGGATGACATTTCACTTGCGCGATACGTCAAGCGGGCGGGTGGAAAGACTCTGTTTGTTCACATGTCTGCGGCGGTGCGTGTGAGGTTGTTCAACGGGTTTCGAGGTTTTGTGGCTGCCGTCGCTCGGTCGGCAGTGCCTTTTCTTCGGCTTGGAAAAGTTGTTCCGCTCGTTGCCGCAATCGCACTGATGGTCGTTGGGCTCACGACCACGGCCATGCCTTGGCTTGCCTTCAAAGCCCTCCAAGCGAACTCGTTGATCGGGAGTGTGAGCTTGGCAGCATCGGGCGTTGCTGCATATGGGTTAGGTCTTGCTTGTATCTTCCAGTCACGTCGCTATCATAATGGTCGAATAGGTTGGGGGTTACTTTATCCAGTCCCCATTATACTTTTGGCGCTTTGTACAGCCTGTGCCGCAATTTCCGGTCTATTGGGCGGGAAGGTTCGTTGGCGAGGGCGTGACTATGAACAAGCATAAGGAGGCCAGAGGTCCGACGAGCGCATCTGCCAACTCTTTGCCGCTTGATGAGGAGATGGGTTGATGAAACTTCTGGAAGCCCAACGCGGTAAGAACCTGAGTGCCAGTTTCCCGTGGGTGGATTTCGTGATAGCTAACGTGGACATATTGTCGGCTCTAAGCGATTCTCCGCTCCGTGCCGTCAGAATCGAAGAAGGCAAATTCGCCGCCAAGATTTTTGGCGTGAGTTTAGATATGGAGGTAATCCAACATGAGAACACCGGTGCCTCAGGGAAAATTCGCATCCTTTCTGACATACGTTTGCCCTGCGGTTTGGGCAAAACACATACGATTGCGAAATACACCTGCTTTGCCATCGACGAGAACACGACCTCAATTGATCTCAATCTTACGTTTGAGCTAACTACTTTCGCAATGCGACTCTACGCCTGCTGGAGGCGAGACGATATCGACAAGTATTTGAATACGGTTTGTCAGAACCTCGAGAAAGCCGCGCAACGACTTACTTCAAGTGCCGGGCAAATTGTATCTGCCCTCGAGGATGGTCAACGGACCCGAGTCGCGGAGTTCCGACGGAGACTTGCCCGAGGCGCGTTTCGCTCCCCGCTGCGTGAACTCCGAACGCAAGGAGTATTGCGGGTTGTTACAACTCCAGATGCCATGGTGATTGCGGCTGAAGCGCAGATGCCGGACCAGCACATCGTAGCCGCACAGGAGACGGTGAAGTTCGGGGAAGATTCATACGCAGGACTGCTGGCGGGAACCAGAAAGCTGGCTGCGATCAACAATCGTGCATTGGCGGCACGTGGCGAAATGACCGGGCCAGTCGAGAATCTTCCGTTTCGTCAGGCGGCCTTTGAGTTTGGTAATGCGTTTTACACGCGGGTTTGTTCGGGCCAGTTGATAAATGTTGTGCCCATCGTCGTTAGTCATGGTCAATCTGCTGTCCTTCGATTAACAGTGGATGGACGGGCGGAGGAATTACCGTGGGAGGCGATGCACGATGGCCAAGAATTTCTGGCGCTTAAAGTTCGGTTTAGTCGTTGCGTAACCTCAATTCGTGATACCGAGATTCCAGCTAGTGTCTGGGAAGCTCCCGGAATACTTCTCGTCGGCTCAGATTCTAAAGGTGACCTGCCGGGGGTGGAGATGGAAGTCGAGAACATCGGCAGGATTCTACAAAATGCCGGTTTATCGAATATTGAAGTCTTGACTGGACCAGATGCCAATCGGGCAAAGTTCATTCAGGCACTGAAGTCGCGGGCCTTCAATATTCTTCACTTTTCGGGACATTCCATGTTCGACGCCGAACACCCTTGGCAGAGTTTTCTCGAGCTCGACGAGAATACAAGATTCTACCTCCATGAATTTGGGACATTGGGTCAGAGCGGCACGAAAGGCGGTCCCATGAATCTCGTGTTCCTGAATTCATGCCAAAGCGCACGCGTCGGGCAAGATCGAGTGACTGGAAGGCAGCTTAGCATGTGCAAAGCCTGGCGGGAAGCGGGTGTCAATCACGTGGTCGGCATGCACTGGAATGTGGAAGATGACGCTGCGGTCCAAGTCGGCTCGACATTTTATCAAAGTCTGATCACGAATCCCCAACTGGGGCCGGAAGAAGCCATGCGCCAGACGCGTGGCAAAGTCGCAACTGACCGGGCGTGGGCGGACGGGAGTTGGCTCGCACCAGTGTTGTACACCTAAGGGTGCCGCACGGGCTGAACATGTGAATGCCCGGTGATGGATCAAAGAGAAATTCGCTCTTCTCCCAAAACTTCAGTTCCGGTCTTTCGACCTTCTAGCATTAAAAAAAGCCCAAGCCTTTATCACCGGGAACTCCAGCCCCAGGCCATCAAAGATGATCGTTCTGAAACGAGCCAATGGGTTGTACATCGTTTGGGGTAATCCCAGGCGCATGGTTCGTGGTTGGGCTTCCACAGCTGGTGCGTAGATGAAATGATAGAGAGAGTTAGACTGTCGTGCCGGAGTTTTCGCCGCGAGACGTCCTACCGATCCGAACAATTGCCGGAGCTTCGGCTCAAAGCTATTTGCTAAGGGCTCGTGGCGGGTCAATAGAAATATGCATTCAAGCCCCCCATCTGTGTCGACCGGATAGAAACGGGTATTTCCCTCATTATCCGGTGGGGGCAGACACAAGTCGGTCATTTTATCGCAAGCAGCCCGGCTCTCCCATTGGTAATCCAACCAAGGATAGATGGGCTGAACTTCCCCTTTGCTGGTGATCCAGATCAAATACGCAAAACTCGGCTCGTTCAACCGTACTCGTGCAATCAACTTTGCTCCCGTCAGAAGTGGCAACCCATAGTCAAGAATTGGAATCTCTTGCGAACGCTTGTCATCAACCACGTGCAATTCAACAGTCCCGTCTAGTCTTGCAGGGGCCGGAGTCCATGCTTGAGACTGACTGCTCAGTTGTTCAGCATAGAAATTGTAATCCGCGTGGGAAACACGTCGGCCGTCGACGAATACTGAGAACTCTGCGTGCTGCCAAGCTTCGCCTAAACGAACTGCATAATAATCTTTTCGCGAATCATACTTATGTTGAAACAGCGACCACGGGAGCGGGTGCGGTCGTTGATCGCTTGATGCTGTAAATATTCCCTGAATCCAAGTCTTCTGGCCCCGGTTCGTCTGTTTGTCGCGGAGAGCCTCGGCGAGAGTCTGTGCCCCAGACTGGGGGCCGCCTTCCCACTGAAAGTCACCGGGCGGAGTATGGGCGTGTGCGCGCAAAAGGAATTCTGTCAGCGCTCGTGATCCCGCCGTCCAAAGAAACACCGAGTCGTTTGGTCTGGCAGCTTCCTGTAAGCGGGGACACACCGCAGTTGCAGTTGCTGGAGCTGATCTCGGCTGCTCTGCCATCCAAAACTCAGTGGACTCCAAACTCAACTGTCCTCGGCGAGTTAGATTCAACCTGAACCGCAGTGGCGTCACGGGAATAAATCATATCACCCGGCCAACGGTAAATGGAAGTCGAATGGCAACGGTGCTTTAGCCAGTACTGTTTCTGATCGAAGCGTGTCTGGTGGGAATGGTGGGAGAGCGCTGGGAATCGGAGTAGGAGACCATCACCTCAGTTATCGTTCACACTGATACCGTGTGTCCCGATGACCATGGATGCGAAAACGATCTTACGGCGCGGGATGGAGGATACCGCACTAGCGGTTCTTCAGAGCTCGAGTGGCGGGTCTGTTACCCATCGACAAGTTTGCCAGAGTGTCCACTGCATTGTCGTGGATCGTACCTTCAATGCATCAGCCACGCGGAGACTAAGCCCGCATTCAAAACATTCGATTGAATCAGTAATCAGGAGGTCAGAATGGCTTGGCGACAATCTCCCTTAGAACGACTAGTCGATTGCCTGAGATTCCTTGGGCGTGGTCCGTTC
Source organism: Verrucomicrobiia bacterium (assembly GCA_022072455.1). Taxonomy (GTDB): domain Bacteria; phylum Verrucomicrobiota; class Verrucomicrobiia; order Palsa-1439; family Palsa-1439; genus CAINDI01. The sequence continues at coordinate 103,101 of JAJVHY010000012.1, read as the reverse complement.
CTACTGATCCTGGTGCTTGTCGGTCTGGCGGCGCTTTGGTTTGTGGCCGAGTTCTTGGCGCACCTGGTCCAATTCCTTGATCGGACGATGTTTTCAAAACCTTGGTGAGAGACATGAACACAAATATGCGCAACCAACATCGGTTTCAGATAGTGCAAGATGACGCCGTCGCACCGGTGCGACGGCGTCAGCGCCTGCGTTGGACCAGAGATGAAAACGGCGATCCAGTAGAGCTGCCAATGGAAGCCGACTCAATTGAGGTCGGCGATTCAGTGGATTCCACGCACATCCACGCTGACCACTTCTATCATTGCGGATGCCCGATGGAGATTCCGCCGGGTGGGAAGTGCGCCGAAGGTGGATGTGGTCGTATTTCGTGCCAGCGGTGTGCTGGCCGTTGCGCTCGTTGCCAAAAGCCTCTTTGCCTTGAGCATTCGGTGTATGTGCTGGCTGATAACGGGACAGCGACCGGACGCTTTTGTCGCGGGTGCGACGGGGAGATTCGTCGTGCACGGCGGATCCGCAGCGTGAGCCGAGCTCTGCTTTCTCCCTTCGTCAAGTTTGAGAACCGGTGATCTCCATGAAGTCAGCCTCTTCATCAACAACATTCGACGAGATTCGTTGGGGCTTAAACCACGACGCGTTTCTTGACCGCACCAGCAAACGGCTTCTGCGCGCTTGGTACTATGGTGCTCGTGATCCCGAAGTTGAAGAACTGATCTGTGGGCGGGTACATCCAGTCCGAGTGGCGGACGCATTGGGAGAGTTAGTCCCGTTCCGTATGCCACGATTACATGCCGGGGATATAATACTTGGTAAGGATACCCAAGGAAGACAGGTTCTAATCCCTCACCGTTGGCTGGGGGCCGGATTACTGCTAGCAGCCAATACCGGTAGCGGCAAAACAAATTTGCTGTGCTGTCTCCTGCTGCAACTGGCAACTCTGCAAACGCGGTTCTGGGTTGTCGATCTCTACAAGCGCCAGTTTCGGCACCTGCGGACTTTGTGCCGGCGGGTTGGGTTGAATCTTGTGGTGCTGCGGCCGGAACAATGTCGGGTGAATTTGCTGCAGGCCAACACTGCGGATCTTCGTCTGCACCTAGCCATGGTGGTTGACTTACTGGTGCGGGTGCTGGGGCTGCCGCCGCGTGCTCGGACGATCATCCATCAGGGGTGTCATGAGGTATATCGGCGGTTTGGTCTGTGGGACGGTCACCACGATGTGTGGCCGACACTCTATGACCTTTACGAGTGGGTGCGTACCGCGCCGGATTTGAATGCTGCTTCCCGCGAAGCCATTCTTGACCGGCTCGCCACGCTGTTGCTTTCCTTGACTCCCCGCTGTGCCGCCTACCGGAAGGCATGGTTAGCGGCGGACCTAGCCCGCTACTCAATCGTCTTCGAGATGAGTGGCACCTCGGAATTGGTGAAACAGATTGTGGTGGAACCGCTGTTGTACTCGCTGTTTTTGCACGAGGTGCAGCGCGGTGTCATCAACCAGCCGACACGGCTGTTTGTTTTCTTTGAAGATGGTCAGCGCTTCTTCAGTACGACGCATGAACTGGCGTCGGGCGAAATTGCGCCAATGGACGAGCTGGCCGGAATCATCCGCGGGAGCGCGATTGGCGTTGGGGTGAATGTCCAGAGCACAATCGGGTTGTCGCGCCGGCTGGTGCCGAATCTGGCGACGAAATTCTGCGGGCGGCTGGGGAGCCACGAAGATTACAGTTCGGTGGGGGCAGACCTTGGCCTCAATTCACAACAGATCGACTGGTGGCGTTTGCACTCCCGGCCGGGAATGTTCCTTGGTCAGGTGGCAGAGGGGCCATGGCGTGAACCGTTCCTATTCCAAGTCCCGCTGCTCGATGTGCCGGCAGTCGTGAATGACGCGGAAGTTGCTGCCAGTGTCGCCGAACTCGACGCGCTGCCCGTGGTGCCAGCTCAAGAATTCACCCATTGGGAGCCGCGACCGGTCGTGGAGATGAAATCTGAAACCACAACGCTGTCAGAGGTGGAGATTCGGTTTCTTCAAGGAGTGATCAAGCAGCCGGGTCAATCTTCGACTTACTATGCGACCCAAGCTGGGCTCAACGGACAGACTGCCGCCAAGGTACGAACGCGCTTGGTCGATCTCGGCCATATTCGTGAACACTCGGTCGCGACCGGCCGCCGTGGACGCATGGCGCTGATTCTCGAGCCATTGCCTTCGGCCTCTGCGGCTATCGGAACTACCGCACCGGAGGGTGTATGAGAGGCGGTTTTCTTCATAATCAAGTGCTCGCGGCTCGCGTCGAGCATGCCTTCCGTGCCAGCGGGGCGGAGGTGTGTCGGGAATATCGAATTGTGACCTCGGCACTCGAAGGCTACGTCGATCTGATGGTGACTTGCGGTGGTCGCCGCATCGCCTGTGAGATCGAACTGACAGCCGAACGCATTTACTGGGATGTCGCCAAGGCCCAGGCGATGCATGCAGTCCTGCTGCTGATCGTCGTCCCCAATGAGCAACTGGCGCGCACCGTTCGGCAAAAACTGACTGACCGCCAAACTACCCGTCGTCCCCTGAAGTTGTCGGTATTTTGTCTGACGGTGGGCGCTGTGTTGGAGGCACTTCGCAATAAAAGTCTTTTAAAGTCCGTCCTGAATGTCGACACGACATTAATACATCCAACAATCACCTCAGCAACCACATCCTCAGAAAGGAGCCGACCATGCAAATTCAATGGCGGAACATAATCGCCCTGATTCTCGTCATTATCGTTCTCGTACTGCTGGCGAGTAATGGGCCGCAAATCGCCGGAGCGCTGACTGGCCTAAAACAAATCGGTCCCGGTCACACGACCGACGAGAAGACAATTGGCCTATTCGTTCTGGGGCTAATCGGCCTGGTTCTTGTCGCCATCGTCAAGATTCTCACCACCCAAGGAAAATGAGCACCCACGCCACAATCCAGGCTGGCCGGAGCATAACCTCACTCGGGCCCTGCGCAGCCAGTGGCGACTTTCATCAATCGGTGAACTTATCACTCGGAGCAACGCCATGAGGAAACTTCCGAACCTCATCCCCACCGGATTCCTAGTACGGTCAGGGCTGTTCGGTACATTCGCTGGTCTGCCGTTTTTGCCGGCGAGTGAATTCTGGCGAATTTGGCTTGAGGAGCCAGTCGCCAGTCTGGCGTGTCCCGGTTGTAACGCATTTGCCATCGCCGCGTTTCTATTGGCACTAACTGAGCTAGTCACCTTCGTGCTGGGGTTTCTGTATTTGTTGCGGCGAACCGACTGTCGACAAGCAGGCTGCCGACAATGCCGGCAACCATGCGATCGTGCCGTTCCATCCGTCCAATCCGACGTACCGGTTGGCCATCATGGTTCACCAACAGAGAGTGTGTCCATCCTGGGGCGGACGACAACTGCGCCCGCCACGGTTCCAAAGCATCCATCGCAAGACCACGTCCCGGCACCCGAAGTACAACCGGGCGTGCTTCCCAAGGTTATTCTGTCCGAGCACTTGATTCCGAGTCTCCACGCGTATCTCACCGGGTTTCTGCAAAAACACGGCCCAGAGCAGGAAGCCGGGGCGCTTCTGGTTGGGGAGTTTGTTAGCGAAGGTACTCGGCGAGAGATCCGGGTTTGTGGTTTCATTCCAGCCGGCCCCAAGGCGAGTTTTTCAACTGGCAGCATTCTGTTCGATACACACTGGCAAACCCAGCGTCTCGCCGCGCTCCGCATTGAGCATCCCAATCTGGTCGATGTGGGAATGATTCACCGTCATCCTGGGCAATTCGACCAGTGCAGCTCCGGCGACGAGCAGGATGACCGCCAATCAGTGCAAACCGCACCTTCCAAGGCACTCCTGTTCGGCATCATCACAATCAATAATCCGAAACAGGATGCGCGGAGCACGTACTACCAGAACCTGAAAGTCGATTTGTTTATCATGGCGGACGCGACGAACTATCAATACGTCAAGGTTAAGCCCTGCCTGGTAGACATCCCATTGGTTCAACCCGCTCCTTTGTTACTGGCATTGTGTGAAAACGGTCGTGCGTTCAGTGCGTTCTTTGATTTTGCGGTTCTGCGACAACTAGGAGCCCAAGTTTCACTGCAAACCGCTGACGATGGAGTGCTCTGCACGATTAAACCGCCCCACGGTCCACAGATCATTGAGGTGGTGTGTCAAAACTCAGGCGCGCTCCAGGTGCGGGTTCAGGATGTGGCAGGCGCCGTGCGCGACATTCCCGGCGCGTGGGAGCAGCCGGCCATTGGCCGCCATATCTGGCTGGCCCATCTGGCATTGACTGTCATGGCGAATCCGCTGTCGGTCTCCGCCGGGGAGGATCTGCCTCCACCATTCGGTGCATAACCACAAGGAACAATCATGTCCCAACATCCACTCTTAACCAACAAGAACCGATTGGTCGCCGAGGTGCGTGCCATGGAACAAAAATTCAGTGACCGTGCCGTCTTGAAGCGTTGGGGAGATCAGCTCGGGTGGGAATACACAGTTGTGGAATCCGACCGCGAGTTCCCGATCCACATCATCTACCCCGGCAATTATCCGGCCTCAGCCCCGCGCATTGTTAGTGTCAAGTCCTTGCCGAGTTCGCCGCATCAACTGGGCGCGAACGAACTCTGTTGGACGAACCACTGGGTTGGGTCGGAGTGGCAACCGGCGCGGGACACGGCCGCAGTCTGTATCCCGGCGGCGCACCGGTGGTTTGCTTGTCTGCTGGTCTATCTGTCGAAAGGCACGTGGCCAAAGGCAGCCGGCTAGCGCGAGTGTTCGATTCGGCGCCACGGTGGGCCGGGTCGAGAAAAGAAACAACACAACCGAACGAAAGGAAGGTCAGTCATGAGTCGTGAGCATGATCCAGCGTTTGCTGGATTACCCCGCCAAAAGGCGGACGAACTGGAGTGGAATATCAACGAGGCCGAACGCAAGGGCGAGGTCCTCGTCATCAACCCGGATAAGGGCGTGGTAGGTACCACACCGGTCAATCTGGTTTCGCCCAACGCGAACACAACTGGGTTAGTCCGGTATGGCCGGCATTACGGAGATGCAATGCCGCGGTGAACGCGGGCTAAACAAGGGTGGGAGTGGATGATTCCACTCCCACTCGCCACCAATGAATTGAATAGCTTGACGGAGGCAAAGCATGAATGCGGAGATCTATTACCGACGCATCGTGGGGATTCTTCAACCGGCGCGGCTGCAGAATACACGCGTCATCGTGGTAGGGCTGGGATCCGGTGGTTCCCGCATCGCCATTGAACTCGGACGGATTGGCGTTGAGTTGGTTTTGGTGGATTTGCCGAACGAGCGAGTGGAAGAACACAACATTATTCGTTTCCCATTGGGTTATCCGGTACTCGGGCAACTGAAAAATGAAGCGGTTGCCAGTCATCTCCGAGACCTGAATCCCGCGAGTCGCGTTACGACGGTCAATTTGGATGTGACAACGCAGCAGAAAGAGTTCTTGGCATTGGTTCGGAGCGTGTCTCCCCAACTCATCATGGTCTGCGTCGACAACGAGCCCGCCCGGCACTGCATTAACGAGTGTGCCGTGGCTGCCGGTGTCCCGCAGGTTGCCGGCGGCGTGTATGACGGAGGGATTGGCGGGGAAGTCACCATCGCCAGTCCTCAGGCCGCCTGCTACGCTTGCATCGCGGATCACCTCCAGTTGACGCGTCAGGCTCCGGTCAAACCACGGAGTATAGATTATAACAATCTTGATGTTGCTGAGATTCAATCAACGTGTGCGCTGAATCTGGATATTGAACAGATCGCGCTGATTCAGGCACGGATTGGCCTTCACATTTTGTTGGCCGGTGACCCCGATCTGACCGGGATTCCCAGAACGGTCAATCTTTGTGTGTTCTGTAACCGGCCACTTACCGGTGATGTTGTCCTTGGTCGACCATTGCATTGCGAGTTTTTCAGTGTGCCGCGCGACCCTGAGTGCCTTGTCTGCGGCGCCAGTTCCACCACCGTTAGCTCCGAAGCGAACCGCATTCTTCACGCTCTGGAGGCACAAGCTCAACACACTGCGACGGTGAACCCAACTGAGTAGTCAGTGAATTCAACATGATGGCAGCGATTCAAAAGGTGTTGCAGGATTTCTTCACCTATTTGTTTGGGGTGAAACTGTTGGAGTCTCGGTGCACGTCGATCACCGAGGCCAGACGCTATACGCTCGCTCGTGAATACTTGGACGACTCCCAGGCGCTGGAGATCAAACTACAGGTTCGCTGGCCACGAATAGGCTGGCCCCGTCGCAATCAGTTGGAATTTGTTTTGTCAAATCAGGAGGGACGAGGCGTGCACGAAGGCTGGGAAGTAACCACCCGGGAACAGTCGACGGAGCATGGTTCAGTCTTCACAATCGTGATCGCTGGTGCGCCGGTCGTCAGGGAGTCTGGGTTTGTGTTAAGGGTCATTTGTCGCGACAACGGTCGGACAGTCGAGGAGTTACGTTTCCAATGCGTGGACCGGGCCGCTCTGGCTAAAGAAATTCTTATTCATCGCGCGACGCTAGTGGCTCGATTCGTGGATTACCGTGTCGAATGCAACCGTGTTCACGATCAGGTCGCTCAATTGGAATACGATCTCGAGTGGAGCCTGCCGAATGCCGAACATCGGCAGTTGCTCACCGAGATGGGCTTGGTAATGAGCCTAGAATTGGCGTCCGTTGGTGACGGTGCCAGCAGCATAGCGTCATGGTCTTACCCAGTGTCGTTCCCCAGTGACCGATGTTCTTGGAGCGAGAAGATCGGTAGCTCGGGAATCTTTCGACATGGTGCCGGCGACTATATCTTTCGCGTCCGGTTGGCCAACCAATTGATCAAATCCAACCTCGTTCAAGTTACCGACTTCGACACGTATCAGGCCGCCGTCCGGGCGATGCTGACGGCGGGCGCGATTGTCAGGGAAAGCAATTGGAGTGTCGTGGACCGTCACGGGAAAGTCGTCCCGTTGGACGTAGTCGCCGAGGATTCACGAACGATCGATGCTGTCATCCAATTCGAGTTGCCCACGCCGGACCCGCTGCTCCCCCAGGAGAACCTCCTGATCGCTCTTACGGTCAGTCGCGATGAACGAACGCCGAGCGTCAGTCATCAGGTCCAATCAATCCCCGCGTGGGGAGGCAGCAGTCCACGTCACCAGCTCTCGATTCCGATTACGCCGACGCTACTTCAACACGGTCCCGGACGCTATGAAATCACCATCCATCTGGAAAACCGTCTTCTGGCCCAGACCGCTTTTACCCACAAGACCCGGCAACAAATTCGACAGGAAAAGACAGCCAGCATTCTTGACGGACTGGTGGTCGACGCTGTGCAAATTCACGTACTCCGTGATGGCGAAACGCAACCGATTGACGGCGTGATCTTCGCGACGGACGAAGCCATCCTGCCGAAGTTTGCCGTTGAAGGTCACGGGTTTGATGAAGACGTCCCAATGGTGGCGTGGCGGTTACGGGTTGTCTTGCTCAACGAAGATACCGGACAGAGCATTGCCACGGATGTCAACTTTCGCACTAAACCCGGTAAGAACGTCTGCAATGGTCTGAAAATCCCGCTCCGTACGGAGCAGCGTTGGTTGTTGCCGGGACACTGGCGGCTGCGGTTGGAGAAACAGCAGACGCGTGTTGCGGAAGTGAAGCTGCAAATCCTCGCTGAAGATGAGATCGTTCCGTACACTCAGCAGTTGGTTCTGCAGAACTTGCGAGCGGAAGGTCAGGAACTGCACGTTCTGTGCAGTGGTCGGCGCTATCAAAGTGAGATTGTGGCTGACAGTTGTGATGCGGTCATTCCGCAACTCACTTTGAGAGCCGCTGGCTTCAACCGGTTCCTACCGGAGGTGCCGGTGGTGGCGGACGTTCACTTGTCCGGCGGTGTTGCCGGTCTCAGGAAGATTGCCCAACTTCAATTCGTGTTGCGACCGGAGCCGGTTCGATTGCCGAAACTGGTGGTGCAAGTCCGGGGAACTGAACTGGCGGAAGATCCCGGTCTGTACCGGTTAATTATCCGCATTAGCGAGCGGGAGATTACGAGTTTTCCGTTTCATGTGGCATCGGCTACGGAAGTGCTGGAGCAGGTGACCGTGACCAAGCTGGTTTTGAATGCACAAACCAAGCGCGGCAGCTCGGTGAGGAATTCCGTGACACTGTCAGTTGCCGAACACCGGAGCATCGCCCCGGCGCTGGAGGTAGGGGTCGGCATCCTCGCGCCAAATGTAGTGTGCGCTGCCTCGCTCCTACTCCTGGAGGATGATCAGGTCCTGATGCAGACTGATTTTGATGTGCCTCTCGATGCACCGGTGAAGCGATTCAAATCCGCGCGGATTCAGCTTCAGATGTTGCGCGGTGACGAGCAGAGGCGTGAGCGGCGATTTACATTGGTCACGCTGATCGGCAGCATACAGAAAGAGCAGCTGCAGTTTACCCTCGTGTGCAGCGAAATCCTCGCAAACTTTGAGGGCCAACTCATGGCGAGCCCCGACCAGCTTCAGGTGGACGATAATGAATATCAGGAAATCCTGCGGAGGCTTTAGCTCGGTGGGGAGATTGATGGAGGGGCGAAATGACCAAGCACGGTTGCGTCCCTATGTCAGGAGTTTCTGGCGGTCGCCCCTGCGCCCGGCGCGGGGGGGGGGCATGCGTTTACGCTCCGCGCCCATCCCTTTGACGTAACATGATCAGCACGACCACAATTCAAGAAGCCCGGCAGATTATCGGCGAGGATGCCGATGGCATGACTGATGAGCAGCTTGCTCGAATTGTCGCCGCGTTGGATATCATGGCTGAAATGGTGATCGACAACTGTATTGAGAAGCACCGGCAGGCCATAAAGGCGCGTCACCAACAGAAAGCTGCTTAGATGTTGCCATAGCAACCCGCTTGTGATATGTTCTCGCCAACGGGAGGCAACATGGAAGAGGCAGTCAAACGATACCTAAAACAGATAGCCAGGAAGGGCGGCAAGGCCGGGACTGGTAAGGCCAAGCTCCGGGGCGGCAAAGACTACTACATGCGCATCTCTGCGCTGGCTGCCAAAGCGAGAAAAGTCAACGCAGCAAAGCGGAGGGCGGCAAAGTGAAAGCAGTTATCTACATTCGTGTCAGCAGCGAGGAGCAGGTCAAGAATCTCAGTTTGGAAACCCAACGCCGCGAGTGCGAACGTTTTTGTGAGCGTAGCAGCTGGGAAGTCGCAAAGGTATTTACCGAGGAAGGCGAGTCAGCCGCAACGACCAATCGGCCAGCGTTGCAGGCCATGTTGACCTACTGCCGGGACAATGCGGGGAGGGTGGGGGCGGTAGTTGTTTATAATCTCAGCCGCTTTGCCCGTAACACATCTGATCATCTCGCCGTCAGATTGAAACTCAGCGAATATGGCGCGAGCTTGCGTTCTGTTAGCGAACCGATTGAGGAAACGAGCACCGGCAAGTTCTTCGAGACAGTCATGGCGGCAGTGGCTGAACTCGACAACAATATGCGTGGTGATCGCACCGTGGCCGGCATGAAGATGGCGATTGAAAAAGGCCGCTGGCCGTTCAATGCGCCCATAGGCTACCTCCGCACACGCAACACCAATAACGAGCCGACACTCGCCCATGACCCGCAACGCGCCCCGCTGATTCGCCATGCATTTAAGTTGTACGCCTCCGGCCAATACACCAAAACGCAAGTGCTGAGGAAAGTCACCTCGATGGGACTGCGAACTGCGCGCGGCAATAGGGTCACGCTAGGAACCTTTGTGCAAGTTCTCGCCAATCCGATTTACACCGGCAGACTCAACGTCAAGGCATGGGGGCAGAAGGTAACCGGCAACTTCACTCCGATTGTCAGCGAAGAAATTTTCGACCGGGTTCAACTCATTGTTCAGGAACGCAAGTTCAACACCCCGGCCACCCATCTCCGCGACAATCCACTTTTCCCGTTGCGCGGCTCGTTTCGTTGTGAGTGCTGCGGCAGTCTGTTGACCGGGTACAACGCCAAAGGTCGCAGCGGTACCCACTACGCCTATTACGCTTGTTGGAATAGCAAGTGTGTCCGCAAGACCTCGGTGAAAAAGGACGTGCTCGAGACCGACTTCGAGAAGTATTTGGAGCAGTGGCAAACCAAGCCTGGTTTCGTGAAGTATTTTCGCAAGAGTGTGCTCAGGGCATGGCAGCAGAAGCGCGATGTAGCCATGCTTGGGGCAACGGCGAGTCAGGGAGCAGTGGAGGACATCGAAAAGAAACTCCAACGGCTCGACGATCTTTTCATTGAGCAGGAAGCAATCACCAAAGACGTTTACACCTCTCGCCGCGCCAAACTGGAGGAGCAACTACTCACCGCGAAAGTAGCAATGCACGATTGTCAGAGTGACGAGATCGACATTGAGGCCACGCTCAACACTGCCTGCTTTGTGATGTCCAACGCCGCCGCGCTCTACAATCAGCTTTCCATTGAGCAGAAGCGGCGATTGCTTGCGGTTCTAAGTCCTCAGGGATTCATGCGAGACGGGAAAAAAGGAATTAGAACCGTTGCAAGTGACTGCCTTTTCAATGGCTTATATGCCATGTCCCACGAGTTAGTAAAGGATGGGGTGACCGACGGGATTTGAACCCGCGACAGCCAGATCCACAATCTGGAGCTCTACCAGGCTGAGCTACGGCCACCATCCATAGTGCGTGGTGTGTTTAGCATTGCCGCCGAGGGCGGTCAAGCGACTTGCCGGAGGTGTGTTTTGCATTGCAATCACTTCTCTGCCCGCTATCCTGCGACGCCATGCACCTCCGAAACTTTTTCGTGGCGGTCGCGTTTTCGTTGTTCACCGCTGCCGCCGTTGCTCAAGTGGACATCGAACACCGACGCACTCTCACCTTCCAAACCGGCGCGGCTATTTATCAAAGCGAAGAGACGCTCGGTGGATTCGGCTACTTTTGGTTCAACGAGAACCACTACCCGTGGACGAACACCGCGCTCCGCGTGATTTATGCCGGCGTCTATGTGGACTCGGAGTTCAGCTACTACGTCGGCGGCAATACCAATACCGCGATTGGCCTCGGCGCGGGCGGCGGGGTTTACCTCGACGGGATCACGCCTTACGTCAAAGGCGAACGCCTCGCACAGCAGACGTTCGATGGTGATGACGTCGGCGGCAGGGTTTTTATCAACCAGACGATCCCGAATCCGACGCCGTTGCCATTGAACGTGCGCGCGTCGTATTTCATCACGCAGTTTTACTACCGCGATAAAAGCGTTACCGCGCCGACCTTCACGGTCCCAACGGATTTCTTCGTCCAAACCGCGCAAGCCGAACTCCGCTTTGGCGGGATCGAACCGGGGTTGCTCTCAAAACGTGGTGCGGAGTTGTACATCGGTCTTGACGCGAATTACCGGACGGGGTTTGAGCAATTTGGCCCGACGGTCCCAACGGTTGTTTATGGCCGGCACAGTGAATATCAGCATGTCTTCGGTTCGCTCGGGGCGCGCCTGCCGGCGGGGCCGGTCACGATTGGCGCGCGGGTTTGCGGTGGGTATGGCAACGACATCGACCAACTCAGCGCCTGGAAACTCGGCGGCAACCTCGTCAACATTGACCCGTTTGCGTACACCCTCCACGGCTACTATCTCCGCGAACTATTCACCGACCGGTTTCTCATGTCGAATCTCGCGCTGAGCGTGCCGGTCCACGAGAAGTCGAACCTTGCCCTGCATTTTTACGGCGATTGGGCCCGCGCGCGCGGCGTGGCACCCCTGGCGCGCGAATACCACAACTATATTGGCGTCGGCACCGGGGTCAGTTTTCGGCTGGGGCGCAACTTGGATATGCTCGTCAGCTACGGCTACGGCCTGAACGCCGTTCGCAACGGTGACCGGGGCGGGCATGAAATCGCCCTCGGCGTCGAAAAACAGTTTTAACCGTCGTGAACCGCATCCGGCTTCTCCCCGAGCACGTCGCGAATCAAATCGCGGCCGGCGAAGTCATCGAACGCCCGGCCTCGGTCGTCAAGGAACTCGTCGAGAACGCCCTCGACGCCGACGCCCGGCGCATCTCAGTTACGATCAAAGCCGGTGGCCGTTCGGCGGTCGTTGTCGCTGATGACGGCTGGGGCATGAGCCGCGACGACGCGCTGCTCGCGCTCGAACGTCACGCCACCAGCAAAATTTCCAAAGCCGAAGACCTCGCCAGTATCCGGTCGCTCGGTTTTCGCGGCGAAGCTTTGCCCAGCATCGCCGCCGTCTCACGGTTCACCCTGACATCCCGCGAACGCGGCGCACTCAGCGGCACACAGATCGAAATTGCCGGCGGCAAAATTCTCACCGTGCAGGACACCGGCACCGCCGAAGGCACGACCATCGAAGTCCGCAATCTCTTCTTCAACCTCCCGGCGCGTCGCAAGTTCCTCCGCTCCGAACCAACCGAGACCGGCCACATCGAACACATCGTTACGCTTTGCGCCTTGGCCCATCCCGCCGTGGCGTTTCGCTTGATCGTGGACGACCGCGAACGTTTCAACCTCGCCCCTGCCGGCAAGCTGGCCGACCGGCTCCGCGAGCTGTACGGCAACCAACTGGTCGAGCAACTCCTGCCATTACCGGGGCCGGATATTACCGGCTATGTTGGTAAACCCGGCATCAGTCGCGCCGATCGCAGTCAGCAACACGTGTTCGTGAATGGCCGGCCGGTCGAGAGCAAAGGCATCAACTACGCGTTGCTCGAAGGGTACCACACGGCATTGATGAAAAGCCGGTATCCCGTCACGTTTTTGTTCATCGAGATTGATCCTGAACTCGTGGACGTCAATATCCACCCGGCCAAGCGCGAGGTGCGGTTCCGGGATGAGTACGCCGTCCGGCAAGCGGTGATCAACGCGGTGCGCAAGGCGCTCGAACCGTCCGGTGAGAGATTTCAACCGGTCACAAATGTCGGCTGGCCGCAATTTTCCGGTAGGGACGAGCCGGCGGCTCGTCCGCTCGGGATGGCGTCGGCCACGGACGAGCCGGCGGCTCGTCCCTACCAGCAACCGGTAATGGAATTTCCAGCCCAAGCTCCCGCCTCCGCCGAAGTCCAAACCGAAGAAGGTCGGTGGCGCATTCTTGGCGTCATCGGCAAACTCTACGTGCTGATCGAGTCACCAGAAGGACTCGTGCTCATGGATCAGCACGCGGCGCACGAACGCGTGTTGTTCGAGAAAATGCTCAAGGAACTTGCCGCCGGCAACGCGCCGTCCCAGAAACTGCTCTTGCCGGTCACAGTCGAAGTGGACCCGCGGGATGCGACTTTCCTGAATGCCAATCTCGCGACGTTGCACAAACTCGGCATGGGCGTCAGCGAGTTTGGTGACAAAACGTTTCTGGTGGATGCCTTGCCGCCGTATTTTTCCACCGAAAACCTCCCGCAGATTTTCCGGAACATCGTGGATGAACTACGGCAGACTGGTGAACAAGTTCACGCCCGCCGGTTGGGCGAAGATAAGATTGCGACGACCGTCTGCCGGCACGCGGTGAAAGCGCGCGACCCGCTCAAGGGCGACGAGTTGCGCGCGTTGCTGGAGCAGCTTCACCAATGTGACTTGCCGTACACCTGTCCGCATGGTCGGCCGACGTTGATTCAGATGTCGTATGCGGAGCTGGACAAGAAGTTCGGGAGAAAAGTCTGATGGCCATCTGTCCCCGCTGCCGGCAGGAATTGGTGGACAACCAAGTCGATGAATTCTCCGTCGCAGTCTGTCAGCCCTGCCATGGTGTTTTTGTCCGGCATGCTGACTTGGTGAGTATTCTTGATCGGAGTTGGCGCGCGATCCCGGCGGCCACGGCGGAAAAAGCGGAATTTGTCGCGCCGGAAAACTGGCAACACGAGCCCCTGTTGCGTTGCCCAAAATGCGTGGCGCCGCTGGAGAAGTACGGCTACATGGGCTTGGCAGCGATCCAAATTGACCGGTGCGACCGCTGCGAATCAGTCTGGCTCGATGCTGCCGAGTTGGAGAACATGGTGGTGGCGTTGGCACGGAGTAATTACCGGAGTGAAAAATCATTACGTCGGGAGTGGGACGCGAGCCGCGACATTGCCAGCGTCGGCATGGTTGGAATGGCACCGCGAAGCCTGCGCGAGGGACAACGCAATGCCTTCCGGTCACTCATACGCTTGCTGGAGTAACCTCACGCTGCTAAGGTCATCGGCGTGAGGGGTCTCGGTTTTATACTCAGTCTCCATTTAACCACTGGTGTGTTTGCCGGACCGGCTGAAGTGCCAGTCCAATTCACGAACACGACCAGCACGACGTTTGGCCAGAGTGTGTTCATTCTCGGCAGCATCCCCCAACTCGGGAACTGGAATCCGACCCGCGCCATCAAGATGGTACCGAGCAATTGTAGCGGGGCAACCTGCGATTGGGCGGTGACCATCGGCCTACCGGAGGGGACGAATTTTGAGTACAAGTTTGTGAAACGAGACGATTGCGCGACGTGTTACAGCAACGCCGCCAACATCATCTACGAGCCGGGCGCGAATCGCACCGGCAGCGTACCGCCCGGGCCACCCGCGCCCTTTGCCGGTAAGACGGTTTTTTATTTCTCCAGTTGGTCAAGCGTTTCGATTCTCTTCTCGAACACCGCCACCAGCAATTTCACAGTCCGCGCGATGGTGCCGGTCAGTAATGGGCTGTGGCGTGTGGATGGGTTGAATCAAACGGGCGAGACGAATCTGACCTTCGTGTTCACCGACAATCTCGGCAACTACGACAATCCCGATCTCGTGCCGGGGCGCAATTATGAGACGCCGCTCGATGCGTGTGCGGTGCGGAACGGTCAGGTTTACAACTACTGGCCGCCGGCATTCGTTTCAACGAACCGCGTGGAGACATTCGAGATTACTCCGAGCAACGGTCTCGCGGCGCGCACGATCCGCGTTTATCTGCCGCGTGGTTACAACGAAAATACCGGCAAACGCTATCCGGTATTCTATCTCCACGACGGTCAAAACCTGTTCTTGGACATGGGCAGTTTTGGGAGCTGGCATGCCGACACCAACGCCAATAATCTCATCCGGTACGGCAAGATGCGCGAGACGATCCTCGTCGGCGTGGACAGCAGCAGCAACCGGCTCCGTGAGTACACGCCGCCCGGCTGTTCAGCGCCGTCGGGCGGGACGGCACTGGGCGCGCAGTACGCGGACTTCCTCATCAATCAACTCAAACCGCTCATTGACGCCAACTACCGGACTTTGACCAACGCCTCCAACACCGGCGTGTTGGGGTCTTCGATGGGCGGGCTGATCTCGGCGTATCTCGGTTGGCAGTCTCCCGGCACGTTCGGCAAAATCGGGGCGCTGTCGTCATCGTTCTGGGTCTGTCAACCGATCCCCGCGCCCGACACGAAACGCCCGATTCGGATCTATCTCGATAGCGGCAACAAAGACACCGCCGGCAGCACGGCCGAGGAGGACACCGATTCGTTATTGGAGACGCTGAGCGAACGCGATCAGTTGTTACGCAACGGCTACGTCTTGAACGACGACCTCGATCACACCATCGGCTACGGCCACTGGCACAGTGAACAATGGTGGGATGTCCGTTCGCCGCGATGTTTCACGTTTCTTTTCCCGACGAGCGACGAGCCGAATACGGTGTTGCCGGCGCCGCGGATCACCGCGCTGCAGGTGGCCGGTAAGAGCAATCTTTTGACGTGGACGAGTTACCGGCTGCGGACGTATTCGGTGGAAGGTGTGACCAACACCAGCTTCACTTCCGGCATGACGTGGAGCAATGTTGTGACCTTGCCCGTGGAAGTGCGCCGGTGGGGTTATCCGACAGTCGGCATAACCAATTCGTTCCAGTTTCTCCGGGTGCGCGAGCACGCGGTGCCGGATTGGCCGAATTAGCCGACCACGGCGTGCAGGTCGCGCAAGGCCGTGAGCAGTGACTTCACTTGCGTCAGCGGCAACTGGTTGGCGGCATCACTCTTGGCTTTGTCGGGATTCGGGTGGGCTTCGAGGAAAACGCCGTCACAACCGGCTGCGACTGCCGCGCGCGCCAGGACGGGGGCCATCCGTCGATCGCCGCCGGTATAACCACCTGCGCCCGGCATTTGGACGCTGTGCGTGGCGTCGAACACGACCGGGTAACCATATTCACGCATGATGGCGAGCGCGCGCATGTCCACGACAAGGTTGCCGTAGCCGAAGGTGGTGCCGCGTTCGGTGAGTAAGATGTTTTTGTTGCCGGCGGCTTCGACTTTGGCGATGGCATGTTTGGCGTCACCGGGGGAAAGGAACTGACCCTTCTTCACATTGATGCACTTGCCGGTGCGGGCGGCGGCTTGGATGAGATCAGTCTGCCGGCAGAGGAAGGCCGGGATTTGGAGGATGTCGCAGACCGCGGCCGCTGGCCTGCATTGTTCGATGCTGTGGATATCCGTCAAGACCGGCAAGCCGAACTTGTTTTTCACCTTTGCCAAAACAGCGAGACCACGTTTCAGACCCGGGCCGCGGAAGCTGGCACCGGCAGTGCGATTGGCTTTGTCGAAACTGGCTTTGAAGATGTACGGCAGCTTCAAGTCGGCACAGATGCCGGCCAGTGTTTCCGCGCAGTGCATGACCATCTTTTCATCTTCGATTACGCACGGGCCGGCGATGATGAAGAGCGGCGCACGATTGCCACCGAGAGTGAGTTTGCCGACGTGAACTGTGTTCATATAGTGTTTAGATTCCGTTAACGATTAGCCCTTGGCTTTGAGCGGCCACTGCAAGCCGGGTATCATGGGTGAGTAATGTAATGGGTGTTTGTATTTCTTGTTGAACCGCCATCGCCGTGGCGAGGTGCAAGGCGTCGAGTGTTCCGATAACGGTGGAAAATGACTGCGCTGCGCGAGCCAGAATGTCATTGGTCAAGCCCACGACATGCAGCCGGTCATAGAGATACCGGAATTGTTCGTTCAACTCAGCGCGTTGGGCATCATCAATCACGGATTCTAGTCGCAACCGGTCAAACGTGCGCGCGGCTTCAACTCGAAGGAGGACGCTCGCGTACGCCTGTTCCCAAGCCCCCCACGATGATAAGCCGTTCGGTTGCCGCAGAAAGTGCCGGACAACGACTGATGTATCCAAATACACAATCAACGACGGTCCCGCTCCTCGAGTAAGAGCGCGACTGGATCAATGGGCTTCCGCGGCTGGACACCGCGCAGGGACTTGAGACCGCGCATCGGGTGCATGGGTAATTGAATCTCGAGTTTGGCGGGCGGGCGGTAAGGGACGACGCGCGCGATGGGGTGATTGTGGGAAGTGATGACGAATTCTGCGCCAGCCTCAACTTTGCCGAGGTATTCGCTCAATTGACTTTTCAAGGTTGCGACTTTGACGGATTTCATGACCACAGACTAGTCACGCCGTGGCTATAATTCAAGCGGAGTTTTGGCGGGTCAGAGATGCCGCGATGAAACCGCGGAAGAGCGGGTGGGCTTTGTTCGGTTTGGTTTTGAATTCGGGGTGGAATTGGCAGGCGATGAACCACGGATGGTCGCGGAGTTCAATCAACTCGACCAGATCGTACTTCGCATAGACCCCGGCGACGTTCATGCCGGCTTTCGTCAACTGATCCCGGTAGGCATTGTTGAACTCGTACCGGTGGCGGTGGCGTTCACTGATGTCGTCGCTGCCGTACAATTCGCGGGTCTTGGTACCGGCGGTGAGTTTGCAGGGCATCGCGCCGAGCCGCATGGTGCCGCCGAGGCCTTTGATAGTTTTTTGGTCTTCGAGGAGACTGACGACAGGGTGGGGTGTTTGCGCGTCGAACTCGGTGGAGTTCGCGCCTTTCAGGCCGCAGACGTGCCGGGCGAATTCGACGACGGCGATTTGCATGCCGAGACAGATGCCAAAATACGGGATCTTTTTCTCGCGCGCGTATTGCGCAGCCATGATTTTGCCTTCGATGCCGCGATTGCCGAAACCGCCGGGAACGAGGATTCCACCCAGTCCAGCCAGAGTTTTCTCGGCCCCGTTTTTTTCAATTATTTCCGCGTCGACCCGGACGATCTCGACGGCAGCGTCGTTGGCGGCGCCGGCATGCTTGAGGGATTCGTAGAGGCTCTTGTAGGCGTCCTGGAGCTGGACGTACTTGCCGACGACACCGATTTGGACCTTGTGTTTGGGATTGATGACGCGCTCGACCATCTTTTCCCAGTCGGTCATTTTCTTGGCCGGCGCTTTGAGGTTGAGGTACCGGCAGACGAGTTCGTCGAATTTCTCGGCGCGCAGGTCGAGCGGGACTTCGTAAATGGTGTGCGCGACGTCGAGTTCTTCGATGACGCTGTCTTGTGCGACGTTGCAGAACATCGAGATTTTTTCGCGGACTTCTTTGCCGAGGACTTTTTCGCTCCGGCAAATCAGGATTTGCGGCATGATGCCGATTTCGCGGAGTTTGGCGACGCTTTGCTGGGTCGGCTTGGTTTTGATCTCGCCGGCAACGCGAATGTACGGGACGAGGGTGACGTGGATGAAGAGGGAGTTGCCGGTGCCGGCTTCGAGGGCGAATTGGCGGATGGCTTCGAGGAACGGCAGGCCTTCAATGTCGCCGATGGTGCCGCCGATTTCGATGATGACCACGTCGGCACCGCTCTTGACGGCGATCTCGCGGATGCGGCCTTTGATCTCGTCGGTGACGTGCGGGATGACTTGGACGGTCTTGCCGAGGTAATCGCCGCGGCGTTCTTTCTCGATGATCTTCGCGTAGACCTGGCCGCTGGTGAGATTGTTCAGCCGGGAAAGCGTGGCGTTGGTGAAGCGTTCGTAGTGGCCGAGATCGAGGTCGGTTTCGGCACCGTCGTCGGTGACGTAAACCTCGCCGTGTTGGAACGGGCTCATCGTGCCGGGATCAACGTTCAAGTACGGATCGAATTTCGCGAGGGTGACCGACAACCCCCGGTTCTCCAGTAACGTGCCGAGCGATGCCGCGGTGAGTCCCTTGCCTAGCGAACTGATCACTCCGCCTGTGACAAAAATATATTTCATTGTTCCTTGCGTAAAATTTCTTCCACCAGTTCCACGTCCTCCGGCCGGTCCACGCCAATCGAATCATAAGGCGTCACCCAGACTCGAATGCCAAAGCCATTCTCCAACGCCCGCAACTGCTCCAACTTCTCCGTCTGCTCCAGAGCCGATTGTGGGAGCGTCACAAAAGTTAACAGGAAATCTTTCCGGTACGCGTAAATGCCGATGTGCTTGTGCGCCTTGCCGGTGACGAAACCGCCGTTCGCATCGCGGACGAAGGGTACGGGGCACCGCGAAAAATACAACGCATTTCCTTTCGCGCCGAAAACGACCTTGACCACGTTTGGATTGGCCCACACATCGGTGGACTCGACCGGCCGCGCCAACGTGCCCATTTCAAACTCCGGTGAGGCCTCCATGCCGGCAACGAGTTGATCAATCATGCCGGGCTTCATCAACGGCTCGTCGCCTTGGATATTCACGATCAAATCGCACGGGTATTGCCGGGCGACTTCGGCGGCGCGATCAGTGCCGGAGGGACAGGCCGGATCGGTCAATACCGCGTTCCCGCCGAAGCCTTCGACGGCTTCGAGGATGCGCGTGTCGTCCGTGGCGACGACGACGTCGTCCAGGCGTTTGGCTTGCCGGGCTTGTTCATAGACGCGTTGAACGAGCGGTTTACCGGCGATCAGGGCGAGAGGTTTGCCGGGAAAACGCTGGGCGCCGTAGCGGGCGGGGATAACCCCGAGAGTGCGAATCTTCACGGGGAATATCGTGTAACAGAATCAGCCACGGAGCGCAAATGACTTTACTGCCACCACGGGCGATCCACCCGGTAAATCAAAATCGAGTAGCCGATGCGGCGGACGGGTTTCTGCTTCAAGAGTGGCGCGTAGAATTGCCGGAGTTGTTCGGTAAAATAGACGCCGCGCAGATTGGTGGCGCTAATGGCGACATAACCCGGCTCGGTTGGCAATTTGCCGGCATCCATGAAGCCGTTGCCGGGGAGCGGTGTGTATTGGATGCCGTAATAGGCGGGGTCGGCGGAACCAAAATAACAGAGGTGGATGTGTTTGACCTCGTTGGAGTCCATCCACCGTTTCAGGCCTTTGAGTTCTTGCCCCCAATCGAGATTGGAATCGACGAGATATTTGTCGCCATTTTGGGGACCGCCAACAAAGACGTTGAAGAAGGCGAGGGGACTCGGATACGCGCGGCGCACTTCCACAGCCAGGAGCGCGATGGCGGCCGCGAGACAACCGATGGCGACACGCCAGTTCCGGCGAATCAACCACGCCGCCGCGATGGCCGCCACCATCAGCATGAGCGGATAGACCGGCAGGATGTGACGCAGGCCGATGTTGAGTTTTTGGGTCATCGATATGCCGACGATGATCAGGCTCGGTAGCAGGATGTAGACGGGGGTGTTGAGGAGCTTACGCCATTTGGCGAACATGACGGTCAGTCCCCCGGCAATGAAAACCAGCAAAACGGCCGGGGTCTTGAGCAGGAACGCGACCGGGAAGTAGTACCACCAGCCGGTGGAGCTGATTTCGCCGAAGAGGTATGCGCCGCGGGCTTGGGCTTTGATTTGGCCGAGGAGGAAGCCTTGGGTGCAGGCGTTGGGCAGGAGTTTGTAGTCGTCGGCCCAGACGGCGAGCCGGGCGATGAAGGGAACGTGGTCGCCAAAAGGGGAGCCTTGTTGGAATTGGAAGAGCCAGTGCGGATTTGCACTTGGAGCGTACCGGAAGCCGTACGCGGCCCACATCGCAAACCATGTGGTGGCCAGCATGCCGGAAAAAATACCGGCGGCGATCGCAAGGGCACGGCGGCGATTGGCCTGCCGGTACGCGGTGAGAGCGAGGAGGATGATAATTGCCGGGATGAGGAGAACGGTGGTGAATTTGCTGACCATGGCCAACGTGAAGAATGTGATGGCTCCGACAGTGTTGAATATTGTGAAGCCCCGCTGGAGAAGCCGCGGCGCTGCGGTCGCTCTCACCTTCTGCGGTGGCGCGCTGCGCCAGAGGAAGTACAAGGTGCCGAACATGAAACAGGTCGCGCCGAAATCGGTCGTCACCAGCGACGCGTGCGCCATGATGTTGGGTTCGAGACCATAGAGCATCAACGCCACCACAGCCGGCCAGAAACCAAGCCATTCGTTGATCCACGCAAACAGCAGACAGCCGAGTAACACGCCGAGCAGAACGATCATGAACCGTTCGCGGTAGAGGATCGAGTCGGCGTCATTGACCTTGTACAGGAAATGCCGGGCGTATTGGAACTGGACATTGCCGACCCAGTCAGCCGGGCTGACTTTATCAATCAACTCAGTGTCGAGCTTCACACTCGGAGTGAACGCGACCGGCAGGGCCGCCCAGAGACGCAGGAAGGGCGGGTGTTCGGGGTCCATGCGGTGGTCGCCGCGCCAACCAAGGATGCCGCGCAAGGCATGTTGCGGTTCGTCCCACGTCGCCGATTTTTGCCGGTAGCTTTTGACGCAGAGGCCGGTGAATACGACGGCAAACCCCACCAGCACGATAACTGTGCGCAGGCGGGGGGTGAGTTTCATGGGGGCTAGGCCGAAGGCGGTGGGGCTTTTTTCGCGGGTGGACGGTCGGGGATCTTGGCGGCGGCGGCGAGCAGGCCGAGAGTTTCAAATTTCAGATAGAGTTGCCGGCTGGCCCAGGCGTCGGTGGCGGCGTAGGTGATTTGCCTGGGGGTCAGGGTCGGGGCGGCCCAGTTCGAGGTTTGGGCGCCTTTCGTGATCCGGCCGCCGAGAAAGATGCCGACGAGGTTGCGGACGCCGGTTTGTTCGTAACCGACTTTTTTCGCGACCTCGCCGAGGTCGAGAAAGTTGGCGGGCTTGAACGGGAACACTTTTTGGAGATCCGCCAGGTCGCGTCCGAGGGCGACGCCGGTTTTGCAGATGTGGTTGTTGTCGAAGAGGGCGGTAAGCACGGCGGTGCAGTTGAGACGTTTGAGTTGAAACAAGTAAACGGTCTGACTGCCGGCCAGTTGGACCAGGCTCGGGTCGTGGGACTGGCCTTTCTTGAAGGTCGGCCGGGTCTCGGTGTCGAAGCCGATGACGCGCTCGTGCCGGAGGGCGTTGAGTGCCGCGTGGAGATCGGCCTCGTTGGCGCAGAGTTGAACCGGGCCGGTGTATTGCAGGACCGGCAACTGCATCAACTCCTCATGCGCGAGTCGAGGCGGAGGAGTGGCTGGGGCGTCCACGGTTACTTGATCAAGTTGATCAGTGTTTCGCCGATGTCCGCAGGAGTCTTGGCGACGGCAATACCGGCGGCTTCGAGCGCGGCGATTTTGTCGCTGGCTTTGCCGGAACCGCCGCTGATGATCGCGCCGGCATGTCCCATGCGACGGCCCGGGGGGGCGGTGGCACCGCCGATGAAGGCGGCGACGGGCTTGGTGAAGTTGTCTTTGATCCACGCGGCGGCTTGTTCTTCGGCGTTGCCGCCGATTTCGCCGATGATGATGACGCCTTCGGTCTGCGGGTCGGTCTCGAAGAGTTCGAGGAGGTCAATGAAGTCGAGGCCTTTGACCGGGTCGCCGCCGATGCCGACGCAGGTGCTTTGGCCGATGCCGCGGCTGGTGAGTTGCCAGACGGCTTCGTAGGTCAAGGTGCCGCTGCGCGAGATGATACCGATGGGGCCGGGTTTGTGTATATAACCCGGCATGATGCCGATTTTGCAGGCGCCGGGCGTGATGATGCCGGGGCAGTTGGGGCCGATGAGCTTGACGGTGGTGCCGGCAAGAGCACGTTTGACTTTGACCATGTCCAACACCGGGATTCCTTCGGTGATGGCGATGACGAGTTCGATGCCGGCATCGGCGGCTTCGAGGATGGCATCGGCGGCAAAAGCGGCGGGGACGAAGATGCAGGAGACGTTTGCGGCGGTTTCGCGGACGGCGGCGGCAACGGTGTTGAAGACAGGGGTCTTTTTGCCGTTGAGTTCGACGGTTTCACCACCGCGGCCGGGGGTGACCCCGCCGACGACATTGGTGCCGTACTTGGCGCATTGTTCGGCGTGGAATTTGCCGGCGCTGCCGGTCAGACCTTGGATGATCAGTCGGGTGTTTTGGTCAACAAGAATGCTCATGAAAGGCTCGCGTGTTTGTGGGAGACGATGGCCATAAGACCACCGATGCGGAAGCTGGAATTCTTCCACTGAAAGGTTTCGACGGAGGTGTCGTGGAGGGCTTCTTCGTATTCTTGCATGAAGCCGTCCACTTCGTTGTCCGGGAGGTCGATGGTCAACGGGTGTTGGACGTTTTCGTAGTACAAATAGAGTTTCATGCAGCCTTTTTGGCGGCGGCGACAATCTTTTGGGCCGCGTCCGCCAGACCGTCCGCAGTGATGATGGGGAGGCCGCTCTCTTTGAGAAGTTTCTTGCCGAGTTCGACGTTGGTGCCTTCGAGGCGGACGACGAGCGGAACGTTGAGGTGAACTTCTTTCACCGCGCCGATGATGCCGGTCGCGATGACATCACACTTCATGATGCCACCGAAGATATTCACGAGGATGCCATTCACGTTTTTGTCGCTGCAGAGAATCTTGAAGGCTTCGGTCACGGTTTCCTGCGTGGCGCCGCCGCCAACGTCGAGGAAATTGGCGGGGTTGCCGCCGTAGTGTTTGATGATATCCATCGTGGCCATCGCGAGGCCGGCGCCGTTGACCATGCAGGCGATGTTGCCGTCGAGGCCGATGTAATTAAGGTTGTGTTTCGAGGCTTCAACTTCGCGCGGGTCTTCCTCGTTGAGGTCGCGCATCGCAAGGATGTCTTTGTGGCGGAACAGGGCGTTGTCATCAAAACCGATCTTGGCGTCGAGGGCGATGACCTTGTTGTCCTCGCTGATGATGAGCGGGTTGATTTCGATCATGGACGCGTCGGTGTCCACGAATGCCTTGTAAAGATTCAGGAGCATCGTGACGGTGGATTGGAGGTATTCGCCGCCGAGGCCGAGACCGAACGCAATTTTCCGCGCTTGATAGGGGAGCATGCCGGTCGCGGGATCAATGGCTTCCCGGACGATCTTCTCCGGTGTGTTCGCGGCAACAGTCTCAATGTCTACGCCACCCTCGGTGCTGGCGAGGAACGAGGGGCGGCCCACCGCGCGATCCACGAGGATACTGAGATAAAGTTCTTTCTTGATGCCGGTCGCGGCGGCGACGAGGACTTTTTTGACTTCTTTGCCGGCGGGGCCGGTTTGGTGGGTCACGAGAATCTTGCCGAGCATTTCTTTGGCGAGCTTGCCGGCTTCTTCGGGAGTCTTGCAGAGTTTGACGCCGCCAGCTTTGCCGCGTCCGCCGGCATGGATTTGGGCTTTGACGACGAGTTGATCGGTTTTGAGATCGCGGGCGACTTGTTCGGCTTCGGCGGGCGTGAAAGCGACGTTGCCGGCGGGGACGGGGACGCCATAACGACGCAAAATGTCCTTGGCTTGATACTCGTGGATGTTCATGAAGTGCTTACGCTTTCTGGGTGCGTTGTTCCAGAGGAACGAAATGCCGGATGGTCGGGCCGGTGTAAATCTGCCGGGGCCGGTAGATGCGACTGCCTTGGGTCTCGGCGATTTCCTTGTAGTTGGCAATCCAGCCGGGCATACGGCCGATGGCGAAGATGACGGTGAACATTTCCGGCGGGATGCCGATGGCGCGCATGATGATGCCGGAATAGAAGTCCACATTCGGGTAGAGCTTGCGTTCCACGAAATAGGAATCGCGCAGTGCCGCTTCTTCGAGGTGTTTGGCGATGTCGAGCAGCGGGTCGTTGATGTGGAGGACGCTGAGAAGTTTATCGCATTGCTCTTTGATAATCTTGGCGCGCGGGTCGTAGTTTTTGTAAACCCGGTGGCCGAAGCCCATCAGTCTCTTGCCGGAAGTCTTGTCTTTGGCGGCGGCAATGAAGCGGGAGCCGTCGTCGCCGGACTTGTGTATGTCTTCGAGCATTTCGATGACGGCCTGGTTCGCGCCGCCGTGCAACGGGCCCCAGAGCGCGCAGACGCCGCCCGCCGCGCAGGCGAAAAGATTGGCCTGACTGGAGGCGATCATGCGGACAGTCGAGGTCGAACAGTTCTGTTCGTGGTCGGCGTGGAGCAGGAAGATCAGATCGAGGGCGCGGACGACTTCCGGTTTGAGTTCGTAATCCCGGTACGGCTGGGAGAAGAGCATGTGGAGGAAGTTGGCCGTGTATTTGTAGGTGGTCTTGGGGTAGATGATCGGAAAACCGCGCGCCTGCCGGTAGGAATAGGCGGCGATGGTGCGGACTTTCGAGATCAAACGGGCAGCTTGCAACGTGAAGTTTTCCGCTTTGTAGCCTTCCATCAAGCGTGGGTGATAACAACTCGTCGCATTGATCATGGACGAGAGAATCGCCATCGGATGCGCCGAGGGTGGGAAGCTCTCGAAATGCCGTTTCATGTTCTCGTGCAGCATTTCGTTCTCGGTGAGCAAATTGGAAAAGTGGTTGAGTTGCGCAACGGTTGGCAATTCGCCGTAGATCAACAAGTAGGCTGTCTCGACGAAGGTTGATTTGAGCGCCAGTTCTTCGATGGGGTAACCCCGGTACTGTAAGATACCCTTGTCACCATCAATGAAGGTGATCTTGCTCGAACACGAGCCGGTATTGCCATATCCGTCATCGAGGGTGATGTAGCCGGTCTGCTGCCGCAGGGTCGAGATGTCAATCCCGTGTTCGCCCTCACTCCCGACCACGACCGGTAGGGTTAAGGATTTGCTTTCTAATTCAAGTTTCGCTGTCTTGCTCATGGTATCTCTCGCCGTGGGGGTTGCGCATTGTGTATAGAGACGCATCCACACCCCGTCAACTGAAAATCCCGCGCGGCGCGTGCGCCAGGTCTACGTAGGGCGCCGATCCTTGCGAGCGAGCGTTTCCGCCACCATCTGTTTCCAATATTTCGCGAGAAACGGTGGGTTGGTCTGGCTGTCGCGAATGTAGGCGCGGTCGGCGCGCGAAAGATCAAGCACTGCCGTGATCAGCTCCTCCTGATAAAAACCGGCTTCCGCCAGCGGAATGCCGTTTGGCTCGCGGATAAACGACGAGCCGCTCGAAGTCTGCTTGCCGTCGGGCGCTTCGCCGATCGTGTTGGCGACGCAATGAAAAATCTTGGAGTTTGGCCCGACCGGCTGCTGAGCGCGACCGGACGTGCGTTTCCAGCACACGGCCTCAATCTCGTCGGAACTACACGACGGCTGAAACAGAATCTGCGCGCCGGCCATCGCAGGGATCCGGTATAACTCTGGATGCCGGCCATCGCGACAAATCACGAGCGTGCAGAGCACGCCGTCAATTTCGAACAACGCCAGTTTGTCGCCGCCCCGGCAATACTTCTTCTCGTCGCGGCCGGCTAGGTTGACTTTCGCGTACTCGTGCACGATCACGCCCTTCGGTGAGATGACGTGGGCAAGATTCAGAAACCGGTCGGCGGTCTTCTGAATTGTGCCGGCAATGACCCAAATGGAATGCTTGCGCGCCGCGGCGCACGTCTTCGCGAGGGCGCGGCGGACAGCCGGTTGGCTGAGGTTGACGAGGTAGGGGAAGTAGTAACTCGTGAGGTTGGCTTCCGGGAACACCACCACCCGGCTACCGGCCTTCGCCGCGACGCCGATGTAATGCAGGGTGCGGTCGAGATTGAATTCCAGCGACTTCGCCCAGTGCATCTGGACGCAGGAAACTTGCAGAGTGGCCGGCATGCTATACCTCGACTTTCAGCTCGTGCGTGTCGCGTTCCCGGCCGGCGGCTGGTTTGGCGAACGCCTCGATCTTGACGAAGTTGTCGTCCTTGTTCCCGGCCGCACTCTCTATCTGGACGGCGGCCACGCGTAGTTTTCGATTCTGGGGAGGTTTCACAGCCGTTCGACCTATCACAAACCCATCGAAAATTGAAACCAATTGTGTTAAACGCTCGCGCATGAAGCTTGAACGGTGTGAGTTGCCGGCGGACGCCGATGTGTGGGTTTTGGCCGGTCAGTCGAACATGGCCGGCTCGGGTTTTGGGGAAGCGTGCGAAACACCCGATCCGCGCGTTTGGTTGTACACGCTGCAAGACCAGTGGAAAATCGCTGAAGAACCATTTGCCGGCGACCGGTACGAGGCGGTGGATGAAGCCTTCGCCATCATGCGTGGCGAACGCGAGAAGCATCGGGCCGATCCGAATTACCGGAAACAAATGGCGGCAACCTGGCGCGCGGCAGGTTCTGGTTTGGGACTGCCGTTCGGTAAAATCATGACCGCATTCACCGGCAAGCCCGTCGGATTGTTGTTCTGCGCCAAGGGCGACACGCGCATGGAGGAATGGACGCCAGATTATGACGGGCCGCCCGACATGGCGCTCTACCGGGCGACGTTGCGCAGGATTCGCAAAGTCGGCCGGCCGATCAAAGGGATTCTCTGGATGCAAGGCGAGTCGGATTCCTTCGGCGGCAAAGCGCAGCATTACGTCGCGCGGATGAAAAAACTCGTCGCAGATTTCCGGCGCGATCTGAACCAGCCGGACTTGCCATTCTTCTACAGCCAGATCGCGACATTCGCGCTCCAGACCGAAGAAGAGCTGCCGGATTGGAATCTTCTCCAGGATTTGCAGCGACAACTGGAGCCGACGCTTGCACCGGGCGGGATGTGCGTGTCGGTGGACCTGCCGTTGTGCGATTGGGGACACATCGCGACCGGCGGGCTAAAACGACTGGGCCGGCGGTTTGCAACAATCGTGCGCCGCAATCTGTATGGCGACACGCGCCTCGAACTCGGCCCGCGGCCAGTCGCCGTGGAGCGTGATTCGTCCGACGCCCGGCTGTTGCATGTCCGGTATTCGTCGGTGAACGGGACGTTGTTTCCGAAGGATCGTGTGGCCGGGTTTGTTGTCCAATGGTCCGGGGAGGAGCGAAACCGGGTGTGTACGGCGACGGTTTCGTCGACGCGGGACGCAACGGTCACTCTCATTTGTACCCACGCCGTCCCAGCAGGGAGCACCGTCCGGTACGGCAAAGGATTGTTGCCGTTCTGCAATTTGACGGATGCCGCCGACATGGCTGCGCCGGTCTTTGGACCGTGGACGGTGTGACCGGGGCGGGATGTAAAAAGCCCCGAACTGGCCGGCCATGCTTGCAATCGGTGGTGGGGCATGCGAGTTTTCGCAGCACAAGGATGGTAAGCGGCCGAATAATTCTATTTGCCTTGCTCGCGTTGGCATTTGTCAGCACCGGGCACGCAGAGCCGCGGTCGCTGAAGTCCACGCGCTTTGGCGGCACCAGTTATGTCACCATTCGCGATGTGGCGGACTACTACAGTCTCGAGCGTGATCAGGCCCGCAGTCCGGAGCGGGGTGAATACCGGACTTCGTTTGCGCAACTGGTGATCGAAAGCGAACGCCGCAGCATACTGCTGAATGGCGTCACGCATTGGCTGACTTTTCCGGTCGTATCCGCCCGCGGGCAACTCTGGGTTTCCAGTATTGATGTCCTGAAAGCTCTGGACCCGGTGCTCCGGCAGGGCCGGAGCCGGGAGAAGGCGCCGGTGCGGACCGTTGTGCTCGATCCCGGTCACGGCGGCAACGATACCGGCGCGCGCGGCCCACAGGCCTTGGAAAAAGTTCTCACGCTTGACGTCGCCAAACGCGTCCAGCGCCAGCTTGAGGCAGCTGGCCTGAACGTCAGTCTGACACGGACGCGCGACACGACGCTCGGGTTGGCGGAACGCGTGATGATTGCCGAGCGGCGCCGCGCGGACCTGCTGGTGAGCATCCATTTCAACTCCGGCGGTAGTGCCGAGGGCATTGAAACGTATTGTGTCCCCCCGGCCGGTGCTGCTTCCACTGCCGTGTCAGCCCGCAATCTTTTCAGTCATGCCGCCGACAAAACCTGTGCCGGCAACAAATTCGACGAACGCAACGTCTGGCTCGCGCACTGCGTCCAGCGGAACTTGTTGAAGGCGACCGGTGCCAATGACCGGGGCGTGCGCCGCGCGCGGTTTGTGGTGATTCGCGACGCGAAATGTCCGGCCATTCTCATTGAGGCCGGGTTCCTCAGTAATCGGAGCGAGGAAAAGCGGATCCGCACGCCGGCTTACCGGGATAAGTTGGTGGAGGCCATAACCGACGGAATTTTGGAATACAAGAAATCGGTGGAGTAAGATGTTTGTTGACCGCCAGGATGCGGGTCGCCAATTGGCCGATGCGCTGCAAACTTGGCGCCCGACGCACCCGCTCATTCTCGGCTTGCCGCGCGGCGGTGTGGTGGTGGCTGCACAAGTGGCCCGCGCCTTGAATGCGGACTTGGATGTTGTCCTCGTCAAAAAACTCCGCGCCCCCAACAATCCAGAACTCGCGTTGGGTGCGGTGGACGAAGATGGTCACGCCGCCTTGAACCACGACATCGTGCGGCTGACGGGTGCCAGCGCCGACTACATTGAGGCAGAGCGACGCACCCGGCTCGCGGAGTTGGCTGATCAGCAGGCCAGTTACCGGCGAGTCCGCTCGCGGATTCCAGTGGCTGGACGGATCGTGATTCTCGTCGACGACGGCTTGGCGACCGGCGCGACGATGCAAGCCGCTGTGCAAGCCGTTCAACGCGCCAATGCCCGGCAAATCATCGTGGCCGTGCCGGTCGCGCCGCCTGAAGCCTGTGCGAGTTATCCCCATCTGATTTGCCTGTTGCGTCCGCGCAACTTCCAAGGCGTCGGCCAGTTTTACCAGGATTTCACCCAGACGACGGACGCGGAAGTGGTCGAATTGCTTCGAGATTGCAGCGGGGGGCGGAAACTGGTAAGCGATTCTCCATGAGTGCGCGCTGGATGCTGATAAGCCTGCTGTTGTTGTGCGGCTGTCGCGAGCCGGTCGCGCCCTTGCCACCCGTTGCGCCCGCCCCGGCTTCAGTCTCCGCCGCGCAGACCCGCTTGGATGAACTGACCGCCGCCATCAAAGTCGGGATGACCGAGGACGAGGTGGTGCGCGCGGTTGGCGAAGCAAGCCGCACAAAATCGCGGATCAGCGGTGCCATAACCACCGTCGCGTGGGAGTATGATCTGGGAGATGGTCGGCGCTACCGCATCTGGTTTGATCGGGAAAATCGTGTCACATCCGCGCGCCTCGATAGCCCGATGATTGACCAATGAAGCCGCAGTCGTGACTGGAATTACGCCAGTTTGGCCTTCAAGACATGGCCTTTGATCTTGGTGCGATTCAATTTTGCGACGATGTGTGCCGCGTGCTCATTGGCGACATCCACAAATGTATGCCGGGCCCGAATGTCAATCGTACCAACGCTTGCCGGGGCCAAGCCCGTTTCGCCGAGGATGGCGCCGACAATGTGACTGGGGGTCATACCCATTTCTTCGCCGACGCTCATGAAGAGCCGGGTTTGGTGTTTGGGTGTGGCGCGACTGTGTTTTGCCGGGCGCGGCGTGGGCGCTGGGTTGCCGGTTTTGGCGACTCGTTCGATTCGGTTTGGCTTGCGTTCATCCGGCGGCGCTTTAACCGGTTTTGCGGGCGGGCTGACCGGTGGTTTGCTGGTGACCGGCGCAGGCGCTGAGTCACCACCGTGCAAGTGATGGAGCAATGCCGAGGCGATGTCCGTCGAAGTAAATCCTTCCTCCAATAATCGTTCGATGAGGTGGTCTTGCCGTTTGAATTTTCCTTCCTGCAACGTGGCGCGCAATTTGTTCAGGAAGACATTGGCGCGGGCTTCATCCACTTCGTCGAGCGTCGGCGGTTTGCCGCGTTGCATCCGGGTGCGGGTGAAGCGTTCGATCTGTTGGATTTGAAAAACTTCCCGGCCCGACACGAAAGCAATCGCGCGCCCGCTCCGGCCCGCGCGCCCCGTCCGTCCGATCCGGTGCAGATAGTCTTCGGGGTCATACGGCAAATCGTAATTGAACACGACCTGGACGTCGTCCACATCGATCCCGCGCGCCGCCACGTCGGTGGCGACGAGGAATTCGAGGCCGGACTTGCGGAACTTGTTCATGACCCGGTCACGCACGGGCTGCCCCATATCGCCGTGCAAGCCTTCGGCTGAATAGCCTTGGGCATTCAAATGCGTGACCAACTCGTCCACCATCCGTTTCGTATTGCAGAAGATCACGCCGAGTTTGAAATCGTGAATGTCAATGAGCCGCGTCAGCAATTCCACTTTGAACCGCCGGTCGACTTCGTAATAGATTTGCTCGACCGTGGCCACGGTCATCGTCTTTTCTTGAATGCGGATGGCCTGCGGCGTGCGCGCGTATTTCTTGATCAACTGCTGAATCGCCGGCGGCATCGTCGCGGAGAAAAACACCGTCTGCCGTTCCTTCGGCGTGTCCTTGAGAATCGTCTCGATGTCGTCGCGGAACCCCATGTCCAACATCACGTCCGCCTCGTCGAGAATCACCGTCTTGATCTTCTCCAGCCGAAGCGTACCGCGCCGCATGTGGTCCATCACCCGACCCGGGGTCCCGATGACAATCTGCGCGCCTTGCTTCAACCCATGAAACTGCCGTTCATACGATTGCCCCCCATAGACCGGCAACGCATGGATGCCCCGCTTGAACTCCGCGAGCTTGTGAACCTCTTCCGACACTTGGACCGCCAGTTCGCGAGTCGGGCAGAGGATCAACACCTGCACGGCGCGGTCGTGGGCATCCACTTTCTCGATGGCCGGCACCGCAAACGCCGCCGTCTTACCGGAGCCGGTCTGCGATTGGCCCACGATGTCGTGGCCCTGCATCAAGACCGGGATCGCCGCCGCCTGAATCGGTGAAGCCTGCTCGAACCCGAGCTTATCAATGGCTTTCAGCAATTCTGCCGACAGGCCGAGTTCCGAAAATAGTTTGGGTGTCATAAGAAATTTAACCCTATCCGAAGTTCCGCGCTGACGAGAGCTATTTCGGTGACTTCTTGCTCACGACCGACTCAAACTCGCCATCGGCAACCGCCGTGGTGACCGCCGTGCCGGCGCTGACCGCAGTGACGGACTTCACCACGCGGCCATCGGCCAACCGCGTGATGCTGTAGCCGCGGGCGAGGGTAGACTTGGGGCTGAGCAACTCCACCTTGCCGGCCAATGCGCCCAGGCGATGCCGGATGGCTTGCCGGTGGCGGGCCAGTTCCATGGTCAGCCGGCGATCGTTGGCGTCAAGCCGTTGGCGAAGTTGCCGGATGAATGCCTGCGGTGTGAGCAGCTTCAAACTGCCAGTGGCAGTCGTGAGTCGGCTCCGCTGTGTCGCGAGAATATGGCCGGTGGCGTTCGTCAAACGATGGGCGAGATCATCCACGCGTTGTTGGTATTGCCGGACTAGTTCGCCGGGTTGCCGGAGCACGCAATCGGCCAATCGCCGGCGCGCTTCACTGAGCCGGTAACGCAAATCTTTATCGAGCCGCTGCTGCCGTTGCCGGATTTCCGTGAGTAGTTCGTCTTTCGCGCGCACAACGAGTTCCGCCGCCGCGCTTGGAGTTGGCGCGCGGAGGTCGGCGACAAAATCAGCAATCGTGAAATCAATTTCGTGGCCGACGGCCGAAATGGTCGGGATCTGCGACCGGGCGATGGCGCACGCCACCACTTCCTCGTTGAACGCCCACAAGTCTTCGAGCGATCCGCCGCCGCGCGTGACGACGATGACATCTACGAGGTCGAGCGCATTGAACTGGTCAATCGCGGCGGCGATTTCCGCCGCGGCGCCGTCGCCTTGGACGCGGACGGGGTTGATGATGACCTGCCGGTTCGGATACCGGCGACCGAGGATTTTGAGGAAATCGCGGATGGCGGCACCGCTTGGCGATGTGACGACCCCGATTCGTGCCGGCAGCGCGGGGAGCGGTTTCTTGCGGGCGGGATCGAATAAACCTTCGGCAGCCAGTTTCTGTTTGAGTTGCTCGAAGGCGAGTTGGAGCGCACCGAGTCCCTTCGGCTGCAGTTGCGTGACGATGATTTGGTAATTGCCGCGCCGCTCGTAAACACTGATGTCACCGCGCGCGACGACTTGTTGACCGTCGGCAACCTTAAAGGTCAACTTGCCGGCGACGCCGCGGAACATCACCGCCGAGAGTTGCGCATTGGCGTCTTTGAGAGTGAAGTAACAGTGACCGGAGGGTGCAGTGGCGAAGTTCGAGATTTCGCCTTCAATCCAGACTGCCGGAAACTGACCTTCGAGAAGACTTTTGATGCGCCGGGTCAGTTCGGAGACAGTCAGGACTTGGTTGGGGGCCGCCGGCATGGCTTACTTTTTCAGGCGGGCGAGCGTGTCCGTCGCCAGCTTCCGATAATGATCATCGGTCACCCAAGTTTTGGGCAACTGCAGCGCGGCCTCCAAAGTGTTCTTCGCCTCGGCGCGCTTGCCGGCAACTCGCAAGGTCAGGCCGAGTTCGACCGGATGCGCGACGACACCCGGCGCGAGTTCACCAGCTTTGCGCAAATTGGCTTCCGCTTCGGCCAGCGAGGCCGGCGGGAATGCGCCGTAGAGAAACTCGGCAAACTTGCGGAGGACGACATTCAACGTCGCCATCTCGCGGTGCCAGATGCCGAGGACGTGGTAGGCGGCATCTTCGCCGGGGTTCAACGCGATGGCTTTTTCGGCTTCGGTTTTGATTTCCTTGGAAAGTTCAACCTTGCGTTTGCCGCCTTCAAACAAGGCCAGTTTTCCGACGGCGATGGCGAGGTAGAGGTGCCCCTTTGAATCGTCGGGCCGGGATTGCACGGCGCGACGCGCATGGACTTCGCCTTGCGCAATCAACGTTTTCTGCTCGACCAGGTCTTTGGTCAGGGTTGCCTTGTCGAGAATGGCGCGCGCCAGTTTCCAGGACGTTTCGTAATCGTAAGGCTGATCGCTCAACGCTTTCCGGTAGGCCTGAATCGCGCCGTCCAAGTTGAATTCCGCCAGCGCCGCATCCCCGGTCGCGAGCTGGGCAGAAACCAAGTTCGCACCGGCGAGCAGGAACAGGATGGCCGCAACCAGCCGGCTACGGCTCATAATCTTCGTTGGGAAACTCTGGGTTCATCACCGGCTTATATCCGCGCGGCGCCGGGATGGGGAAGGTGAGGATCTCATACACGCCGACGAATTCTCGGCAAACCCAGCGGACGATGCCTTTGCCAACACCATACGTGACGCCCGCCGCGCCGCCATGTTCGGCGGTGGTTTTTGTGAATTGGTTCGGCACCTCCACAATTCCAAACAACAGATTTGAAAAGCCCCGCCCCAATTTGCGCAACGCATTGTGATTTCGCGGGGGTTGGTCGTTGTCGGCGTAAGCGAACGGCCCAACCAACAACGCCGTCAGGCCGATGATCGCCAAGGCTTTGAATTTCATGGCCCGACTATAACCGGTGCCGCGAGTGGGTTCAATCCGTTTCCCTTGCATCGCCGCGCCGGCTTCCGGTAAGGTCGCCTCATGCAACTGCGTGGAAAGACTGTGCTCGTGACTGGCGCCGGCAAACGCGTCGGTCGGGAAATCGCCCTCGGCCTCGCCCGGCGCGGCGCGAACATTGTCGTTCACTACCACACCTCCGCCCGTCCCGCCCGGCAACTCGTCGCCGAAATCAAAGCGCTCGGCGTGAACGCGGTCGCCGTCCGCGCGGACCAGACCAACGCCCGGCAAGTCCGCGCCGCCGTTGCAACAGCCGGCCAGATTGATGTGCTTGTCGCGAGCGCGGCGGTATACGAGCGCACGCCGTTCGCGAAGTTAACCGAAGCCGATTGGGATTTTCATCTGGATGCGAACCTGAAAGGCCCGTTTCTCTGGTCGCTCGAAGTCGGCAAAAGGATGAAGACCGGCAAGATGATATTCTTTGCCGATTGGGCGGCGGTGCGACCGTACCGGCACTATCTGCCGTACCTCGTCTCGAAAGCCGGGATCATCTGTCTCACGAAAGCATTGGCCAAAGAGCTTGCGCCGCGCGTGCAGGTCAACGCCATCGCGCCTGGCCCGGTGCTGTTGCCGGCGGACTTCACGAAGAAAGAAACCCGGCAAGTGATCGAGTCCACCGTCGTCAAACGGCTGGGTTCACCGCAAGACATCGTCAACAGTGTCATCTTCCTCATCGAAGGCAGTGACTTCATCACCGGTCACACCTTGATGGTGGATGGTGGCCGGCTCATTGCCGGAGCGTAACATGTTCAAAGTCACCAAACACATCGATTTCTGTTACGGCCACCGGTTGCTCAACTACGACGGCCAATGCCGCCACCTGCACGGTCATAATGGCCGCGTCGAAGTTGACATTGAGTCAGCCAAGCTCGACGCGCGCGGCATGGTTGTGGATTTCGCTGACATCAAACGCATCCTCAAGAGCTGGATTGACGAGACGCTCGATCACCGGATGCTCCTCAACAAAGCCGACCCACTCATCCCGGCGCTCCAAGAGAGCGGTGAACTCTACGTCTTGCTGGACGAGAATCCGACCGCGGAGAACATCGCCAAACTCATCTTCGACCACGCCCGCTCGAAAGGCCTGCCGGTCATCGAAGTGCGCCTCTGGGAAACCCCGACCTCGTTTGTGACTTACCGGGGTTGAAGGCGGAGTGCGTCGTCGAGTGACGCGAGTGTTGTACAGGCAAACCAAGCCCGGCAAGTGACACGTTCGCCGGCCGCCACGTCCCGCCCGAGCAATGAGAAATCGTGCGCGTTCCAGCGGCGGTTGACGGAAAGACTCGGGCAATGCTCGGCTTCCACAATGTTGACGATGCTCTGTGTCGAGCCGGCAATGGGCGTCACCATGACCGGGTGGTCGAAACAGACCGGGTCAATCGGCTGGATGATCTCCGCTGACGGAGTCAGTTCGGCGTGGCGGACGGCGAGAGTATTCTCCGCGTCGGCCGGACTACGCAGCCAGAACCGATGCTCGTTATCGGCCACAGTCGGACGCACCCACTGGCCGTTCAAGTGCAGGTGCGGCTCGGTCGGATCGTGAAAATAGTTGCTGACGAACGCCTCGAATCCCCGGTACGCCGCGAGAAAATGGAAGCCATACCGCACTTCGATGAGCGCTCCCGGCAACACTGCAAAATCCACCGTCGCTTCAATTTGCCAGTCCTTGTGCGGCTCGATGCGCACGCGAACCACCTGTTCGCCGGTCTGTTCGCTGTGGACTTTCGCCTGATACCGCGGGACGAAACGGCCTTGTTCGCACGACCGGCTGTAGTAGTGCTCCAAGTTCATCCCCATCCCGCGTGTGCCGGGTTTCCCGTCAGCTGTGGCGACGATCTGGATCCCATGTTCGCCGCCGCCAGCAATGTAGCCGGTGACTTCGTCCGCTTGAAATTTCCAACTCTCGACGAGTGCCATGCGCTTGGTTTCTATGGGGAAGTAGTGCGTTGGGTCAACTCAATAGACCAGTGTTATGACAGCCGGTGTCGCGGTGCTACTGCGTAGCGCCGAGTTGTGGTTGTCATCAAGGAATCGGCGGCTCACAGAACCGCGGGTTCGGCACGCTCAACGCGATGGATGAGGTGGCGGAAATGCTGCGGGTAGAATTGCATCCGGACTTTTTTGTCGAAGTGTCAGCTTCGGCTACAGTCCGCGCCGGTGAGGATTTCGGGAAAAATTGACGTGGACGAGAACACTCCACCGCGGCAATGGAAAGATGCGCACCAGAAGCGTTGGTTGCCGGCTTTTTCCTTGAGCGCTGCCGGGGGCGCCGATAGGATGCGCCGCCATGCCGGATGTGGACATCAATCACGTGGCGCACCTTGCGCGGATCGAATTGACTGACGCGGAGAAAGTGAAGTTCTCCGCCCAGCTCAAAGACATGCTCGCTTATGTGGACCAACTCAGCCGTGTGGACGTGACCGGCGTCGAGCCGACGGCGCATGCGATTCCGTTGACGAATGTGTTGCGAAAAGACGA
Source organism: Verrucomicrobiia bacterium (assembly GCA_022072455.1). Lineage (GTDB taxonomy): Bacteria > Verrucomicrobiota > Verrucomicrobiia > Palsa-1439 > Palsa-1439 > CAINDI01. Next base: position 66,278 of record JAJVHY010000012.1, on the reverse strand, counting down.
AATCCGGCCCTCCATCGCCACCGAACGCATCCTCAAGAATGCTCCCGAATCCGCACGCGATTTGTTTATCGTGCCGAAAATTGTCGAATGAGTCTGTTTGCTCTTACCATTGCCGAACTTCGCGAGAAACTCCGCACGGGGGAAGTTTCCGCCCGCGAAGTCACGCAGGCGCTGCTCAATCGCATCCAAGCAGTGGACGGCAAACTCAACGCGTATCTGTGGTTGAATCCCGACGATGCCCTGGCACAGGCCGAGCGAGTGGACGCGAAGAGTGACAAGTTGTTGGCGGGCATTCCGATTGCCGTCAAAGACGTGCTCAATGTGGACGGCCAGCCGTGCACGTGCGCCTCGAAAATTCTGAAAGGCTACACGTCCGTTTACGACGCGCAAGTCATCACGCGCCTCAAACAAGAAGGCGCCATCATTCTCGGCCGGACCAACATGGACGAGTTCGCGATGGGATCGTCCACGGAGAATTCTTCGTGGGGCGTCACGCGCAACCCGTGGGATTTGGAACGGATTCCCGGCGGTTCGAGCGGCGGCAGTGCGGCGTGCGTGGCCGGCGATGAAGCCATCGCGTCGCTCGGCAGCGATACCGGCGGTTCGATCCGGCAACCGGCGGCGGTGACCGGCTGCGTGGGCTTGAAACCGACCTATGGCCGCGTGTCCCGATATGGGTTGGTGGCGTTTGCGTCTTCGCTCGACCAGATCGGACCGTTCACGAAAACGGTGGCCGATGCGGCGACGATGTTGCGAGTGATTGCCGGGCACGACGACCGGGATTCAACGAGCGTGCCGCGACCGGTGCCGCAATACTCAATTGCCGGGGGAGTCAAAGGACTGCGGCTCGGATTGCCGAAAGAGTATTTCATTCCCGGCATGGACCGGGAAGTCGAGGCGGCGGTGCGGGCGGCGATCCGGCAACTCGGAAGTCTCGGCGCGGAGATCGTGGAGATTTCGTTGCCGCACACCGAGTACGCCGTGGCGGTTTACTATTTGATTGCGACCGCCGAGGCGAGCGCGAATCTGGCCCGGTTCGACGGCGTCCGGTATGGCGCGCGGGTGCGCGGCGAAGACGTGATTGACACCTACGGCAAGACTCGCGGGGCCGGCTTCGGGCCCGAGGTGAAGCGGCGCATCATTCTCGGCACCTACGCGCTCAGCGCCGGTTACTACGATGCGTATTACCTGCGGGCGCAGAAGGTGCGGACGTTGATCCGGCAAGATTTCGAGAAAGCGTTCCAGAAGTGCGATGCGATTGTGACACCGACCACCGCCGAGCCGGCTTTCAAGATCGGCGAGAAGTCCGCTGATCCGTTGAAGATGTACCTGTGCGACATATTCACGATCAGTTGCAACCTCGCCGGTAATTGTGGGATCAGCGTGCCGTGCGGATTTGCCGGCAAACTGCCGGTCGGCTTGCAGATTCTCGGCAAGGCGTTCGATGAGGAGACAATCTTGCGCGTGGCACAGGCCTACGAACAATCCACCGACTGGCACAAACAAAGGCCGGTGCTCTGATGGACTTCGAAGCGGTCATTGGTCTCGAAGTCCACGTGCAACTCAAGACGCGGACGAAAATCTTTTGCGGCTGCGCGACCGACTTCGGCGCGGAACCGAACACGCGCGTTTGTCCGGTCTGTCTCGGTTATCCCGGCGTGCTGCCGGTGATGAATGAAGAAGCGATTCGGAAGACGATTCTGGCCGGGTTGATGATCGGCTGCGACATCACGCGGCACTCGAAGTGGGATCGGAAGAACTATTTCTATCCCGACATGCCAAAGAACTACCAGATTTCGCAGTACGATTTGCCGTTGTGTCTTGGCGGGAAGGTCGGGGCGGTGGGCGTGACGCGGATTCATCTCGAAGAGGATGTCGCAAAGAGTTTTCATTTTGCCACCAACAGCGGCGTGGACTTCAACCGGGCCGGGACGCCGTTGATGGAGATCGTCAGCGAACCGGATATGCGGACGCCCGAGGACGCCTTCAATTATCTGACCGCGTTGAAGGAAATTCTGGTGACCGGCGGGGTGAGCGATTGCGACATGGAGAAGGGGCAGTTACGGTGCGATTGCAATGTGTCGGTGCGGCCGGTCGGGCAGGTGACGTTTGGCGAGAAGATCGAGATCAAGAACATGAACTCGATTTCCGGTGTGAAACGCGCGTTGGAGTACGAGATTCCCCGGCAGATCAACGCCCTGAAACGTGGCGAAAAACTCCAGCAGGAGACGCGGCGGTGGGACGACGATGACGGTAAGACGTTTCTCATGCGGACGAAGGAATACGCGCACGATTACCGGTATTTTCCCGAGCCGGACTTGATGCCGGTGGTGGTGGATGACACGATGCTGGCGGAGATACGCCGGCAACTGCCTGAGTTGCCGGAAGCACGCCGGCATCGGTTCGTCGCGCAGTATGGATTGCCGGATTACGATGCCGGCGTCTTGGTGGCGAATGGTGCATTAGCCAATTTCTTCGAGCAAGCCGCCGGTAAGAATCCGAAGGCGGCAGCCAATTGGATCATGACCGTCTCGGAGATCACGACGACGCCCATCCAGCCGGAACACATCACGGAGTTGGTGGCGGCGATTGATGCCGGGCAAATCAGCGGCAAGCAGGGGAAGGATGTTTTCGCCGAGATGCTCGCCGCCGGTAAGCCGCCTGCGTTGATTATCAAGGAGAAGGGGCTCGCGCAGGTCAGTGATACCGGGGCGATTGAGGCGTTCGCGGAGCAGGCGATTGCGGCGAATCCAAAATCGGTCGCGGATTTCCGCGCGGGGAACAAGGCGGCATTAAACGCGTTGGTCGGGCAGGTCATGAAGTTAAGCAAGGGCAAGGCGAACCCGCAATTGGTGAGTAGTGTGCTTGCCAAGAAATTGCAGGGTTCTTGACGGTACCGAGCGCAAACAGTAGAGTGCTTTCGCAGTCTCAAGAGGGATATGCCGGCGCAAGACGAATACATCGTTGAAATACTTCTCGATGTCGGGTTGATCACTCACGAGGATGTCCTCAAGGCCAAGGAATTGACGAAGCTCGGCGGGGTGGGCTTGTTGGACGCGATTCTCAAGAGTGGGAAAATCACCGACGTTGACGTGTCCAAAGCGGTCGCGAGCCAATACGGGATGGATTTCATCCAACTCGCGGACTACCGCGTCCCGGACGAAATTCTTGCCATGGTGCCGCGGCACGTGGCGCGCCGATACAAAATCGTTCCCGTTTACAAGCACGACAGCACCTTGACCGTTGCCATCAGCGATCCACTCGACGTGGATACGGTGGACAGTCTCCGGTACATCCTCAAGACCAACGTCGAGCCGGTCGTGGCCACGAAGCCCGACATCGAAGCCTCCTTGGCCCGGTATTACGGCACCACCGAAGACTCGGTCGAAAACATGTTGCAGGAGATCACTGAAGGCGAAGTGGATCTCGGCGCCGCATTCAAGCCGGCGGTGGAATCGAAGATTGAAGAGACGGTCGAGACCGAAACCGATGCCCCGATCATCAAACTGGTCGGGTTGATCATCATGGAGGCTTACCGGAACCGTGCCAGCGATATCCACATCGAACCGCTGGAGAAACGGCTCCGGGTCCGCTATCGGATTGACGGTGTGATGCAGGAAGTGGACAGTCCGCCGAAGCGCTTGCAGCCGGCCATCATCAGCCGTTTGAAGATCATGTCAAACATGAGCATTGCTGAGAAACGGGTGCCGCAGGATGGCCGCATCCAGATTCCAGTCATGGGGCGGACGCTCGATTTGCGTGTGTCAGCGCTGCCGACGAATCACGGTGAAAGCATCGTGATGCGTATCCTCGACAAGAGCAGCTTGCTCCTCGGGTTGGGCGATCTTGGGTTCTACACCGACCAGCAGGAGATGATTAACAAAATCATCGGCTCGCCGGATGGCGTCTTCCTGGTGACCGGGCCGACCGGCTCGGGCAAAACCACAACGCTTTATGCGTGCTTAAACACGATCAACAAGCCCGACCGGAAAATCATTACCGTCGAAGACCCCGTCGAATACCAGCTCGCCGGCATTAATCAGGTGCAGACCAACGCTGACATCAATCTGACTTTCGCCGCCGCCTTGCGCTCGATTCTCCGGCAAGCCCCGAACATCATCATGATCGGTGAAATCCGCGATTTGGAAACGGCCAACATCGCCGTCCAAGCCTCGTTGACCGGCCACTTGGTGTTCTCGACCTTGCATACGAACGACGCGCCGTCGGCGGTGACGCGGCTTATTGACATGGGCGTGAAACCCTTTCTCGTCGCCTCCGCCACGCGCGCGATCATGGCGCAACGCCTGATTCGCCGGATTTGCCCGAAGTGCAAAGAGCCGTACACGCCTACCGAGTACGAGATGAAGACGCTGCAGCTCGATCCGAACGAGATTGCGAAAACGACCATCTACAAAGGCCGCGGGTGCGCTGATTGCGGACGGACTGGGTACCGGGGACGCTGCGGTATTTATGAACTGTTTTTCATTGATGATGAAGTTCGCCGGTTGATTTACGAACGGGTGCCGGCCAACGTCCTCCGCGCGCGCGCGCGCGAACTGGGCATGCGAACGTTGCGGGAAGACGGAATCCGCAAAATCATGTCGGGGACGAGCACGCCCGAAGAGATTATTTCGATCACTGCCGGCGACAGCAATTGACGACTGGAGATTGACGATTATGGCCGTAGCAATGGATGACTTGTTGCAGATCATGGTGGATGAGGGGGGCTCGGACCTCCACATCCGCGTTGGAGTGCCGCCGGTGGTGCGGCTGCACGGCGCCTTGGTGCCGCTGGACTTGCCGGTGCTGACACCGGAAGACACGGAAGCCTTGATGAAGGCCATCACTTCCGAGGGGCACATTCAGAAAGTGCGCGAGAATGGTGGGACGGATTTCGGGTTTGCGTTCGGCGAGCAGGCGCGGTTCCGCGTAAGTGTGTTCAAGGAAAAAGGCAACCACGGCCTCGTGCTCCGGCAAATTCCGAACAAGCTGATGACTCTCGAGCAAATCGGCCTGCCGCCGACGGTGAAAGACCTGCTTTTCCGGCCGCGCGGATTGATTTTGGTGACCGGTCCGACCGGCTCCGGCAAGACGACGACGCTGGCTTCGATGATTGACGTCATCAACCAAGAGCGCGACGCGCACATCATCACAATTGAAGACCCGATTGAGTATTATCATCCGCACAAGAAAAGCATTGTGACGCAGCGGGAGATCGGGGTGGACGTGCCAAGCTTTGCGGAAGCATTGATGCGCGGCCTCCGACAAGACCCGGATGTGATGCTTGTTGGCGAAATGCGCGATCTGGCCACCATGGAGGCGGCCATTACCGCCGCCGAGACCGGTCACTTGGTATTCGCGACCCTGCACACCACCGGTGCGGCGCGGACAGTCGACCGGATTGTCGACGCGTTTCCAACGGATCAACAGGAACAGATTCGAACGCAGTTGGCTTCTTCGATCATGGCAGTCGTCTCTCAGTTGTTGATGGTCAAGGCGGATGGCAAGGGGCGGGTGGCCTGTTTTGAGATTATGATTACCACGCCATCCATTCAGGCGTTGATCCGCGACAACAAGACGTTCCGAATCACGTCCGACATCCAGACCGGCGCGAAGTATGGGATGGTAACGTTGGACGCGAATCTGATGGCACTCTATGAGCGCGGGATGATTTCGTACGGTGACTTGATTACGAAGGCCCAGGATCCGCAAGCAATCCTCGCGAAAATCCAAGCGGAGCAGGGGGACGGCCGGAAACGGTAACATTATGTTCGAGTCCGAAGGCGCCATATTAACCGAGCTTTTACGAGCCCGCAGTCTGGTCGGCGAAGCGCAGTTGGCCGAAATCAACGAAGAGCACGAGCGCACCGGCAAACCGCTCTCGCAGATCATTGTTGATTTCGGGTTGATGAGTGAAACGCAGTTGTTGGAAGCGCTGGCCGAGCATCTGAATTTGGAGTTCGTGAATCTCGAAGGCATGGATTTACCGGCGGCCGTGCTCCGCGCCATGCCGTCCAGCGCCGCCCGCATGTATGGTGCGGTGCCGATTGCCGTCGCGGGCAACGCCATCACCGTGGCAATCCTCGATCCCTACAATCCGCACTTGGTGGAAGAGCTGTCGTTCGTGCTGGGGAAGGATGTGCATCTGGCGCTCGCGCCACCCAAGCAGATCGAAGCGGTTATCGCGCGCAATTACAGCGAAGAGAGCGGCTCCCTCAAAGATGTTTTGCAGGACATGGAGACCCAGTTGTCCAAGACCGACATCGTGGACTCCGTGGCCAAGAGTGGCGCACAGGGAGCAGCGGCGTTGGAAGACCTTGCCAACCAGGCGCCGATTGTGCGGTTTGTGAACCTGATTCTTTTCCAAGCCATTCAAGACCGCGCCAGCGACATCCATTTTGAACCGTTTGAAGACGAATTCAAAATCCGTTACCGGGTGGACGGCGCGCTCTACGAAATGGCCCCGCCCCCGAAGCACCTGGCCTTGCCGGTCATCTCGCGGATCAAGGTCATGTCGAATCTCAACATCGCTGAGCGCCGGTTGCCGCAAGACGGGCGCATCCAATTGAATCTCGCCGGCAAGCAGATTGACTTGCGCGTTTCGACGCTGCCGACGCAATACGGCGAATCCGTTGTGTTGCGCGTGTTGGATCGAACGGTTGTGAATCTGGAATTGGAAAGTCTCGGGATGCCGGCGGATATTCTGGAGAAACTCAACGAGTTGATCCGGATTCCCAACGGCATCGTCATCGTGACCGGGCCGACCGGCTCCGGAAAGACAACCACGCTATATTCCTGCCTGAAACGCATCAACTCCATCGAGACGAAACTGCTGACGGCCGAAGACCCGGTTGAGTATGACATTGAAGGGATCATGCAGGTCCCCGTCAATGACGCCATCGGCATGTCGTTCGGGCGGGCGCTGCGTGCCTTCCTCCGGCAAGACCCCGATATCATCATGGTCGGTGAAATGCGCGATTTGGAAACCGCGCAGATTTCCATTCAAGCTTCGCTGACCGGGCACTTGGTGTTTACGACGCTGCACACCAACGATGCGCCCGGGGCGGTCACGCGGATGATTGACATGGGGGTTGAACCATTCTTGATTTCCTCGACTTTGGAAGGCGTGCTGGCGCAACGTCTCGTCCGGACGGTTTGCAAGAAGTGCAAGGTGGCGTATGAGCCGACTGATGCCGTCGTTGCCGAGCTGGGATTAACGAAGGGCGATGTGGCTGGGCGCCCATTCTATTACGGCAAAGGCTGTTTGGAATGTAATGAGACCGGGTATAAGGGGCGGAAAGGTTTGTTTGAGTTGATGATCAATTCTGAGCCGATCCGCGAACTAATCAACATGCGGGCCCCGTCGGGCGTGATGCGCGCCAAGGCGTTGGAGTTGGGCATGCGGACATTGCGCGAAGACGGGATTCGCAGTATTCTGAACGGTGAAACGACAGTCGAGGAAGTCCTGAAATATACCTGAACCGCCGTGCCGCGAAGCGCGAGGAGGCCGACATGCCAAAGTTCAATTATGTTGCGATGGATCCGAAGGGGAAAGAGGTCACCGGAGTTTTGGAAAGCGAAAGCTCCACCATGGCCATTGGCCGGATCCGGGAAATGGGGTACTTCCCAACCAATGTGGCGGAGGTCGGCAAGGAGAAGAAAGCCGGCAAGCCCGCTGCTCCGAGTGCCCCCGCCCGCGCTGCCAAAGCGAGTTCCAAACCCGGCCGGACATTTGGCGGTGGGACGGTCAAGTCGAAGGTCCTGACTTCACTCACCCGGCAACTCGCCACCCTGATTGACGCGGGATTGCCCCTGTTGCGCGGCTTGGAGGTGTTGCGGAAAGGGGAGCGGAACCCCGTCCTGAAGCGCACGCTGATGACGATTGCGGAATCCGTCGAAGCCGGCAGTACTTTTAGTGAAGCGCTGGCGCAGCATCCCAAGATTTTCAACAAACTCTACGTGAACATGGTCCGTGCTGGTGAAGCGGGTGGGGTGCTGGACGTGACTTTGTCGCGGTTGGCGGAATTTCAGGAAAAGGCGCAGAAGATCAAAAATAAAGTCATTTCGGCGATGGTTTACCCGTCGGTCGTCATTTTTGTCGCGCTGGCGATTTTGACGTTTTTGATGATTGTCATTGTCCCCAAATTCCAGGAAATCTTCGCGGATTTGTTGGAAGGCGCGCAACTACCGGCTTTGACTCGATTCGTGATTGGCATTAGCACCATGGTCAAAGATCAGGCCTTGCTGGTGGTCGGGGTCATCGTCGCGTTGGTGATCGTGGTGAAATCCGCCGGCAAAACTGTCAAAGGCCGGTTTGTGATTGATAAGATCAAACTCAACTCGCCCGTATTCGGCCCGTTGTTGCGGAAGGTGGGTGTCGCCCGATTCACACGAACGCTCGGCACGCTGATTGCCAGCGGAGTGCCGATCTTGCAGGCGTTGAATATTGTGCGTGAAACCGCCGGGAATGCGGTGATTGCGGACGCCGTCGCCCGGGTTCACGATTCGGTGAAAGAAGGCGAACGAATTGTGCAACCGCTCGAAGCTTCCAAAGTTTTTCCGCCCATGGTGGTCAGCATGGTGGATGTCGGCGAGGAAACCGGCGCGTTACCGGATATGCTGATGAAGATTGCCGACGTTTACGATGACGAAGTGGACAATGCCGTTGCCGCCATGACGTCCTTGCTTGAACCAATCATGATTGTCTTTCTGGCAGTCGTGGTCGGAACGATTGTCATCGCGATGTTCATGCCGTTGATCGAAGTCATCGGCAAACTTGGCGGCAATTAACGCGCCGCAAACAAATCGCCGCCGGGTTGGAACTCTTGTTCCACCTCGGTGGTCAGTGATTTGAACCCATGTGACCGCAGGGCGGCAATTAAGGCGTGACTGTCGGGTGGGCAGACTCGCAGGTCGGAGAGTGCGACATTCACCGGCAGATTGGTGACCAATTCGACCAATTGCCGGTTTTGCCGGACTTCGGAGACGGATCTCAGCAGTGATTCACGGAGTTTGGGCCGGGAAATCTCGGCAGCATGAGCGAGCACGCCTTCGAGATTGTTGTAGCGGCGGAGCAGTTCGACGGCCGTTTTCTCGCCGACACCGGGAACGCCCCGGATGTTATCGACGGTATCACCGGTCAAGGCGAGATAATCAACCATCTGCGATGGGCGCAGGCCATATTTCGTCTCCACAGCGGTGGAATCGAAGAGAGCGTCTTCTTTTTCACCGGGGCGGACCAAGCAGATGCGGTTGTTAACTAGCTGCGTGAAATCCTTGTCATTGCTGGCGATCAAGACGGACAAACCGGCCCCTGCCGCCTGAACCGCGAGCGTCGCGATGATGTCATCGGCCTCTTCGCCATCAATTTCGACCACCGGCACCCGCCACGCCCGCAGTAGGGTGCGAATGGCCGGGAGTTGGGATTCCAAGTCAGGTGGTGTCGGGGGACGTTGCTCTTTGTAGCTCGGTAAGATGGCCAAGCGTTGCCGGGGTGCACCAAGATCGAAAACCACACCCCAGTGGGAGGGTTGGTGTTGGGCGCGAAGTTTGCGCAGCATTTTTGTGAAACCGAAGATTGCATTAACTGGCTCGCCATTGGGGCCAGTCAGATGGCGGATGGCGTAGAAGGCTCGGTATATCAACGAGTATGCATCGACAAGAAGAAGTGTGTCAGCCATGCGCGGCAGGCTAACAAGCTCGTGCAAAAAAAACAACACAGCCGGCTGGTGGCATCCAAGCCGGCTGTGCTGAGTTAATGAAACTGGTCTATCGGTTGGCGCGACCAGCTGTTTTGTGGATTGGATTGCCGGCGGGGTCAACCAAACGCGCCGTGACAAAAATCAGCAAGTTTTGTTTGCTGCGCGTGGTGGCTTTGCTGCGGAAGAGCCGGCCAACGATGGGGATGTCGCCGAGGAAGGGTACCTTATCGTCGACTTTCTGGATGTTTTCCTTGATCAACCCACCGAGGACAACCGTCTGGCCGTCCCAGATGACGACACTGGTCGCCAAGGTCCGGGTCGAGAAGAGCGGCTGTTGAATTCGATAGGGTACCGAGGTGGTGGTGTTTGAGCCGCCGACAGAACTGGTCTGGGTTACCTCACCGGGGCTGTAGTCAAGGAAGCCAAGGAATTCGGAGACTTCCGGCGTGAGGGCCAAGTTGATGGTGTAATTGTCTGAACCAACTGTGGGAGTAACATTCAGAATGACACCGACTTCGCGGGTCTTGAAAGCTGAGGGTACGGTGGGTGTAACGGCCCCACCCGCGCCGCCACTGACTTGGGGTTCGGTGTATTCGCTTGGGTAGATGAATTCTTGGACGACTTTGATTTGGGCTTGAACGCCATTAATAGTGGTGATCTTGGGCGCGGAGAGAACATCTGCTGTTTTCTTTTGTGAAAGGGCCTTGATCACGACCTCGAATTGGGGGTCGGTTAGTATTCCCTTGATGGTTGCCAAACTGTTCAGACCGCTTACGCCACCCGCTCCAGAGATGGCAGCGGCAATGGCACTGCCACCGAGCGACGAGCTGTCGCGCAGACCGGCGGTGATTTCATCAAAGTTCGCAGGGTTGGGAGCTCCGCTTCCAAAAATGGTGTTGGGATTGCCGGCTTCGATGCCGAAATCGCCCACGTTCTTCTGGCCGACTTTCCACGAGAAGCCAAGCTCGTCGAGATCGCCCTGCGAGATGTCAATGAAGCGGGTTTCGATCTCAATTTGTTTCGGAACGACATCGAATGATGGCAAGGCGCGTTCGAAGGCTTCGATGTTTTCCGGGGTATTGTGAATAACAATTGTGCTCGTTCGTTCATTGTAGACGATACTCGAACCTTGTGGGAATGGTACGCCTGCGCTTGAGAAGAGTTCTTTAACGTCAACCGTTCCGACCGTCGCGCTCGGCCCGCTGCCGATTTCGCGGACGTCACCGACTCCGCCGCCGCCACCACCACCAGCACCTCCGACCTGGGTTGTGACGAATTTGGTAAACGATCCGGCTGTTACCGGATAAAAGCGCGTAATCATGGACTGATCGGGATAATCGAACGGAACAATCAGCACGGCGCTGGATTCAATGCGGTATTTCAGATTGGACAAGGAGGTGATGTAGCGCAGGGCTTCAATCATCGGAACGTTCCGCAGATCGAGCGTAATGCGCCGTTCGTTGCCGGCGCCCGCTGGGGCAGCCGGTTCCCCTTCGACTGGCGCGGCGACTGCCGGCGTGGCCACAATCCCAGGTCCCAACACAATGTTAACCCCTTCACCTTTCGGATCCAGTTTGCGGCTTTCTTCGCTCAGGTAGCCGACGACGTCAACCAGTGAGGCATCGCGGAAGCGAATTTGGGGGAACTTGATTTCGTTGAGTTTTGACAGTACGGCGGCCAAAGCGGTCGTCGAGCCGGGCAATGGTTTTCCGCCTGCACTGGGGTCGGGCAGTCTGACCTCGCCACCGATGGGGGGCAACCAAGCGTCATCAACCTGCCAGAGAGCCCGGGTCCGGGCTGCTTCTTGGCCGGCCTGTGAACTGGGACCGCGGGCGACACTGACCATGCGGATGAATTCTTGCGCATCTCCATTGTATGGATCGAGTAAGAGGATTTGCTGAAAGCGTTTTTCAGCTTCGTCAAACTGTCCCGAACTGAGCAGGATTTTTCCTTCGCGGAACAAGCGGCGGATTTGATCTTTCTTGGCTTGGAGTTCGGGGTCTTTTGCCGGGCTGGGACTTTCCAGTGCGGTCGGTTTACGGGAAGCGGCAATTTTGGCTTCGCGTTCGGCTTGTTTGATTTTGACGATCAGGTTTTCGGCGGAGCGATTGGTTGGGTCGTATTGAATCGCCTTTTTGGCGAAATCCAAAGCTTTGGCGTTGTCATTGGCACGATAGGCCCGGTCGGCGAGTTGCTGATATGAATCGCCGAGAGCCGTCGTGGCTCGGTTGTAGTCAATTTCCGTCGCTTTGGCGCGGGGCAAGAGTTTGACGGCTTCTTCGAGTTTCACAATCGCGAGGTCGTACTTGCCGGCGTAGTAAAGTTTGCTGCCTTCGTCAATCAAGGCGCGGGCTTGGACTTGATCGGCCTGGCGGCGCAGGGTTTCATCTTGCGCCATTTGCTCGGCTTCAGGGTTGGCAGGGGCAGGAGGTGTTTTGGCGACTGGGACGGCGATGGGTTGGGGCGGAGTGGGGGCTACCGGCGCTGGCGCAGGAGTTGGTTTTGGCTTCGGCACAACAGGCTGTGCCGGCTCAACCCCGGCGGGTCGAGCGGGGCCGAAGTTGGTATTGGCGTCAGCCAGTAATTCATCGGCACGGGTGGTGGTTTGTGACAAGATTAGACTGCTGCCAAGCAGTGCCAAGCAGATGTTCCTCATAACGCGATTCTCCATTCCATTCCTCGTGTGCGGCAACGTTGCGCTCATTCCGTGGACTTGTTGTCCCGTGTCCCGACGCATGACGGCCAAACTTGCATTGTCTCAAGCACTTGGGTCATTCCTTGGCGCCGGGTAAGATGGTGTGCTTCTCACTCGTCTGTATGTCTTCGATTATCACTTGCGTCGGATTGATGTCAATGACTTTATAGGTCTTGCCGTCGCAGGAAAATTCGCCACCGGTCCGCAGACGCTGTTCCTGATTGTCAATCGTGCAAATCAGCACGGCAATCGGCTCGCGTTCCTGCGCCACTTTGTCGAGAATGAGCAGGATGCGAGTTGAGTCCTCTTTCTCGATGGTCAACTCCGAGATGTCCACGGTATTGGTGACGTCAATTGATGGATTGTAGACTCGGGTGAATTTCTTCTCAAACTTGGTGATCGTGAATCCGGTATCGGAAGTCTTATTGATGGACCGGTGGGCGATGCGGTCGCCGACCTTTTTAATGATGAAGCTTTGGTTGCCGGTCAGGAAGTCAATCTGGAAGTTTTCGCCGTCGCCTGTATAGGATTTGAAGATGAGCTTGAATGGCTGGCGGATCACCCGCGATAAGGTCACTGCCAACCCTTTGGGAAGATTTGTGGGTGGCGGTGGCGGCGGTGGTGGGACGAATTGGGTTTGAAATGGGTCAACCGCATTGGACTGCCACAGGGCGGGGACCTGAAAGGCCGTCAATGCGTTGGAGTAGATGCTGGTCGGGGTCGCTTCGACGGTGGCCTTGTTCTTGCCGCGGGACAGGCGCGGGGTATCCTGAACTTCTTCACTCAACTTGGCGACCCGGTAGCCCAAATATGCCGCACAACCGATGAGGGCGATTAAGCCGGCCGCAAGTAGTAGTTTCTCGAAATGTTTTTTGATGAAATCCATGGCGCTGGTTTGTTCAGTTCACCGTTTCCCCGCCTTGGGTTCGACCGGGCGAAACTCGACTGCGTCCAAACGCACAGTCACGTTCAGACGGCGCGTTTCAATTGTCTTCGGTGTCTCTGGCTCTTTGACTTCAAATTCAGTCAGATCGGACGTGGGACGGGGGGCTGCCGGTAATTGAATTTGTTGGACGACTGCGCCGATTTGGATCGAGCGGACAATGTAGAGATGATTCGCTTGCGCGAGTGTGTTGAGAAAGCGACGGAGCGCATCTGTATCGGCACTGAATTGAACTTCAAATGGGTAGGTTCGATAGAGTGACTTGGCGTCATCGGTGAGCGGTGCGGCTAAGGAATCAGCACTGGTCCCAGATTCAATCTCGGAACGGCGGATGGCTGTAATCGCACTAACTTTGCTGTCAATCAGGATGCCGCTGAGTTTTTCGACGATCAACAATTGCTTGGCGAGTGCCCGGAGCAACCGCTTGCAGTCGTCGCCTTTGACCGCGGGGTTTTTACAGGGAATTGTTGTCACATAGCGGCTAAAACCCCAGGTAAATGATTCCTCCACTTTCACGTCATTCTTTTTGGCGGAGTCGGACAGCCGCGCCACGGTGGCGCGCATCAGCTGTGCAAAATCAATTTCGCGCTCCAAGTCGGGGGGGTGAATCGCTTCCCGGAGGGCCGCGTTTTGTAGCAGACCATACAACCGCCGCAGTTGCTCTTGATCGCGCTTGAGAACCTCGATGTTTTCCACGGACGGGTAAATCTTGTTGCTCTGGAGACGCTGGAGTTCACCTTTCTTAATATCGAGTTCCTGCACGACGGTGGCCTGTTCGGTGCCGGCGGCCCGGAGAAACCAGATGACGGCGCCCAGAATACAAACGAATGCCACCGAGAACAGGAGCACAGATAAATTGTCGCGTAACCAGCGGGCGTTCATGATTGGTTCAATTGGTCGGCAGTAGGACCGGTTTTTTTAGTCTGGCACGGATGCTAAAGTTGAAAGTGGCTTCCCGGGTCATGGACGGGAAGGTTTCGATGACCACCCCTTGTTCAGGTGCCGTCTTGTCGAAGAAATCCGATTGCCGCAAATTGCGGGCAAACTGGTCCACCACATCCAAGTCATTCATGGTGTGGAACCCACCTCCGTCAATCCGTAATTCAGTGCAGCCGGGGGTGGCGGTCGCGGCGGCAGCGGTAGGCGGCGGCACGTCCGGTTCGGCTTGAAAGCCGCCGCGGCCAAAATTTCGGGGTGCACCGCCACCGCCCCCCCCTGGCGCAGCGGCACTTCCACCGCAGGCCTCGGGAACGAGGGTCGTGATCCAGAGGTTGGAGATGCAGCGTTGATTGAAATCGTTGAGCAAGTCCATCCAAAACGACCGTTCTTGGACGACCCCGGCCACCTGATCGGCGCTGGCCTTGATTTCGGTCAAATCAGTCTGTCGCTTTTTGATTTGCGCATCCAAACTGCTGAGCTTCTCCACTTCAGCACGCACGTCGGTGAGTTCGCGTTCTTTCAATTCCGTCGTCTTCTTGGTATAGGCCAGCAGGCACAAGGGAATCAACAAGAGGGCCGCCGCCGCTCCAAAAAAATAGGGGCGCTTCTGCAACATCTGTTTGCGGGCTTTGATGGATTTCGGAATGAGGTTGACCTCGACGGGGCAGTGGGTGACGCGCCGTAATCCCAAGCCCACGACTTCTCCGAAGAAATGCGCGCATTTCGCGAGGTCTTCTTTCTGAATTCCTTCGCCGAGTTCGACATTGCGGAACGGGCTGAACAATTGCACCGGGATTTGCAGCTTCTCCTGAAAAAACCGGTCGGTGTAGGGGATAATTGAACTGCCGCCGGACAAGAGTAACCGCTGGGGCGCGCCGCCACCTTGTTGGCCTTTGTAAAAATTGACTGACCGGGCAATCTCCGCATGCAACCGCGTCATCACATTGCGGATGATTTTGCTGATGCGCGCCTGCTGTTCGTCCTCCGGTTCTTCATACGCACCGCCCAATGCCACGAAGCCCTTGGCTTTCTTCATTGCCTCCGCGTCGAGAAACGGAACATTGAACTCCGACGCAATACTTTGTGTGATCGCATTGCCGGCAATCGGGATGGAGCGTGAGAAGATGCGGTTTTTTTCCAGAAACAACAAGTTTGTCGTCCGTGCGCCAATATCCACCAGAATCGTGCAGCCTTCGCTGTCGCCTTCATTGTAGCGAACGGCATTGCTCAACGCCATGGGCGCCACGTCAATGGTCTCCGTCCGCAACCCGACCGACTCCACGCCCTGGTTTAAATCCTCGATGATCTCGCTCTTGATTGCGAGCAGCACGACTTCCAACTCTCCACCTTCGGTGTTGCCCAGAATCTGATAATCCCAGATGACCTCATCAATCGGGAAGGGGACATTCTGCTGCGCTTCGTATTGAATGATCTGCACAACCTTGGACTCATCCACCGGCGGCAGTTTGACGAAGCGCGTAAACACCGATTGCCCCGACACGCTGAACACCACGCTGGTTGCTTTGAAATTTTTCTCACGGAGTGCGTTGCGGATGGTCGAAATCAACAACGACTTCCGGTTTTCCTCGTGCTCCGGGTCAATCCCCAATTCCGCGTAGTTGAAATTGGTGAGCCGCAACCCGTGGGTTTTGGAGGCTTGAAACTCGCCGATCTTGACACTGGCGGCGCCAATGTCCAACGCGAGAATTCGCTCAGAGGCTAGCATCGTGGCTGCGTCTTCTTATTGTTGTCGTGGTGTTGGTTTAACTGCTTCAAATCGTTCATCCGCAATCGGCGCCCACGGCGTGTCTTGAGGCACCAACAAATATCCCGGTACCGGTGGGAATCGATCCCACCAACCATCGCGCACGGCCGGATCACTCAACGAGGACACCAAAGCGCCCTTGTGAAACAGCCGGACCGTGACCTGCTCAATCTGTCCCGCCCCATACCGGCGGAGTGTGTTCGGTTGCATGAACATCGCGGAGTAGTGCTGCGAACCCTTGGCAACATTAATGTGCGTGATTTCACCGACGAACAACTTTTGTTCCTGCCCCTTGCCAATCAGCACGTAATATTTCAACTGCACATCGTCCGCCCATTCCGGTTTGCTCTCAAACTGGACTTCGATCTTCAGCCACTTCCGCCACAGCGTTGATGGTCGACCGCCCAAATCTCCCGAGCCGCCGTAATTCGGCGCGTCAACCTGCTGTTGCCGGATATTCTTGATCGTAAAATCGCCGCCCCGACTGCCCCCCTGTCCATAACCGTCAACCAGCAACGGCGTCAGGCTGAGAATCGCCCCGGTCATTATCCATCGTTTCAAGTTCATAAGCACCTCGCGCTGTTTCCGTCGCACCTCTGACCAGACTCTAAGGAAGCCGTTCGCGTCGGTCAACAGCAAAAGCAGATTGGCGGCATATTGCCTGCTACTTATCCGGCCAATGGCTGCCACCAACCCAACGCCCCGCACCCGCGCCGCCGCTGAACTCGGCGTCCTCGCATTCGGTCTGACCGCGCTCGCCGGCGTGATCGCTCATCTCCCTGCGGACACCGCCACCGCACCACTCCCGGCCAAACTCGCGACCGGCGCCGCTGCCAATCACGATCTCACCGCCGATTTTCCCAATTTCAATCTCTACCAAACCGCCCCCTACAGTCTGGTCACTGACGCCCCCGCTGTGGTTGCTCAAGAAACACTCGCCACACTCACTGCCCTTCGGCAAGAATTCCACCGCCACTTCGCCGACCTCATCCGAACCCAAGCGCCAGAATTGCCGGTCCACGTCGTTTTCTTCAGTCATGAAGCCGATTACCGGGCTTACGTTCTGCGCGCCGCCCCCGGTCTCGTCAACAGCGCCGGCTTGTTCCTGCCGCGCGACAACCGGCTCGTCTTGCTTGACCAGTTGGGTTCGCACAACTACCTCCGTGCCCAGCAACACGCGCCGGTCACCGCCCGCGCCCAAGCCAGCGTCCGCTTGGCCGGTGAAGCCCGCGCCATCACCGCGCGCCTCATCCGCCACGAGGGCACCCATCAACTCATGCACGCCACCGGCTTCGAATCCGCCTTCGCCGTCGCCCCGACATGGTTGACCGAAGGTCTCGCGCAATACTGCGAAACTGAAACCATCGGCGCGCCCGACAAACTATTGACAGCCCGGCTCGCTCCACCGCTCCTCCCGCTCCGGCAACTCCTCAACCACCGGCAACCCGCCGGCTTCTTCGCCCTGCCGGAAACGCAAGTGGCCACCGCTTACGCGCAGAGCTGGGCGCTCATCCACTTTCTCATGCAACCCGAATACCGGCCGGGTTTCTTTGCCTTCATTCGCAGTTACCGGGACGTGACCGCTGCCGGCGCCGCGCAGCGCGCTCGCTTGGTCGAACCGGCCGCGGTGTTGGTGCAGCACCTTCACACCGATTTCGCGACGCTCGAAAACCAGTGGCATAATTTCATTGCTGCCGTAAAGTCCGCGCCATGTGCGGACGATTTACCCTGACGGCGGATGTGCGCGAATTTGCCGACGCGCTGGCCGGCGAAGCCGTCGCCCGGTCGCCCCGCTACAACATCTGCCCCTCCCAGCCGGTCAGCGTCATCCTCAACGACGGCCAACTCGCCATCACCAAACTGAAATGGGGACTCATCCCGGCCTGGGCCAAAGATCCGGCCATCGGCAACAAACTCGCGAATGCCCGGAGCGAAACACTGGCCGAGAAACCGAGTTTCCGCACCCCGCTCAAGCGCAAACGTTGTCTCGTGCTGGCCGACGGATTCTATGAGTGGTCGCAGACCAAACCGAAAGTTCCGCACTACTTCCGGCTGAAATCGAAAACCGTCTTCGCCTTTGCCGGGTTGTGGGACGTGTGGCGCGATCCGACCGGTGCGCCGGTGGCGACGTGTTGCCTGATTACGACCACCCCGAACGCGCTGCTGGCGCGCATCCATCATCGCATGCCGGTCATCCTCCAACCCCGGTATTACGATCTCTGGTTGGCGGAGGCCGAACAATCACCGGCCGACCTGTTGCCGGCGTTGGTCCCATTCCCGGCCGAAGAAATGGAAGGCTTCCCGGTGGCTGGAATCGTGAACCAACCGCAAAACGACCGCGCCGATTGCATCCAGCCGGTCGGCCCTCCGCTTACGCCGTGAGACGCTGCAACGCTTCGAGATATTTCTCGCTGGTCTTGCGAATGATCTCCGCCGGCAACTTCGGTCCCGGCGGCGTCTTGTCCCACGTCAGCGTTTCGAGGTAATCGCGCAGGAATTGTTTGTCGAAACTCGGTTGCGGACCGCCCGGCTTATACGTGGCGGCCGGCCAGAACCGCGAACTGTCGGGCGTCAACGCCTCATCAATCAGAATCACCTTGTCACCTTCCAAGCCGAACTCGAACTTCGTATCGGCAATGATAATCCCGCGGTGCCGGGCGTAGTCGCGCGCGAATTTGTAGAGCGCGATGGAATACGCGCTGACTTTATCCGCGAGCGGCTTCCCGAGAATTTCACTGGCGCGCGCGAAGGAAATGTTTTCGTCGTGACCGGTCGCCGCTTTGGTGGACGGCGTAAATATCGGCTCCGGCAATTCGCTGGACTCCACCAACCCCGCCGGCAACTTCTGGCTGCAGACGGTCTGACTCTTCTTGTATTCCTTCCAGCCTGACCCCGCGAGGTAACCGCGCACGATGCACTCGACCGGCAACGGCTGACATTTGCGGACCAACATCGCCCGGCCGCGCAGTTGTTCGTGGTTGCCGACGCGTTTGGCAATCGCCGCGTAGTCGCTCGTGATGAAGTGGTTTTCGACGATGTGCTTGGCCTTGCCAAACCAGAATTCGCTGAACGCCGTCAGCACCCGCCCTTTTTCCGGAATGGGATCGGGCATGATCACGTCGAACGCGCTGATGCGGTCGCTGGCAACAAAGAGCAGCGCGTCGTTGAGATCAAAGATCTCGCGGACTTTGCCGCTGCGGACTTTTTTCAAACCGGGAACATCAATGTTGGAGAGGGCGGAGGTCATGGCCGGTTCGTTTACCAAGAGCAGTGGCGCAACCTCAAGCCGGAAGATGAATCTTGCCGCCAAGACGAGGAGCTACCACAACTCGTTTGGCCCTTGCGGCGTGGCGATGGCGGGCGCTTCGTCCAGCGGCCGTGGTTCATACTGGGGCAGAAGGCGGTGGTCGGCGTCGAGGAACTGTTCCCGCCACCGCCGGTAATCGGCAACAATCGCGTCGAATTGCTCGCGTGTGTTGAGCAAGACCATGCGCTTATTGAATACGCGACTGGGGCCGAAACATTTCGAGTATTGCGTCGCGATTTTGCGAAACATCCGGCACCCCACGCTCTCGCCAAAGACTTCCACCATCCGGTCGAGATGCCGCGTCATGACGGCGAGGCGTTCGTCGAATGTCGGGTCGGGGCGAAGTTCGCCGGTCGCGAGGTAGTGCCGCGTGTGTTGGAAAATCCACGGATTGTAAAACGCCCCCCGGCCAATGCTGATGGCGGCGCAGCCCGTCTCCTCGAACATCCGTTTGGCCGCCACCGGCGTCGTGATGTCGCCGTTGCCAACCACGGGAACATTTTTCACAGCGGCGACGACGGCGCGGATGCCGGCGCGGTTGACGGTGCCCGAGAAACCTTGTTGCCGGGTCCGCCCGTGGACGATGATGGCGGCGGCACCGACGTCGGCCAGCGCGCGGGCCAGATCGGGAGCGGTGAGGTTGTCGTCATCCCAACCGAGGCGCATTTTGCAGGTGACCGGGATTTTGACGGCGGCCACCATCATTTTGACGAGGTGCGTGGTGGCCGCGTGATTCGTCATCATGGCCGACCCACCGCCGATGGTGCAGACTTTCCGGACGGGGCAACCCATGTTGATGTCCACGGAATCAATCCCCAACGACTCCAACAGCACAGCCGCGTCGCGCATTTCCTCGGGCACGGTGCCGAAGATCTGGACCGCGAGCGGCCGGTCGGCGGGGCAGGTCTCGATGAGTTTGTGCGCTTTGCGGTTGCGTTCGAGCAGCGAGCGCGCATTGACGAGGTCGGTCGTGCAGAGGCCGACACCGCCGATTTCGCGAATGGTGAGGCGGAACGGCAGGTTCGTGTAACCGGCCAGCGGCGACAGGAACAGATTGGATGTTAGCTGCAGGTTTCCGAGCGTGAACGCCATGCCGGCATGGATAGCGTTTTTCCGCACACGACGAAAGAATCTTCTGCTATGTTGCGCGCCGTTTATGCCCAATCGCCTGATTCACGAACAAAGCCCGTATTTGCAGCAACACGCCCATAATCCCGTGGACTGGTTTCCGTGGGGCGAAGAGGCGTTTGCGAAAGCGCGTCGCGAAAACAAACCGATCTTCCTCTCCATCGGCTACTCGACCTGCCATTGGTGCCACGTCATGGAACGGGAGTCGTTCGAGAATCACGACGTGGCGGCGGTGCTCAACGAGCATTTCGTCGCGATCAAAGTCGATCGTGAGGAGCGGCCCGACCTCGACAAGATTTACATGACCGCCACGCAGGCGACGACCGGCAGCGGCGGTTGGCCGATGAGCGTCTGGTTGACCGGCGATTTGAAGCCGTTTTATTGCGGCACCTATTTCCCCCCGGACTCGCGGTACGGCCGCCCGGGTTTTCGGGACTTGCTACTGAAGATTCACGACGTGTGGGAGGCAAATCACGCCGGCATCCTTGATCAAGCCAACCGGATCACCGAGACGCTCGCGCAATACGCCACCGTCACGCGCGCCGGGGAGACAACCCTCGATGCGACCCCGCTGCCACTCTGTTTCGAGCAATTACGCGGCAGCTTCGACTCGACACACGGCGGTTTCGGCGGGGCCCCGAAATTTCCGCGACCGGTGAATCTCAATTTCCTATTCCAGTTTGGCCAACCGGAAATGGCTCTCTTCACCTTGCGCAAAATGGGCGAGGGCGGGATGTTCGACCATCTCGACGGCGGCTTCCACCGGTACAGCGTGGATGACCACTGGCTCGTCTCGCATTTCGAGAAGATGCTCTACGACCAGGCGCAACTCGTCAGCAGCTACGTGGACGCGTACCAGATTACCGGCGACGAGTTTTTCGCGGACGTCGCGCGCCGCACATGCGATTACGTGTTGCACGACCTCACGAGTCCGACCGGCGGTTTCTATTCCGCCGAGGATGCCGACAGCGAAGGCGTCGAAGGCAAGTTCTACGTCTGGACGCGCGCCGAAGTGGAACAGATTCTCGGTGACCGCGCCGAAGCGTTTTGCCGGGCGTACGACGTCACCGCCGCCGGCAACTGGGAACACGGCTGGAATGTCTTGCACGGCGCCGGTTTTCCTGAAGAACGCGCCCAATTGTTGGCGGTGCGTGCCAAACGCATCCGGCCGCACCGGGATGAGAAAATCATCACGGCTTGGAACGGCTTGATGATTTCCGCGTTGTGCCGGGCCGCGCAGGCGCTCGACGAACCCCGGTATCTCGCCGCCGCGCAAAGCGCAGCCACGGCGGTTTTCGCAGGTGGCAAACTGGTTCGGTCCGGCAAGGTGGCGGCTGTGCTGGACGACTACGCTTTCCTCGCGAATGCATTGCTCGATTTATATGAGACGGATTTCGATGCCGGCTGGCTGACGAAGGCGACCGGCTTGGCGGACGAAATGTTGAAGTCGTTTTACGATGCGGCCGACGGCGGTTTCTTCCTCAATGCCGGTGGCGACGCCAGCGTGATTTTACGGACGAAAGAAGAATACGATGGCGCGGAGCCGAGCGGGAACTCCGTGGCAACTCTGGTTTTGTTGCGGCTCGCGGAAATGACCGACCGCGAAGAATACCGGCGCGCGGCGGAGCGGACGTTGACGTTGTTCATGCCGCGGCTGCGGAGCGCGCCGCACGTGATGCCGCAGATGCTGTGCGCGCTGGACTTTGCGCTCGGGAAACCAAAACGGATCGTGCTTTCCGGCGCGCTGGACGACGAAATGGTGCGCGTGATTCGCCGCCGGTATCTGCCGCGCAAGGTCGTGTTGCGCGAACCGTCCGCCGGTAAGGCCACAGCGACGGTGTGCGTGGATCAGGTGTGTCAGTTGCCGGTTGCGACGGCGGCAGAGTTGGAGAAGTTGCTTGAGTAGGACGCGGGTCGCCGTCGAAGTCGCGGTCGTGACCGGGTTGATCCTCGCGACGATCTGGCTGGCGCCGTTGTGGCCGGACAAGGTGGTCGCCAAACGGATCGGGCTGGCGCTCGCGCTCACGGCATTCGGGATCGCGGTGGCGAGCAATCTGGCGCATCGCGATGGCTGGCGCGATCTCGGACTGCGGTTGGATAATTTCTGGCCGGCGGTGAAACGGTTGGCGGTGCCGACGCTGGGGTTCGTGGTGGTGCTGTTGCTGGCCGGCTATTTTCTCGACAGCTTGAATTTTGGCGAGCGCGCCTTTCGGTTTCGCCCGCGCCGGTTCGTCTGGCCGTTGGTGCAGGAGTATTTACTCCAATGTTATCTCAATCGCCGGTTGCAGGACATTTTCGGAAAAGGCTGGTGGAGCGCCGGTATCGCGGCGGCGATCTTTGCCGGGTTGCACGCGCCGAATCCATTCTTGATGGTGGCGACGTTCGTGGCCGGCGGATTGTGGGCGCGGGCGTTTCAACGCGAGCCGAATCTCTTGGCCGTGGCTTTGTCGCACAGTTTGCTGGCGTTTGTCCTGCGGTACGCGCTGCCGGCGTGGTTGCTCCCGAACATGCGCGTCGGCTGGTCGTTTTGGCGTTAACGGCGCCGGGCAATGGCCAGACCGTCAATGCGCTCGCGCATGAGTGGGACGAGAATCGTTTCGAGACGCGGGTTGGTCGCGAGCCGGTGATTCACTTTTCGGATCGCGCGGGTGCCGGCATCCTTGGGCTTCTGGTCGAGAACGCGACCATGCCGGATGACGTTGTCCACGAGGATGAGACTGCCGGGCCGCGTCAGCTTCAACGCGAAATCGAGATAGACCGGATAGCCTTC
Organism: Verrucomicrobiia bacterium; assembly: GCA_022072455.1. Taxonomy (GTDB): domain Bacteria; phylum Verrucomicrobiota; class Verrucomicrobiia; order Palsa-1439; family Palsa-1439; genus CAINDI01. Next base: position 43,030 of record JAJVHY010000012.1, on the reverse strand, counting down.
CTTGTCGGCATCAATGAACACGAGATCGAAGGCCGGTTTCAGTTGGCGCAACGACAGCCGGGCGTTGCCGACGCGGATTTCGACCTTCTTCAGCAAGCCGGCGCGGTCCAGATTTTTCCGCGCGACGGCGGCGTGGTGCGGTTCGAGTTCGAGCGTGACGAGTTTCCCGCGCGCCGGCAACGCACTCGCTAGCCACAACGTGCTGTAGCCACCGAGGGTGCCGATTTCCAGAATGCGCCGTGCGCCGGTAATCTTCGCCAGCAGGTAAAGCAGTTTGCCTTCATTGGGCGAGACGTTGATTTCCGGCAGGCCGTTCGCTTTGGCGTCCCGGATCGCTTGCTCGAAGGCGACGTTCGGCGGGATGCACAGTTGCTCGATGTAGCGGTCAATGTCGGTGAGCAGGCTCATAATACCTTCCGATAAAACGCGAGTTCGGCTTCGAGTGTTTGCTGGATCGTGGCGGCTTGCCGGAAGCCGTGGCCTTCGCCGGGGAATTCGTAGTACTCGACCGGCACGCCTTTCTTTTTCAACGCTTCGACCATGAGCTGCGATTGATTCGGCAAGACGATCTTGTCGTCGAGGCCTTGGAAGAAGATGACCGGGGAATTCAGTTTGTCAGCATGCCGGAGCGGGGAACGGTCATGGTAAATCTGTTTCGCGGCCGGCCACGGGGCGATGAGCCGGTAGTTGTACCGTGACTCGAATTTGTGCGTATCGTTCGACCATTCGAGGTCGCTGATGCCGTAATAGCTGGCGCCGGTCTTGAACACTTGCCGGAAGGTGAGCGCGGCGAGCGTGGTGAACCCGCCGGCACTGCCGCCACGGATGACGAGGCGGTTCGGGTCGGCGAGTTTTTGTTCGACGAGTTGCCGGGCCACGGCGCAACAATCGTCCACGTCCACGATGCCCCACTGGCCGTTGAGCCTTTCCCGGTAGGCGCGCCCGTAGCCGGTGCTGCCGCCGTAATTCACATCCACGACGGCGAAACCGCGACTGGTCCAGAATTGTCTGGTGAGATCAAAACCGCTGCGCGTCGCGCTCGTGGGGCCGCCGTGGGCGCTGACGATGAGCGGCGGCAATTCACCCGGTAAGCCTGTAAAATCCGGGTTGGTGGGCGGGTAGTAGAAAGCGTGTTCGAGCGGGATGGCCGGCGCGATGTACCGCGGGTCGAGCGCGACCGACGTGGAACGGCGCAGGATTTCCGTGTGACCGGTGTTGGCGTCGAGCCGGATGACAGCGGGCGGATGTTCGGGCGAGGCCCCGAGAAAAACGACATGCTGACCGGCGGCGCGGACTTGGGCGATGTCGGTGTAGGGGAGTTCGAAGAAGCGCAGGGTGCCGTCGAAGAGGGCGAGGCGCCAGGTGCCGCGTTGGTTGACGGCACAGGCGATCCGGCCATCGGCGAGAAAGGCGTAGGTGCTGAGACCGAAGACACATTGCGGGACGCCAAGTTCGGCTTCCATTTCGAGGACGGGTTCGATCTGGCTGTCGCGATAGCGGTAGATGTTCCACCAGTTGTTCTGGTCCGAGACGAAATGGAGGGTGCCGTCGGGGGCGAACTGCGGTTGGAAGATGGACGCGCCGCCGGCAATCTTTTGGCCATCAAGCCAGAGTTCGGTTTCGTCCCACGGGAGGTTGGGGTGATTCCAGGTGAGGTAGGCAAGGTGGCCGGCGTGAATGCACGGGGAGGAGTAGAAATCGTTGCCGGAGAATAAAGGTTCGATTTTGCCGGCGGTGATGGTGACGAGGGAGTTGGTGGGTTCTTTGCCGGCGCGGTGATCTTCGCAGACGGCGATGAGCCGGTCACCGTCCACGACGATGTCGGCGAAGCGCAAGCCGGGGGTGTTGGTGACCGGGACGGCATCCCGGTAAATCTGCTGATCCTTGTCGTTGGCGAAATACGGGAAGGTGTACGAGCCGCCGCCGTATTCGTGGACGCGGGAGCGGACGCTGAGCCCGGCGGGGGTGAGGTCGTGACCATCGCGGACGAGGACGGTGCGGCCGGCGTCGCTGGGACGTTGTTCGAGCCAACTGACGTGGTTGCCGGTAAAGGCGAGTTCCTTGAGGTTGACAGTTTCGCCGGTAATGAGGTCGGTGGTGATGGGCGAGGTCCAGGTGCCGAAGGGGGCGCGGGTCATGCCGGCATGGTAATCAGAGCTTTTCAGTTGTGCAACAACGGGCTACAGTGCCGGCATGTTCCGACCTGAAGATTTGCTCGACTTGCGGCAGTTTGGTTTTCCGCAATTGTTCGATGGCTGCGAGTTTGCGTGGGACGCGTTGAAGAAGTTGCCGGGGTTTGTGAAGGCGCATTTGCGGCCGGCACAATTGGGGACAGTGCGCGGGACGCCGTTCATCGGGGAACAGGTGTTCATCGGGAAGGGGACGGTGATCGAACACGGGGCGGTGATCAACGGGCCGGCGATCATCGGCGAGAATTGCCAGATCCGGTCGAGCGCGTATATCCGCGAGAATGTCATGGTCGGGAATGGCTGCGTGCTGGGGAATGCGAGCGAGTTCAAGGGCTGTGTGCTGTTCGATGGCTGTCAGGTGCCGCACTTCAGTTATGTCGGCGATTCGATTCTCGGCGCGAAAGCGCACCTCGGCGCCGGGGTGATTTTGTCGAATGTGAAAGCGCTGAAAGGAAATGTCTGGGTGGGCGAGCGGGATACCGGGTTGCGGAAGTTCGGGGCGATCCTCGGCGATGGGGCGGATATTGGATGTAATTGCGTGTTGAATCCCGGCAGTATCATTGGGCGGAATTCGATTTTGTATCCAAATGTGTTGTGGCGCGGCGTGTGCCCGGCAGACCGGGTGGTGAAACTGCGCCAACAACATGATTTGGTGATTCGGCGAAAGTAAGAGGTATGGCATGAAAATCCGAGTGGTCGTGTTGGCGGGCTTGTCGCTCATCGCCGCCATGGCTCAGGCCGAACGGGTGATCGGTGAGGGTGACTCCTGGCGGTATTACAAGGGAAGTTCCACGCCGCCAACGCAAGGCGGCACCAATTGGACGCAGGTGGGTTTCGTGGACAGTACGTGGGGCGGGCCGGCGCCGGGCGGGTTCGGTTATGGAGACGCGGATGATTTGACAGTTTTCTCTGACATGCAGAATTCGTATGCGTCAGTTTTCATTCGCCGGTCATTCACCATCACGGACACGAACGGGATCAGCCGACTGTCGCTCGGTGCCGATTATGACGACGGGATTGTGGTGTACTTGAACGGGACGGAAGTGGCGCGGCGGAATATGCCGGGCGGAACGGTGACGCACACCACGTTGGCGTCCGGCAACCACGAGGCATCCCGCGGCGAGGGGAGCGGCACGCCGAATGAGAAAGAGTTCATCGCCCTGAATCCGGCGGTGCTGTTGAACGGCAATAATGTCCTCGCGGTGTCGGGGCATAATACGTCGTTAGGCAGTTCGGACTTTTCGTTGATCGTTGAACTCTATACCAATGTCACCTTGGTGCGCGGGCCGTTCATTCAGATGCCGGACGCGGACAAGGTCACGGTCGTGTGGCGGACGGATGCGCTGACGGATAGCGCAGTGGATTATGGACTGACCCCGGCGTACGAGGCCGGCACGGTTACCGATGTGACGCTGGTTCGTGAGCATGTCGTCTCGTTGCCGGGGCTGGCCGCCAACACCAACTACTACTACCGGGTTCGCAGCGGCGGCGTGACGCTGAGCGCGGGCGGGTATTTCCGCACCAAACGCACCGCCGACCAGCCGTTCCGGTTTGTCGTGATCGGCGACTTCGGTCAGGGCTCGACTGGCATGACCAACATCGCGGCCCGGATCAACGAGCGCACCGATTTCGATTTCAAAATCACGGTCGGTGACAACGTTTACGGCCAGACCGGCGCCGCGGGCGGAAATTCCGACGGCGCGCCGGGCACGTACGATCCGTTCTGGTTCAAACTCTACGGACCGACCATGGCGCGGGTGCCGACGTTCGTCACGCTCGGCAACCATGATGTGGACACCGCCAATGGCCAATGGTCGGTGGATTATTTTTTCATGCCGACCAACGGGCCTGCCGGTCAGATCGAGAAGAATTATTCCTTCCAATACGGCAACGCCCATTGCGTCGTCATCGATACCGAGCCGTTTCAGGATAATCAGACCGCGATCATCAACGCGATCCGTACCTGGGTTTCCAACGACTTGGCGGCGGCGACCGCCCCGTGGAAATTTGTCTTCCTGCATCGGCCCCCGTGGACGAGTGTTGGCGGGCACGATGATCAAGCGACAGTCAAAAACAACCTGACGCCGTTGTTCGCCCAATTTGGTGTGCAGATCGTTTTCCAAGGACACAACCACTGGTACGAACGCATCAACGCCATCAATGGTGTTTATTACGTCACCTCGGGCGCCTGCGGCGCCGGCTTGTACACGCCCAGTCCGCGCAAAGATTACTCCGCCGTCCTGCGCAATGACATCTACAGTTACACGCTTGTCGACATCAACGGCACGCGCCTGACGTTGCAACAATTCGATATGAACGGGGCAACGATCGATGAGTTCAGCCTCGAAATCGGCCAACCGTTCAAAATGGATGGGTTACTGGACGATGCCGCGTGGCTGCGCGCCGACAACGGCCTGCGCCTCTACGCCGCCATCCGCGCCAACCACCTGTACGTCGCCAGCCAAGATGCCGGCGAGGGCGGCGACAACTTCATCTATCTCAACAGCGTCCTCAGCACCAACCGGTCCGCCAACTGGGGCAAGACCGGCACCATCATGCAATGGAATGCGTTCGTGGCCGACGAAAACGACAACGCGTTCCAGCGCTGGTACGGCCCCGCCGAACAATTTTTTACCAACTTCCCGGCCTTCGACTCCATGACCTCCGGCCTCAACAACAACGGCACCTTCAACAACGGAGTGCTCGAAGGCACACTGGATTTGGCCAACCGGTTTGGGACATTCCCGCCGCAACTCCATCTCGCGGCAGCCGCCTACGCGACCGCCAGCGCCGGTGCCCGCACCGGCGTTGTCCCCGCCGGCAATGACGGGAATAACGTCACCAATTGGCTGGCCGTCAACACACGCGACCTCGCCCTCGACTTGCCGGTGGCCAACGCCGGCACGAATCAAACCCGCGAAGCCGGCCTGCCGGTAACCCTCAACGGCACCGCGTCCGCCGCCCCGAGCGGGTTGCCGGTGAGTTACGAGTGGGTGCAACTGACCGGCTACCCGGTCGCGCTCATCAACTCCAACGCCGCGACTGCCGGCTTCACCCTGACCACGAATCTGAACACCGTCCTCACCTTTCAACTCACCGTCCACGACACCCGCTTCGCCAGCAACGCCACCACAGCCGTCACGGCCACGGAAATCGTGGACACCGACACCGACGGCTTGACCGATCAAGAAGAACTGACCGGGGTCAATAATCTCCTGACGGCCGCCAACCCGAATGCTCAAATCACCGATCCGACCAAGGCCGACACCGACGGTGATGGAATGTCGGACGGCGCCGAGGCGCTGGCCGGCACCAATCCCAACGCTGCCGGCTCGGTGTTACGAGTGACGGATTTGGATGTGAATCCCGGTGGGTTCCGATTGGATTGGACCGCCGTGCCCGGCAAGACATACGCCGTCGACTTTCGTGACGATGCCGGTAACACCTGGTCGAACCTGACCACCGTCACCGCGACCACGTCGCAGACGAACTGGACGGATGGTTCCGCCATCGGCCAGCCCAAGCGGTTTTACCGGGTGCGGGTCGAGCCCTAAACGCGTTGGCCGTGCCGTAGAATCGGCTTGGAAGGTAAGTGAGAAATCACTACAACTCGGTCATGAAACCTTCCGCAATTTTTGCCGGGCTGGTCGTCCTTCTGACGGCGTGTGCTACTACCAATGAAGTCATGCAGACATGGGTTGGTCAGCCCGAATCCAAGTTGATTGCGCGTTATGGGGCGCCTGACACCCAAATCAGCCTTCCAGACGGATCCAGTGTTTACACGTGGAAACGAACGTGGCACGACCGGAACGGCTTCATCCAGATTGGGCGGCAGAATTTCATCGTCAATTCTAGCGGCATTATTACAGATTTTTCAGCCAACAACGTCCCGCGCTATTTGCCGGTCAACACTGCCAATGAGTACAGCGCCATGCCACTAACCTCAGAGAACCGCCCGAGGCGTGATCGCTTGCCCGTCAACAACCCTTAGCCAAATTCGCATAGTCCATGAGCTGGTTTTAACGGCATGCCTCAATGGTATGGTGCCCAAATCGAAATCCGGCGCCTCTGGTGTAGTGGCGCTTCTGTGAAGCGCCGATTTTCATTCTGAATTGACTGACCCGCGCTTCACAGAAGCGCGGCTACAACCGAAAAGATCATTTCGGCAACCTGCGCTTAACATTTTACAGATCACTACAGTCGCTGTTTTGCGGAAGTGCCGCCGGCCCCATAACTCCATCTCCTTACGTCGGAGGCTACAACGCCACTGTGACGGCTTCGGCAATCGTCCGGACGAAGACAAATTTTAACTTCTTGCGGACTTCGGACGGAATATCAGCGAGGTCCTTGCGATTCTGTTCCGGCAAGAGAATCGTCCGCACGCCGGACCGGCTGGCGGCGAGGACTTTTTCTTTGATGCCGCCGACCGGCAGGATTTTGCCGCGCAACGTAATCTCGCCGGTCATTGCTGTCGCGGGTTTGACCGGCCGCTTGGTGAGCAACGACACCAACGCCACCGCCATTGTGATACCGGCGGAGGGGCCGTCTTTCGGAATCGCACCGGCGGGGACGTGGACGTGGAAATCCGACTTCTCGAATTGGGCCGCGTCAATCTTCAGCAAGCCGGCATGCGACCGCACGTAACTCAAGGCGGCTTGCACGCTTTCTTTCATCACATCACCCAGTGAGCCGGTCAGGATGAGTTGGCCTTTGCCGGGCATTTGGGTGGCTTCGACAAAGAGGATGTCGCCGCCGACACTCGTCCACGCCAGCCCGACCGCCACGCCGGGTTCGGTGCTGCGCTCGACGGCTTCGTGGAAGAATTCCGGTGCGCCGAGGAACTCCTTGAGGTTCGCTTTGGTGACGGTAACGGACTTCGATTTCTTTTCGACGATCTTCCGTGCCGTGCGCCGGCAAATCGTTGCAATCTGGCGTTCGAGATTACGGACACCGGCTTCGCGGGTGTAGGCGCGGATGATGCCGGCCAGGGCGGGGGGCTGGATCCGGAGTTGCTCGGGTTTTAGACCGTGTTCGCTGAGTTGCCGGGGAATCAGGTATTTCGTGGCGATGTGGCGTTTGTCTTCCTCGGTGTAGCCGGGGAGTTCAATCACTTCCATCCGGTCGCGCAACGCGGGCGGGATCGGTTCGAGCAGGTTGGCCGTCGTGATGAACATCACGTGCGACAAATCAAACGGCAGTTCGAGGTAGTGGTCGGAGAACGAATTGTTCTGTTGTGGATCGAGCACTTCGAGCAACGCGGCACTTGGGTCGCCGCGAAAATCGGCGCCGACCTTGTCGATTTCATCGAGCATGAAGACCGGGTTATTACTTTCGACGCGCCGCAAGCCCTGAATGATGCGTCCCGGTAACGCGCCGATGTAGGTGCGGCGGTGCCCGCGGATTTCCGCTTCGTCGCGGACGCCGCCGAGGGAGATGCGCATGAACTTCCGGCCGAGCGCGCGGGCGATGCTCATACCGAGCGACGTTTTGCCGACACCGGGCGGGCCGACAAAACAGAGAATCGGCCCCTTGCCGGGGCCGTCATTGCTTTTCAGCTTCAGAACGCTGAGATATTCGAGGATGCGTTTCTTGACCTGTTCGAGATCATAGTGATCCTCGTCGAGGATCCGTTTGGCGCGGATGACATCGAGTTTGTCCTCGCTGCGTTTGCTCCACGGCAACATCACGAGCCAGTCGAGGTAGGTGCGGGCGACGGTGTACTCCGCCGACGCCGCCGGGATGGCCGCAAGCCGGTCGAGTTCCTTGTTGGCGACCTTCTTGACTTCCGCCGGCATGTTGGCTTTTTCGATCTTTTCGCGGAGCTCCTTGATTTCGCTGCTGCCGTCGCCGCCTTCGCCCAACTCGTTTTGGATCTGCTTGAGTTGTTCGCGGAGGAAATAGTCACGCTGGCTTTTCGAGAGGGCGTTACTGACTTTGCTTTGGATTTCGCTGCCGAGATGGAGGACTTCGAGTTCCCGGTTCAACCACGTGCTGAGCAGGCTGAGCCGCAGCCGGACGTCGTGCGTTTCCAGGAGCGTCTGTTTTTCTTCTAGCGGCAGGTTCAGGTTCGCGGTGATCACGTCGGCAAGCTTGCTCGGGTCGTCAATGTTGAGCACGGCGACCTTGAGTTCGTCCGGCAGGTTGGGAGTCAGGTCGACGATTTCCTGAAATTGTTTGCTGACGTTGCGGGTGAAGGCGGTCAACTCCAAGCCGCCTTGCACCTCGTCCTCCACCGGCGCAACGGTGGCGACGAGGTACGGCTTCTCGCCGATGACCTCCGCGATCCGCATCCGCTTCAAGCCTTGGATCAGCACCCGCACGCTGTCGTCGGGAAATTTGAGCATTCGATTGACGCGCGCGATGCAGCCGACCTTCTGGAGTTGATCGGCACGGGGATGTTCGTCGTCAGGATTTCTCTGGAGCGTGACCCCGATCAGCCGGTCGCCGGCCACGACGTCGTCAATCAAACGGATTGAGTTCGGACTGGTGATCAACAGCGGCGCGATCATGTACGGCAGCACCACCACGTCGCTCAACGGGAGGATCGGCAAGTGGGCCGGAATATCCGGCAGCGAAAGCTTCTGGCTGCTTGGCGTCCCGGTCTCCTGTTGTGGAAGGTCGTCCATGTTCGCGCCGTGCTCCACGATGCGCTGACCGCTGCATGGGTTTCAAGCAGAAAACCGGCAGTCAGTTCGGTTGTTCGATGATGACGGTGACTGCCGTATGGGTGGCATGCTGCGCTTTCGGCAGCTCGATGTGGAGAAACCCATTGAGAAACGTCGCCCGCACATTGGCGCCGTCCACGGATCGGGGGATGACAATGCGGCGCTCGAAATACCCGTAATCAATCTCCATTTGGCGGAACGAACAGCGATGCTGCCGTTGCCGGCACGGATCCCGCCGGTAACCGCGCACCAGCAACAGCCGGTCATTCAACGTGATTTCGAGATCCTCGCGGTCAATGCCGGCCAGTTCCATCTTGACGACGAGATGGTCGGGGGTTTCGTAAACGTCAGTGTTGGGAGTCCACGCGCTGTGGTTGGCGTTGGCTGAAAGGCTCAGGTACGCAAAACTCTGTGAAACTGTGTCAGTAAGATGCTTGGCCATTAATCCCAAATCCTAGCGCGAAAATAATAGACCGATTTCGCTCAAAACGCAAGCGGCTGGCTTTTCCGCCGGGAATCCTTACACTTCGCCCACAATGCGTTTGGCTTTGGCCCAACTCAATACCACCGTCGGTGACCTGCGCGGCAACTCGGCGCGCATCCTCGACGCTTACCGGCGCGCGGTGGCGGCAGGGGCGGAGTTGGTCGTCACGCCCGAACTGGCCATTACCGGCTATCCGCCCCGTGACTTGCTGGCGAAACGCCGGTTCGTTGCCGACAACCTCCACGCCCTCGAAGAACTGACCGGTCACATTGGCGATACGGCCCTGCTGACCGGCTACGTGGATTTCAATCCCCACCGGCCTGGCCGCGATTACTTCAATGCCGCGGCCATGATTCACCGCGGCCGAATCGTCGCCCGCCGGTGCAAGACACTGTTGCCGACGTACGATGTCTTTGACGAAGACAGATACTTCCAACCTGCCGACTCCAATCCCATCGTCGAGTTGGCCGGGCGGAAACTTGCCGTCACGATTTGCGAAGACATCTGGAACGCGCAAGGCTACTGGCAAGTCCGCCGGTACTCCCACGATCCGGTCGCGCAGTTCGGTCCCGTGGACCTGATCCTCAACCTCTCCGCGTCCCCGTTCCACCTCGGCAAAGAACGCACCCGGGCCGACCTCCTGCGCGCCGTCGCCATCCGGCAAGGAGCGCCGTTGGTTTACTGCAACCTGGTCGGCGGCAATGACGAACTCATTTTCGACGGTCAAAGCCTTGCCTTCGACGCCGCCGGCAACCTGCTCGCCCAAGGCGCTGCTTTCCGCGAAGACCTCGTGCTGGTGGAGATTCCGACTTCCGCCTTCATCGCTCAGCCTTCAAACTTTTCCCCAATTGAATACCTCCACGGCGCCTTGGTCCTTGGACTGCGTGATTACGTTGAGAAATGCGGCTTCAAATCCGTTGTGCTCGGTCTGAGTGGCGGGATTGACTCGGCGGTTACCGCCTGCCTGGCCGTCACCGCGCTCGGCAAAGAAAACGTCATGGGTATCTCGTTGCCCTCGCAGTTCTCCTCGCAAGGCAGCCGGGACGACGCCCGGCAACTCGCCGCCAACCTCGGCATCCGGTACGAAGTGATCCCGATTCAAGAAGCCTTCCAAACATTCAAAGCTGGCTTCCGTGACCTTTTCCACGGCTTGCCGGAGGACACGACCGAAGAAAACATGCAGGCCCGCATCCGCGGCACCACGCTGATGGCCATCTCGAACAAATTCGGCCACATGCTCCTCACCACCGGCAACAAGAGCGAACTTGCCGTCGGCTACTGCACGCTGTACGGCGACATGAACGGCGGCCTTGGTGTCATCGCCGATGTGCCGAAGACGATGGTCTACGAGCTGGCCGGGTACATCAACCGCACCGGCGAGATCATCCCGACCGCCAGCATCACCAAGCCGCCGAGCGCCGAATTGCGTCCCAACCAGACCGATCAGGACAGCCTGCCGCCGTACGAAATCCTCGACGCGATCCTCAAGCGCTACGTCGAAGAAGCCAAATCGGCCGCTGAAATCGTCGAAGAAACCGGCTACTCCGAAAAACTGGTGCGCGACATCGTCCGCAAGATTGACCTCAACGAATACAAACGCAAGCAAGCCGCGCCGGTCTTGCGCGTCACCACCAAAGCCTTCGGCATCGGCCGCCGCGTCCCGATTGCCCAGCGGTACGTCGAACGATAACTGCTCATGCTTCAATCCCTCCGCATCCGGAATTTGGCCATCGTCGAAGACGTGCGCGTTGAATTTGGTGACGGCTTGAACGTCATCACTGGCGAAACCGGTGCCGGCAAATCGGTCATCGTCGGCGCCCTGAGTTTATTGCTGGGTGAACGCGCGGACAAATCGCTCATCCGCACCGGCACCGACCAATGCGCCGTCGAGGCTGTCTTCGCCACCCAGCGTTTGAACGCGCTGCTCGAAGAACTCGGCCTCGAACCCGGCGCGGTCATCGTGCGCCGGCAATTCACCACGGCCGGGACCGGCAAGGTATTCATCAACGACACGCCCACCACGGTCCAGACCCTCAAACGCATCGGCGAACTGCTCGTGGACATGCACGGGCCGCACGATCATCAATCGCTGCTGAACCGCGACTTTCAACTGGAGATTCTCGATGCCTACGGCGCCGTGAAAACCGCGGCGTACCGGGAGGCTTACCGGCGGTGGTTGGATTTGCAGGCGCAGCGGGCGACGTTGAACGAGGGCGATGCCGACGTCGCGCAGCAGATTGATTTCCTCAAGTTTCAGATCAAGGAAATCGAGCAGGCCGACGTGGTCAAACTCGACGAAAAAGAACTCGGTGCCGAACACAGCCGGGCCGCCAACGCGAACCGAATCCTGGAACTGGCGGCGGCGATTCAACTCGCGCTGACCGACGGCGAATCTTCCGCATTCGAGGGCTTGGCGGTGGCGCAACGGCAGCTTCAGGAACTGGCCGGCATCGTGCCGGAAGCGGAAGCGTGGAAGAAGGAAGCCGCCGGCATCGCCGGGGGATTACAGGAACTCGCGCAGACTGTCGGCACCTTCGCCGGCAAGATTGACGCCGACCCGCAACGGTTGCAGTGGCTCGAAGAACGGCTGGCGACACTACACAAGTTGAAGCGGAAATATGGCGCGGGGATCCCGGAGATTCGGGAGTTTCTGGCGAAAGCCCGGCACCGTTTGAACGACCTCGAAACGCGCGGCGAGCGCGCCGAAAAACTGGACGCCGAAATCGCGAAGGCCGCTGGCCAGATCGAGAAGTTGGGCCGGGAACTCACGACGGCGCGCCGGGCCGCGGCCAAGAAACTGGCCGGGGCGGTGACGAAAGAGTTGAAGGATCTGGGGTTTGCGCACGGCAGTTTCGGTGTGCAACTCACCCCGCTCGGCGCGCCCGGTGCGCGCGGGCTGGATGAGATCGAGTTCAGCTTCGCGCCCAACGTCGGCGAGCCAGCCCGGCCGTTGCGGCAGATCGCGTCGAGCGGCGAAATGTCACGGGTGATGCTGGCGACGAAAGTCGTGTTGGCGGAACATGACCGGGTGACGGTTTTGGTCTTTGACGAGATTGACGCCAACGTCGGCGGTGAGATGGGCACTGCCATCGGCGAAAAATTGCGGACAGTGGCCGGTGGGCATCAAGTGATCTGCATCACGCATCTTCCGCAAGTTGCCGCGCAAGGCGATTGTCATTACGTGGTGAACAAGACGGTGCAGGGCGGACGGACGAATACCGGCATCGCGGCGGTGACCGGGGATGCGCGCGTCGAGGAGATTGCGCGGATGTTGGGCGGGAAAGATTCCACGTCGGTCGCTCTCCGGCATGCCAAAGAGATGTTGACGCGGCGGAAGACTGCGCCGGTTGTCCGGTGAGTGTTACCCGCGCAATTTGGCGGTGATCAACGGCACCAGGTCGGCGATCTTGACGCGCTCCTGTTTCATCGTGTCCCGGTCGCGGAGGGTGACGGTATCCAACAACTCCGGGCCTTTTTCGCCGAGAGTGTCGAAGTCCACGGTCACGCACCACGGGGTGCCTTGTTCGTCCTGGTACCGGTAGCGTTTGCCGACGTTGCCGCGGTCGTCCCATTCGGTGTTGAAGTGGGGTTGGAGGAGTTTGAAGACTTCCCGGGCTTTTTCGACCAGCGGCGGTTTGTTCCGCAACAACGGGAAGACTGCGACTTTGACCGGGGCGATGCGCGGGGCGAACTTCATCACGATCCGGACGTCGCCGGGGGCGATTTCTTCCTCGGTGTAGGCCGAGCAAATCAACGCGAGCGCAATGCGATCGACGCCGGCGCTGGGTTCGACGACATGCGGTATGTATTTCGCCTTCGTCTCATCATCGAAGTATTCGAGGCTCTTGCCGGAGAACTTCTGGTGTTGGCTGAGGTCGAAGTTGCCACGGGCGGCGATGCCTTCGAGTTCCTGGACGCCGAACGGAAACTCAAACATCACGTCCACGCACGCGCTGGCGTAGTGGGCGAGCTCCTCTTTCTTGTAGGTGTAGCACGACAGTTTCGCCGCCGGTAAGCCGATGGTGGAATACCATTTCAGGCGTTCGGCGACCCAGGTCTGGTGCCACTCGGCGTCAGTGCCCGGCTGGATGAAGAATTCCAGTTCCATCTGCTCGAATTCGCGGCTGCGGAAGGTGAAGTTGCGCGGGTTGATTTCGTTGCGGAACGCCTTGCCGATTTGGGCGATGCCGAACGGAATTTTTTGGCGCGCAACGCTGAGGACGTTATTGAATTGGGCGAAAATGATCTGCGCGGTTTCGGGGCGGAGATAGACTTTGTTGTCCTCATCTTTGATTGGGCCGGCATGGGACTCAAACATGAGGTTGAATTGCCGGGCTTCGGTGTAATCGTGGGGGCCGCCTTCGGGGCATTTTGTGTCCGGTAGCTGGTCAGCTCGCCAACGCCCCTTGCATTTCTTGCAGTCCACCATCGGATCACTGAAGGCGGTGGTGTGACCGGAGGCTTCCCAGACACGGGGGTGACAGATGATTGCGCCGTCGATACCGACAACATCGGTGCGCGAGCGGACCACGTCGTTCCACCAGGCGTCTTTGATGTTGCGTTTCAACTCGGCGCCGGCCGGGCCGTAATCCCAGAAGCCGTTGATGCCGCCGTAGATTTCGCTGGATTGAAAGATGAAGCCGCGCCGTTTGCAGAGGGCGACGATTTTGTCCATCAAAACTGGAGCTGCCATAGGGCGCGGACTATCGCATGGTGGCACGGCAGTTGCAAGAGTCTGGCTACCATTGATGCCGCAGAATCCCAAAATCGGTCCGTCCGTGCGGACGTTTGAGCAAAGCGAAGCGCGCTTCCGGCTGCTCTTTGAGCATTCGCCGGATGCGATCTTTGTCGAGTCGCTGACCGGCGAGGTGCTGGATGCGAACGCGGCGGCGTGCCGGTTGCATGGGTTGGAACGGCACGAATTGATCGGGAAAAATGTCGTGGATTTGGTTCCGGCGGCGCAACGGGCGGAAGTGCGCCGGTCGTTCCCGCAACTGGCGCAGCGGACGGGCGAGACGTTGGCCGGCGAAAGTTTGCACGCGGATGGACGGAGCATCCCGGTGGAGTTGCGTAAGGGGGTAAGGGGGTCAGTCCTTAGTATTGGCACAGTTCCCTCGCGTCGGTAGTGTGCGCGGCATGCCGCGACAGTTACGAGTGGAATATGCCGGGGCGATCTACCATGTGATGAACCGAGGGGACCGGCGCGAGTCGATTGTTCACGACGAACAGGATCGCCAGCGGTTTTGGGAGACGCTCGGCGAAACGTGCCGCAAGACGCAGTGGCAGGTGTTGGCGGTATGTCTGCTGCCGAATCATTTTCATCTGGTGGTGGAAACGCCCAAGCCGAATCTGGTGGTGGGGATGAAATGGTTTTTGGGGACGTATACCGGGCGGTTCAATCGGCGGCATCAGCAGTTTGGGCATCTGTTCAGTGGGCGGTACAAGGCGTTCGTGGTGGATGGGGAGAGTCCCGGCTATTTGCGGACGGTGTGTGATTACGTGCATTTGAATCCAGCGCGGGCGCGGTTGCTGGCGGCGGAAGAGGTGTTGAGTCAGTATCGGTGGAGTAGTTATCCGGCCTATCTGCGGTCAGCGCGGCAGCGACCGGAGTGGTTGCAGGTGGAGCGGCTATTGGGGGAGTACGGAGTTCACGATACCGCGGCGGGGCGGCGGCAATTTGCGGCAGCAGTGGAACAACGGCGGGCGGCGGAGACGGGGGCGGAACGGCAGAAACTGCGGCGGGGCTGGGTGCATGGGGCGGTGAAGTTTCGCGAGCGGGTGTTAGCGCGGGCGCACGAGCAAGTCGGGGAACAGCATGCGGCCGGCCATCGGCACGAAACGAGCGAAGCGCATGGGGAGCGGTTGGTGCAGGAGGAGTTAAAGCGGCGCGGCTGGAGTGAAGCGGAATTGAAGCGGCGGGCCAAGGGGGATGCGCAAAAGGTACAGATCGCGCGGCGGCTGCGGGCGGAAACCACGATGAGCTTGAAATGGATTGCGGCGCGGTTGCAGATGGACGTGTGGACGCACGTCAGTGACCGATTATCACAGGCAAAGGAATGAGGCTGTGTCAATACTAAGGACTGACCCCTTTACAAGTGATCGGCGGCTCCGTAAATTGTTGCCATGCTGGAACGACATAGGTCACTGAATAGTCGTGACCGCACATCGTTCCATAGACGCGAAAGGCAAACCGTCGAAACCCTTCGCCGGCGTACAACATCAACTTGAAGACACGTTTGCGTAGAAATGAAGAGAGGCTATTGTAGAGCGCGAATCCCTGCGCGGCGGAAGAGGCGGATGAGTTAGCGGCTGACGCGGGACAAGGAGTTGGCCGTGTTGACCGAGCGCGAGCGAAAGGAATTACATAATGAGTAGACGTGACACCATGTCGTTATAAGCCGGAGGACGCGAAATGAAGCTGAGTATTGCTAGCAAGAAAGGCGCGGAGCTGCGCGTGATTTGGAACGCTGACTCGCGCAATGAGTTTCGGCTGGCCCTGTACGAGACCATGCTGGAGACAACTGGCGGCAAAACCAAAGACCTCGGCATGTTCCCCTCCATCACGTTGCAGAACGTGGGGACCGGCTTCCGTGGCAGCATCACTCAACGGGGCGTCACAACGCAAATGGAGGTGTGGCCGGAAGGCGAGACGCTGCTGGTCAAGTACACCGTCACGGTGTCGCGCAATACCGGCCTACTGCAAATCCATCCGTGCCTGATGACCACATACGCGCCGGACTACATCGGCAAGCGGCGCGGGACCGACTACTGCGAAATGGGCAACCGCATTATGCTGGCCATGCCTGAGACCACGGCACTCTCGCGGCTCGGCGGGGACAGGCATCAGGCGGCATCCCGAAAGGGCGGCTGGGTGGCCGCGTGGGCCTGGTGGGTGTATGCCCGCAAACGCTTCACGCGCTCTATCGTGGAGCTGCGCCGCCGCAGCGGGTCACGCCGCGTCGTCATAGACGGCTGCGCGACAACTCACATATCAAGCAACATGGGCGACAAGCGGTCCTGCCTGCACCATTTCCCGCAAATCGGGGCGCTGGCGGCGGGCAAGAGCAAGACGGTTACTCAACGGTATCGGCTGCTTGCATGATCGCTCTCTGGTCAACGGTTGGCATCCTCGGCGTGATGGTGGCGCTGTGGGCGCGTGGCGAGGCTCGTACACCGAATAAGTTACATCGAGGTGGTACATCGAGGTGGTCAGCTCTGTAAACTGTAAATTGGACGAAAAGAGCAACTTTTGAAACCTTAATTTCTCATGGTCCCGGACCAGCCGGAAGTGTGGGTGCAGGGGAAGGTGAGTGGACAGTCATCAGTCGTCAGTGCGTCCGTGAATGGCGGGACAGCGATTGAGATGAACCGGCGGGGTGAGGTTTTTGGGTATTTGCTGCCGCTGGAGCCGGGGACGAATATGATTGTGGTGACGGCCAGTGATGCGAACACGAACAACCCAAGTTCGAAAGTTGTGGTGGTGGAGCGGACGGACAACGCCAAGCAGGCGAAAGGGACGGCGGGGGAGTTGGGTTTGGCCGGAGTTAGCGTGAATGGGATTGTGGTCGCGAGCGTCATCGGGCCGGCCACGCTGACCGGTTGCTGACCAAGGGTGTTCTTCTTTGCGGCTTGCTCATGCGCGATTTGGTCGTGGGACCTCCAGTGGGGTGGCACGGCAGTTGCAAGAGTCTGGCTACCATTGATGCCGCAGAATCCCAAGATCGGTCCGTCCGTGCGGACGTTTGAGCAAAGCGAAGCGCGCTTCCGGCTGCTCTTTGAGCATTCGCCGGATGCGATTTTTGTCGAGTCGCTGACCGGCGAGGTGCTGGATGCGAACGCGGCGGCGTGCCGGTTGCATGGGTTGGAACGTCACGAGTTGATTGGGAAAAATGTCGTGGATTTGGTGCCGACCGCGCAACGGGAAGCGGTGCGCCGGGCGTTTCCGGAATTGGCGCAGCGGACGGGCGAGACGTTGGCCGGCGAAAGTTTGCACGCGGATGGACGGAGCATCCCGGTGGAGTTGCGGGTGAATTGTCTCGAATACGAGGGGCAGGCGGCGCTGCTGTTGCATGTCCGCGATGTGTCGGAGCGCCGGCAAGCCGAGGAAAATTTGCGGCAGGTCGAGATGAAGTATCGGCTGTTGGTGGAACAGTTGCCGGCGATTACTTATGTCGCGGAGTTTGGCGGCGGCCGGTGGTCGTATGTCAGCCCACAAATCGAGTCATTACTCGGGTATAGCGTGGCGGAGTGGACGGGGGAGCAATGCCCGTGGCTGGCGCAGTTGCACCCGGATGACCGGCCGCAGGTGTTGGCGGCGGAGGCGCAGTGCCGAGAAACGGGGGAGGGATTTGTCGCGGAGTACCGGCTGCGGGCGCGGGATGGGCGGGTGGTGTGGTTCAGCGATCATGCGGTGATCATGCGCAATTCGGCCGGTGCGACGCCCTATTTGCACGGGGTGATGTTCGATATTTCGGGGCGCAAGGCGTTGGAGGAGCAGTTGACGCAGGCGCACAAGATGGATGCCATCGGCCGACTGGCCGGCGGAGTGGCGCATGATTTCAACAACATCTTGACGACGATTTTAGGGTATAGCGATTTGATTTTGCGGCGGACGGAGGGCGAGGCGCGGACGCGGGACGACGCGCAGGAAATTCAAAAGGCCGCGGAGCGGGCGGCGTCGCTCACCCGGCAATTGTTGGCGTTCAGCCGGAAACAGGCGTTGCAGCCGCAGGTGTTGGATTTCAATTCAGTGGTGGCGGAGATGGACAAGATGTTACGGCGGTTGATCGGGGAGACGATCCACCTCGATTGGCAGCCGACGCCAGGTGTCTGGCGGGTGAAAGCTGACCCGGGCCAGATTCAGCAGGTGATCATGAATCTCGCGGTGAACGCCCGCGATGCGATGCCGAGCGGCGGGACATTGACAATCGAGACGTTGAATGTGGTGCTGGATGAGGAGTATGTCCGGCTGCATCCCGAGGCGCGGGTGGGTGAGCATGTGATGCTCGGAGTCAGTGATACCGGCGCGGGGATTAGTGCTGAGGTGCGGCAGCATTTGTTCGAGCCGTTTTTCACAACGAAAGGCGTGGGGAACGGAACCGGGCTGGGCTTGGCGACGTGTTACGGAATCGTCAAACAAAGCGGCGGGCACATTCATGTGTACAGCGAACCGGGGTTTGGCTCGACGTTCAAAGTGTATTTGCCGCGCGTCGTGGATCAAGTGAGCGTCACGCCACGCAGCGTGTCCGTCGCGGCGCCGCCGGGCGGGCGGGAGCGGGTCTTGTTGGTGGAGGACGAGGAGCCCGTGCGCGAGTTGTCGGCCATGGTGTTGCGTGAGCTGGGATACACGGTGGTCGAGGCGCGGGATGGCGACGAGGCGTTGCGACTGACGAAAGCGGATCCCACGGCGAATTTTGACCTGTTGTTTACGGACGTGGTGATGCCGCAGATGGGCGGCAAGGAATTGGCGTATTGGTTTCGGATGGCGCATCCGCAGACGCGGGTTTTGTTCACTTCGGGATATCCGGACCGGTCGGTCGTTCATAATGGAGAACTGCTGGCCGGCATTGCGTTTTTGCACAAGCCTTACACGCCGCAGTCGCTCGCGCAGAAAATCCGCGCCGTGCTCGACAACTGAGCTGGTTGGACATTTTTGTCAATCAAGTGTGCAGCGGCAGGTGCGACCCGTGGCATTGCCCTTGCTAAATAGGGAAGGCATGACCGGAAATATGCGCAAGCGGTGGGTGGATTCTCTCATCAGCGTGGGGTTGGGGCTGGTGTTGGCGGCGCTTCTGATGGTCGGATATTTTGCGGTGGACAGCACAACGCACCTGCTCGAATCCAACCGGTTGGTCACCAACACGCACCGGGTGCTGGAGAGTCTGGCCGTGGTGCGCTACCAAGTGGAGGCCACCGAATCTGCGCAACGGCTCTACGTGTTGACGGGCCGGGACCGTTATCTGCCGCCGTATCAGACCGCGCGTGACGCCACGCTCAAGCAGGTCGTGATTCTCCGCAAGCTGATTGGGGACGACAAGGAACGCGGAGCGGTCATTGATGAAGTGGATTTGCTGATGCGTGAGCGGTTGACGGAATTGGACGACGGAATCAAGAGTCGCGGGGGATTCTTCCTGCGCTTTGGCAACACTGACAACACGGCCGCCGCCGACCGGGGCAAGGCGCAAAATGATCGCATTCACGCGGCCATCGGGTCGCTGCAAACCTATTACAAACAACTCCTCATCGGTCAGTCGCAGGAAAATGAACAGATGGCGTATCGCACGAAGTTGTTGATTGGCGTCGAGACGCTCCTGGCGTTCGTGCTGGTCTCGTTGGCCGGCTTGGTCTGGCTGGCGCGGCGCAACGCAGAGCGGCAACTCGTGAAAGCCGAAGCCAAGTATCAGGAGATTTTTGAGAACAGCGCCGACGGCATCTATCAATGCACGCCGACCGGCCAGTATACGATGGTCAATCCCGCGATGGTCCGCCTGTTCGGTTATGAGTCGGCGGCGGCGCTGTTGGCAGATCCGAACGCCGTCACCGCATTGACCCGCCGGGACGAGTTCCTGCGGGAAATGCAGGCGGCTGGTGCCGTCACCAATTTTGAGTCGCAACTCCACTGCGCCAACGGCACGACAATCTGGGTCTCCGAAAATGTCCGGATCGTGCGCGACCCACATGGCGTTAGCCACTGCTTCGAGGGCACGCTTCAGGACATCACCGCCCGCCGGCAAGCCGAAGAGGAACGCCGGCTCGCACATGAAGCGGCGGAGGCATCCAATACCGCCAAGAGCGAATTCCTGGCGAACATGTCCCACGAAATCCGCACGCCGATGAACGGGATCATCGGGATGACGGAACTCGCGCTTGACACGGAATTGTCGAACGAGCAGCGCGAGTATTTGACCCTCGTCAAATCGTCCGCGGATTCGTTGCTGACGATCATCAACGAGATCCTCGACTTCTCGAAGATCGAGGCCGGACGCGTGGAATTGGATCCGATTGATTTCGATATCCGCGACAGTCTCGCGGACATGTTGCGGACGCTGACTTACAAGGCCAACGAGAAAGGCTTGGAACTCGCCTACCACGTCGCGCCCGAAGTGCCGGAAATGGTCGTCGGCGACCCCGTCAAAATCCGGCAAGTCATCATCAACCTCGTCAGCAACGCCATCAAATTCACCGAGCAAGGTGAGATCGTCGTCAACTGCGATCTGGCCGCGCCGGTCGAGGGCCGTGTCAATTTGCGCTATAGCGTGACGGATACCGGCATTGGGATTCCGGTGGAGAAACAACAGAAGATTTTCGAAGCGTTCACCCAGGCCGACGGCTCGACCACGCGGAAATTCGGCGGCACCGGGCTGGGCTTGACCATTTCGCAACGACTGATTGAGATGATGGAGGGCAAGATCTGGGTCGAAAGTGAAGTGGGCAAGGGCAGCACCTTCCGGTTCACGGCGGCGCTGCTGCCGTCGTTGCATTCCGGGTCGAAGACCGCGCTGGCGTCACTGGTGGATCTGGCGGGCTTGCGCGTGCTGATCGTGGACGATAACGCGACCAACCGGCGGATTCTCGAAGAGCTGTTGCAGCGTTGGCACATGAAGCCGACCGCCGTGGACAGCGGCTGGCTGGCTTTCAAGGCCCTGGAGGGCGCGGAAGCTCAAGGGCAGCCCTATAAATTGATTCTCTTGGATTGTCAGATGCCGGAAATGGATGGTTTCACGGTGGCCGAACGGATTCGCGCCAACACCGCGCTGACGCAGCCAACCCTGATCATGATCAGTTCCGCGACGCGCCGTGGCGACAATGCCAAAGCCCGGCAATATGGGATTGCCTGTCACCTGACCAAACCACTCAAACAATCCGAATTGCGCGAGGCCATCTGTCACGTGCTCGGGACCACCGCTCCGGCGCCGGTCGACGAGCCAGATCAACCGACCCGCGTGCAACCGCTCCCGCGCAACGGCACCGCCACCCGCGCGTACCGGATTCTCTTGGCCGAAGACAATCCCGTGAACCAAAAACTGGCCGTGCGGATCCTTGAACGGCGTGGTCACACGGTGGTTTTGGCCAACGACGGCGTGCAAGCGCTGGAGGCTCTTGACCGGCAGAACTTTGACGTGGTGCTGATGGATGTGCAGATGCCGAACATGAGTGGTTTCGAGGCAACGGCCGCCATCCGGCAACTCGAAAAAATGGGCCAACGCCGGATCCCGATCGTCGCGATGACGGCGCACGCCATGGCCGGTGACCGCGAGCGCTGTCTGGCGGCCGGGATGGACGATTACGTCAGCAAGCCGATTAATCCGGCGGTGCTGTTCGACGTCATTGACCGCGTCGTGACTGGTCCAGGCGCATCGAAGAGCGCCCCTGCGGTCGCCGACACTCGGTCCCATCGAATGGACGCGCCTTCGGACACCGCGCCGGGCGCGGCGCTGGATGTTGCCGCCGCCCTCGAACGCATTGATGGCGACCGCGAACTCCTGATTGAAGTCGCCGGCATCTTCCGCCGCGATTGCCCGGCCATGCTCGAAAACATCCGCGATGCTGTCGCGCGGCAAGACGCCCGCACCTTGGAGCGCGAAGCCCACAAACTCAAAGGCTCGCTCGGGGCATTTTGCGCGAAACCAGCCTTTGAAGCCGCGTTACGCTTGGAGTTTCTCGGTCAACGCCGGCAAATGGAACAAGCGGCCAGTGCCTACCAATTGCTGGAGACGGAGATCGACCGGCTCGCGCCCGAACTCGAAGCCTTGGCGAAAGGACAGCCCGCATGCGCATCTTGATCGCCGAAGATGATGCCATCTCCGCGCGCGTCCTGGAAAGCGCGTTGGTGAAATGGGGCCACGAGGTCTGTGCCGTCACGACCGGAGCCGCGGCGCTCGCGGCCCTGAAGCAGGCCGATGCGCCCCAATTGGCCATATTGGACTGGATGATGCCGGAGATGGATGGCGTGGAAGTCTGCTTGCACATTCGCCCGCTGTTGGCGGATCGCGCGCTCTATATCATTCTCTTGACGGCCCGCGGCCAAAAACAGGACATCGTGGCGGGCCTCGAAGCCGGGGCCGACGACTATCTGGTGAAGCCGTTTGACCGGGAGGAGTTGCGCGCCCGGCTCAATGCCGGCATCCGCATCCTGAACTTGCAGGCTGAATTGACCGATCGGGTCCGGCAACTCGAAGTCGCGTTACAGCGCGTCCATGAATTGCAGGGTTTGCTGCCGATCTGTTGTTACTGCAAAAAAGTCCGTGACGACCAGAACTACTGGCACGAAGTCGAGAACTACATCAGCACGCGTTCCGGCACCATTTTCAGCCACGGCATCTGCCCCGACTGCCGGGACCGCTTTGTCAAAGCGCAGCTCGAAGAAATTGCCCATCCCCGGTAGGCGGCTCTCCCCGGCCGCCAGCAGCGGCTGGGTTGTTCAACAAAACCAACAGGCCGCCCCGGACTTGCCGGGACGGCCTGCGTGATTATCAACTTACCGGCTCAGGGCACGATGATGGTGGCCGGGTCGCTCCAGTCACCGGGGCCTTGCGGGCCGATGGCGCGGACGCGCTGCCAGATGCGCGCACCGGACGTGAAGCCGGCCAGCGTGCATTTCGATTTGGTGACGCTCGGGTGCTGCTGCCAGGGGCCGGCACTCGGATCGTTGTTGAGCGGGTTGAGGACGGTTTGGACTTCGTAACTCTTGACGCCGTCCTTGTACAAGCTGTTCCAGGCGCTATCGACCTCACCGGCGGAATCGCCGGCGGAGAGTTTCAGGTTCAACACGCGCGGGGTCGCACCGGCCGGCGTGGGCGCGTTGCGCAGTTCAAAGACTTTGGTCAGCTTGGCCGGGTCGGTGGTGACGCCTTCGGCCCAGTCGCCGAGGGCGTTGGCGTCGGTGCGCACGGTGGCGGCGGCGGTTTCGATCTCGATTTGCTTGCCTTGGACTTGGGCTTCCAACGTCGCCAACTCGCCGCGCGTGGTGTCGAGGAGGCCGAGGCTGGCGACCAGCGCGGCCTTCGGCGGGGCCGGGAAGTCGGCGACATTATCGTCGAGTTTCGTGAGCAGCTCGGTGACGTAATCACTGAGGGTGTCGGGGTTCTTACCGGCAACGGGCATCTTGATGATCTTCATGCTTCTCCTTGCGGGTTGGCTGGGCGATGGCCCATTCCAGACACCGCCATCATTCCATTTGCCTTCGCCCCAGCGTCGTGTTGGCATGGTGTCCTCAATGGCTGGCGAAATTAAAATAAAGCCGTTCGGCAAATTCAACAAAAAAACTATGGCGCAAGGGCAAGCGGGCGCCGGTTGCCGACAAGCGCGCCGCGCTTGCCACCAGCGGCCCCCGGTTTGCCCGCAAGCGGGAACGTCGTGCCCTCAAGCCGGCACGGCTTGCCCCCAAGCGGCATCGCCGTGCCCTGAAGCCGGCACCGCTTGCCAGCAAACGAACTCGGCTTGCCCTCAAGCGGACTCCGCTTGCCAGCAAGCGGACCCGGTTTCACACCAAATTCAGCGGCCAAACCCACAAAATGGCCAAAAACGACCCCGGCAACCCTCAAATTGCCATTTTTCCGGTAAAAACCCACCCCAAAGCCTAACCCGACTCCTTGAGCTCCCCGGCCAGCTATAGGCAGAAACAGTCGATAAGGCAGGCCGCAATGACCCAATCGGGGTCCCCCGGCCAGCCACGTTTGAGCGTCCAGCCCAGACCGCCCAGTCCATCGTTGCCAGCGCCGACGTAAACATCCCTTGAATGGCTTGTCGAAGTAGGTCTGCCTGGTTAGAGTCCGCGCCGTCGTTGGAGGCATGAGCACCCAAAAGAAGAAAATCCGACCCGGCAAGAACGCCGCGAACAGAGTTCGCGAGCAGGATACGATTTATGGGGCTCAACCACTGCCGTCGGCTGTGCCGTTACGCTTTGTGGATTTATTCAGCGGCATTGGCGGATTTCGGCTCGCGTTTGAGCGGGCCGGCTGTGAATGCGTCTTCTCCTGCGACTGGGATAAGCACTCCCAGATCACCTACGCGGCGAATTTTGGTGAAACACCGGTCGGCGATATTCGCGCCGTGGCCTCATCGGAGATTCCAGCCCACGACATTCTCTGCGCCGGTTTCCCCTGTCAGCCATTCAGCATTGCCGGCGTCTCCAAGAAGAACGCCCTCGGCGAGGCGCACGGCTTCGACGAAAAGAAACAGGGCAATCTCTTCTTTGAACTGGCGCGGATCATTCGCGACCGTCGCCCGCGCGCCTTCCTGCTGGAAAACGTCAAGAACCTGAAGAACCACGACAAAGGCCGCACGTGGCAGGTCATCCACAAGACGCTCACCGACGACCTCGACTATACCGTTTATCACAAAATCATCGACGCGCAGTCGGTCGTGCCGCAGCACCGGGAACGCATTTTCATCGTCGGGTTTGATACGCACCGCTACTTCGAGTTTCCGCAGTTCCCAAAAGAAGGTCCAAAACTTGCCTCCATCCTCGACCCACACCCACCCGCCAAGTACACGCTGACGGATCATCTGTGGGAGTATTTGCAGAATTACGCCGCCAAGCACAAAGCGGCGGGAAACGGTTTTGGATTCGGGCTCGTTACCGGCGAGAGCGTGACGCGGACATTGAGCGCGCGGTACTACAAAGACGGCTCAGAGATTCTTATTTCACAAGGTGCGGGAAAGAACCCGCGCCGACTGACACCAAGAGAGTGTGCGCTCCTCTTGGGTTATCCGCCAAGTTTCAAGATTCCCGTGTCCGATACACAAGCGTACCGCCAATTTGGAAACTCTGTTGTTGTGCCAGTGGTTGAGCGCGTAGCTAAGGCGATTGTTGAGACTCTTCAACAACCGGCCGAGTACAAGCCCGACCTTGTTCTCCAAGTGAACGAGCGTCGCCGACATCACTAACGAAAGGCCTTATGTCACTGTTCAGCCAATTCAAGAGACGAATGCCAACAGTTGAAGAGATAGCCGAACTTGCTGCAAAGCGACTGGCTTCAAAGAAGGGTGACTCGCCGGTGACTCTACGGCAGAACTTCAGTGCTCTGACTCTGGAGATTGAGAAAGTAGGCTACGATATTTATTTACAGAAGCAATTGGAGCTTGGTGAGGAGCTTCTGAGTGAGTTTTGCAGGACGCATGGCAACCAGCCGGTCTTTGAAGAACTCAATTCGTTCTTCCTCTCACTCACGCAATCTAGGCGGACAAGAGCTGGGAAAACTTTCGAGGAAACTATCAAGGGCTTGTTCAGACGTTGCGACTACCCATTTGAGGAGCAGTGCATCATAAATGGAAAGCCTGATTTCCTGATGCCCTCCGAAGCGCACTACCGCAAGAACGCGCCTGACTGCATTATTTTCACGGCCAAACGCACATTGCGTGAACGGTGGCGGCAAATTGCAACCGAAGGTGTCAGAGGTAAGGGGCTTTTTTTGGCGACGCTTGACGGCGGGATCAGTGCCAATCAAGCGGAAGAGATGCTAGCCAATCGAATCTACATGGTCGTTCCAAGAACACTGAAACAGTCCAATCCGGTATACCAGGACGCGCCAAACATAATCTCCTTTGAGGACTTCTTTACCGACCATCTCGACCCCGCCATCGCCCGCTGGCGCAGAGCGAAAATAATCTGATTTTCTTCCTGGCAAATCCAACTCGCCCTGGTAGAGTTTTCGCCATGAAGGATTACATCTATATTCCACCGTCCGAAGTCTCGGCAAAGCGGCACCTCTCGGAAGTAGTGGACAGCCGGGTGCGAACTCTCCCCAAGAAAGTTTTTCATGCGCGCGTGGTGTTCCGTGTCATGGCTCTATCCGGGTCTTCATCCCGACGGTTACGAGTCGCGCGGCAGTGGCTGGCCGAAGGCGTTGAAGCCACTTGCCAGCGAGGCATTCCGGCGACGCGGTGCCGGGACAATTACCGACAACGAGCTTTATCCGTATCAAGCGTGCAAAGCGCGAATAATCCACGAAAGAAAGCTGGCGGGCTTGAATGCCTGATGTTTTCACCAAGCGCAAGCGTTCCGAAGTAATGTCGCGGATTCGCGGGCGCGGCAATAAGGACACGGAATTAGCGCTGGCCGGACTGTTCCGTAAACATCGCGTCACCGGTTGGCGGCGGAATCAGCCGGTATTCGGCAGACCAGATTTTGTTTTTACTGCCGCGCGTGTTGCCGTGTTTGTGGATGGCTGTTTCTGGCATGCGTGCCCGAAGCACGCAAACATGCCGGTGAACAACCGGGCGTTCTGGAAAAAGAAACTTACCAACAACCAGTCGCGTGACCGCGTGGTGAACCGGACGCTCCGTCGCAAAGGCTGGCGCGTCGTCCGCGTTTGGGAGCATGAACTTGTGAGATCACCGGCAAGCTGTGTTAGGAAGATACAGCGAAAGTTGAGTGCAAAATGACGATTCGGAAGCCATACAGGAAACTCATTCTATGAAAATCAAGAAAGGCGATACGGTAAGAATTAAGACCGAATGGCAAGACGACGGTGACGACAAAATCAAGTTTATTGCCATTGAGGATGAGGACGGCGGGCGGGTGCGTATTGAAGCGCAGTTAGATATGCCGATCAATCCCAACCAAGTTGTGACGACGGAAATGGTTGAGATTTATCGACGGGAACGCACATGAGCCGCATCCCACAGCCGAAGAAAAGCGACTTCACCGGCTGCCGAGTTTTGATTCTCGCTGGCCAGTACGAAGGCCGGGAAGGCGTTTGCACCGGTAAGTCTGCGGGCGGCAAACGCTGGGCGATTTCTCCAGACGGAAGCGACGAGATTCTACAACTCGTCTTTGAAAAAGAGTTTGGCCTTCTGGTCGATCTCTCGGCAAATCCAGAAGACAACTGACCACGGTTACTCGGCCGGTCCGTCGGCCGGGCGTTTCGCGGTTGAATCCGGCGGGGCGGTGGCGTACAACGCCGGTAATCTGCCAACGGCGGACAAGCCCAACCCAAAGGAGAACACGCCCATGCCGACCTTCAACCCCAATGTCCCGCAAGCTCTCGAAGACCTCGATGCCGGTCCGATCCGCGACAACTTCAATGCCGTCCACGAAGAAGCAACCGCCCCGGAAACCGACCCGGTCTTTGCCGCGTCAGAAGCGGCGCTATTCGGACCGGGCGACAAGGCCAAGTTGGATGCCGCCCTCGTCACGGAAAACGATCCCGTGTTCGCCGCGGCGGAAGCGGCGTTACTCGTGCCGGGCGACAAGGCGCGCCTCGATGCGGCGTTGACCAGTCCGTTGACCGGGGCGCTGCTGTGCGATGAACACGACATCATCAATGCCGGGCACGTCGGAGTAAAAAACTCGGTGAACAATTCGGCGACCAACACGCCGGTCCTCAATACCGCGCAACATGCCCTCTGCAATGCGGCCGGCCAGCCGATTGTCGGGTTTCGCGGTTACATTCCCGGCGTGGACGATCCGGGGGCGCAACTCAACGATGGGGCGGGGCAGGGGTTTCTCAATCCGCAGTTGCGGACGTTGATCGGCAGCGATGGGTTGACGGTGGCGGCGACGTGGGCCGACGGCATCCTGAAGGACGGCAGCGGGACGTCGTTCCAGACCGGCGCGTATTCCCCGGCCAATCCCGGTCACTGGGCCGGCAGTCCCCCGGCGACGGTGGCGGAGGCGCTGGACCGGTTGGCCGCCGTGGTGAGCAATGCCGGCGCGAATCCGATTCCGTAACTGGCGGCGTTGACCGCCGGTCATGAGCGCGGCAGCTTCGGCTGATTTTCCACTTGTTTCCGGACTCGAGTTGGTTGATATGCAGGCGGAGGTAGAAAGATGCGAAGTTTATTCAACACTTGTTTGGTGGTGACCATGTTGGTGCCGCTGCTTGCGGTCGCGGCTCCCAAGGAAAAGAAACCCCGGCCGTACGTCAAGGTTGACTCGGTCAGTGCCGCGGATAATACG
Source organism: Verrucomicrobiia bacterium (assembly GCA_022072455.1). GTDB lineage: Bacteria > Verrucomicrobiota > Verrucomicrobiia > Palsa-1439 > Palsa-1439 > CAINDI01. Next base: position 14,791 of record JAJVHY010000012.1, on the reverse strand, counting down.
GTCACGATTACCGACCTCGACCAAAGCAACCGGACTTATGTCGTGGATGGATTCACGAAAATCACCGTCAACGGCAATGCGGCCAAGCTCAATGATGTCGAGAGCGGAATGAAGGCCGACATCTCGGTGGCCGGCGGCGGCAAGAAGCTCAGCCGCTTGGAAGTGACGGATTCGCCCGAGGTCAAGGCCGAGAAGAAAAAGAAGAAGTAATCAACGGTGCCGGTGGCGGCGCACGCTTTGCGCCAATTCGGCCGGCGAACATGTCGCCGTGCCGAGTTTGCCAACGACGATGCCGGCGGCATGATTGGCGATTTCGGCAGCTTCGACCGCGTTCGCCCCGGCGGCCAACGCCAAGGTCAATGTTGCGATCGCGGTATCGCCAGCCCCGGACACATCGAAGACTTCTTGTGCAACGGTTGGGATGTGGTGCGGTTTTTGGCCGCGCCGGAATAGGCACATCCCGTGTTCGCCAAGCGTGATGAGGAGGTTTTCCGGTTTCCAACGCTGCAGCAACCGTTCTCCACACCGCAGGAGCGGATCGTCGGCCAGCACATCATCGAGAGCCGGGGTATTCGTCAGGCCGGCAGCGGCGAAGGCTTCGGCCCGATTGGGGGTGATGCCGGTCAAGCCAGTGTAGCGCAGGAGATGCCGGGAGTTGGGGTCGGCGGTGGTGATTTTGCCGGCGCGGCGGGCACGGCGCTGCATCTCGTTCAGCAACGGTTGGGTGAGCACGCCTTTGCCGTAGTCCTCGAAGATCACGGCAGCGACGCGGGGGAGTTGGGCTTGGAAATTTTTCAGGAGTTGGCGCTGGAGGGCCGGGGTGAGGGGCTGGATTTGTTCTTTGTCGAACCGGACGATTTGTTGGTGATGCGCCACGATCCGCGTTTTGACGGTCGTCGGGCGCGTGCTGTCCACCACGAGGTTGTGGTCGGGAAGTTCGGCACAAAGTTGTTGGCCGGCCGCGTCGGCGCCGATGCAGCCGAGGACGGTGGCGCGACTGCCGAGGGCGTGGAGGTTGCGGGCGACGTTGGCGGCCCCGCCGGGAAACGAGGATTCGCGCTGGATTTCGACGACGGGCACCGGCGCTTCGGGGGAGATGCGGTTGACTTTGCCCCAGAGAAAATGGTCGAGCATGACGTCGCCGACGACGAGGATGTGTTGGCCGGCGAACCGGTGGAGGATGGTGGTAAGGCGCGTGGGGGACATGGGTTAGTAGTTGGGAGTTAGTAGCTAGTAGTTGGAAGTTAGTGGGAGGAGCGTTCGATGGAGTTGATGAGACCGTTGAGAAGGCGACCGATTTCGTTGGCCTGTGCGGTTTCTTCCGTCACATCTTTCAAATAGCCAAGGTCGTGGGCGAGGACAAGGTAATACTTGGACTCTTCCAGCGAGCCTTGCGCGATGTTGTAGTAGCGAATCTTGTCGGCTTGACTGCGTTTGACGAAACCTTCCGCGATGTTGGCCGGGATTGAGACAGCGGCCCGCCGCATTTGGGAGACAAGGCCGAACTTCTCGTCCGCTGGGAATGCTTTCGTATGCCGGTATGTTCGGAGGGCGAACTGATGGGCGCGTTGCCAGACGAGCAAGTCTTGAAATTTCTCAATTTTCAAAGTTATACCCCTCGCTCCTAACTACCAACTGCTATCTACTAACTGCTGATGCCCTCCAACACGGCGGCGGCCCAGAGGGGGATCAGGAGTTCGTGGTGGCCGATGAAATAGAATCCCTGGCCGCCTTTGTGGGTCGGGCGTTTGACGACGTTTTCCATCGGCCGGTAGTGGTGGTTCATGTCGAACGTCGCCGTGGTGAAATGGTCAACGGTGTGGCCGAGGTTGCGGGCGATGGTCAGGGCTTTGAGGAAAACTTCCGGCAGGATGACGGCTGACCCGAGGTTGAGGACCACGCCGCCTTCGAGTTGGGCGACGACGGCAGTGAATTTTTGGAAATCCAGATAAGTCGCCTCACCGAGAACCGCGCCGTCGGTTGTCGGGTGTTGGTGGATGATGTCGGTGCCGATGGCGATGTGGACGGTGACCGGGGTGTTGGTGATGACGCCGTGGTGGAGGAGGCTGAGGGATTTGTGTGGGTAGCGGCTTTTGACGATGGCTTCGCCAAGGGCGCGCCCGGCGCCGATGCCTTGCCGGATGCCGTCGGCAAGGGCGGCGTTCATGAGTTGGCCCGTCTCATCAATCATCCCGAAGCTGCCGTCGTCGAGCCCCTGCTGGACGTTTTCGCTGGTGGCGCCGATGAGAGCGATTTCAAAATCATGGATTGCCCCGGCCCCGTTGAGCGCGAGGGCGTTGATCAGACCCCGGTCGAGAAGTTCGAGAAGGACCGGTGTCAGGCCGCATTTGATGACGTGGGCGCCGAGCATCAGGAGGACCGGCCGCTTCTGTCGGTGGGCCGCCACGGTGGCGGCGACGAGAGCGCGAAAATCATTGCCGGCCAGGAGGCGTGGGAGCGAGTCGAGAAAAGTGCCGAAGCTACCGCCCTTGGCCCACCGCTTGGCGAGGTCGGTGGTGTGGACGGTGTGATCGCGTTCCCGGAGCGGGTAGGTGCGGACGCGACCGAAATCAAGAGCGGGAAAGTCCATGTTACTTTGCCGGTTTGGGTTCGACGCCAGTCAGCACGAAGCGGGCGCTGCCGATTTTCATGTCGGAACTGATCATCAAGAGATATTTGTTGGCATCATCGCTAACCCAGAACCACATTCGGCCTTTGTTGGCAGCGACGATCGGCATGGTCGGGGACGGTTCGATTCGTAAGGCTTCGACGGTGCCGGTGGGGCGGAAAAAGAGCGATTTGCGTTCGTCGGGTTTGACGGTGACACCATACCGGTCGTTGCTGATGGCGATGGAGACTTTTTCGGCGACGTCGAGTTGCAGGGGTTTGGTGCGGACGTAATAGAGGCAGGAGATCATGTCCTGCACTGGACCTTCCAGCGGATAGGAGCGGACTTTGCCGCTGACCAGATTGGTGATCTTGAGTTGTTTCGCGGCATAGTCATAGAGCGAGTCATCCGCCCGGCGATGCTTGCCTTCCGACCGATCCTGCCGGTACCGGCGAGTGCAGAGTTCGGTGACATCCATCCAGCTTTCGGTGCGGCTGCGGACCGGGAACAGCATATCCACAAAGCCGGTCGTGTTCGCCTCCGCGATGAAGTGATAGCAGTCTTTTCCATCAACCGGCTCGATGCCGGCAACTGTGAGGATGGCTTTGCCGGCGATGAAGGGGCCCCAGTGGATCTGATAGGTGAGTTTCTCGCCGACTTGGAATGGCAGATTGGTGGTGGCGTGCGCCCACGCCGGCAGGGCCAACAGCAGCATGAAGGACAGAAATTTCATTCGCCAATTCGGCGCGAGTATAGGGAGCGGGGCCGGGCATTCAATGAAAAAGCCCGCGCACCGGCTTGCGCTTTCGCCGGCACTGATTACACTGCGCGCGTGCGAATTTTCATCGGGGGCATCTTTTGGGCAGCGGTCGCGCTGGGGCAGGTGGACGAAGCAAAAACCACCGCGGCTCTGCCGTCCGCTGCCAGCGTGAGCAACTGCTTGGTATACCTCGACAATGCCCTCGCCGAACTCGAGACTCTCGCCGCCTCCGCCGCGCCCCAATCGCCAGCCGCGATCTGTCTGACCGACAAACTCAACAAGGCACGCAGTCTCCGGGAGTTGGCGGCCAGTCTGGTTGAGTCCGTCGAACAGCATGAAGCTGATGAGGACTTGGAATCAGCTGACGATGATCGGTCCTTGGTGCTGGCCGCCTGCGCGCGAGTTGACAAAATCAAGCTCGACGCCCGCGACTGTGCCAAAGCCGGCCACGCAAAGAAAAAGCGCCGAAACGAACCGCCGGTGCTCACCGCCGTGCCTGGCCAACCCACGGTGGCGACGAATCCGGTAACGCCCGCCTCGATCTTGCGCGATGCGACGACTTGTTTGAAACAGGCGGAATTTGCCGAGTTGTTGGTGGGTGCACTCGGATTCGGTGCCGGCCGCGGTGGCGAACTCCCGATCCCCAACCTCACCAACCGGCAGATCGAACCCCTCAAGGGATGGCAGGCGGAAGACTGTTTGACCGTGGACGATTTGTGCGTCGTCGTGGCGCGGGCGTTGAAGTTGGTTGTCACCGACGACCAGGATCCCTACAGCTACGTCCTCGCTGTGCGTCAGGCTGGGTTGCCGGTGGACTCGGTGTTGCCGCGCCGCCGGCGCGAGTCAGTCCCGGCGCTGGTTTTGGAAAGTGAAGCCCGGCTTTTCCTTGCGCGCGGCTACGCGGCCCGGTTGCCGAGCAGCCGGCGCGTCCAGCCTGACTGACGGTTACCGGCAGCGGCGGATCGGGCTATACCAGTAGCCCCACCGGTAATGCCAGTCGTACTCGAAGGCGTCTTGCCGGCGTTGGACGGCGACGGCGTAGCGCACGTAGGTGTCGAGCATGTAGTTGACCACCGTTTCGCTCACGCCTTCCTGCCGGAGCCGGATCACGTCGGCCGCGCCCAACCGGTAGATGGACCGGGTCTCGTCAATCTGCTGAATAATTTCTGCATCCGCCGTGCCGGCTTGCGCGAGGGCGATGATGCCGGCTTGGGTCAGGGGTTGCGGGCGGGAACCGGTGGTGGCGCACCCGACCAGCAGCAGCGGCATCAGAAACCACGTCAACTTCATGGCGGTAATGTAGTCCGAGTTCCGGTCAGTCACAACCCGCGCGACGAATTTTCTCGACGAGAGCAGTGGTGGAGAAGCCGCGGACGAAGGGGAGGATTTTGACGGTGGCGGCACCGAGGACGGCCAGTTCTTCCGGTGGAAGTGTCGTCACCCGGTAATCACCGCCTTTGACGTAAATGGCCGGCCGAACTGCGGCGAGGAACCGGGTGGCGCGTTTTTCGCGGAAGATGACGATCGCATCCACACAGGCCAGCGCGGCCAGGACGGCGGCGCGTTGCCGGGCCGGCATCAGGGGGCGGTCGGGGCCTTTGAGTTGGCGGATGGAGGCGTCGGCGTTGAGGCCGACGATGAGCTGATCGCCGAGTTGACGGGCCCGTTGGAGGTAGCTGACGTGGCCGTAGTGGAGCAGATCGAAGCAGCCGTTGGTGGCGACGACTCGTTCACCGCGCCGCCGCGCCGCGGCGGCCCAGCGGCGGGCCTGGGACAGGCTCAGGAGTTTGACGGGAGTCGGATTTTCGCTTGCTTCCTTGGATTTCCTTGCGATCATGGCACTTGACGAGAATGACCCACGCCGGTACTTCAGGTCAAGGTTAGGTATGGAAAAAATTCAGCTAGTTGGAATTACTGTGTATTTCGCAGTGCTGGCGGGGCTCTCGCTTTACGGCCTGCACCGGTATGTGATGTTGTATCTCTATTACAAGTACCGGAAGCAGAAGATCGTGCCGGCCGGACATTTCAAGGAACTGCCGAAGATCACGGTGCAGTTGCCGATCTACAACGAGATGTATGTCACCGAGCGGTTGTTGACGGCGGTCACGACACTGGATTATCCGCGGGAAAAACTCGAAATCCAAGTGCTGGACGATTCGACGGACGAGACGCGGGAGATCGCGGCGCGCAAGGTGAGCGAGTTGCGGGCGCAAGGGTTCGACGTCACCCACATCCACCGCCTGAACCGGCACGGGTTCAAAGCCGGCGCGTTGGAAAATGGGCTCCGGTCCGCGACGGGTGAGTTCATTGCGATTTTCGACGCTGATTTTGTCCCGCAGCCGGAATTGCTCCACCAAACGATTCACTACTTCACCGATCCGAAAGTTGGCATGCTCCAAACCCGCTGGGGGCACCTCAACGCGCAGTACTCATTGTTGACGCGCGTGCAGTCCATGCTGCTCGACGCTCATTTTCTGATCGAGCAAACCGCCCGGTCACGCTCGGGGCGGTTTTTCAACTTCAATGGAACTGCCGGGATCTGGCGGCGGTCGTGCATCGAGAGTGCCGGTGGTTGGGAACACGACACGCTGGCCGAGGATCTCGACCTGAGTTACCGGGCGCAGATCAAGGGCTGGAAATTTTTGTTCCTCTCGGACGTCGTCACCCCGGCGGAGTTGCCGGTGGAGATGAATGCGTTCAAAACCCAACAGCATCGCTGGGCCAAAGGCTCGGCGCAGACGATGAAAAAGATGCTGCCGCAACTGTGGCGCGCGCACCTGCCGTTGAAGATCAAGTTGGAAGGCACGATGCATCTCACCAGCAGTCTGGGGCACTTGCTCCTGTTCGTTTTGTGTCTGGTGCTGCGCGCACCGGCCTATGCCAGTGCGCATCAAGTCACCGGTGGCAACGAGTGGACGAAGGTGCTGCTGGTGGATTTGCCGTTGTTTCTCGCGGCGTCGCTGTCTGTCACGGCATTTTACTTATGCGCCCAGATTGAGTTGTACACGGCGTGGTGGAAACGACTGCTTGCGTTGCCGGTCATGATGGCGATTGGGATCGGCATTTCGCTCAACAATGCGCGGGCGGTTCTCGAAGCGCTGGTGAATCATCAATCCGATTTCATCCGCACACCGAAGGCTGGACTGCGCCAGCGGGGCGCGACGCATTACCGGTCGTTGCGCGGGGTGATTCCGCTTCTGGAACTTGCGCTGGGTGGTTATTATTCCTACATAATGTACCAAGCCTTGGACCGCGACCAATGGCTGTCGGCTGTGTTTCTGGTGCTGTTTCAAGCGGGTTTCCTCTACGTCGGCTGGATGTCGCTGCTGCAGTCCCGGACGTGGTTGCGGCGCGCGCAACCGCTGGCCCCAGCCTGAGGTAAAATCTTGCCAAGCCCCCCGCCGGTCGTGACAATCACCCCATGAACGCCCTCGGTATCATTGCCGGTAACGGCGAGTTCCCCTTGCTACTCGCGCGCTGTGCCCGGCAACAAGGGTTGCGCGTCGTGGCGGCGGCGTTTGAAGGTGAGACACAACCCGGTATCGAATCACTCGTGGACGAATTCGAGTGGGTCCGCGTCGGGCAACTCAATAAATTGAGCCAGGCCTTCACCAAGCGCGGCATCCAGCGGGCCATCATGGCCGGTGGAATCACGCCGGCAACACTGTTCAAAAACCTCAGCCTCGATCTGCGGATGATCGCCGTGGCCGCGCGCTTGAAGAAACGCAATGCCGAGACGATTTTTGGGGCGATTGCCGACGAGTTGGGCAAAGACGGCGTCGAATTGCTCGACCCCCGGCCGTTCCTCGGCGACTCCATCCCGCAAACCGGCAACTTGACGCGCCAGAAACCAAACTCCGACCAGCAGGACGACATCACCTTCGGCCTCCAGATCGCCAAAGCCATCGCCGCGCTCGATATCGGCCAGACCGTTGTCGTCAAACGCGGTACCGTGTTGGCCGTCGAAGGCTTCGAGGGGACCGACGCGTGCATCCGCCGCGGCGGTGAGTTGGCCGGCGAAAAGGGTGGGGCCGTTGTTGTCAAAGTCAGCAAACCCAAGCAAGATTTTCGGTTCGACATCCCCTGCATCGGCTTGAAAACGCTGGAGTCCTGCGCCGCCGGCAAAATTGCCGTGCTCGCCATCGAAGCCGGCAGCAGTCTCCTGCTCGACAAAGAAAAAATTCTGGAAACCGCCCGCCGGCAAGATCTGGTGATTGTGGGGGTTGCCGATTCATGAACCCCATCATCAAAGTCGGAGTGGTTGGTGTTGGTCATCTCGGCACCCATCACGCGCGCCTATATTCGGAGATCGCCAAACGGTCAAATGGGCAATGCGAGTTCATCGGACTTTGCGATACCGACCGGCTGCGGGGGCGGGCGCTGACCGAAAAATACGGCGGCGGCACGTTCGAGTCGGCGGAGGAACTCGCGAATTTCGTGGACGCGGTCAGTATCGCGACGCCGACGGATACGCATTTCAATGTCGCGCGCGTTTTTCTGGAACGCGGCAAACACGTCCTCGTCGAAAAACCGATCACGAATAACGTCAGTGACGCCGAGAAGCTCGTTGCGTTGGCGCGGCAGAATAATTGTCTCCTGCAAGTCGGCCACGTTGAACGCTTCAACCCCGTGCTCCGGTACCTCAACGAAGTCGTTGCCGAAGCGCGGTTCCTCGAAGTTCACCGGCTCTCTCCATACCCCGGTCGCTCCACGGACATCGGCGTCGTGCTTGACTTGATGATTCACGACTTGGACGTCGTGCTCTCCCTCGTCAAATCGCCCTTGGAAAAGATTGACGCGATTGGCATCCCGGTCTTGAGCACGACCGAAGACATTGCCAATGCGCGGCTCAAATTCGCCAACGGTTGCGTCGCCAACATCACCGCCAGCCGGGTTTCGCCGGAAAAGATGCGGAAGATTCGGCTCTTTGGCCGCACGGACATTGGTGCGGCGTATATCTCGCTCGATTACATGAAACAGGAAGGCGAGGTATACCGGGTGGCCGAGGACAATGCACAGGAATCGGGATTGCTGAAGAAACTGCTCGCCGGTAAACACGCGACAATAGTCAGCGAATTTGCCGGCAAGAAAATCGTGCGCGAGCCGGTACCCATTGAACGCGACGAACCGCTTAAACTCGAACTCCAACACTTCATCGAATCCGTCCGCCTCCGCCGGCAACCGCTGGTGACCGGCGAAGCCGCCAAACAAGCGCTGGAAGTGGCAATGGAAATTACGGAGCGTGTTGGGACGAGATGATGACCTACCAGCGCAGCGTCCGGTCAAACTTGATTGCCGCCCGCAAAAACGATAGGCTGTAACTCAAACGAGGCCAATAATGTCACCCCGATTAAAAGAACTGGAACAAGCGGCCCTGACCCTGCCGGTGAGTGAACGCGCGGAGTTGGCGGAGCGATTACTCTCCAGCTTGGATGAGACTGACGAAGTTGAGAGCGAGAAATTGTGGGTGGCCGAAGCCGAACGCCGGTATACGGCCTACAAAGCCGGCAAGCTTTCCGCGCGGTCCGCTACGGAAGCGCTGCGCGACGCGCGAGCGCGGCTGAAGTGAAACGCCTCCGGCTGCTCCGGCCGGCCGAGACCGAGATGCTGGAGGCGGCGCAATATTACGAGACCCAAACCCGCAATCTCGGTGCGGAGTTTTTGGGGAAATTGGAGACGGCCTTCAAAGATATCGCCACTAAACCCGAACGCTGGCCGGTGATTCGCAACGAAGTACGTCGGCGGCTGGTGCATCGGTTTCCCTTTGCGGTGTTTTACCGGGTCGAACCCACGGAAGTGGTTGTGCTCGCCGTAGCGCATTTGCGCCGGCGACCAGAATATTGGACAGAACGATGAACCCAGTGATGTTCATTGCCGGCGAGGCGTCCGGCGACAGCCATGCGGCAGCGGTGATTCGCGCGCTGGGTGGACGTGTCCCGGTGTTCGGTGTCGGCGGACCGAAGATGGAGGCGGCCGGGATGGAACTGCTGTTTGATCTGACCGAACATGCGGTCGTCGGTTTCATCGAGGTGCTGAAGAATTACGGGAAGTTCAAGGGTTTCTTTGAGCAGTTACTTGGAGAAGTGGGAAAGCGCCAGCCGAGCGCAGTGGTGCTGGTGGATTTCCCGGGATTCAATCTCCGGTTTGCCAAGGCCGTGAAACGCCGGTATCCGCAGACGAAAGTCATCTATTACATTTCGCCGCAGTTGTGGGCGTGGCATGCGAGCCGCGCCGAGCAGATGGAACGTGACGTGGATCTGCTGTTGACGATTTTTCCTTTTGAAAAGGCGTGGTATGCGACTCGTGCGCCAAGGTTGCCGGTGGCGTTTGTCGGGCATCCACTCGCGGAACAACCGCCGGCAGCGGGCGAACGGCAGGCGCAGACCATTTTGCTCCTGCCGGGCAGCCGGGAGCGAGAGGTGGCGAAGTTGTGGCCGGTCATGAGTCGGGTGGTCGATCTCTTACCGGGGGAGGTCAAGTTCGTCGCGGCGGCGGTGAACGAGCCGATGGCGCAGATGATGCGGCATCCGCGCGTCGAAGTCGAAGTCGGCACGGCGCGCGAGTGGATGCAGCGCGCGTCTTTGGCGATTACCGCGAGCGGCACCGCGACGATGGAGTGCGCGTTCGCCGGGTGTCCGATGATTGTCGTTTACAAGGTGAATTGGCTGACTTATCTAATCGGGCGGCTGCTGATTCAGGTGAAATGGCTGGCCATGCCGAATGTGATTGCCGGGCGCAGCATCGTGCCGGAGTTGATTCAACACGCGGCGCGGCCGGAGTCAGTGGCGAAATTGGCCGGTGAGTTATTGCAGGATGCCGGGGCGCGCGCGGCGATGCAGGGTGCTTTGGCCGGGGTCGTCAACAGTCTGGGTGGGCCGGGCGCGAGTGCGCGGGCGGCAGAGTTGATTTGGGAGAAAATTCAGTAGTGGAACAGTACATTCGAATCGGATTGCTGGCGGTCTGGGTGTTATTTGCCTTGGCGGCCTTGGTGTGGTGGCGCCGGCGGCATAGCTCCAAGAAGTATTCCTACACGGAGCGCGCGCAGGTCATCCTGGATGCCATTCATGCCGGCGTGGATGTGGGGATGATCTACTGGTCGAAGAGCGAGAAAAAATTCATCCGCCGCGTTGTCACGCCGGAGGAACTTGATGGCTATTCCATGCGCGCGTTCGATCACACGCTGGGCGGGATCCGTATTTTCAAGGTCACGCGGATCCGGTTGATCGAGCCGATTCCGAAAGGCGCGCCGAAACGGGCGCCGTCCCGGCTCAAATTAGTTTCGGTGCCGACGGTGGCGGCGATCACGTTGGGCGGGATTGCGTTGGGGCTGCTGGCGCTGACGTTGAATCGCGGGACCGGTCCGCAACCGATGGCCGCCAGCCTGCCGTTACCGGCGATTCGAGCGCCGGGGGTGCCGGTACCGGTTGAGCCACCACCGGCACCGGCGCCGACAAATGCCGCTCTGGCGTTGCCGGTGAAGCTGGCGCCGAAGGAAGTTGATCCCGATGATTTCCTGAATGCGCCGCCAGAACCAGTGCAGCCGAAGGAGAAGTGGTACCTGATCTTGGAGAATCACGCGAAGTATAAACCCGGTCAGGTCGCCAATCAGTTGCAGGCGATCTTGCGTTACCGGCCGGAACGGGCGGTGGAGTTGGAGCAGTCAGTGGTCAACTTGGGGCGCGCGGTGGTTTGGTCCGGGTCGAAAGCGCGGGCGGAGATGTTGCAACAGTTGATGGCCGGCTATGATCTGGCGGCGGTCATCGAACGGGCCGACGGTGAAACCAACGCCGTCGTTCAAGGCAGCAATTCGACCCGGTAGAATCGCCTGGGCGGAAGGGCTCCGCCGGGATCAACGATTTCCATGATTGAGCCGGTCCCGGCGAGGGCATTGGTCAGAGTGAGCCAACTGCCGCCGGTCAGGTTCGTGGTCGCGGCAACCCGGAAGGTGTGATTGGACAGGCTGGTGAAGCGCACGACCGCATCCGCGCCGCTGAGTTCCACGCCGGTAATCCGGAGTTCGCGCAGGGAGCGAACGTAGGCAATTTCTTCCGGCCAATACGCCGGCAAGCTGTCCCAGGGATTCGCACCGCCATCGTTGGTGACGTAGACGTAGGCGAGGTTGCGGTGGACGGCGCGGGCGATATTGCTGCGCATCGCGCCCGCGGTGCCGACGCTGTAGACCAGCATCGCAAACCGCCGGGAATCATAGGCGCTCACGTAGGCCGAGGGAACATAGGTGTTCCAGCCGGTATCGTTTTCAAAGATGACGCTCGTGTCGGTGGCTGGGCGGGAGAGGTACGCTTCGTCCATGTGAGTGCCGGGGTTGGTGACGACGTGCCGGAGATGGGGGCGGGATTTGATGTAGTCGTAGAGTTGGCCGTAGTAGGTGAGTTTGTCGGTGCCGGCGGCGACTTCGTCGAGGAAGATGCCGTCAATGTTGTAGTGCTGGTCGTAGAGGTCAATGTCGGCCTTGACGAGGTTGGTGTCGCGACCGCCGTACGAGGTGTAGACGTAGCCGAGGATGGTGACGCCGTTGGTGCGGAGTTCGGCGAGGCCGGCCACGTAATCGCTGTTGGGCGGGCCGCCGTTGGGGCCGTTGTTGGGGTTGATGATGGCGGTGACAGGGACTTGCCGGGCGGCTTGGGCGACGTCGTCCCAGAGGTAGGTGGCCGGGTTGTACCAACTAGGATACGAGTAGAGCGGGACGAGGAGTCGGACATCGGCCGCACTGGCCGTCGCGGCGAGGCAAAGCCACGCGATGACCGCACGGATCATCAGTGTTTCCGGGTGAGGAAGAAATCGGCGATGGCGCGGAGCGGGTCGGCTTTATTGTCGAAGCCCCGTAATTGTTTCTGCGCGTCGGCAATCAACTCGGCGGCGTAGGCGCGCGATTTTTCGACGCCGAGGAGTTTGGTGTAGGTGGATTTTTCGTTGCGCTGGTCGGCGCGGACGCTTTTGCCCATGATCTCTTTGGTGCTTGTGGCGTCGAGGACATCGTCAATCACTTGAAACGCCAGGCCGAGGTTCTGGCCGTAGCGGGTGAGGCGTTTGAGTTGGGCATGTGAGGCGTTGCCGGCCATGGCGCCCAGCCGGATGGAGGTGGTGATGAGCGCGGCGGTTTTGTTGAGATGAGTGGTTTTGACTTCCGCGAGGGTGGCGGGGCGGCTTTCGTTTTCGAGGTCCTGAACCTGGCCGGCAATGAGGCGCAGACTGCCGGCGGCGAAGGCGAGTTCTTTGACGTATTCGGCTTTGGTGGCGGCCAAGGTGAACGCGTGGGTGAGCAGGGCGTCACCAGCGAGGACGGCGATGCCTTCGCCGAAAACTTTGTGGTTGGTGGGCCGGCCGCGGCGAAGATCGTCGTCATCCATGCAGGGCAAGTCGTCGTGGATGAGGGAGTAGGTGTGGATGCATTCGACGGCGCAGGCCAGCGGCATGGCGGCGGCTGTCCGACCGTGAACGGCTTCGCAGGCGGCGAGGGTGAGGACGGGGCGGATGCGTTTGCCACCGGCAAAGATGGAGTAGCGCATCGCCTTGTGGATCGTGGGCGGCGCGGCGGTTTCGGGGGGAAGCAGTTTGTCGAGCGCGGTGTTGATGCGCTGGCCGGTGCGGTCGAGGTAGTGGTCGAGATTAAACATCGGTGCGGCGGAGGATACCGGGGAGGTGCGCATTTGCAAGCCGGGATTAGGGCGCGAAGATCAGGGTGCCCCACTCTTGTTGCCGGTGATAGTTGAGCTCTTTGTGCGGCGAACTGGAGGAGAGGACGGGCTGGGCGGCCCCGCGCGTGTAGTCGTACCGGCTGAAGGAGAATAGCCATTCGGTGCCGGGGCCGACGGGGCCGGTTTCTTGAACAACGGCGAACGGAATTTCCACGGCCACTTTCCAGATCTGTTGCGCCGGCAAGACTTCGACCTGGCTGGTGATGACCGGGGTGTGGATGAGAAGGTTTTCCACCGGGCAGGTGCCGAGGAGGCCGGCATGTGGGAAGCGGAGTTGGAGTTTTTGGTTGGCCGGGCCGATGTGAAATTCAAAATAGGCGTCTTGGGTGACCGGGCGCAGGAAGATTTCGAAGACGTCGCCGGTTTGATAGAACATCGAATTGAAATCGGTGCGGGGATTGAAAATGTCGGCGTCGCTGATTTCGGCTTGCACGAGCAACGCGTCGGCGCGCCAGGCGGTGCGGACGCGGGTGGGGCGGAGTTCGGGTTGCGGGGCTGGGAGCCACGCTTGTTGGAGGCTGATGGCGGCGGCAGTGGTCCAGTCGTTGTTGCGCAGCGGCCGGCAAATGAGTGTCGGGTTGTTGTTCATGAGGCGAATTCGTTGGCGGGGATTCCTTTGACGCCGACGTCAACACAGAAGAGGGCGCCGGCGAGTGGGTCGGTTTCTTGACCGATGCGAGCGGAGGTGACGTAGAGTTGGTCGAGTTTTGGGCCGCCGAAAGCGCAGGAGGTGATTTGGGGTGTCGGGAATTTCACGGTGGCGAGGTGTTGGCCGGTGGCGGGATTCCAGCGGGTGACGCACGCGCCGCCCCAATGCGCGATCCAGAGCATGCCGTCGGCGTCGAGAGTGGAGCCGTCAGGGTAGCCGAGTTCTTTCGGGACGGCGAAGGCGACGCGCCGGTTGCCGATGTGAGCGGTGGCGAGGTCGTAGTCGAAGGCGTCCACTCGTTGGAGGCGGGTGTCAATGAAGTACATCGTCTTATGGTCGAGACTCCAGACAATTCCGTTGGAACAGCCGATGCCGGTGAGTTTGCGTTCGACGCGGTGATCCGGGAAGAGGCAGTAGAGGTTGCCGAGCGGTTCGCTGCCGGCGACGGGCATGGTGCCGGCCCAAAACCGGCCGGCAGGGTCGCATTTGCCGTCGTTGAAGCGCAGAGCCGGTTGGTTGTTTTCGGGGTCGCAGAGGAGGGTGAGTTTGAGGGTGTGGGGGTAGTAGACGGCAAACCCATGGTGCAACGCGAGCATGACGCCGCCGTGATGCCGCGGGACGATGGTGCCGACGAACTGGCCGATTTCAAAATCCTCGTGATGGCCGGTGGCGGGGTTGGACTGCCAGAACTTCTTGCCGAGGATGTCCACCCAATAGAGGACGTGTTGCCGGGCATGCCAGATGGCACCTTCGCCCAGTTGCGACTTCGGGTTGAAAATCAGTTCAGGTTGCGGAGTGCTCATGCGTGAGCGAGGTGATACCACTGCCGGCGCGGTCGCGTCAACGCGTGAAGAGCTGCGCGAGGTGTGGCCGACGATGTGAGGAGGCGGGGGGGACGGGATGAAACCACGGCTTGCCCGCCAAAGGCCAGGCGACGGCGGGAATGCACGAATGCACACGAAAGCCGGCAACCGCGAACTGACAACTGTCCACTGGATTAACCACCGAAGGCACGGAAGATCACGGAAAGCCGGTAGCAGATGTGAGAAGGCGGAGGG